>CAVUOI010000037.1:0-38338 GCA_963742935.1 uncultured Alphaproteobacteria bacterium | reverse complement strand
ATACGCGCCCGATTGCGCGTTCTATGCGGTCGACGAAAAAAGCCAGCCGCAAACTCCGCTGTCATCGTCCGGCTTGACCGGGCGATCCAGTACGCCGCGGCTTCTCGGCGAGATCACTGACTTCTCTGGGATACTGGATCCCCGCCTTCGCGGGGATGACGAACGGGGCAGAGGCTCTGAAATCAGGCTTGCCGTTCCGGCGTCGACACCACGAGACCGTCGAGGTCGTCGCTCACCTTGATCTGGCACGACAGCCGCGAGTTCGGCCGCACATCGAAACCGAAATCCAGCATGTCCTCTTCCATCGGCGTCGGAGCGCCGGCCTTCTCGCGCCAGGCTTCATCGACATACACATGGCAGGTCGCGCAGGCGCAGGCGCCGCCGCACTCGGCTTCGATGCCGGGAATGGCGTTGCGGATCGCGGCTTCCATCACGGTCGCGCCGTTCTCGACTTCGATGGTTCGTTTTTCGCCGGTATGGTCGACAAAGTGGATTTTGGCCATGATCGCTCGTGCTGCCGGAATAATACGTAAGGATGGTCCCGGCAGTCCTATAACGGGTCGATCCGCACAGCGCCAGCGGTCGGAACGAAAACGTGAGACGCCGATTTGCCGGGCTTTTGCCCGGTGCGGACCGCCTTCCGTTCACGAACGGCGCAGATCCGCCTCGATCTCCGCCCGCGCCTCAGCCACCGCCTCGCCGAGTTCGGCGAGCGCCGCGGAGGCATTGAAACCTCTCGCAATGGCCGTCTCCAGCCGCGCGGCGGCATCGGCGACCGCAAAAGCCCCGATCGCCCGGGCCGATCCCTTGAGCGTGTGCGCCAGCGCGCTGGAATCCGCAGGCAGGGCCGCGAGTTTCTCGACGAGATTTGCGGATTGGGCGGAAAACATCGTCAGCACCTCCTGCTCGATCGCCTCATCGCCAAGCGTCATGCGTCGGAGGTGGTCAAAATCGATCGGCCCGCCGCCTGGGGCCAGCGGAGGCGATGGCATCCATTCAATCCGTTCGAAGTGGAGCGACATGAGCAAGGGTCCGGATCGCCTCGCCCAAAGCAATTCGGGAGGCCATTTTCCACAGCCAAGCACACCGCCGGTTAACGGAACGTTCCCTGAACTCGCCGCAGATTTGCCCTATTTTAGACGCAAATCCGCCCTGAAATCCAACAGCGTTCAAGAATTTTGTGCACTTTGAAGGTCTTAGCGGACAGCGCTGTTAACGATGATTAAGGATGTCTTAATCGCGGCCATTTCATTCGCATCGCCCAACCAATAGGATGTCCGGCGGATGCATGTGGATCAGCTTGCCGGCGGGCACGCTTACGGTCCACGGGGGGTTATAAATCCGGCTTCGAGCTTGCGGTTTTTGCAAGAACGGCCGGGCGCGTAAACGTAGAGGGGTCGGACTGAACATGGCGAACAATCCAAAGAAGGTCAAAGACCCCACTGAAGTCGCGCTTTCCGCCATTCAGGAAGCGCTGAACATCAGCGACACCAACGTCGATCCCAACCGAAATTCGATCGGCGGCGAGTCCTCCATGCCGTCCACGCCGCCCTTTCCCGATACGCCGTTCGACACGCGCGGCGGCGACCGGCCGGCGTTCGATCCGATCGAGGAGCCGCGCAGCCCCCGCCGCGCCGCCAATGACGATCGCGAGACCATCGGGCAGCTTTTGCAGGCGATCCAGAAGAACCAGCCGGCGCGTAGCGTCTACACGCTCGCCTCGGTTTTCGGTGGCGTCTGGGTGGTCGGTTGCGGTCTTTTGACCGTCAGTTTCCTGCCGGCGCTGCAGGCGGCGATCGGGCAAAGCGGCGGCGTGCTGGTGCTCGCCGGCCTTGCCGCGTTGTTCTTTGCGCCTGTGCTGCTGTTCTACTTCCTGGCAAGCCTCGCCTGGCGCGGCCAGGAAATGCGGATGATCGCGCAATCGATGGCGCAGGTCGCGATCCGCTTCTCCGAGCCCGAGGGCGCCGCCGCCGATTCGATGGTGACCGTGGGTCAGGCAATTCGCCGAGAAGTTGCAGCGATGGGCGACGGCGTCGAGCGCGCGATCGCGCGCGCCGGCGAACTGGAAATCGCTGGTCGCCAACGAAGTCGCCGCCCTCGAGCGCGCCTATTCCGACAACGAGGTGCGGATCCGCGCCCTGCTGCAGGACATCGCCCATCAGCGCGACAATCTGGTCGGCCAGGCCGAGCAGGTTCGCAGCGCCATCTCCGGCGTCCAGATCGACCTGCGCCATGACATCGCGCTGATCTCGGACGCCATCGCCTCGCGCGTCGACGAGGTCGCGAAAAGCATCACCGGCGCGCTGGAAGAGCGCGGCCAGCACATCACGGGCGCGCTCAGCCACGCCGGCGACAACATGATCCTGGCGCTCGGCGAACGCGGCGGCGACCTGCTCGACCGCCTGGAGGAAGCCAGCGCCGAGACCACGCGCGCGGTGCTCGACGCCTCCGAGCGGCTGACCACCAGCCTCAATTTCAAGACCGGCCACGTCCATGACGAGTTCGTCGATCTCGCCGACCGCGTCCACGAGATGCTGAACGAGCGTATCGACCGCATCACCGGCGAATTCGAGCAGCGCTCCTCGACCATCGTCGACGGCATTTCCGACCGCACCGAGCAGGTCCACAACTCGCTGAAGAATTCCTCCGACTCGCTGCTGCTGGAGCTCGAGCTGCGCTCGGGCGATCTCGTCAACAAGATCGACGAAGCCGGCAACCGCCTGGCAGGCCGCATCCTCACCTCCGGCGACAAGGCCAGCGATGCGCTGGACGTGACCGTGAACACGCTGGTCGCCAAGGTGATCGGTCAGACCGAGAACGCGCACGACAGCCTCA
This sequence comes from uncultured Alphaproteobacteria bacterium, assembly GCA_963742935.1. Classification (GTDB taxonomy): domain Bacteria; phylum Pseudomonadota; class Alphaproteobacteria; order Rhizobiales; family Xanthobacteraceae; genus Bradyrhizobium. The sequence goes on along the minus strand of CAVUOI010000037.1, from coordinate 35,503 downwards.
GCTTGCAGATGAACGCCTACGAAGAACTGGTGAAGAACCATGGCGGCGAGCTGGCGGAAAAATTCGCCCGCGACAGCGGCACGCTCGGCGCGCTGATCACGCGTCACATTTCGGAGTTCGACCGCACCGTCAAAACCTTCGGCGGCGACATCGTCGAGCGCATGGGACAGCGCACCCAGGAGATGTCGGATAATTTGAAGAACTACGTCGACACCTTCGACACCCGACTGGTCGCCAACAGCGGCGAGATCACCGCCGTCCTCGATCAGCGCCTGCTGCAGTTCGAAACCACGCTCGGCACCCGCGTCACCAGCCTCGACAGTTCGCTCGACAGCAAGATCAAGTCGTTCGACGAGACCATCGACGGCCGCCTGAAATCGCTGGAGACGAGCTTCGACAGCCGCGCCAGATCCGTTACCGAAACCATCGAGGGCCGCCTCGGCACGCTGACCGGCTCGCTGACCGACGGCGCGGCGCAGGCGATCCAGTCGATCGACCAGCGGCTCACCCTGCTCACCTCCTCGCTGACCGAGGGCACCGCGCAGGCGATTGCGGCGGTCGATCATCGCATTTCCAACGTCACCGAAACCATCGACGGCCGCACCGTCCATCTGACCGACACCATCCAGGCGCGCTTCCAGGAAATTCATCAGGGCATGGAAACCCGCGTCGGCGACATCGCCAGCGGCATGGAGACCAGGGTGGGCGACCTTGCCAGCGGCATCGAGACCCGGGTCGGCGCCATTGCCGGCGACATCGATACCCGCGTGGCGCAGTTCGAGGATCTGCTCGGCACGCGCATCGAGGCGGTGGCCGGCCGAATCGAGAGCAGCGGCCGCCAGGCCAGCGAAGATCTGATGTCGCGCGCCGAGATGCTGTCCTCCGGCATCAAGTCGCATGTCGAGGACGCCGAGCGGTCGCTGACCAACCTCGTCGTCAACACCGCGGAAACCATCCAGACCGGCGCGCGCAGCGCACAGCAGGCGCTGCTGACGGTCTCCTCCGACGTCGGCGAGAAGCTGAAACTGACGTCGGCCGAGGTCGAAGCCTCGCTCACCGCGATCGGCACCGGCGTCGCCGCATCGATCGTCATCAGCGCCCAGGAAGCGCAGACCACGCTGGTGTCGGCCTCCTCCGAGGCGGCCTCGCATATCAAGTCGCTGGCCGCCGACGTCGAACGCACCCTGTCGGCCGCCGGTGAAGCCACCGCCGCGTCGGTTCTGGCCGGCGCGCGCGAGGCGCAGAGCACGCTGGTGACGGCTTCCTCGGATGCCGCCAACCACGTCAAGTCGCTGGCCTCCGACGTCGAGCGGTCGCTCTCGCTCGCGGGAACCTCGACCGCCGAAGCCGTTACCGCGGGCGCCCGCGAGGCGCAAAGCACGCTGGTCGCCGCCTCCACCGAGGCCGCCACCCAGGTCAAGTCGCTCGCCGCCGACGTTCAGCGCTCGCTCTCGATCAGCGGAGTTTCGACGGCCGAGGCGATCACGGCCGGCGCCCGCGAGGCGCAAAGCGCCCTGCTGAGCGCTTCCGCCGACGCATCGACCCAGGTCAAGTCGCTGACCGCCGATGTCGAGCGATCACTCTCGATGGCCGGCAACGCCACCGCCGAGTCGATCACGACGGGCGCGCGCGAAGCGCAGAACACGCTGATCACGGCGTCGACCGATGCCGCCAACCACGTCAAGTCGCTGGCGATGGATGTCGAACGCACGCTGATTGCGGTCGGCGCCAATGCCGCCGCCTCCATTCTCGGCACCGCGCGTGACGCCCAGACCTCGCTTTCGGCGACCTCCTCCGAGGCCGCGAACCAGATCAAGGCGATCGCCGCCGACATGGAGCGTTCGCTCGGCGCCGTCGCCGCCAGCACGACCGACACCATCCAGACCACCGCGCAGAACGCCCAGAGCGCGCTGATCGCCGCCACCAACGAGGTCACCACCAACGTCAAGTCGACCTCGGCCGACATCGAGCGCACGGTGCTGGCTGCGAGCAGCAATTTCGGCTCGACGATGACCGGCAAGACCGACGAAATCGTCACCTACGTCCAGCAGCAGACCGACCGTCTGGCGCAGATCGTCGACGCCCGCCGCGGTACGCTGGTCGAGGCGCTCGGCAGCAGGACCACGCAGCTCACGACCGACATCGACCGCGTCACCTCCGACGCCCTGAAATCGATCGAGACCCGCGGCCTGGCGTTCTCGCAAACGATGGCGACCCACGGTTCGGAAGTCGCGCGCACCATCACGACCGCGGGCGACCTCGCCACCGGCGCGGTGGCCAAGTCGCTCAAGGACCTCGAACAGGCGTCGCGTTCGGCGATCGACCAGTCGCGCCAGGTCTCGATCGCCGCCGTCACCGAAATGCAGGAGACCAGCAAGATCCTGCGCACCGACACGGTGGCGCTGTTCGAGCGGCTGCGTGAAGGCAACATCCTGCTGCAGGAAGTGCTGACCGGCGCCCACGACAATCTCAACTCGCTGGAACGCGCGCTGGTGACCCGCGTCGCCGACTTCGTGTCCGCCATGAACGACGTCACCGCCCGCAACGGCGTCGCCACGCAGACCCTGGAAGATCAGCTCAGCGTCTTCAACAACAAGACCTCGAAGGCGCTGGAAGATCTCGGCTCGCTGTCGAGCGAGTTCGAGAGGCACGGCAAAGAGCTGGTCGAAGCCGCCGACGCGGTCGAACAGGCCAACCGTTCGACCACGAATTCGGTCGCCGACCGCAAGTCGCAGCTCGAATTCGCTGGTGACCACCATCGACCTGCGCACCACCGACCTGGACCAGCGGCTGTCGCGCTTCACCACCCTGCTCGACGAGTCGCTCGCCGCGGCCGAAGAGCGCGCCCGCGACATCGCGCGCGTGGTCGCGGAAACCGCCGGCGCAGGCTCGGCCGCCCTCAACCGGCAGTTCGAGGCGGTGCGGGCTGCGGCCGAAAACGAGCGCCGGCAGACCATCGACGCGATGAGCGACATGTATCAGCAGAGCAACGTCGAAACCGATGCGATGTTCAAGCAGTCGACCGAGAAGTTCGCGGCGATGGTGCAGGCCATGAAGCAGATGGCCGCCGAAATGCACGACGAGCTCGAGGCGACCCGCACCGAACTGCGCCGCGGCGTGCTCGAGATGCCGCAGGAGGCCGCCGACAACACCGCGCAGATGCGCAAGGTGATCGTCGACCAGATCGAGGCGCTCGCCGAACTGAACCGGATCGTCGCCCATCACGGCCGCGGCCTCGACGTCGTGACCTCCGGCCGCGCCAGCGCACCGCGCCAGGAAGAGCCTTTGATGGCGGCCGTCGCCAACAGGAACAACGACACGCGGATGCGCGAGAGCAACGACACGCGGATGCGCGAGAGCAACGAGACGCGGATGCGCGACACCGAGGTCCGCATGCGCGACATCTCGAGCGCCTCGACGCTGCCGCCGCCGGACCTCGGTGGCTCAGGCGGCCGCCGCGCCGAAGCCCCGCCGATGTCGCCGGCAGGCGGCGGTCAGGACGGATGGCTCTCCGACCTGCTCCACCGCACCGACGCCGGCGCCGGACAGCCGCCGCGCGGCCGCGCGCCACAACCCGCCGCCAATCCGCTGGAGTCGCTGTCGCTGGACATCGGCCGGCTGATGGACCGCAACCTCGCGGGCGAAATGTGGGACCGCTACCAGCGCGGCGAGAGCAAGGCGTTCACCAAGCGGCTCTACACGCCGGCCGGCCAGAAGGCGTTCGACGAGGTCTCGCGCAAATACCGCGCCGACCGCGCCTTCAAGCAGACGGTTGACCGTTACATCGCCGAGTTCGAACGGCTGCTCGACGAGGTCGCGCGCGACGATCGCGGATCGCAGGCGCTGCGCAACCACCTCACCTCGGAAACCGGGCTGGTCTACACCCTGCTCGCGCATGCGGCGGGGCGGCTGGGGTAGGACTCGAGCAGCAATAGCGAAATCAGGAAACGGAGGCCTCGCGGCCTCCGTTTTTCCTCGAGCGACATCGTTAGCACCAAGTCAGCCATGTCAGTCTCTATCTGCTCGAAATATTCTCGGTATGCGATGGCGATGCCTTTCAGCACGATACCGTCAGGATCCGCGCGCAGGACGCCGGACATCAGCTGGCAAGCATGGCTGGCCCGATGAAGCTCCTCGGCCTCGATTCAGACCCACTATCCGGATGCTGGACAAAGCGCATTGCGGAAGAGGATCGAAGCCGCACGCCTCGGTGGCAGTAGCCATGCCGCTGGCAAAACCGACGTGGCTTCTCGGCGCCATCGCCGGTCGAAATCTCGGCATCGATCCTGAAGACGGCGGAAAGTCATTGCATCGCCATCTTCGACACCAGAGCCCAGATCGCGCTTAGCCGTCGTGACTTCTGCACGGATTGTAGAAAGGGACACGACGGTTCGTGCCTCCGACAGCTCCATTGCTCGAAAACCACGGAAGCTGTTGGGCCAGGTTCTGACGGATCCCAAGCGCGTTCGATGACCGCTGCTAACTCGACGAGAAGGCGGGTGTCTGTCCGATGATGCCGATGGCGTCCGCCGCAGGCAGCTGAACGCGCTCGACATGCACGCAGCGGGATCGCAAGCGCATGATCTTCACGCAACGCAAGCTTTGGACGGCCTGAGTGCATAATCGGCCGTCGGCCGGCGAACGATTGCAATGCGCGTTCCCTTACTGCCGCTTCTGCCCGCTCGGCACCCTCGGCGGCGCCGAGGCGTTCGCGCCCCTCGGCGGCGTCGAAGCGGTTGCCTCGGCAGGCGGCGGGGCGTTGTTGCCGCCGCCAAAAATCACGCGGCTCGGGTTGCGATCAAAGTTGTTCACGGCGCGGCTGATGTCGCCCAGCGTACGGCGGCCATCGGCCATCAGCGCGCCGGAGCGCTTGTCAAAATCCTCGGCGAGTTCCTTGATCGACTTCACCATCAGGTTCAACTCGCCGCCGGCGGCGCCGCCCGCGATGGTATTCAGGCCGAGCATCAGGCTGTCGGCCTTGCCCATCACGCCGTCGACCCGCAGCATGACATTGTCGATCTTCTCGGAATTGCGCGCGAGCGCGGCGGTGAAGGTTTCCAGATTCCGCAGCGAGTTCTTCACCAACTCCTGGTTGTCGGCGACGATCCGGTTGACGTTCTGCAGGGTGGCGCGGATCGAACTCGGTGACGTCCTGCAGCGCGCTCGGGTCGGCGGTCAGCATCGGCACGCCGTCATCGTCGAGCGGCACCGCGGCGGCGTTCTCCTCGCCGCCCTTCAGCGAGATCGCCGCGACCCCGGTCAGCCCCTGGAACTCGAGGCCGACCAGCGTGTCCTTGCGGATCGGCGCATTGTTCTCAACCATCGCGAGTGCGACCACCCGGCGCGGGTTGTCGAGCTTGACCGAGACGACCTCCCCTATCCGAATACCGTTAAAATTGACGCTGCCGCCGTTGCGCAGGCCCGACGCCGGGCCTTCGAACACGATGCGGATCGGGCTGCGCAGTTTGGTGGTGTGCAGGCTCTGAAACCACAGCACGAAGCCGAACGCCGCGGCAATCACCGCCAGCGTGAAGGCTCCGATCAGGACGTAATTCGCCCGCGTTTCCATAACTCAAAGTACTCCGGGACCTGGATCCGTTCAGCTTGGCCGAGCGGACCCGTCGTTTATCACTCGCGCGAGCATGATCTCATCAAAAACCGCGCCCGGTTCGTGATCGTACTCTAGAGCCCCGTTCCGATGGAATCGGAACGGGGCTCTAGATTATTTGTTTTGACGCGTTTTCTTAGCGCGAACCGGTCTCCACTTCGCTGGAAAACGCTCTATCCCATGACGGCGCGGGCGCGCTTGCCATGAAAATATTGCCTGAGCCAGGGATGCTGTGAGGCCTGCATGTCGGCAATCGAACCTGCAGCAATGATCTTACCGTTCCCTAAAACCGCGATGCGGTCGCAGGCCGTGTAAAGGCTGTCGAGATCGTGGGTTACCATGAAAACGGTCAGGCCCAAAGTACGCTGCAGGGTGCGCACCAGCTCGTCGAAATCGCCGGCGCCGATCGGATCGAGCCCGGAGGTCGGCTCGTCCAGAAACACCAGTTCGGGATCGAGCGCGAGCGCGCGCGCCAGCGCCACGCGCTTGATCATGCCGCCGGAGAGTTCCGACGGATAACGGTCGGCGACTTCGGGCTTCAGGCCCACCATGCCGAGCTTGGCCACCATGATCTCGTCGAGCAGGCGCTGCGAAACCTTGAGATATTCGCGCACCGGAAACTGGATGTTCTGGCGCACGGTGAGCGAGGAGAACAGCGCGCCTTGCTGGAACAGGATGCCCCAGCGGCGCTCGACCCCGCGGCGCTCGGCCGAGCTGGCGGCGTCGAGATCGACGCCGAACACCTCGATGCTTCCTGCGATCTTCGGCACCAGTCCGATGATAGTCCGCGTCAGCACCGATTTGCCCGCGCCGGACGGGCCGACAAATCCCAGGATCTCGCCGCGCTTGACGTCGAGGTCGAGCCCATCGAGCACCCGCGTCTTGCCGAATTGGACCGTAATGTCGCGGACGCGGATGATGGCGTCGGAAATCTCGTCCGCCATGGTCACATTCCGATCGCTGCGAAGAAGATGGCGAACACGCCGTCCATCACGATGACGAAGAAGATCCCCTTCACGACGGAAGATGTCGTGTGCTGGCCGAGCAACTCGGCGCTGCCCTGCACGGCCAGCCCCTCGACGCAGGCGACGATGCCGATGACGGCGGCCATGACCGGCGCCTTGATGATGCCGACGATGAAGTGGTCGATCGAGATGGCGTCGCGCAGCCGCAGCAGGAAGGCTTCGGGATCGACGCCGCCATAGAGCCACGCCACCAGCCCGCCACCGTAGAGCGCGGCCATCGCCCCCAGAAACGCCAGGATCGGCAATGCCAGCACCAGCGCGAGCATGCGCGGCAGGATCAGGACCTCGATCGGGTCGAAACCCATGGTGCGCAGCGCGTCGATCTCCTCGCGCATCTTCATCGAGCCGAGTTCGGCGGTGTAGGCCGAGCCGGAGCGGCCAGCGACCATAATTGCAACGAGGAGCACGCCGATCTCGCGCAGCACCAGCACGCCCAGCATGTCGACCACAAAAATGTCGGCGCCGAATTTGCGGAAATGGAAGATGCCCTGCTGCGAGATGATGCAGCCGATCAAAAACGTGATCAGCACCACGATCGGCACCGCGCGCCAGCACACCTGTTCCAGATGATGGATGGTCGAGGTCATGCGGAAGCCGCGGGGGCGGATCAGGACATGGCCGGCCGCTGCCAGCACCGCGCCCAGCATCTCGATCAGTCCGACCAGGGTGCCGCCGACACCGGCCACGCTGCGGCCGATCTGTTCCAGCATCCCCGTGATCGTCACCCGGTCGGTTTCGACGATTGGTTCCGCCTTCACCCGGCGGACCTCGTCGATCAAGCTGGCATAATTGGCGGAGAGACCTGATATCTCGGTCGCGACGCCGCCCTGAGTCAGGCTGCGGCGCAGCCGCTCGATCAGCCAGGCGCCAAATGTGTCGAGTTTGGACACCTGGGAGGCGTCGATGACGATATTGGGCGCCTTGCCGCCGAGTTTCTCGGCCTCAGTGACCATTCGTTCCAAAATCGGCGCAAAGCGGGCCGTCCACGAACCGGTCGCGCACAGCGCCAACCCGTTACCCCGCGCTATCCGCTCCAATGTCGGGTCGCCGCTCACGATGCCTACCCCTTGAGGCCAGTACGATATAGGAGCAAAACGCTCAGGTGCCGCACGCCCTATGGCCTTGTCGAATCCGTCCCTAACCAGCCATAGTTGACCGCGGCGGGCAAGCTTGCGGTTCAGAAATTGCCAGATTTTAAAATGACTTCCAGCCCATCTCGAAAGCTTGCCGTCAGCATCGAACACTGGCCGATCGCAGGCGCCTTCACCATCAGCCGCGGCGCCAAGACCGAGGCTGTGACCGTGGTCGCGACCGTCAGCCATGACGGCCGGAGCGGCCGCGGCGAATGCGTGCCTTATGCGCGCTACAACGAGACTCCGGAAGCGACACTTGAAGCGCTTCATGCGATGCGGGAACCGCTCGCGAAGGGACTCGACCGGGCAGCCCTGCAAACGGCGATGCCTGCAGGCGCCGCCCGCAACGCGTTGGACTGCGCACTGCTCGATCTGGAGGCCAAGCAGACCGGGCAGCGGGTCTGGACCCTGCTCGGCCGGCCGGCTCCCCGCCCCTGCACCACCGCCTTCACGATCTCGCTCGGCACGCCGGCCGCCATGGCGTCGGCGACCGCGAAGGCCGCGCACCGGCCGCTCCTGAAGATCAAGCTCGGCGGCGACGGCGACGACGCGCGGATATCGGCGGTGCGAAAGGCGGCGCCTGAGTCCGAACTGATCGTGGACGCCAACGAAGCCTGGACGCCGGACAATCTCGAATACAATCTTTCCGCCTGCGCCAATGCCGGCGTGACGCTGGTCGAGCAACCGCTGCCGGCCGGGCGGGACGACGCGCTGGCGCGCATCAAGCGCCCGATCGCGGTCTGCGCCGACGAAAGCGTGCATGACCGCGCCTCGCTCGACGAGCTTCGCGGGCGCTACGACGCCGTCAACATCAAGCTCGACAAGACCGGCGGGCTGACGGAGGCACTGGCGATGGCGGATGCCGCGCACGCGCTCGGCTTTGAGATCATGGTCGGCTGTATGGTCGCGACGTCGCTGGCGATGGCGCCGGCCATGCTGCTGACGCCCCAGGCCAGATTCGTCGACCTCGATGGCCCCCTGCTGCTGGTCGGCGACCGCGATGACCGGCTGCGCTACGACGACAGCCTGGTCTATCCGCCGAAAGCCGCCTTGTGGGGCTGATGGGCGAGCCGTTCCCGCGCCAGCCAGATCACCAGCCCGCCCAGAGCGGCCATGACAGCCATCACGTAATAGATGCCCTGTCCCCAGTTCTCGTAGATCGTGCCCGATGCGACGGCAGCGAGGCCGGCGACGATGCCGCCGCAGGCGGTGAGGTAGCCCTGCCCCCTCGCCATCATATGGCTTGGCACCTGACGTAGCAGCAATCCCATGATTCCGACCTGAGTCAGCCCGAAGCTGAGCGCATGCGCAAGTTGAACGATTGCAAGCACAGCCAGCGGCGGATCCTGCGCCATGATCGCCCAGCGCGCCGCCGCGCTCAGCGCCGCAATCACCACCAGCACCGACGGCGGCAGGGTGAATCGGGGCGACAGTGCGAACAGCACGATCTCGGCGATGACGCCCAGGACCCAGAGCACGGCGATGGTCAGTCCGCCGAACCCGGCCTGCTGCCAGGCGATCGACGCAAAGATGTAATAGGCGGCATGGCTGCCCTGGATCAGCGCCGACGCCACGATGACGGCGATGAAGCCACGATCGCGCAGCAGCGCGCCCGACCCGCCGCGATCCGGCCGAACCGTCCTGGTGTCGTCCAGCGGCGGCAGCGCGAGGCTCGCCAGCGCGCCGAGCGCGGCGGAGCCGGCAATGATCCAGATCAGGTTTTTTGCGGCGATCAGGTCGAACAGCATGCCGCAGATCAGCGCGCCGAGAACGAAGGCGGCCGAGCCCCACAGCCGCAACGGTCCGTAGTTGAGGCCATAGCGCTTCACGCCGCGCAACGCATAGGCATCGGTCAACGGCACCATCGGCGTCCACAGGCAGCAGGTCAGCGCGTAGATCAGGAACACCAGCACCGGCAAATGCTGGGTGCCGAGCAGGAAAAAGCCGAGGGCGGTGGCAAAGGCGGTCACGATGATGCCGCCGCGCAGGGCCTGGCGCCGTTCCGCAAGCCCCGTCACCAGCGGCAGCACCGTAAACCGGGTCACCGAGGGAACGGCCGTGATCAGGCCTATCCAAAACGCATCGATCCCGACCGCCCTCAACCACACCGTGAAAAACGGCAGATGGGTTCCAGTCATTCCGAACAGGGTGCCGTAAAACAGCGCCACCCGGGTCGCGAAACGGCGGGATACGTCTTGAGAAGCTGTGGGGATTTGTGATTCGCTCTGCATCAATTCAATTGCGATTCGGGCAAGATCGTGTTGTCTCGTTATCGCAGTGCGCGCTGATTTGCGCGAAGAGTTTGACATGGCCGACGACGCATTCGCCCTCTCTCCGATCTCGGCACGCGCCACGCTGCCGGGCGAGGAGGATTATGCCGCGATCGCCGAAGCGTTCATGGAAACGTCGCGGGGCCGCTGGTTCCTGACGGAATACGCCAAGCGCAATCGCAATGCCGACACGCGCATGGTGCTGGATGCGGTGGCGCAGATCGAGCAAAATCTCGCCGCGCAGCGTGAAGAAGATCTCGAGCGGGAAGCAAACCTGCAGCGCGACGAAGGCCTTTCCGCGCAGCAGGCCAAGGACGCGGTCGCCGCGGCGGCTGCCGCGCAGGACCGGCTGACCGAGGCGCTCGCGGCCATCCGCAGTCTGGTCGAGGCCGCCGAGGAATCGGCGGTCGAGGCGCTCGACAGCCTGGCGCTGGAAAAACGGCTGGCGCCGGTCCGCAAGGGCGCGCGGGTGTTGCGGGAAATCGCCTGGCGCTTAAGGGAAATCGGCAATGACGGTCGGATCTGCGACCTGATCGATTCGCAGGTCACCGTCATCGAAAAGAGCACCGACCAGTTCTCCTCCGAGGATGCGCGTCTGGCGCTGCGCGCGGCCTTTGCCGCCCTGCAGGGCCGGCTCGTGGAATTCAGCGACGACGACCCCACGCTTGAGATGGAGACCGAAGCGGCGGCGCCCTCCCCGGCCGCGCCGGCATTGGACCTGGTGGCAGAGATCGCCGAAGCGTTTTTTGCAAGGGAAGCTGCCAACAAGGCGCCGCCAGCCAACAACTCGCCGCCAGCTGAAAAAGCGCCGCCAGTTGTCGAAGCACCGCCCGCTGCCGAGGCACCGCGCGTGGCGCCGGCAATGCGCACCGAACTTGCGCCATCGGAAACGTCACCACCTTCCGAGGTCGCTGCCGCCGAGCAAGCCGCCGTTCCGGAAACCGCGTTCCAGAGCGCCGGCATCCAGGACGCTGCTGCAGACGCAACCGACACGAATGCAGAGGACGCCAACGCGCAAGACGAAGCGGTCCTCGACATGATCGCGATGGAGATGGGCGCGCCCGATCCGATCGGCGACGACAGATCGAGATCGAGATCGCCGCGGCGATAGCCGAGCAAGCCCATCCCGCGGAGCCTGCGCCGGTCGTCGCCGCGATCGTCGCGAAAGCGCCCGAACCGGTCGCCGCGCCGCCGGTCCAGCCAGTGACCCAGGCGCTGCCGCCGGCACCCGCTCCTGTCCCGACACCCGCTCCTGTCCCGGCACCGGCCGTGGAGATGTCGCTTGGCTCCAGCTTGATCGCGAGCGGCATCCTGAAAAAGCCGGTCACCGCGGCCAACGATCCGCTGGCGCCGATCCGGCGCATGAGCCAGGCCGAGAAGATCGCGTTCTTTTCGTAAGAGCCTTCTGCACTCCGGTCGGGCTCTCCCAGCTTCGATAACGCACCCACAGCATTTTGTTGCATCTGCGAATGCTTCGCTTTCCGGTTGCTTCACATCTCCGCCGACGTCAAGCTGACGCGATTGTCTTCGCGCGCGGGGATGGCCGTGAAATCCAAAATCATCGTCAATCCGATGGCGAACAAGGGCGGCTGCGGCCGGCGCTGGCCGCAGATCCGCGCGGAACTCGAAAAACATCTCGGCCCAGTCGATGACGACGACATCGCGATGACCCGCGCGCCCGGCCACGCGACGGCGCTGGCGCGAGAAGCGGTCGACGCGGGCTGTACCCGCCTGATCTCGGTCGGCGGCGACGGCACCTTCAGCGAGATGATGAACGGCCTGATCTCGGACGACCGCCCGATCGCGCCCGACCTCGTGCTGGCGCAACTGCCGGGCGGCACGTCGAACGAACTGTGCCGTTCGTTCGGCCAGCTCTCGCTCGGCGAGGCCAGCAAGGCCATCGCCATGGGCCACACCCGCGACATCGATGTATTTCGCGCCGAAGCCAAAGGCTATGCCGGCGACCAGGTGACGCGCTACGGCTTCGTGCTCGCCATTGTCGGCGCCGCCGCCACGATTTCCTGGCGCGCGCAACGCGTGCCGCTGCTGAAGCGGCTCGGCCCGATCAGCTACATCCTGATGACAGCGTTGACGTCGCTGACCTACAGCCCGCGCGACTACCGCATCAGGATCGACGACGAAGCCGAGCAGAGCCTGCCGATGTGGTCACTGATGCTGTGCAGCTTTGACGGCGCGGGCGAAGGCCTGATGCTCGCGCCCGGCGCCGACCCCGGCGACCGCAAGCTCGACCTGATCATGGTCGGCGACATCGGACATTGGGAAACCCTGACCAAAATCGTCCCCAACCTCGGCGACGGCAGCTATCTGGCGCATCCAAAAGTGTCGCGGCGTCACGCGACGCGGATCACCATCGACAGCGATCGCATGGTCCGCGCCGACGTCGACGGCGAAAGCATCGGACAATTGCCGATGTCGGTGACGATGCTGCCGTTCCATCTCAAGGTGGCGGCAGTCCATCGGGCTTAACCTGAACTCACTTGTGTGGCGTATCGGTCACCGGGACTTCTGTTCCGGAACACCGGCGGCAGCCTTCGCGGCCGTGAGCAGGTTCTTGTGAATTTTTCCGTCTTTCATGATGACCAGAAAGTTCTTCGCCGGGTCCTCGATCAGCTTGATGTTGTCGATCGGATTGCCGTCCACCAGCAACAGATCGGCCAGCGCGCCCTCTTCGACCACACCGAGCTTGCCCGGATAGGGATTGCGAAGTCCGGAGAGGGACAGCAGTTCTGCGTTGACGCTCGTCGCCATCTTCAGCGTCTCGGCGGCGCTGTACCAGCGCGTCAGTTTGGCCAATTGCGCGCCCTGACGCCTTGCCAGTTTCCGGGAAAACAGAACGTCGGTGCCGAACGCCGTCTTGATGCGGTATTTCTTCGCCAGCCCATAGACGGTGTCGGTGCCGGCGATGACCTGTAATTGCTTCGCCCGCTCCTCCGAGCCAGGCGGCAGCGGGATCGCGTCCTCGTCGTCGAAGAACGGCTGTGGGCTCAGCCAGATCCCCTTCTCGGCCATGAGCTTCGCGGTCGCCTCATCCATCAGATGGCCATGCTCGATGCATTTGACGCCGGCCGCAATCGACCGCTGGATCGCAGCCGGCGTATAGGCGTGCGCGACGACGTAGGTGCCCCAGTTCTCGGCCGCTTCGACCGCCGCGCGCAATTCAGGCTCGGTGAAGGTGGATACATCGAGCGGGCTGAATGGCGAGGCGACGCCGCCGCCCGCCGTCAACTTGATCTGCGACGCGCCCTGCATGAGCTGCTCGCGCGCCCGCACGCGAACTTCATCGGGACTGTCCGCAACCATGCTGCCGCCGATCTGCTCCATCCGGGTCAGCAGCCCGCCGAGGGTGCGCGGCAAGTCTGTCAGTTGGCGGAAGTCGCCATGGCCGCTGGTGACGGTGATGATGGCGCCGGCGGGATAAATTCGCGGCCCCGCCACCAGTCCGTCATCGATGGCGCGCTTCAGTCCGAATACCGGTCCGCCGAGATCGCGAACGGTGGTGAAGCCTCGCATCAGCGTGTCGGCGGCTTCGTCGGCCGCCACGATATTGTTGTAGCCGACGTCGCCCAAGGAGGCGGCCGGCGTCAGGCGCGCCAGCATCGCATGCCAATGCGCGTCGATCAGGCCGGGCATCAGCGCGCGTCCGCCGCCGTCGATAACGACGGTTTGCGCGTCGGCCGTCAGCGCTGCGGACGAAATCTTCTCGATCTTGTTGTCCCTGACCAGCACATTGGACGACGCCGAAAGCGTGTCGCGCTTTCCGTCGAAGATGCGTACGTTCTGAAACAGGACAGCCGCGCCCGGCTCGGCCTGCGCAGGGAGTAGAGGCAGCATCGCTGGAAGGCTCAAGGCCCCGACGACTGTGAGCGCTTTGACGACGCCGGACCATTCTCTCAAGGGCATACAGATCTCTCCCGCACGCAAAGTTCGGCACGAAGCCAAAACATCCGCCGCAACGTGCCGGTTCGTTGCGTGGCAAATCGCATCAGGCCGAAATTGGCTACGCGCTACTGGCTGTTTTGGCGGTTGGCAGCCACGCGTAGGCCAGCCATCCGATCCCGTGCGATATCAGGTCGACGCCGAGCAGAAAGCCAAGAACCCACAATCCCGTCATCGGAAACCCCGTCAGGATCACCAGACCGGCCAGCACGCCGAATACGCCTGACAGCAGCATGACCCAGCCCGCCTCCCGCCAGTGGCGGATGCCGAGCAGGATGCGAACGATACCGGAAATCAGCAACACCATGCCGAGGATGTAAGTCAGGATCAGCGCGCTGGCGACCGGCTGGCTCACCAGCACCGCACCGAACGCGACGTAGAGGATGCCCAACAGCACCTGCCACAGAAATCCGCCCCACCCCTTGGTCCAGAAGGCGTGGATGATCTCGAAGGCGCCGGTGAAGATGGACACCCAGCCGATGAAGATGGTGCTGATCACGGTGACGAGCATGATATCGCCGAGCACCAGGAAGCCCGCCAGGATCATGGCGAGCCCGAGCAGAACGCAAAGCCAGAATGGCCGCGACGGCAGCTTGGTGACACCCATCGGCGAGGTGTTATCAATTGTGGCCATGGAATCCTCCGGGATTTCAGATCATCCCTGCCTCACTGCGCGCAACGCGAAGCGCCGGTGCGCGTCTGACACACGTTTCTGCACCAGTTCGGGTTCGGGCAGATGTCCGGTCGAGATGTAAGGCGGTTCTGTTTGTTCGGCGATCGAAGGAAAGTCCATGGGACTTCTCCATCCGGCTTGAACCATCCTGCCCATGGACGTTCGAGCCTTCGGCAACACAGGTTTATCGCTGACAAACGATCTGGTCGACCGTTTCAGCTTTTTTATTGGCCTCGATTGAAAACTATCGCTCCCCAGTGCACTAAGTCAACCACACCACCCTGGAGTCGGTTTGCATGGGGTATGTTCGGCCGGAAAGTTTTGTGACAAATTGCGGCGCGCGCCCCGATGCCGCATCGCAAACCTCAGCGAATTAAAACCCGATTTGATCGAGCGCTGCCACGGTTTGATGAGAGATATCAGCGAAGGTTAAAGCGTCCTCTTGCAAATGGTGATACGGTGCAACCAAGCCGCACGGCCGTCAAGAACCCGCCCTGCCTTACATCATGTCCATCACATCGAGCTGGAGGATACCGAGATGTCAGATCTAGTCGCGATCATCTATCCATCCGAAGCAAAGGCCGAAGAGGTACGGCAGCGTCTCTTCAAACTGCAGAAGGAATATCTGATCACGCTCAGCGATGCCGTGATTGCAGTGAAGACGGAAGCTGGTCCCGTCAAGCTGAACCAACTCGTCAATACGACGGCGATAGGAGCCGCATCGGGCACCTTCTGGGGGCTTCTGATCGGCGTGATCTTCCTCAATCCCATCCTTGGCGTTGCGCTGGGTGCGGCATCCGGAGCGCTTGGCGGCGCCCTGTCGGACTACGGCATCGATGACGCTTTCATGAAGGAACTCTCAGGGAAACTGCAGCCCGGCAACGCTGCACTATTCGTGCTCATCAAGGATATGACCGCGGACAAGGTGCTGCGCGAGATTCAGGACGCGGGAGGCACTGTACTCAAGACATCTCTGGATGACAGCAAGGAACAGAAGCTTCGCGACGCGCTCGCGAAGGCAAGCACCGAGCAGGCAGCGCCAAAAACGGATGCCGCCTGAGCGGCGCAACCGAAGTCCGCCCGCACCCGGGACAGCATGCTGATCGATCCGCGCCACGGCGATATCGAGGACGATGCCGCCAGTCCCGGGCAGCGGTCGCTGCTCGCCATCGCCGGCAGCCTGCTGGTCGAAATCAGTTTGCCGAAACTGCTGTTTGCCTGGACGACATTGTTGTTGGTGCCGGCCGTGCTGCTGGGTCTGGCGCCGTTGCTGATCTCCGCCTGGTTTTCAAAGCTGACGCAGAAGCTTGCCGCATTGACCGGGATCGGCACCGCGCTCACCCTGCTTGCGATCGTCGCGGTGGGGTGGATCGGATGGCGGCCGCTGCTCCGGATCGCCGAGAATAATTTCTGGTCGCTCAACGCGCTTGCCGTGCAGCCCGGCTATGCGTTCACCCGCGAAGCGCTGCGCCATCTCACCGAACGGATATGGGGCAGGAAGCTATCGGTCGCCGGCCGGTCGCGGTTGCGCAGCGCCAATTCGCTTGCGGCCGGCATCGTGCTGTCCGCATGCGCCGTGCTGATGGCGATGCTGGCCTGGCCTGCCTCGCGCTGGACGGGCGGATGGAACGACCTGGCCTTGCTGCATCGCCTCGCCATGCCCGCGCTGGCAAACGCCATCGTGCTGGTGTCGGCCTATCTGGCGGCCGCATCGCTGATGTGGGGTTTTGCGGATGCCAGCATGCAGCAACCCGCCGACCTCGCCGCGTTCGATACCGCGCCATCCGGGGGACGGAGCTGGCGCGTCGCGCATCTGTCGGACCTGCATGTGATCGGCGATCGATACGGATTTCGCATCGAGAGCGGACGGGCCGGCCCGCGCGGCAATGGCCGGCTCGATCGGGTGCTGGCGCATCTCGCCGCCATTCATGCGACCGATCCGCTCGATCACATCCTCATCACCGGCGACATGACCGACGCCGGCCGTGCCGGCGAATGGGCGGCGTTCCTCGACGCCATCGCGCCTCATCCGGAGCTTGCCGCGCGCACGGTGATGTTACCGGGCAATCACGACGTCAACATCGTCGACCGCGCCAATCCCGCCCGGCTCGACCTGCCGTTCAGCCCCGGCAAGCGGCTGCGGCAAATCCGCACCCTTTCGGCGATGGCCGCCGTGCAAGGCGACCGCGTGCGCGTGGTCAGATGACTCGGGAAAGCCGACGGTAACGCTGAACGAGGCGCTGGCGCCGCATCGCGACGCGATCATGGCGCTTGCGGAGCATGGCGGCCTGCGCCGTGCAGCGGCGCTGCGCGGCCTGTTCGACGACCAGTTTCCGATGATCCTGCCGCCGGAGGCGGAAGACGGCCTCGGGATAGCGGTCCTGAACTCCAATGCCGAAGCCCATTTTTCCTTCACCAACGCGCTCGGGCTGGTATCCGTCGAACAGGCGCGCCGCCTCGAAGCGGCGATCCGCCATTATCCGGCGGCACGCTGGATCGTCGCATTGCACCACCATGTGGTGGAGTATCCGATGCCGGTGAAGGCATTCTCGGAACGCATCGGCACGGCGCTGATCAACGGCAGCTGGTTCGTGCGCAGGCTGGAAGCGTTGGGCAACCGCGCCGTGGTGATGCACGGCCATCGCCATATCGACTGGATCGGCGCATGCGGTTCGCTGAAGATCATCTCCGCGCCCTCGCCGGTCATGAACGCGACCGACGATATGGCCACGTATTTCTATATTCACACGCTGACGGCTGGGCCGGATGGACAGCTTGGCCTGCTGCCGCCGCAGCGCGTCGAGATTGCCGGCGAAAAAGTCGCTCAGGCGTAAACTCCGGTGCGGCGGTACTTTCGGCTAATATGTGAACGACGTCACACGATCGACCGGCGATCGAATGTAACGTTACGGGCAAGGGAACAGGCTGAATTCGATAGAAGGCGCTAACGCACCGCGTGCACCAACGGCATCCTCAGAGGTCCGTCGATAACGGAGGGGGGCATGGTCGATGAATCAGTAGCCAAGCGGCTGGTAGAGGCCATCATTGGCAATTTGCCGGTTCCGGTG
The DNA here is from genome assembly GCA_963742935.1 of uncultured Alphaproteobacteria bacterium. Classification (GTDB taxonomy): domain Bacteria; phylum Pseudomonadota; class Alphaproteobacteria; order Rhizobiales; family Xanthobacteraceae; genus Bradyrhizobium. The sequence continues at coordinate 17,769 of CAVUOI010000037.1, read as the reverse complement.
CCCGGGAGACGGCCGGTTCACACCATCGGCATCGGCGTGAAGGGCAAATTCGTGGCGTCGGATGTGGCGCGCACCTATTGCATCGCAGAACACTTCAACGGCGACCCCGTCGACGTATCGATGCCGATTCTCCAACGGCATGGGAGGCCCGGAGCAGCATGACGGATGGTCCGATGTCCGTGGCATGGCGGTACGCTTCCATCTGCAGAAAGAGACCGCGAGCGACCTGATCGCCACGACGCTGGGCGAATTCTTCGTGCGCAATGTCGACGACTTTTTCGAATTCTCGGCGGGCGCGAAGCACGAGCCGTATCGAAAGACGGCGCTGGTGGAAGAAGCTTTGGGACCTGCTGCAGCTCAAGGTGCCTCCCCGCAACCCCTACCCGAACGAAACCCAGAGCGTCGACGCGGGAGCACTTCGTTACGCCAATCGGCACCGATTCTCCCAGTTGGGAATATTCCAGGTCGGCCTGATCGGCGCACCGGTGAGCTATGCCCGCGCGAGCTATCATGCCGTCCATACCTTCTGGGTGACGGCGCCCGACGGCGTTCGCCGTCCCGTTCGGTTTTACTGGCAGCCGGTCGCCGGCGTTCGCAATACCGATCCCATGGCCGTGCCGGACAACAACTATCTGTTCGAGGAGCTCAAAGAGCGTCTGCAGCGGTGGCCCGCCCGATTCATGCTGATGATGACCATCGGCGAAGAGGGCGATGCGCTCGACGATTGCACCAAGCCGTGGCCGGGAACGCGAATGCGGGTCGAGATGGGTACGCTCAAGCTGATCGAGGTGGCCGAAGATCAGAAAGCGGATGGCGAACGCATCAGTTTCAATCCCTGTCGTCTCGCACCCGGCATCGAAGCCTCCAACGATCCCATCCTCGAGGCTCGCCTCGGCGCCTATGAAGTCTCGCGTGAAATGCGCGGCGGATGTCCCTTCAGGTGGAGACCGGACGATGCCAAGTAACGAAGGTCTGCTCGATCGCTGTCGTCGACTGGCTGCCCACGACGCTCGTCTTCAAGCGCCTGGCGTCATGGATCCTGGTTCCGCTACTGGGCGCGACGGACGCCGGTGAGGCCTCTGCCCGGCGGTCCCCACCCCTCGTTCCAGCATGGCGACAATGTCCAGTGCATGATGAATCTGATCATGCCGCTCAAGGTCAAGTCGCCGATCGGCCGCGCGGAAGCCGCGCTGGCGATCGCGCAAAACAAGGATGCGATCTTTGCCGGATTGAACAATGTCGGCACGGTGCACTTCGCGCGCTTCGTCATCGTCGGCGACAATATCTGCATGTTCTCGGTCTATGACGGCGATTTCACCAATTACATTCGCGATTTCATCGCCACGATCGGCGGCGTGTTCAATGCCGTCGTGTCGCTCGTCGAAGGCGGCGATGAGGTGATCCCCTGCGAGGAGAATGCCGAGGCGTTCATCCAATGGGTGCACGAGCGCGACCTTTACCAGGTGCCGGACACACCCACCGATTTTCTGCGCGACCAGGAAGCCCTGAATGGCGACAAAGCCGTATCGCCCGTCAATGACGACCTGACCCTGCTACCGCGCAAAATGGTGCTGCAGCTTCGCGCCAATGCGAACGTGTCCCTGGGCAGCGGCTACCGGGCTTATCCCGGATTTTCGGTGGCACAGGTTCGCAAACAATTGGGGCTAGGCTGGTGAGCGCAATGTTCGACCTCTCCGATCTGCAGGGCAATATCCTGCGCGGCTACACCCGGAAGCCGTATGTGCGCTATCTCGTCCTCGAAGTCGCCGATCGTAGTGCGGCCCGGCGCTGGCTCGCCGCCGCGATCTCCGGCCGCGACCACGACGTGCCGCAGATCACAACGGGGGATTGGGGCAAAGTCCGGCCCGACACCTGCTTCAACATTGGCCTGACCTACGAAGGACTGCGCGTCCTCGGCACGCCGAATTCCTCGCTCAAAATGTTCCCCAACGAATTCATCGAGGGCATGACCGCCCGCGCCATCAAGCTCGGGGATGTCGGGGCGAGCGCGCCGGAAACCTGGCCAGCGCCCTTCAACGAACCTGCGCGGATCCACCTGATCGCAACGATCTATGCGGAAGATGTCAGGCAACTTGACCACGTGCAGCAGCGCGCCCTCGACCGAAACGCCCTGACCCTGCTCGGAACGCGCGAGGGATATAATTTCGCGGGCGACTACGTTCACTTCGGATACCGCGACAACATCATGCAACCGAGGTTCGAGGGCTTGCACGACCCGGAGCGCCATGCCGACGGGCAACCCATGGCGCCGCTCGGTACCGTGTTGCTGGGATATAAGACCAACCTGGAAGGTCTGCTGTGGCGGGTACCGCAGCCCGCAGAACTCGGACACAACGGCACCTTCAACGCCTTTCGCGTGCTGCGACAGGACGTGGCGGGCTTCGAAAAGTATCTCGATCAGGCCGCGTCCGATCTGCTCGCGCACCCGAAGACCTACGAAGTGCTGCCGCAAGGCGCCGAAACGAACGTCTGCAAGGTCCTCAACATTAATCCCCCGTCGCGCCATGCGGCGTTGCGCGAGGTCGTCGCCGCCAATTTGTGCGGCCGATGGCGCGATGGCACGCCGCTGGCCCTTTCGGCGGACACGCCCGATCCCAGCGTGAATCAGGCGAAGTTCGACTATGATGGCAACTCCCGCTGCCCCTACGGCGCCCATATCCGCCGATCCAACCCGCGCGGCGGACAGATCGTGCAACGGGTGGCAAACAACAGCCGGCGCCTTGTCCGGCGCGGCGTCCCCTACGGACCGGCCTATGAGCCGGCGAACCCACGCAACGGGGAGGAGCCGGAACGGGGCCTGCTCGGCAACTTCATCGGCGCCAGCCTCGGCGCCCAGTTCGAGGCGATGTCCTGCGACTGGCTGAACCTCGGCCTGCAGGATCCGCGCATCACCGGCTCCAACGATCCGATCACGGGCACCAACGATCCCGCCACGAGCTGGTTCGACCTGCCGCTCAAATCCGGCGGCACGATCCGGCTGCGGGGATTGCCGGAATTCGTCTCCACGCGCGGCGGCGCCTACACGTTCCTGCCGAGCCTGTCGGCGATCCGCTATCTGGGATCGCTGACGACGTGAGTAACGCGCCTCGAAGGCGTGTTCATTTTCATAGATCCAACGCCTTCACCAGTTCGTCCGCCTCCCGCAGGTCGCGGGAGGTTTCCGCGGAGGCGAATTTCGCCCGGGTCGACACCAGCAAGTCGCGTGCTTCGGCGCGTGCCGATGCGCTCTCGCCGGCGCTGAGCAGGCGCGCCATGCTGATCGCCGTCCGCAATTCCCAACCGACCGCCCCGATCTTCCTGGCGGAGGCAAGCGAGCGCTTGAACAGGCGCATGGCGGCCCGGTCGTCCCGCGAGGGCTCACGACACAGCAGCGAACCGTGAATCCGATAAATCTCGGGCGCCGCCCAGCGCTCGCCGGTTTGCTCCACCAGGGACGCCGCCGATGCCGCAAAGCTTCGCGCCCTCTCGATCTGCCCGATCCGTCCGAATTCCGTGGCGAGCAGAATTCGATAAAGCGGCATTTGAATGCAGCGGTTCTCGGCAGGTAGCTTGCCGAGCAGGCCGCATAGTTGTTCCAGCACCTTCGGCGCCGGGCCTCGCGCCGCCAACGCCGCCGTTGCCCACAGCGGCCCGATCACCCGGTACATCGGATAGCCAAACTCTTCGGCGACCTGCAGGCCGCGCTCGACGCTTGAGAGGTTGGCCGCAAGATCGTCCTCGTACCAGTGGTCGGCCACGCCGAGGATGGTGGCAAAAGCCAGCATGAAGGGATGCCCGATCTCGCTCGCGAGCTGCCGTGCCGTCTCACAGCATTCCCTGGCCCGGCCGGGCCGCCCCAACAGCCATTCGACGTGTCCGGAATAGACCAGCGACACGATCAATGGATCATGCTGATAGATCTGGACCAGCTTGCCATGCTCACGGGGCTTGTAGCGGGCGCTGATCTGGGCCGCGAGCTCGCTCGCCTGCTCCAGGCGGCCGAGAAAGAAATTGGCGATGACGGCGGCTGAGTACGCCATGAGGATGGCCTCGTCGTCGCGCCACTCCTCGGCCCGCCGGACGAAATCCTGCGCGAGCTCGAGGCCCTTGGTCAGCTCGCAATTGACCAGCTTGGCGATGGTACTTCCAAACAGCACCGTCGCCTTCTCGCGAATGGTGCCATGGTTCTCGCAAAGTTTGAGCGCACGGCTATAGGGCTCGTAGACGTGCGGATCGGACCATCCCGCGTTGGCGGTGTAGGCCATCGCCAGGTTGGATTGCAGGGCGATTTCGGTTTCGTAACGTTGCGGCGACGCGGGCAGCTTCGGAATCAGCGAAAGGCCTTCGCGAAGATGCGCCACGGCCTCCTTGGTAGCCGAACGACGCAGCGCGGACTTGCCCGCCTGAAGCCACGCCTCGATCGCCTCGGCAATGTTGCCCGCCCGTGCATAGTGATAGCCGAGCAAGGCGGGCTGGCTGCTTTCCTCGATCGTCGTCTCCTGCAGAAGCCACGATGCAACGCGCGCATGGAGTTCGCGCCGTTCCTCCTTGAGCAGCGAGGAATAGGCCGCGTCCTGGATCATCGCGTGCTTGAACGTGAAAAGGTCGGCTTGCGGCTCCTCGATCCGGTACACGATGCCGGCGCTCTCCAGCGCCTGCATCGCGTGCGTCAGCACTTCCCCCCTGCCCGGAAGCATGTTGAGAATACCGTCATAGGTGAACTGCCGTCCGAACACGGAGGCGATCTGGGCGACGCGCTTGGCGGGACCGAGACGATCAAGACGTTCCATCAGCGAGTCGTGAATGCTCGACGGCACCAACGGTTCCGACAGTTTCAGCGCCAGATCCTCGTCGGTGCGCTCGATGGCGCCGGAATCGATCACGGCGCGCGTATACTCTTCGACGAACAGCGGTACGCCGTCGGTTCGCTCCACGATCTGGCTGGTGATCCGGCGAGGGACAATTGCGCTCCCTGCGACGGCTGCGACGATCTCCTCGCATTCGTGCGGTGCGAGTTTCTGCAGGACGATCGGCCGAACGGCCGGCCCCGAAAGCCAATCCGGCTGGTAGTCGTCGCGATGCGTGATCAGGATCATGACCCGCTCGCCGGAACAGCGGGCCATCAGCCGTCGCACCAGGTCGATGCTGGTCGGGTCCACCCACTGGACGTCTTCGGCGATCATCAGGATGGGCCGTTTGCGCGAGGCCGCGATCAGAACGTCGATAAAGGCCTGAAACGCACGGTCGCGCTCAAAGGGCGACCCAAGATCCACGGGTTCGTAATCCGAGCAGGCAGGTATCGAAAGAATCGCGCCGTAGTAGCGGAGCGCCTGGGCAAGGTCAGGCGCTTCTCTCGCCAGCAGCGAACGCAATTTCGCCAACGCGAGTTCGGCGTCGTCGGTTTCCTGGATACCGGTCACGCGCCTCAGCCGTTCGATTTCCGGCGCCAGCGGCGTGTTGACGTGGAAAGGCGAGCACTGCAGCGACAGGATATCGCGCGAGCGCGCGTTGAGTTCACTGCGGAATTGGCGGATCAGCCGCGACTTTCCAATGCCGGGTTCGCCAGAAATGATGCCGATCTGTCCCGAGCCGGCGACGGTCTGCTGCCACATCTCGGCGAGCAGTGCGCTTTCGCCGATCCGGTTGATCATCGGGGCAAGCGGCGACCTCTGCGCCCTGTCGAACCTGCTCTCGCTGGACGCAAGCGCTTCCACTTGCCAGGCTTCGACCGGCTCCTCCACGCCCCTGAGCGGTCGTCTGCCGAGCGCGGTGTAACTGAACGTTCCGCGGGTCAGTTCGTAGGTGCTCGCGCCGACCACGACACCGTTCTCGCCGGCGAGCCCTTGCAGGCGGGCAGCGACATGCGCGGAGCTGCCGAACACTTCGCGCCGTTCGGGGGGCTCACCGGGCACGCTGCCGACCACGACCACCCCGCTGTTCACCCCGATGCGCACGCCAAGGCGGACGGAGCCGCCGTCCGCCAGCAGAAATGGATGTTCCTTGATCGCCGTCACGATCGCCAGCGAAGCGCGCACCGCGCGTTCGGGATCGTTCTCATGGGCTTGCGGCACGCCGAAATAGGCGAGCAGCCCGTCGCCGATCAGCCGGGCGATGTGACCGCCATAGCGGCGAATCTGCTCGTCGCAGATATCGCGGTAGGTCTTGATGATCCCGAAAAACTCCTCGGGATCGATCCGCTCGCTCAGCGGCGTCGAGCCGACGATGTCGATGAACGCGACGGTGAGGTGCCGGCGCTCGGCATGCGGAGCTTCATTCTCTACATTCGACGGTGCCGGCGTTCGCTGAGGTCCGCCCGAACGATCTGGATTCGGCTGGCTGCTCATGACCCACTATGTTCAGTTTCCGCCGTACCAGCCGAAGGCAAGGTCGACAGCGAGCCGGATCCGGTTGACGCTGCCAAGCGGCCTGCGCCCGGGGCAGGCAGTTCCAAGGATTGAACACCATGTGCCCGCAATCGTACAGCTGATTTTGCGCCACTTCCGGCCAACGGATGAGTGGCTAAGGTCTTGGATCTTATGGTGAAGTGTCCTGGGCCCTGACCGGCTTCATCTGATCCGGTCCGCCGAACAGATCGGCGACCCAGCGGCTTGATGGATGCGCGGCGCAGAACGTCAGAATGGCCAGCGTGACCGGCACGCCGATGAAGGTGCCGAACAGGCCCCACAGGAACGTCCAGAAGAAGATCGAAAACAGCACGACGACGGGTGAAATCGACAACATGGAGCCGGCCACCTGCGGCTCGATATAGCTGCCGACCACGAACTGAATGATGTTCAGGCAGACGAAGACGCCGACGACCGCTGGCCAGCTCTCGAACTGCGTCATCGCCAGCAAGGTCGGAAACAGTGTTGCGACGAAAGGACCGATGAACGGGATATAATTGAGTACGAAGGCAATCACGCCCCACTCCAGGGCGAACGGCAATCCCGCCACCCACGCAAAGGCGCCGACCAGCAGGCCCGTCACCGCGCTCATCTGCGTCCGCACGACAAGGTACCTGCGGAATTTCGCCGCAGTGGCCGCGCTGCCGTCGAGCAGCACGCGCGCTGCGACAGGATTATCCAGCCGCTCGATTTTCCGGCGGATGTTCTCGACTTCGAGAAGCCCGAGCATCACATAGACCAGTACGATGACCCAGAAGCTGAGCGTGGTGTTGACGCGGGTCGTCACCTGCTGCGTCGCGCGCAACAGCCAGCCGACGTTGAAGTGTTCGGCCCACAGCCCGGCGACCGAAATGCCGTGGCCGTCCAGCCAGGTCACCATCGCCGAATAGAGCGCCTGGTACCGCGGCAGATCGCCGACCAGCGATCGGCCGACACGGCCAAATCCCCAGGCCGCGAGCGAAGCAAAGCCGAGACAGACCGCCACCGTTGCCACGATGGTGATCGCCAGCGCGGCAAGCTTCGGCATCCAGCCCTGCAACTGCTTCTGGATCGGCCACACAATCGCGATGATGAACAGCGCAGCCACAAGCGGCGCGAACACCCGGCTTGCCTGAGCCAGCGCGGCCGCGACCAGCACCGCCGCGATGATTCCCGTAGTGGTCTTTAGCCCGAAGCCCATTTTGGGTTCCCTGGATCGGCAATCCGAGATTGTCAGCCGGATGGCGCGGCGGCAAGCGTGGATGCGTCCGCTGCAAGCGTGATCGCTATCACGTACGGCACGGCGGACCTCGCCTAGCGTCCCGGCAGCCAATCTCGCCAACGCGCTTCGCCTGAGGAGGCAGCCATGTCCCGCTTTAAGTCATCGCACCTGCGCGCCAGCCTGCTGGCCGGCCTGTTGAGTTTCGCCGCCGCCGGTGCGGCGTTCGCAGAAGCCCCCAATGCCGACATCCGCGGCGGCATGCAGACGCCGCCGGCGGACCAGCGCGTCGCGCTGGTGATCGGCAATTCGAATTACCAGTCCGCGCCGAAGCTGGCCAATCCCGGCAACGACGCGCAATCGATGTCCAAACTCCTGAATTCGGCGGGCTTCGAGGTCACGCAGGCGACCGACCTGACGCGCACCGACATGGTCCGGGTCGTGCAGGACTTTACCGCAAAGGTCGCCGAGCGCGGCCCCGGCACCGTCGCCATGATCTACTATGCCGGTCACGGCGTGCAGGTCGAGGGTGAGAACTATCTGCTTCCAATCGATGCAAAGATCTCGTCGTCGTACGATCTCGACGGCAATTCGCTGCGACTGGTCGATCTGATGGGCACGCTGGACGCCATTACAAGCCGGATGCGCATCGTCGTGCTCGATGCCTGCCGCAACAATCCGTTCCCGCAAACCAACGACGCAGGACGGGGCCTCGCCATCGTCGATGCGCCGAACGGCTCGATCGTCGGCTACTCCACCTCGCCGGGCATGGAAGCGGCGGATGGCGACGGCAACCACAGCCCGTATACGTCCGCGTTCATCAATAACGCGCGCGAACCGAACCTGCCGATCGAGCAGTTGTTCAAGCGCGTCCGCCTCGAAGTGAACCACACGACCAGGGGCCGCCAGACGCCGTGGGAAAGCTCGTCGCTGACCTCCGATTTCTTTTTCTTTGGCGATACGGCCGTGGCGGCGGGCCGTGTGCCGGATCGCAGCCCAATCGTGCAGATGGCGGCGAACCTTCCCTCGCGGTCGATCCGCCAAGCTTACGACTACGTGGTGTCCGAAGGCTCGCCGGAAAATTATGAGGAATTCATCCGGCTCTATCCGAACGACCCGCTGTGCGACGAGATCCGCGTGCTGCACTATAATCTGAAGGTCGCCAAGGCGTGGCACAAGGCGGTGCTCGCGAACTCGCCGTTCGCCTACAAGACGTTCCATGAAAATTATTCCACCAGCCTCTACGCGCCTGCCGCACTCAAACTGTACGGTGCGCCGAAGGCCGTGCCGCTGATGCAGTTCACGCATCTGGCGAAGCAGTCGCCGTCGTACAAGCATGCCAACTTCGGATCCTCGTTCGGCCACAACAGGAGCGGAGGCGCGTCAGGTCCGATCCAGCACATGCCGTCTCGCGCCGGATCGAAGCCGTTCGGCAACGGCAATATGGGCAAGATGGGTGGGCTGCCCGGCAAGAACAAGCACAGCCCCTTCAATGCCGGCAACCGCAGCGGCAACGCCGGAAAGTTCTCGAGATTTTCGGACAGGATGAACAACAACCCCGTGCGCGGCAACAATGCACAATTTCGGCAACGGCCCGCGTCATTTCGGCGGCGGAATGGGTAACCGATTCAACCAGCGCTTCTCCGCAGGCCCGTCACGCATGTCGTTCGCCCGCGACGGCGGGTTCGGTGGCGGCCGTTCATTCGGCGGAGGCCGTTCGTTCGGCGGCGGTTTCGGCGCGGCGCTGAGCTGGGGCTACGCATCATCATGCAAAACCGGGCAGAGCACGCGCTCTGCCCGGTTTTCGTTTCAGATGAAATGATCAGGCGACGAGCTTGGCGAACAGGTCCGCGTCGACATTGCCGCCGGAAAGCACGATGACGACGTTCTTGCCCTTGGCGTCGATACGGCCTGCCAGCAACGCGGCGAGACCGACCGCGCCGCCGGGTTCGACCACCAGCTTCAATTCCCGATAGGCATAGGCGACCGCCGCGCCGACTTCCTCGTCGGATGCGATTACGCCCATGGCGAGCAGCTTGCTGTTGATCGAAAAGGTTAGCTCGCCCGGCATCGCCGCCATCAGCGCATCGCAAATGGTGCGGCCGGCGGCGTGATGGGCTTCGCGATGGCCTGCGCGCAGCGATAGGCCGTGATCGTCATAATCCTTAGGCTCGGCAACGATTATTTGTGCTTGCGGGAATTTCGCCTTAACAGCCGTCGCGACACCTGCAATCAGCCCGCCGCCCGATGCCGGCGCCACCACGATATCGGGAACGAGCCCGAGCGCCGCCATGTCCTCGGCGATCTCGCGACCTGCAGTGCCCTGCCCGGCGATCACGAACGGATCGTCATAGGGGCGCACCAGCGTGGCGCCGCGCTTTTGCGCGATGCCGTTGGCGATGGCTTCGCGGTCTTCCTTGTCGCGGTCGTACAGCACCACCTCGGCGCCGTAGCCCTTGGTGCGCTCCCGCTTGGTGATCGGCGAGTCCGCCGGCATCACGATGGTCGCCTGCATGCCGAGGATCTTCGCTGCCGCCGCCACGCCCTGGGCATGGTTGCCGGAAGAGAACGCGACCACCCCGCCGCTGCGCTTATCCTGCGGGATCGAAGCCAGCTTGTTGAAGGCGCCGCGGAACTTGAACGATCCGGTCCGCTGCAGCATTTCGGGCTTCAGGAAGACTTTTGCCCCGACGCGTTCGTTGAGGACGGGGAAAGACAACAGCGGCGTCCGCACCGCAAAGGGCGCGACCACCTTGGCGGCGGCCTCGATATCGGCCGCGCCAATGGGTGGATTTTGGATGGTTTCTGGCATCCGCAATGTGTATCGCGGTTGCCGACGGGCGGGCAAGACGCATTCCGGTGATGTCAGGCGGCAAAATGCGGGTCTTCCGCCACAAATTTGGCCACCTCGTCCTCCGGGGAGACGGGACGAACACTCGTGGCATGTTCGACAAAAACCCGCGCCGACGCCTGCCAGGTGTGGGCGGTGGCGAATTCGACGCAATCCTGTCGCGAAACCTGTAGTGCCTCCAGGCACGCCGCGCGCAGATCCTCGTCCAGGACACCGACGGGGGCCGACCCGATCACATCGCGTGGACCCGTGACCGGAAAGGCGGCCACCGGCAGGCCGCTGGCCAGCGCCTCCAGCAGCACCAGGCCAAACGTATCGGTCCGGCTGGGGAAGACGAAAATATCGGAGGCAGCGTAGATCTCGGCCAGTTCCTCGCCATGCCGCGCGCCCAGGAAAACGGCGTCCGGATATTTCCGCTCCAGAGCCGCCAGCGCCGGTCCGTCGCCGACGACGAGCTTGGTGCCGGGCAGGTCGAGGCCGAGGAAGGCTTCGAGGTTCTTTTCGACCGCGACGCGTCCGACGCTGAGGAATACCGGCATCGGCAGGCAGAGATCGGCGCTGCGCGGATGGAACAGCGAGGTATCGACGCCGCGCGACCACAGCACGACGTTGCGAAAACCGCGCTGGCGCAATTCGGCCGCCAGCGCCGGCGTGGCCGCCATCACGGCCTGGCTCGGGCGGTGGAAGGCGCGCAACGCCCGCCATGTCCAGGATTCCGGAATCGGCGAGCGCGCCGAAACATATTCCGGAAAACGCGTGTGAAAGCTCGTGGTGAACGGCAGGCCATGCTTGCGGCAATAGCGCCGCACCAGAAGCCCGATCGGGCCTTCGGTCGCGATATGAATGCTGTCGGGTTTGGCGGCTGCGATCAGCCGCGCGATCTTTGCCGGATACGGCAGCGCCAGCCGCAGGTCGGGATAGCTCGGCATCGCAAATGTACGAAACGATTGCGGCGTCAGGAAACTCACGTCGACGCCAAATCCCTTGGCCGCCTCTGCCATCGCGGTCAGCGTCCGAACCACCCCGTTGACCTGGGGATGCCACGCATCGGTCGCGACCAGGATATGCGTCATGCGGCGCGCGCCGCGACGCGGGGAGCAGGCAGCGCCGTCCGCTGCGGATCGGCCCAGGTGATGATCTCGAACCGGCCGTCCTCGTGCTCGGCGAGCGCGGTGCAACTTTCCACCCAGTCGCCGCAATTCATGTAGCGGATGCCGTGCTCGTCGCGAATGACGGCGTAGTGGATGTGGCCGCAGATCACGCCGTCGGCGCCGTGCCGCCGCGCCTCGGCGGCCAGCGTCTTTTCGAACGCGCCGATATAGTTCACCGCGTTCTTGACCTTCAGCTTCGCCCATTGCGACAGCGACCAATAAGGCACGCCGAACATGCGGCGGAAGAAGTTGACGAGCCTGTTCATCTGGATCGCGAAGTCATAGGCCTTGTCGCCGAGATGGGCGAGCCAGCGCGCGTTCTGCACCACGAGATCGAAGATGTCGCCATGGATGACGAGATAGCGCTTGCCGTCGGCGCCTTCGTGAATGGTGTTTTCGACGACGTCGATGCCGCCGAAATGCGTGCCGTAATAGTTGCGCAGGAATTCGTCGTGATTGCCGGGCACGTAGATGACTTTTGCGCCCTTGCGCGCCTTGCGCAGCATCTTCTGCACGAAGTCGTTGTGGGATTGCGGCCAGTACCAGCTCGACTTCAGCGCCCAGCCATCGACGATGTCGCCGACGAGGTAGATGGTGTCGGCATCGTGGGTCTTAAGGAAATCCAGCAGGCGGTCGGCTTGCGAACCGCGGGCCCCGAGATGAACGTCGGAGATGAACAAGGTGCGAAAACGCCGTTCCGGGCTGTCTTCACTCAAGGAGTCACTACCCATACCTGTCCCCTGACAGATTTATGTGACAGGGCGATGACCGTTCACGCGACCGTTAGCCTCACGGGAATCAATGCCGCGCCCCCTGCATAAGCGGATACCAGCACGATGCGACACGCAGGCGACATGGAAGCGGCGATATTTCGGTGTTGTTCCCGGGAACGAACGCGGGGGCGACGGAGAGGAAGCCTAACCCTATCAACTCGTCGTCCCGGCGAACGCCGGGACCCATACGCCGCGGCGCTAGTTGTTTTGGAAGGCGTCAGCGATCTCGCTTCGATCGATAGGACAACGCGGTATGGGTCCCGGCGTTCGCCGGGACGACGAAAATAAATCAATAAAACTTGTGAAAATGATGGATCGGGCCGTGGCCATGCCCGACGCTGAAACGGTCTGCTGCCGCGATGGCGGCGCTGACCCAGGCCTTGGCGTTGCGCACGGCGGTCGCCATCTCCTCGCCTTTCGCTAGCCCTGCGGCAATCGCCGAGGAGAGCGAGCAGCCGGTGCCGTGGGTATTTTTTGTGGGGACGCGCGGCGCGGCGAGTGCGGTGACACCAGAAGAATCGACCAGATAGTCGATGCTCTCGGCGCCCGCGCCGTGGCCGCCCTTGATCAGCACCGTCTTGCAGCCGAGCGTCAGCAATCGCCGGCCCTGCTGTTCGACGGTGGCTTCGTCCGCCGCCACCGCCTCTCCGAGCAGATCGGCGGCTTCCGGCAAATTGGGCGTGATCACCGACGCCAGCGGAATGAGTTTTGTGCGCAACGCGTCGACGGCCTCAGCCGCCAACAGCCGGTCACCCGAGGTTGCCACCATCACGGGATCGAGCACGACATGCTTGGGCGACCAGCGCTTGAGCCCGGCGACGATGGCATCGATGACCGGCGGATGCGCGACCATGCCGATCTTCACTGCTCCCACCGCCAGGTCGGAAAACACCGCGTCGATCTGCGCGGTGACGAATTCCGCCGGCACCTGATGGATGCCGCTGACGCCTTGGGTGTTCTGCGCGGTCAGCGCCGTGATCACGGAGGCGCCGTAGACGCCGAGGGCTGCGAACGTCTTGAGGTCGGCCTGGATGCCGGCTCCTCCTGAGGAATCCGAGCCGGCGATGGTCAGCGCGATCGGCGTCGTCATCAAAAGCCTCGTGAAAATGCCGGGTTGAGGGCCATCGTTTGTCCTAGCTTGCCCCGCCATGGGCGGCAAGCTGGCTTGCCATGGGGCGTCGTTTTTGGCCTATTGGGGCCAACTTTTTCGGAGACGACAGCGATGGTTCCCTTCTTCGTCCAGTTCAAATGCAAGCTCGGTCAGTCCTACGCCGTCGCCAATGCGCTCGCGGAGGCGGAGATCGCCTCGGAGATCTATTCCACCGCCGGCGATTACGATCTGCTGGTCAAATTCTACGTCGACAACGACACCGACATCGGCCATTTCGTCAACGAGAAGGTGCAGGTGATTCCGGGCATCCAGGACACCCACACCATCATCACCTTCAAGGCGTTCGGCACGGGTTAGCACGGCGGCCCCCGCCTGCCCCGTCATCGACCTCGCCCGCCGCGGCCACGCCCGCCGGCCCCAGGGAGCGCCCGTCTTGTCCGAAATAATAGTCAGTTCTGCGCGGCTGAAGGATTTCATTCGGCAAGCGCTCATCGCGGTCGGCTTGCCGGACGCCGATGCGGAAACGGTCGCGACCCTGATGGCGGCGGCCGACCTGCAGGGTTCGGACGGTCACGGCGTCAGCCGCTTGCCGCAATATGTCAGGCGCATCAAGGCCGGCGGCTTCAATGTCCGGCCGAACATTCACGTGGTGCACGAGCATGCCGCCACCGCCGTGTTGAACGGCGACAACGGCATGGGCCACCTCGTCATGAAACGCGCGGCCGAGATGGCGGTCGAAAAGGCGCGCATCACCGGCATCGGCTGGGTCAACTCGCAATTCTCCAACCACGCCGGCCCAGCCTCGCTCTACGCCACGATGCCGCTCGCCCATGACATGATCGGGCTGTATTTCGCGGTCGGCAACGCCAACCATCTTCCGCCCTGGGGCGGCCTCGACATGCTGCTGTCGACCAATCCGATCGCGGCCGCTATACCGGCCGGCGAGGAAAACCCTGTTGTGCTCGACATGGCGACGACGGTCGCCGCCTACGGCAAGGTGAAAACCAAGGCGTTGCGCGGCGAGACCATGCCGGAGGGCTGGATGATCGACCGCGAAGGCAAGCCGCTGACCGATCCGAAGCGCGCCGACGAAGGCATGCTGCTGCCGCTCGGCGGGATGGAGGCCGGTTACAAAGGCTACGGCCTTGCGATGATCATCGGCCTGCTCGCGGGCACGCTCGGCGGCGCCGCGATGGGCCGCGACGTCGTCGACTTCAACCACGACGACGACAGCGTCACCAATACCGGACAGGCGATCGCCGCGATCAACATCGCAGCCTTCGGCGACGTCGCCACCTTCAAGCAAAGCGTCGATGCGCTGGTCCGCGACTTCCGCAACAGCCAGCGGATGCCCGGCGTCGACCGCATCTGGGTGCCCGGCGAACGCAGCCATGAAACGCGGCTCAAACGGACCAGCCTCGGCATTCCGATGGCCCCCGCGCTGCGGCGCGGCCTGGACCAGGTCGCCGACGACCTTGGAATTGCAAGGCTTTAGGCCGGCATCCGAGGTCGGGCATAGCCCGCCGAGCCGCCGGCGAAATCACCCCGCCGGCAGAAGTCCCTAACGGCAATTAACCATAGTGTCCGATTTGGCGTCCGTTCTGCACGCTTTTGCCATATCAGCATCATTCTACCGCCCAGATATTTTTGATTAGCTAGGGCGTCGTCAATCGGAAGCTCCGCGGCGGAGGAGTTCCGAGGAGGAAATAGTCGCGAGTACCACCGATGGGGACGCTGTACGATATGCTCGGCGCGCTTCCGAGCGACGACGCTGAGGAATTGCGGACCGCGTTCCGCAAGGCCGCCAAGGCCACGCATCCCGACATCAACCCCGACAGTCCCGATGCTGCGCTGCGGTTCAGGGAGCTGATGCGCGCCTATGACATCCTGACCGACCCCGACCAGCGCGCGACATACGACCATCTGCTCGCCATCGCGCTGCAGCCACCGACCACCCAGTCGACGCGCACCTACGAAACCGTGCGCAAGGTCGCCTCCAACACCATGGCGGCAAGCGTGATTTTGGCCGTGCTGGTGGGCGGTTACACCGTGTTCGGGCTGTTTTCCAAGGCGCCCGGCGCTGCGGAAATGGTCGCCGGCCTTACCGCCGGCGGCATTTTGGAGGTTGCAGCGGTGCACCCGGCTGCGCTAGCGCAGGAAGAGCCGCGCGCCCGGCCCGAGGCTGACGCCACCACCGGCTCCGCAGGCGCGATGGCTGCCGTAGCGTCCGCCGCGAAGGAGCCTGCCCCGCCGGTCGGCCGCCTTGAACGTGTGCCGGCCTTCGCCAGCTATAATCTCGGGATCCAGCACTATCCGCGCTTCGCCGCCGCCTATTTCGATCGCGGAGTTGTGCCGTACCGGATGGGCGCCGTCGATCGCCCGCTGACCGACGTCACGGCGTCGAGGCGGGCGGCGGATCCGAAACGGACCAAGACCGCAGCGACGGCATCGCCGATGCCGCGCAGGCCGTTGATGATCGTGCCCGTTGTCCTGCTGCCGGAAAGGCGCGACCCGGTTACCGCAGCCCTGACGCCCTGATCGTGCGCGGCGGCGCGCGATCCATCAGAAACTAGCTTTCTTTGCCTTCCTTCTTCTTCGGCCGCGGTGGCCCCTCGACCGGCGGCAGCGACTTCAGATATTCCGCCATCGCCGCGCGGTCCTCCGGCGACAATTGCGAGGTGTTGCGGATGACGCGGGCCATCGATCCACCGGCGGTGTCGCCGTCGGGCGTTTGCCCGCTCTCCAGGAAATAGGCGAGGTCCTTTGCGCTCCAGTCGCCCAGCCGCTTCTGCGTGATGTTGGGCACCCAGCCCTCGCCCTCCGGATAGGGCCCACCCGCGAAGCGCTGCGCCGCGACGATGCCGCCGAGGAAATTGCGCGGACTGTGGCACTCCGCGCAATGGCCGAGACCGTTGACGAGATAGGCGCCGCGATTCCACGACGGCGAACGCGATGCGTCCGCAATGTAAGGCTTGCCGTCCATGAACAGCCATTTCCAGATGCCGACGTTGCGGCGAATGTTGAATGGAAACGGCAGGTCGTGGTCACGCGTCTTGCCGGCCACCGGCGCGAGCGTCTTCAGATAGGCAAACAGATCACGCAAATCATCGACAGTGGCGTGCTGGTAGGACGCATAGGGAAACGCCGGGAAATAATGCGCGCCATCCGGCGACGTGCCCTTGAGCACGGCCGTCACGAAGTTCGCTTCGCTCCAGCGGCCGATGCCGTCGGCCGGATCAGGCGAGATGTTCGGGGCGTAGAACGTCCCGAACGGCGACGGCATCGCAAGCCCGCCGCCAAGCTTCAGCCGGTCGGGCTGGTTGGGAACGGCGTGGCAGGAAGAACAGCCGCCGGCATTGAACACGGCGAGACCATTGGCGGGATTCGGCGTCGTGGCGGCAGCAAGCTTGCGGCGACAACGGCTGGAGTCGTCAGCCACCAGTAGATGCCAAAACCCACCGCGCCGACCAATATCAGTCCAAGGAAAATTCTTCGCAGCATTCGCCGATCCGTTGTCTGGCGTCTCACCTGGCCAGCATGGCCAACCTTTTCGTCACCGGCTTGCACGCATTCTTGAACGCTGACGCGCCTGCAAAGTTCTCTGGCTGCGGATCATAAAAAGCGGGCGGACGCTTCGTGCATCCGCCCGCTGTGCGCGCATCCGATTTAAACTAGCCGTTCTTCAGACGGAACGTCTCGTGGCAGCCGCTGCATTCCTTGCCGATGGCGGGCATCGTGGCCTTCAGCGAATTGAGATCCGTGATCTTTCCCTTGGCCTCTGCCACGACCTTGGCGAAGCTCTCGATCTTGGCGGCGAAGCCGGCCTTGTCTTCCCAGACCTTCGGCGACGAAGAGTAGTCGCCTTCGATCTTCAGGCCCTTGATGCTGTCCGGAAACATCGCCGGCAACTTCTTTGCGGTCTCTTCCAGTTGCGTCAACGACGCATTGACGACGGCCTGATCATAGGGCTTTTCGCCCTTGATCATGGGAGCGAGCCCCCCCATCGCCCGTCCGGTCGCCTTCATCGTCGTCTGGGTCTGATTGGCCACTTCCTGTTGGGCCACGACCGCACCGACGCTCAGCATCAAGATACCTGCTACCACCAAGACACGCTTCATTGGCTACCCCTTTTTTTGGCTATGACGCGCGCGGGCCCGCGACCGTCGCGAGCCCGCCTGTTTGGCCAACACCGCATGCGGCGCATCATTCCGCATGCGACAAAATATCAAAGATTATGCCTCTTCTGCGCTTCCCGGATTGCGATCCAGACGCGCTCGGCGG
>CAVUOI010000036.1:0-16607 GCA_963742935.1 uncultured Alphaproteobacteria bacterium | reverse complement strand
CGTCGCCGGACGCGAGGTAGACGAGGACGTTGGTGTCGAAAAAACTAGCGGGCATTCGCCTCGTCCCTGTCGAATTTGAAATCGGCAGGGAGACGGCCACGGAAGGCGCGCAGACGTTTCAATAGCTGGTCTCTAGCCCGGGCTTGCGCGCCACCCCGAACTGGCGCCCGTCGGCGACGTGGATTTCGATCTCGTCGCCTTCCTTAAGTCCGAGTGCTTCGACCACCACCGCGGGAAGGCGAACCGCGAGAGCTATTCCCCCATTTTGCGACCTCATGTCTGCTCTCCCGTTTGGATATACTAATATTAGTAATGTATATCCATACTCTGGCGAAGGTCAAGCAGGCGGCAAACACGATCATCGCATGGATCAGGGGAACGAATCCCGAGCGATCGCCCGGCGTGAGCAGCGATACGGGACTCATGCGGGCGACGAATCTGCTCGCCGCGCCGGTCACCCCTGCTCAAACGCCGGCTGCACCGCACGGCCGCCATGTTACGACTCCGCATCGTCCCTCCGGAGCCAGCCTTCATGTCCGTCGCGACCGCACCCAGCCAGACCGCCACCCCGACCGCCGCCGAGACCGATCCCGAAACCCTCGGCTTCATGCAGGGCTTTCCGCCGCCGCCGGACAAAACCATCACCTTCCAGAACGGCTCCTTCCGCAGCTTCCCCGAACTGCGCTGGGCCTGGAGCAATATCCGCCAGCTGGTGCCGACCGTGAATGTCTGGCGCGGGGCAGGGCCCGCGTCGGTGCTGCCGCGCGAGGAGCAGGATATCGGTGCGTCCGCCTCCGTCACCACGGACGGGCGGCCGATGACGTTTGATCGCATGCTGGAAGAAACCTATGCCGACGGCATCGCCGTGCTGCACCGGGGCAAGCTGATCTACGAGCGCTATTTCGGGGCGCTGAAGCCGCACAAGCCGCATATCTCGATGTCGGTGACGAAATCGTTCACCGGCACGCTCGCCGGCATTCTGGTGGCGGAGGGCAAGATCGATCCGCAGGCGCCGATCACCGACTATGTGCCGGAGCTGAAGGCCAGCGCGTTCGGCGACGCGCGCGTGCATGAGGCGATGGATATGACCACGGGCCTCCAATACACCGAAGTTTATACCGACAAGAATTCCGATGTGTGGGGGCTGCGGCGGGCGAACGGCATGGCGCCGATCGAGCCGGGCTATGAAGGCGCGACCAACATTTTCGATTTCCTGTGCGCGCAGAAGAAGCAGGGCGAGCACGGCAAGGCCTTCGCCTACAAGACCGTCAATTCCGACGTGCTGGCCTTCATCTGCCGGCGGGCGAGCGGCATGACGCTGTCCGATCTGCTCTCCGAGCGCATCTGGGCGCCGATGGGCGCGGAAGAGGACGCGCATTATCACGTCGACCGCATCGGCACCGAAAGCGGCGGCGGCGGCCTGTCGACCAGCTTGCGCGATCTCGCCCGCTTCGGCGAGACGATCCGCAACCACGGCCGCTTCAACGGCCGCCAGATCGTGCCGTCGCAATTCGTCGAGGAAGTCGCAAGCGGCGGCGATCCCGCCAAATTCAAGCCGGCCGGCTACACCACGTTGCCCGGCGCGTCCTACCGCCATCAATGGTGGGTCACGCACAACGCGCACGGCGCCTACATGGCGCGTGGCGTTTACGGGCAGGGCATCTATATCGATCCGAAGGCCGAGATGGTGATCGCCCGCTATGCCTCGCACCCGGCCGCCGGCAACGCCGCCAATGATCCCGTGACGCTGCCCGCCTACATGGCGCTGGCCAAGGATTTGATGGCGGGCGGCTGACGCCGTCGTTACCTGCACGTTTGTTCAACGCGAAAGCGCACACACGCGCTAGCTTCCTCCCCACCCAGGGGAGGAAAACCAATGACAGCCACGGCACTTGCAAAACACGCAATTCCGCTTCGCGATGTGTTCGAGCGCTATCATGTCGGCTGGGAGACCAGGAACCCGGACCTGATCGCCTCGCTCCATTCGCAGGACACGGTCTTCCATGTCCATGACGGGTCCGCTGCGGTCCACGGCCGAGACGCCTTGCGGCAGCGCTGCATCGATACTTTTGAAAAGTTCGACTTTTCATTCGAGATGGGCCGCAGGCTCTACGGCGACGATCACTGGGTCTTCGAATGGACAATGGTCCTTGCGCTCAAGGAGCCCGGCGGTGCGCCGTTCACGGCCAGGGTCGAGATGCTCGATGTCGTGACGGTCAATGCCCGCGGCGAGGTGGTGCGCAAGGACGTCTACATGAACGGCGGTGAAACGCAGGCCGCGTTCGCCCGGGCCGGGATCCAGCGCTAGGAAACGCGAGCTACGTCCGAATCCGGTCATATCATGCCGCGGAAGATTTGCGCCAAACGAGGAAGTTGCCGATAGTAGGGGGCCATGCTGTTTGGGGAAACGCCATTCACCAGCACGATCCTGCCCATCGGGGTCTCGCGCCTCGCGGCGCATCCCAATGTCGTCACGGCCGTGCTGGCGGGCCGGGCAGGGCCGATCACGGTCGAGCATGCAGGCGTGAGCGTCACGGGTGATGTCCTGCTGGTCCGGCCCGGGATCGTGCACAGCGTTTGGCTCGGTCGGGGGGCTGATGTCGTCTACCTCAATGGGCTGGCATTTCCGTTCGAGGCCCCGCTGGCCGTCGTGCTGAAAGGCAATCTGGAACAGCTCGCGCGCCGGTCGATTGGCGGCGATCCCCGTGCTGCGGAGGAATTGCGGGAACGGCTCGCATTCGCGACCGATCCGCTTCCGGCGAAAGTGGCGGAGATCGTGCGGGCGATGCAGGCCGATCCAATGCGGCGCGTGTCGCAACACGAACTGGTACGATGCCTCGATATGGAACGGACGCGGGCGCTCCGCTGCTTCAAGGCGGCGACGGGGCTGACATTTCGCCGCTTCAAGCTGTGGTCGGCGCTGCAGCATGCTGCGGTGAGAATGGCCGAGCGCGAGCTGGTGCGGACGGCCGCGATGGATGCCGGTTTCGCCGATACCGCCCATCTTTCGCGCGTGTTCAGCAGCATGTTCGGACTGTCGCCCAGCGTGGCGATCGCGGGGCTCGACGACCCGGATCGGGACCGCTTCCAGGCAGTGGAAACATAGCCCGGGCGAGCGCAGCGACCCCGGGACCGCTGTTCCCGCATATCGCTCCGCTCATGCGGGCTACGAACTGAGGCCGCCACCCTATCCCCGCACCGCGGCCTCGATCTTCGCGACGTCGATCTTGCCCATCGGCATCATCGCCTCGAAGGCGCGCTTGGCGACGTCGCCGCCCTTGGCCATCGCATCGGTCAGCACGCGCGGGGTGATCTGCCACGAAAGACCCCATTTGTCCTTGCACCAGCCGCAGGCGCTCTCGACGCCGCCATTGCCGACGATCGCGTTCCAGTAACGGTCGGTTTCAGCCTGGTCTTCGGTCGCGATCTGAAACGAGAACGCTTCACTTTGCTTGAACATGTCACCGCCATTGAGGCCCATGCAGGCCACGCCGCACACGGTGAACTGCACCGTCAGCACCTGGCCCGCCCTGCCGCCGGGAAAGTTGGAGGGTGCCTTATGAACGGACTCGACGCTGCTGTTCGGAAACGTCTTTGCGTAAAACTGTGCGGCTTCTTCGGCGTCGTGATTGTACCAAAGGCAGATCGTGTTCTTGCTCATCGGACTTCTCCTGAATTGGCCGCACAAGGCGGCGATGACGGCTGGTTCTCGGCCAAGGACGTTCGAGCAACCGGCGTCCCGACATCACCACCTGATTTTTTTGCAGGCGGCCGGGAGGCAGACGATTGGAGGGGTGCCTGGGTTCCGCGATCTCAGGCGTAGCCAACCCAGCCGCGCCATGTGAAGGCGGCATAAAACAGCTCGACGTCCCGGAATCCGGCCTCGCTCAGAACGCGCGCGTCCTGTTCCGGGCTGAGCAGGCTCAGGCCGGCATCGATGGCGGCGCGCGCGTTTTTGACCTTGTCCGGATCGGCGCCCGAGGCGACCGCATAGGCGGCGTAGCGTGATATCCAGCGCCCGCGGTCGCTGTCCGCCTGCGGAAAACTGGAATGGGCGGCCACGAAGGGCGCGCCGGGCCTGAGGCGGCGGTGGATTTCTCGCGCCGTCCGCCGCCGTTCGTCGGCGTCGAGGAAATGCAGCGTCAGCAGGCATGTGGCGGCATCGAACGGCCCGTCGGGCGCATCGTCGATATAGCCCTGCTGCAGCTCTACGCGCGCATTTGATGGACCGAGCGTCCGCTCGGCCTGCTTCAGCATCTCCGCGGCGGGATCGACACCGACGAAGCGCCATCCCGGTTCGGCCTCCGCCAATGCCTTCAGCTCCAGGCCGCCGCCGGCGCCCAGCACCAATATGCGCGCGTCCGGCGCGGCCCGTTCCGCGAGCAGGATGCGGGTCATGCGATGCAGGTCCGCATAGCCCGGCACGAAGCGCGGCGGCCCTTCGGCATAGCGCGTCACCGCCACGGGATCGGAGAAGTGCGCCTGCCATGCCGGGGTTGTCGCATCATGTTGCATGGGCGGTCTCCAGACGATGGCGATTGCGCCGGTCACCCAGGCGCTTTTGGAAATCGGCGCTCAGCATCGCGAGCGTCACGTTGCCGAGGCGCGACAGCAGCAGCGCCTCCGCGTCGTCGAATGCCTGGTCGAGCGCGGCGTTCACGGCCTGCTCGACCAGGCAGCCGGGCGCCTCCGTTCTGTTTCCCACGGCGAACAGCGACGGCTGGCCGAGCGCATCATAGATGTCGCGCAACGATATCGTCGCAAGCTCGCGGGCGAGGGTCCATCCCCCGCCATGCCCTTTCTCCGATCGGACAAAGCCGTGATCGCGCAGCCCGGACATCATCCGCCGTATCACCACCGCGTTGGTGTCCATCGCCTTCGCCAGCGCCTCTGACGTCAGCGGCGCCTTTTGCTCGGCCATGTGGAGCAGGACGTGCAGCACGCCTGACAATCGGGTGTCTCTTCTCATGTAACTATTGGTATTACATGAGTGGACGTTCGGTCAAGCACGCATGCATGTTTATAAGTATTGACTTATATAAGTATGAATGCCGATATTACGTTTCGGACGATGCGGGGAGGAACGGAATGGAAATCGACGTCGCCAAGGTGTTGGGGCTGGTCACGCGCTCGGTGCGCAATTTCGAGAAGGACGGGAAGCCAGCGAGCGCGGTGACGCTGACACGGCTGTACGACACCAGTGTCGACGATCTCTGGGACGCGCTGACCAGCGGGGAGCGCATCGCGCGCTGGTTTCTGCCGGTCGAGGGAGATCTCCAGCTTGGCGGAAAGTACCAGCTCAAAGGCAACGCGGGCGGGACGATCACGGCGTGCGCGCCGCCGACGCATTTCGCAGCCACGTGGGAGTTTGGCGGCGCGGTGAGCTGGATCGACGTCGCCCTGGCGGCGGAGCGCAACCAGGCGCGGCTGACGCTGGAGCACACGGCCATTATCGAGGATCACTGGAACCAGTTCGGTCCCGGTGCGGTCGGCATCGGCTGGGACCTCGCCATCGCGGGCCTCGAGCGCTATCTTGCGACCGGCGCGTCGGTCGATCATGCGACCGCCGAGGCATGGATGGTTTCTCCTGACGGCAAGGCGTTCATGAGCGAGAGCGGCGAATTCTGGCGCGCGGCGCATGTCGCAAGCGGTGTCGACCCGGCCTCGGCCAAAGAACGCTCGGACCGCACCATCGCGTTCTATCGTGGCGAGCTGCCGCCCGATATCGCGCATCCCGGCACAGGAAGCTGATGCACGTCTTCGAAGTCCTTTCCGATCCGGTGCGCCGCCGCATCCTCGAACTGCTCGGTCCGGGCGAAATGTCGTCCGGCGAAGTGGTGGAGGCGATCGGTTCGGAATTCGGAATCACGCAGGCAGCCGTGTCGCAGCACCTGAAGGTGCTGCGCGAGAGCGGCTTTGCAAAAGTCCGGGCGGACGCCCAGCGACGGCTCTATACGGTCGATGCCGCCGGGCTTCAGGCGGTGGATGCGTGGATCGGTCAGTTCAGAAGTTTCTGGGAGCCGAAACTGGACGCGCTGGCGACGGAGATCGCGCGCGGCAAGCGCGCGCGTCGCAACGCGCCGGTGAGCCAGAGAACCGGTAAGCGAGCCTGAATGGCGTTGCCCGAGTGCGCGCAACGATGTCGCATCAGTCCGCGATGCTGATCTTTGCGTCCGTGATGACCTTGGTCCACCGATCGACATCGCTGGCGACGAGGTTTTTGAGATAGGCTTGCGACTGCTGATCCGGCGCAGGCGCCACCGCGCCAAGTTTCTCGAGCCTGTTGATCGTGTCCGGGTCGGCCATCGCCTTGGCATAGGCCGCATGGACCTTGGTCATGATGTCGCCGGGCAATCCCTTCGGCGAGAACAAGGCGGTCCAGGCGTCGGCCTGATAGGCTTTCAGGCCGCCTTCCTCTGACGTAGGCGTATCCGGCAACACCTTCGATCGCTGCGGCGAGGCGACGACGAACGCCTTGATCGTGCCGGCCGAAACCTGCGGGGCGACCGTGATCACCTGGTCGCACGAATAGTCGATGGCGCCGCCGAGCAGATCGTTCATCAGCGGGCCGTTGCCACGATAGGGGATTTCGGTGGGCTTGGTTCCGACCAGCGCGTTCAAGAGCGTGCAGGTGAGATGCGCGTTGGACCCGACGCCGGAATGGCCGACCTTGAAGTCAGGGCCCTTCTCCTTCATCAGGGCGATGAATTCCTGGAATGTTGTAGCCGGCAGATCCTTGCGGCCGAACACCACGATCGGCGCCGAGGCCATCAGGCCGACCGGCTCGAAATCGGTCCGCGGATCGTATTTCCGTTTTTCATACAGCGCATAGGATGACGCATGGGTTCCCATATGCCCGGTCAGCAGCGTGTAGCCGTCGGGTGCGGCGCGCATGACGCGGATAGAGCCGATCGTGCCGCCGGCGCCGGCCACGTTTTCGACGATGATCGGCTTGCCCAGCTGCCTGGACATGCCCTCGGCGACGATCCTGGCGATGACGTCGGTAGCGCCGCCCGCCGCAAACGGCACGACCATGGTGATGGCCCGGCTTGGGTAGTCTGTCTGTGCCGAGGCCAGCGGGGCCATCGATAGGCTGAACGCCGAAACAACCAGCGCCAGTGCCGTCACCCTTCTCATTCCAGTTCCTCCTTTTTATTGTTGGTCGACAGAACGACGGCTTGTTTGTAGGTGAATGTGCGCGAACGCACCAGCGCGGACCGGGAGAAATAGTGTGAACCTTTACGCAAAACTCCTCGCGCGCGAAGCGGAGCGGCGTCCCATCAGGGTCGGGTTGATCGGCGCCGGAAAGTTCGGCGCGATGTACCTGCATCAGGCGCTGCGCACGCCCGGCGTGCATATCGTCGGCATCGCCGATCTGTCGCCATCCCGCGCGATGGAAAACCTGAAGCGCGTGGGGTGGACCGCGGAGCGCTACGGCGCGGCTTCTCTCGATGATGCGCTCGAGCATGGCACGACGCATGTCGGCGACGACTGGGAAACGCTGGTCAAATTCCACGGCATCGACGTGATCGCCGAGTGCACCGGCAATCCGGTGGCCGCCGTCGAGCACTGTCTGGCGGCGTTCTCGGCGGGCAAACCGGTCATCAACGTGACGGTCGAGGCCGATGCGTTCTGCGGACCGATTTTGGCCCACAAGGCGAAGCAGGCGGGCGTGATCTACAGCCTTGCCTACGGCGATCAGCCGGCGTTGGCCTGCGATCTCGTCGACTGGGCGAGGGCATGCGGCTTTCCGGTGGTCGCGGCCGGCCGTGGCCACAAATGGCTGCCGAAATACCGGGAGTCGACGCCTGAAACGGTCTGGGATCACTGGGGGCTGACGGCCGAGCAGGCGGCGCGCGGCGGCATGAACCCAAAAATGTTCAATGCGTTTCTCGACGGCTCGAAGCCGGCGATCGAGTCGGCCGCGATCGCCAACGCCACCGGGCTGGAAGCGCCGTCGCAGGGCCTCGCATTCCCTCCGGGATCGGTGGACGACATTCCCACGCTGATGCGTCCGCGCTCGGAAGGCGGCATCCTCGAAGCCAAGGGACAAGTCGAGGTCGTGTCCTGCCTTACGGCCGACGGCGCGCCGATTCAAAACGATATCCGAAAGGGCGTCTGGGTCTGCTTCGAAGGCGACAGCGAGTACATCCGGAACTGCTTTGAAGAGTATAATGTCGTGACCGACCCGTCTGGCCGCTACATGAGTTCCTACAAGAAATGGCATCTCATTGGCCTGGAGCTCGGCATTTCAGTCGCCGCCATCGCGCTTCGCGGCGAACCGACGGGTGTCGCGACCTGCTTCAATGCCGACGTCGCAGCGACCGCCAAGAAGGATCTGAAGCCGGGCGATACGCTTGACGGGGAGGGCGGCTACACCGTGTTCGGAAAGCTGACGCCCGCGCGCACGTCGCTGGCAAAGGGATATCTGCCGCTGGGTCTCGCGCACGATGTGCGATTGACCCGGCCGGTCGCCAAGGATGCCTGCATCACCTGGGCCGATGTGGCGATCGACGACACGCTGCCCGCGGTGCGTGTTCGGAGGGAGCAGGAGGCGCTTTATTCGGTGGCGGAAGGGAAGCGCGCCTGACGGACTGGCGGAGATCATACGTGCGATGCAGGCCGATCCGATGCGCCGCGTGTCGCAGGACGAACTGATACGATGCCTCGACATGGAACGGACGCGGGCGCTGCGCTGCTTCAAGGCGGCGACGGGGCTGACATTTCGTCGCTTCAAGCTGTGGTCGGCGCTGCAGCATGCCGCGGCGAGAATGGCCGAGCGCGAGCTGGTGCGGACGGCCGCGATGGATGCCGGCTTCGCCGATACCACCTATTTCTCGCGGGTGTTCAGCAGCATGTTCGGGCTGTGCCCCAGCGTGGCGATCGCGGGGCTGGACGAGGGGCAAAGGGAATGACGGTAACAGAAACCGTAGCCCGGGTGAGCGCAGCGATACCTGGGAGCGCAGCTGCCGCATATCGCCACGCTCGTGCAGGCTAAATCAGCTACAATCTGCAGGCTTCATGACGCCTTGTCATAAGTCTTGATTTATATAATTGAGAACCGATATCAGCCAAACTCGACTGTCACCCCCGCCACCGGTCGCGTGACTGCGCGCCGATGACAGGCTCCGGGGGGATCCAGCACGCCGCGGCTTTTCGGCTTAATCGGCCGTCTCTGAATACTGGGTCAACCTAACTCTTATGGACATCACGTAAGAGATAATCTCGCTCGAACACGTGAAAGATAGTCAGACGCTAATCGTGGCAAAGCAAATAAAGAAAGACCCTTTAGGTCTATTGGCCTGACTATAGGCAACTGAGCAGGTCGAGCGCCGCCGAGAACTTCGACCAGCTCGGCGCCTGGCTACAAAGCGACTGGCGCCCTTGCCCGATCTACCCGAATGAACGCGCCGTAGAACGAAGCTATCCAAGAGGTGGCTGAGTAGGTACGGGGACGGGCATGAAGGCGCACCACTTGTTTGCCTCGGCCTCTCGAAGCGGCGCTCACCTCGAATACGACGTCGACCACGAGGGTTTTCAACGTTGCCATGGGTGCGCCAAGCTGGTCAAAAGGCAAGTCGCTCCAGGGACGGCGCCGAAGCGGCCGGAGCGCTGGAACGAGTTCTCCATAAAATATTTTTGCGATGCTCGGTGCAGTGCAAACATCGAACTCCCATTGATATTGCTTGCATAAGTCAGTCGTCGGACCGCAATTGGAGTTTCCTTGCAAGGGAATGTGGTGAGGGGAGCATGTCCAAACATCTAAGATTCTCCAAGCACTTACCTGCATAGCGAACCGAATCTTCGAGTCCGTGTGTCAAAGACCGTTTTCTAGCTCTTTGATTTGCTAGAGGAATTCGCTCCGACCGTGTCAGTCGTTTGACACAATTTGGCGGATGCACCCTCCTGACAAAACCCCCTGACAAAACGATTCTGCTCTTCATGTTTTTTAAATGGAGAGCTGTGTCATGCATAAATTCGAAATCAGCATCTGGGGTATCAAGGTCAGCGCCCAAGGCTTGGTCGGCATCACCGCTGCCGTCATTGTCGTCGGCATGATCCTGGCGGTTTACCGATGGTGAGGGAAAATAAAGTTCGGCCGGCGGCCTTACGGGCATCTCGTTTCGCCTCATACGACTTAAGTGCTTGAATTACGGTGACAGTGCACAAAATTACGATGGCTCATGGCCGCGTCACAACCTGGCAATACCCAAATCACTTCCGATTTTCCGAAATCGCGTCAACCCCGCAAATCAAAAATATTCCGCTTTCGTTCTCACCCAAATCAGCCGCATAACCCCGCTCGTCTTGCTGCGGATGAGGGACGCTCGCGAACGTCACGAACGTGCGGTGAGATGCGGTGGACGCTGAGGGCGCGATAGACGTACGCGCCGGAGGCGTACGGTGAAGTCGTGTGGTTCGGGCGTCGCGGTGCTGGCGCTAAGTTGGC
The DNA here is from genome assembly GCA_963742935.1 of uncultured Alphaproteobacteria bacterium. Taxonomy (GTDB): domain Bacteria; phylum Pseudomonadota; class Alphaproteobacteria; order Rhizobiales; family Xanthobacteraceae; genus Bradyrhizobium. Next base: position 6,157 of record CAVUOI010000036.1, on the reverse strand, counting down.
GGAATCCGTTTCGCCGGCGACGGAGGCAAAAGAGCCGTTCTCCGGGGAGAGCACGAAGTAAGCCGTAAAGCCATTGCGCAGGGAAGGCCGGGATGCCCCGCTGTTCCTGTATGCTCGTGTGCAGTCTTGTTAGCGCAAATCGCACACGGGACCTCGGGTGCAGCAAGCACCCGGTCTTCCCTGCGCCCTCATTCGAGGAGGGCAACGAGATGCAAACCTCGGGCAAACATGCCGCGAGATCGCGAATGTCATATTCAGTCGTCGTCACCCGCCTTGTGCGCAATTGCGCACTGGGGCGGGTGACCCAGTATCCCAGAGGCGGCATTGATTGAACCGATGAGCCGCGGCGTACTGGATCCCCGCCTGCGCGGGGATGACGGGTTGCAATGACACTCGGCCGACGCCATCGGAGACATTGATTTGTTCGGCGTGAGGGTTCAGCATCGCCACAACTCCGACCTCCATCCAGGATCAACCCATGTCACGCGTATCGATCAAGACCAAAGACGATCTGCCGGCCGAGCTGCAGCCGCTGTGGGACAAGATGACGACCTATGGCGCGTTCGAGAACCAGGCGGGCGTGATGGCGCACCGGCCGCCGATCTTCAAGCACACCTGGTCGTTGCTGGTCGATCTGGCCGATACCGGCACCTTGTCGAAGCGCCATCTGGAGATCGCGCTGGTCGCGGTGTCCCTGTTGAACAAGTGCGACTATTGCGTTTCGCACCACGCGCCGAAACTGGCGATCCAGGGCGTATCGGAGGAGGGCGCCGACCGCCTGCTCGACTACGCCGATCATCCAGAGCTCGATGCCGTCGACAAGCTCGTCGTCGAATATTCCATCGCCGTGAACAATAACTGGAGCAAGACGCGCGATGAAATTTTCGCGCGGCTTCGCGAACATTTCTCCGAAGCCCAGATCGTCGAGCTGACCTGGCGCATCGCGCTGTGCGGCGCCTTCAATCGCTTCACCGATATCCTGCAATGCGACAGTCGAGCAGGGCGTCCCCGCGCGGGAAGCCGCGGAATAGCCGCCGCGATGTCCGACGAATCTGAACTGGCTGTCCGCCCGCGAGATGACGCAGCGCTTCGCCGAAGGCGATCTTTCGCCGGTCGATGTGCTGGAAGCCACGCTGGCGCAACTGCACAGGGTCAATCCGGCTGCTCAATGCCATCTGCCTGCTGGATGAAGCCGCAAGGCCGGCGGCTGGCTGCGGAGTCGGCCGATCGCTGGCGTCGCGGCGCACCGCTCGGGCCGCTCGACGGCGTGCCGGTCGCGATCAAGGACACGGCGCATGTCGCGGGCTGGCCGACGCGCATCGGCTCTCACACGACGCCGAGCGCGCCGAGCACGGAGGATACGCCCGGCGTCGCCCGCCTGCGCGAGGCCGGCGCGGTGTTCTTCTGCAAGACGACGACGCCCGAATTCGGCTGGAAGGGCATCACGCATGGCCCGCTCACCGGCGTCACGCGCAATCCCTGGGATATTTCGCGCACGCCAGGCGGCTCCAGCGGCGGCTCGGCCGCGCTGGTGGCGGCAGGCGTCGTGCCGCTGGCGACCGGCGGCGATGGCGGCGGCTCGATCCGGATTCCGGCGGCGTTCAGCGGCGTGTTCGGATTGAAGGCGAGCTACGGCGTGGTGCCGAATTTTCCTGGGCTCGATGGGTCCGCTCGCGGTCTATGGCGGCCTGTCGCGCGATGTCGCCGACAGCGCCTTGCTGATGAACGTGCTGACGCGGCCGGACGCGCGGCGATTCCTTCGCCGTTCCCTATCCGCGGCATCGATTATCTCGATGGGCTCGATGGCGGCGTGGCGGGCCTGCGCATCGCATGGTCGCCCGATCTCGGCTTCCCGGTCGCGGATCCCGCCGTCGTCGCCGGCATGCGGCCGGCCATCGACGCGCTGGTGAAGGCCGGGGCCGACGTGCAGCCTGTCGCGCTCGATCTCTCCGGCGCGCAGCCGGCGCTGGAAGCGATCTGGGGCGCATCGCAGGCCGCGCAGGTGCGGCATTTCGACGGCGCGCAACTGGCGGCGCTCGATCCCGGCCTGCTGCGGCTGGTCGTATCAGCGCAAGATATTTCCGCGAGCGAATTGCAGGCGGCCTATGCCGGGATGCGCGCGCTGAGCCAGACCATGCACGCGTTTCATCGCGATTACGATCTGCTGCTGACGCCGACCATTCCGATCACCGCTTTCGCCGCCGGCGTCGATACGCCGGACGCCACGCGCTTTCCGCAATGGTTCGACTGGACGCCGCTGACATGGCCGTTCAACCTCACCCGCCAGCCTGCGGCCTCGGTGCCGTGCGGCTTTGTCGAAGGTCTGCCGATCGGGTTGCAGATCGTGGGGCCGATGTTTTCCGAGCAAAACATCATGCGGGCGAGCCGCTGCGTCGAGCAGGCCTGCGCCACCGGCGCGCGGCCGGGCCTTGGCGCGAGTGGCGTTGCCCGCGAAGAGGTTCATCAACAGGTTGAAGGGCGGGAATAGGGTGATGTATGACGTGACGAGCAAGCCGCCGGGGGACGATCGAGCAGGTGTGATGATTTCAACTTGCTATCTTCTGGTCTGGCTGGTTTCCACCGTCGTGGAATGGTTCACGTGCTCTCGGACGTCCTGAAGCCAAAACACATCTATGAGTTCTTCAGCCGTTCGGCAGTGGAAAAGGGCCACGTCTACCAGGCCCAGGGGCGCGTCAGCGTCCTGGAGATCAGCGAAGATCTGACGCATATTCGCGCCAAGGTGCGGGGAAGCGTGGCCAGCAAATATCGTGTCGATATTCGACTGGATTTCGGCAGCGACCGGCTCGACGCACTCGAGGGCGAATGCAGTTGCCCGGTGACGTTCAACTGCAAGCATGTGGCCGCGACCTTGCTCGAAGCCCTCAAGGGGGAACCGCAGCCGTCCGATATGGCGAGGGCGGGCGAGCAGGAGGCTCCGGTGCCCCAAGCCCCGCAGCCGATGCCCTACGAAGTCAATCAGTGGCTTGTGAAATTTGGCGCGGCGCTGCGCGGCGACGACTATCCTGCCGAGTTGAACCAGCGCCTGCTCTATTGTTTCGCTCCGTCTCAAGACGTTGGGCAGATACCCGCTCTAGCAGTCTGGCTGCGTTCGGTGCGCGTCTTGAAGGCGGAGATTTCGCCACCAATTACGCGCAACCCAACGTGCACGATTTTGCTCCGGAACGGGCGCCGAAATACTACCGTGACGCCGATATCGAAATTCTGACACAGCTTTCGCGGCCCGGTCGAGCCGATACTACTATCTCAAGCAGCCGCAATCGGCTGAGCTGTTGCAGCGGATCGTCGCGACCGGCCGCGCATTCTGGCTCGATCACCAGCGACCGCCGTTACGCTGGGGAGAGCCGCGCGAAGGGCGGGTGGAGTGGGCCCAGGTCAGCAAGCACGGCGTTGCGCCGCTACCTCATTGTGCCGGGAACGATCGCGCTCAACGCCGAACCGCCGGTCTATGTCGACGAGGCGACCAGGACGATCGGACCGGTGGAACTGAACCTGCCGCCGCGGCTTGCCTGCCAGTTCTTGTCGGCGCCTGCGATCCCGCGTGCCCAGGTCGCGGAAGTTTCGCGCCGTCTCGGCCAGGCCTTGCCGGAACGCCATCACGGGCTGTTGCCCGGGACGCCCGCGCCCGCGGTGGGGATCGACGAGGATCCGGTCCTCATCCTGCGCCTGCAGCGCGGCCACGTGAATACGGGCGGCTATTATTACGGCTACAGGCACGAAGTTGACCGTCCGATCGGCGTAGCGCACCTCAGTTTCCGGTACGGGCCGATCGAGATCGAAACTTCGGAGCGGGCGAACTGGCTGGAAGCGTTCCACGCCGGACAGGTCTATTCGATCGTGCGCCGCCCGACCAAGGAGAAGACGGCGCGTAAACGTCTCTCCGATTTCAATTTTATCGGGGCGATGGCGGCGTTCCCGTCGCTCGACCGTCGGCATGCCCGCGATCTGACGCTGAAGGATCCTTACGACTGGTTCGATTTTCTCAACCTGCACGCGGCGGCGCTGCAGGCGCAGGGGTTCGAGATCCGTGTCGACGACGATTTCCCGTTTCGGCTGGCGCCGTCGTCGGGCGAGTTCGATGCAGAGTTCGAATTGAGCGGCATCGACTGGTTCGAACTGGCGCTCGGTGTCGAAATCGACGGCGAGCGGCGCGACCTCGCGCCGCTGCTGGCCGCACTGGTCTCGACACCCGACTTTGCCCCGGACAAGATCAGGCAGCTTGCCGAAGCGGGCGATCATTTCTATCTGCCGCTCGCCGACGGTCGTCATCTTTCGCTTGCCGCCGATCGCTTCCTGCCATTGGTGCTGGCGCTGCATGGCCTGCGGCTGGGCGGCGTGTTCGCGGATGCGCCAGGGAAGATCAAGCTTTCGCGTGCGGACGTCGTGCCGCTGCTGGAGTTGGAGAACGAGAAATTTGCCTTCCGCTGCGCCGGCAATCTTCGCCGTCTCGCGGGTCTGCTCCAGGCTCGAGATTTGAGCGATCTTTCACTGCCGGACAGCTTTCGCGCAAAGCTTCGGCCTTACCAGGCCCAAGGCGTGGCCTGGCTCGACCTGCTGCGCGAAAGCGGCCTGGGCGGGGTGCTTGCCGACGATATGGGCCTCGGCAAGACCGTGCAGATCCTGGCGCTGCTGGCGCTGGAGAAGGCACGCGGCAATCTCGCGCAGCCTGCGCTGATCGTCGCGCCGACCAGCCTGATGACCAACTGGTTCAACGAAGCACGGAAATTTACGCCGGATCTGCGAGTTCTCGTGCTGCACGGTGTCGACCGCAAACAGAATTTTGCGGCGATTTCCGAGCATGATCTGGTGCTGACCACCTATCCCCTGATCGCGCGGGATCGCGAGGTCCTGTTGTCGCGCGATTGGCACATGGCGGTGCTGGACGAAGCGCAGACCGTCAAAAATCCCGCGGCCGCGACAACCCGCTGGCTGCGCGACGTCAAGGCGCAGCATCGCTTCTGCCTGACGGGAACGCCGATGGAAAATCATCTCGGCGAGCTTTGGTCGATCATGAGTTTTGCCAATCCGGGCTATCTCGGCGACAAGGCCGCTTTCTCCCGCCAGTGGCGCGTCCCGATCGAGAAGCGCGCCGACAAGGAACGCGCGACGGCGCTGGCACGGCGGGTCAAACCGTTTCTGCTGCGCCGGACCAAGGCGGAGGTCGCCACCGAACTGCCCGCCAAGAGCGAGATCGTCGAGCGCGTCGTATTGGAGGGCAGCCAGCGCGATCTCTACGATTCGATCCGCATGTCGATGTCGGACAAGGTTCGGAAGGCGATCGCGCAGCGTGGCCTGGCGCGGAGCCACATCATCGTGCTCGAAGCGCTGCTCAGGTTGCGGCAGGCCTGTTGCGATCCGGAGCTCCTGAAACTCGATGACGGTATCGAACGGCCTTCGGCCAAGCTCGATCGCCTGATGGAAATGGTGCTGGAGCTTTTGAGCGAAGGCCGCAAGATCTTATCTTCTCGCAATTCACCTCCATGCTCGATCTGGTCCGCAATCGCTTCGATGTAGAGGGCATTCGCTACAGCATGCTCACCGGAGAGACCAGGGACCGCAAGAATGCGATCGACGGCTTTCAGAACGGCGCCAGCGACGTTTTCCTGGTCAGCCTGAAGGCCGGCGGCGTCGGGCTCAACCTGACGGCGGCGGACACGGTGATCATCTTCGATCCCTGGTGGAATCCCGCCGTCGAAGAACAAGCCATCGACCGTGCCCATCGCATCGGCCAGGACAAGGCGGTTTTCGTCTACCGGCTCGTGGCATCAGGCACGATCGAGGAAAAGATGGACGAGCTCAAGGCCAGGAAGCGCGCACTCGCCGACAGCCTGTTCGATCGCGAGGGGAAGATCGCGTCGGCTCTCACGGAAGAGGATGTGAGGGTGTTGTTCGATGCGTAAGCCGGTTCGCCTCACCGCTATCGCGAGCAGGCTAAGAGTTAATAATAAGCAGCCGCAATGAGCGACATCTACGATCCGCAATTCGTCAAGGCCGTGTTCGATCGCTGTTCGGATCGCTACATCACCTTCAGCTTGATCTGCTCGTTCGGTTTCACCGAGCGCTGGCGCCGGCAGTGCGTGGCGGCGTTGCCGGGCGCAAGCCGTGAGAGCGATCAGCGCGGCGTCGTATACTGCGGGCA
>CAVUOI010000035.1:0-38086 GCA_963742935.1 uncultured Alphaproteobacteria bacterium | reverse complement strand
GCGATGGACATAGTCCCAGGGAATGTCCAGCACGCAGGTGTAACGGAGTTCGTCCGATCTCGTGACCGGCGCCGCCTCGACAACCGGTTCGCGCACCTCGTTCGTCGCGCCGTAAACGACGCCGCCGGTGCCGGGGAAGAAACCGCCGCCGCGTTGATGATGCCGGGGGAAAGAAGGAAAAGCCGGACGCGACGGAGCAAGCCCCGCGCCGCGCGCACCGCCCGGATCGGCAGAAGCCGCACCGGCGGAAAGGACAAGCGCGACGGCGCCGAGGGAGGCGAACAACGTTGTTTTATAGGTCATGGCACGCACCCTTTGGCAGGTTACTGAGCAACATTCCCAAAACGCTATGCCCTGCGTTTCGTGCCCGCAAAGGCATAATTAATTATTAGTTAAGACGTAATCTTAATGGGGCGGATCAATACCTTAAGGGAGGAGATCAATTTCGCGACATCTTGTCGAACCGCTTGATCAGCCGCTCGCGCTTGAGGCGGGACAGCCGCCTGATCCAGAAAATCCCGTCGAGCTGATCGATCTCGTGCTGGTGGCAGACCGCGCGCAGCTCCTCCGATTCCTCGGTCTGCACGCTGCCGTGGACGTCCTGATAGCGGACGTGCACCCGCGCATGGCGCGTCACCTCGTCGTTGACGCCGGGCATCGAGACGCTGCCTTCGCGATGCAGGATCGTCTCCGGCGACGCCCAGATGATCTCCGGATTGACATAGGTCCGCGCGCCCCCGGTGGCGTCGAGGTCCAGCACCACGACCCGCAGGGAGACGCCGATATGCGGCGCGGTGATCCCGATGCCGGGCGCGGCGCGCATCGTGTCCAGCAGGTCGCGCGCAAGCTCGCGCAGTGCGTCGTCAAACGAGGTCACGGGCTGCGCCGGAAGTGCCAGACGGGGGTCGGGATAACGGACGATGGGACGGATGGTCATGCTCGGTTATGCTTGGTCCATGGCTCCTGCGAGGTAACCATGCCCCAAGGCGGAAGCAATCGATTCCTCGCCGGGCGGCGAGGTGGCTACACCTTCGACCGGCTTGCCGCGAAAAATTATCAGGCCTCGCCCCATCAACCTGTCGGCTTTACTCCATCCAGTTCGTCTTCCATCCAGAGAACTGTATTGGAGACTTGAAATGACCGAATTCCCGCTATCGCTGGGTCATCGTCGCGGCCGGCGGCCTGCTGGGCTGCGTCGCGATCGGCGGCATGTTTTCGCTGCCGGTGTTCCTGCAGCCGATGGCGCGGGATACCGGCTGGTCGGTCACCGGCATATCCAGCGCCATGACCATCGGCTTCCTTGCCATGGCCTTCACCAGCATGATCTGGGGCACCTTGTCGGACCGGCTGGGACCGTTGCCGGTGGTGCTGACCGGATCGGTCGTGCTGGCGGCAAGCCTTGGGCTCGCCAGCCTTGCGACATCGCTGGTCGTCTTTCAGTTCGCCTTCGGGTTATTGGTCGGCGGCGCCACCGCTGCGATCTTCGCGCCGATGATGGCCTGCGTCGCCGGATGGTTCGATACCCATCGCAGCCTTGCCGTGTCGTTGGTCTCGGCCGGCATGGGCATGGCGCCGATGACGATGTCGCCGCTCGCGGCCTGGCTGGTTTCCAATCATGACTGGCGGACCTCGATGCAGATCATTGCCCTCGTCGTCGCCGCGATCATGATCCCGGTGTCGCTCCTGGTGCGCCGCGCGCCCGCGCTTGCAAGCGGGGTATCCGCGCCGTCGAACGCGCCGGCCGAGCCGGAGATGACATTGGCGCAGGCGCTGCGCTCACCGCAATTCATCATCCTGCTCGCCACCAACTTCTTCTGCTGCGCCACGCATTCGGGACCGATCATCCACACCGTGAGTTATGCCATCAGTTGCGGCATCCCGATGATCGCAGCCGTCACCATCTACAGCATCGAAGGCCTCGCGGGGATGGGCGGCCGGATCGCCTTCGGCCTGCTCGGCGATCGTTTTGGCGCCAAGCGCATCCTCGTGTTCGGTCTGCTGGCGCAGGCGTTCGGCGCGCTCGGCTATGTCTTCGTGGGCCAACTCGCCGCGTTCTACGCAGTGGCGGCGCTGTTCGGCTTCATCTATGCCGGCACCATGCCGCTCTACGCCGTGCTGGTGCGCGAAAACTTTCCGCTGCGGATGATGGGCACCGTGATCGGCGGCACCGCGATGGCCGGCAGTCTCGGCATGGCGACGGGTCCGCTCGCCGGAGGGCTGATCTACGACACCTTTGCCAGCTACGCTTGGCTCTACATCGGATCGTGGATCATGGGGCTCGGCGCGTTCCTGATCATACTGACGTTCAAGCCGATACCGGCGTCGCGGACCGCCGCGCCGGTGCCGGCATGAACTTCGAGGCTCCTGACAATTGCCGCCGCCGTCACTTCACCAGCGTAAGGAGCGGTTTGCCCTTCTCGACGATGTAGGTGGCAAGCTCGCTGCCGGTCACGCTGCCGGGGTTTCGGGCTGAGTGGACCGTCCCGGCAGGAATGAAGAGCACATCGCCGGCCTTCAGCGTTACCGGCGGCTTGTCCTCGACCTGATATTCGAGCGTACCTTCGAGGACATAAATGACTTCTTCGCCGGGATGTGTGTGCTTGCCAAAGGCCACGCCGGGGGCGAGGTCGACACGGACCTGGATGGCCTCGTGTCCAGGCGTGCTGAGATCGTGCCGCTGCAGGTCGGTTCGCGTGACCCCGTTCTGCTGAGCCTGCGCACCGAACGGTGCTAGAGCGGCTCCGGCGACAAGCACCGCCATTGCCGCGATATGTAAATTCCTCATCATAGACATGTTGAACTCCTTGATTTGGGATCGATCACCAGCGGCTTCGCCGCCGGTGATGGTGATCGCTTCAGCTGCTCAGGCGGCCTGTTGCCGGCCGTGCTGTTCGTTGACGATGTAGTCGGCATACCAGTCCGGCCAGTTCTCGTCGTGCTTGCCGCCATTGCGCTTCTCGTGCTCGCCATGAGCGGCGGCGGCCCGGCGGAACGCGGCGGCGAGATCGGCCGGTGAGGTAAACGAGGTCTCGTTGCCGTCGATGCGGCCGGGCAGTCGTGCGGTGACTTCCTGCAGCAGCCAGCCATTGCCGTCGGGATCGCTGAACGAGGCATAGGAACGATAGCTGCCGCGCGCCGGATCAGCGCCGCTCAGTCGGACCCGTCCGAACAGATACGGCTCGTCCTTGCCGACGTGCACGTCGCCGCCGGCGTGAAACGCTTCACTGATTGCGACGTCGCGGCTGAGCAGCGCTTTGCGGGCCGCTTCGATATCGGAGACGACCAGGTACAGGCCCTGCGCGGAGCCGGGCGCGGCGGAGGTGACGTTCTTGCCGAAGATCACCGAGGCGTTGGAGCCGGGCGGGGTGAACTGGATCACGCGGTAATCGTCGGGGCCGGCAAAGTCGGCATCGAGCCGCCAGCCGAGCTTTGCATAAAACTGCTTCGCGCGTTCGACGTCGGAAACCGGGATCACGACGATTTCGAGCTTGAGGTCGACTGCCGGGGAGGCCTTGGTGTCGGGGGGAAGTGGCTGGGGTGCGGTCTGACATGATTTCTCTCCTTGATGTTGCGAGGGTTGAAAACGTCTGTCGATTAGATCGTATGCGATACAATCGAATACGAGTTATTAATCTTCCCGAGAGATGGAAGTCAAGCCTTCCGATTAAATCGGATACGATATATATGGATGCGAGACATCACGTGTTCGTGTCAGAAAAGGACGCGCCCAATGAGACCGAATGAAGGTTCCAAGTCTGGTTCAGCGGCTGCTTCAGCCGGCTCCAGGGACAATTCCCGAGACAATTCAAAGGGCAATCAAAAGCCGAAGCCGGCCGCGGCGGCCCGGCCGCTCGGCGATTTCCTGTGCTTTGCGATCTACTCGGCCAACCTCGCTTTTGGCCGCGCCTACCGGAAGGGCCTCGAGGATCTCGGCCTGACCTATCCGCAATGGATCGCGATCGTGGCCCTGTGGGAGCAGGACGACCAGACCGTGAGCGAACTTGGCGAGAAGATGTTTCTGGAATCCAACACGCTGACGCCGGTCCTGAAAAAGCTCGAAGCCATGGGTTATCTGCGCCGTCAGCGCGATCCCGCCGATGAGCGGCAGGTGCGCATCAGCCTCACCGAGGCCGGCCGGCAACTGCGCGAGAAGGGCATGCACATGAATCTCGTGGCCTCGACCGGCTTGAAGCCGGACGAGTTTGCGCGGCTGCAGGAGAGCGTCACCACGCTGCGCGACAATCTGATCAAGGCGACCGCAGAAGAGGCGTAACGAACGAGACCTATCGCCGCCGGCGATCGCCGTTCACGGCCGGCTATTCCGTTATATTCAACCGTGCATACCTTTTGGTGATGAATGATGTCGTGCACGATGATCAGCGGCCGGCACTGCCGCCTGCGATTCACGAGGAAAAGCAGTCCGATGTCCGTTTCCAGCAACGCCAGCCATCCCCTCGATCATCCGATCTGGACTGCGCTGACGACCACCCAACAAGCGTTGGCCGAGGGCGATGCCCGCGCGCGGCGCTATCCATCCGAAGTGACACCGTTCGCCGACATGCCGGATCTATCAGCCGAAAATTTCGCAGCGCTTGCAGCTCTGATGTCGCCTAGGGACATCGCTGTGCTGTTCACGCCGGAAGCCGTGAATCCGCCCACCGGGTTCAAGGTCATGCTGGCTGATACCGGCGAGCAGCTGACCGGAACGCCAATCGAGACGCCAACCAGCGGCGTCGACATCGTCACGCTCGGCGTCGACGACGTTCCCGCGATGCTGGAGTTGACCGCGCTGACCAAGCCCGGGCCGTTCAGCGCGCGCACCCATGAACTCGGCACCTTCCTGGGCATCCGCGCCGACGGCCAGCTCGTGGCGATGGCCGGGGAGCGGATGAGGCCAGGACAATACACCGAGATCACCGCCGTCTGCGTGCATCCATCCCATCGCGGCCGCGGCTATGGGCAGATGCTGCTCGGCACCGTCGCACGCGGGATCGTATCGCGCGGCGAAATTCCCTTCCTGCATGTCTTCACCAGCAATCACTCGGCGATCGCGCTGTATCGGCGGCAGGGCATGGAAATCCGCCGCCGCCTCCACGTGACGGTATTGAAGAAAGCGGATTGATCATCTGGCGATAACGCCCTGACCGATGTCGCCTCCGGTCTGAAATCCTGTCCGCCGGCTGCAGTTCAAAAGCTCCATCACGAAAACGTTAAACCAATCGGTTGACTATTGGCCCAGCGCCCCTATAGTAAACTACATGGTTGAGCATTCGAGGCATCTCGACGACGTTTTTCACGCGCTGGCGGACCCGACGCGCCGCGCGATGCTTGGACATCTGGCGACGCGCGAACTCACGATCGGGGAACTGGCGACCCCGTTCCACATGAGTTTTGCCGGCGCGTCGAAACATGTGCGGGTGCTGGAGAGCGCCGGCCTTGTGAAGCGCACGGTCCGCGGCCGTACCCATCTCTGCCGGCTGGAAGCGGCGCGGCTGGCGGAGGCGAATGCGTGGCTGCGCCGTTACGAACGTTTCTGGAATGCGAAGCTCGATGCGCTGGAAGCCCTGCTGCACGAGGAAGACAAGGCGAAGAAGGTGAAGGAGTAGAAGATGAATTCAACGAACAAGCCCGATGCCTATGGCGTGTTGATCGAGCCGACCACGCTCAGGATACAGCGGCTGCTGCCCGGCCCGATCGAACGCATCTGGGCCTACCTGACCGACAGCGACCTGCGCAGCAAGTGGCTCGCGGCCGGCGCGATGGAGATGAAGGTCGGCGCGCCGGTCGAACTCGTCTGGCGCAACGAGGAGCTCAACGATCCGCCGGGCAAGCGGCCGGAAGGTTTTCCCGAAGAGCAGAGGATGCAGAGCCGGATCACCGAGCTCGATCCGCTCCGCAAGCTTTCGATCGCCTGGAACAACAGCGGCGACGTCACGTTCGAACTGGAGCCGAAGGGTTCGGGCGTGCTGCTCACCGTGACCCATCGGCGGCTGCCCGATCGCTCGACCATGCTCAAGGTCAGCGCCGGCTGGCACATGCATCTCGATGTTCTGGTGGCCCGCGCCAGCGACAAGGAACCGGCGTCGTTCTGGGATGGCTGGGTCCGCCTGCAGCAGGAATACGACCGCCGGCTGCCGGCCTGAACGGTCGACCCACACGCAACAACACGTCCCACAAACAGGAGGATAGCCATGCAGATCCATGCCGTTACAGCACCGGAATGGGAAGCCGCGCGTCAGCAATTGCTCGTGAAGGAAAAGGAATTGACCCGCGCCCGCGACGCGCTGGCCGCCGAGCGCCGGCGGATGCCGTGGCTGGCCGTGGAGAAGAAGTATGAATTCGAAGGGCCGAAGGGCAAGGCGAGCCTGCGCGACCTGTTCGAAGGCCGTCACCAGTTGATCGTGTACCGCGCCTTCTACGAGCCCGGCGTGCTTGGCTGGCCCGATCATGCCTGCCGCGGCTGCTCGATGGTGGCCGACCAGGTCGCCCATATCGCCCATCTCAACGCCCGTGACACCACGCTCGCGTTCGCCTCGCGCGCGCCGCAAGCGGACATCGCGCGCCTGAAGGCGCGCATGGGATGGGAGATGATCCCCTGGTACACCGTCACGGACAGTTTTGACGCCGATTTCGACGTCGGCGAATGGCACGGCACCAACGTGTTCTTCCGCGACGGCGACAGGATATTCCGCACCTACTTCATCAAAAGCCGCGGCGACGAGCAGATGGGGAGCACCTGGAATTATCTCGACATCACGCCGCTCGGACGCCAGGAGGAGTGGGAGGATTCCCCCGCAGGCTATCCGCAAACCCAAACCTACAAGTGGTGGAACTGGCACGACAGCTACGTCGAAGGCGCCGCGCCCGACAAAAGATGGGTCGAAGTGTCGGACGCCGGAGAGGCTGCGTTCCGGAAAGAGGCGGGCGCGAAGCCATGAGCGAGGCTTGCAACGGCGCGGCAGCAACAGGCATGGCCGGCGGGCTGTCGCTAGCGGCAGCGCCGACCTTCGCGGTCATGGCGTTGCTGACGCATTTCGGCGGTAGTTCGCCTGACACGCTGTGTTCGACGGACACCGCATTGCACCTTGGCGGCATGGTCCCGATGTACCTGTTGATGAGCGCCTTCCATTTTGCGCCCTGGCTGAAGCTGATCGGCGGCCGCGCCTGACTTGACGCGGCCGCCGCAAGTGGCGATTGAGAGAGGAGGCTTTCGCCGGATAACATTCCAGGCCAACGACAAGAGGAACTGCCATGGCACGCGTGCGCTGTATCACCGAAATGGGCATGGGCGTCGACGTTCATGGCCGCGATGCCACCAAGGCCGCCAGGCGCGCGGTGTCGGATGCCATCCGTCATTCCAGCCTCGGCTTCTTCCGGATGCTGGGCAAGACCGCCAACGACATGTTCGTCGACGTCACGATCGCCGTGCCGAATCCGGAAGCCGTGGACACCGCTGTCGTCGCCAAGGAGCTGCCGTACGGTACGGTGAAAGTCACGGCGGTCGCCGGTGGGTTGGAAATTCCGTCCGAGAGCGGTAACGACCCCATCCTGATTGCAAATGCCGCCGTGATCGTCAGCTTCGACGACGGCAAGACGGCGTAAACCTCGTTTAGTGCCAAGCAGGCCGGACACGGCATTTCGTCAGAAGACCTGCCATTAGAAGACCTGCCACTGGAAGACCCGGAGCACAACATGACGACGCAAGACAGCAGCACCTATTGGAAGCGCGCGCGGGTTGAACTGCGGGCCGCTGGATTCGATCCGGATCGCGCGGCGCAGACCAGCGCGGTGGTGACGATTGCCAGCGCCTGGACCAATGCCCATCGCTGCAACAACCGCGTGCGCACGATCGCCGATTTGCTGGTGGAGATTTTGGCGGAGCGCGGCGGGCAGGGACTCATCGTCGGCGCGCCGGCGGTGTCGGATGCGCTGACGCAGGGTACGCCGACGGCGGGCTACAGCCTCGCCTCGCGCGACACTGTCGCCGACTGCTTTGAGATCGGCCACTACGCCCATCATGGCGACGCGATGATCGTGATTTCCGGTTGCGACAAGACCGGCGCCGCCGCGCTGATGCCGCTGGCGCGCACCAATGCCTTCGGCCTCGTGCTCTATCCCGGCACCAGTACGCCGGGCCGCGTCTCGTTCGGCGCATGGGCCAGCAAGGGCAACAACATCACGATCCTCGATTACGCCGAGGCCCGCGCCGCCAACGAGTCCGGCCGCCTCTCCGGCGAGGAGCTTCTGGAAGTCGAGCGCAACGTGATGCCCGGCAGCGGCACCTGCGGGGCGATGTTCACGGCCAACACCATGAGCACGATCGCGGAATCGATCGGCATGATGCTGCCGCGCGGCGCCTCGCATCCGGCCGATTACGACGCCGCCAGCGACATTCACGCCGACGTCCGCGCGCAGGCCCGCGCCTCGGTCGATGCATTGTACCGGCTGATGGAGGCCGGCATCCGGCCGCGCGACATCATGACCGAGCGGGCGTTCGAGAACGCGATCACGACCGTCTACGCGATGGGCGGCTCGACCAACATGTATCTGCATCTGCTCGCGGTCGCGCGCGAGGCGCAGGTGCCGATCACCATCGAACGCATCCAGCAGATCGGCGAGCGCGTCCCGCTGCTCGCCAATCTGCAGCCGCATGGCCCGTTCGCGATGGGCAGCCTGCATGCGATCGGGGGCGTGCCCGTGGTGATGAAGGAATTGCTGCGCGCCGGCCTGCTGCATGGTGACGTCATGACGGTGACCGGCAAAACGCTGGCGGAAAATCTCGCTGATGTTCCGACGCTGGAGCAGATGCCGCCGCAGGAGATCGTCCTTCCGGTGTCGAAGCCGATCGCGCCGGCGAACAACCACATCAGCGTCCTGAAGGGCAACCTCGCGCCGGAGAGCTGTCTGCTGAAGCTGTCCGGCAAGGCGCTCGAGAAAGGTCAATTCCGGGGCACCGCGCGCGTGTTCGAGTCCGAGGCGGAAACGATGGCTGCGATCCGCGCCGGCGAGATCGTGGCCGGCAATGTCATCGTGGTGCGCAATGTCGGCCCGGTCGGCGGGCCCGGCATGCCTGAAATGGTGATGCTGACGATCCAGTTGCAGGGGCGGGGCCTCGGCGAGGATGTCGCGCTGATCACCGACGGCCGCTTCTCCGGCGTCTCGCACGGCATCCTGATCGGCCATGTCTCGCCGGAAGCCGCGCGCGGCGGCCCGATCGCCGCGGTGCGCGACGGCGACGTCATCGTGATCGATCCAGGCGCCCGCACCGTGAACCTCGAGGTGCCCGCAGAAGAGATCGC
This sequence comes from uncultured Alphaproteobacteria bacterium, assembly GCA_963742935.1. Classification (GTDB taxonomy): domain Bacteria; phylum Pseudomonadota; class Alphaproteobacteria; order Rhizobiales; family Xanthobacteraceae; genus Bradyrhizobium. Next base: position 28,787 of record CAVUOI010000035.1, on the reverse strand, counting down.
CCGCCGCATGGCCGACTGGCGCGCGCCGGCCTCGATTGCCGCGGTGCGGCCGGGGTCGGTGCACGACAAGTACATCCGGCTGGTGTCGTCGGCGCATTATGGGTGCGTGTTGTGAGGAAACGGTGCCGCTTTCCGACGCCAAATCCCTGAAGCAATCAGCGACTTGAAGTCGAGAACATCTGGTTCCCTCGTCAGCCCTTGCAAATTCAGCAGTCTCGGCCTATATGACTACTGTAGTCATATAGGTGTTTCATGAAAGAAATTCAGCTCCGCGATGCGAAAGCCAGCCTGTCTGCGGTGGTCGATCAGGCCATGCGCGGGAAGCCCGCGTTCATCACCCGACACGGCAAACGGCAGGCGGTGGTCGTCAGCTATGAGGAGTGGGAGCGACTATCCCACGTTCCGACTTTCGGCCGACTGCTGATGGCAGCTCCTTGGCAGACGAACGATCTGCCAAACCGCAACAGTTCTGGCCCTCGGACCGCTGATCTCTGACGCCTGTGTACCTCGTCGATACCAACATCATTTCAAGCGCAGCGCCTGGCCGTCCGACACCATCTGCGCTTGTCGAATGGATGGACGCGCATTCTGCCTTGCTGTTCCTATCCGTGGTAACGGTAGCCGAGATCGAAGACGGAATTGCCAAATTGATGCGCGAGGGAGCGACGCGCAAGAGTTCGGATTTGGCATCATGGTTGGAAACGGTGCTGCATCTCTACGGTCAGCGTATTCTCGTTTTTGATGCACCTACCGCACGGATTGCCGGCGGCGTTGCCGATCAGGCGCGGGGAAGAGGTCATGCGCCTGGATTTGCCGACATCATCATCGCAGCGACTGCCCGACACCATGACCTCACTATTCTGTCGCGCAATGTTAGGCATTTCGAGCCGCTCGGTGTCCGTGTGCTCGATCCCTTCGTGACCCTGCCATCTTAGCCGGGAACGATCAAAATTCTTGCGGACAGTTGCATAACGCAGGCTTTGACTTTCACAAATGTTCATGATTTGTTCTAGTCTACCATGGACAAGTTTGCAAGCCGTAGTAGTGCCCGATCTCTTCCTCGCGGCCGTGCCCGATGCGGGCACGGCAGAGCGAATTCACCAGTTGGCTTCCGCGCTCAAACGCGCGCATCGCTTCGACGGCACGCTCATTGCGCCGGAGCGGCTGCACATTTCGCTGTTCGCGTCTCGGCGGGTTGCCTGAGGGCCAGCATTGCGCCGCGTGGGAGGCGGCTATGGAGGTGCGGGCCGCGCCGTTCGAGGTCTCGTTCGATCGCACGGCAAGCTTTCGCGGGCGGTCAGGCAATCATCCGTTCGTGCTGATCGGAGAGAAAGGCTTGCGTCAGCTGCAATCGTTTCGGCAGATGTTCTGCGCCGCGTTGACGCGAAGAGGGATGAAGCGGCTGGCCAACACCAATTTCACGCCGCATGTCACGTTGTTGTATGACGCGCGTGACGTGGACGAGTATCCGATCGAGCCGATCGGCTGGACGGTCAAGGAGTTCGTACTCATCCGCAGCTTGAATGGCCACGAACATCTCGTGCGATGGCCGCTGTGGGTGTGACCGGCAGCGGAGTTATCCAATGGCGACGGGTTTATTTTGCCATCGTCAGCCGCTGCATCATCTCCTCGATCGAGTTGAACAGATGCGTCGGTCCCGCCGCCTGCAGCGCGGCCGGAAGTGCGTAGCCCCAGGCCACCGCGCCCGAATCCATGCCGGCGGCCTTGGCGGCTTCGATGTCGCGGATCTCGTCGCCGATGCAGATCGTCTCCGAAGGCTTCGCTCCAAGTTTTCTCGCGACGCGCCGGAATTTCCAGTGCTTGCCGAACATCGCGGCGCCGCAGTCGAAGCGGGTGATCAGGCGGGTGGCGGGTCCGAGCACCTGCCGGACGGAGGCTTCGCTGTCGGAACTGACGATGGCGGTCTTGATGCCTTGGCGTTGCAGGTCGGTCAGCACGGCGGGAATGCCGGCGAACAGCGATATCTCGTTTGCTGCTGCGAGCTTGCGCTTCCGCATGTCGCTGACGATGGCCGGCAGTTGCCACATGGATACGTTGAGGCGCGCCATGATTTCGCGCGCGGACAGGCCGCGCAACCCTTCCACCTCGTCGTCGCGGACGGGCGCAAGATCGAACCGCGTGATCATGTCCTGGAAGGAGGCACGAAACCACGGAAGGGAATCCGCCAGCGTGCCGTCGAAGTCGAAAATGGCGAGGCGATAGTGGGGCATGATCGGCCGTCAGCGGTCACTTGTCGTTGCCGCCGAAATAAGCCGGCTTGCCCGTGGTCCAGGTCTCGCCCCAGAGCTGGCTGCCGCCGTCGACTGTCAGCGTCTCACCGGTCACGAATTTCGCGGATGGGCCGGCGAGGAAGACGCTGGCCTCCGCGACGTCCCATGGCGAGCCCGTGCGCATCATCGGGTTCGAGCGCGGATAGGCGGCGCGTGCCTCGGGCGAATAGACGTTCCAGCCTTCGGTTTCGATCGCGCCGGGCGCCACGCAATTGACCCGGATGTTCAACGGCGCCCATTCGACCGCGACGGCGCGCGACAGCCCGATCACGCCGCTCCGCGCGGCGATGCTGTGCGCGATGCCGTACAGGCCGTGCGTCGTCACCACCACGATGTTGACGATGCTGCCGGGATGCTTGTGGTCGCGCCAGCGCTGCGCGGCTGTTTGCATCATGTACCAGGTGCCGTTCAGATTGGTGTTGATGACGGCGTTCCAGCCCTTCACCGAAAAATCGATCGCCGCTTGCGGAAATTGCCCGCCGGCGCTGTTGATCAGGCTGTCGAGGCGGCCATGCGCGGCCCAGATCGTGTCGAACAGGGCGTTGACCGCATCGGGCTCCCTGATGTCGGCTATATGCGCCGATGCCTTGAGGCCGCGGCCGGCCAACTGGGCCACGAGCGCATCGAGCTTGCCGCCGTCGCGCCCGACCACGGCGACATGCGCGCCCAGCCGCGCGAACAGCCAGGCGATCGCCCGCCCGATGCCGCCGGCGCCGCCCGTGATGACGACGACCTGATCCTTCAGCGAACCGGCCGCGAACATGGTCGGGTGAACCGCAAGTTCCTCATCGGTGGGGCCGAGCTTTGCCGGAGACGGTTGATCGGTCATGAGCGGCGCGGACCCTTGTTATGTGCGGCATCAGCCGTACATTAGCCGCGCAACAACAACCATGCAAAACGAGTTCTGATGTCCGATCTCTCCGCCTTCCCGATCACAAAACGCTGGCCCGCCAAACATCCCGACCGCCTTCAGCTCTATTCGCTGCCGACGCCGAACGGCGTCAAGGTCTCGATCATGCTGGAAGAGATCGGATTGCCGTACGAGGTGCATCTGGTCGATTTCAACAAGGACGACCAGAAGACGCCGGAATTCCTGTCGCTGAATCCGAACGGCAAGATTCCCGGCCATCCTCGATCCGGACGGGCCCGGCGGCAAGCCGCTGCCGCTGTTCGAGTCCGGCGCGATCCTGCAATATCTCGCGGACAAGACCGGCAAGCTTCTGCCGGCCGATCCGGCGCGGCGATACCAGACCATCCAGTGGCTGCACTTTCAGATGGGCGGGATCGGACCGATGTTCGGCCAGGTCGGCTTCTTCCACAAATTCGCCGGCAAGGAGTTTGCCGACAAGCGGCCGCTCGAGCGTTATGTCGCCGAGTCGAAGCGGCTGCTCGGTGTGGTGGAGACGCGGCTTGCCGGACGGCAATGGATCATGGACGACGAATACACCATCGCCGACATTTCCATGCTCGGCTGGGTGCGCAACCTGATCGGCTTCTACGGGGCGCGCGACCTCGTCGCATTCGATACGCTGAAGCAGGTGCCGGCATGGCTGGAACGCGGGCTCGCCCGGCCGGCGGTGCAGCGCGGGCTGGAGATTCCGAAGCGGCCTAGGCGGCGTGCTTGAGCAGGTACACGACGGGGTTGTCAGCGCAGGCGCCGGCGGCTTACTTCTAATCCGGTCCCACAGGACCAATAATCCATTCCGGAATGCAACGAAATGCCCATCACCATCTACGGCATCAAGAACTGCGACACCATGAAGAAGGCGCGCGCCTGGCTTGACGATCACGGCGTGGCTTACGACTTCCACGACTACAAGGCTTGCCGGCATCGCCAAGGACAAGCTCAAGCAATGGTCCGACGAACTCGGCTGGGAGACGCTGCTCAACCGCGCGGGCACGACGTTCAGGAAGCTGCCCGACAGCGACAAGGAAGGCCTGAACGAGCGCAAGGCGCTGGCGTTGATGCTGGCGCAGCCCTCGATGATCAAGCGCCCGGTGCTCGATCTCGGCGGCAAATTGCTGGTCGGGTTCAAGCCGGATGTCTACGGCAAGGAAGTGCCGGCCAAATCGCAGCAGGAAGCTCTAGACTTGATAACGGTGCTCATGGTTCGAGACGGCTTCGCGCTCCTCGCGGGAATTGACCTTTAGCCGAATTCCAGCACGTCGCCGGACGGAATGCGGCCGGGCGCGCGATGGAAGAGATCGCGGTCGATGATGGTGCGCAGCTTCGGCACCGGCAGCTTGTCGTTGCCGCGGATCAGATTCTTGATCTCGAAGCCGCCGTCCTCGCTGATCGTCTTCAGCGACGCGATGATGTGGGTGACGCTGCCGTCGTCGGAGAACGGCATCAACAGCCGCTCATAGGCGACAAGTCGCCCGTAGATGTCGTCCATATTGGCGATGGTATAGGCGGGCAGGCGGCGCGCGATGCATTCGTGATACACCGGCATCACGATCGGAGCGAGCCTTGCGCCGAGATACTCGTCGAGATAGCGGCCCTTGCCGGTATTTCCATAGGCGCTCGACATCCGTGTGCCGTCGCTCTGGATAGTCAGGCGCGGCGGCTGCGTGCTGGTATCGACGGTGTAGAATACCAGGTCGGGAAGTTCGTCCTCCATCCGCTCCGGCTGGTATTCCGGCATGCGCGGGATCGACTGCTCGCGGGCGAATAGCCGCAGCCAGGTGTTCAGCAGGTCGCGCTGTTTGATCGATTTGACCACTGAAGGTCCGGCGCTTTGAAATTCCAAGGCGGCAATTCCTGACTGTCTAAATCGCGAGATGATGGCCGGATGGCAGAAATATTGCGTGAAAGCGCGCGATTGCAGCAGAACACCGTTAATGATGGCTTGCCGACGCGAAGATTGCGGTCGGGCGCGGACCGCGAGACGGCAGGGTCGGGAAGCCGGCGCAATTCGACTTATGGTGCATCCGGAACCAGCGCGGCCGCTTTTCCCATGGGCAGCTTTCCACCTTGCCTAACCCATACTGTTGACGGCATATTCCGGCCCGGAGGCGGTGGGCTCGGGGGCGGTTTCCAAGGACGTTCCGCAGAGCTTGCCCGAACAGGGAGAGTTGGCCGGGCGCGGGCGAACCGCGAAGACGGCTATGGGGGAAATTTGTTTGGCTGATGAGTTCATTTTAGAGACCCAAGGATTGACCAAGGAATTTGCGGGTTTCTTCGCCGTTCGTGATGTCGCCCTCAAGGTGCGCCGCGGCAGTATTCATGCGTTGATCGGGCCTAACGGCGCGGGCAAGACGACGTGCTTCAACCTCTTGACCAAGTTCTTGAGCCCGTCGGCGGGCCAGATCCTTTACAAGGGGCAGGACATCACCGCGATGGCGCCGGCCGATGTGGCGCGCCTCGGGCTGGTGCGTTCGTTCCAGATATCGGCGGTGTTTCCGCACCTGACGGCGCTGGAGAACGTCCGTGTCGCCCTGCAGCGACAGCATGGCTCCTCGTTCGATTTCTGGCGATCCAAGACCGTGCTCGACCGCTTCAACGGCCGCGCCCATGAGCTGCTCAACGATGTGGGTCTGAGCGAATTCGCCAACACGCCAGCGGTCGAGATGCCCTATGGCCGCAAGCGCGCACTCGAGATTGCGACGACGCTGGCGCTCGACCCCGAGATGATGCTGCTCGATGAGCCGATGGCCGGTATGGGCCATGAAGACATCGACAAGATCGCGGCGCTGATCAAGCGCATTTCGGCGAAGTACACCATTCTCATGGTCGAACATAATCTGTCCGTGGTCGCCAATCTGTCCGACATCATCACGGTGCTGACGCGCGGTCAGGTGCTGGCGGAAGGCAACTATGCCGAACTGTCGAAGGACGAGCGCGTCAAGGAAGCTTATCTGGGGGCCGGTCATGCCTGAGTTGAAAATGGCCGAAGCTGGCAACAAACCGGCGGGCGCGGAAATTCTTTCCGTCTCCGACCTGCAGGCCTGGTACGGCGAATCCCACATCCTTCATGGCATCAACTTCAATGTGAAGGCGGGCGAGGTGGTTACGCTGCTTGGCCGCAACGGCGCCGGCAAGACCACCACGCTGAAGTCGGTGATGGGCATCATCGGCAAGCGCACCGGCTCGATCCGCTTCGACAATCAAGATATCACGCGCACCACGTCGGACAGGATCGCGCGGATGGGCATCGCGTTCTGCCCCGAGGAGCGCGGTATCTTCGCAAGCCTCGACGTGCGGGAAAACCTGCTGCTGCCGCCGATCGTGCGTCCCGGCGGCCTGTCGCTCGACCAGATCTTCGAACTATTTCCGAACCTGAAGGAGCGGCTCAACAGCCAGGGCACCAAGCTCTCCGGCGGCGAGCAGCAGATGCTGGCGATCGCGCGAATCCTGCGCACCGGCGCGCGCTTCCTGATGCTGGACGAGCCGACCGAGGGCCTTGCGCCCGTCATCATCCAGCAGATCGGCCAGACCATCGCGCGGCTGAAGTCGGAAGGCTTCACCATCCTGCTGGTCGAGCAGAATTTCCGCTTCGCCTCGACGGTGGCCGACCGCTATTACATCGTCGAGCACGGCAAGGTCATCGATGGTTTTGCGAATTCGGAGCTGTCGGCCAGCATGGACAAGCTCCATACCTATCTCGGTGTTTAATCGGTAGTTGCGACTGCACTCTTGATTTATGGAGATATCATGAAACATCGGATTTCAGCCCTGTTCCTCGGCACGGCGCTCGTGCTTGCCGCGGGCAGCGCCATGGCGCAGGACAAGAACGTCAAGATCGGCGTGCTCACCGACAATTCCGGACTTTACTCCGATCTCGGCGGCGCAGGCTCCACGGTCGCCGCCCAGATGGCCATCGAGGATTCCGGGATGGCGGCCAAGGGCTGGAAGCTCGACCTGATCTCCGCCGACCACCAGAACAAGCCCGACATCGCCACCACCATCGCGCGTCAATGGGTCGACGTCGAGAAGGTCGACATCTTCATGGATGTGCTGAACTCCGGCGTCGCGCTGGCGGTCAACAATCTTGTGAAGGAAAAGAATTCCATCATGATCAATACCGGCGCAGCGTCGTCGGACCTTACCAATGCCCAGTGCACGCCCAACACCATTCACTGGGTCTATGACACCTACATGCTCGCCAATTCGACCGGGCAGGCGCTGGTGAAGGCCGGTGGCGACACCTGGTACTTCCTGACCGCGGACTACGCGTTCGGCCATGCGCTGGAGCGCGACACCACGGCGGTCGTGGTCAAGTCGGGCGGCAAGGTGATCGGCACCGTCAAGCACCCGCTGAATTCGTCGGACTTCTCCTCGTTCCTGCTGCAGGCGCAGGCCTCCAAGGCCAAGATCGTCGGCATGGCGAACGCCGGCGGCGACACCACCAACACCATCAAGCAGGCATCCGAATTCGGCATCGTCGCCGGCGGCCAGAAGCTGGCCGGTCTTCTGCTGTTCATCACCGACGTGCACTCGCTCGGCCTGAAGGTGGCTCAGGGTCTCAGCTTCACCGAGACCTTCTACTGGGATCAGAATGACGACACCCGCGCGTTCTCCAAGCGCTTCTCCGAACGGATGAAGAACAAGGCGATGCCGTCCATGGTGCAGGCCGGCGTTTATTCAGGCCTGCTGCATTATTTCAAGTCGCTGGAAGCGATGGGCGGCAATCCGCATGACGGCGCCAAGGTCGTCGCCAAGATGAAGGAACTGCCGACCGACGACAAACTGTTCGGCAAGGGCTCGATCCGCGCCGACGGCCGCAAGATTCATCCGGCCTACCTGTTCGAGGTCAAGAAGCCTTCCGAATCCAAGGGGCCGTGGGACTATTACAAACTGATCGGCACCACCCCGGCGGACCAGGCCTTCCGGCCGCTTTCGGAAAGCGCCTGTCCGCTGGTAAAGAAGTAATAATTGATGGGCCGCCGGCATCGTGCCGGCGGGTCATCTTCGCGTCCTAAACGAGATTGAGTGCGAACAGATGCAAGCTCTATACGCCCAGCTCCTGGTGGGGTTGATCAACGGATCGTTCTACGCGCTGCTCAGTCTCGGGCTCGCCGTGATCTTCGGCATGCTCAACATCATCAATTTCGCCCATGGCGCGCTCTACATGATGGGCGCGTTCTGCGCATATTTCCTCCTGAGCCTGACCGGCATCGGCTACTGGTGGGCGCTGCTGATCGCCCCCATCGTCGTCGGCATCTTCGGCATGATCCTGGAGCGGACCATGCTGCAATGGCTGGCGGGCCTCGATCATCTCTACGGATTGCTTCTGACCTTCGGTATCGCGCTGATCGTGCAGGGCGTGTTCCAGAACTATTTCGGCTCGTCCGGACTGCCTTATGCGATCCCGGACTATCCGCAGATCGGCGACTGGCGCGGGCTGCAGGGCGGCATGAATCTCGGCTTCATGTTCCTGCCGGTCTATCGCGGCTGGGTCGTCATTTTCTCGCTCGTCGTCTGCATCGCCACCTGGTACCTGATCGAAAAGACCCGGCTTGGCGCCAATCTGCGCGCCGCGACCGAAAATCCGACCCTGGTGCGTGCGTTCGGCATCAACGTGCCGCGCATGATCACGCTGACTTACGGGCTCGGCGTCGGCCTCGCGGCACTCGCCGGCGTTCTGTCGGCGCCGATCAACCAGGTGCGGCCGCTGATGGGCGCCGACCTGATCATCGTCGTTTTCGCGGTGGTGGTGATCGGCGGCATGGGATCGATCATGGGATCGATCATCACCGGCTTTGCCCTCGGCGTGATCGAGGGACTGACCAAGTATTTTTATCCCGAGGCTTCCAACACCGTGGTGTTCGTTCTGATGGTGCTGGTGTTGCTGATAAAGCCAGCGGGACTGACGGGACGGGCGGCCTGACATGAGCGCATTGACTGACGACACATTACCGGTAACGCCACGCGCGGTGCGCGACGAGATGATCGTGTTCGCGGCGATGGCCGTGCTGCTCGGGCTGGTGCCGATGACCGGCATCTACCCGTTCTTCGTGATGCAGGCTTTGTGCTTCGCGCTGCTTGCCTGCGCATTCAACCTTCTGATCGGCTATGGCGGTCTGCTGTCATTCGGCCACGCGATGTTTCTGGGCACGGCGGGCTATTGCACGGCGCATGCGCTGAAGGTGTGGGGCGTGTCGCCGGAAGTCGGAATTCTGGTCGGCGTCGCCGGCGCAGCTGCGCTTTCGGTGATTACCGGCTTCATCTCCATCCGGCGACAGGGCATCTACTTCTCGATGATCACGCTGGCGCTGTCGCAGTTGCTGTATTTCATCTATCTGCAGGCGCCGTTCACCCATGGCGAAGACGGCATTCAGGGCATTCCGCAGGGCTATCTGTTCGGGATCTTCAATCTCGCCAAGCCGACGGTGCTCTACTACGTCGTGCTAACCGGTTTCCTCGCTGGCTTCCTCCTGATCTACCGCACCATCAACTCGCCGTTCGGTGAGGTCTTGAAGGCGATCCGGGAGAACGAGCCGCGCGCGATCTCGCTGGGCTACAAGACCGACCAGTACAAGCTGCTCGCCTTTATCCTGTCCGGCACGCTCGCGGGCTTTGCCGGCTCGCTGAAAGTGTTCGTGGCGCAGAATGCCTCGCTCACCGACGTGCACTGGACGATGTCCGGCGAAATCGTGCTGATGACGCTGGTCGGCGGCCTCGGCACCGTCTTCGGCCCGGTCGTCGGCGCCTTCGTCATCATCGCCATGCAGCAATATCTGGCCGGGTTCGGGCAATGGGTGACGGTGATCCAGGGCGTCATCTTTGTCTCCTGCGTGCTGACCTTCCGCCGCGGCGTCATCGGCGAAATCGCGCATTTTTTCCGGCGATCCCTGTAAAACGCCCGGGTTTTCGGCCGTTTTCGGCCTCACAAAGCGGTGGATGACCCGGTTCCCGGGTCGCCTCGTGGCGCGCTTTGCCCGCGAATGGTCTATGACAGCCGTGTGACGGGCTGCCCGACGGCCTCCAGAACGATGGATTTTGACCAATGCTGATGCGCTGGTTTCGTGCCTTTTTGCCGAAAGAGGAGCGATTTTTTGATCTTTTTGATCGGCATGCCCAGACGGTGGTGCAGGGGGCGCTGGCGCTTCAGGACATGCTGCGCGGCGGCGACGAAACACCGGTGTTCTGCCAGCGCGTCAACCAGTTCGAAAATGACGCCGACGGCATCACCCGCGAGGTGCTGACGGCGGTCCGGCGCACCTTCATCACCCCGTTTGACCGCGGCGACATCAAGAACCTGATCACGGCGATGGACGACGCGATCGACCAGATGCAGCAGACCGCGAAAGCGGTGGTGCTGTTCGAGGTCCGCACCTTCGAGCCGCCGATGCGCGAGATCGGGACGCTCTTGGTGGAGTGCGCCAACCTGGTCAGCCGCGCGTTGCCGCTGATGCAGGCGATCGGAAACAACGTGGCGATGCTGAGCGCCATGACCGAGGAGATCGGTAAGCTGGAGGGCCGCATCGACGACCTCCACGACATCGGGCTGAAGGAGCTGTTTCTCAAGCATCGCGGCGGCAGTTCGATGGATTTCATCGTCGGTGCCGAAATCTACAAGCATCTCGAGAAAGTATCCGACCGCTTCGATGACGTCGCCAATGAGATCAACTCTATCGTGATCGAACAGGTATAGGGCAGGGCCATCACGTGGATGCCACCCTCGCTCTTCCGGTTCTGATCTTCCTGATCGCGGTCGCGCTGCTGTTCGACTTCCTCAATGGACTGCACGACGCGGCCAATTCGATTGCTACGATCGTGTCGACCCGCGTGCTACGCCCGCAATATGCTGTGCTGTGGGCCGCCTTCTTCAATTTCATTGCTTTCGCGGTGTTCGGACTCCACGTCGCCAATACGATCGGCACCGGCATCATCGAGCCGAGCGTGGTCGATGCCACCGTGATCTTCGCGGCACTTGTGGGCGCCATCGTCTGGAACCTGATCACCTGGGCGCTTGGAATTCCCTCGTCCAGTTCGCACGCTTTGATCGGCGGGTTGGTCGGCGCGGGCATGGCAAAGGCCGGATTTTCGGCGGCGGTCTGGAGTGGCCTGTCCAAGACGCTGCTGGCCATCGTGCTGTCGCCGCTGGTCGGCTTCCTGCTGGCGCTGGTGCTGGTCGCGATCGTGTCCTGGCTGTCGGTGCGCTCGACGCCGTTTGCGGTCGACCGGGCCTTTCGTATCCTGCAGTTCGTCTCGGCCTCGCTCTATTCGCTCGGCCATGGCGGTAACGACGCGCAAAAGACCATGGGCATCATCGCGGTGCTGCTTTATTCGCAGGGCCATCTCGGCACGGAATTCTCCATCCCGTTCTGGGTGGTGCTGTCCTGCCAGGCCGCGATGGCGCTGGGTACGCTGATGGGAGGCTGGCGGATCGTTCGCACCATGGGATTGCGGATCACGAAGCTGACGCCGATGCAGGGATTTTGCGCGGAGACCGGCGGGGCGGCGACCCTCTTTATCGCGACGTTTCTCGGCGTTCCCGTCTCCACGACCCACACCATCACCGGCGCCATCGTCGGCGTCGGCGCGGCGCGGCGGGTCTCGGCGGTGCGCTGGAACGTGGCGAGTTCGATCGTCTACGCCTGGGTCATTACCATTCCAGCTTCCGGGATCGTGGCGGCGCTGACCTACTGGGCGGTGGTTCTGCTACGCTGATGCCGTGACGAGCTTGAGTCCGAGGATGCCGGCCACGATCAGCCCGATGCAGGCGAGGCGGGCGGCGGTGGCGGGCTCGCCGAATAAGGCGATGCCGAGGATGGCCGTCCCGACCGCGCCGATGCCGGTCCACACTGCATAGGCGGTTCCGATCGGAAGCGTTTTCAAGGCAAGACCGAGCAGGAGAATGCTGCCTGTCATGGCGGCGAGCGTCAGAACAGATGGAACGAGGCGCGTAAAACCCTCGGTATACTTGAGGCCGATCGCCCAACCCACTTCCAGCAGGCCAGCGACGAACAACACGATCCAGGCCATGACGACCCTCCCGATGAGGCAGGGTCGTCCCCGCAGATGGGCTGTGAGCTGGAAGGCCGTCCTTCCGCAGCCGATATGGGACTGGCCGGCGGCCTTTGCAATCACCAAATGAGGCTTGATTAGCCCGGTTTTCCCTGCCAAACGCTCGTGCCTCATGTCCGACATCGCCACCACAGCCGAATTGCCGCCCCGCTCGCCGCTTTCCGATGAAGTGGCGCGCCGGCGCACGTTTGCGATCATCTCCCATCCGGACGCCGGCAAGACCACGCTGACCGAAAAGCTGCTGCTGTTCGGCGGCGCCATCAATCTGGCCGGGCAGGTCAAGGCCAAGGGCGAACGGCGCAATACCCGCTCCGACTGGATGAAGATCGAGCGCGAGCGCGGCATCTCGGTCGTGACCTCGGTGATGACGTTCGAATTCCAGGACCTCGTGTTCAACCTGCTGGATACGCCGGGCCACGAGGACTTCTCCGAGGACACCTACCGGACGCTGACCGCGGTCGATTCCGCCGTGATGGTGATCGACGCCGCCAAGGGCATCGAGGCGCGCACGCGAAAACTGTTCGAGGTGTGCCGGCTGCGCGACATTCCGATCATCACCTTCATCAACAAGATGGACCGCGAGAGCCGCGACACGTTCGACCTCTTGGACGAGATCGAAAAGACGCTGGCGCTCGATACTACGCCGATGACCTGGCCGGTCGGCCGCGGCCGCGATTTCCTCGGCACCTATGACGTTATCGATGGTGGTGTGCGTTTGCTGGAAGGCGGGGGCGCCAAGACCGGCGCAGCGCAGCAGATCGACATCGCCGATCTCGCCGGCCGCAACCCAAATCTCGACGTCGCCGAGATCAAGGACGAACTCGCGCTGGTCTCGGAAGCCTGCAAGCCGTTCGAACTGGAGGCGTTTCGCGAGGGCCATCTGACGCCGGTCTATTTCGGCAGCGCGCTGCGCAATTTCGGCGTCGGCGACCTGCTCGAAGGCCTCGGCAAGTTCGCGCCGCCACCGCGCGCGCAGGAATCCAACCTGCGCAAGGTCGAGGCCGCCGAGCCTCGCATGAGCGCGTTCGTGTTCAAGATCCAGGCCAACATGGATCCGAACCACCGCGACCGCATCGCCTTTGCGCGGTTGTGCTCGGGCAAGCTCAGCCGCGGCATGAAGGCCAAACTGGTGCGCACCGGCAAGAACATGAGCCTGTCCAGCCCGCAATTCTTCTTCGCGCAGGATCGCTCGGTGGCCGACGAGGCGTTTGCCGGCGACGTCGTCGGCATTCCGAACCATGGCACCTTGCGGATCGGCGATACGCTGACCGAGGGCGAGGATTTGACGTTCGTCGGCGTTCCCAGCTTCGCGCCGGAAATCGTCCGCCGCGTGCGGCTGACGGATGCGATGAAGGCGAAGAAGCTGAAGGAAGCCCTGCAGCAGATGTCGGAAGAGGGCGTTGTGCAGGTGTTCCGGCCGCGCGACGGCGCGCCGGCCTTGGTCGGCGTCGTCGGCCCGCTGCAGCTCGACGTGCTCAAGGCGCGCCTCGACGCGGAATATTCGCTGCCGGTGGAATTCGAGATCTCGGAATTCCAGCTGGCGCGCTGGGTCTCGTCCGACGACCGTAAGAAGCTGGAGGCCTTCATCGCCGCCAACGGCTCCGGCATCGCCGATGACGTCGACGGCGATCCGGTGTTCATGGCCAAGAACGAGTTCTATCTCGGCTATACCCGCGAGCGGGCCGAGGGGATCAATTTTTCCAACGTCAAGGACGTGAAGAAAAAGGCGTAAGGGGCGCCCGGCCTCCAGCGCCAACCTCCGCTGTCGCTTCAGCCCCCTGTCGTCCTCCGCGAAAGCGGGGGACCCAGTACGCCGCGGCCTCACGGTGAACCATTGACGTCTCTGGAATACTGGATCGTCCGCCTTCGCGGACGATGACGGTGTGCCTTATTACAGAACGGTCCGCCCATGAACGCGGGGATGTGAACGCGATCGGCCTTGATGCGGTCCCATCCGCGTCCCAGCTTGATCGGATCGCCGCGAGGGCCCGCCCGCATGTTTCGGTCCATCATCGTCTGTCTGATCGGCCTGTTCGTCGGGATCGGCGCCGCCGACGCCCAGCCGCGGCGGCAGATCGACGCCACGCCGTTTTCGCATGCGCCTTGCAGCGTGCTCGACGGCCAGCCGTGCACGCCGTCGTTTTGCAGCGTGTTCAACAACGGTCCCTGCATTCCCGAGATCGATTATCCCTACGGCCAGAACCTGCAACTCACGATCGAAAGCGTGCCATCGCAGGACCAGGCCGCGAAATACCGCAAGCCCGACCACGACCTCGATACCATCGGCGACCTGTTTGCGGCGTTGCGCTCCTGCTGGTCGCCGCCGCCGGCCGACATCGCGCGCGAGGGCATGCAGATGTCGGTCCGTTTCAGTTTCAAGCGGACAGGCGAGATCATCGCCACGCCGCGCGTGACCTATGCCACGGCAGGCGTCCCGGGCGACACCCGCGCCAGCTATCTGAAAGCGATCAACGCCTCGCTTTCGGCCTGCATGCCGCTCAAATTCACCGGCGGATTGGGCGGCGCGCTCGCGGGGCGGCCGATTGCCATCCGCTATGTCGACAATCGCGATCTCGGCAGGCAGGCCGGCAAGCCGTGAAGCGTCCGCGTGGCGCATTGCGCACCAAGCCCTTAAAATGATACGCGAATAAGCGAGGAAATCAGCCGCATAAGGGGATGGACATCATGGGACTGCTGGTGATGATCCTGGGGCTGGTCCTGTTCTTCGGCGCCCACACGCTCACCATCCAGCGCAAGCTGCGTGCGCAGGCCATCGCCGCGATGGGCGAGGGCGGCTACAAGGCAGGTTATGCGCTGGTCTCGTTCGCCGGCCTGGCGCTGATCATATGGGGCTTTGCAAATTATCGCGCGACCGGCTGGATTGACGTCTGGTATCCGCCGACCTTCCTCAAGCACATCACGGTCGCGCTGATGCTGCCCGCGGTCATCATGGTGGTCGCTTCCTACATCCGCGGCCGGATCTATACGACGCTGAAACATCCGATGCTGACGGGCATCAAGCTGTGGGCGGCGGCGCATCTGCTCGCCAACGGCGATCTCGGCTCGATCATCCTGTTCGGCTCGTTCCTCGCATGGGCGGTCTATGACCGCATTTCGCTGAAATCCCGTTCCGACGCCGGCGCACCGCCGATCCCCGTCGGCGGTCCCGGCAACGACCTGATCGCGATCGCGGTCGGCCTCGTCGCCTATCTGGCGCTCGCATTCGCGTTCCATCCGGTCGTGATCGGCGTCCCCGTGGTTGGAGCCTAAGCATGTCTGTCCAGTCTGCCATCAAGCGCAAAACGGCGCCGGATATTCGCGCGCGCAAGAACGGCGAGCCGATCGTGATGCTGACGTCCTACCACGCGCACACTGCGGCGCTGGTGGATCGCCATTGCGACGTCATCCTGGTCGGCGATTCCCTCGGCAATGTCATGCACGGTTTCGAGACCACCGTGCCGGTCACGCTCGACATGATGATCCTGCAGGGCCATGCGGTGATGCGCGGCTCGAAACATGCCCTGGTCGTGGTGGACATGCCGTTCGGCTCCTATGAGGCCTCCAAGGAGCAGGCGTTTCATTCCGCGGTGCGGATATTGAAGGAGACCCATTGCGGCGCGGTGAAGCTCGAAGGCGGGGTGCGCATGGCGGAAACTGTCGCCTTCCTGTCCGAGCGCGGCGTGCCCGTGATGGGCCATATCGGGTTGACGCCGCAATCGATCAACACGCTCGGCTCGTTTCGCGCGCAGGGCCGCGACGAGGGCAGTTGGGACCCGATCATGAATGATGCCCGGGCGATCTCCGATGCGGGGGCGTTTTCGGTCGTGGTCGAGGCGGTCGCCGAGCCGCTGGCGCGCAAGATCACGCAGACCATCGCCATTCCGACCATCGGCATCGGCGCAAGTGCTGCCTGCGACGGGCAGGTGCTGGTGCTGGAAGACATGCTCGGCCTGTCGCCGCGGACGCCGAAATTCGTTCGCCGCTACGGCGAACTCGGCCCCGCGATCGAAGCGGCGGTGCAGGGCTACGCCAGCGACGTTCGTTCGCGCGCCTTCCCCGGCCCCGAGCACGTCTACGAGATGAAGAAGAGCTGACGGGACGGGCGCATGGACTGGTCGCAGCACTCCATTCCGGCGATGCGGTTCGAGCCGCGCTTCGGCGACCGTGTCGTTCCGGCTTTTTGCGACCGCCCCAAAAGCATCCCGGCGATGGTCGCCGAAGCGGTGGCGCGAAACGGCGATGGCGAGGCGCTGGTCTGCGGTGACGCGCGGCTGACATGGCGCGAGGTCGCGCAGCGATCGGCGCAGATCGCGGCCGGCTTCGGAAAGCTCGGCCTCAAGCGCGGCGACCGCGTCGCGGTGCTGCTCGGCAACCGGACCGAATTCGTGCTGACGATGCTGGGCGCGGCGCATGCCGGGCTGGTGACGGTGTTGCTGTCAACCCGCCAGCAAAAGCCCGAGATCGCCTATGTGCTGACCGATTGCGGCGCGCGGCTGCTGGTCCACGAAGCCGCGCTGGCCGACCGCGTGCCCGCTGCGCGCGACATCCCCGATGTGGTGCACCGGATCGCCGTCGATGACGATCCGCGACTGTCGCGCTTTGCCGAACTCGCCGACAACGCGCCGCTGGCCGCGCCGGTCGAGGTCGGCGAAGAAGACACCGCCATGATCCTCTACACATCGGGCACGACGGGTAAGCCCAAGGGCGCGATGCTCGCGCATTGCAACATCATCCATTCGGCGATGGTGTTCGTCTCGTGCCTGAAATTGACCGAGGCGGATCGCTCGATCGCCGCGGTGCCGCTCGGTCACGTCACCGGTGTGGTCGCCAACATCATGACCATGGTCCGCTGCGCCGGCGCGCTGATCGTCATGCCGGAATTCAAGGCGACAGAGTATCTGAAGATGGCGGCGCGCGAGCGCGTCACCTACACCGTGATGGTGCCGGCGATGTACAATCTCTGCCTGCTGCAGCCGGATTTCGACAGCTACGACCTGTCGAGCTGGCGGATCGGCGGTTTTGGCGGCGCGCCGATGCCGGTCGCCACCATCGAAAAGCTCGACGCCAAAATTCCCGGGCTAAAGCTGGCAAACTGCTACGGCGCGACCGAGACCACGTCGCCCTCGACCATGATGCCCGGCGAACTCACCGCCAGCCATATCGACAGTGTCGGCCTGCCGTGTCCGGGCGCGCAGATGGTGGTGATGGATGCCAATGGCCGCGAAGTGCCGCGCGGCGAGATCGGCGAAATCTGGATTCACAGTGCCTCCGTCATCAAGGGCTACTGGAACAACCCGAAGGCTACCGCCGAGAGTTTCACGGCCGGCTTCTGGCATTCCGGCGACCTCGGCTCGGTCGATGCCGAGAATTTCGTCCGCGTGTTCGACCGCCAGAAGGACATGATCAACCGCGGCGGCCTGAAGATTTATTCGGCGGAGGTTGAATCTGTGCTGGCCGGTCATCCCGAGGTGATCGAGAGCGCGATCATCGCAAAGCCGTGCCCGGTGCTTGGCGAACGCGTCCATGCCGTCGTGGTGACGCGCAGCGTGGTCGGTCTCGACGTGCTGCGCGCGTGGTGCGCGGAGCGGCTGTCCGACTACAAGGTGCCGGAAACCATGGACGTCAGGCTGGAGCCGTTGCCGCGCAACGCCAACGGCAAGGTGATGAAGCGCCAGTTACGCGAGGCGTTCATGGCACAGATATCGGCGGAAGCGCAGGCGTAAGTTGATACCAGCGTCCGGCTATCGAGGCTGCTTGGGGTAATGTCGGTCGACGACGACCGCGTCGGGATGCGACACGATGGTCATGAACCAGACCAGGCTGACGGCCAGCGACCAAAACGTATTCCAATAGACCCAGTTCATTTTCCTGCCCGCCTTAATATTTTAGCCGCAGATCAGGCAGAAGCCCTGCCCACGAACTCATCCAGGTAGACAGGCACATCGTACCCTTCGATGTCGCAACGGCAGCGGATTTCTGTTGCGATTGCCTTGGACAAATCGTCGCTCCAGTGCTCCAGCGTATTGAAGGCGACAACCTCGATCGGGTCGCTGAACTGTCCGGACAGAAGATCGGCAATGACGGTTTCGATGTCGGCGCGCTCGGTCTGCCGAGCGATGCCCTCCGGGCCCGAACCTTCCACGACCAGGTAGATCGTCTGGTCGGCGCCATACGGCACACTTTTGGGAAATTCGCGCATTGCCCGATCTCCGTTCAGTCCAACGGCAGGACAATTGCAGCGCGTGCCAAAAGTTCCCGCGGCGCCGACGTTCAAGAAAGCGTGCACATCTGCGATGACCAGTGCGACGTCCCTCGCCGCCAAATCACGTGTCGGGCGGAAAAGCGCTAAAGCCTTGGCGCGCTGCCCTTGGGGCCAGGGCCGTCGCTTGGTCCGGCGGCCAGGGCCGCACCGTCGATCGCGGCGGCGCTGAGCAGCTGCTTGACGTCGAGCAGGGTGAATTGCGCGATGCCGACACGGTCGGTCGGCGTGCCCGGAACGAGTTGCACGCTCAACACGCCATCGCAGTTCGCACCCTTGGCGTCGGTCAAGAGAGCGATCGGGTCCTTGGCCTTGGTCTGCGCTCGCTTGACAACCGCCACGCAGCTGCCGCGAACCGTGTCGCCGTTGAGCTTGACGGCGGCCTTCGGGTCGAGCGGCTTGTCGATCGCTGCCAGCGCGGTCGCTTCCTTGTACTTGCCGCCGACCGACATGATCGAGCCCTTGCGGTAGATGTAGTAGAGGTGCTGATCGCCGACGATGGTGGGCACGCCGTATTTGCCCATGATTTCCTTGATCATGTCGGCCTTTGACGGCTGCTGGTCCTGGGCAAAGGTCAGGTTGCGCGCGATGAAATAGGCGCGGTTGGCGCTGGCGGGCGAGGAGAAGCTGGTCGAGAGCGTCTCGCCGTTCTGCTTCGGGCCGGCGGGGAGGCTGAAATTCAACGCGGCGACATAGCTCGCGCCGCCCAATTTCTGCTGCTGGATGTCGGTCTTGGTGTCGGTATGGCCCTTGTACAGGGAATCGAAGACGGCGCGCGCGGATTCGGCGGTGGATTCGTTCGAGATACCCAGGATGTCCGGGCGGAGCTTGCCGGAGAATGCCGTCTCGGGCGTCTTCGGCTTGATGTCGTCGGCCAGCGACGCCGCGGGGAAGGGTGCCAGTCCCATCACCAGACCCATGGCAAGTAGCGAAACCAGCGCATGGCGAGGCATGAAACACCCGGGAAATCGGAAACGAACCAATATGTAAGCGATCGGGATTACGCCAAACTTTGAACCGTGATGTCAACATGTCCGGCCGGTTTGACAGGCGGATAAGGTACGCTGTTAACGCTTTGATCCACCTCACTTTGCCTTGCCACCGCCATACCGATAGGCTACGTCGCGGCGATGCGGGGATCGGGCGCAACAGGCTGCCGCCCGGTTGCGGTTCCCCGGGCATGGGATATCACTAAGTGTCTGAATTATTTAATGAAGTAGACGAGGAGGTCCGTCGCGATCAGCTCAAGAAGCTGTGGGACCGATACTCGCTTTATATCATTGCCGCGATGATTCTGATCGTCGCTGCCGTCGGCGGCTGGCGTGGCTACGAGTATGTGGAGGCCAAGAAGGCGGCCGAAGCGGGCGCTGCGTTCGACAAGGCCGTCGAGCTTTCGGAAGCCAACAAGCATGCGGAGGCCGAAGCCGCCTTCGCCGATCTCGCCGCCAAGGCGCCGTCCGGCTATCGCGTGCTGGCGCGGTTGCGCATGGCCACCGAAGTCGCCAGCCGCGATACGAAGGCTGCGGCCAAGCTGTTCGATGAGATCGCCGCCGATCGCAGCGTCGGCGCTGCCGAGCAGGATCTGGCGCGCGTTCGCGCCGCCCAGTTGCTGCTGGAAAGCGCCGGCTATGCCGACATGAAATCGCGCCTCGAAGCCGCTGCGGCACCGGGGTCTACCTTCCGCCATACCGCGCGCGAATTGCTGGCGCTGTCGGCATGGCGCGCCAACGACGCCGCGGCGACGCGGCAATGGCTGGATGTGATCGCCAATGACGGCGAAACGCCGCCGAGCCTGCGCTCGCGTGCCGAAGCGCTGCAGGCCCTGCTGCCGCCGGTCGCCAAAAGCTGACGCGCACAAACCGATTTGAGTGGGAAACCAAGTATGCGCCGCCCGCAACGTTTGATCGCAACCGCCGTCCTCATCGCGCTGTCGGGCGCGCTGGCGGGCTGTGGCAGCACGGCCGGCTTCGATCCGTCCGACCTGCTCGACTTCCTCGACACCAAGAAGAAGCTGCCCGGTGACCGCAAGGCGGTATTCCCCGAGGGCGTGCCGGGCCTCGAGCAGGGTGTGCCGAAAGACCTCTACCGGGGCGCCCGCCAGGACGACCCGAACGCGCAGGCCGCCGCCGCGCCGCCGCCGGTGCAAGAGCCGAAAGCCAAACGCGGTGCGAAATCGAAGGGCAAGCAGGCCGCGGCCCCCGCTTCTGTGGACCCCGACGCCGCGCCCGACGAGGAAGGCAGCACCGCCGCCGCGCCGCCCCCTCCCAAGCCGGCCAAGATCGTGCGCAAGCGCACCACCGCGCCGCCGCCCGATCAGTCGTCCGCGCCCGCCCAATCGCCGCAGCAATCGGCATTCCCGGCGCCAATGCCGAGCGGCACGTTTACGCGCTGAATTTTTCTTCATAGCGTTTTCAAGCGAAGTGGAAGTCGGTTCGCGTGAAGAAAACGCGCCAAAAATAATCAGAACCCTTCTTCAATTCTGATTTCAGAATTGAAGAGGGGGTCTTCTTCAATTGACACGCCCTTCGAAAAAGGGCGTTTGGATCATTTATGTCCTTTACGATCGCCATTATCGGCCGCCCCAATGTCGGCAAATCGACGCTGTTCAACCGGCTGGTTGGGCAGAAGCTGGCGTTGGTCGATGACAAACCCGGCGTCACCCGTGACCGCCGCGAGGGCAACGGGCGTCTCGGCGATCTCGAATTCACCGTGATCGACACCGCGGGTCTCGACGAGGGCGCCAAGGGCTCGCTGACCGCGCGGATGCAGGAGCAGACCGAGACCGCGATCGGCCTGGCGGACGCGCTGATGTTCGTGATCGATGCGCGCGCCGGCCTGACGCCCAACGATCGCGCTTTTGCGGATTTCGCCCGCCGCGCCAACAAGCCGGTGGTGCTGGTCGCCAACAAGAGCGAGGGCAGGCACGGCGAAGTCGGCGCGATGGAATCCTACGCGCTGGGGCTCGGCGACCCCATCCAGATTTCCGCCGAGCATGGCGAGGGCCTGAGCGACCTCTACGACGCGCTACGCGTGTTGATGCCGGAGCCGGTCGAGGAGGGCGAAGAGTTCGACGACGACGACATCATCGTATCGGACGAAGAACTCGCGCAGCGTCCGATCCGCGTCGCCATTGTCGGCCGTCCCAATGCCGGAAAATCCACGCTGATCAATCATCTGCTCGGCGAGGAGCGGTTGCTGACCAGCGCCGAGGCCGGCACCACGCGCGATTCCATTTCGGTGGAGATCGTCTGGCAGGGCCGCGAGTTTCGCGTGTTCGACACCGCAGGGCTTCGGCGGCGCTCGCGGATCGAGGAGAAGCTGGAAAAACTGTCGGTGGCGGACGCGCTGCGCGCGGTGCGCTTTGCCGAAGTCGTCGTGATGATGATGGATTCGCAGAACCGGTTCGAGGAACAGGATTTGCGCATCGCCGACCTGATCGAGCGCGAGGGACGCGCGATCGTGCTGGCGGTCAACAAATGGGATCTGATGGAGCGCAAGACCCATCTGATCTCGGCGCTGCGCAGCGATGCCGATCACTGGCTGCCGCAGATGAGGGGCGTTCCCATCGTCGCGGTATCCGGGCCTGATGGGCGAGGGCATCGATCGCCTGATGACCGCGATTCAGGACGCCTATGCGGTCTGGAACAAGCGCGTGCCGACGGCGACCCTCAATCGCTGGTTCGAGCAGGCGGTCGATGCCAATCCGCCGCCCGCGGTTTCCGGCCGCCGGCTGAAGCTGAACTACATCACGCAGGCCAAGGCGCGGCCGCCGAGCTTTATCCTGTTCTGCTCGCGCGCCGACGCCGTGCCGCAATCCTATCTGCGCTATCTCACCAACTCGATGCGCGAGGCTTTCGACCTGCCGGGCACGCCGATCCGGATCACGCTGCGCGAAAAGGCCAACCCGTTCGCCCACAAGCGCAAGCGGCCGTCGTGAGCAGCTCCGCGTAAGGTCTAGGCACCGCAATGCAGGTTGCCGCCCGGGTTGCTCAAAAGCAACAGTTGTAAAATCTTGGCAATTCCTGTCTGGACGCTCTTGCACGCCGGTGCAATTATAAGTTTCAAAACAAAAAAGACTACTCGTCAAAGTCTAACTCTTCGCGTTTCAACCGTAACGGCGAGGCGTATCGTGGGTAGATATTTTATGTTTGCGGCGTTGGCCGCGTCGTTTTTCGGTTTCCGGCTGCGCGATTCATCCGCTGCCGGAAGATGTTACGGGTGTCCCGACCTATCACATTGTTCGGCAGATACGCTGTGAAGCGCGCGCGGCGGTGATCAGCTCTGCAATCAATGGACTGATAAACTACACGCCAGATCCGGAGGTGTCAGCAGATCGGTCGCGAATTCGAGGATGGCACGAGACCGATCGCGAGCTTTCTCTTACAAGCTTTTCCGAAATACGAGAATTCGTGGGATCGCCAAGCTATTCTATGACACTGGCGTTGCCTACAACTTCAATCTTGAGATGACTGAGAACAACGACCTCGGCACTGAGATCAATCTTCTCAAACCCTTCACGCAGTCTGCGCTCACGGTCGGCGTCTACTGCAGGATTTAACCGTCAGAGAGTTAACACCCGCTCCTTTACGGTTACCGACACGTTCGGCGGTCTGATCCGAAATGTAGGGATCTGACTATTGCAACGAGAAGTTCATGGTGACCGGAGAACTACGTCTATCCCATCGCCGGAAAAATCGGCATCGAGAAGATGGTCCAGGATTTTATCAATATGACGCTGTTCGCAAATCTGCGGGGCAACACGGACGATGGCAAGGGTCCTCCGACGTTGGTGGACGCACTCGAATTCACGCACGGCAATTTCCGGGTCAGCAACGCCGAAAATCACCTTCTCACCCCTTGGATCCGGCCTTAGCGTGACGGACGCCAGTGCTCACCGGCAGGCTGAGCCGTTCTGATCTGCACAAGGTTACCGTTGGTCTAGCGATTGACGACGGAAGCGTAAGCCTAGTTGGGAGCATTGCGCACGACCTTGTTTACTCCGCTGCTGACCGCTTGGGGAGGACGCTCGCGGAACAAAAGGCCGCAGAGGCAGTCAATCAATCACTGACCAGTAAGTTGTTCACCCGTACGATCGTTGTTCCTCGTTAAGGAAGGGAGAATTGTAGGCGAGACCTGGCCTAAAAAGACAAAAGCCAAGGTACGAACCGACCTACATGACCGGAACGAAGCCGATGAAGATCGGCTCTGCACGATGTGATCCGAGCGTTAAAGGTGATCGCATGATCAATCGGTCACCATGGCAAAATTCACAAGAGCTGCGAAGAAGCAGAAAGCCATGATGCTGGCCGAATCCGGCGACGGTTAATTTCGTCAAGGATTTCATGGTCGAGAATGATATGCATGGGCATCCCGTCGGAAAGATTATTGTTAGTCCCCGCGCTACTCCGACGGCCAAGGCGGCGCGTAGGAGAGCCTTAGCTGCGGCTGCGCCAGCGAAAGATCGGTTCGAGTGCGATTTCTGAAACACTGAGCTGACGCTCATGCGACATCGATTGTGGTGGTGAAATAGAGGTGTTGCGGCAGCGATAGAGGATCGGTAACAAGGCGTTCGACTGATACACGCCGGATCGGCCGTTTTCCTGACAACACCGCGGCTGATTTCCGCGCAACGTCGCGCGGCGGCCTTCATCTTCGTCACCATCCTGCTCGACATGCTCGCGCTCGGCCTGATCCTGCCGATCCTGCCAAAACTCGTGGAAAGTTTTGTCGACAACGATACGGCCACCGCGGCACGGGTTTTCGGTCTGTTCGGCACCGCCTGGGCGCTGATGCAGTTCTTGTTCTCGCCGATCCTCGGTGCGCTCTCGGACCGCTTCGGCCGGCGGCCGGTGGTGCTGCTGTCGAATTTCGGATTGGCGCTGGATTACGTGCTGATGGCGCTGGCGCCGTCGCTGCTGTGGCTGTTCATCGGCCGGGTGATCTCGGGCATTACGTCGGCGAGCATTTCGACCGCCTTTGCCTATATCGCCGACGTGACGCCGCCGGAGCGGCGCGCCGCGGTGTTCGGCAAGATCGGCGCGGCCTTTGGTGCGGGCTTCATTCTCGGGCCCGCTCTTGGTGGCCTGCTCGGCGGCATGGATCCGCGCCTGCCGTTCTGGATCGCGGCCGGCTTGAGCTTTGCCAATACGCTCTACGGCTGGCTGATCCTGCCGGAGTTGCTGCCGCCGGAACGCCGCTCGCCGTTCCGCTGGAAAAGCGCCAATCCGCTCGGAGCGCTGCATCTGTTGCGCTCGAACCGGATTCTCGCCGGGCTGTCGCTGGCGAATTTCTTCGGACAAGTCGCGCATGTGGTGCTGCCGTCCACCTTCGTGCTCTATGCGACCTATCGCTATGGCTGGGATACGACGACGGTCGGGTTTACGCTGGCCCTGGTCGGCGTCTCCGCGATGGTGGTGCAGGGCGCGGGCGTGGGCCCGATCGTCAAGCGCCTCGGCGAGCGCCGGGCGCTGCTTCTGGGGCTCGCCTCCGGTGCCTTAGGATTTTTCATCTATGGCGCAGCGCCGACCGGACCGCTGTTCTGGATCGGCATTCCCGTGATGTCGCTGTGGGGCGTAGCGGGTGCTGCGATCCAGGCGCTGACGACGCAGCTCGTCGCCCCCGATCAGCAGGGCCAGTTGCAGGGCGCGACCAACAGCGTCAACAGCATCGCCCAGATGCTGGGACCGTTTCTGTTCACGCTGACGTTTGCGTATTTCATCAGCGACGGGGCGCCGGTGAAAATGCCGGGCGCGCCGTTCTTGCTGGCGGCGGCATTGTTGGGGCTGGGGCTGGTGATCGCGTGGCGGACGCTGGCGCCGAACGCACGGTAAAACAGCGTCTCGTCGTCCCGGCCAGCGAAGCGCAAGTCGGGACCCACCCAACTGTCAATCGTTTCGAACTGGAGCCCAGCATACGATTGGTCACGGGCTATGGGTCCCGCGTTCGCCGGGACCCTATCGTAGAGAATTCGACTCGCGCTTACTTCTTCACCAGCGGACAATCGCTGGCCTCGAGCGGCTTGGCGGCGTCTTCCGCCGAGATCGTGGCGATCTGCTTGTAGTAGTCCCACGGCCCCTTCGACTCGTCCGGCTTCTTCACCTCGAACAGATAGGCCGGGATCAGGCGGCGGCCGTCGGCGCGCAGCGGGCCCTTGCCGAACAGCGTGTCGTCGGTCGGCAGTTCCTTCATCTTGGCGACGACCTTGGCGCCGTCGTTCGGATTGCCGCCGAGCGCTTCCATGGCCTTCAGATAATGCAGCACCATGGCGTAGTTGCCGGCCTGGGTCATCGAGGGCATCTGCCCCTTGGTGGCCAGTGCGGAGAACCGCTTCGACCAGGCGCGCGTCGCGTCGTTCATGTCCCAGTAGAAGGATTTCGTGAACGTCAGGCCCTGTGCGGTCTTCAGGCCCAGCGCGTGCACGTCGTTGATGAACAGCAGCAGCGCGGCGAGCTTCTGGCCGCCCTGGACGATGCCGAATTCCGCCGCCTGCTTGATCGAGTTCGTGGTGTCGCCGCCGGCATTGGCAAGCCCGATCACCTTCGCCTTGGAGGCCTGCGCCTGCAGCAGGAACGACGAGAAATCGGCGGTGTTGATCGGGGCCTTGACGCCGCCGAGCACCTTGCCGCCATTGGCCGCCACGACGGTCGAGGTGTCGCGCTCGAGCGCGTGACCGAAGGCGTAGTCGGCGGTGAGGAAGAACCAGCTGTCGCCGCCGGCCTTGGTCAGCGCCTTGCCGGTGCCATTGGCGAGCATGTAGGTGTCGTAGGTGAAGGACACCGTGTTCGGCGTGCAGGCCTTTCCGGTGAGATCGGCCGTCGCAGCACCCGAGTTGAGCAGGACCTTGTTCTTGTCCTTGACGAGATTGTTGACGGCCAGCGCCACGCCCGAATTCGGCGTATCCGCGATGGCGTCAACCTTGTCGTTGTCGAGCCACTGCCTTGCGATGTTGACGCCGACATCGGGCTTGTTCTGGTGGTCGCCGCTGACGACCTCGATCTTCCAGCCCTTCTTGGTGAGACCGGAATCTTCGACCGCCATCTTGATCGCGACCACCGAATTGGGGCCGCCGATGTCGGCGTAAAGGCTCGACATGTCGTTGAGCACGCCGATTTTGACGGTCTTTTCCTGAGCCAGGGCGGGCGTCGTAAGGGCGAGCGCCGCAAGCGCCACGGACGCAGCGAAGTGCCGCGCCAAATTGTTCGTCATGGTATTCCCTCCAGAATGTTGTTCGCCGGCTCTCTTTTTGGAACCTGCCAGCTGCCCCTGCGATAGTATTTCTCGCCCGCGGGGGCAATGCGCCTAACGTAGCGCGTCATCGTAACGCGTCGGAGGTCAGCTTGAACTTCTGGATCCGCTTACCGGTATCCACTTCGGCGGTATAGACATTGCCCTTGGCATCCACCGCCATGGCGTGAATCCAGTGGAACTGCCCGGCATTGCGGCCATTCCGGCCAAAACTGCCGACTACAGTACCATCATCCCGTTTCAGCACCCTGATTTCATTGTTTTCGCCGTCGGCGCTCAACAAATAGGTCTGCTTCGGATCGGGCCAAACAGCGATATCCCACACCGCGCCGTTGCCGAGGGTGTTCTTTTCGTAGAACCATTCCTTAACGAAGGTTCCATCTTTCCTGAACACCTGGATGCGGTTGTTGATGCGATCGCAGACATAGAGCAACCCATCGTTGGCAAGCTTCACGCAATGCACGGGGTTGGCGAATTGCTGCGGGGGCGGCGCCTTGGGGTCGTAGGCCGGCTGCTTGTTATCATCAGGTGGATTGCCGTAAGCACCCCAGTGCCGCTTGTAGGCGCCGCTCGTGGCATCGAACACGATGATTTGGCGATTGCCATAGCCGTCGGCGACATAGATTTCGTTGGCGTCCTTGTCGATGGCGGTCTCGGCGGGCTTGCCAAGCTGCGTGGTGTCGGCCGAGCCCTTGCTCGGCGCAATCTTGCCGATCTGCATCACGAACTTGCCGTCGAGGGTGAACTTCAGGATCGCATTGTCGTTGTCGGCATTGCCGCCGACCCACACGAAACCTTTCTCATCCACTTCGATGCCGTGCTCGCGGCCGACCCATTCATAGCCTTCGCCCGGGCCGCCCCAGGAGCGCAGCAGATTACCGTCGGCGTCGAACTCGAGCACCGGCGGCGCCGAGATGCAGCACTTCGAGCGCGGCGGGTTCAGTGCCGCACCCTTCTCGTCGTCGGTCAGCGAGCGCGGACGATGGATCACCCAG
The DNA here is from genome assembly GCA_963742935.1 of uncultured Alphaproteobacteria bacterium. Classification (GTDB taxonomy): domain Bacteria; phylum Pseudomonadota; class Alphaproteobacteria; order Rhizobiales; family Xanthobacteraceae; genus Bradyrhizobium. The sequence continues at coordinate 1,025 of CAVUOI010000035.1, read as the reverse complement.
ATATGCCCCTGCGCATCGGCGGTGATGCCGCCGACCTGGCCGAGGATCCAGTTGTTCGGCAGCGGCTTTGGCCAGGACGCATCGACCGCGAAGGTCGGGATATCGCCGGCGTGCGAGAGGTGCCGGCGCCGCAATCAGCATGGCGGCGGTGAAGCAGGCGGAAATGGCTTTGCAGAGATTTTGGCGGGCGCGATTACGCGTCGGCGTCATGAGTGCCTCCCGATGTTTTTTCTTTGCGGGTTATCCCGCTCGGGAGGGCAGTCAATCGCGGGGAGGCGATCAAGTCAACAATGAGAAAACGCTCACGTCGGCGGCTGAAAGTCCATCAGCTTGCGCGCCTTGTAGTCATACAGCTTGCCGGTTTCGCTCCACTCGGGCGGGCACATCGGGACGATGAATTCCGCCGCCTGTTCCGGCGTGTCCAGCGTCGTCGGGTCTTCGCCAGGAAATACGCTGGCGCGCATGCGGGTGCGGATCGGGCCGGGGCTGAACAGGTTGACGCGCAGTTTGGTGCTCACGGTTTCGTTGGCCCAGGAGCGCACCAGCGTGTCGAGCGCAGCCTTCGAGGCGGCGTAGGGACCCCGATAGGCGTTCGCCTTGCTGGCGGCGCCCGAGGTGATGAACACGGCGCGGCCGGCGTCGGACTCTTCAGCAGCGGCTCCATGCAGCGGATCAGCTGGAAGTTCGCAGTGACGTTGATCGCCATCACGTCGTTCCACGGCTTCAGTTCGATATGACCAAGCGGCGAGGACGGGCCGGCGATGCCGGCATTGCCGACGAGGATATCGAGCTTGCCGTGGCGCTCGTGCAGCGCAGCCCCGAGCCGCGCGATGCCGTCGAAGTCGGTGAGATTGAGCGGCACCAGCGTGGCGCTGCCGCCGTCTTTGCGGATCTCGTCGTCGAGTTCTTCCAGGCCGCCCTGCGTGCGCGCGATGGCAACGATATGCGCGCCGGCGCGGGCGAGCGCGCGCGCGGTGGCGTAGCCGATGCCGCGCGAAGCGCCGGTGACGAGCGCGATACGGGAG
>CAVUOI010000034.1:0-67474 GCA_963742935.1 uncultured Alphaproteobacteria bacterium | reverse complement strand
CCCTTAAACCGAAACGTCAGCTCTACTCATCAAAGCACGGCATGTCGATGTTGGGCTAGGGCAGAAGTTGCAGTTCACGTCGCCGCAAAGCGGTCATTGCCGCCAGTGTTCGTCGGAAATGAAGATCCAAATTCTCCGGCGCCTGGCAGCATTGTTTGGGGACGTCGACCTGTTGCTCACCCTCACAATGTCCATGCCGATTCCGACGCTTGCAAGAAGGATGGGCGAGTAAGTTAACAGCGAGCGGCCGTCGCCGAGACAGCCGGGTGACGTCCTTCCTCGTCCCCGGACCCGGCTCGGGCGCGTCGTCGGTCGAGATCGCGCAGGGCCAATTCGACGTCGTCGGGCGCGCCTGATCGGCTAATGCAAGATTGTCTGCGAGCCCGCAAGAGGGCAATTCTTATCCATTCGCAATCTGTTCTGAAAATGAACTCCGGCAATTCAGAGGTGACAAGCGTTTATTTGGTCGGCGCGATAATCTCAAACCTTTTCAGAGTCAGGCGACGTTTTTTGATTTGTGTTGATGTCACGTTGGAGGTCGACATCCTCAAACATTCGCGGCGCTTCATGCTGTACTGAGTCTTCTTGCGGCGGCACGGCCGACGTGGACGGCGGCGGCTCACTTTTTTCGGCCGTCTTGGCGGCATGGGACCGCGCCGCGGCGGCAGCTTCGGCGGCTGCCTGCTTCCTGGCGGCAGCGATCTGGTTCGCGGTCAACTGACGTGCCACAAACGGGCCCAGTACGAGCGCGGCCAACGCAACGACAAGCGCAAGGCCTGGCGATATGTTGGATACGTTCTGCCTATCTTCGTCCACGGTCTTCTTTACGTCGTCGATATCCTTTTTTATCGCGTCGACGCGTTGCGCCAGGGTCTCGGAGCGAGCGGTGCTGGCCTTCAGGGTATCGCCGACCTGAGCGACAAGCTTGGCCTGAGAGGCCGCGAACTCCTGCCGGAGCGCCTGAGCCGCCTTGTCGCTGGTCTCTTTGGCTTCCTGCAGGAATTTCGCCTGGTCGGAGCGGAGCGCTTCGACCTGGTCAGTCATGATCTGAGCGGTCTTGTCGCTGCTCGACTTCGAGTTCTGCAAGTCGGAGCGAAGCGCAGCGGTCTGGGCGATCTTGTCGCTGTTCGCCTTGGCATCGTCGGATAGCCGCTTTAGGTCGGCGCGAACGCTGTCGATGGTCCTGGCAAGCTGCTGCACCCGATCTGACTCGGTTTTTTCAGCGACGGCGAAGGCAGGTTGCTGAGTTGCCTCCGCGCGCGGGGCGGCGATTTCAGAGGGCTCATCGGGTGGTTGGGATGTGATGGAATAATAAAAAAGGCCAAAGATGAGGAGTGCGAGTGCAGGCAACGCAAACTTGGTCACGGCGAAGTCCTCCCATTAAGCGAGCATTTTTGTCTCCCTAAAGCCGAAGTTCGCGGTACCTTCGGCACTTCGTATTGTAAGGATATCCTGACATCATGTTGTATTGACGTCAAATCGCAAAGTTTGGAGCGGGCCGGCATGGAAACCGACGCCGTGGGATCCGTGCCGGGATAGCGCTTCGCATCGGCTCAATAGTGGTCCTTCGGATTTCCGGGAGCGCCGTACTGATCGCCGACGATCGAAATGAGTAAATCGACGTCGTTATGGCTTGCCGGATCGCACCAATTTGAGTCGCGCACCTCCAGCAATGCGCGCCTGATCCATGTCTTTATGGTGTTGACCGGAACGCCATACAGTTCGGAAAGCCGGTGCCGGCTTTCCCCATGGATATAGGCTGCAATAACCAGTTGACGCCGTGACGGCTCCAGGGCCTGCAAGGCAGAGAAGATGCTTTGCTGCAGTTTGACGGTCTCGCTTTCGCTCTCGCGGATCTCCATGCTTTCAAGTGCAGTGGGAATCTCGGCGGCACAATCGGCCATAACCGAATGGTCTGAATACACCTCCAGTGTCCGCTTTCGTGCGACATCGGTCGCAAGATTTCTGGCGATTGTAATCATCCACATCATGGGCGAGCCCAGCGTTGGACGGTATGTAGCCGCGTTCAGCCAGATGCGAACATAGGCTTCCTGGAGGATTTCATCCGCCAGATGCCTGCGCTTGACGATCAGCAGTGCCGTCGAAAACAGCTTTCGTTTGGTAGCCGCGTGCAGCGCTTCAAACGCCGCTTCGTCCTTCCGGGACATCCGCAGCAAAAGCCGTTCGAGTTCGTTTGAATTGGACTGTGCTGCGGTGCCGCCATTCGTCCTCGCCGTCGTTATCTGAAGCGCACCCGCGAAAGCTTCGCTGAGACCTCCAGATCGCTAGGCTCCGCGAACTTTGCAGATATGTCAATAAATGTTTACATATAGCATGTAATCGTATGGAGAATTTGCTAGTCGATGGCGCCATGGCTTCGTTTAATATCAATGGCTTATGTGAGTTTCAGCGCCGGCTTCTCAAGGTCCGGACCCGAGCACGCAGGAACAAACGCGAAGCTTCGATCTTGTCATGTGAGTTTTACAACTGGAGGCTCCGATGCAAGGCGACAATCCAATCAGCTGGCTGATGTTTTTCACGCTGGTGGCCACGACGTTCATCATAGCCGGCTCATTCATCTACTTCCTCAGATCTCGAACCAATCGAGAAATCGCTTCTGAAGCTTTGGAAGGCAACGGCTCGCGCGTCGGCGCGACACCGAATGGCGCCGGCCCGGAGCTGATCGGATTTGCAGTCATCGGTCTCGCTGTGATGGGTCTGTTGGCGGCTGGCTATGCCAGCAAGTCGACGCATTGAGACGGCCGCGGTAACGACGCCCGTGGGACAAACGACAGGTATGTCGCAAGGTATGGCCCAGCGGGCGGGTTCATCCAATCAGCCGAAGATCTACCAGCCAGCGAACCCTGCGCCGGATACCCGCTCTTCACCGACGTCATCCGATACCGGTATTGGCAATGAAAATGGTTCAACCGGGCAGCCGAAGTAGAACAATAGTTGAAGGCGCCATTTCATTCTACGACTGAGATCGGGAGCCGAGCCACCTCGGCTCCCGATTGCTGTTAATCCCAACCAGGTTGCGCGCTCCCTGATTGACCTTGTAGTTCGCTTACACGAACCCTAGGACCGCTCGCCGCTTCCAGGCCGAATGCCATAAGGCTCGACCAGCGCCCATACATGCGCGGGCACCATATTCTTCACGCGCTGCGGATATTGTCGGCGCAGGTGCAGATACGGTTTCGACGGCCTTCATCTCGAGGCGGGCGCGCGCGAATTCAAGGCCACGCGGTCCGATCCTCGGCATCAGCCAGCCCATGATCGGCCTTAGCCAGTTCGGCATGCTGCGCACCGGCAGCCCGCCGGCGGCGAGCTCGACGTTTTTCAGAAAGCCCTTGACCGGTCCGGCGCGTTTGCCGGCGCTGCCGGGTTCGGAGATGCGGACTTCGCTTCCCAGCAGGCCGAGCAGTTCCTCGCCGCGCGGATTGCGCACCAGCAACCATTGCTCGCCCTGGCCGCCCATGTAGCCGACGGTGATATCGGCGAGCACATTGGTGTAGTCCACACAGGTGCGGCACGTCATCGGGAAGAAATCCGGCGGGAGCTTTGATATCGGAAGCTTCAGGAAGGGAATTTCCTTCACCCGGCCATCACTGAAGCGCAGCTCGACGTGATAATCCGCGCGAAACTCCAGATAGGTGATCGTGTCGGGCTGATCCGACAGCAGATCGAGGAAGGTATGGAAGTTGGCCGGTCGTGGTATTGTCGGAGCAGGGCGTGCCCACGACATAGATCTTCTCGAAACCGAGCTCTGGCCTCCAACGACCGCAGCGCGTAGACCTGACAGGGAATCCCGATCACCGCGATGCGTTTGAAGCCGCGCGCCCGCGCCGGCTCCAGCAACGCCAGCAGCGGCGCGTATCCCATCCGCATGCCGCGGCATTGCGCCATGCCTTCCGCCGAAGTCACCAGCACCGGCACCGGTTTCCACTTGTCGTTCGGATCCGGCGCCATCGTCAGCACGGCGTCGACGGCGCCGCTTTCCAGCAGTCGCTCGCCGAGCCGGGTTGCGATGCCGGTCCACTGCGCGCCCTCACGCGGCGGCGCAAGCGAAGCGCGGACCATGCGGCGGAACGGCCCGAAGAAGATTTCGTCGGTCCGCTGCGGGATCGCGGGCGCGGCCATGCACGCGCGACTTCCAGCGCGGGATAGTCGGGTTTGATGAACTGGCAGGCCTGACCGCATTGCCTGGGATCGCTCGAGCGCGAAACGCCGCAATCGGTGCAGAGATCGCGCGGCGCGGCGGCCCCGACTGCCGGGGCCCAGATCGCAGAAGCGGGATCGTCGCGATCTACCATCCACGCGTTCCAGCGGCACCCTTGAACGGGCCGACGATGCGCGAGGTGATCCAGCCGCCGTAGAAATCGCCCGCCTGCGCCTGCACGCGCTCCGCATCCACCCAGCATTGATCGACGCGCGAAGCATAGAACGCGGGATAGCCCGCGATTTCGACAAATGCGGCAGATGGCGCCGGATAGCTCCACGCCGCGTTCTCAGCGGTTAGGCCACTGACTTCAAGTGACCAGTATTTCGCGTGCCCCTTGAATTCGCACCACGAACCGCCCGATGCGGGTCGTAGATATTGCTGTGCAATATCGTCGGGCGGAATGTAGTAAACCGGCGGGTGGCTGGTCTCCAGCACACGATACCCGGACGTCGTATCAGCAATCGTTTGACCGTTGAAGACGACGCGCAGGTGGGCGTCGGTCTTTTCCAATCGCGGTGGGCGCGGGTAATCCCAGACCGATTCCTGTCCGGCCGATGGTTCTGTGCGCTCGGGTGGAAACATCTCTAGCGGCTCCGTTCTCTCATCGCAGGATCATTGGAAATGTCACGGCAATGCCCCATGCGAACACGGCAGCATTGGCAAGCGCACCCGGCAGCGGATGGCGCGTCGCCGCGTAGCTCCAACGGCTGATCAATCCGAACGCCAGGAATAGCAGCAGGACTGCCGGCACGATGATCACGAGGAAGAACAGCTTCATCGGGTTGAGCGCCACGGCAATCGCGAGCGAGAGCAGAAAGCAAAATTTTGTCAGAGCATATGCGCCCCGCCTGGCATCCGGGCCCCGGGTCAACCATTCGTCGGCGATGAAGTAGGGCAGCGTTCCGCAGGCAATCGCGGCAATCAGGGGAAGCCGCGCGGGGATCGGCAGGAAGGAAAATACATAGGCGTCGATTGGCAGACCGAAAGCGACAATGTTGTAGGCAGCAACAGCGAAGGTCGCGATCGCGATGCTCTTCCACGATACCGTCAGCGCAGCGTCCGGATGTGGCGCCTTGCGCAGGTAAAGCATGGCCAGCGTCGTCAGTGTGCCATAGAGCAGAAAGTGCAGCGTCAGGTAGTCGCCGAGCAGAATTGGCAGAAAGTCGGTCGGCATTTTCCAGAGGATCAGCGGCGTCAATAGCGCCGGCGCAAGGGCAGCGATCAGAAACGCCTTCCAGCCGAGATGGATTCCCGTCGGTGTATCGCTCGCGATCGGCAGAAGCGACGACAATGGCCAGGCCAGCGCGACGATACCGAGGAAGACCAGCGCCAGCCAGAGGCCACGGCTATCGATGAAGCCTGCCGTCTGCCTGCCGAATGCAGCGTTGAACCAGCGCAGGGCTTCCGTCATGCTGTCCTGGCTGTAGAGCACGCCTATATGTTCGACACCCTGCGCCATCGACAGTTTTCGTGCGGTGCCATCCGAAAAATGACCGTAGGTCTCGCCGGCGACAGCGGAGCCTCCCGCGGTGAGATTGACGATGCGAAGGCCTTCATTGCTGAGCATCGCAGGTTCGAGCGCGCCGACGATGACGAGCAGATTGCGCGGACTGGCCGCGGTTACGACGGGCGAGAATACCGATACGGCAACGGTTGCCTCGACATCCGGCGCGGCCTGCGCAAACCGTACCACGATGTCGGAAGCCATCGAATGCCCGAGCGCCCCGAGCCGGCCATCGCTGCTTGGCAGCTTACGTGCCCATGCCGCGACGTTGGTCAGTTCTGCCAGCAATGCTGCGGTTATCGCCTTGCCTTCGGTGACGTCGCCGCGCATGGGCGCCGGGTTGCGGCCGTGCCCGAGAAAATCGAAGGTCACTGCGATATAGCCATTGCGCGCCAGCGTCTCCGCGAAGGGTTGCATCAATTGCTGTGAGCCCGCAAAGCCGTGGGCGATCACGACGACCGGGGCGGAGGCGGCGGATGGCTGATGGAAGATGGTCACCGGCGTTTTGCCGACTATAGTCTTGGCGATGCTTAGGCCTTCGCTGCCACGATGAAGCTGAAACAGCCCGCTCAAAATGGCCGCCATTGCAATAAATCCGATGAAGGACTTCAACAAAGTTGTTTCTCGAGGTCGCTGCTTCATACGGCGTATCATTCCACTGAGCCCTATAGAAGCTGAAACGAACAGAGGTGACTCCAGCAAAAAAAGTTTCGACCGGCAGTGAAACGTTCCGAACTTCGCGCGTACTTAAGCTGCGATGGTTTGTCCTGGCGGGGACGTTTGCACCGCACGCGTGACCTCTGTTTGCATTCCGGCGGTGACCCGCTCTAATCTCACTACACCGCGGACCGGAGCGCGGTTACGGAATGGAGCTTGGCGGGTGGCAGTCTCAATGCGGATAGGCACGCGCAAGAGCACCATGGCGCTGGCCCAGACCGAAGACATTGCACAGCGCTTGTCGGTGGCCGCGCCCGAGCTGGATGTGGAGATCGTCAAGTTCGAAACCACCGGCGATAGCGATCAGACCAGCAAGCTGCTGGTTCATGGCGGCAAGGGCGGCGCCTTCGTTGCTGAAATCCGCGCCGCCGTTACCTCGGGCCGGCTTCACGCCGCGATGCATTCGCTAAAGGACATGCCCGGCAATGAAGATACGCCGGGATTGGTGATCGGTGCCACGCTGGCGCGCGATCCTCCCACCGACGCGCTGGTGTTGCGGCCTGGCCTTACCATCGAGGACATCAAGCGCTCTCGTGGCAACGGCTACAGGATTGGAACCAATGCCGTGCGGCGTGCCGCCTATGCACGGCGGCTTTTCCCAGAGATCGAAGTGATTCACTTTCGCGGCGCCGCCGATACCCGCGTTCGAAAGCTCGATCAACAGCGAAATGCAGCGGCTGCCCAATGGTGGCGAGGCAGGGCCGGCGGATGCCCTGATCATGGCGCGTTCCGGGCTTGAACGGGTCGGACTTGGCCATCGCATTGCTTGCGAGCTGTCGCCGTCGGAAATGTTGCCGGCGGTGGGGCAGGGCATCGTTGCCGTGGAATGCGCCGTCAGTGACTGGCAGACGCGGCAGTATCTCGCACGTGATCGACGATCCCGCCGCTCGTCTCTGCTGCGATGCCGAGCGGGAAGTCTTGTGGGTGCTCAATGGCCACTGCAATTCGCCGATTGCCGGATATTCGACCATCAGGGGTTCCGAGATGTCGCTGACCGCTTCCGTACTGGACGAAGAGCGGGGCGGGCAGTTCATCGAGGTGACGCGCTCCGGTCCGGCCAACCGCCCGCGTGAGCTGGGCCGCGCGGTGGGACTGGAACTGCTTCGACAAGGGCGCGGCCGATATCATCGCGCGTACGCGGCCGGGGCCATGAAGGCATAACATGGCAGCAGCATTCCCATTTTCAGCGATCGTCGGCCAGGACGAAATGAAGCTCGCGCTGCTGATTGCGGCGGTCGATCCCAAGGTCGGCGGCGTGCTGGCGTTTGGCGATCGCGGCTCGGGAAAATCCACGGCGGTGCGCGCGCTGGCGGCGTTGTTGCCCAAGATGAAAGTCGTCGCCGGTTGCCGCTATAATTGCGATCCGGACCGGCCGGGCGAATTCTGCGATGAGTGCCGTGCCCGCGCGACCAAGGGCGCCCTGAAATCTGCGCAAGTGCCGGTTCCGGTCGTCGACCTGCCGCTCGGCGCCACCGAAGACCGCGTCGTCGGTGCGCTCGATCTGGAACGGGCGTTGGCGCGTGGCGAGAAGGCATTCGAGCCGGGATTGCTGGCGCGTGCGCATCGCGGGTTCCTCTACATCGATGAAGCCAATCTGCTGGAGGATCATCTGGTGGATCTCCTGCTGGATGTGGCCGCATCCGGCGAAAACGTCGTCGAGCGCGAAGGGCTGAGCATCCGGCATCCCGCGCGTTTCGTCCTCGTCGGCACCGGTAACCCCGAGGAGGGCGAGTTGCGTCCGCAATTGCTGGACCGGTTCGGCATGTCGGTCGAGGTGAAGACGCCGGGCGATCTTCCCAGCCGCATCGAGGTCGTGCGCCGCCGTGACGATTTCGAAAGCGATAGCGCGGCGTTTACCGCGACATGGGCCAAGGAAGAGGCGAAGCTGCGCAAGAAGATCATTTCGGCGCGCGAACGGCTGCCGTCGGTTTCTGTATCCGACACGACGCTGGAACGTGCTGCAAAGCTCTGCATGGCGCTCGGTACCGATGGCTTGCGCGGGGAATTGACGCTGATGCGGGCGGCGCGGGCGCTGGCTGCGTTCGAGGCGGCGAAAACCGTCGGCGACGAACATTTGCGCCGCGTAGCGCCTTCGTCGTTGCGTCACCGCCTGCGACGGAACCCGCTCGATGACGCCGGTTCCAGTGTGCGGGTCGACCGCGCCATTGCGGAAGTTCTGGGATGACGGCCGCGCTCGCCTGGTCTGATGCGGTGACCGCGGCGCAGTTGTTTGCGGTCGATCCGGTCGGCACCGGTGGCGTTCTGGTCCGGTCGCGCGCCGGCCCGGTTCGAGAGCGCTGGCTGACGATGCTGCGCGCGGCATTGCCGATTTCTCAGCCGCTGAAACATCTGCCGCTGCATATTGCCGACGGACGGCTGCTCGGCGGCCTCGACCTCAACGCGACCCTGCTCGCCGGACGGCCTGTGGCCGAACGCGGCCTGCTGGCCGAAGCCGATGGCGGGGTGCTCATGGTCGCCATGGCGGAACGGCTGCCGTCCGCGACGGCAGTACATATCACCGCCGCGATGGATGCACGGGAAACGATCGTCGAGCGCGATGGGCTTTCATTGCGGATGCCGGCCCGGTTCGGCGTGATCGCGCTGGACGAGGGGCTCGACGACGAATTTGCGCCGGTATCGATCGGCGATCGTCTCGGATTTCATGTCGGCCTGAACGAGATTCCGATCGGGGCGGCCGATGAGTTCGTAATGGATCGCGAGGAAATCATGGCGGCGCGCGAGCGGCTATCGACGCTCAAGGCAAGCGCAGAGCAGGTCGAAGCGATGTGCACTGCGGCTGCCGCGCTCGGGCATCGTCTCGCTCCGCGCGCCGATACTGGCGCTGCGCGTGGCCTGCGCCAGCGCCGCGCTCTCCGCGCATGACGCAGTGGATCAGGATGACATCGCGCTTGCCGCGCGGCTGGTGCTGGCGCCGCGCGCGCTGGTGTTTCCGCAAGACCAGGAGCCGGAACAACAGGCGCAGCCGCCCGAGCAGTCACCGCCGGAGATCCACTGAAGACGGACAAGGCCGACACGGGCAACCCTGAAATCGACCGCGCCCTCGATGAAGTCATCCTTGCCGCGGTCCAGGCCGCGCTTCCGGCCGATGTGCTTGCGGCGTTGCGGATGTCATCGACGCGACCGCGCGGGCGCTCGCAAGGCAAAGCCGGCGCGTTGCAGAAATCCAGCAAGCGCGGCCGGCCGGCCGGCGCGGTTCGCGGCGATCTACGTGCCGGCGCCAGGCTCAACGTGATCGAGACCTTGCGCGCCGCGGCGCCATGGCAGCCGTTGCGGCGACGCGAGGCCGCTGCGTCCGGCGAGACATCCCGGCCGCGCATCCTGATCCGCAAGGACGATTTCCGCATCTCGCGGTTCAAGCAGCGCACGGAAACCACCACGATTTTCGTGGTCGATGCGTCCGGCTCGGCGGCGTTGCATCGGCTGGCGGAAGCCAAGGGTGCGGTCGAATTGCTGCTGGCGGATTGCTACATCCGGCGCGACCAGGTGGCGCTGATCGCATTTCGCGGCAACGCCGCCGAATTGCTGTTGCCGCCGACCCGCTCGCTGGCGCGCGCCAAGCGAAGCCTCGCCGGATTGCCGGGCGGCGGCGGCACGCCGCTCGCGGCGGGACTGGATGCAGCCTTCGCGCTTGTCGGATTCAATCCGCCGCAAAGGACAGACGCCGACGGTCATCGTCTTGACCGATGGGCGCGCCAATATCGCGCGCGACGGCGGGCAGGGGCGTCCACGTGCGGAGGAAGATGCGATGCACGCCGCACGGCAATTGCGGGCTGCCGGTATCGCCGTCGTGCTGGTCGATACGTCGCCCCGACCTGGTGCTTCAGGGGAAACCTTCGCCAGGGAAATGGGCGCGCGCTATCTGCCGCTGCCGCATGCCGACGCTACGACGTTATCGAAAGCGGTGCTGGCGAGCACGCGTTAGCGTTCCTGGTACGCCCGCACCCGTTTCACCATCTGCTCGACATGCGCGATCGGGGTTTCCGGCTGGATGCCGTGGCCGAGGTTGAAGATCAGCCGGCCCGCGGCAAAATTCGCCAGCACGTCGTCGATAGCGCGATCCAGCGCGGCGCCGCCCGCGATGAGTACCAGCGGATCGAGATTGCCCTGCACCGCGACGCGGTTTTGGACTTTGTCGCGGATCAGCGATGGCTCCGCGGCCCAATCGATGCTGACCGCATCGACGCCGGTTGCCTCCACATATCCAGGCAGCAGCGCACCGGCACCCCTGGGGAAACCGATGATCTTCGCGTCCGGCACCTGCTTGCGCACGCCCTCGACAATCCGTTTCGTTGGTTCGACCGACCAGCGCTGAAATTCGCGCGGCGGCAGCACGCCGGCCCAGGTATCGAAGATCTGCAGAACGTCGGCGCCGGCCTTGAGCTGACCCAGCAGATATTGAATTGAGTTCTCGACGATGGTGTCGATGATCTTCGCAAACGCCTCGGGATGACGATACGCCATCATCCGCGCCGGCGCCTGATCCGGCGTGCCGTGCCCCGCGACCATGTAGGTCGCGACCGTCCATGGCGCGCCGCAGAATCCGATCAGCGCGATTTTCGGATCGAGTTCGCGGCGCACGCGGCGCAACGCCTCGAACACCGGTTCGAGTTTACGTGAAGTCGCCGGTCGCAGCCAGCGTGCCGACCTTGTCGGGCGTGTCGAGCGGGTCCAGCCGCGGGCCCTCGCCGACTTCGAACCGCACATCGCGGCCGAGTGCGTAGGGGATGACAAGAATATCGGAGAAGATGATGGCGGCGTCGAAGTTGAAGCGGCGGATCGGTTGCAGCGTCACTTCGGCGGCGAATTCGGGCGTGAAGCACAGATCGAGAAAGCCGCCGGCCTTGGCGCGGACTTCACGGTATTCCGGCAGATAGCGGCCGGCCTGCCGCATCATCCAGATCGGCGGCACGGCTTGCCGGCGGCCGGAAAGGACCTCGAGGAACGGTTTGACGGGCAGGGATTGTGTCAAGTGACGTTTCCGTTCTTGGACGACAAGCTATGATTGTCAGTTCTGATACACTGCTGATACGATCTTGGCCACGGCGAGATGCGGTCGTGTCCGAAAAAGGAGACGTGCGATGAGCGCAGCCGCCCCGGCCATCAATCCCGTCGCTCTGCGCGGCGCGGAGGAATTGCCCGCGCCGGTATCCGGCCAGCGTCACGAGATCGGCAGTTCGGTCGGCCGGCTGACCTATTATTCAGCCGGTCCGGAAATCCCGGGCAAGTTTCCGCCGCTGCTGCTGATCCACAGCATCAATGCCGCCGGCTCCGCCTACGAAATCAAGCCGCTCTACGAGCATTATCGCCAAAGCCGCACGGTCTATGCGCTGGAGCTGCCCGGCTTCGGACATTCGCAGCGGGGCGCGCGCGAATACACCGTGCGGATGATGACCGATGCGATCCTGATTGCGATCGCGGAAATCCAGAACGACCATGGCCGCGGCCCGATCGATGCGCTGGCGGTGTCGCTGTCGTCGGAGTTTCTCGCCCGCGCCGTGACCGAGATGCCGCTGGCATTTCGCAGCGCGGCGCTGGTCAGCCCCACCGGTTTCAGAAGCCGCGACAGAAATACCAAATGGCGGAACGGCACCAGGGAGATGCCGTGGACTGCATGCATTTTTCGAGTTTCCGCTGTGGAGCGAGGGCTTCTTCCGGCTGCTCACCAGCCGCGCGGGAATTCGCTATTTCCTGAACAAGACATGGGGCTCGCGCGATATCGACGAAGGTCTGCTGGAATACGACTATCTGACCACGCACCAGCCCGGCGCGCAGCATGCGCCGTATTATTTCGTGTCCGGATTTCTGTTCAGCGAGGACATCACCCGCATCTATCATTCGCTGACCTTGCCGGTCTGGATGAGCCACGGCGTACGCGGCGATTTTGTCGACTACAGCAACAAGACGCAGGTCGAAGGCCGCGCCAACTGGACCATCCGGGTATTTCGAAACCGGCGCGATGCCGCACTTCGAAGCCAAAGCCGAGTTCATCGCGGCCTATGATGCCTTTCTTGCCGGCGTGCCGTCGGCGCCACCCGCATAAAGAGCCGTCGTGTCACGGCCTCGTCTGGAACAGGGATGGCGCAGACTGGCCCAACCGGGATTCCAGCAGCTTTGTCGAGGCTGCCGGATTACGCTGGCACGTGCAGCGAATGGGCGAAGGGCCGCCGCTTGCTTTTGATTCACGGCACCGGCGCCGCAACGCATTCGTGGCGAGGACTGCTGCCGCTGCTGGCGCAGCATTTCTCGGTGATCGCGCCGGACTTGCCCGGACACGGTTTCACCCAATCGCCGTCGCCGCATCGGTTGTCGCTGCCGGGCATGGCGGCGGATCTCGGCGCGCTGCTTCGCAAACTCGAAGCGAGGCCCGAAATTGCGGTTGGTCATTCAGCAGGGGCGGCGATCCTGGCGCGGATGTGCCTGGCGGGCCGCATGACGCCGCGGCTATTGGTGGCCTTGAACGGCGCTTTCATGCCGTTCGGCGGCGTTGCCAACCATTTGTTCTCGCCGCTGGCGAAATTGATGGTGCTCAATCCATTGGTGCCGCGCGTGTTCGCCTGGCAGGCTTCACATGCCGGGGCGGTGGAGCGGTTGATCGGCAATACCGGTTCGACGATCGATCCAGCGGGCATCGCGCTCTATCGCAAGCTGGTGCGCAATCCCGCCCATGTTGCCGCCGCGCTGCGGATGATGGCGAACTGGAAGCTCGAACCGCTGCTGCACGATTTGCCGAGGCTGACGACAGCGCTGGTGATGGTGGTTGCGGCAAACGATCGATCGATATCGCCCGAGGTCGCGCGAGCAGGTTCGCGAAATTCTGCCCAACGCCGTGATCGAGCGATTGCCCGGCCTCGGTCATCTCGCGCATGAAGAGCAGCCGCAACTGATCGCGCATCTCATCGAGAGATACGCGCGCGCAACATGCTGCCGAGCAAGCGGCGCGAAAAATGTAAATCAGAATGTACATCACCGGGCTAGGCAACTGTCAAGAAATAGTTACAGTAGCCTCATGCTGGATTCAACGTCCGCTCGACCGACGCCGCAAATCCCTTCGCATCGCCAGCCGCATGCGGTGGTGATCGGCAGCGGCTTTGGCGGGCTGGCCGCGGCGGTGCGGCTCGGCGCCAAAGGCTATCGCGTCACCGTGCTCGAAAAGCTCGATGCGCCCGGCGGCCGCGCCTACGTCTACCGCCAGGATGGCTTCACCTTCGATGCCGGGCCCGACCATCGTCACCGCGCCGTTCCTGTTCGAGGAGCTGTGGAAGCTGTGCGGGCGAAAAATGTCCGACGACGTGACGCTGGTGCCGGTGTCGCCGTTCTATCGCATCCGCTTCCAGGACGGCTCGCACTTCGACTATTCCGGCGACGCCGACGCGATGCGCCGCGAGATCGCGCGGTTCTCGCCCGGCGATGTCGAGGGCTACGACGCCTTCATGAAGGCCAGCGAGGAGATCTTCAAGGTCGGCTTCGAGCGGCTCGGCGACGTGCCCTTCAGCCGCTGGACCGACATGGCCAGGATCGCGCCGGAAATGATCCGGCTGTCGAGCTATCGCAGCGTCTTCGGCCTGGTATCGAAATTCTTCCGCGACGAACGTCTGCGCGTCGTGTTCAGCTTCCATCCGCTGCTGATCGGCGGCAATCCGTTCACCGCGACTTCGATCTATTGCCTGATCGCGTTCCTCGAGCGGCGCTGGGGCGTGCATTTCGCGATTGGCGGCACCGGCCGGCTGGTCGACGGGCTGGTCGGGCTGATCGAGGGGCAGGGCGGCAGGCTCCGCTGCAACGAGGAGGTTCGCGAGATCACCGTGAAGGACGGCGCCGCGTGCGGCGTGCGTCTTGCCTCCGGCGAGACCATCGATGCCGATGTCGTGGTCTCCAACGCGGACTCGGCCTGGACCTACCGCCACCTGCTGCCGTCGTCAGCACGGTCGCGCTGGACCGACCGGCGCATCGAGCGCGCGCGCTATTCGATGAGCCTGTTCGTCTGGTACTTCGGCACGCGCCGCAAATACGATGACGTGCCGCATCACACCATCCTGCTCGGGCCGCGCTACAAGGAGCTGCTGACCGACATCTTCGAACGCAAGGTTCTGGCTGACGATTTCAGCCTCTACCTGCATCGGCCGACGGCGACCGACCGCTCGCTGGCGCCCGACGGCTGCGACGCGTTCTACGTGCTTTCGCCGGTGCCGCATCTGCAGAGCGGCACGGACTGGAGCGTGATGGCCGAGCCCTACCGCCGCGCGATCGCGCGCGAGCTCGGCAACACGATGCTGCCCGATCTGGAAAACCAGATCGTCAGTTCGCGCATGCTGACGCCGCAGGATTTCCAGGACCGCCTGTCGTCGTTCCGCGGCGCTGCCTTCGGGCTGGAGCCGGTCCTGACGCAGAGCGCCTGGTTCCGCCCGCACAACAAGAGCGAAGAGATCGCAAACCTCTATCTGGTCGGCGCCGGCACCCATCCCGGCGCGGGCCTGCCCGGCGTGCTGTCTTCGGCCCGTGTTCTCGATTCCCTCGTCCCCGATGCGCAAGCTATGACGCGCCCAGATCCGGTGACTGCATGACCAATACGCTTGATCGCGCCGACATGGCTGCCTGCCGTGCCTTGCTCAAGGGCGGCTCCCGCACGTTTCACGCGGCCTCGATGGTGCTGCCGCGAAAGGTGAGCGATCCCGCCATCGCGCTGTACGCGTTCTGCCGGCTGGCCGACGACGCGGTCGATCTCGGCGACAATCGCGCTGCCGCCGTCGAACGGCTGAGCGAGCGGCTCGATCGCGCCTATCGCGGCCAGCCGATGGACCAGGCCGCCGATCGCGCTTTCGCCGACGTGGTCGCGCGATTTTCGATCCCGCGCGAACTGCCCGAGGCGCTGCTCGAAGGCCTGGCATGGGACGCCGAGGGCCGCCGCTACGAGACGCTGGCCGAGCTCTACGCCTACGCCGCGCGGGTCGCCGGCACGGTCGGCGCCATGATGACGCTGGTGATGGGGCAACGCGCGCCGGAGATCGTCGCGCGCGCCTGCGATCTCGGCGTCGCCATGCAGCTGACCAACATCGCCCGCGATGTCGGCGAGGATGCGCGCGCCGGCCGGCTCTATCTGCCGCAGTCATGGCTGCGCGAGGCCGGGATCGATCCTGGATGCCTGGCTGGCCAAGCCGGTGTTTACGCCGCGAAATCGCTGAGATCGTGCAGCGGTTGCTTGATGCTGCCGACGGCCTTTACGGCCGCGCTACGCTCGGCATCGACAACTTGCCGCTGGGCTGTCGGCCCGGCATCTATGCCGCGCGCGCGCTCTATGCCGAGATCGGCCGCGAGCTGGAGCGGGGCGGGCTCGATTCGATTTCCCGGCGCGCGGTGGTTTCGACCAATCGCAAGCTCAAGGTGCTGGCGAAGACGCTGGTCTCGCTCGATCCCGAGTGGGCGCCGGCAAGGAACCTGGCGCCGATCGCCCAACTCGAGGAGACCCGGTTCCTGATCGAGGCGGTTGCGGCGACGCCGCTTCGCGAGCGCGTACCGGAAGTCAGAGCAAAGCCGATCGAGGATCGCGTCGTCTGGGTGATCGATCTGTTCGCGCGGCTGGAGCATCGGGACCGGTTGCAGCGCACGGCGTCGTTTAGATAGGACAGAGATTTCGATGTCCGGCATCGCCACCATCGACGACGCGACGACAAGCCTTGCCGAACAACATCGCGCGCAGGCCAAGGTCTGGTTCGAGTCCTTGCGCGACCGGATCTGTGCCGAGGTTGAGGTGCTGGAACGCGAGGCCCCAGCGGAACTGTTTGCCGGGACACCTGCGACCTTCACCTACAAGCCGTGGAAGCGCGCGACCGGCAGCGGCGGCGGCACCGGCGGCTTTCTCAGCGAAGGCAGGCTGTTCGAGAAGATCGGCATCCATACTTCATCGGCCAACGGCAAGTTGACGCCTGAGATGGCAAAGACGCTGCCTGGGGATGGCGTGCAGCTCGACTATGTCTCCACCAGCATCAGCCTGATCATGCATCCGCGCAGCCCGCGCGTGCCGACCGTGCACATGAATACGCGGTTTCTGTCGACAGCGGAGGGCTGGTTCGGCGGCGGTGCCGATCTCACGCCGATGCTGCCGGAGCAGCGCACGCGAGGATGCGCCCGACGCCGTGACGTTTCACGCCGCCATGAAGCGCGCCTGCGATGCCCACGATCCCACCTATTACGGCAAGTTCAAGCCGTGGGCGGATACCTACTTCTTCCTGCCGCATCGCGGCCAGGCGCGCGGCGTCGGCGGCATCTTCTACGATCATCTCAACACCGGCGATTTCGAGAAGGATTTTGCGTTCACCCGCGATGTCGGGCTCGCTTTGCTGGATGTCTATCCGCGCATCGTGCGGAAGCGGATGATGGAGCCGTGGACCGAAGCCGAGCGGGCTCAGCAACTCGCCTGCCGCGGGCTCTATGTCGAGTTCAATCTGCTTTACGACCGCGGAACGATGTTCGGGCTTCAGACCGGCGGCAACATCGAGACCATTCTGAGTTCGATGCCGCCGCTGGTGAGCTGGGCATAGTATTCCAGGGGCGAGGAGGGACACGCCGTGGACGACTATCTCGGATTTATCGAGTTCTTCGTCGTGGCGATGTTCGTCATGGCGTGGGGTGTGCTGGAACTGGTCGGAAGGCGGCTCGACAGGAAGAAGGAAGCCGAACGGGCAAAGCAGGAGAACGCGAGCCCGCCATCCTAGTTGGCGCGTTGCTATCGCCGCGCCCGTGGCATCCGGAACGGCAGCATCGCCTGCACGATCGGCATCCTGAAGCGATCCAGCGACAGGCTTTCGTGCATCAATGTCACGGGTTCATCCGAGCAGTTTGGCTGAGACCACCGACCGCGCATAGAACGGCGCGTCTTCCAGTGTTTTCAGGACACGCGGGGCGTCCTCGCTGCGGACCTCGCGTCCGACCCGCCAACCCGTGCGCTTGAGCGTATGAAGCGGCTGGCGGCTCGAACCGTCTGCATGTGGCCGTGCGGATCGAAGGTCATCGCGAGATCGACGCGGCTGCCGTCGCGGCGTAGCGCCTCATACAGGATGATCGCGCCGTCGCGCGTCGCGCCGCGCGACCATTGCCAGTCGGTAAAGCCGCTTTCGAGCGGCGCATCGCCCCGGTTCATGTCGAAATAGCCGTCGCCTTGCCAGCGCAGATGCGGGCTGGTCGAGTGCGACCTGCACCCGCGCGCAGGGCGCGATCGGCCACCAGCGATGATTGCCGCTCTCGTTCAGCGTGAATGCCTGCTGCGTGATGGCGGTGGGAACGACGCGTACGGTGCCGCGCAGGCGGCGGGGGATCGGGACCGTGATTTCGTCGATGCGAATGACAAGAGTTTTGCCGTCCCACGAAAGGTTGCTCGGACCGACGGTGAACAGATTTGAGGTGCGGCTGACGGCGCCGCGCGGCCGCTCCGTCATCGCCCATCGGTTGCTGCCTTTGCTGTAGACCGCGACATTGATGGCGCAATGGTTCAGCGGATCGGCCGGGCCGTTGCGCCGCGCGAAAGCGTAATAGGGCGAGAACACGCTGCCGATGAAGGCGATGATGGTGATGCCGTTTTGCCCGTCGTCGCTCAGCGCGTCGACATACCACCACGCATAGCCGTTTGGCGGAACGATTTTGGAGAACTCAGGTCCGCCATCAGGCTGGCCGCCGCCGACCGGCCCGACAGCGCCGCCATCGGCACCCCCGGACCCGGATGCGTGCTGCCCCCCGCCAGATAAAGTCCCGGGATCTTCGTCCGGGCTCCCGGCCGCTGGAACGAGGCCGTCCATCCGTGCGAGCTGCGGCCGTACAGCGCGCCGCCCGTCGCCGGAAACATCCGGTTGAAATCCGCAGGCGTCGTCACCTGCATCGCATCCGTCTGTCGCTGGATCTGCAGCCCGCATCGCTCCAGCACGCCAAATGTCCGTTGCGCGCATTGTTCCACCTCCGCTGCATCGTAGGAATGCCGGTCGCCATTGGCAGGCGCGTTGACGAGGACAGAAGCCGTTCCGGCCCTGATCGTCGACGTCGCTGTCGTCGCGATCCTGCGCGCAGACATAGACCGTCGGTTCGTCGGGCAACGTATCGCGAGCAAAGATGTCGTCGAATTCGGCGGCATAGTTGCCGGAGAAGAACACGTTGTGGCGGCGCAGCGGGAACCCATCGGTTTTCGCGACGGCACTCCATGTCATCGCCGAGAGCGAGCGCGCGCGAGGCGGTATCGCCGCGGCGCCGCGGCGGGCAGGGATGCCGAACAGCCCATTGGCGACCGCGCCGACATCCGCGTTCACGATGACGGCGTCAGCCGGAATGCGTTCGCCGCTCGCCAGCCTGACGCCGGTGGCGCGGCCGCAGGAGATGAGAACTTCGCTCACCTCCTGGCCGTAGCGGATCGTGGCGCCAAAGGACCTCGCGCCGTCCGCCAGCGCGGTGGCCAGAGCCGTGCATGCCGCCTTCGATGCTCCAGACGCCTTCACGCTCCACATGCGCCACCAGCATCAAGGTCGCCGGCGCAAGATACGGCGACGAGCCGCAATAGGTGGCATAGCGTCCGAACAGTTGCTGCAGCCGCGGATCGGCAAAGTAACGCCCGAGCGCCGACCACATCGAGGAGAACGGCTTGATCTGCGGCAGCCGCATCAGCCCGCGAAAGCCGTCGGCGCCGATCAGTCCGCCCATGCTGGGCTGTGAAGCGCGCAGGAACGGCTTTTCGAGAATGTCGTAGATGCGCTTGGTATCCCGGCAGAAGGCGCGATAGCCGTCTGCCTCCGCAGCGCCCGCAAAATCGCCGATCGCGTCGATCGTTCGTTCCTCATCGGCGAACAGATCGAGCCGGGCATGCTCGTCCCAGGCGTGCCGGGCGAGAATTTCCAGTGGGCGCAGGCGAACATGATCGGCGAAGTTCTTGCCGGCTGCCGCAAACAGCTCCTCGAACACCCAGCGCATCGTGAACACGGTCGGACCGCTGTCGATCAACGCTGGGCCGATCGCGACCTGCCGCATCTTGCCGCCAACCGACGCGCTGCGCTCGAGAACGGTGACGTCCAGTCCGCGTGCTGCGAGTGCGAACGCGGAAACCAGACCGGCCACGCCTGCACCGACGATAACAACACGATCTCTGGGCATGTGCGCGCAGGCTCCGCGTTGCGATTGACATGTGTCAATATTTATTTACATTCTTATCGACAAGTCAAATTGACATTCCTTATGTCAAACATGGGAGCCTGCCAATGGACGTCACCAGCCGGATCGAGCGGGCCCTCAATGACGCGATCGGCCGGGCGGAGGTTCCAGGGTGTCCCCCGCGGCTCGCGGCGGCGATGCGGTATGCGGTATTTCCCCGCGGCGCGCGGGTCCGGCCGAGGCTTTGTCACAGCGTCGCGGCGGCTTGCGGCGAGGACCATCCGGCGGCGACCGAGGCGGCGGGTGCCGCACTCGAACTGCTGCATTGCGCCTCGCTGGTGCATGACGACCTGCCGTGCTTCGACGCGGCCGACACGCGGCGCGGTCGTCCATCGGTGCACAAGGCTTTCGGCGAGCCGCTGGCGGTTCTCGCCGGCGATGCGCTGATCGTGCTCGCGTTCCAGACGCTGGCGCGTCTGCAATGCGCGCCGGAGCGGCTCGCGCCGCTGACGCTCACGATCGCCCAATCGGTCGGCGTGCCTTTTGGGCATCGTCGCGGGCCAGGCCTGGGAGTGCGAACCGCAGATCGATCTCGCGCATTATCACCGCTCCAAGACCGGCGCGCTGTTCGCCGCGGCGACCGTTGCCGGAGCTGCATCGGCCGGTGCCGATGCCGAGCCGTGGCGGATGGTCGGCGAGAAGCTCGGCGAGGCCTATCAGGTCGCCGACGATATCCGCGACGCCGCTTCGGATGAGGAGGAGATCGGCAAGCCGGTCGGCCGCGATCTTGCGCTCGGTCGTCCGAGTGCGGTGATCGAGCTCGGCCTCGATGGCGCGCTCTACCGGCTGCATGAGCTGGTACGTGGCGCCATCGATGCGATGCCGCCGTGCCCCAATGGCGCCGAGCTGCGTTCGCTGATGCTCTCGGAGGCCAAGCGCCTGGTGCCTGCCAAGCTCGCGCAGTTCGCTGCGTAGCCGGCATGGCCACGATCGCGCATCGCAGCGTCGCGGGTGAAGATCCCGGCGCGCGGGGCGGCGAGGAGGCCGGTCGGCCGCCTGCATCGCAAGCACAAACGGCTCCGCGGCTGTCGTTGCATGACCGGCTGCTCGGTCTGCGCGACCGGATTCTCGCCGATCCGGGTTTCCAGCGATTTGCAGGCACTTTTGCGCTGACGCGGCCCATCGCGCGGCGGCGGGCGAGCAAGCTCTTCGATCTATGCGCCGGTTTCGTCTACTCGCAGATCTTGCTCGCCTGCGTCCGCCTCAAATTATTCGATCAACTGACGGACGGGCCGCTAAGCGCTGCGGAATTATCGTCGCGGCTGCCGCTGCCGGCCGACGCGACCGTACTGCTGCTTGACGCTGCGGTCTCGCTGCAACTGCTGCAGCGCCGCAGCGACGGCCGTTATGGGCTCGGCCCGCTTGGCGCGGCGCTGCTGGGCAATCCCGGCGTCATCGCGATGATCGAGCATCATGCGATGCTGTACGGCGACCTGAAGGATCCTATTGCGCTGCTGCGCGGCGACGTCGGGGCAGGCCAGCTCGCGGCCTACTGGCCCTATGCGGGCAATCGCGGGGCAGCCAATCTTTCGCATGAAGCGATCGCGCCTTACACCGCGCTGATGGCGGCGTCGCAGCCGATGATTTCGCAGCAGGTGCTGTCGGCCTATTCGTTCCGCGGGCATCGCTGCCTGCTCGATATCGGCGGCGGCGACGGCTCCTTCGTTGCGGAGATTGCCGCGCATAGCCCGACGCTGCGCTGCGTGCTGTTCGATCTGCCCGCGGTCGCCGACCAGGCGAGCGAACGGTTTCGTTCCGTCGGGCTGTCGTCGCGCGCGGTGGCGATCGGCGGCAGTTTCCTGACCGATCGGCTGCCTGACGGCGCCGATATCGTCTCGCTGGTGCGGGTTATCCACGACCATGACGATGCCGACGTCATGACCTTGCTGCGCGCCATCCGTCGGGCGCTGCCGGCTGACGGAACCCTGCTGATCGCCGAGCCGATCTCGGGCGTGCGCGGCGCCGAGCCGATCGGAGACGCCTATTTCGCTTTCTATTTGCTGGCGATGGGCAGCGGCCGGCCGCGGACCTTCGCGCGGCTGAAGGAAATGCTCGGCGAGGCGGGCTTCACCGATATCGCATTGCGGCCGGCCGCGATGCCGATGTTGGCAAGCGTCGTCACGGCACGAGCAGGGTAAGAATTCTGTTAATCTATCTTGACAGTCCGATATGTCAGGTTAGCATGACATCGTCGCGGAATCCTTCCGCGCCCGTCGAAGATCGGAGTGGCGATGGATACCATCGCGGTGGTGCTCAGGCAGCCGGAGCAGATCGAGCTCGATCGGCTTGCCTTGACTCCCCCGACCCCCGACGACGTCGTCGTCGATGTCGAGTGGAGCGGCATCAGCACCGGCACCGAACGGCTGCTGTGGTCCGGACGGATGCCGCCGTTTCCGGGCATGGGATATCCGCTGGTGCCCGGCTACGAATCGGTCGGCCGCGTGGTCGAAGCGGGATCCGGCACCGACTTACGTCCTGGCCAGCAGGTCTTCGTGCCCGGCGCGAAATGCTTCGGCGAAGTCCGCGGCCTGTTCGGCGCGTCCGCCTCGCGCCTCGTGGTGCCGGCAAAGCGCGTCGTGCCGCTCGATCGGAATCTCGGCGAGCGTGGAATCCTGCTGGCGCTCGCCGCGACCGCCCATCACGCCATCGCGGCGCGCGGCGCGTCGGCGCCGGACTGCATCGTCGGTCACGGCGTGCTCGGCCGGCTGCTCGCCCGCATCTCGATCGCGCTCCGCAACGATCCGCCGACCGTGTGGGAGAAGAACCCGGCGCGCGCCGGAGGCGCCATCGGCTACGGCGTCATCGATCCCGAGCACGACGTGCGGCGCGACTACAGAGCATCTACGATGTCAGCGGCGACGCCGGCCTGCTCGATTCGCTGATCGGCCGCCTCGCGCCCGGCGGCGAGATCGTGCTGGCCGGCTTCTACAGCGAGCGGCTGTCCTTCGCCTTCCCGCCCGCCTTCATGCGCGAGGCGCGGCTCCGCGTCGCCGCCGAATGGCAACCGTCCGATCTCGTCGCGATCACGGCGCTGATCGAGTCCGGCCGGCTTTCGCTCGACGGCCTGATTACCCACCGCCACGACGCGCCGGATGCCTCGAACGCCTATCGCACCGCCTTCGACGATCCGGCCTGCCTGAAAATGGTCCTGGACTGGAGTTCGCTGCTCATGAATGCCGTGCCTCAAGATCAACATGAAGGACGCACTGCGGGCCGAAGCCGCGATCGAGCCGGATGCACCGGTGACGACGCCGGTCACCAAGGAAACCCAGATCATCGCGATCTACGGCAAGGGCGGCATCGGCAAGAGTTTCACGCTCGCCAACCTGTCCTACATGATGGCGCAGCAGGGCAAGAAGGTGCTGCTGATCGGCTGCGATCCCAAGAGCGACACCACCTCGCTGCTGTTCGGCGGCCGCGCCTGCCCGACCATCATCGAGACGTCGTCCAAGAAGAAGCTCGCCGGCGAGGAAGTGAAGATCGGCGACGTCTGCTTCAAGCGCGACGGCGTGTTCGCCATGGAGCTCGGCGGCCCGGAGGTCGGCCGCGGCTGCGGCGGGCGCGGCATCATCCACGGCTTCGAGCTGCTGGAGAAGCTCGGCTTCCACGAGTGGGGCTTCGACTACGTCCTGCTCGACTTCCTGGGCGACGTGGTCTGCGGCGGCTTCGGCCTGCCGATCGCGCGCGACATGTGCCAGAAGGTCATCGTCGTCGGCTCGAACGACCTGCAGTCGCTCTACGTCGCCAACAATGTCTGCTCGGCGGTGGAGTATTTCCGCAAGCTCGGCGGCAATGTCGGCGTCGCCGGCATGGTCATCAACAAGGACGACGGCACCGGCGAGGCCGCGGCGTTCGCGAAGACCGTCGGCATTCCCGTCCTCGCGGCGATCCCGGCCGACGACGACATCCGCCGCAAGAGCGCGAACTACGAGATCATCGGCCTGCCCGGGCGGCCAGTGGGCTCC
The DNA here is from genome assembly GCA_963742935.1 of uncultured Alphaproteobacteria bacterium. GTDB lineage: Bacteria > Pseudomonadota > Alphaproteobacteria > Rhizobiales > Xanthobacteraceae > Bradyrhizobium. Next base: position 43,866 of record CAVUOI010000034.1, on the reverse strand, counting down.
GCTGTTCGAGGAGCTCGCGAAGAACGTCGGCCTGGCGCCGCCGGTTCGCCCCACGCCGCTGACGCAGGACGGGCTGCTCGGCCTGTTCAAGGGCGAGGTCGGTCGGCCGCGGCGTCGTGCTGGAGCCGGCGACGCATGGAAGACATGTGCGGCAAGTCCGTCGTCGAACAAGCCGTCGCTCGAAGTCGTCTACGACGCAGCGTGAGAGCCAGCATGATGCGGTGCGCGACATGAACGTCATCCTGCCTCGGTACGCCGGCGCGATCGCCGAGTCGGTCGTCAACGAGCCTGTCGAGGTCGACGTTGACGTCGACGCCGCCGCGACGGATGCCGCCGTTGCGCCGCCCGCGATCAATGCCGCGGCGACGAAGGGCGACGGCCTCGGCTGTCATGCCGGCGCTGCGGAGCTGAAGGCAGCCGCCAGCGCCGCAGGCAAGAGCGAAATGCTCGATCGCTACGCCGCGGACTATCCCAAGGGACCGCACGATCAGCCGCAGAGCATGTGCCCGGCGTTCGGCTCGCTGCGCGTCGGGCTGCGGATGCGGCGCACCGCGACGATCCTCTCGGGCTCGGCCTGCTGCGTCTACGGCCTGACCTTCACCTCGCATTTCTACGGCGCGCGGCGCACCGTCGGCTACGTGCCGTTCAATTCGGAGACGCTGGTCACCGGCAAGCTGTTCGAGGACATCCGCGAAGCGGTCTTCAAGCTGGCCGACCCCGCGCTCTACGACACCATCATCATCACCAATCTCTGCGTGCCGACCGCCTCGGGCGTGCCGCTCGATCTGCTGCCGAAGGAGATCAACGGCGTGCGCATCATCGGCATCGACGTGCCGGGCTTCGGCGTTCCGACCCATGCCGAAGCCAAGGACGTGCTGGCGGCGCGATGCTCGAATATGCGCGCAAGGAAGTCGAGCAGGGGCCGGTGCAGGCGCCGCGCGGCGGCAAGAGCGAGCGGCCGACGGTGACGCTTGCTCGGCGAGATGTTCCCGGCCGATCCCGTCGGCATCGGCATGATGCTGGAGCCGCTGGGGCTCGCGGCCGGGCCGGTCGTGCCGACCCGCGAGTGGCGCGAACTGTATGCCGCGCTCGATTGCGTCGGTGGTCGCCGCGATCCATCCGTTCTACACCGCAAGCTTCCGCGAGTTCGATGCTCGCCGGGCGGCACGATCGTCGGCTCCGCGCCGGTCGGCCACGACGGCACCGAAGCCTGGCTCGAATCGATCGGCGACGGCCTGCAACGTCGCCCGCGACAAGATCGATGCCGCCAAGAACCGTTTCCTGCCGATGATCAAGGCGGCGTTGGCGGCGAAACCGATCAAGGCCCGCATCACGGTCTCCGGCTACGAAGGCTCGGAGCTGCTGGTCGCGCGGCTGCTGATCGAAAGCGGCGCCGACGTGCCCTATGTCGGCACGGCCTGCCCGCGCACGCAATGGTCCGACCCGGATCGCGAATGGCTGGAGGCCAAGGGCACGCGCGTTCAGTACCGCGCGTCGCTGGAGCATGGATCTCGCCGCCGTCGGCGAGTTCAAGCCGGACCTCGCCATCGGCACCACGCCGGTCGTGCAGAAGGCCAAGCAGCTGGCGATCCCGGCGCTCTATTTCACCAACCTGATTTCGGCGCGGCCGCTGTTCGGCGTCGCCGGCGCCGGCTCGCTGGCGCAGGTCGTCAACGCCGCGCTCGCCAATCAAAGCCGCTTCGACGAGATGAGGGAGTTCTTCGGCGGCGTCGGCGAAGGTCACGCCGCGGGCGTCTGGGAAGATACGCCAAAGGAGAACGTCGCGTTCCGGGAGAAATATCGGAAGCAGATCGAAGCCCAGGCCAAGAAGCGCAAAGCCGAGGAGATGATCTGATGCTCGTCCTCGACCACGATCGCGCAGGTGGCTATTGGGGGGCGGTCTACGCCTTCACCGCGGTCAAGGGCCTGCAGGTCATCATCGACGGCCCGGTCGGCTGCGAGAATCTGCCGGTCACCTCGGTGCTGCATTACACCGACGCGCTGCCGCCGCATGAGCTGCCGATCGTGGTCACCGGTCTCGGCGAGGAAGAACTCGGCCAGACCGGCACCGAAGGCGCGATGAAGCGCGCGCACCGCGTGCTCGATCCCGTATCTGCCGGCGGTCGTCGTCACCGGCTCGATCGCCGAGATGATCGGCGGCGGCGTCACGCCCGAGGGCACCAACATCAAGCGCTTCCTGCCGCGCACCATCGACGAGGACCAGTGGCAGAGCGCCGATCGCGCCATCGTCTGGCTGTGGAAGGAATACGGCGTCAAGAAGATCCCGGAGCGCAAGCCGCGCGCGGACGGCGTCAAGCCGCGGGTCAACATCATCGGGCCGATCTACGGCACCTTCAACATGCCGTCCGACCTTGCCGAAATCCGCCGGCTGATCGAGGGCATCGGCGCCGAAGTCAACATGGTGTTCCCGCTCGGCAGCCACCTCGCGGATATCCCGAAGCTCGTCAACGCCGACGTCAACGTCTGCATGTACCGCGAGTTCGGCCGGATGCTGTGCGAGGCGCTGGAGCGGCCCTATCTGCAGGCGCCGATCGGCCTGCATTCGACCACCAAATTCCTGCGCAAGCTCGGCGAACTGCTGGGCATCGACCCCGAGCCGTTCATCGAGCGCGAGAAGCACACCACCATCAAGCCGCTGTGGGATCTCTGGCGTTCGGTCACGCAGGACTTCTTCGGCACCGCGAGCTTCGCCATCGTCGCCAACGAGACCTATGCGCGCGGGGTGCGGAACTTCCTCGAGACCGAGATGGGGCTGCCATGCACGTTCTCCTTTGCGCGCAAGGCCGGCGTCAAGCCGGACAACGATGCGGTGCGATCGGCGGTGCGCGAGAAGCCGCCGCTGATTCTGTTCGGCAGCTATAACGAGCGGATGTATCTGGCCGAGGCCGGAGGACGAGCTGTCTACATGCCGGCGTCGTTTCCAGGCGCCGTGATCCGCCGCCATACCGGCACGCCGTTCATGGGCTACTCCGGCGCCACCTATCTGGTGCAGGAAGTCTGCAACGCGCTGTTCGATGCGCTTTTCAACATCCTCCCGCTGGCGGCCGATCTCGATCGCGTCGATCCGACGCCCGCGCGCCTGCACGAGGAAATTCTATGGAGCGACGAGGCCAAGGCGCTGCTCGACGAGGTGCTCGAGGCGCATCCCGTGCTGGTGCGCATTTCGGCGGCCAAACGCCTGCGCGATGCCGCCGAGCGGGGGGCGCGCCGGGCCGGGGAAGGGCGCGTCACCACGGAGCTGGTCGCGCAAGCCCGCGCGGCACTGATGGATGGGCAACCCGCATGAGAATGAGCGAAGCCAGTCTTTATCCGGTGATCCCGTATTTGCATGTGCAACAGCACGATTGGGAGGTGACGTCGATGTCCGATTATGTCCATACCGGCCGTCGTTCGAAAATATTAGCCGAGCACCGGACCATTGAGTACCGGTTGATGTTTGGCGCTTGTTACCTGTTGTCTCTGGCGGGAGCAATCGTCGGGCGGTTGACGCCCTGGCGTAAGGCCGAAGGCTCCGATCCTGCTCGTGTTCGACAATCGATTTTCAAGGAAGCCAGCAGCGCCGCCGGGGTTTGGGTGGGCTCGTCGTTCATGGGCTTGTAATCGGGATTTCGTCCGGTCTCTTGCCGGGCGGATAATGCCGTGTCGAAAGATCCGGTATTCGCTGTCGCCCTCGCTCGGGCGGCGAACGGCCGCAAGGCCATCACTAGGAGGATACCAAATGAAGGACGGTTCCTTATCGGGGCTATCCGAAGCCGAAGCCAAGGAATTCCACTCGATATTCATGACGAGCTTCTTTCTCTTCACGGCTATCGCGGTGGTTGCCCACATCCTTGCCTGGATGTGGCGTCCCTGGTTGCCGGGCCCCGGCGGCTATAAGACGGCGTTGGATGGCATCCAGCACTTCGCCCAAGTTTCCATCTCCTATTTGACCTGACGGGAGGCAACAAACATGTGGCGAATTTGGCTTCTGTTCGACCCGCGGCGCGCGTTGATCATGCTCTTCACGTTCCTGTTCGGACTGGCGATCGTGATCCACTTCATTCTGCTCTCGACCGACCGGTTCAATTGGCTGGACGGTCCCCGCAAGGCGAAGGCGGCCGAGATTACTCTGCCGTACACACCACCAAGCATGCCTTCCTGATGGCATGACAAACTGCGTACCGGAACGGGCGGGGCAGGATAGAGCGGCCGGTCTCGTCCGCTTCCGGTAGCTATCAAGCGAGAGACAAAAGACGACGGGATTTTCGCACGCGGAGGAACGAACGATGGCAATGCTCAGCTTTGAAAGAAAATATCGCGTTCGCGGCGGAACGCTCATCGGCGGCGACCTGTTCGATTTCTGGGTCGGCCCGTTTTTCGTCGGCTTCTTCGGGATAACGACGATGTTCTTCGCGCTGGTCGGGATCGCGATGATCCTGTGGAGCGCGGCGCTTGGCCCGACCTGGAACATCTGGCAGATCAGCGTCAATCCGCCCGATGCCGCATACGGGCTGTCATTTGCGCCGCTGCAGGAGGGGGGCATCTGGCAGATCGTAACGGTATGCGCACTCGGCGCCTTTGTTTCCTGGGCGCTGCGAGAAGTTGAGATCTGCAGAAAGCTCGGCATTGGCTACCACGTGCCATTCGCTTTCGGCTTCGCCATCTTCGCCTATTTCACGCTGGTCGTGATCCGGCCGGTGCTGATGGGATCATGGAGTTACGGTTTTCCCTACGGGATCATCACCCATCTCGATTGGGTTTCGAACACCGGCTACCAATACGGCAACTTCCACTACAATCCCGCGCACATGATCGCCATCACGTTCTTCTTTACGACGTGCCTGGCGCTGGCGTTGCACGGCGGCCTGATCCTGTCGTCGACCAATCCCGACCGGGGCGAGCCCGTCAAATCGCCAGAGCATGAGAACACGATCTTCCGCGACCTGATCGGCTATTCGATCGGCACCATCGGCATCCATCGGCTGGGGTTGTTCGTGGCGCTTGTCGGCGGTGTTCTTCAGCGCGGTCTGCATCGTGATCAGCGGGCCGTTGTGGTCTGAGGGCGAGGCCTGGTCCGAGTGGTGGAACTGGTGGCGCAATCTTCCGATCTGGTCCTCCAACTAATTCCGGTCATCAGAAAGAGTCCTTGCCATGGCCCAGTATCAAAACTTCTTCACGCAGGTACAGGTGCGAAGCACCGTCTATCCCGGCATTCCTCTGCAACCGGGAACGTGGATTCGTACCGGGGAGGGCCGGTTCAACTACTGGCTCGGAAAGCTCGGCGACGCCCAGGTCGGCCCGGTCTATCTCGGTTACCTCGGTGTGGTCTCGATCGCGTTCGGTATCGTCGCGATCGAGATCATCGGCCTCAACATGCTGGCGTCGGTGAACTGGAGCCCGATCGAGTTCGTCCGGCAACTGCCTTGGCTGTCGCTCGATCCGCCGAAGCCTGAATACGGCATCAGCTTTCCACCACTGCAGGAAGGCGGCTGGTGGCTGATGGCCGGCTTCTTCCTGACCACGTCGATCCTGTTGTGGTGGGGGCGGACGTATCGCCGCGCCCGGGCGCTCGGCATGGGCACGCATGTGGCCTGGGCGTTTGCGTCGGCGATCTGGCTCTATCTGGTGCTTGGCTTCATCCGCCCGCTGCTGATGGGTCAATTCAGCGAGGCTGTGCCGTTCGGGATATTCCCGCATCTTGACTGGACCAACAACTTCTCGATCACTCACGGCAATCTCTTCTACAATCCGTTCCACATGCTTTCGATCGCATTCCTGTATGGCTCGGCATTGCTGTTCGCGATGCATGGCGCCACGATCCTGGCCGTCAGCCGCTACGGCGGCGAGCGCGAGATCGAGCAGATCGTCGATCGTGGAACGGCACTGGAGCGGGCCGCCTTGTTCTGGCGCTGGACCATGGGCTTCAACGCCACGGCGGAATCGATCCATCGCTGGGCCTGGTGGTTCGCCGTCCTGTGCCCGCTGACCGGCGGCATCGGCATCCTTCTCTCCGGTACCGTCGTCGACAACTGGTTCGACTGGGGCGTCAAGCACGGTCTGGCGATGCCGCGATAACGCAACAGACGAATTTTTAACGTGCGCCGTGAATTGCAGAATGCCAACGCGGCGCACGCAGGCTTTCATCGTCTCGCCGGCTCAGCAAATCTGTTTCTGTCCGGAATCAAGCGGCGGCGGGCGGGTACGTCGAAATTTCGCGTGCCAAGCTTCCGCTAACAAGAAAAGCCGGGTTGGAGGATCGCTGGGTGAAGGATCACTGGTTGGTGGAGGATATTTGCCCTGGTGCAGATGTTCAAATCTCCGAAGGAGTCGCTGGGCGATCTCGGCGCACTGCCGGCCGCGGATTTGATTGCGGCCGCGACCGACGTCGCCGTGATCGTCGACGGCCAGGGAGTTCATTCGCGATGTTGCGTTCAACAAGGAAGAACTGTCGCTCGAGCTGGACGCGCAGGGCAGGTGGATGGGCTCGAAGCTCTCGGAAACCGTGACTTCAGAGACGCGCGCCAAGGTCGGAGAGCTTTTGCACGATGCAGCGATAAGGAAAGCGTCGAGCTGGCGCCAGGTCAATCATCCGTCGGCCGGCGGCGAGGATATACCGGTGCTTTATTCGGCCATCAATATCGGCCGGGAGGATCGCTTCGTGGTGGTTGGTCGGGATTTGCGCCCGATGGCCGCGATGCAGCAGCGGCTGATCAATGCCCAGCAGTCGATGGAGCGCGACTACGCCAAGCTGCGGCATGCCGAAACCCGGTATCGCTTGTTGTTCCAGGTTTCGTCGGAAGCGGTCATGATCGTTGACGCCGCCAGCAGCACGATAGTCGATGCCAACCCGGCAGCGCTTGCGTTGTTCGACGAGAGCGCGCCCGAGGTTCTGAAATCACGCTTTGCCGCCCATTTCGACACAGCAAGCGCGCAGCAGATCCAGTCCCTTCTCGGAGATGTCCGCGCGACGGGCCGCGATTCCAACATCCGCGCTCACCTCGCGAAAGGGCACCGGGAATGCAACGTCGCGGCGTCGCTGTTCCGGCAAGAAAGCGCGTCTCTGTTCCTCGTCCGCCTGTCGTCGGGGCCGACGCCGCCGGAAGGCGGCGCGCTAAAGGCGACGTCGATATTGCTGCATTATTTCGACGCCGCCCCCGACGGATTGGTCATCACCGAGTTCGATGGCCGTATCGTGAAGTCGAACGCGGCCTTCATCGAAATGGCACAGCTTGGCAGCGCGGAGCAGGTGCGCGGCGAACTGCTGGACCGCTGGCTTGGCCGCGCCGGAGTGGATTTTGGCGTGGCGCTCGCGAATCTTCGTCAGAACGGCTCTATCAAGCTGTTCTCGACCGCGCTGCGCGGCGAGCATGGTGCGACGACGGATGTCGAGGTTTCCGCGGTCTCGCTCGCCGACGGCTTCCAGAAACAAGGGTTCGGCTTTGCCATCAGGAACGTCGAAAAGCGGTTGTCGGCGTCTTCGTCTTCGGCACGAGAGCTGCCGCGGTCGGTCGCGCAGCTCACCGAGCTGATCGGCCGGGTGCCGCTGCGCGATCTCGTGCGCGAAGCCACCGACGTGATCGAGAAACTGTCGATCGAAGCCGCACTGGAACTGACCGGCGACAATCGCGCGTCGGCGGCGGAGATGCTCGGTCTCAGCCGGCAGAGCCTCTATGTCAAACTGCGCCGGTTCGGCCTCGCCGAACATGCCGCCGACGAGGAGGGCGAGAATGAATAGCGCCGTCGCCGAACGTCCGTCGCCGCTGGTCGTCCTTGAGCTGTTGAAACCGATCACCTGGTTTCCGCCGATGTGGGCGTTGGGATGCGGTGTTGTTTCATCAGGCATTTCGCCGGGGCAGCGCTGGCCGCTGATCGCTGCGGGTGTGCTGCTTGCGGGACCCATGGTGTGCGGCACCAGCCAGGCCGTGAATGACTGGTACGATCGGCATGTCGACGCCATCAACGAACCCAACCGTCCGATTCCTTCGGGGCGCATTCCCGGCCGCTGGGGTCTCTATATCGCCATCATCTGGACCGGGCTGTCGTTGCTGCTGGCGACCGCGCTTGGCACCTGGGGGTTCGTCGCTGCCATCGTCGGTCTCGCGCTGGCATGGGCGTACAGTGCGCCGCCGATCCGCCTGAAGCAGAACGGCTGGTGGGGCAATGCTGCCTGCGGACTTTGTTATGAAGGCTTGCCGTGGTTCACCGGTGCCGCCGTGATGAGCGGGTCGCTGCCGGACTGGCGCATTGTTGTGATCGCGCTGCTCTATAGCATCGGCGCCCACGGGATCATGACGCTGAACGATTTCAAGTCGGTCGAAGGCGACAGGCGGATGGGGATCGATTCGCTTCCGGTCTTGCTTGGTGTCGGCAACGCCGCGCGCTTTGCCTGCCTGGTGATGGCGGTGCCGCAGGTTGCAGTCATCGGGATGCTCCTGGCATGGCAGCTGCCGTTCTATGCGGCGGCTGTCGGCGCATTGCTGATCGGACAATTGTTCCTGATGGCGCATTTCCTGAAAAGCCCGCGGGAGAGGGCACCCTGGTACAACGGAACCGGGATCAGTTGCTACGTGGTCGGCATGCTGATCAGCGCGTTTGCGCTGGCAGCGATCCAGGTGGGCCAGGCATGAACAATCCCGTTCTCTCCTGGTTTGGTATCGTCCGCCTAGGCCTGGTTCAGACCGGCCTTGGCGCCATCGTCGTTCTTACCACTTCGACGCTGAACAGGGTGATGGTGGTCGAACTCGCGATGCCTGCGATCCTGCCCGGCGCGCTGGTCGCCATTCACTATGCCCTTCAGGTATTCCGGCCGGCGTGGGGCCATGGCTCAGATCTCGGCGCGCGACGGACGCCATGGATCGTCGGCGGGATGGCCGTTCTCGCTACCGGCGGCCTTATGGCGTCGGTGGCGACGGCGTGGATGACGACGCATCCATTGTTCGGGATCGCGCTTGCAGTGGCCGCATTCGGCCTCATCGGGGTCGGAGTAGGCGCTGCGGGCACATCGCTGCTGGTGCTGCTTGCCAAGCGGACTGACGACAAGCGCCGCGCGGCGGCGGCGACCATCGTCTGGGTCATGATGATCGCCGGCTTCATCGTGACCACCGGCGTTGCCGGTCATCTGCTCGATCCGTTCTCGCCTGCGAGGCTCATCGTCGTTTCCGGGTCGGTATCTGTGGCGGCGATGATTCTCACGCTGGTTGGTGTCTGGGGCGTCGAAGCAAAGTCGATAGCCGCGGGTTCCCTGCGATTGAAGGAGCCGCCGCGCCAGTCCTCATTCCGCGAAGCGTTTATCGAAGTCTGGACCGAACCGAAGTCGCGGCGGTTTGCGATCTTTGTCTTTGTCTCGATGCTGGCCTACAGCGCGCAAGACCTCATCCTCGAGCCGTTCGCCGGTGCGGTATTTGGCTTCACGCCGGGAGAGACGACGAAACTCTCGGGCGTTCAGCATGGCGGAACGTTGCTCGGCATGGCGCTCGTGCCGTTGGTCGGTGCAATTTATCCGCGCTCCCGTGGAAATCTGCAGATATGGACCGTCGGTGGCTGCCTCGCCTCGGCGGTTGCCTTGCTGTGCCTGGCGGCGGCGGCCGTTATCGGGCCGTCTTGGCCGTTGCGGGAGACCGTCTTCATGCTCGGCGTCACTAATGGTGCCTACGCGGTAGCGGCGATCGGCTCGATGATGGCCTTGGTGGGAGCGGGCGGCGAGAAGCGCGAAGGCGTGCGCATGGGCCTTTGGGGCGCCGCACAGGCGTTCGCGTTCGGAATCGGCGGCTTCCTCGGTACGCTCGCCAGCGACATCGCGCGCTATCTGCTGTCTTCACCGGCGCTGTCCTACTCCGTTGTCTTTGCATCTGAAGCCGGGCTGTTTGTCGTGTCTGCATGCATGGCGGTTTGGGTCCATCGTGCGTCGGCAAGAAGCGTAATGCGACAAGGTTCACCAGGCGATATGCGCGCAGTCGTCGCGGGAGGAGCGAGATCATGAGTATTTCGGAGATCTTCGACGTGGTGGTGGTGGGCGGCGGCCCGTCCGGGGCAACCGCGGCGCATGACCTTGCCAATTTAGGGCGTAAGGTCCTGTTGCTCGACCGAGCTGGTCGCATCAAGCCGTGCGGCGGGGCGATTCCACCGCGACTGATCCGCGATTTCGACATTCCCGACCATCTGCTGGTTGCCCGCGTCAATTCGGCGCGAATGGTGTCGCCATCGGACAAGCAGGTGGACATGCCGATCGACGGGGGCTTTGTCGGCATGGTCGACCGCGATGAATTCGACGAGTGGTTGCGCGAACGTGCCCGGGCGGCTGGCGCTAAGCGGCGAACTGGACTGTTCAAGCGTTTCGAACGCGATGAAGCCGGCAGGACCATCGTTTATTACGAGGAGCGTGCGGGCGATGGCTCGACGGTCGAAAAAGCCGTTCGTACCTGCGCGCTAATCGGCGCGGACGGAGCCTTGTCGGCCGTCGCGCGCCAATGCCTGCCCGGCGCCGACCGCCTGCCTTATGTCTTTGCCTATCATGAGATCGTTCGCTCACCGCCGCCGGAAGCCAACTTCGACGGCACGCGTTGCGACGTCTATTATCGCGGTTCGGTATCGCCGGATTTCTATGGTTGGGTGTTCCCGCACGGCGACACCGTCAGCGTCGGTACAGGTTCCGCCCGCAAGGGATTTTCGCTGCGCGATTCCGTGGGCAGTTTGCGGGATGCCGCGGGGCTTGGAAATTCCGAGACCATCCGTCGCGAGGGCGCGCCGATCCCGCTGCATCCGTTGCCGCGGTGGGACGACGGTCACAGCGTCTTGCTGGCCGGCGATGCCGCAGGTGTCGTGGCGCCAGCATCGGGCGAAGGAATCTACTACGCCATGATCGGTGGACGATTGTCCGCCGAGGCGGTCGATCAGTTCCTGGAAACCGGTGATGCGAGGACGTTGCGTACCGCGCGCAAGCGTTTCATGAGAATGCACGGCGTCGTGTTCTGGATTCTCGGCGTGATGCAGTGGTATTGGTATTCCAACGACCGCCGCCGCGAGCGCTTTGTCAGCATTTGTCGCGACCGCGATGTGCAGAAGCTGACCTGGGATGCTTACATGAACAAGGAGCTGGTCCGCGCCAAGCCCATCGCGCACGTCAGGATCTTCTTCAAGAATCTTGCCCATATGGCCGGGCTGGCCTCGGCCTGATGGTCCCGCGCGGCGGTTTCTGGAAGCCTGTGCTGATCGCTGCCTCGGTTGCGATCTTCATCGGCGTGCTCGGCGGAACGCTGACGGATACCGGGCCCTGGTATCAAAACCTGCGCAAACCCTCATGGCAGCCGCCGGACTGGCTGTTCGGGCCGGCATGGACAGTGATTTTTGCGCTGGCGACCACATCGGCGGTCCATGCCTGGCGCAACGCGGATAGCCGGTCGCAACGCGAATGGGTGATCGCGCTGTTTGCGCTGAATGGCTTTCTTAACGTGCTGTGGAGCACGTTGTTCTTTGCGTTGAAACGTCCGGACTGGGCGCTGATCGAGGTCGCTTTTCTCTGGCTGTCGATCCTGCTGCCGATGATCGTATTTTGGCGTTTTGCCAGGCCTGCGAGCGTTTATCTCCTGCCTTATCTGCTTTGGGTATCGTTCGCCGCGTTCCTAAACCTGACGGTCGTTCGTCTCAATGCGCCGTTCGCTTGACAGGCGAGGATAGGTTGCCTGGAACGGGTCGCCGTGTGATCGTGCGGCATGGCTGACCTGTTTGCGAGCGGACGCCTCGTTGATTTCATTTTGGTCGTGGTCGTGCTCGAAGCCTCGGCCCTGCTACTGTATTGGGCCCGTGCCCGGCGGGGCATCGCTCCTCTGGACCTGCTCCCTAATTTATGCGCGGGCGCGTTTCTTCTGCTCGCGCTGCGCGCGACGCTAGCCGGTAGCGGCTGGACGATCGCCAGCCTTTGCCTCTCGGCTGCAGGGCTGGCGCACCTCACCGACGTCTACCGGAGATGGCGAAAATAGCCGGTCGGCGGCCAGCTCGTGTCCGCGGCTATTTCTTGTCGGAGAATTTGTCGATGTAGGCGATCACGTCCTTGCGCTGCTGCTCGTCCGCGAGTTTGAACGCCATCTTGGTCGAACCGGTCGCCAGATCCGCCTTGCCCTTGTCGGTCAGGAACTTCTTCAGGAAGGCGTTGGGATCCGGCAGATATTGCATGATCAGGTCGTTGTTCCAGACCAGCCCGTTCTCACCTGCCGCCTTGTTGAGCGCGGAATAGGCGAACCCGGCCGCGGTGCCGGATTGTCGGCCGATAATCCCGGTCAGCACAGGCCCGACCAGATTCTTGGCATCCGGACCGATGCGATGACAGGTCATGCACTGCTTGAAGATCTGCTCGCCCTTGGTGGCGTCCTGCGCGGATGCCGCACCGGCCGGGATGGCCAAGGCTACTGCAACTAAAGCTAAAAAGGTGGGTTTAACCGCCACGTTATTCTCCCTGGGCCTTGGTTCTGTTTGTCGCATCGACTGTTAAGATACATTGACATATATAAGTATCAATTGATGTTGTCGATATTTGACGCGCATTTGAGCGGCTTGCCGTGCCCAATTGGCGTTCTCCGGATTTGGCGCGGTATTAACCCCGGACTGGGGTACCCGTTCCGACCCCTCTGTAAAGTATATGTGACAACTAAAACCCTCAAAACAAAGGTGTTTCTTGACTTGCGGGTGGATTCTGCGCATTGCTAGCGAGATGGCGGCTGGTCCCACGCTCCAAGTGTCAGGCCGCATTGGCACATTACGTGCTTTGGTTTGATTGTCGCTATTTCGACCGCTTTGCGAACCCGCTTCGTAGAAAATGATCGGCAGATAAGAGAATGGCCGCATTACCGACCGTACAGCCCGACATCACGCTCCTTCTGGACATGGAAGGCGTGATCCGCGAGGCGACGCTGTCTCCTTCGATGAGCAGCGAGAGCGTCGATGGCTGGCTGGGCCGTCCGTGGGTCGAAGTCGCCGGCGAAATGGGCGGCGACAAGGTCAGAGCGCATGGTGGACGACGCCCGCGTCAGCGGGATCTCGGCTTTCCGCCAGATTAACCAGCGCTTTCCGAGCGGTGTCGAAATTCCGATGGAATACACGACGGTGCTGCTGGGCGGACGCGCCGGCATGCTCGCGATCGGAAAGAATCTGCAGGCGGTCGCCGAGTTGCAGTCGCGGTTGATTGCGGCACAGCAGACGATGGAGCGGGATTACTGGAAGCTTCGCGAGATCGAGACCCGCTATCGGCTGGTGTTCGATGCTTCCAACGAAGCGGTCATGATCGTGTCCGCGGCCAATCTGCGGATCGTCGAAGCCAATCGCACCGCCGTCGAAGCGCTGAACTCCATCGCGCCGCCGCAATGAAGATCTGGCCGGTCGCGAGCTGCTCCATGACGTGGCGGCGGAAGACCGCGATGCCGTGCGCGAGATGCTGGCGCGCATTCGCGAACGCGGCAAGGCATTGAGCATTCTCGTGCATCTCGGGGCCGAGGCAAAGCCGTGGATGCTGCGCGGATCGCTGATGACGGCAGAGCCAGGCCACGTATTTCTGCTGCAATTCACCCCGGCAACCAGCCCTTCGGCACCGGTCGAGAAGGGTGGGCATTCAACCGTCGAAGAGTTGATCGATCATCTGCCCGACGGTTTCGTGGCGCTCGATGAGGGCGGCATTATTCGTCACGCCAACCAGGCGTTTCTCGATCTGGTGCAACTCGGCTCGAAGGGGTCTGCGATCGGAGAATCGCTCGGACGCTGGCTCTGGCAACCGGGCGCGGATCTGAACGCGCTGCTCGCCAATATTCAGCGCCACAAGACCGTGCGGCTGTTCACGACGTCGATCCGCGGAGAGCTCGGGACGGAGACCGAAGTCGAGATTTCGGCCGGGACTGGCGAAGAACAGGGTGAGATCGGTGTGCTGCTGCGCAACGTCTCCCGTCGCCTGCCGTCCGGCAACGAGAGCGACTTCCTGCGCACGGCGCTGGGTTCGATGAGTGAGCAGATCGGAAAATCGTCGCTGCGCAGCCTGGTCAAGAACACCGTCAGTATCGTCGAGCAGCACTATGTGAAGCAGGCGCTGGAGCTTGCGGGCGGGAACCGGACGGCGACGGCTGAACTACTGGGATTGAGCCGGCAGAGCCTTTATGCCAAGCTCAATCGTTACGGCCTCGAAGACAAGGGGTCGGACGCCGAGGAAACCACCCCAGAGGCCTGAATTGGCGCTGCATTCGCTCGCTACCCCCGCGTTCGGAAAGGCTGATCTTTCGAACTGCGAACGCGAAGAGATTCATCTCGCGGGCTCGATTCAGCCGCACGGCGCGTTATTGGTTGTCAGCGAACCCGATTATCACGTCGTTCAGGCCAGCGCCAACGCCGCGGAATTCCTCAATCTGAGGCAGGTCATCGGAATGGCGCTTGCCGATCTCGATGGCGATCTGCTGGTTCGCATCCTTCCCCATCTCGATCCGACGGCACAGGGAATGCCGATCGCAGTGCGCTGCCGGATCGGAAACCCGAGTGCGGAGTTCGATGGCTTGCTGCACCGGCCGCCCGCCGGTGGCCTGGTCATCGAACTGGAGCGTGCGGGGCCATCGGTCGATCTGTCCCGGCACATCGCGAACGCGCTTGAAAAGATCCGCACGGCATCTTCGCTCCGTGCGCTATGCGAGGAAGCCGCGACGCTGTTTCAGGATCGCACCAGCTACGACCGCGTGATGATTTACCGGTTCGATGACGAAGGGCATGGCGAGGTATTTTCGGAGCGCCGTAGGCCCGAACTCGAAGCCTATTTGGGCAATCGCTACCCTGCGACGGATATTCCGCAAATGGCGCGGCGCCTCTATGAGCGTACGCGGGTACGTGTGCTGGTCGATGTGAACTACGAACCCGTTGCGCTGCGGCCGCGGCTGTCTCCGATAACGGGGCAGGATCTGGACATGTCGCTCTGTTTCCTGCGCAGCATGTCGCCAATTCATCTGCAGTACCTGAAGAATATGGGCGTAGGCGCCACCCTGGTGATCTCGCTCGTGGTCGGTGGCAAATTGTGGGGCCTCGTAGCCTGTCACCATTACGAACCGCGCTTTATCCATTTCGAAATGCGGGCGGTTTGCGAGTTGCTTGCTGAAGCGATCGCGACGCGCATCGCGGCGCTCGAAAGTTTTGCGCAGAGTCAGTCTGAAATCTTTGTGCAGCGGCTCGAACAGCGGATGATCGAGGCGATGTCGCGCGAAGGCGACTGGCGAGGGGCGATCTTCGATAGCTCGCAATCGATTCTTCAGCCGCTGGGGGCGAGCGGAAGCGCCTTGATTTACGAGGGCCAGATCATCTCGACCGGAGAGGTTCCGGGGACGCAGGAGATCAGGGAAATCGGGGCGTGGCTGGACACGCACCGCGACCTGTCCGTGGTGGCGACGGCATCGCTGGGACTGGACCTTCCCCAGTTCGCGGGAATCATAAAGGTCGCAAGCGGGATCGCGGTGACGCCGATTTCCAGTAATCCCGGCGAATATCTGATCTGGTTTCGCCCGGAGCGCATCCGCACCGTGACCTGGGGCGGCGATCCGCTCAAGCCGTTCGTGATCGGTGACAATCCCTCCGATCTGTCGCCGCGACGGTCGTTCGCGCAATGGCATCAGCAGGTGGAGGGAACGTCCGAGCCGTGGACGCCGGCCGACATTGCCGCGGCTCGCCTGATCGGCCAGTCTGTGGCGGATATCGTGCTGCAATTCCGGGCGGTACGCACGCTGATCGCCCAGGATCAGCTCGAACAGTTCAGCCGCCATGTGCGCGTGTCCGAGCAACCGGTCATCATCGCCGATATCGACGGCAAGATCCTCCTGATGAACGAGGCGTTCAAGGCGTTACTGCCGCAGGATCTTGGCGAGGTCGGCCGGCTGCATGGACTGGCTGGGGCATTTCAGCAATCGGAGCAATTTCTCGAAAACGTGGCGGACTTGATCAGCCATCATCGCGCATGGCGCGGCGAATTGCTGTTGCGCAGCGAAGGCAACCGGGAAAAGCCGCTGATGGTAAGGGCCGATCCGGTGCAGCCGTCGCGGGATCGGGTGCTCGGATTTGTGCTGATATTTTCCGACATCACCGATCGCAAGGCCGCCGAGATTGCCCGCAGCCGTTTCCAGGAGGGCATCATCCAGAGTAATCGCATCAACAGCGTTCGCCTCGATTCCAAGACCGATCTCGTGTACCAGAACCTGTTGTCATCGGTGATCGAGAACGCCCAGCTCGCGGCGCTCGAAATCACCTACGGCGTGGAAACCAGCCGTATTGCCGAGATGCTGGAGAGCGTCCGCAATTCAACACTGCGTACTGCCGAGGTGCTGGAGCATTTGATCTGGCATGCGTCGCGTACATCTGGTGGGAACAAGCCGGATAGGTAGCCGGTGGCTGCTCAAGTTGCCTTATGGTTCTGCAACTGCCGCGATCGGGCCCGACGACATCATTGCCTTTACGGCGCACGACAGATCGATGTTGAGCGAGAATGCAATGGCACCTTCCTCGATCACCATTTGCGGGTCAGCCGACAAGGCTCCGGCACTATCGAGGGCCCGACGATAATCCGCCTTGAGCGAATCAAGATCCGGAAATCGCGAAAAATCGTAGAACGACAGTTCCGAAGGCTGAAGGTCCAGCGATCGGGTCAGCAAACGTTGCAAAATCTGGCCGCCACTTAGGTCGCCGAGATAGCGGGTGTAGGCATGCGCGATCAGCCGCGTGCCGTCACCTTCTGCCGCCTTGGCAATCCGCCTGGCATAAAGTCTCCTGCCGCGAGCAGGGGAATGCCGCGGCTCCAATGCGCGCCACACAGCGCCACCAGGTCGGCCTCGATCGCCGACGCGCGATCCAGCCCGTAGTCGGCGAGCTTGCCGAGGGAAGGGGAACCGCGATGACGCTCGAGTCCCTGCTCCAGCGCCTGATAGGCGGGAAGCAGATTCCGCAACAGGAGAACATAGCCCTCGCGGGTGGCTTCTCCTCGCAGCAGATCGCGGATGATACCGGTCCGCTCGGCTTCGACATGGAGTGTCTTGGTACGGAGATAAAGCGCGGTGACGATGGGCGGCGAGGGAACGTCCGCCGTCGCAGCTGTTATTCCCTTGGTCTCCACAGTCGCTTTCGAAGGAAGGCTTCGTCGCGTCAACTTGTGCCGCCCTTGCATGCCGAGGCCAGTCATTTCTGGCCCTTCATCTGTTCGATCAGGCCATGCGCCTGTTGCGGTGCCGTGGTCGCATCTGCGGACATCATATCCGCTCCCATCGAAGCGACAAGGTCGGGCTGGGCGATCACCATCGGCCCGCCGATGATGATGCCGACGTACCTGTTGCGCGAGCAGCGTCTGATGTCGTGGATGTCCTTCTTCAGTTCATCGAGCCGGCGGTCGCTGCTGACGGAAAAGCCGACGATGTCGAACCAGTGGTTATGCACAAGAGATGTAAGCTCCTGATGCGACGAGAACGGACCGGTACACAAATTCCAGCCGGCGCGCCGGAAGAACTCGGCCACCATCGACAGTCCGAAGCTGTGTTGGTCGCCCGGAATGATCGTCAGCAGCACCGATTCGCCGGCGTGAAACGCGTTTGTCTCGTCGGTGAAGCGGTCGCTGAGACGGCGCATGATGAGCTGAAGACGGCCCACTGCCAGCGTTACGTTCGCGAAATCTGCCGCGTCCGATTCCCAGAGCGTGCCGAGTTGCCGCGCCGCGGGCGCCAGCAGATCGAGAAAGATCGATTCGACTGTGCTGCCCTTGGCCAACCGCTCTTCGACATAGGCAAACGCGGCGCCATCGTCGTTTCCGAGGGCCAGCGCTGCGAAATGCTCGACCTCGGTCGGAAGCCGCTCGGCGGTTTCTGCAATCCTTGGTGCCGGCGCGCGACGAAGGGCGAGTATGATTTTTGGAACGAGTTGGCTTTTGATGGTCCGGACCACCTGGATCGGCTGCAGCGTCGGCCGAAACCGCCATATCGGCGCTGGGATCCGTTGTCGAAGTGATTTGGAACGACGTGCCGCGGCTGCGTCAGTAGCGGTGCCGGCTGAGAAGGATTGCTCGTTCACATCGGTCATTTTTTCACTCCCCCCAACATTAAGTCCTCGCTTCTCAAAACCGTCAAGTTTAATTTACGTCTAGATAGATTGACAGTTCTCAGAACGAAGTTTAGCTTTCTTGTCATCAGGCCCGCACATAGGGAGTGGCGCGGTGCAGCGTCGAGCAGCTTCAAGTCAGGAATTTCCCCAATACGGCGATCAATCGCCGGCAGATGCTCGCATTTCCCAGTCGGTATCGCACCACCGAGACGAAAGACTGTCAAATAATCTTTACAGTTTGGTTCAAGAATCCGTCGTTGCGCCTGCGAACGAAATTTCCAAGTCGAACTCTGCCAATCGCTCAGTCCGATCGTCCCCACAGTCACTTAAGGCGCTGTACACGCCTGAACAGCGCTTTCGCCGCGACGCAACAAAGTGGACGCTGGTGCAGGGGATCCTGGCGCCGGTCCAGTTCGTCGTCTTCCTGGTCAGCCTTGCGCTTGTGCTCCGTTATCTCGCCACAGGCGAGGGGTTTGGCGTGGCGACGGCGTCGGTCGTGATCAAGACGCTGTTGCTTTACGCGATCATGATCACCGGCTCGATCTGGGAACGGGAAGTCTTTGGCTGTTATCTGTTTGCGCCGGCGTTCTTCTGGGAAGACGTCTTCAGCTTCCTCGTACTGGCGCTGCACACGGCATATCTGGTGGCGCTGTTCGCCGGGATCGGCGACCCGCACCAGCAGATGCTGCTCGCGCTGGCGGCCTACGCGTCCTACTTCGTCAATGCCACGCAGTTCGTACTGAAGCTTCGCGCTGCGCGTCGCGATGAGCGGCTCGACTCCCTCCATTTCCGGGAGCCAGGCATGAACGCGCATGTGCAGGGATGTACGGCCGACGCCGGGATCGTGACCAATCCGGTTCGCCGCGAGAGCGGGCAGCGCGAAGTGTTCTGCGGGTTGACCGGGATCGTCTGGCTGCATCGAAAGATCCAGGACGCATTCTTCCTTGTGGTGGGTTCGCGGACCTGCGCGCATCTGATCCAGTCCGCAGCCGGCGTGATGATCTTCGCCGAACCGCGCTTTGCGACCGCGATCATGGAAGAGAAGGATCTCGCAGGGCTTACCGACGCCAATGATGAACTGGACCGGATCGTAACGCAGCTGATTGCGCGGAGGCCGGATATCAGGCTGCTGTTTCTGGTCGGTTCGTGCCCATCCGAGGTAATCAAGCTCGATCTGTCGCGCGCGGCGCTGCGGCTGTCACAGAGATTTTCGCCGGCTGTGCGCATTCTGAATTACTCAGGCAGTGGAATCGAGACAACATTCACGCAAGGCGAGGATGCATGTCTCGCCTCGCTCGTTCCGGCGCTCCCCCCGAGCGGAACGGGCGAGGACCAGCTGCTCATCGTGGGATCTTTGGCCGATGTGGTCGAGGATCAGTTCGTCCGGCTGTTTGAGGCGCTTGGCATCGGCGAGGTGCGGTTTCTGCCGCCGCGCAACTCCACCGCACTTCCAGCCGTGGGGCCGAATACCAAATTCCTCTTGGCGCAACCGTTCCTTGCCGATACCGCGCGCGCTCTGGAAGACCGTGGCGCCAAGCGGTTGGCGGCGCCGTTCCCGCTAGGCGTGGAGGGGACCACCGCTTGGCTTTGTGCGGCGGCCGATGCGTTTGGCGTCGATCCGGTGCTGTTCGAGGCCGTGACGCATCCCTATCGCTCGCGGGCGGAACGGGCGCTGATGCGCTACCGAGATCAATTGGCCGGGCGTCGTATTTTTCTGTTTCCGGACTCCCAACTCGAAATTCCGCTGGCGCGGTTTCTGTCGCGCGAATTGTCGATGCAACTGGTCGAGGTGGGCACGCCGTATCTGCATCGCGAGCATCTTGCCGAAGAACTCAAGCTGTTGCCGGCAGGCGTCGCGCTGACTGAAGGGCAAGACGTCGATCTGCAGCTCGATCGGTGTCGTTCGGCGCAGCCCGATCTCGTTGTGTGCGGGCTTGGGCTTGCCAATCCGCTGGAAGCCGAGGGCATGACGACGAAATGGTCGATCGAACTCGTGTTTACCCCGATTCAGGGCTACGAGCAGGCCGCTGATCTCGCCGAACTGTTTGCGCGCCCGCTCGTACGCCGCGCGAAGCTGGTGGCCTGATCATGCAGCTTACAGTGTGGACATATGAAGGACCTCCCCACGTCGGCGCGATGCGCGTCGCCACCGGAATGGAAGGTCTGCATTATGTCCTGCACGCGCCGCAGGGCGACACCTACGCGGATCTGCTGTTCACGATGATCGAACGCCGCGACCGGCGGCCGCCCGTAACCTACACGACATTCTCCGCGCGCGACCTCGGTGGCGATACCGCTGAGCTGTTCAAGACTGCGGCCCGGAACGCTTATGACCGGTTCCAGCCGCAGGCGATGATCGTTGGTGCTTCCTGCACGGGATCGCTGATCCAGGACGATCCCGGCGGTCTGGCGCGTGCGCTCAATCTTCCGATTCCTGTCATAACGGTCGATCTTCCGGCGTATCAGCGCAAGGAAAATTGGGGCGCGGCCGAGACGTTCTATCAGCTCGTGCGCGCGCTGGCCGGGCCTTCGGCGCCGGCCCCGGGCACCAGGCGCGCCGAGCGCGCGATGGACGCGCGGCCTCGCTGCAATTTGTTGGGTCCCACGGCTCTTGGTTTCCGTCACCGCGACGATATCACCGAGATCACATCGCTGCTGACGAAGCTCGGCATCGACGTCAGTGTCACAGCGCCCATGGGTGCGATGCCGGCTGATATCGCGAGGCTTGGTGACGCCGACTTCAATGTCGTGCTCTATCCCGAGATTGCCGGGCAGGCGGCCTCATGGCTGCAGCGCACGTTCGGCCAGCCGTTTACCAGAACCATACCGATTGGCGTGTCGGCGACCCGCGAGTTCGTCGAAGAGGTGGCAAAGCTTGCCGGGGTCGATGCATCAGGTGTGCTGGCGGCTTCCTCGACGCGGTTGCCGTGGTACTCGCGCTCGGTCGATTCGACCTATCTCACCGGCAAGCGCGTCTTCATCTTTGGCGACGCCACCCATGCCGTGGCCGCCGCCCGCATCGCGTCCGACGAACTCGGCTTCAAGGTGGTCGGACTCGGCACCTACAGCCGCGAATTCGGCCGTGAAATCCGCGAGGCCGCGAAACGTTACGACGTCGAACCGCTGATCACGGACGATTACCTCGAGGTCGAGGCCAAAGTCGCGGAGCTGCAGCCCGAGCTGGTGCTCGGCACGCAGATGGAACGCCATATCGCCAAACGCCTCGGTGTGCCCTGCGCGGTAATCTCGGCGCCGGTGCATGTGCAGGATTTTCCGGCTCGCTACGCCCCGCAAATGGGTTTCGAAGGCGCCAACGTGATCTTCGACACCTGGGTGCATCCGCTGATGATGGGCCTGGAGGAGCATCTGCTGACGATGTTCAAGGATGATTTTGAATTCGGCGATGGCGCGGTGCCGTCGCATCTGGGTGCGGGGCACGCCGCGCCGGCGGATGAGGCGCGAGCCGCGCCCGTCGTAGCTGTTGCCGCGATGTCCGACATCACCGCTATCTGGGCGGTCGGACGCGGAGAAAGAGCTTCGAAAAATCCCGTTCTTCGTTCGCGGTAAGGCGCGCCGCAACACCGAACGCTTCGCCAACGAAAACGGTTTGGCCACCATAACCATCGAGACGCTCTACGATGCCAAAGCGCATTACGCCCGCTGACGCGATCCCGATAAGGGTCGTCATCGTGACCATGGATGGTCATCTGTCCCGCGCGGCTTCGCGGGCGCAGGCGCGCTTGAAGGGCAATTTCCCGGGGCTGTCACTCGTCGTTCACTCCGCGGACGAATGGGGCACCGACGACGTGGCGCTCGACCGCTGCAAGGCCGATATCGCCCGCGGCGACATCGTGATCGCCACGATGCTGTTCCTCGACGATCATGTCCGCGCCGTGATGCCTGCACTGACCGCTCGCCGTAACGACTGCGACGCTATGGTCTGCTGCATGTCGGCGGCCGAGGTCGTGAAGCTGACGCGGGTCGGCAAGTTCGACATGAGCGGTGAGGCGCTGGGCGCTATCGCCTGGCTGAAGAAGCTGCGCGGTAATCGCAAGGGTTCAAGCCCCGGCGGCAAGGGCGAAATGAAGATGCTGCGGCAGTTGCCAAAACTGCTGCGCTTCATTCCCGGCACCGCGCAGGACATGCGAGCCTACTTTCTGACCTGCAATACTGGCTGGCGGGGTCCGAGCAAAACATCGCCAACATGATCCGCCTGCTGGTGGACCGATACGCCGATGGCCCGCGCCGCGGCCTGCGCGGGATCGTCAAGGCCGAGCCTCCGGTCGAATACGCCGATATCGGTGTCTACCATCCGCGCCTCAAAGGCCGCATCGCCGAGACGGCCGAACGGCTGCCGGAATTGCCGGGCGAACGCGGCACGGTCGGTATCCTCCTGCTGCGTTCGTATCTGCTGGCCGGAAATTCCGGGCATTATGACGGCGTGATCGCAGCGTTCGAGGCGAAAGGGCTGCGGGTGATCCCGGCTTTCGCCAGCGGTCTCGATCAGCGGCCGGCGATCGAACGCTTTTTCATGAAGGACGGCCGCAGCGCGGTCGATGCGGTGGTCTCGCTGACCGGCTTCTCGCTGGTCGGCGGCCCCGCCTATAACGACTCCAAGGCGGCCGAGGAAATCCTCGCCACGCTCGACGTGCCTTATCTCTCGGCGCACCCCGTGGAATTCCAGACGCTCGAACAATGGGGCGCATCGGATCGCGGCCTGATGCCGGTGGAGAGCACCATCATGGTGGCGATCCCGGAACTGGATGGCGCTGCGGGTCCGATGGTCTATGGCGGTCGCTCCGATGGGGCAGGGATGCCGTGCACGGGATGCGAACGTTCGTGCACTTTCTCCCGATCCGACGTCGCCGGCGAAATGCAAGTCTGCAGCGAGCGCGCGGAGATGCTGGCGTCTCGTACCGCTCGCCTGGTGGCCATGCGGCGTTCCGAGCGGCGGGATCGCAAGGTCGCGATCGTTCTGTTCAATTTTCCGCCGAATGCGGGCAATACCGGCACCGCGGCATTTCTCTCGGTGTTCGAATCCCTGCATCGAACACGCTCACCGCCATGAAGCGCGAGGGCTATCAGGTCGATCTGCCCGCGGATGTCGACGCGCTGCGAGAACGGATCGTGGCGGGCAACGCGGCCCGCTTCGGCGCCGATGCCAATGTCCACGCTCGAATTCCGGCTGGCGATCACGTTCGCAGCGAAAAATGGCTGCGCCAGATCGAGGCTCAATGGGGTCCGGCACCTGGCAAACAGCAAAGCGACGGCAGTTCGATCTTCGTGCTCGGCGAGCGCTTCGGCAATGTTTTCGTCGGCATCCAGCCCGCCTTTGGCTACGAGGGCGATCCGATGCGGCTGCTGTTCGAGAAGGGCTTTGCGCCGACGCATGCGTTCTCGGCATTCTATCGCTGGCTGCGCGAGGATTTCGGCGCCGGCGCGGTGCTGCATTTCGGCACCCATGGCGCGCTCGAATTCATGCCCGGCAAGCAGACCGGCCTGTCCGGCGCATGCTGGCCCGACCGCATGATCGGCGACCTGCCAAATCTCTATCTGTATGCCTCGAACAATCCGTCCGAAGGCACGATCGCCAAACGGCGTTCGGCGGCGACGCTGATCAGCTATCTCACCCCGCCGGTCGCCCATGCCGGGCTCTACAAGGGCCTGGTCGAGCTGAAAGCATCGATCGAGCGCTGGCGCGGCTTGCCGCCGGACAGCGATGCCGAACGCGTCGGCCTGGCGAGGCTGATTCAGGCTCAGGCCAGTACGCTGGAACTTGACGGCGGCTGAACCAGCCTGGACCGATCCGGCGCAAGCAATCGGCAAGCTCTCGGCGGCGGTGCTGGAACTCGAATACACGCTGATCCCGCATGGCCTCCACGTCGTAGGCGAGACCGCCGTCGGCGGAGCAGCGCGTCGAGATGTTGCAGGCCGTTGCGGACGCATCGCATGGCGTTCGTCCCGACAAGTCGATTCTTGAGGCCTTGGTAAAGGGCGAAGCGCCCGAGACGTTGGCCGCGAGGGATGACAGCGATCCCTTGCGCTCTACAAGGAATTGGCCGGCATTGATCGCATGCTTGCAGCAGGATCACGAGATCCCGAGCATCCTGCATGCGCTCGACGGCAAGTTCGTCCGTCCCGCGCCGGGTGGCGATCTCTTGCGCACGCCGGCGATCCTGCCGACGGGCCGCAATCTTCATGGCTTCGACCCGTTCCGGATTCCCAGCGCCTTTGCGGTTCAGGACGGCGCGCAGCAGGCGCAGCGGCTGATCGACAAGCACGCCAGCGAAGGACACGGGATACCGGAGTCGGTGGCGATCGTGCTGTGGGGTACCGACAATCTCAAGAACGAGGGTGCGCCGATCGGGCAAGCGCTTGCGCTGCTCGGTGCAAGGCCCCGCTTCGACGGATACGGCCGCTTGACCGGCGCGGAACTGCTGCCGCTCGATCAGCTCAACCGGCCGCGGATCGACGTGATCGTCACGCATGTCCGGCATCTTCCGCGACCTGCTGCCGCTGCAGATCAAGCTGCTGGCCGAAGCCTGCTTCCTGGCGGCTTCCGCAGATGAACCGCCTGAACGGAACTTCGTTCGCAAGCACGCGCTGGCGTTCCAGGCCGCGAACAATTGCGATCTCGAAACCGCATCGTTGCGCGTGTTTGGCAATGCCGACGGCGCCTACGGTTCGAACGTCAACCATCTGGTCGAGAACGGCCGCTGGGAAGACGAGGACGAACTCGCGGAGACCTATACCCGTCGCAAGAGCTTTGCCTACGGCGTCAAAGGACAACCGGTGCAGCAGACGGCGCTGCTGAAGAACGCGCTCGCCACCGTCGATCTCGCCTACCAGAACCTCGACTCTGTCGAACTCGGCGTCACCACTGTCGATCATTACTTCGACACGCTGGGCGGCATCAGCCGCGCCGTTCGCATGGCCAAGGGCGGGCAGTCGGCGCCGGTCTATATCGGCGATCAGACCCGCGGCGCCGGCACGGTCCGTACGTTGTCGGAACAAGTTTCGCTGGAAACCCGTACCCGGATGCTCAATCCGAAATGGTACGAGGGCATGCTCAAGCATGGCTACGAGGGCGTTCGCCAGATCGAAGAGCACGTCACCAACACCATGGGCTGGTCGGCGACCACGGGCGAGGTGGCGCCCTGGGTGTACCGGCAGCTCACCGAGACGTTCATGCTCGATCCGGCGATGCGCGAGCGGCTGGCGTCGCTCAATCCGGTCGCGTCCGCAAAGGTCGCAAATCGCCTGATCGAGGCGCACGAACGCAAATACTGGTCGCCCGATCCGGAGATGCTCGATGTCCTGCGCAGGGCAGGCGAAGAGCTCGAAGACCGCCTTGAAGGCGTGGGAGTTGCCGCATGAACATCCAGAGCCCTCCATCTGCGATCGAAGGACATTTGAAGCTGAAAAGCCTCTCGCGTTGCGGCGACGGCGAGGGCAGCGTTCAGGTCCAGCTCGATCCCAAAGCTCAAGATCGGCACCGCAAAAGTGTTTTCGGTCTATGGCAAGGGTGGGATCGGCAAGAGCACGACGTCGTCGAACCTGTCGGTCGCCTTCTCGAAGCTCGGCAAGCGCGTACTGCAGATCGGCTGCGATCCCAAGCATGACTCGACCTTCACGCTGACCAAGCGTCTGGTCCCGACCGTCATCGACGTGCTGGAATCGGTGAACTTCCATGCCGAGGAGCTGCGTGCCGGAAGATTTCGTGTTCGAGGGCTACAACGGCGTGATGTGCCTCGAGGCCGGCGGCCCGCCGGCTGGAACAGGATGCGGCGGTTACGTCGTCGGCCAGACCGTCAAGCTGCTGAAGGAGCATCATCTGCTCGAAGATACCGACGTGGTGATCTTCGATGTGCTCGGCGACGTCGTTTGCGGCGGTTTTGCCGCACCCTTGCAGCATTCGGATCGCGCGTTGATCGTCGCGGCCAATGATTTCGACTCGATCTTTGCGATGAACCGCATCGTGGCCGCGATCGAAGCCAAGTCGAAGAACTACGGCGTGCGGCTTGGCGGCGTGATCGCCAACCGCAGCAAGGATACCGACCAGATCGACCGTTACAACGAACAGGCCGGGTTGAAGCGCATCGCGCATTTCCCGGACCTCGATGTCATCCGCAAGAGCCGCCTGAAGAAGTCGACGCTGTTCGAGATGGACGAGACGCCGGAATTGAAGGCGGTCACGGACGAATACATGCGGCTCGCCGCCGAACTCTGGGCAGGGACGATCGAGCCGTTGCCGGGAAAATCGCTCAAGGACCGTGAAATCTTCGATCTGCTGGGGTTCGACTGATGTCTATCGCAACCTATCTCGAACGGCGTGGCGAGCTTGAGACCTATTTCGACCGGACCGCGGTCGATGCCTGGGCCAAGCTGACCTCGGATGCGCCGGTCGGCCGCATCAGGGCGACGGTCCGCGCTGGACGCGACGAGATGCGCAACACGCTGCTGTCCTGGCTGCCGCAAAACATGAGCGGCGCGCGGTTGCTCGATGCCGGTTGCGGCACCGGCGCGCTGTCGATCGAGGCGGCGCGGCGCGGTGCGCGCGTCGTCGCGATCGATCTGTCGCCGACGCTGGTCTCGGTGGCCCGTGAACGCCTTCCGTCGGATCTCGATTCGCTCTGCGATCGAATTCCGTGCCGGCGACATGCTCGACCCAAAACTCGGCAAGTTCGATTTCGTGGTCGCGATGGATTCGCTGATCCATTACCGCTCCAGCGGACACCTGCCGGATCATGGCGGGACTGGCGCGAGCGCACCCGCGAGGCGCTGCTGGTGACGTTTGCCCCGAAAACGCCGGCCCTGGCCGTGATGCATGCGGTCGGCCGGCTTTTCCCGCGCGGCGACCGCGCGCCGGCGATCGAGCCGGTGAACGAGCAGAAATTGCGGCGGCTGCTGATGTCGGAAGAGGGGCTGGAGCGCTGGCAGATCGGCCGCAGCCGTCGCATCGCCAGTGGATTCTACAAATCGCAGGCATTGGAGATGATACCGCGATGACCCGTGTCTTCGGCGACATTGGCAAAGGGCTGGATGCGTCTTGGAACGCGTTTCCTTCCCTTTGCGGACGCTGCCACCAAAGAGCTTCCGCTCGGACGGTTGCTGCGGCTGTCGCTGTTCCAGGTCTCGACCGGCATCTCCATCGTGCTGCTGAACGGTACGCTCAACCGCGTGATGATCGTCGAACTCGGCGTCTCGACCTTGCTGGTTTCGTTGATGGTGTCGATCCCGCTGGTGTTCGCGCCGTTCCGCGTGCTGATCGGATTCAAGTCCGACAATCACCGCTCGGTGCTGGGCTGGCGGCGCGTCCCCTATATCTGGATGGGCACGCTGCTGCAGTTCGGCGGCTTCGCCATCCTGCCGTTCGCGCTGCTGGTGCTGTCCGGCACCGGCGAATATCCGGCCGTCTACGGACAATTCGGCGCGGCGCTGGCGTTCCTGCTGATCGGCGCGGGCATGCACACGACCCAGACCGCCGGGCTGGCGCTGGCCACCGATATTGCACCCGAAGATGCGCGGCCGCGCGTGGTCGCCTTCCTCTATGTGATGCTGCTGATCGGGATGGTCGGCAGTGCGCTGATCTTCAGCGAGCTGTTGCGCAATTTCGACGAAATCCGCCTGATCCAGATCATCCAGGGCGTGGCCGTCACGCAAATGCTGCTCAACATCGCGGCGCTGTGGAAGCAGGAAGCGCGCAATCCCTCGCTGACCTCGGCGGCGCGCGAGCGGCCGCAGTTCCAGCAATCCTGGGCCCGGTTCCGCAAGTCCGGCGGCTCCGTCCGTGTCCTTGTCGCGCTCGCGCTGGGGACCTCGGCGTTCTCGATGCAGGATATTCTGCTGGAGCCGTACGGCGCCGAAATCCTCAAACTCAGCGTCGGCCAGACCACCGCGCTCACCGCCTTCTTCGCGCTCGGCACGCTCGCAGGCTTTGGACTGGCCGCAAGGACGCTGGGACGCAACGCCGATCCGTATCGCATCGCGGGCTTCGGCGCGGTAGCCGGCATCTTTGCTTTCGCGGCGGTGATCTTTGCCGCGCCCTTGAGTTCGGTGCTGCTGTTCCGGATCGGCACCTGCCTGATCGGATTTGGCGGCGGGCTGTTCGCGGCGGGCACGCTGACGGCGGCGATGGCGCTGGCGCGCGACGGCGAGAGCGGATTGGCGCTGGGCACATGGGGCGCCGTACAGGCGACCGCGGCCGGCGGAGGGATTGCGCTGGGCGGCGGCATTCGTGACGCGGTGTCGTCGCTGGCGTCAAGCGGCGCGCTCGGCCGCGCGCTGACCGATCCGTCGACGGGATACAGCGTCGTCTACCACATCGAAATTGCATTGCTGTTCGCCACGCTGGTTGCGATCGGCCCGCTCGTGCGCACGGCACGAACGCGCTTCTCGCAACCGTCAACAAAGTTCGGACTCGCTGAATTTCCTGGTTAGTCAACGAGAGGGAGGTCTCTCATGCAATCCGGCGCTTACATGGACCTGGCACAGGTCACGCTCTACGTCTTCTGGATCTTCTTTGCCTGCCTGATCTTCTACCTTCGCCGCGAAGACAAGCGCGAGGGCTATCCGCTGGATTCCACCGGCGAGCGGCGGCGGCGTAGTCCACGGCTTCCCGAGGATGCCCGACCCCAAGAGTTATCTGCTGCGGACCGGGCACATCGCCACGCTGCCGAACCACAAGAACGATCGCCGCGACGTCGCGGTGGCGCCGATTGCGGTTTGGCCGGGCGCGCCGATGGAGCCGACCGGCAATCCGATGCTCGATGGCGTCGGCCCCGGTTCCTATGCCGACCGTGAGGATGTCCCTGAACTTACCATGGAGGACATCCCCTGCATCGTTCCGTTGCGGCTGGCCGAAGGCACATATCTGGAAGCGCGCGATCCCGATCCGCGCGGCATGAGCGTGATGGGGGCGGACAGTGAGGTCGGTGGCGTGGTCACCGACGTCTGGGTCGATCGCGCCGAAGCGCTGATCCGCTATCTCGAAGTGGAGGTCACGACAGCTGAAGGCGCCCGGCGCGTGCTGCTGCCGCTGCCGTTCGCCAAGATCAATCGCTATCGCCAATGGGTCTGGGTGGACGCCATTCTCGGCAGCCAGTTCGCCGACGTG
Source organism: uncultured Alphaproteobacteria bacterium (assembly GCA_963742935.1). Classification (GTDB taxonomy): domain Bacteria; phylum Pseudomonadota; class Alphaproteobacteria; order Rhizobiales; family Xanthobacteraceae; genus Bradyrhizobium. The sequence goes on along the minus strand of CAVUOI010000034.1, from coordinate 14,666 downwards.
CCGGCCACCAAGAGCCTCGATCAGGTGACCAAGCTCGAGGAAGACAAGATCGTTGGCTATTACGGCGCCGGAACGCTCTACGCGACGCCGGCACGACAGGAGCCGCTGCTGTGAAACAGGATCATCAACAGTTCAAGAATTTGCAGTTCAAGGAGCTGCCGGCGCCATTGCCGGTCGGCGAGCGCGTGATCTGGCAGGGCAAGCCCACGTTCAAGGGACTGGCGCTGCGTTCGTTCCACATCCGCGAGGTCGCGATCTATTTCGGCCTGCTGCTGGTGTGGCGGCTGTGGTCGAACTGGTCGCACGGTGTGCCGCCGGCGGACGCCGCGATCTCCGCGCTGTGGCTGATCGTTCCGGCCATGAGTGCCATCGCGGTGCTGGCCGCTCTGGCGTGGCTGTTCCGGCGTGCGGCCTGCTACACCATCACCAGCAAGCGGGTGCTGTTCCAGTTCGGCGTCGCGCTGCCGATGACGATGAACATCCCGCTCTCCAGGATCGCGAACGCGGCCCTGAAAACCTATCGCGACGGCAGCGGCGATATCCCGCTGCAGGTTTCGGACAGCAAGCGCGTGTCGTATCTGCTGCTCTGGCCGCACATCCGCCCGTGGGGGCTGCGGGCACCGGAGCCGATGCTGAGTTCGATACCGGATGCGGCGGCGGTCGCGGCCAAGTTGGCGGAAGCGCTGGCGGGACAACCGGGCCCGTCCGCGATCTCGCTGGTGCAATCCGGCGCATCCGATTTCGCGCCCGATGCCATCCCGCATTCACCAAACACCGTGGCAGCCTGAAACGGAGACAACGCATGAGCCAGGCCATTCACGAGCCCGTCGTTCCCAAGGGAGGCGTATTCGCCGCGGCGGCGCTGATCCTGTTCGCCCTTGCGTCCGTCACGACCGTCCGGTTGAGCGGCGTCGGCGAAGTCCGCATGACGCTGCCGGCGGCCGTGGAAAGCCGCGACTTCCGGTTCGAGGACGGCAAGAACGGCGCGGTGCTGGTGTACGACGCCAGCAACCAGCAGCTGGTCGACACGTTGGCGCCCGGCAGCAACGGCTTCATCCGCGTGGTGCTGCGCGGGCTGGCGCGGGAACGCAAGCTCGGCGACATCGGCTCGCAGCCGCCGTTCCGGCTGACCCGCTTCGTCAACGGCCAGATCACGCTGACCGACACCTCGAGCGGCAAGCAGATCGATCTCGATGCGTTCGGATCGGCCAATACCGAGGCCTTTGCGCGGCTGATGAAACTCCGGGGAGGCGCGGCATGACGATGACCTGGATCGGTTCGCGCAAGATCGTTCGACGTGCCCTGCACGGTCGAGATCGAGCAGACCTCGGAGACGTTGCACGCCCATGTCGTTCTCGACGGCGACATCGAGATCAAGCCGGGCGATGAAGTCAGGGTGCATGACGCGCCGACCGGCGTCGAATTCGGCCAGCGCCTTGTCGTGCGCCGCACCGCGACGGTCGTCGCGCGGCGGTCCGCTCGACCGGCTGCGGGCGCGGATCGAAGGTTATCTCGAATTGACCGAGCTCTACGAAGTCAGCTTCTCGGATGGGAGGGCAACATGATCCCCATGGAAGGCGGCACCCAGGGCAGCCTGCAGACGCGACCCGGCATCAAGGGCAGCGCCGAAAGCCCCGACATGGCGCGCGAGGACACGATCCTCAGCCCGCGCTTCTACACCACCGATTTCGAGGCGATGGACCGCCTCGATGTCAGCCTGGTGCGCTCCGAATGGAACGCGGTCATCAGGGAGCTGCGCGCCGATCACAACAAGGCGCATTTCGTCAAGACCGACGAATTCAAGAACGATCTTGAATCGCTGCCGCCCGAGCTGCGCAAGGAGTTCAAGGATTTCCTGGTCAGCTCGCTCACCGCCGAATTCTCCGGCTGCGTGCTCTATGCGGAGATCAAGAAGCGGATCAAGAACAAGGATATCCAGGAGCTGTTCAGCTTCATGAGCCGCGACGAGGCCCGCCATGCCGGCTTCATCAATGAGATCCTGAAAGATCACGGCATCGGCGTCGATCTGAGCTTTCTCACGAAGGTGAAGAAATACACCTACTTCCGGCCGAAGTTCATCTTCTACGCGACCTATCTGTCGGAGAAGATCGGCTACGCCCGCTACATCACCATCTACCGGCAGATGGAGCGGCATCCCGAGCGCCAGTTCCATCCGATCTTCCGCTGGTTCGAACTGTGGTGCAACGACGAGTTCCGCCACGGCGAGGCCTTTGCGCTCTTGATGCGCGCCGATCCCTCGCTGCTGCGCGGCGTCAACAAGCTCTGGATCCGGTTCTTCCTGCTCGCGGTGTTCGCCACCATGTATGTGCGCGATCACATGCGGCCGGCGTTCCACGAGGCGCTGGGGATGCACCCGACCGAATACGATATGCGGGTATTCCGCATCACCTCGGAAATTTCCAAGCAGGTATTTCCGGTCACGCTGGATCTCGACGATCCGCGCTTCCTCGCCGGTCTCGAGCGCCTGCGGCTGATTTCCGAGGCGATCGCCGACGCGCGCGAGAAGGGCGGCTTCCTGTCGAAAGTAAAGCGCGCCGGTCTGGCGGGCAGGGCGGCGCTGACATTCGCGCGGCTGTTCCTGTTGCCGGTGAAGCCGAATGCGCTGCCGCGCGAAATCTGCATGCAACCGGCATGGTGAGGAGAGGGCGTTGATAGCGTCATACACGGTCCCACCCATCTACGCGGCGTTTGTATGGTGGTTCAGCACCGGGGCCGTGCTTTTGCTGGTGGGACGTGCGGGACGCTTTGAAGGGCTCGCGAGCGTTGCTGGCAGGCGTGCTGCTCGCCGGATCGCTTAGCGGCCTGGCGCTTACGGCCGGCGACACCAGCGTTGGCGGCGCCTATATCGCCTTTACCTGCACCATCCTGCTATGGGGCGCGCAGGAGATCGCGTTTCTCGCAGGTTGGCTGACGGGACCGCGACCGCTGCCCTGTCCGGTTGGCGTGACCGGCTGGAGGCGGCTCAGCTACGCGTTGCAGGCGATCCTCTATCATGAGTTCGCGCTGCTGGCCTGCGGTGCCGCCGTCGTCGCGCTGACCTGGAACGGGGCCAACCAGATCGGGCTCTGGACTTTTGCGGCGCTCTGGGTGCTGCGGCAGAGCGCCAAGATCAACCTCTTCCTCGGCGTTCCCGTCACCAATGACGAACTGATGCCGGATGCCGTGCGATTCCTGAAGAGCTTCTTCGCCCGCAAGCCGGTCAGCGCATTCTTTCCGGCTTCGGTTACGCTTGCGACCGCCGTTCTCGTCATCCTGGTCCAGCGGATCGTCGAAGTGGCGGTCACGCCGTTCGATGTCGTTGGACTGACGCTGGTTTCTACCTTGTTTGCGCTCGGCGTTGTCGAGCATTGGTTCATGCTGCTGCCGCTTGCCGGCGATCACGCTGTGGGGCTGGGGCATACGCTCGGGTTTGCCGCCGGAGGACACCACCATGGAACAGGAACGCGACACCAAGATCACCAATGCCCCGCCCAATCTCGTCGTGCTTGCGAACGTGCGCCCTGATGCGGCGCCTCCGAGACCGGCGCCAGCGGCTTGCGCACGGCAGCGGCTCGAAGACCAGTTCCGTCAGAGTTTCCGCGAGCAACACGCAAGGGATGGCCTGACGACGGCTCTCAATATCAGTACCGAGCCGGCGGCAACGATTAATGGGAGGACGTCATGAACTACGAAGCTTATTTTCGCCGGCAACTTGAAGGTCTTCATCGCGAAGGACGCTATCGCGTATTTGCCGATCTGGAGCGCAAGGCTGGCGCGTTTCCCCGTGCCAGGCATCATCACCCTGATGGCGCCGGCGAAGTCACGGTGTGGTGCTCCAACGATTATCTCGGCATGGGCCAGCATCCGCAGGTGCTGAACGCGATGCACGAGGCGCTCGACAGTTGCGGCGCGGGTGCGGGCGGCACCCGCAACATCGCCGGGACCAATCATTACCACGTGCTGCTGGAGCGGGAGCTCGCCGAGTCTGCACGGCAAGGAAGCCGCGCTGCTGTTCACCTCAGGCTATGTTTCCAACATGGCTGCGATCAGCACGCTGGCGTCGCGGATGCCGGGCTGCACGATCCTGTCGGACGAACTCAATCATGCCTCGATGATCGAAGGCATCAGGCACAGCCGCAGCCCGACGCGCATCTTCGCCCATAACGATCCGCGGGACCTCGAACGAAAGCTGAGCGATCTCGATCCGCACGCCCCGAAGCTGGTGGCATTCGAGTCCGTCTACTCGATGGATGGCGACATCGCGCCGATTGCGGAACTCTGCGACGTAGCGGACGCCCACAACGCCATGACCTATCTCGACGAGGTGCATGGCGTTGGTCTCTATGGCCCGAACGGCGGCGGCATTGCCGACCGGGAGGGCGTGAGCCACCGCCTGACCGTGATCGAAGGCACGCTGGCGAAGGCGTTCGGGGTGATCGGCGGCTATGTTGCGGCATCGAGCACGATCTGCGATTTCATCCGCAGTTTTGCGTCCGGCTTCATCTTCACTACTTCGCTGCCGCCGGCGGTCGCCGCCGGTGCGCTGACCAGCATCCGGCATCTGAAGGTCAGCTCGGCCGAGCGTGAACGGCACCAGGACCGGGTGGCGCGGCTGCGCAGGCGGCTCAACGAGACCGGCGTCGCGCATCTCGATAACCCGAGCCACATCGTGCCGGTCATGGTCTGCGATCCCGTGCTGTGCAAGCAGATCAGCGATGTGCTGATCGACCGCTACGGCATCTATGTGCAGCCGATCAACTATCCGACCGTGCCGCGCGGCACGGAGCGGCTGCGGATCACCCCGTCGCCGCATCACACCGATGCCGATATCGAGCACCTCGTGCAGGCCCTGTCGGAAATCTGGGCCGAGGTCGGATTAGCCAAAGCGGCTTGAGTCGAGGCTGCGCGGCAGCGTCTTCAGCGCTTGCCGCGAGCCGATGGGCGGGTAAGCCGGACCCTGCCCGTTGGTCCGCGGCAGGAACTGCGCGCCGCGGGCGCTTACGAAATCCAGCATCGCGCGCGCCGGTGGCAGCAGGATCTTGTCCTTGCGGGACAGGACGAACCATTGCCGGACCACGGGAAGCCCGACCACGTCGAGCGTCACCAGCCGTCGTTCGTCGAGTTCGGTGGCCACCGTATGGGCGGAGAGGAACGCAATGCCGAGCCCGGCGATCACCGCCTGCTTGATGGTTTCGTTGCTGCTCATCGCCATGCCGATTTTCGGACGTACCCGCGCGGCCTCGAACAACTGCTCCATCAGGCCGCGCGTGCCCGAGCCGGGTTCGCGGGTCAGAAATGTCTCATCGGCGAGGTCGGTGAGGGCGATACGGGATTTGCGTGCCAGCCGATGGCTCGTCGGGGCGATGATGACATGGGGATGGTCGCCGATCAGGTGGACATCCATGTCGATGTCGACCGGCGGCCGACCCATGATCGCGAAATCAAGATCGTAACCGCGCAACGCCGTACCGATCTCCTGCCGGTTTCCGATCGAGAGCGTGATCTCGACGTTCGGGTAGAGCTTCGAGAAGCCGGAGATCATGAACGGCACGAAGTATTTTGCCGTACTGACAGCGCCGATCGAGATTCGCCCGGCGGTCTTTCCCGCCATCATTTCGAGCGAGGTTTCGCAATCCGCGATCGCAGCTTCGATCCGTTCGGAGAGTGCCAGCACCTCGCGTCCGGCGTCGGTGAGCAACATTCCTTCACTGGTGCGCTGGATCAACGGCAGGCCCGCAAGCGCCTGCAGATTGCGGATCTGCAGGGTAACTGCCGGCTGCGTCAGATGCAGCTTCTTGGCTGCCGCAGTGACCGATCGATCCCGGTGCACCGCTGCCAGCGCGCGCAACTGGCGAATGGTCAATTCACGCATGAGCCGGCTTGCCATCGGGAACACCTTTATAAGAATAACTTTGCCCGGACCAAAGATAAGAAAATTTCACTAATTTGGCAAACTGGGCTGTTGTGAGCGTGCGGACTGCCGACCGGCACGACGCTTTGGAATGGCCCCGCAGAGGGCGCTGACAGGGGAACGGCCATGGACGAACGCGTTACCTTGCGTTCGCATCTCGATCGCTCGGTGCAGGAGTTGCCGAACGGGTCCGAGGTCGCCGCCGTGATCGAGGCGCTTGCGATGGCATCGATCAACCTCGCAGACCTCATTGCCGATGGACCATTGGCCGGCATCACCGGACGACAGAGCGGCGTCAATTCCGATGGCGATCTGCAGAAGGATATCGATGTTGCCGCCGACGAGATGATGCGCCACGCGATGCGAGGGACGCCGGTCGCAGCCGTCTTATCGGAAGAGGCGGAACTTCCTGAAATTCTCGATGCCGCGGCACCGCTCTGCGTCGCGATTGATCCGCTCGATGGATCGGCCAATCTTGAAAACAATATTTCGGTCGGAACAATCTTTTCAATTCGTCCGCGTGGCAACGACATCGTCTCTACCTTTTTCGAGCCCGGCACGGCGCAGCGCGCCGCAGGCTTTGTGGTCTACGGCCCGCAGACCACGCTGGTCCTGGCGCTCAACGAGCGCGTCGACATCTTCATTCTGGACAGGCGTGCCCGCGAGTTCCTGCTGACCGCCCAGGCCGTGAAGATTGCGCCCAGCACGCCGGAATTCGCGATCAACGCCTCGAACCGGCGGCACTGGCACGGCCCCGTTCGCGCCTATATCGACGAATGCCTGGCCGGCACCAACGGCAATGGCGGCGCCGATTTCAACATGCGCTGGATCGGCTCGCTGGTCGCTGAATCGCTTCGCATCCTCGTCCGCGGCGGCGTGTTCCTCTACCCCGCCGATGCCCGCCCCGGATATCGCGAGGGACGGTTGCGGCTGCTGTACGAAGCCCATCCGATGGCGCTGGTGATGGAGTGGGCGGGCGGCTCGGCGACCACCGGACGCCGGCGCATTCTGGAAATGTCGGCGAGAACGCCGCACCAGCGGGTGCCGCTTGATCATGGGGTCGGTCCGCGGCGTCCGCGACGTCGCCGCGATTCATGAAGGCATCGAGCCGATGTTCGACAATAGCGACGCGCCGCTGTTTGCGCGTCGCGGCCTGTTTCGCTGAGGGGACAGGGACCGATGTCGCGCAGCTATCCCATCATATCGATCACGGGTTCATCCGGCGCCGGCACGACGTCGGTGAAGAAGACCTTCGAGAACATATTCCGCCGGGAAAAGGTCGCCGCAGCCTATATCGAGGGCGACGCCTTCCATCGCTACAACCGTGCCGAGATGCGCACGAAAATGGCTGAGGAGGCCGAGCGCGGCAACAAGCACTTCAGCCACTTCAGCCCGGAAACCAATCTGTTCGAAGAACTGGAGAAAGCTTTTCGCGATTACGGCGAGTCCGGCACCGGAACGACGCGTCACTACGTCCATGACGAAGGGGAAGCCAAGCTGTACGGCGCAGATCCCGGCACTTTCACCGAATGGGGTCCGTTGCCAGAAAAATCGGATCTGCTGTTTTACGAGGGCCTGCATGGCGCCGTGGTGACCGACAAGGTCAATATCGCCCAGCATGCCGATCTCAAAATCGGCGTCGTTCCCGTCATCAATCTGGAGTGGATCCAGAAGCTGCACCGCGACCGCAGCGACCGTGGCTATACCGCGGAAGCCGTCACCGATACCATCCTGCGGCGGATGCCGGATTACGTGCACTACATCTGTCCGCAATTTGCCGAGACCGACATCAACTTCCAGCGCGTGCCGACCGTAGACACTTCAAACCCGTTCATTGCGCGCTGGATCCCGACGCCGGACGAATCGATGGTGGTGATCCGGCTCAAGAATCCGCGCGGCATCGATTTTCCCTATCTGCTGTCGATGATCCCGAACAGTTTCATGTCGCGCGCCAATTCGATCGTGATCCACGGATCGAAGCTCGATCTGGCGATGCAGCTCATTCTCACCCCGCTGATCCTGCAACTGATGGAACGCAAGAGGCGTACGGTATGACCGCTCCAGCTCTCGCCAGCATTGCCGGCCACACAGAAGTGTCGCATGCGGAAATGGCCAACGCGATCCGGTTCCTGGCGATCGACGCCGTGGAGAAAGCCAAATCCGGACATCCGGGAATGCCGATGGGCATGGCCGATGTTGCGACCGTGCTGTTCTCGCGCTTCCTCAAATTCGATCCCGCCGACCCGGCGTGGCCCGATCGCGACCGTTTTGTGCTTTCGGCCGGCCACGGCTCGATGCTGCTTTACGCGTTGCTGCATCTGACCGGCTACGAGGGCGTCACGACGGATCAGCTCAAGGCGTTCAGGCAGTGGGGTTCGAAAGACCCCGGGGCATCCCGAGTACGGCCATACGCCGGGTGTCGAGACGACCACAGGACCATTAGGGCAGGGCATTGCCACGGCCGTCGGCATGGCGCTGGCAGAGCGGCTGATGAATGCGCGGTTCGGCGATGACTACGTCGATCACTACACCTATGTGATCGCGGGCGACGGCTGCCTGATGGAGGGCCTGAGTCACGAGGCGATCTCGCTGGCCGGCCATCTCGGCCTGAATCGCCTGATCGTGCTGTTTGACGATAACGAGATTTCGATCGATGGCGCGACATCGCTGTCATGTTCGGATGACCAGCTGGCGCGCTTCAAGGCGTCGGGCTGGTCGGCGATCCGGATTGACGGCCATGATCCCGAAGCAGTTGCGGTCGCGATCGAGCAAGCGCGGCGTAGCGACCGGCCATCCCTGATCGCCTGCCGCACCGTGATCGGGTTCGGCGCACCGAACCGTCAAGGCAGCGAAAAGGCGCACGGCGCACCGCTCGGCGCCGAAGAAGTGGCAAGGACCCGCGCCGCGCTGGATTGGTCATACGAGCCGTTCCAGGTTCCGGACCACGTTCTCAAGCAATGGCGCAAGATCGGCGAGAACGGCCACGTCGCCCGCCGAAGCTGGATCGAGCGAACCAGGCGACCCAACCCGGTCGAACGCTCGCCATTCCACGATGCGCTGAACCGAAACCTGCCCTACGGATATGCCGAGGCGATGACCGATATCCGCGATCGCTTCGCGGCCGACAGACCGGACATCGCAACGCGACAGGCGTCGCAACTCGTGATCGACGCGATTGCCGAAGCCCTGCCGAATTTGCTGGGCGGCTCGGCCGATCTCACCCATTCCAACCTGACGCGCGCCAAAAGTCACCGGCCGGTCAATGCGACCGCGTTCGACGGCAGCTATGTGCACTACGGCGTTCGGGAGCACGCCATGGCGTCCGCGATGAACGGGCTCGCGCTGCACGGCGGCCTGATCCCATATGGCGGCACGTTTCTCACCTTCGCGGACTACAGCCGACCTGCGATCAGGCTGGCGGCGCTGATGGGCATCCGCGTCATCCATGTGATGACGCATGACTCCATCGGGTTGGGCGAAGACGGTCCCACGCATCAGCCGGTCGAGCATCTGGCGTCGTTACGGGCCATTCCCAATTTGCTGGTATTCCGGCCCGGCGACGCCGTCGAGACCGCCGAGGCCTGGGATTGCGCGCTGCGAGCGCAGACGAGCCCGTCAATACTATGCTTGTCGCGACAGGCGATGCCGACGTTTCGTGAGCTTGGCGGCGTCGTCAATCTGGTAGCGCTGGGCGCCTATGTGATCGTCGAGCCGGAAGGCGGCCGCGACGTCACCCTGATTGCCACGGGTTCGGAAGTATCGATCGCGCTGACAGCGGCCAAGTTGCTCGCGAGCGATAATGTGCGCGCGGCGGTGGTTTCGGCGCCTTGCTTTGATCTGTTTCGCCAGCAATCGCGTGACTATCGTGCCGAGGTGCTCGGAAGCGTTCCACGCATTGGCGTCGAGGCTGCGGTCGAAGGCGAGTGGGCGCGTTGGCTCGGCGACAGCGGCGAATTCGTCGGGATGACAGGCTTTGGCGCCTCCGCGCCGGCCGAAGTGCTGTATCGCGAATTCGGAATCACCGCGGAGGCCGTCGCTGCGGCAGCGAAACGTCGCCTGGCGCGATCGAAGGTCGCAACGATCCATCCATGACATCCCGCGGGCTTGAAAGGAACTGCGATGGCACGAATTACGCTGAGGCAATTGCTGGACCACGCCGCCGAGCATGGCTATGGCGTGCCGGCCTTCAACATCAACAATATGGAGCAGGGGCTCGCGATCATGGAGGCCGCGGCAGCCGTCGATGCGCCGGTCATCATCCAGGCCTCCCGCGGCGCGCGATCCTACGCCAACGATATCATGCTGGCGAAGATGATCGATGCGCTGGAAGCGATGTATCCGCAGATACCGCTCTGCATGCACCAGGACCACGGCAACGAGGAATCGACCTGCGCCACGGCGCTCCAGCACGGCTTTACCTCCGTCATGATGGACGGTTCGCTCAAGGCCGACGCCAAGACCGCGGCGGACTATGACTACAATGTCGACATCACCCGGCGCGTGGTCGAGATGGCGCACTGGATCGGCGCATCGGTGGAGGGCGAACTCGGCGTACTCGGCTCGCTCGAACATGGTGGCGGCGAACAGGAGGACGGTCATGGCGTCGAAGGAAAAGTCAGCCACGACCAGCTGTTGACCGATCCGGACCAGGCGGTCGATTTCGTTCGCGCCACCAAGGTCGATGCGCTGGCGATCGCGATGGGGACGTCACATGGCGCCTACAAGTTCTCGCGCAAGCCGGACGGCGACATTCTGGCGATGAACGTCGTCGAGGAAATTCATCGTCGGCTGCCGAATACGCATCTGGTGATGCATGGCTCCTCTTCGGTGCCGCAGGCATTGCAGGACATCTTCAATCAGTTCGGCGGCGAGATGCCGCAGACCTGGGGCGTGCCGGTCGAGGAGATTGCGCGCGGCATCCGGCATGGTGTCCGCAAGGTGAATATCGACACCGACTGCCGACTGGCAATGACCGCGGCGTTTCGGAAGGTCGCAAGCCAAACCAAAAGTGAATTCGATCCGCGCAAATTCCTCAAGCCCGCCATGGACGCGATGCGAGAGCTCTGCCGCGAGCGGTTCGAGCAATTCGGCACCGCGGGCAATGCCGCGAAGATCAAAGTGCTCCCATTGTCGGAAATGGCCAGGCGCTATCGCGCAGGCTCGCTCGATCCCCGTATCGGCGGCATGGCCGTCGCAGCCGAATAACAAACCCCCACTTTGCCGGACAGGCCGGTCAGAACCCTTGAGGAGATTGCCATGAATGAACAATCGATGACCGTCCGCGGCAAGGATCGCTACAAGTCCGGCGTGATGCAATACAAGAAGATGGGCTATTGGGAACCGGATTACACGCCCAAGGATACCGACATCATCGCGCTGTTCCGGGTCACCCCGCAGGACGGCGTCGATCCGATCGAGGCGTCGGCGGCGGTGGCCGGCAAATCCTCGACCGCGACCTGGACGGTGGTGTGGACCGATCGCCTGACGGCCGCCGAAAAATACCGCGCCAAATGCTTTCGCGTCGATCCCGTGCCGAACTCGCCGGACAGCTATTTCGCCTACATCGCCTACGACCTCGACCTGTTCGAGCCAGGCTCGATCGCCAACCTCACGGCCTCGATCATCGGCAACGTGTTCGGCTTCAAGCCGCTAAAGGCGCTGCGGCTGGAGGACATGAGGCTTCCCGTCGCTTATGTGAAGACGTTCCAGGGCCCCGCGACCGGCATCGTGGTCGAACGCGAACGGCTCGATAAGTTCGGCCGGCCGCTGCTCGGCGCCACCGTAAAGCCGAAGCTCGGGCTGTCCGGCCGCAACTATGGGCGCGTGGTCTATGAGGCGCTGAAGGGTGGCCTCGATTTCTGCAAGGACGACGAAAACATCAACTCCCAGCCCTTCATGCATTGGCGCGATCGCTTTCTCTACTGCATGGAGGCGGTCAACCGCGCGCAGGCGGCGACCGGCGAGGTGAAGGGCACGTACCTCAACGTCACTGCCGCGACGATGGAGGACATGTATGAGCGCGCCGAGTTCGCCAGGGAGCTCGGCTCGGTCATCATCATGATCGATCTGGTGATCGGATATACTGCGATCCAGTCGATGGCGAAATGGGCGCGCCGCAACGACATGATCCTGCATCTGCATCGCGCAGGGCATTCGACGTATACGCGGCAGCGGCTGCACGGCGTCTCGTTCCGCGTCATCGCCAAGTGGATGCGCCTCGCCGGCGTCGATCACATCCATGCCGGGACCGTCGTCGGCAAGCTCGAAGGCGATCCGGCGACGACGCGCGGCTATTACGATATCTGCCGTCAGGACTTCAATCCGATGAAGCTCGAGCACGGCGTGTTCTTCGACCAGAACTGGGCGAGCCTCAACCAGATGATGCCGGTGGCGTCGGGCGGCATCCATGCCGGTCAGATGCATCAACTGCTCGACCATCTCGGCGAGGACGTCGTGCTGCAATTCGGCGGCGGGACCATCGGTCATCCCAAGGGCATCCAGGCCGGGGCGACCGCAAACCGCGTCGCGCTCGAGGCGATGATCCTCGCGCGTAACGAGGGCCGCGACTACGTCCACGAGGGTCCGGAAATTCTCGCCAAGGCCGCCCAGACCTGCACGCCGTTACGCGATGCGCTGGAGGTCTGGAAGGACATCACCTTCAACTACGAGTCCACGGATTCGCCCGATTACGTTCCGACCGCCACGCCGGCGATGTGAGGAGAAGCAATATGCGAGTGACCCAGGGATGTTTTTCGTTTCTGCCCGATCTCACCGACGAGCAGATCACGGCGCAGGTGCAGTACTGCCTCGACAACGGCTGGGCCGTGAACCTCGAGTTCACCGACGATCCTCACCCGCGAAACACCTATTGGGAGATGTGGGGACTGCCGATGTTCGATCTGCGCGATGCCGCGGGCGTGCTGATGGAGTTGAACGAGTGCCGCAAGGTGTATGGCGACCGCTACATCAGGATGTCCGCGTTCAATTCCAGCCATGGCTGGGAGTCGGTCCGGCTGTCCTTCATCGTCAACCGTCCAAAGGACGAGCCCGGCTTCCGGCTCGAACGCCATGAAGTCGCCGGCCGCAACATCCGCTACACCACGAAGTCCTACGCCGCCGATCGTCCCGAGGGCGGACGCTACGGTGGCAAATGAGCGCGATAGCGGCATCGCCCGCGGCCGCCGAGACGCCGCCACCGGAACAGGTGGACCTGCGCCGCGAATTCAACGATGTCGGCATCGGCGACGTGCTCGATCAGCTCGATCGTGAGTTGATCGGGCTCAAGCCGGTCAAAACCCGCATCCGTGAGATTGCCTCACTGTTGCTGATCGAGCGCATTCGCAAGCGCATGAACCTCACCTCCGATGTCCCGACGTTGCATATGTCCTTCACCGGCAATCCCGGGACCGGCAAGACCACTGTCGCGCTGCGGATGGCCGACATCCTCCACAAGCTCGGCTTCGTGCGCCGCGGCCACGTGGTATCGGTCACCCGTGACGAACTGGTCGGGCAGTATATCGGTCACACCGCGCCGAAGACGAAAGAGATCCTGAAGAAAGCAATGGGCGGCGTGCTGTTCATCGATGAGGCCTATTACCTCTACCGGCCGGATAACGAGCGCGACTACGGCCAGGAGGCGATCGAGATTCTCCTGCAGGTGATGGAATCTCAGCGCGAGGACCTGGTGGTGATCCTCGCCGGATACGGCGACCGCATGGACAAGTTCTTCAGCAGCAATCCGGGATTCCGTTCGCGCATCGCCCACCACATCGACTTCCCCGATTATGCCGATAACGAGTTGCTCGCCATCGCTGAACTGATGCTGCGGGACATGAATTACAGGTTCAGCCCCGAAGCGCGCGAAGCCTTCGTTCGTTACATCGAACTGCGCAAGACCCAGCCGCTGTTCTCTAACGCGCGCTCGATCCGCAACGCGCTCGACCGCATGCGGCTGCGTCAGGCCAACCGCCTCGTCGCCGATCTCGATCGCGTGCTGACCGCGGACGACATCATGTCGCTGGAGGCGTCGGACGTGCTGGCGAGCAGGGTGTTCTCCAGGTAGCGCAAAGGCGGAGAACACCGAGTATTACCTTGATCGGAGTCAGTGGATTGCCGTGCGACGGGTAATGAAATTCCTGCATACGCTGGGTGCCATCGGACAAATCGGCGCCATGGCTTGTCTGCTCGTGTTGCTGAGCTACGCCCCGGCGCCGACATCTCAATCCGAATATGCACTGATACGTGGAGCGATGGCTGGCATTGCGACATGGATATTTCTTCCTTCGCTCGGGCTTGTGTTGATCAGCGGCTTGCTGGCGATGGCCCTCAATCGTGCCTATCAAAATGCCGGCTGGGCCTGGGCCAAGCTGCTTACGGGCATCTTGATATTCGAGTGGGGTTTCGCAGCCATCCAAGGACCGATGCAGCAGGAAGCGGAACTGAGCCTCCGCGCGTTGGCCAACGAGGTCGACCCGGCCACTCTCGCGGGAACGCTGAACGCCGAATGGAAATCGCTTTGGGTATTGCTTGCGGTGGCTACGGTAAATGTAATCCTTGGTGTATGGCGCCCGCGTCTGACGAGGCTTCCTGACTGAATTCGTGCATTGGACTTGAACACTCTCGATCCCAATACGGTCGATCAACGGATCATAACGACGATAGCGCCGACGACCGCGATCATGGCGAGCGCCGCCGAGACTTGCTTCAGTCATCGGCCAAAGTCTTTGATTTCCTTGGCTTTTCAGCTTGCAATCTT
>CAVUOI010000033.1:0-80404 GCA_963742935.1 uncultured Alphaproteobacteria bacterium | reverse complement strand
GGCCTTCTTTTCGACCATGCGGACCGCAATGATCGAGCCCTCGTAGAGGATGAGCAAGGGTATCGCGAGCGAGGCCTGGCTGATCACGTCGGGCGGCGTCAGAACGGCTGCGATCACGAAGGCGATGACGATGAAATAGCGCCGCTTCTCGCGCAGCATCTTCGAGGTCACGATGCCGATCCGCCCCAAAAGCGTCAGGATCACCGGCAGCTGGAATGCGACGCCGAAGGCGAAGATCAGCGACATCATCAGCGACAGATATTCGCCGACCTTGGGCAACAGCTGGATCTGCGCCGTCTCATCGCCGCCCATCTGCTGCATGCCGAGCGAGAACCGCACCAGCATCGGCAGCACGATGAAATAGACCAGCGTCGACCCCAGCACGAAGAAGAACGGCGTCGCAACCAGATACGGCAGGAACGCGCCGCGCTCGTGCTTGTAGAGACCGGGTGCCACGAACATGTAGATTTGCCCGGCAACGATCGGAAACGAGATGAAGGCGGCGCCGAACATCGCCAGCTTCAGTTGCGTCAGGAAATATTCCAATAGCGCCGTGTAGATGAATTTCGAGTTCTCGGCGCCAGCCACCCAGACGAACGGCCAGACCAGCACGTTGTAGATCTGCTTGGCGAAGAAGAAGCAGAAGATGAACGCTATGCCGAAGGCCAACAGCGCCTTGATCAGCCGCGAGCGCAGCTCGATCAGGTGATCCATCAATGGCGCCTTGCTGGCTTCGATGTCCTCGACGGTCATGACGCTTTGGCGTCCTTGAGAACGTCAGGCGCCGTGGGCGCGATATCCTGCGCCGCCGCCTGGGCTTCACGCGTGATCGCCAGCGGCTCGGACACCGCGGCATGCGCCTCGGCTTCGACGAAGGTTTCCGGTGTCGGCGCAGCCGGTGTCGTCGGCGTAACGGGCTCACCGATCGCGGACGCCACCTGTGCATCGTTGGGCGTCGCGGCAGGCTTGTCGATATCGCCGATCTGCATGGCGTCGCTGACGTCCTTCTGCAGCGACGTCATGAGGTTCCCCGGCGAGGCACCCGTTGCAATATCCTTGACCTCGTCAAAGCTCTTCTTGAGGTCGGCCATCTCGGCCTCGCGCATGGCCTCCTGGAACTGGCCCTGGAATTCGGCGGCCATCTTGCGCGCCTTGCCCATCCACTGCCCGACCATGCGCAGCACGCCCGGCAGCTCTTTCGGGCCGATGGCGATCAGCGCGACAACCGCGATGACGACCAGTTCACTCCACCCGATGTCGAACATGAATTCTTCCGCTCGCGCGAGACGTCCGCGCCCAAATCCTTATCTAGCAGATTTGGGGCCGCCCGCGTCTTTTCTCAACCGGCGTCTTTCAACCGACGCCCGGTCCAGGATGCCAGGTTCAGACAGCCTTGCTGCCGACATCCGTCCGTGCCGCGGTCGGCGTCGGCGGGGCATTGTGATCGATGGTCTTCACCGGCTCGGCGGGCTTCTCGGCAGCCGTCTTGTCGTCGTCCTGCATGCCCTTCTTGAAGGCCTTGATGCCCTGCGCGACGTCGCCCATCAGGTCCGAAATCTTGCCGCGACCGAACAGCAGCAGGACCACTGCAATCACGACGATCCAGTGCCAAATGCTAAGCGAACCCATCCTGCAACCCTCCAAAAAGAGACGGCCGGATACCGGCCAAGCTTTGGCGGAAGGTAGGCCCGGCGGGTGTCAAAAACAAGGACCCACGCCGCGGCAAATCGCTGTCGCGGCTACGTATTATTGCTATCATTAACCCCGTCTGGCGGGACGGTTGGCGAAGCTTCGGAACCAGTTTCCGACTCCTCTTCGGGCTCCGCGGCCGGCGCCAGCAACAGTTCCAAGGTGTCGCCGGCATCCAGCGGATCCTCGTCCTCGCGCAGCGCCACGTCGTCGGACGGCGTCGGCACGCTGAAGCCGGAAGGCAGCCGCGAATCCAGCAGCCCCGTACCCTTCAACTCTTCGAGACCCGGCAGGTCGCCGAGCGCTTCCAGGCTGAACTGCGACAGAAACGCTTCCGTCGTGCCGAACGTCAGCGGCCGGCCCGGCGTCTTGCGGCGGCCGCGGGGGCGGATCCAGCCGGTTTCCAGCAGCACGTCGAGCGTTCCCTTGGACGTGATCACGCCGCGGATATCCTCGATCTCGGCGCGCGTCACAGGCTGGTGATAGGCGATGATCGCGAGCACCTCGATGGCCGCCCGCGACAGCCGCCGCGTCTCGGTGCTTTCGCGCGTCATCAGCCACGACAGATCGCCGGCGGTGCGAAACGTCCATTTGTTGGCGACGCGCACCAGATTGACGCCGCGCGGGGCATATTCCGCCTGCAGTTGCGCCAGCGCCGCCTTGACGTCGACGCCGTCGGGCATGCGCTTGGCGAGCGCCGCCTGATCGATCGGCTCGGCGGAGGCAAACAGCAGCGCTTCGAGCAGCCGCAATTCTTCCGGCCGCGCCTCAACTTCGGGATTTTGGACTTCGGCGTTCTGGTCGATGGGATAATCCTCGGCATCTTCCATGCGTTTTTCCGCCAGGCTAGCCATGGCTGGGTCTCCTTCCACTACTCGACCGTCATATCCGGCGCAGGCATCGCTGCCTGCGGCGGACGCTTACGAAAATACAGCGGCGCGAACGCCTCTTTCTGGTTCAATTCCATCTCGCCTTCGCGCACCAGTTCGAGCGCTGCGGCAAAGCTCGACGCAAACACCGTCGCCTTCTGCGAGGGATCGACGATGTAGCTGAGCAGGTAATCGTCGAGGCAGCTCCAGTCCTCCCCGTCCGCCATGCCGACCAGCCGCTCCAGCGAGGCGCGCGCTTCCGCCAGCGACCACACCGTGCGCTTGGTAAGATGCACCGTTGCCAGCACGCGCTGTTGCCGCTGCGCCGAATAGGCGGTGAGCAGGTCGAACAGGGTGGCGGTGAATTTGGGATGCCTGATTTCGGCGATCGATTCCGGATTGCCGCGCGGAAAGATATCACGCTGGAACTGCGGCCGGTTCATCAGCCGGTTGGCGGCTTCGCGGATCGCTTCGAGCCGGCGCAGCCGGTTGGCGAGCGCGGTAGCCAATTCTTCCGCGCTCGGTCCGTCCGGCGTCGGCGGTTCGGGCAGCAGCAGGCGCGATTTCAGGTAAGCGAGCCACGCGGCCATCACGAGATAGTCGGCCGCCAGCTCAAGGCGAATCTTTCGCGCGGCCTCGATGAACGTCAAATACTGGTCGGCCAGCGCCAGGATCGAGATCTTGGCGAGATCGACCTTTTGCTGCCGCGCCAGCGTCAGCAGCAAATCGAGCGGGCCTTCATACCCCTCGACGTCGACCACCAGCGCGGCCTCGCCGTCGGTGACTTCGGCGGGCCGTCCGGTTTCAAACGATAGAATCTCAGCCGTCATGCCGTTCCTACCCGATTTATCAACGTCTCAAGTTCAGCCCGTGCCGCCAGCCGGTCGAATGGTTTTGGCTGCTTTCGCGAGGCCAATACCCGTTTGGCGCGGTCCAGCGCCTCGCCGCCCAGTACCGGCGTCTCGCGCGCCACGTCGCGCATCTCGTCGAGCTTGCCGTTGCAATGCAGGACCATGTCGCATCCGGCGTTGACGATGGCGCGGGTCCGCTCGGCGAGCGACCCCGCCAGGGCATTCATCGACACGTCGTCACTCATCAACAAACCATGGAACCCAATTCCGCCGCGAATCACCTGCCGGATGATTGTCGCAGAAGTCGTCGCGGGTTGGGCGGAGTCCAGCGCGCTAAACACAACATGTGCAGTCATCGCCATCGGCAGGTCCGCCAGCGGTTGAAATGCAGCAAAATCGGTCCGTTCCAGCTCCTCACGCGGCGTATCAACGGTCGGGAGCCCGAAATGGCTATCCGCGGTGGCCCTGCCGTGGCCGGGAATGTGCTTCAGGACGGGCAGCACCCCGCCCTCCTCCAGTCCCCCGGTGACCGCCCGAGCAATCGCTGCAACCTTGGCCGGTTCGGTTCCATAGGCCCGGTTCCCGATCACGGCATCCGCCCCGGCTACCGGCACGTCCGCCAACGGCAGGCAGTCGACGGTAACGCCGAGGTCAATCAGGTCGGCCGCGATCAGCCGCGAGGAGAGCCACGCGGCCCGCAACCCCAGCGCCTTGTCGATGTCGTAGAGCGCCCCGTAGGTCGCGCCCGGCGGATAGACCGGCCAATGCGGTGGCCCCAGCCGGGCCACCCGCCCGCCTTCCTGGTCGATCAGCACGGGGGCGTCGGCCTCGCCGACACAATCCCGCAATTCCCTAACCAGCGCAGAAACTTGATCCGGCGCCTCGATATTGCGTTTGAACAGGATGAAGCCCCACGGGCGCGTCTCACTGATGAACTGACGCTCCGCGGCGTCAAGCTCCAGTCCCGATACGCCCGTGATGAATGCGCGGCTGCTCATGGGGCCGATTAGGCCCGTCACGGCACCCGGGTCAAGGAAACCGCAGATAATTCTACGGGATAAAGCACTGTCCGCCGGCGGACTTCAGCTCGGTACAGAACTGGACCGCCTCCTGCCGGGTCCGGTACGGCCCGACCATCGCGCGGTACTTGGTTTTGCCGTCGGCCAGATTCACCTGCTTGATCACCGGAGTTCGGGAACCGAGCACCGACGCGTATTTGCCTTGGACCACACGGAACGACTCCCGGGCAGCGGCTTCGCTGTCCTGCGACGTCACCGAGACCAGGAAAGTACCCCCGCCCTCTGCTGCAGCCGGCGCGGTCTGCGTCGGATTGGTCGCGGCCACGCGGGTCTGCGGCTCCGGTTCGGAGCCCTGCGGCGCGAGCGACATCGGCGAATTGGCGCTGGCATTGGCCGATGCCGGGTTACGCGCCGGCGCGGCAGCAGGAGGGGCAGCCGTGATGTTTCGTGTCGGCGGTGCCGCCCTCGGCGGCGGCGCATTGGCCCCCGCCGGAACGCCGCCATTATCGGCGTCGCCCTTGACGGCGAGCGTCTTGATCCGGCGCGGCTCGTTGTTGGGCAGGGTCCCGTTGGCGGCGGTCGTCATCGGCGCCGACGGCGAGACGCTGGAGGCCGGCGGCGGGTTGGCGTTCTGGTTCAGCTGCGGAAACACCACGCGCGGCCCACCGGACCTGGAATTGACGTCGACCGGCGTCTCTTCACGCGACACCAGCCTCTCGCCACCATCGCCCGACAGCAGGCGGTCAGGCGTCTTGGCGGCACCGCCATCCGATGGTGACGGCAGTACCTTGGTCGGGCTGTTGTCGGCCCTGATGATCGGCGGCTCACCCGAGCGTGGCGAGCCCACAAAAGTGCGATAGGCAAAGGCGGCACCGGTGCCGACCACGGCGAGCGCCAACACGGCGGCAACCGTCATCAGGCCCTTGGAGCGCTTTTTCGGCGCGGGCTCTTCCTCATACTCCTCGCCCTGATAGGCGTAGGGGTCGTCCGGATAGGCCGGATCGCGCTGATAGTCGTGCTCGCCGGTCTCCAGCCGCCCATACAGCGTGTCGTCATAGCGTGACGGGTCCTGCTGCGGCTCGTCGGCGTATTGCTGCGGCTCCGGCTCTTCGTAATAGTCCTGCTCGGGCGCCTGATAGCCGCGCGCAGGCGACTCATGGACAGCCGGTTGGGGCGGCAGCGGAGGTGGCGGCGCTGCGTAGCGATGCACGGGATGCACCGGCGCCGATTGCTCGTATTCCTCTTCCTCCGGTTCGTCGTCGAATCCCTGCGGCAGCGGCGGCGGCGGCAGCGGCGTTTCGTGGCGCGCACGCTGCATCCATGACGGCGGGCTCGGCGACGCTGCGGGCTCCTCGTCCGGCAGATCGTACTGCTGTGGCCGCACATTGGCCCGCGACTGCAGCGGGCGTGGCGCCTGCTTGGCCCCGGCGGCTCCGTTCGGATCATTTTGCCCGATCAGCCTTGCCAGCTCCGCAAGCGGATCACCCTCGCCGCGACCCTGGTCGGCGGAGGGAAAAGGTCGGTCCTGATAACGATCAGCCATCGTGATGATGCATCCCATTCGGGACAGCGCCAAACCCGCCATGTGTCATCCAAACCATGACGAGCGTGGCCCCTGCCAGATACCCCACGGACCCCCATCCGTGAGGCCTTCGCCCCTGCCTACCGCATCTCGGTCGGAGCGTGGACGCCGAGAACGGCTAAGCCCGACGCCAGAACCGAGACGACGCCCTGGACCATAGCCAGTCGCGCCCTCGTGATCTGTGCATCATTAGTCATAATGAAGCGTAAATAGGGCAAATCCCGCCCTTTCGTCCATAACGCATGAAATTCGCTGGCCAAATCATATAGATAAAAGGCGATTCGGTGAGGCTCATGCGCCACCGCCGCCGACTCGATCATTCTGGGATAGAGCGCCAGCCGTTTCAAGAGGTCGAGTTCCGCGGGATCGGTCAGCCGCTCCACCGGGGCTGACTCCAGCCAGGCGGACCGGATAGCATCGTCCTCCGGCAGTTCGGGAACCACCTCGCGGGCATTCTTGAAGATCGAATGGCCGCGGGCATGCCCGTACTGGACGTAGAAGACGGGGTTGTCCTTCGATTGCTCGAGCACCTTGGCGAGATCGAAATCGAGCACGGCGTCGTTCTTGCGGAACAGCATCATGAACCGCACGGCGTCGGAACCGACCTCGTCGACCACCTCGCGCAGCGTGACGAAATCACCGGAGCGTTTCGACATCTTCACAGGCTCGCCGTTGCGCAGCAGGCGGACCAATTGCACAACCTTGACGTCCAACGCTGCCTTGCCCGAGCTGACCGCCTTCACCGCCGCCTGCATCCGTTTGATGTAGCCGCCATGGTCAGCGCCGAACACGTCGATCATGTCGAAGAAGCCGCGATCAAACTTGTTCCTGTGATTGGCGATGTCTGAGGCGAAGTAGGTGTAGCTGCCGTCCGACTTGATCAGCGGCCGGTCGACGTCATCGCCATAGGCGGTGGCGCGGAACAGGGTCTGGATGCGATCTTCATAGTCCTCGACCGGCTTGCCTTTCGGCGGCGGCAGGCTGCCTTCATAGATGTCGCCCTTGGCACGCAGGAAATCGATGGTCTCGGCGACCTTGTTGTTGCCGGTCTCGATCAGCGAGCGCTCCGAGAAGAATACGTCGTGCTTGATGTTGAGCGCGGCGAGATCGCCCTTGATCATGTCCATCATCATGTCGATGGACTTGTTGCGAACGATCGGCAGCCACGCGCTTTCCTGCATCGCCTTCAGCTTATCGCCATGCTCGGCCGCCAGCGCCTGCCCGACCGGCACGAGATAATCGCCGGGATAGAGTCCCTTCCGGGATCTCGCCGATGTTTTCGCCAAGCGCTTCGCGGTAGCGCAGGAATGCCGAGCGCGCGAGCAAGTCGACCTGCGCGCCGGCATCGTTGATGTAGTATTCGCGCGTCACGTCGTAGCCGGCAAAATCGAGCAGGCCGCATAGCGCATCGCCGAACACGGCACCGCGACAATGGCCGACATGCATCGGCCCGGTCGGATTGGCCGAGACGTATTCGACATTGACCTTGGCGCTTTGGCCGATCCCGCTTTTGCCGTAGGACGCAGCCTCGCGCAGCATGGTGCGCAGTTCGTCCGTCCAGACCTGCGGTTTCAGGGTGAGATTGATGAAGCCGGGACCGGCGACCTCGACGGACGCCACCAGATCGTCCGCGCGCAATTTTTCCGCGATCATGTCGGCGAGATCGCGCGGCTTTACCTTGGCGTCCTTGGCCAGCACCATCGCGGCGTTGGTCGCCATGTCGCCATGGCTGGCATCGCGCGGCGGCTCGACCACGACGCGCGAGAAATCGATGCCGGCGGGCCATTGGCCCTCGGCCGCGAGCGCAGCGCAAATCGCGTGCACGCGCGCCAGCACGTCGGCAAACAGGTGTTGTGAAGCTGACTTGTCGGACATGGCCGCCGCCTAACGCAAATCCGGGGTCGAGTCAAAAAGCCTTTGGTGCTCGATCAAGGCGAAACGGTCGGTCATTCCGGCGATGAAATTGCCGATCCGGCGCGCCCGCTCCCCTTCGCTCTCGCTCTCCGTACCCTCGACCCATTCGGCCGGCAGGTCGCCCGGAGAGGTCTGGTAGCGCGCGAACAGGTCGAACAATATCCCTTCCGCCTCGCCCATCACCCGCATGACGCGGGAATGGCGGTACATGTGCTGCTTCAGGAACGCCTTGATTGCCGCCTCTTCGCCGGCGACCTCGGGTGGAAAGGCGACCAGCGGCTGATGGTGGTGGCGGACCTCCTGCGCCGATTGCGGCTTCGCCGCGGCAAGCCGCCCGCCCGCCTCCGACATGACCGCCCCGATCATGTAGGAAATCAGTTCGCGCACCAGTTCCGCGCCACGCCTGGCGTCGTCGAGAACGGGATAATGGGCGTCGATCTCGGCGATGATGGCGGCCGTCAGCGGCATCACCTTCAAATCATCGACGCTGAACAGGCCGGCGCGCAGGCCATCGTCGATGTCGTGGGCGTCATAGGCGATATCGTCGGCGAAGGCCGCCACCTGCGCCTCCAGCGAAGCATAGCTCCACAGCTCGAGATCGAATTTTTGATTGAAGTCGGCGATGCCGACCGGAAGCCCGCTTTCGCGGTACGGCCCGGCCGGGGCCCCGTCCCGCGCGGTCAGTGGACCGTTATGTTTGACGATGCCTTCCAGCGATTCCCAGGTCAGGTTCAGCCCATCGAACTCGGGGTAGCGATGCTCCAGCGAGGTCACCACCCGCAGCGCCTGCGCGTTGTGGTCGAAGCCGCCGTGGGCAGCGAGGCATTTGTCGAGCGCCCGCTCCCCGGCATGGCCGAACGGCGGATGGCCGAGGTCATGGGCCAGCGCCAGCGTCTCGGTGAGGTCCTCGTCGAGGCCGAGTTGGCGGGCCAGCGCACGGGCAATCTGGGCCACTTCCAGCGAATGGGTCAGCCGGGTGCGGTAATGGTCGCCCTCGTGGAACACGAACACCTGTGTCTTGTGCTTAAGGCGGCGAAAGGCCGTGGAATGGATCACCCGGTCGCAATCGCGCCGGAACGGGCTGCGGGTCCGGCTCGGCGGCTCCCCAAACAGCCGGCCACGGCTGGAATTGGGGTCGCAGCCATAAAGCGCGCGGGGGGCAGCCATTCCGACCGACACTATTTTTTAGTCCTTATCCATTTGATTCCACGGGATTACACACTTAACTATGTCTGACGCCCCTTACCAAATGAATTGGGTATGACGGGCCGGAGAGATGCCATGACCACTGCCATCACCGTCAGCGAGCGGGCCGCCCGCCGCATCGGGCAAATCCTCAAGAGCGAAGGCGACGGCGCCATGCTGCGCATCTCCGTCGAGGGCGGCGGCTGCTCCGGCTTCCAGTACAAATTCGACGTCGACCATGACAAGGCCGAGGACGACCTCGTGATCGCGCGCGAAGGCGCGGTGGTGCTGGTCGACCCGGCCTCGGTGCCGTTCCTGGCAGGCTCGGAAGTCGATTTCGTCGACGATTTGATCGGCGCCTCGTTCCGTGTGGTCAATCCGAATGCCACCGCGTCGTGCGGCTGCGGGACGAGTTTTTCGATCTGATATTCCGGTCAAGCGCGGCGTAGCCTCGTAGCCCGCATGAGCGCCAGCGATATGCGGGAGTATCCCCGGGGTCGCTTCGCTCGCCCGGGCTACGTACTGCTCTACGCCTCGCGCGCGTAACGCGGCAAATCCGCTTTCAACATTTCCAGCACGTCGTCGCGCACTGGATCCCGGGTGCCACGGGTGAAGGCGGCCGCCAGCGGCAGCTTGTTCATGTCGGACGCCGCAAGGCGGATAAAGCGGACGCCGCGCGTGGCCATGCGCGAGGTCCAGCGCGGGACGATGGCGACGCCCAACCCTGCGGAGACCAGATTGACGATGGTCTGCTTCTCGTCGGCGATCTGGGCGACACGCGCCTCGCAGCCGGCCTCGGCGAACAGCTTCATGGTGAGGTCGTGGCTGTGCGGACGCGAGCGGCGTTCGGGCACGATCAGCGGCGCGTTTTCGAGATCGGCGATGGTCACCCGCTTTCGCGATGCCAGCGGATGGCGCTCCGCCACCGCGACGACGGCGGTCTCATGCAGCAGGAACAGGAACTCCAGCCGCTTGTCCGGCCGCTCCGGCGGACGCACGAAAGCCAGATCGAGCCGGCCGGATAGCAGCCGCGGCAGCAGGCGCACCGACTTGTCTTCGGTCAGTTGCACCGTGACATCGGGCCGGCGCTTGCGGAAATCATGCAGCAGCCGCGGCAGCAGCCCGGCAGCGGCGCTGTCGATCGCGCCAACGCGAATGACCGCGGCCCGCTTGCGCCCTTTCGTGCGAAACCGGCTGGCCAGCGCGTCGGCTTGCGCCAGCAGCGCCCTCGCCTCCTTCAGCAGCACGGTGCCGTCGTCGGTCAGCGCAACGCTTCGCGTCGTGCGCGTCATCAGCCGCGTGCCGAGATCGTCTTCGAGCAGCCGGATGAAACGGCCGAGCGCCGACGGCAGCATGTCGAGCCGCTGCGCAGCCCTGCCGAAATGCAGTTCCTCGGCCGCCGCCACGAAGCAGCGCAGGTGATGTAGGTCCATTTGGTCTCCCGGCCGGATTATATCAATTTTTTGTATAAACGCGAGACGATTGCCTCCCACCCGTGGGCGCCGCAAGCTGCATCCAGGCCGTCAAAGGCGCGAAAATCACGGGGAAGAAACATGCGTGAATATTCGATCGCGGCCATTCCGGCCGACGGCATCGGCCCTGAGGTCATCGCCGCCGGCGTCCAGGCGCTCGAGGCACTGCAGAAGCGCCTCGGCGACGTGAAATTCAATGTCGAAACCTTCGATTGGGGTTCCGCCTACTACCGCAAGCACGGCATCATGATGCCAGCCGACGGACTCACCACGCTGAAGAAATTCGACGCGATCTACTTTGGCGCGGTCGGCGCGCCCGACGTTCCCGACCACGTCACGCTGTGGGGCCTGCGGCTGCCGATCTGCCAGGGCTTTGACCAATACGCCAACGTGCGGCCGACCAGAATTTTGCCCGGCATCACCTCGCCGCTGCGCAACGTCGGCCCCGGTGATCTCGACTGGGTGATCGTGCGGGAAAACTCCGAGGGCGAATATGCCGGCTGCGGCGGCCGGGTACACCGCGGGCTGCCGGAAGAAGTCGGCACCGAGGTCGCGATCTTCACCCGCGTCGGTGTCCAGCGCATCATGCGCTACGCCTTCAGGCTGGCGCAGTCGCGCCCGCGAAAATTCCTCACGGTCGTTACGAAATCGAACGCGCAGCGGCATGGCATGGTGATGTGGGACGAGATCGCCGACGAGGTCTCGAAGGAATTCCCTGATGTCACCTGGGACAAGATGCTGGTCGATGCGATGACGGTACGGATGACGTTGAAACCGCAGAGCCTCGACACCATCGTGGCGACCAACCTCCACGCCGATATCCTGTCCGACCTCGCAGGCGCGCTGGCCGGCAGCCTCGGCGTCGCGCCAACCGCGAACATCGATCCGCAGCGACGCTTTCCCTCGATGTTCGAGCCGATCCACGGCTCGGCCTTCGACATTACCGGCAAGGGCATCGCCAACCCGGTCGCGAGTTTCTGGACGGCATCGCAGATGCTCGACCATCTCGGCGAGGCCGAAGCCTCGGCCCGGCTGATGCGCGCCGTCGAGCAGGTCACGCGGCGCCGGCATCACGACGCCCGATGTTGGCGGTACTGCCACGACAAAGGATGTCACCGCGGCCGTGGTCGAGGCGATTCATAGCTCCAACGTGTGACGACCAACCGCGATGCCAGAAGGCACGCGAGGCAAATCAACATAAAACCCAGGGAAGCGCCGATGTACATCAAGAAGACAGCCGCCATTGCGCTTGCGTTCGCCATGGTCAGCACCGCGGGCCTCGCGCAAAACTATCCGACCCGACCGATCACGCTGCTGGTGCCGTTCGCCGCCGGCGGCGCCACCGACACGGTGGCGCGGGTGACCGCGCAGTCGATGTCCAAGCTGCTCGGACAACCCATCGTCATCGAGAACGCATTGGGCGCCGGCGGCACGATCGCAGCCACGCGGGCCTCGCGCGCGGAGCCGGACGGCTACACAATTCTGATCCACCACATCGGCATCTCCACGGCCGCCACGCTGTACCGCAAGCTGCCCTACGACACCAAGACCGCGTTCGCGCCGATCGGTCTCGTGACCAACGCCCCGATGACCATCATCGGCCGTCCCGATCTGCCGCCGAACACGCTGGCCGAGCTTGTGACGTACATCAAGGCCAATGGCGACAAGATGACGCTTTGGCAATGCCGGGTTGGGCGCGGCTTCCCATCTCTGCGGCATGCTGTTCATGACGGCGGTCGGCAAGGAAATCCTCACCGTGCCCTACAAGGGTAATGCGCCGATCATGAACGATCTGATCGGCAAGCAGATCGACCTCTCCTGCGACCAGACCACCAACACCACGGCGCCGATCGCCTCAAAGCTGATCAAGAGCTACGCCATCACGACCAAGACCCGGCTTGCATCGATGCCCGACCTTCCAACGGCGGACGAAGCGGGATTGAAGGGATTTGAGGTCGGCGCCTGGCACGGCATCTATGCGCCCAAGGGCACGCCTGATGACATCATCCAGAAGCTGTCCAAGACGTTGCAGGAAGCGTTGCGCGACCCGGACCTGGTGAAGCGGTTCAACGACATCAACACGGAACCGGTGCCGCAGGATCAGGCCACGCCGGAAGCGCTGAAGGCGCAACTGAACAGCGAGGTCGATCGTTGGGCGCCATTGATCAAAGCGGCCGGTCAGTTTGCCGATTAGCGCGAGAAGGCCCTACTCATGCGCGGTTGATTTGTGACCCGTTGAGTGGTACAATAGCTCGGCTCTGGGGTTAGGAATGATCGTCAATTTCCGCGACGATTGGCTGCGCGCGTTCTTCGTGGATAACCTGCGTTCGCGGAAAATCCCGCCGGATCTGGAAAGCCGGGTGTTTCGCAAGCTCCAGATGATCGACGACGCCACCTCTGATCAAGACTTGCGGGTGCCTCCAAGCAATCATTTCGAGAAGCTGCACGGCAAACTTGCTGGTTTTCATTCGATCCGCGCCAACCAGCAATGGCGGCTTATCTTCAAATGGGACGGCAGCCGGGGCGAAGCAACAGACATCTATCTCGACGACCACAGTTACAGGTGAAGTGAGCCATGCTGACCACGAAGCGGAAGCCGGCAAGCGTCGGCGAAATCCTGATCGAAGAATTCATGGAGCCGATGGGTTTGACCCAAGGCGCACTGGCGAAAGCCATGGGTGTTCAGCGCAAGCACGTCAATGAATTGTGCAACAACCGCCGGGCCGTGACCGCGCCGACGGCGCTCATCCTTGCTCGCGTGTTCGGCAACAGCGCTGACTTCTGGCTAAACGTGCAACGGCGCAGCGACCTGTGGGAAGCAATGAACTCGCCGCGAGAGCGCGAACGGATCAAGCGCGCTCGGCGGCTCGTGGCAGCCGCGTAGTCCCTCAGCGCTCGCTGGCGAACAACGCCCGTGCGTTGCCGTGCGCGATCTGCGCCGCGGTCTTCGGCGGCAACTGCGCGAGCCATGCCCGATACCCGGCCATGATGTCGCCGTAGCTCTGCCAGCGCTCGTTGACCCAGGTGTCGGAGCCGAGCAGGAAGCGGTCCGGGTATCGCTCGAACAGCGCGCGCCATTCGGCCGTCAGTTTGCCGCCGCCTTCGACGATGCCGCTACGGTAAGACAACTCGCCCCACAGCTTTGGATATTTCGACAGCATTTCCGAAACGCGGTCAGTCGAAAGCCCAAAGCCGGTATGAGCCCAGATGATGCGCGCGCGCGGGTTGTGCCGCATCAGGATTTCGACGGCGGTGTCGTCGGCATGGGCGTGCAGATAGAGGTCGTGCTCGACGGCGAAATCGACGGTCTTCTTAACCCACTCGCCTTCGGCTGCCTTGCCCGAGATGTGGAATTCGCCGATGCCGCGGTAATAGCCGCGTTTGAATTCCTCCTGCACCAGGTCGAAGATGAAGGGATCGCCGAACCAGGTCTGGATATCCGCGCGGACGCGATAGGGCCGGATGAAAGGCACGATCTGCAGACCGGCGGGCTTAGCGTCCATCAGCGCATGCGTGCCGGTGTTGGGGCGGCTGGTGGCGAGAATTCCGGTCACACGGTGTTTTCGAAACAGCGCCAGCACTTCGTCGACGCTGTAATAGGGCTTGGGCTCCCAATTATAGTGCATGTGAGCGTCGAAGATCTCGATCGGCTCGTCGGCGGCGTGGGCCGGGCCGGCAATGAACGCCAGCGCCGCCAGTATCGCCACACCGCGCGCAGCCAACCTCAGCGCGCGCCCGAAGGCCGTCATTCGGCGGCTACCACGTGCGGCCGCTCGCCCTCGCCCGCTTCTTCCAGTTGCGGTTCGAGCTTGCGCTTCAGGCGGCGATCGATGCGGTCGAGATAGATGTAGATCACGGGCGTGATGTAGAGCGTCAGCAATTGCGACAGGCAGAGACCGCCGACCACGGCGATGCCGAGCGGCTGGCGCAGTTCGGCGCCCGCCCCCGCGCCGAGCGCGATCGGCAGCGTGCCGAAGATCGCGGCGAACGTCGTCATCATGATCGGGCGGAAACGCAGCAACGCGGCTTCGCGGATCGCGTGCTCGGCGCTCAGGCCGACGCGGCGGCGCTCCAGCGCGAAGTCGACCATCATGATGGCGTTCTTCTTGACGATGCCGACCAGCATCACGATGCCGATCATCGCGATAACAGACAATTCCATCCCGAAAAGCATCAAGGTCAGGATCGCACCGATGCCGGCCGACGGCAGGCCGGAAATAATGGTGATCGGGTGAATGAAGCTTTCGTAGAGAATGCCGAGAATGACGAAAGCTGCGAAGACGGCGGCAAGGATCAGGACGCCCTGCCCGCGCAGCGAATCCTGGAACACCTGCGCCGTGCCGGAGAATCCGGTGGCAATCGTCGCCGGCAAGTTCGAGTTCTGCTCCAGCTTGGTGATCTCGTCGACCGCATGGCCCAGCGAATTGCCGGGCGCGAGATTGAACGAAATCGTCACCGCAGGCTGCTGACCTTGATGGTTGATCTGCAGCGGACCGACGGTCGGAACCAGCTTGGCCACCGCCGACAGCGGGATGGTGACGTTGTTCTGGGTCTTCATATAGAGCTTGGACAGATCGGACGGGTCGACCTTGAACTGCGGCTGCACCTCCAGGATGATCTGGTAGTCGTTCGACGGCATGTAGATGGTGCCGACCTGGCGCGCGCCGTAGGCGTTATAGAGCTGGTTGCGGACCTGATCGACGGTGATGCCGTAGACGGCCGCTTTCTCGCGGTCGATATCGACCGTCATCTGCGGGTTCTTGATGTAGAGGTCGGTGGTGACGTCGAGCAGGCCCGGCAGCTTCTCGATCTTGTCGCGCATTTCGGGCGCCAGCCGGTACAGCGACTCGGTGTCGCCGCTCTGCATCACATACTGGTACTGGCTCTTGGAAATCCGGCCGCCAACATTGAGGTTCTGGATCGGCTGGAAGAACGCCTGCATGCCTGGAATCTGCCGCGCCTTGACACGCAGCCGCGCGATGATCGCGCTAAGGTGGTCGCGCTCCTTCTTCGGCTTCAGCGCAATGAACAGCCGGCCGTAATTGGCCGTCGGGTTGGGCCCGCCGGAGCCGACGGTAGAGTTGAGGTACTCGATCGCGGGGTCTGACTTCAGTACCTCGACCAGCGCCTGCTGCCGCTCCTTCATGGCCTCGAACGAGGTGTCGGTGGCGGCCTCCGTCACGCCGATCAGGAAGCCGGTGTCCTCCTGCGGAAAGAAGCCCTTCGGGACGATCATGTAGAGGTAGACGGTGCCGCCGAGGGTGGCGAGTGTCACCAGCAGTATCAGGGGTTTCCGCGCCAGCACCCAGTCGAGCGTCCATTCATAGGCGCGCAACCAGGAATCGAACATCGCCTCGAAGATGCGCAGCACGATATTCGGCTTCTTGGCCGGGTCATGCGCCCGTAGCACGCGCGCGCACAACATCGGCGTCAGCGTCAGCGACACGAACCCGGACACGATGATCGCGACCGAGACCGTCACCGCGAATTCGCGGAACACGCGGCCGACAATGCCGCCCATCAGCAGCACCGGAATGAACACCGCGATTAGCGAGAAGGTGATCGAGATGATCGTGAAACCGATCTCGCGCGCGCCCTTCAGCGCCGCCTCGAACGGCCGCATGCCGTGCTCGATGTGGCGGACGATGTTTTCCAGCATCACGATGGCGTCGTCGACCACGAAGCCGACCGAGAGCGTCAGCGCCAGCAGCGTCATGTTGTTGATGGAATAATCGAGCGCGTACATCACCGCACAGGTGCCGAACAGCGAGATCGGAACCGCCAGCGCGGGAATGAAGGTCGCCGAGGCCGAGCGCAGGAACAGGAAGATCACCAGGATGACCAGGGCGACCGCGATCAGCAGGGTCTCCTCGACGTCGGCCACCGCCTGGCGGATCGAGACCGAGCGGTCCATCATCACCTGCATGGTGACCGAGGGCGGAATCTGCGCCCGCAGCGCCGGCAGTTTCGCCAGCACCGCATCCACCACCGCCACGGTGTTGGCGTCCGGCTGCTTCTGGATCGCGAGCACGACCGCCCGCTCGCCGTTCAGCCAGGTCGCAATCTTGTCGTTCTCGACGCTTTCGTAGATTTTCGCGACCTCGTCGAGCTTGACCGGCGAACCGTTGCGCCACGCCACTACGACCTTGCTGTAGTCGGCTGCCTTGTCCATCTGGCCGGACGCCTGCAGGGAGACGTCCTGCTTCGGACCGTTCAAGGTGCCGACCGGCGTTGACGAATTGGCCCGCGACACCGCCGTCCGGATGTCGTCGAGCGACAGCCCGCGCGCAGCGGCGGCTTCTGGATCGGCCTGGACACGAATGGCGAATTTCTGCGCGCCGTAGATCAGCACCTGCGCCACACCGGGAATTTGCGACAGCGTCTGCCCGATGGTGATGTCGCCATATTCGTTGACCGCGGACAGCGGCAGCGTTGCCGAGCCGAGCGATACGAACAGCACCGGGAAATCGGCCGGGTTCACTTTGCGGAAACTCGGCGGGATCGTCATTTCGATCGGCAGTCGGCGCTGGGCGATGGTCAGCGCGGTCTGCACGTCGAGCGCCGCGGCATCGATGTTGCGGTTGAGGTCGAACTGGATGGTGATGACGCTGGTGCCCTGCGAGGAACTCGACGACATCGAGGAAATCCCGGCAACGGTCGAGAGCTGGCGTTCGATGATGCCTGCGACCGAGGCCGCCATGGTGTCCGCGCTCGCGCCCGGCAAGGTCGCGGTGACGTTAATGGTCGGGAAGTCGACCCGCGGCAGCGCCGACACCGGCAGCAGGCGGAAGCCGAAAATGCCGAACGCGATGATCGACGCCGTGATCAGCGTCGTCATGACCGGCCGGCGGATACAGAGTTCGGAGAGCGTCATCGGTCAGGCTCCGGCCTTTTTGGCCCGCGGCTCCACCCGCGTTCCGTCCGACAGCAGTAACTGCCCGTCGACGACGACGCTTTCGTCGCCGGAGAGCCCTTCCGTAATCACCGACATGCCCTGCGAGGTGCGGTCGACCTTGACCGGCTGAACCTTGGCGGCGCCGTCCTTGACCACGAACACGAAATTGCCGCTCTGGCTGCGCTGCACGGCGACCGTCGGCACCACGACCGAATCCTCGGACCGGATGACGAGCTTGGTCGAAACCAGCGTTCCCGGCCACAGCGTCTCGTTCTTGTTGTCCATGATGCCGCGAACGGTGACCATGCCGGTAGTCGCATCCACGGTGTTCTCGACCATCGCGACCTTGCCGGTCTCGGAGCGCTGATGGCCGGGGATGGTGGCGGTGACGCCGGAGACGCCCTTGGCCATCGACTCGCGCAGATCGACCAGCACGCGCTGCGGCACTGCGAATGACACATAAACCGGCGCCATCTGATTGATGACGGCCAGCGGCGTGGTATCGGCCGGGCGCACGAAATTACCGACCTTCACATTGGCGGCGCCGATCCGGCCTGCGAACGGCGCGCGGATCGTGGTGAAGCTCTTCTGGACCTTCAGATTGTCGAGCGCGGCCTGATCGGCCTTGATGGTGCCGGTCAGGATGTCGGACTGCGTCCTGGCGTTGTCGACATTGACCTGCGTGGTCGCGCCCTTGGCGACCAGATCGTTGTAGCGCCGCAGGTCGCGCTGCGCGCCCTCGAGCTGCGCCTGATCCTTGGCGAGCACGCCCTCGGCCTGTTCGATCTGTGCGTCGATCTGGCGGCTATCGAGCGTGAACAAAAGATCGCCTTCGTTGACCTTGGCGCCGTCCTCGAAATGCACCGCGACGATGGTGGTTTCCAGCCGGGACTTCAGCGCCACGCTGGAGATCGGCGTCACCATGCCGATCGCGTCGACATCGACGGGCATTGATTTGCGCTCGGCCTTGGCCAGATCGACGGAAACCATCCGCGGCCGCTGCGGCGCCTGAGCGTTGCTGCTGCCGCCCATCCATGATGAGCGGGTGACAAAGCCCGCTGCCATGGCAATGGCGATGACGCCGACGACAAGTATCAAGGTACGTTTTTTCATGTTTTTCACGCCCGCCAGCCCCACAGGACTGGACGGTTCTCCTCGTGCCCCTTGACGGCTACTTTCGCGCCTTATTCTAAACGGTTATCACAGCCTTCCTGCACATGGTATGCCACTGCCGGAAAATGTGTAGTTACCGCTTTTACTTTTATGAAAAACCGGGATTTCCCGGAAATACTCCAGCCCGGGTCTCCCATTCATGCGAATCGCCACGTGGAACGTCAATTCGGTCCGGCAGCGGATCGAGCATCTTCTGACCTGGCTGAAGGAGTGCTCGCCGGACATCGTCTGCCTGCAGGAGATCAAATGCGTCGACGACGCGTTCCCGCGGCTGGAAATCGAGGCGCTGGGCTATAACGTCGTTACCCACGGCCAGAAGACCTTCAATGGCGTGGCGCTGCTGTCAAAACTGCCGTTCGAAGAGACCAAATCGGGCCTCGCCGGCGACGACGAGGACGCCCACGCCAGGTTCCTCGAAGGCGTGGTGACGCTGAAGAGCGGCGTGATGCGGATCGCCTGCCTCTATCTGCCCAACGGCAACCCATCGGACACGGACAA
This sequence comes from uncultured Alphaproteobacteria bacterium, assembly GCA_963742935.1. Taxonomy (GTDB): domain Bacteria; phylum Pseudomonadota; class Alphaproteobacteria; order Rhizobiales; family Xanthobacteraceae; genus Bradyrhizobium. The sequence goes on along the minus strand of CAVUOI010000033.1, from coordinate 61,257 downwards.
ATTCCCCTACAAGCTCAAATGGATGTCACGCCTTCTTGAGTATTCGAGGGAGCGACTCAAGGCGGAGGAACCGCTGGTGCTCGCAGGCGACTTCAACGTCATTCCGGCCGCCCGCGACGTCTACAACCCCGCCGCCTGGACCAACGACGCGCTGTTCCGCCCTGAAACCCGCGAGGCCTTTCAGTCGCTGCTCGGCCTCGGGCTGACGGACGCGTTGCGCGCGGTGACGGACGAGCCGAACCTCTACACGTTCTGGGACTATCAGGCGGGCGCCTGGCAGAAGAACTGGGGCATCCGGATCGACCATCTGCTGCTGTCGCCGCAGGCCAGCGATCGTCTCACCAATGTCGGCATCGATAGTTACGTGCGCGCCTGGGAGAAGCCGTCCGACCATGTGCCGGTGTGGGCGGATTTCGATCTGGAGACGGCGTGAGCGCGAACGACACGGCGACGGTAACTGTACGGGATGCGACGCCCGAGGACGCCGTCGCGGCCTGCCATGGCTCAGGGAATCGATCTCCCGGTTGTGCGTTGCCGATCACCACAACGATCCGGCGATACTGAATGCGTGGCTGGCCAACAAGACGCCGGCAATGGTGACCGCGTGGGCCACACAAAAGGGAAACTCGCTGCTGCTCGCCGTCGAGGGCGATGCGATCCTCGCGGTGGGATCGGTGACGGATGCAGGTGAGATCACGCTGAATTATGTGTCACCCGATGAACGATTTCGCGGCGTCAGCCGTGCATTGCTGAAGGCGCTCGAAGCCAGGGCGATGGCGCGAGGCAACAAGCGTTGCAAGCTCACCAGCAGCGAGACGGCGCATCAATTCTATCAGTCGGCTGGTTATCGTGACGACGGCGCGCCGAGGGGCAAGTTCGGCACACGATCCAGCTATCCGATGTCGAAGCAGATCGTCACTTCATCGTAGTTTCTAGGGTAGGCAAAACGAAGCGTGCCCACCATCTCGCAGCTAAATCAGTGATGGATGGTGGGCACGTCGCTTGCGCTCCTTTGCCCACCCTACTGCTTCGAAATTTGCGTCAGACCAGTAGCCCGCATGAGCGACAGCGACATGCGGGAGCAGCGGCCCCGGGGTCGCTTCGCTCGCCCGGGCTACGTCGGCGGCTTAGCCGTCAGTCGCGCTTGCCCTGCACCCAGTGCTCGAGCATCTGCAGCGCGGAGGCGCGGTCCTCGTCGGAGGCCTTGGTGAACGCGCGGTTGTAGCTTTCGCGTATCCAGGTCTCGTCGGCGGCGGCGTTGTCGCGCGCCAGAGTCAGCCACATCAGGCCGCGGGCGGCCTGCCGCGGCAGGCGGTCGCCGTTGAACAGCATCTGGCCGAGCATGGCCTGCGCCTGGTGCTGGCCCTTCTGAGCCGCCAGACCGAGCCAGCGCGCGCCATAGCGGTAATCGTCCCGCGAGGCGTCTGGCGTCTTCAGGTAAAGCCGCGCCAGATCGTATTGCGCGTCGGCGTTGCCGAAATAGGACGCAGCATAGGAGAACATCTCGCGGGCGCGGTCGGTGTCCGGCTTGATCTTCGAGTTCGGGATCCCGTTGAGATAGTAGCGTCCCAGCGCCACGAAGGCGTTGGCCACGATCGTCGCCTGCGGCGCCGACGGGCTGTCCTCGGCATGCGCATTGGCGATACGGCTGAAATATTCGAAGGCGCGCACGTCGTCCTGAATGACGCCGTCGCCATCGGCATACATCCGGCCGAGCTTCCACTGCGCGACGGGATGGCCTCCCTCGGCGGCGTATTGCAGCGAATTCAGCGAGGGCGCGGCAACCGCGGTGGCGGTCGGCGCCGCCGGCGGCACCTTCTTCATCGCCTGCGCCGTGACGGCCTGCGCGGCGGCGGGCTGGTTGACCATGGGAATCGCAGCGTCCGGCTTCACCGGCGCGCCATCGAATGCGAAGCCGGGAGCGGCCACTGGCGTGGCCCCCAGCATCAACGCGAATATGATACGCCTAGATGTCTGCATAGCATTGCTTCTCGTGCGCACCGCCAGGATGGGTCACAGCCCCATCCACCGCCGGCCCAACCTGTTGGGCATATTTCCACAGCGCACCCGACGTGTGGTTAGTCTGTCGAGGCGCCCATTTGGTTTTGCGATCGGCAAGTTCGGAGTCGGTCAATTTTACGTTAAGGGTACCGGCTTCGGCGTCGATCTCGATAATGTCACCATTCTGCAACAGGGCGATCGGACCGCCGACGGCTGCCTCCGGCCCGACATGGCCGATACAGAACCCGCGGGTGGCGCCGGAGAACCGGCCATCGGTGATCAAGGCGATCTTGCCGCCCATCCCCTGCCCGGTCAGCGCCGCCGTGGTCGAGAGCATCTCCCGCATCCCGGGACCGCCGCGCGGCCCCTCGTAGCGGATCACGATGACCTCGCCCTCCTTGTAGGTCCGCTTCTGGACCGAACTCGAACGCGTCTTCTTCCCGATCGAAGCAGCGGGCAGGACCTGTAAATTTCAGCTTCGACATGCCCGCGACCTTCACGATCGCACCCTCCGGAGCGAGATTACCCTTCAGCCCGACAACCCCTCCCGTGACGGTGATCGGGTTGTCGGCGGACCGCACCACATCCTGGTGCGGATTCCATTTTACGCTCTTGAGGTTTTCGGCGATCGTCCGGCCCGTGACGGTGAGGCAATCTCCGTGCAAATGGCCATTATCGAGCAGCGTCTTCATCAGAAGCGGTATGCCACCAACCTCGAACATGTCTTTGGCAACATAACGGCCCCCTGGCTTCAAATCCGCGACATACGGTGTCTTTTTGAAGATTTCGGCCACGTCGAATAAGTCAAACTTAATGCCGCACTCATGCGCGATCGCCGGCAGGTGCAGCGCAGCATTGGTCGACCCGCCAGAGGCGGCAACGACGGCGGCAGCGTTCTCCAGGGAGCGGCGGGTGACGATGTCGCGCGGCCGGATATTGGCCGCGATCAGTTCGACAACTTTCTCGCCGGCGGCGGAGCAAAACGCGTCGCGGATTTCGTAAGGCGCTGGCGCGCCGGCCGAATATGGCAGGGCCAGGCCGATCGCCTCGGAAACCGTCGCCATCGTGTTGGCAGTAAATTGTGCACCGCACGCCCCTGCCGAGGGGCAAGCCACCCGCTCGATTTCATCGAGATCTTCGTCGGACATTTCGCCGACCGAGTGCTTGCCGACGGCCTCGAACATGTCCTGCACCGTGACCTGCTGGCCGCGGAAATTACCCGGCAGGATCGAGCCGCCATAAATGAAGACCGAGGGCACGTTGAGTCGAACCATCGCCATCATCATGCCCGGCAGCGACTTGTCGCAGCCGGCAAGGCCGACCAGCGCGTCATAGGCGTGGCCGCGGACGGTCAGCTCGACCGAATCGGCGATGCACTCGCGGGACGGCAGCGAGGAGCGCATGCCGTCATGGCCCATGGCGATGCCGTCGGTGACGGTGATGGTGCAGAATTCGCGTGGGGTGCCGCCGGCGGCGGCGACGCCCTTCTTGACCGCCTGCGCCTGGCGCATCAGCGAGATGTTGCAGGGCGCGGCCTCGTTCCAGCAGGAGGCGACACCGACGAAAGGCTGGTGGATCTGCTGGGTGGTCAGCCCCATTGCGTAGAGGTAGGAGCGATGCGGCGCACGCTCCGGCCCCTCCGTCACGTGGCGGCTCGGCAACCTTTTCTTGATGTCGGTCTTGGCATCCATCCGCGGAACCTGTTTTCCCAGCCACTCCCTTGATCGGTCCCGGGAGTAATTTCCCGTGGCCTTTCGCCGGCTGAGGCAAATCAGCAAAGAAAGATATGGTTTCAAGGAGGGGTGTGGCTAAATAGCGGCGCAAGCAAGAGGTGACCGGTTCCGCTAACCGAATGTTCGCCTACTGTTGCGACCTCGCAACAATCGTGGCGCTGCGGCAACCCTGATTTTTTGAAACGCCCCGGCCACGTGCACGCGCGGGCGTCAAAGGCCTCCATTTCGAGCAGGTGCACGCCGACGGTCGAACGCAAGGCGGTCGAGGGCGTGACTTTTCTTCAACGTCGTTTCGTACCGAAGAAATGCAGGACGCCGGTGCCGACGCAACGGAAAATGCGATTCGTAACGCATCCCGAGCGCCCGAACTTTCAACAACCCGCCTATTGCACAGGCCGAAAGTCACGGCGCCTGATGCGAGGCGAGCCGGGACGATCACGACATTTTTGTGCGGCCGGCACTTTTTGCGCGCGTTTTCGTCACGCTGTGACGTCGCCGCCGCAGGTGTCGCCGATACGGATTCGCTCTTCCTGCAAGGTGGAATCGCGCCCTGCGCAATTCGCCGGAAACGTTTTTGACCGCCGTCGGAAATGAGGCACGCGCCTGAATATCGGCCGCACGAATGCCTTTCGCGTCACCATATTGCCCCCGCCGCGCGCAAATCCGCCGCTTGCACGTCCAGCCCCGGACCCGTTTGGCTGTTCATCCTTCGATGCGGGTGGGGGAATCCTGCCTCACGTCCTCCCCGCGCGCATCACTTCACGATTCCCAAAATCCAAGGTGGTCGTTTTTTCCTCGTGAGGCCTCTGAGTAAGAGGTTTGTATAAATGGCACGCTTCAATCTGAACGGCTTCCTCGACAATAGCCGCTTCGAGGATTTCTTCGCCAGGTTCGGCGGCGGCAGCTCCGACCATGATCATCTGAACGGAACGACGGGCAGCAACACGTTGTTCGGCGGCGCCAAGGAAGACACGCTTGCCGGCATGGCCGGCAACGACATGCTGAACGGCGGCTCCGGCGCCGACAAGGTCTGGGGCGGCTCGGGCAACGACAGTCTGTCCGGAGGCACCGGCAACGATCTCCTGGTCGGCGGCTTCGGCGCTGACCGGGTGGACGGCGGCAGTGGTAACGATACGTTGCTCAGCCGCTCGGACTCGGGCGAAATGGTCGCGGCTCAAGACGGCAAGACCATCATCTTCGGTGCCGAATCGGCTGCGTTCAAGGCGGTCAACGACACGATGACCGGCGGCTCTGGCGCCGACACCTTCCGCTTCGAACTTCAGGTCAACGCGAAGGACGAGATCGTCGCCAAGCACGTCAACGGCGACGGCACCATCGACTGGGTCGGCGTCACCGGTGAGAACAATGCCACTCACGACCACTGGGTTGATGGCTTCGGCAACGATGTGATCCGCGACTTCAACCGCGCCCAGGGTGACAAGATCGAAATCTCGGCGCACACCGGCGAGGTCCAGTCGATCCAGCACAAGGACAGCAACGGCGACGGCAGGAACGACTACAGCGTGATCACCGTCATCAGCCAGCAGGGCAACGCCGGCGCGCATGACGAGGATCTGCTCGGCACCATCACCGTCTACGGCAATCTCGTGAAGCAAAGCGATATCGTCACCGACCAGACCGTGTATGGCGCCTACGAGAGTGTCGGCGAACTCGGCGCCGGCGTGCACTTCGAGCTGGAGGACGACGGCGTGCTGGCCGGTGGCGGCACCGACGGCGGCCACCACAACGAAGCCACCGCCATGGCCAACATGTACATGTAAGCCAACAACAAGACACGATCACTGACAAGGGCCGCCTCCCGGCCCTTGCTCTCCAGCGTCCGGTGCCGATTCATTCGTCACCGGGCGCTGTGCTTTATCTGCTTCACAGCATGCAGCAAATAAATCACCGTCGCTTTGACTCTGTTCCAGAAGCTGCTAGTTGGAAGCGGGGATCATCTTTGAAACACATAGCGCGCAAACGAGGCATCGCCGTCGGGGCAGCATGGATTGCAGCCTACGCGCTCGTTTTGAATGTTCTGCTCTCCAGCCTTATTCTTTCCGCGCTGAGCCCCGCAGCTTTGGCTGCCGGTCACGTCCTTTGCGCCAACAGCGCCGAGATTGGCATAGTCCGGAAGGATGCAGAGAATACCGACAAGAGTGCTTCCGTTCATTGCCCGATTTGCATCGCCAACCATGTCGGCAATGCTCTTCCGCCGCCTCCAGGTACTGATTTTTTTGAGCGCGTCGCCACTGCCGTATCGCCCTCGCTGACACCTGATGCGGCATTTGTTCAGCGTGCACCGACGTTCGATTATCAAGCCCGCGGACCTCCCAACCTGATCTGACGTTTGCGCTTCGGCGCCTCATGCCTTCGTCGTTTCAGTTTTGGTGGAGTTTCACCGATGTTGCCCGTGTCCATGCGGCGCCGCAGCTTTTTGCTCGCGTCCGCCGCCGCTCTCCTTTCCGTTCCTGCCGCTGCTCAAACCAGTTCACATTCCCCACTGCCGCCTGTCACGGTTGATGCGCCTCAACAGAAGCGAACGACCGCCGCCCGCCCGGCCCAACCCGCCGCAACGCGCGCAGCACGGGTACAACGCACCACGCCGACACCGACGCCACAGGTGAGCACGAATGAGCCGCAGGGAAACAGCCTGCAGACACCGCCGGGCGGCAGCCTGACCGTCCCGACGACCGAGCAGGCGCGCGCCATCATTGACCGCACGCCCGGTGGCGTCGAGGTCGTACCCGACACGGCGTTCAAGAACGGACCCGCGAACACGATCAGGGACGTCCTCGGATGGGTTCCGGGCGTACTCACGCAGACCAGGTGGGGACCCGATGGCCGCATTTCGATTCGCGGCTCCGGGCTGTCGCGCAGCTTCGGCAACCGCGGCATCAACCCGTTCATGGACGGCATACCGATCAACACCGCTGACGGGCTGTTCGATCTCTTCGAGATCGATCCGACCGCCTACCGTTACGTCGAGGTCTATAAGGGCGCCAACGCACTTCGTTATGGAGCTAATTCGCTGGGTGGCGCCATCAATTTTGTCATGCCGACCGGCCGGGACGCATCACCGTTCGAAGCGCGCTTCGATGTGGGCAGCTTTGGCTATGTGAAAACGCAGACAAGCAGCGGCGGTGCCTACGGACCGGCCGATTACTTCATAACGGCTTCAGCGCAACGCGAGGATGGATATCGCGAGCACAGCAAAACCGACACCGAACGCCTCAATGCAAATTTCGGCTATCAATTTTCGCCTGACGTCGAGACGCGATTTTACCTGAACGCCGGCAGGTGGCGCGCTCAAATTCCTGGTGAACTGACCAAGACCGCAGCACTTACCAACCCACAAGCGGCGAACCCGGACTTCGTATTGCAAAATCAGCAGCGCAACATCAACTCGGTGCGCATCGCCAACAAGACCACTCTGCGCTTCGACTCCACAACGGTCGACTTTGGCATATTCGCCCTTGATCGCCACGTCGACCATCCGATCTTTCAATACCTCGACTTCACGGCGCAGGACTATGGCGGGTTCGTGCGAGCGACCGACGACCGCTTCATCGGTGGGTTTCGTAACCGCCTGATTACGGGCGTTAACGTTCAGAACGGCACCATCGACATCAACCAGTATGTGAACCTGCCCGGCGCCAACAAAGGTCCGCTCGCGTCGTCGAACCTCTGGAAGTCCGAGAATGTCTCCGCCTATGGAGAAAACTCGTTCTTCGTCCTTCCTAACCTTGCTTTCGTCGCTGGCGCGCAGTTCATGCATGCCGTTCGCGATCAACGGGACCGTTTTCTGTCTGACGGAGACCAGTCGGGCCGCCGCGTATGGGACATCCTTAGCCCGAAAGTCGGCATGATCTGGGATGTCGACCCGGCATGGCAGGTGTTCGGCAATATCTCGCGCAGCGCCGAGGTACCCACGTTCGACGTGAATACCTTCGCGGCGCCGGCAAGTTCGAACGTGGACGCCCAGACCGCCACCACATTCGAAATCGGTACACGCGGCCGCAGGCCCGACGTTACGTGGGACATCTCGCTCTATCGCGCCAACATCAGGAACGAACTGCAGTGCCTCACCGTGGTCAGCCCGTTTTTCACGAATCCTTGCGTGCAGACCAATGCGGACCGCACCGTGCATCAAGGCGTGGAGGCCGGGCTCGGCGTCGCCTTCGCCAAGTCGGTCTTTGCGCAGGAGGACCGCTTCTGGCTCAATGTTGTCTATAACTATAACGACTTCCACTTCGATCGTGACGCCCTGTGGGGCAACAATCGTTTGCCGGGAGCGCCGCCATATTCGATCCGTACTGAAATACTCTACAAAAACCCAAACGGATTTTATGCAGGACCGAACGTCGAGTGGATGCCGCAGAGCTTCTATGCGGACAACGCAAATACGCTGACTGTGGACCCCTATGCGCTCCTGAATTTCAAAATTGGTTACGACAAGGGCGCAGGCTGGTCCGGCTACGTTGAGGGGCGAAACTTGCTGGATACTCGCTATATTTCGACAACGATCACCGCCGGAAGGGCAGATCCCACCATGGCGCTGTTCAATCCCGGTGTTGGTCGCGCGATCTATGGTGGCTTGCGCTATCGGATGTGAGGTTGGACCAGTAAAAAGTCGGGCCTTTGCGCTTTGGCGGCCTCCTGCCGCGGCAGATCCGCCTGAGTGCAGCACGATATCGAGCCCCGACAGCGCGCTTCGTCCACGGTCGGAAGGCAATTTCAAGCGGATGTGGAACTCTCCTGGTTCCCATCCGCCTCATTTTGCACGCGTTTGTTGTACAGACGTGACGATTGCATCGTCGGCGTTGTGGTAGCTTTCGAACGGCTTAGGCCACACGCATCACGCGATCTCTTGGTTTTCACGGTGTTTGTGACGTGGGTTTCGCAGGGGGACCATGGAATGAACCGGTGCTTATGCTCGCTGTCCTGTTTTGTTGCGATAGCCGGACTAGCCTTCCTCTCGACCGATGCCAGCGCGCGGGCCAGCCAAAAGCCGCACGCCCAGAAGGCGCACGCAGCAACCAAGAAGCCGCAGCCGATCAAGGAGGCCCGCTCCCATCGCCGCGACGCGGCCGCAAAAAGCCGGCCCGCCAAGCACGCTTCCGCACAACGCAAGGCAAAGCCGTCGAAGACGCTGCCTGCTCCCAAGCAAGCCCTCGCTCCGAAGGAAGCCGTCCCGCCACTGACCGGCGATCTGGCGCTGGTCAAGGAAGCCATCGAGCTCGCGCGCAAGGCCAAGACCCAGGAAGCGACCGACGTCAGGAACCGGATCGCGGATCCTGCGGCGCAGAAACTCGTCGAGTGGTACATCCTGCGCCATCCGGAAACGATCGCGCCTTTCGGCCGCTATGCGGCGTTCATCGCCGCCAATCCGGAATGGCCAAGCGCGTCGCTGCTGCGCCGGCGCGCCGAAGCGCGGCTGTGGGAGCAGCGCAGCGATGCCGCGACGATCCGCAGCTTCACCGGTGAGCGGCCCGTCACCGCCAAGGGCAAGCTGGCGCTGGGGCGCGTGCTGCTCGCCGAAGGCGATCGCGATGGCGCAGCGCGGCTGGCGCGCGACGCATGGCGATCGGATGAATTGTCGGAGCGCCTGGAGACCGACGTGAGCGAGACGTTCCGCGACCTTATCACGCGCGATGACCACCGTGCGCGCATGGACCGGCGCATCGGCGCCAAGGATCTTGTTGGCGCCAAGCGCGCCGCGCAACGTCTAGGCGGCGACGATCTTGCGATCGTGAAGGCCTGTGCCGCGGTCAGGGCAAAAGCCGACAAGGCCAAGGACGCGCTCAACGATGTCGCGATCGAGGCGCGGCAGGATCTCGGCTACACCCTTTGCCGCATCCAGTTTATGCTCGCGAAGGATCAGGTCGACGAGGCCGCCCGCCTGATGGTCGCGGCTTCGCCGGAGACGATGGCGCTGCAGGACACCGATCAATGGTGGCGCGAGCGGCGCTCGCTGGCCCGCAAGCTGCTCGACCAGGGCAAGTTCCAGACCGCCTACGACGTGGTCCGTCCCGCCGCAACGCCGGCCAACGAATACTATCGGGCCGACGTCCACTTCATGTGCGGCTGGATCGCACTCCGCTATCTCGGTGATCCCAAGACTGCCGCCGGCCATTTCGCCCGCATCGACGAGGGCGCGAGCAATCCGACCGTGCTGGCGCGCGCGCATTACTGGCGCGGACGCGCGGCCGAAACCCTTGGCCGGACGGATGCGATGCGCGCGAGCTACGAAGCGGCCGCGCGCTACCCGACCGCCTATTACGGGCAGCTCGCGCGCACCAGGCTCGGCCTTGGCGAGATCGAGCTGCGCAAGCCCCTGCCCGACCTCGCGTCTGAGAAAGCGCCGGTCACGGACGAACTCCTGCGCGCCGCCGACATGCTCTACGAGATCGGCGAGCGCGACGTCGTGCTGTATTTTGCCGCCGATCTCGGCCAGCAAAGCACGAATGTGGTCCTGCTCGAAGCGCTCGGCGACCTGACCGGCCGCCGCAACGACGCCCGCGCGATGCTGCAGGTCGGAAAGCCCTCGCTGGGCCGCGGGCTGCCGCTCGACCATTACGCGTTTCCGACCATCGGCATTCCGCCGCACCGTCAACTCGCCCCCGTGATCGAGCACAGCATGATCTATTCGGTGGCACGCACCGAGAGCGCGTTCGACCAGCGCGACAAGTCCGCGGCAAATGCCGTCGGCCTGATGCAGGTGACCCCTGAAGCGGCACGCGATACCGCCAAACGCTTCAAGATCGAGTATGACTGGGACCGGATGGTTTCCGACCCGGTCTACAATACGCAAATCGGCGCTGCCGAACTGAGCGCGCTGCTGTCGGAATACAAGGGCAATCACATCATGACCTTTGCCGGCTACAATGCCGGCCGGGGCCGCGTGCGCGACTGGATCAAGGCCTATGGCGACCCGCGCGACCCCAAGGTCGATCCGGTCGACTGGGTCGAGCGCATTCCGTTTTCCGAAACGCGAAACTACGTCCAGCGCGTCATGGAGAATCTGGCGGTGTACCGCGTCCGTTTCGACAACGGTACGACTGCGACGGCGACGGCGAAGACCGACGCGCGGGCGGTTACGCGAGAGACGAACGCTGCGCCCGCGCCGGTAAACGCGGCACAATAAGTTCGGCGACAAGGCGATCTGCCGAATGCCGATAGGCCGGCGTTAATGGGCTACAGCCTCATGCATGCCGGTATCCTTGAACGTCGGCATCCACATTCTCGCCAATACCGGGATCACCAGCAGGCTGCAGATTGGGGACAGCAGCATCCCGCCGACGATGACGCACGCCAGCGGCTGCTGGACCTGCGAGCCGATCCCCGTCGAGATCGCCGCCGGGACCAGGCCGATACACGCCGACAGCCCCGTCATGAAGATCTGCCGCATCCGTGTTTGCGAAGCGCGGATGATGGCGTCCTCCGTCCCCATGCCTTCCTCGATGTCGCGGCGGATATAGGAAATAAGCAAGATGCCATCCATCGCCGAGACGCCGAACAGCGAGATGAAGCCCACCGCGGCCGAGACGCTGAAATTCAGGCCGGCGACATAGAGCCCGAGAATTCCACCGGCCACCGCGAACGGAATGCCCGACAGCGCCAGCAGGCTGTCCCGTAACGAATTGAACAGGCTGTAGAGCAGCATCAGGATCAGCAGCAGGCTCAGCGGCACGATCAGCGCCAGCCGTTTCTTGGCGTCGAGGAGCGCGCCGTATTCGCCCGACCATTCCAGCGAATAGCCCTGGGGCAGCGGAACGCTCTTTTGAACCCGCTCCTGCGCCTCGACCACGGTCGAACCGAGATCGCGGTCGCGGACGCTGTATTTCAGCGGGATGAAGCGCTGGCTGTTCTCACGGTAGATATAGGCCGCGCCGCTGACCAGCTTGATCTCGCCGAGATCGCCGAGCCGGATATAGGCGGTCGGCGTCTTGGGGTCCGAGTTCGGCAGCGCGACCGGTATCGCGCGAATGGCATCGACATTCTGGCGATACTCCGGCGCCAGACGAACCGTCAGCGCAAAAATCATCTCGCCTTCATAGACCTTGGAAACCTCCTGCCCGCCGACCGCGGCCTGCACCACGGAATTGATGTCGCTGATCGAAAAACCATAGCGCGCGGTCTTGGCGCGATCGATCTGGATGATCAGATTGGGCTGGCCGAGAAGATTGAAGCCGGCGGGATCGGCGACGCCGCGCACGCCCGAGAGTTCGGTCTTGACCTGCTTGGACAGCCGTTCCAGTTCGTTGAGGTCCTTGCCGAAGATCTTGATCGAGTTCTCGCCTTTCACGCCGGAGACCGCCTCCTCCATGTTGTCCTGAATGTATTGCGAGAAGTTGAAATCGATGCCGACGAATTCGCGATTGAGTTTCTCGCTCATCTGCTTGACCATCTGCTCCTTGGTCAGGCCCGACGGCCAGGTGTCGACCGGCTTGAGCGGAACGAAGAACTCGGCAAGGAACGAGCCGTCGGGATCGGTGCCCTCATCACCGCGGCCCTGCTCGGAAAACACGGTCTGGACCGGCGGATAGCTCGAGATGATGGCGCGGATCTTGGCCACCGTTTCCATCCCGGCCTCCAGCGTGATGGTCGGCGGCATCACGGCGCGGATCCAGAGATTGCCCTCCTCCAGCTTGGGCAAAAACTCGGTGCCGAGCCGCAATCCCAGGCTGAGGCACAGCACCAGGAACACCGCGGCGAAGACGGCGGCGCGGCGATAGTGGCGGACCGCGCGCGCCAGAATCGGCTGGTAGATTTTTCGGATATGGCGGACCACAAACGTTTCGACTTCCTGCACGTCGGCCGGCAACAGGTAGGAGGCCAGCACCGGTGTTATCGTGAACGTCGCGATCACGGCGCCGAGCAGCGCATAGGCATAGGTCCGCGCCATCGGCCCGAAGATCTGGCCCTCGACACCCTGCATCGTGAACAGCGGCAGAAACGCCGCGATGGTGATGATGACCGAAAACAAGATCGCCTTGTCGACCTCCACCGCGCCGGTCAGGATCCAGCTGAGCTTGTCACTGAGCTTGGGGCTGCGTCCCGGCGGCATCCGTGGCGCGTGGTGGGCGATCTGGCGGAAGATGTTTTCGACCATGATGACGGTGCCGTCGACGATGATGCCGAGGTCGATGGCGCCAACCGACAGCAGGTTCGCCGACTCGCCCCGCATCACCGTGATCATCACCGCCAGCAGCAGCGCCACCGGGATAGTGGCAGCGACGATCAACGCGCAGCGGAGATCGCCGAGAAACACCCACTGGATGAGAAAGATCAGCGCGATGCCGAACACCAGATTATGCAGAACGGTCCGCACCGTGATCGCCACGAGATCACCGCGGTCATAGAACGGCACGATCTTGACGCCGGCCGGCAGCGATCCGTCGGAATTGATGCGCTCGACCGCTTCGCGCACCCGCTGGACCACGTCCATGGTGCGTTCGAGCTTTTGCATCAGGACGATGCCGGTCACGACGTCGGTCCTGTCGTCACGGCCGGCGAGGCCGAGCCGCGGCGCATAGCCGATCTGGACTTTTGCGACGTCGGACACCAGCACCGGCACGCCGCCCTGCTGGGTCAATACGATATTGCCGATGTCTTCGATCGAGGTGACGACGCCGATGCTGCGGACGTTGACCGATTGTTCGCCGATCGCGATGGTGCGGCCGCCGACATTGGAATTGCTCGCCGAAATCGCGGTCATGATCTGCGGCAGCGTCAGTCCGTGCGCCATCATGCGGTCGAGATTGATCTCGGCCTGGAATTCCCGGGTCTTTCCGCCGAGCACGGCGACGTCGGCAACCCCAGGCACGATGCGCAGCTTGCGCTCGACCACCCAGTCCTGCAGCGTCTTGAGCTTCATGACGTCCATGCCCGGAGGCCCGACGAGCTCGTAGCGAAAGATTTCGCTGATGCCGCCGGCGGGCGAAATCACCGGCAGAACGCCGGCCGGCAGCACCGCATCCTTGAGCCGGTTGATGGTCTGCTGACGGACGAAATGATAATCGCGGCCGTATTCGAACTGCAGGCGGATGAAGCCGAGCCCGTAGACCGTGTTGGAACGGATGAACTTCAGGCCGGGCGTGCTGGCGACCGCGATCTCGATCGGAATCGTGATGTAGCGCTCCACCTCCTCCGGCGACTGGCCCGCCTGCTGGGCGATGATCTCGATGATCGGCGGCGCCGGATCGGGATAGGCCTCGATGTTCAGCGCCAGGAAGGCCACGCTGCCGATCCCGATGAAGGCCACGAACGCGACCATCACCAGGAGACGCCGCGACAGGCAGAAGGCGATCAGATTACGCAGCATCGATGGCCCCGCCCCGTCCCGTCATTGACGCCACTCGTTGTCGACGAAGATCGCGCCGTGCGCGACCACCTGTTCGCCGACAGCGAGGCCGCTGCGAATTTGCGTCAGGCCATCCTGCTGGATGCCGATCTCGACCACGCGGCGCTTGAACAGCCTCGGCTCGGTTTCGACCCAGACGGTGGCCACGTCCCCCTCGCGGATCACCGCATTCGTCGGCACCGCCGGGCTCGTCGTCCCGTCGTCCATGTTGATCTTGAACATCGCAAACATCTCGGCCCTGAGCACGCCATCCGTATTCTGGATCTCGGACCGGACGACGACACGGCGCGTCGTCAGGTCCGAGGCCGAATTGATGGCGTCGATGCGCGCCTTGAAGATTTTGTCGGGCACGGCGGAAACCCTGGCTTCGATCTCCTGGCCGACACGGACCTGCGCGATGTCCTGCTCGAAGATCTGCGCCTTCAACCACATCGTCGAGAGATCGGCGATCGTATACAGCGCCTCGCCGGAATCGGCCTTGACGTATTGTCCTGGCCCCACCTTGCGCGCGACGACGGTGCCGCCGATCGGCGCCGTGATCGTGGTCACCCGGCTGAGCGTACCGGTCTGCTCCAGATTGAGGATTTCCGCCTCGGTACGGCCGAGGATCCGCAGCCGGACGCGCGCGGCCTCGAACGCGGTATCCGCCGACCGCAGGTCATTTTCGGCGGCCGCTAGCTGCGCCTCGGCCTGTTGCAAATCCTTCGAAGGCGCGGCCTTGCCTTCATGCAGACCGCGAACGCGATTTTCGAGGATCTGCGCCAGATTGTGCTGCGAGCTCGCCTTGCGCTTTGCGGTCTGCGCGGCGATGAAGTCGTTCTGTTGGACGAACTGCTCGGGGCTGTCGATTTCCAGCAAGGGATCGCCCTTCTTCACCTGATCGCCGAGCTTGGCAATCAAACGGGTCACCCGGCCGGAGAACGGCGTCAGGACGATGGTACTGGCATCCTCATTATATCCGATCTGGCCGATGGCGGAGGTTTGCGCGCGAAACGGATAGCCCTTGACCTTTATGATCTGCAGCTGATGCATTTGATCCGGGACGACGCGCAAGAAGTCCGGCCCCTTCATGGTGCCTTCGGCCACGGCGAACGAAGCCATCAACGTCCCGCCGAACAGCGGGGCAAGCAGCCCGAGCAAAAGCGCTTTCGCGGTCATTGACATGCCTCAGAGATACCTCTGCCGCGCAATCCAGCGTCATGCAGAGGCTGATCAAAGCATGCGGGTCGAGTTGCAGCCAGAGGCCACGACGTCGATACCGTCCACAATGCCCGTTACAGGTCAATCCACCTTGACGTTGGCGGCCTTGATCATCGGCCACCATTTTGCGATTTCGGCCTTCTGCCAGGCGCCCAGCGCTTCCGGCGTGAGCTTGTCCTTTGGCGGCATCTGCAGGCCGAGATTTTCGAGCGACTTGCGCACCGCCGGATCGTTCAAGGCATCGACCGCCGCTGCATTCAGCTTTGCGACGATCGTCCTTCGGCGTATCCTTCGGCACCCAAAGCCCGGACCACAGCGTCATGTGGAATCCGGGCAGTCCGGCTTCGTCGACGGTCGGAATGTCGGGCGCCGACTCGACGCGCTTTGCATCGGTAATGGCATAGGCGCGGATGTTGCCGGCGCGCACCTGCTGGATCGAGTTCGACGTCTGGTCGACGATCAAATCGATCTGGCCGGCGACGAGATCGTTCATCGCGGGGCCGGTGCCGCGATACGGCACGTATTGTAATTTCACGCCGGCGACGCTCTCGAAATAGAGCCCGGCGATGTGGCTTCCGGAACCCGCACCCGCGGTGCCCGCCGTCGGCGGCGACGGCTGCGCCTTCAGCCACGCCACCAATTCCTTCAGCGAGGTCGCCGGGACCTCTTTCTTGCTGACGATGATCATCGGATTGCTCGGTAGCAAGGCAACCGGTTCGAGATCGGTAACGAGGTCATAGCCGAGCTTGTAGATCGCGCCGTTGGCGACGTGGGTGCCGAGATGGCCGAAGCTGATCGTGTAGCCGTCGGGCGGCGACCGCACCGCGCGGCCGACGCCGACCGAACCGCCCGCCCCGGTCACATTTTCGACCAGCAGCGTTTCGCCGAGCGTGGCCTTCATCCGCTCGGCGAGAATCCGCGCCATCGCATCCGACGGCCCGCCGGCGGAGAACGGCACGATGATGGTAATGGGACGCGAGGGATAATTCTGGGCGGACGCCTGGCCGCCGATGGTCATCAATACCGCCAACGCGGCCCAGATAGCCTTACGCAAGATATTCCTCCCTGAAACGTTTTTGATTTTTGTCGAAGCGCTACACAGCAAATTACTCACACATCTCAGACCTCATGGTGAGGAGCGCGGCATCGCCGCGCGTCTCGAACCATGCAGCCACAACACTCGCGGCCATCCTTCGAGACGCATCGCTGCGCGATGCTCCTCAGGATGAGGACGAACTCAGAACTGCGCATAGTCGATCGGCTGGTGACGATCGAGCGTGCGCGTGACCGGCGGCAGCGGATATTTAAGCCCTGTCGCGCAATTGAACAGCATGACGCGATCGTTTTTCGTCACGCGCCCATCGGCAAGACTCTGCTGGTAGGCGGCGTAGGTCGCGGCGCCTTCCGGACACAGCAACAACCCCTCCTCGCGCGCCACCTCGTTCAGCGCAGCAGAAATCTTCTCATCCGACACCGCAATCGCAAAACCCTTGCTTTCGCGAACCGCGCGCAGGATCAGAAAATCTCCGACCGCCTGCGGCACACGGATGCCGGATGCGATGGTGTGGGCGTCCTCCCAGCGCGGGGCGTGCTCGGTGCCTGCTTCAAAAGCACGCACCATCGGCGCGCAGCCCGAGGCTTGCACCGCCACCATCCGCGGCCGCTTGGCGCCGATGAAGCCGATCTTCTCCAGCTCGTCAAACGCCTTCCACATCCCGATCAGGCCGGTGCCGCCGCCGGTCGGATAGAAGATCACGTCGGGCACCTCCCAGCCGAGCTGCTCGGCGAGCTCCAGGCCCATCGTCTTCTTGCCCTCGATCCGGTACGGCTCCTTCAGCGTCGAGGTGTCGAACCAGCCGGCCTTGGCCTTGCCCTCGCCGACGATCTTGCCGCAATCGTCGATCAGGCCGTTGACGCGATAGACGGTGGCGCCCTGTAGCTCGATCTCGCTGACGTTCACTTCCGGCGTATCGGCCGGGCAGAAGATCGTGGTCCGGATGCCGCAGGAGGTGGCGTAGGCCGCCAGCGCCGCGCCGGCATTGCCGTTGGTCGGCATCGCCATATGCTTGATGCCAAGCGCCTTGCCCATCGACACCGCCATCACGAGGCCGCGCGCCTTGAACGAGCCGGTGGGAAGGCGTCCCTCGTCTTTCACGATGATCTCGCCGCCGCCAAGTTTCTTCGCGAGCTTCGGCAGCCGAATGAGCGGCGTCATGACC
The DNA here is from genome assembly GCA_963742935.1 of uncultured Alphaproteobacteria bacterium. Taxonomy (GTDB): domain Bacteria; phylum Pseudomonadota; class Alphaproteobacteria; order Rhizobiales; family Xanthobacteraceae; genus Bradyrhizobium. Next base: position 43,738 of record CAVUOI010000033.1, on the reverse strand, counting down.
TCGCCGAGGCTGACGATGTCGGACACTTTGCGCACCGGCAGCATCTCGCGGTAGCGCCACATGTCGGCGGGTCGCTGCGCCAGCGCATCCTTGGTCAGCGCCTTCTTCACGCCGGCCAGGTCATAGCGCACCAGCAGCGGCTTGCCGACTTTCGAGAGATTGTGGATCTGGTCGGCAGGATAATGATCGCCTTCCATCGCGCATTCGAGATGGGTCACGAATGTCGGACGTTCGATGGTCAGATTGTCGTTGTCTTTCACGGGATACCGTCTCGGCTGTTAGAGTGGGATGACGACCTCATCCTGAGGAGCGCGCTCTTGCGCGCGTCTCGAAGGATGGCCGCAAGTCTCTGTGTCGCCCATCCTTCGAGACGCTTGCTTCGCAAGCTCCTCAGGATGAGGTGTGAGTGTGTAGCGTCGACCTGGCATGATTAGGTGGTCTACATATTCAGCACGCGCCCGTAGGCATCCAGCACCGCTTCCTTCATCATTTCCGACAGCGTCGGATGCGGGAATACCGTGTGCATCAGTTCTTCTTCCGTGGTTTCCAAATTCATCGCCACCACGTAGCCCTGGATCAATTCGGTCACCTCGGCGCCGACCATGTGCGCGCCGAGCAATTGCCCGGTCTTCTTGTCGAAGATCACCTTGACCAGGCCCTGGTCCTCGCCGAGCGCAATCGCCTTACCGTTGCCGACGAATGGGAACCGACCGACGCGAATTTCGCGGCCGCCCTCTTTCGCTCGAGCCTCGGTCAGACCGACAGAAGCAACCTGCGGGTGGCAATAGGTGCAGCCGGGAATCAGGTTCTTGTCCATGGCATGCGGATGCAGGCCCTTGATCGCTTCGATGCAGACCACGCCTTCATGCTCGGCCTTGTGCGCCAGCATCGGGGGACCTGCGACGTCGCCGATGGCGTAGATGCCGGGAACATTGGTCTTGCCGTAGCCGTCGATCACGACGCAACCGCGGTCGGTCTTGACGCCGAGCTTTTCCAGGCCGAGACCTTCGATGTTGCCGACCACGCCAACCGCCGAGATCACCCGATCGAACTCGACCGTCTGCGGTTTCTTGCCGTCGTCGATGGTGGCGACGACGCTGTCGGCTTTCTTCTCGAGTTTTGTGACTTTGGTGTTGCTGAGGATCTTGATCCCCTGCTTCTCAAATTGCTTACGCGCGAGGCCAGCAATTTCGGCGTCCTCGACGGGAAGAATCTGCGGCAGCACCTCGACCACGGTGACGTCGGCGCCCATGGTGTGGAAGAACGACGCGAACTCGATGCCGATCGCGCCGGAGCCCACCACCAGCAGCGATTTCGGCATCCGCTCCGGCACCATCGCCTCGAAGTAAGTCCAGACCAGCTTCTTGTCGGGCTCCAGCCCCGGCAACACGCGCGGCCGCGCGCCGGTGGCGAGGATGATGTGTTTGGCCTGATACGCCCCCTCGCCCAGCGCGCCCTTCGGCGCCTCGACAGCGGACTTCTTCACCGTGATCTTGCCGGGCGCGTCGATCGCGGCCTCGCCCCAGATCACCGTGACCTTGTTCTTCTTCATCAGGAAGCCGACGCCGTCATTGAGGCGCTTCGAGACGCCGCGCGAGCGCGCCACGACGGCCTTCGGATCGAACGAGACGTTGTCGGCCGAGAGCCCGTAATCCTTGGCATGCTGCATGTAGTGATAGATTTCCGCCGAGCGCAGCAGCGCCTTGGTCGGGATGCAGCCCCAGTTCAGGCAGATGCCGCCGAGATAGGATTTTTCGATGATCGCGGTCTTGAAGCCGAGCTGGGCGGCGCGGATCGCGGTGACATAGCCGCCCGGGCCGGAGCCGATGATGATGACGTCGAAGGATGTATCGGCCATGGCGGCTCCCGTTCAACTTACTTCGTAGGGTGGGCAAAGCGAAGCGTGCCCACCGCCTTCCAACGCTATGAAATAAGGTGGGCACGGCGCCTTGCGCCTTTGCCCACCCTACGTATTCACCGTCCGCGGCTCACACCATCATCATGACGGGGTTTTCAACCAGCCGCCTGAATGCCCCGATCAGCTCGGCGCCGAGCGCGCCGTCGATGGCGCGGTGATCGCAGGACATCGTCACGCTCATGATGTGCGCCGCCTCGATCTTGCCGTTGCGCACCACCGCCCGCTCCTCGCTGGCGCCGACCGCGAGGATGGTCGACTGCGGCGGGTTGATGACCGCGGTGAAGTGGCTGATGCCGAACATGCCGAGGTTGGAGACCGACGACGTACCGCCCTGATATTCCTGCGGCTTGAGTTTTCGTGTCCGCGCGCGGGCCGCCAAATCCTTCATCTCGTTGGAAATGGTCGACAGCGACTTGCCCTCGGCATTGCGGATGATCGGCGTGATCAGCCCGCCGGGCATGGCGACGGCGACGCCGATGTCGGAATGCTTGTGCTTGACCATGCCGGCCTCGGTCCAGCTGACATTGCAGTTCGGCACCTGCTGCAACGCGACTGCGAGCGCCTTGATGACGAAGTCGTTGACCGACAGCTTGTAGAGCGGCTTCTTCTCCTTGTCCTTCGGCGCGGCGGCGTTGATCTGCTCGCGCGCGTCGAGCAGCCGGCCGATGTCGCAGTCGATGGTGAGGTAGAAGGTCGGAACGCTCTGCGTCGCCGCTGTCAGGCGCTGTGCGATGGTGCGGCGCATGCCGTCGTGCGGCACGATCTCGTAGGAGCCTTCCTCGAACAGCGAGAGGATCTGCTTGTCCGACATCGCCGGCGCAATTGCTGGCGCTGCACCGGGTACCGCGGCCGGCGCCTTCAGGCCCTTGCCCGACTTGGCACCCTCGACGTCGCGGGCAACGATGCGGCCGTGCGGGCCGGAGCCGTTGACGCGGGCAATGTCGATGCCCGCTTCCTTGGCGAGGCGGCGGGCGAGCGGCGACGAGAAGACACGGGCCTGGCCATTGGTCTTGGCGGGTGCAGCGGCAGCCTGAGGCGCGGGCGCCGCTGCGGGTGCCGGCGCTGGGGACGCTGGCGCAGCGGCAGCAGATTTGGGAGCTTCGGCAGGCTTCGCTGCGGGCGCAGCACTGGCGCCAGCGCCTGCCGCCTTCACGTCCTCGCCGTCGCCGGCCAGTACCGCGATGACATCGTTGACCGGCACGTCCTGCGTGCCCTCGGGCACCAGGATCTTCGCGATCGTGCCCTCGTCGACGGCCTCGACTTCCATCGTCGCCTTGTCGGTCTCGATCTCCGCGATGACATCGCCGGACTTGACCTTGTCGCCCTCTTTCTTGAGCCACTTGGCAAGGTTGCCCTTTTCCATGGTGGGCGACAGCGCGGGCATCAAAATGTTGATCGGCATTGTCAGTGACCTTGTTGCGACCGGGGCATGGTGGAGCCCATATCGGTCGGCCGGTTGATCTCGGCTTCGAACATGTCGACGATCCGCGTCAGCGCCTCGTCCTCGGTAAAGCCGCTCTCGCGCGCATAGGCACGGGCGGCGTGGCGGGCGATATCGACCAGCAGCATGCCCCACATGTCAGGCTCCTCGAACGCACGCTGGAATGCGATCGAGAGCCCGCCGTCGACCACGAAGGCGCGCAGCACCTCGACGGCATCCTCGCGATCGATGACGTCGGGCGGCAATGGCTGTTCGTTGGGACCGGCCATGTCGACCTACCGATAGGCAACGGCTTTGGCGGCCGCGACCACCTCGGCCACGTTGGGCAATGCGAGCTTTTCGAGATTTGCCGCATAGGGCATCGGCACGTCCTTGCCGGACACCCGCGCCACCGGCGCATCGAGGTAGTCGAAGGCGTGCTCCATGATGCGGGCGGCGATCTCGGCGCCGACGCCCGACTGCTGCCAGCCCTCCTCCACCGTGACCGCGCGGCCGGTCTTCTTCACGGATGCTACGATGGTCTCGGTATCCATCGGGCGCAGCGTGCGCAGGTCGATCACCTCGGCCTCGATGCCTTCCTTGGCGAGTTCATCGGCGGCCTTCAGCGCGTAGGTCATGCCGTTCGACCATGAGATCAGCGTCACGTCCTTGCCCGAGCGCACGATCCGCGCCTTGCCGATCGGGATCACATAGTCATCCAGCTTCGGCACTTCGCCGGAATGGCCGTACAGCATCTCGTTTTCGAGGAAGATGACGGGGTTGGGATCGCGGATCGCGGCCTTCAGGAGCCCCTTGTAGTCGGCGGCCGAGAACGGCGCGACCACCTTCAGGCCCGGAACCTGCGAGTACCAGGCCGAGTAATCCTGGCTGTGTTGGGCCGCGACGCGGGACGCGGCGCCATTGGGCCCGCGAAACACGATCGAGCAGCCCATCTGGCCGCCGGACATGTACAGCGTCTTGGCCGCGGAGTTGATGATCTGGTCGATCGCCTGCATCGCGAAATTGAAGGTCATGAACTCGACGATCGGCTTCAGGCCCGACATCGCCGCACCGACGCCGATGCCGGCAAAGCCGTGCTCGGTGATCGGGGTATCGATCACGCGCCGCGCGCCGAATTCCTGTAGCAGCCCCTGACTGACCTTGTAAGCGCCCTGATATTCGGCGACCTCTTCGCCCATCAGGAACACGTCCGGGTCGCGGCGCATCTCCTCCGCCATCGCATCGCGCAGTGCATCGCGAATGGTTTGGGTGATCATTTCGGTGCCGGCAGGGACTTCCGGATCGGGCTCGGCGACGGCCGCCGGTGCAGGCTGACTCGGCGGCGCTGAAATCATCGGCTTGCCCTCGCCTACGGGAGAGCGGGATTCCTCGACTTCCTTTTGCACGTTGGGCGCCGGCGCCGCCGCTGCAGGCGCCTTGCCGAGATCGGCAGCGGTTTCGCCGTCCGCCAGAATGGTCGCGATCGGCGTGTTGACCGCAACGTCAGCGGTGCCCTCGGGGATCAAGATCCTGCCGAGCGTGCCCTCATCGGTCGCCTCGACTTCCATCGTTGCCTTGTCGGTCTCGATCTCGGCGATGACATCGCCGGACTTGATGGTCTCGCCTTCCTTCTTCAGCCACTTCGCAAGGTTGCCCTTTTCCATGGTGGGCGAAAGCGCAGGCATCAACACTTGAATGGGCATATCAGCTCCCGAAATCACTCTTCAGTTTGTTCTGCGCGTTTTGGTTTGAGCTACCGGTAGATGTCGGTCCAAAGCTCCGAAGGATCGGGCTCGGGATCGCGCTGAGCGAAATCCGCCGACGCGTTGACGATCTCGCGCACCTCGGCGTCGATGGCCTTCAATTCCTGCTCGGTGACCTTGGCGGCCAGCAGGCGATTGCGAACCTGCTCGATCGGGTCCTGGTCGTGGCGGATTTTTTCGACCTCTTCGCGGGTCCGGTACTTGGCGGGGTCGGACATCGAGTGGCCACGGTAGCGGTAGGTCTGCATTTCCAGGATGAACGGCCCCTTGCCGGCGCGGCAATGGGCAACCGCCTCGTCGCCCGCGGCCTTGACGGCGCGGACGTCCATGCCGTCGATCTGTTCGCCCGGAATGTTGAAGGAGATGCCGCGCTTGGAGAAATCGGTTTGCGCCGAAGAGCGCGTCACCGACGTGCCCATGGCGTAGCGGTTGTTCTCGATCACGTAGATCACCGGGAGCTTCCACAGCTCCGCCATGTTGAAGCTCTCGTAGACCTGACCCTGGTTGGAAGCGCCGTCGCCGAAATAGGCGACGCTGACGAAATCATTGCCACGGTAGCGGTTGGCAAACGCCAGCCCGGTCCCGAGCGAAACCTGGGCGCCGACGATGCCGTGTCCGCCGAAGAAGTTCTTCTCCCTGCTGAACATGTGCATGGAGCCGCCCTTGCCCTTCGAATAGCCGCCGCGGCGACCGGTCAGTTCGGCCATCACGCCATTGGCTTCCATCCCGCAGGCCAGCATGTGGCCGTGGTCGCGGTATCCGGTTATGACCTGATCGCCCTGCTTGAGCGCCATCTGCATGCCGACCACGACGGCTTCCTGGCCGATATAGAGATGGCAGAAACCGCCGATCGCACCCATGCCGTAGAGCTGGCCGGCCTTCTCCTCGAAGCGGCGGATCAGCAGCATGTCCCGCAGCGCCGCCAGTTCCTGCGCCTTGGTGAATTCCGGTGGGGATCCGCTTGCCTTCTGCCCTGATTCCTTGTCGACGCTTTTCTTGGGTGCGGCCATGGCAAATCCGGATGAGTGAGACGGTCAGCCCTCTCTATCCCAACTCAAACCCCTGCGAAAGGATTGCCTGCGCTCAGGAAAATAATGCTATGCCGCAGTGCAGCGCGGCGCGACATTTTCGAAACTGATTTTGCGGTTTTTTGAAATTTGCGGACCGCAAGCCGGCACCGGCCCGGAGATGGCCGCGTGTGGCAGCGCGGTCTGAAAATCAGTTCGGCTTGAGGGTCCGGATCACGTCGCGCGGGTTGGCGTAGTCGAGCTGATAGCGCGCCCGCTCGTCCAGCATGTCGGGGTCGACCCGGTTGGATCGCAGCAGCGAGACCCGCTGCTCGCCCTGCGCCCGCTCCCGCTTCAGCCGCGCCAGTTCCGAGGTCAGCGCGATGATCTCCTGATCGAGTTCCTGGCGCGCGTTCAGCCCGTATTTGCCGGTATAGGCGTTGATACCGAAATAGCCGACCATCAGCGCCGCCATCGTATAGAGGGCGAGCCCGGTCAGGATGGATTTCAGGCGCGTGCGGGAGACCATGGGCCCAAGATGCGACGGGCCGGGTTAACGGAATCCTAAGACGGCCGACGGGGCGCGAATGGCCCCGCCATCTCCGCCGTCGCCTTATCTGTTCTGCTTCTCGACGAACGCCGCATAGGCATCGATATATTGCTGCAGCACTTTTTGCAGGGCTTCCTTGGTGAGCTGGCCTTTGTCGTCGAAGGCGTCACCGACGCCGTTCAGGTAGATTTCGGGCTGGCCCATGATCGGACCGGAAATGCCCGGCAAAATGTTCTGCAGCGTCTTGGCCGCGCTGACGCCGCCCAGCGGCCCCGGAGAATTGCTGACGATGCCGATCGGCTTGCCGAGGAATGAACTCTTGCCGTAGGGGCGCGAGCCGACGTCGATGGCGTTCTTCAACACGCCGGGGATCGCGCGGTTATATTCGGGGGTGACGAACAGCACGCCGTCCGACTTCTGCAGTTTTTCACGGAACGCCAGCCAGTCGGCCGGCGGGGCCGCTTCCAGGTCCTGGTTGAAGAACGAAATGCTTTCGAGCGTCGTCACGTCGAGCTTCAGCGAGGAAGGCGCCAGCTTGGCCAGCGCATTGGCGATCTTGAGCGAAAAGCTCTCCTTGCGAAGCGAGCCGACGATCGTGACGATGGTATGGGTGGCCATGGGAAATCCCCTGTGAAGCAAAAGCGCCTGCTACCTCTTAAGCCCGACCGGCGAAAAGATGCAAGTGCATGAACAGCGCAGTTCCGGAAACGCTGCGTTCGCGTCCTGACGTCATGTGAGACGAAACAGGCGGCCCCCCGCCCGGACCACCTGACCCGTCGCGCATGCCAGGGAACTTCAGCCCTTGTTCGGATTGATCAAGAACTTCTCGCCGGTGGAGCGCTTGTTGTAGACCGCGATGTTGGAGAGCTGCAGCACCTCCGGCAGCGACACCACTTGCGTGTAATGGCTGGCAAAGGTGGTCTTGAGTTCGCTCGCCACGCGCTGGCGCAGCCGGCCGATTTCGGCGGGCCGATCTTCTGCAGGAACGGCGTCAGGAGCCAGCCGCCAACCGCCCAGGTCAGACCGAAAGCACGGCTCAACTCGGTCGGACCCGTATTGAGACTGCCATAGATGTAGACCTGCTTGAACACGTTGGAGCCGTAGCGGCTGTATTCCTTGGCGGTCTTGTTGGCCGCGACCTCCATGCAGGTGAGGATCTGCCCCGCCAGCTTGCCGCCGCCGATGGCATCGAACGCGATGGTGGCGCCGGTTTCGACCAGCGCGGCGGTCAGATCGTCCATGAAACTGTCAGCGGTGGAATCGACGACATATTTCGCGCCGATCTTGCGCAGGATGTCCGCCTGCTCCTTGCTGCGCACGATGTTGACGAGCCCGATGCCGTCCTTGATGCAGATCTTGTTGAGCATCTGGCCGAGGTTGGAGGCGGCGGCGGTATGCACCAGCGCCTTGTGGTTCTCGCGCCGCATCGTCTCGGTCATGCCGAGCGCAGTCAGCGGATTGACGAACCATGACGCGCCGTCGGCCGGCGTGGCGCCCGCCGGAATCTCCATGACGTCCCGCACCTTCACGGTGCGATACTGCGTGTACATCGCGCCGCCGATCATCGAGACGTTCTTGCCCATCAGCGCTTTCGCGGCATCCGAGGCTCCGGTCCTGATCACGACGCCGGCGCCCTCGTTGCCGACGGGGAGCGACTGGTCGAGCCGCGCCGCCATCATCCGCATGGCCGCATCAGGCATTTTGGCGGTGACCACGGGCGCATCCTTGCTGCCCGAAACCTTGGCGGCCGACATGTCGGCCGGGCCGATCAGGAGACCGAGGTCGGACGGATTGATCGGCGTCGCCTCGACCCGGACTACGACTTCGTCGTCGGCCGGCTCGGGCGTCGGAATGTTTACCAGCGACAGTTCGAGCTCGCCGCTCTTCTTGACCAGCGAACGCAGTTGAAACCCGCTCTTGCCGTCACTCATCGCACGTCTCCCCCAATTTTTGTGTTCGTTATATCTGGATACGCTGAAGCGTTACGCCAGAGCCTTGAGCGCCGATTTGCCGGCATATATCGCCTGCTCGCCGAGCTGCTGCTCGATGCGCAGCAGCTGGTTGTACTTGGCGGTGCGGTCGGAGCGCGCCAGCGAGCCGGTTTTGATCTGGCCGCAATTGGTGGCGACCGCGAGATCGGCGATGGTGTAGTCTTCCGTTTCGCCGGAGCGGTGCGACATCACCGCCGTATAGCCGGCCTTGTAGGCCATTTCGACCGCCGACGAGCGTCTCGGTCAGCGTGCCGATCTGGTTGACCTTGATCAGGATCGAGTTGGCGCGGCCGTTCTTGATGCCATCCGCAAGGCGCGTGACGTTGGTGACGAACAGATCGTCGCCGACGAGCTGGCACTTCTTGCCGACCAGGTCGGTCAATTCCTTCCAGCCGTCCATGTCGTCTTCCGACATGCCGTCCTCGATCGACACGATCGGATAGCGCGCGACGAGATCGGCGAGATACTTCGCCTGCTCGGAGCGGGAACGGGTCTTGTTCTCGCCGCCATAGACGTAAGCACCGTCCTTGAAGAATTCGGTCGCAGCGCAGTCGAGCCCGAGCATCACATCGCTGCCCGCCTTGTAGCCGGCCTTGCCGATGGCGCTCATCACGAATTCGAGGGCTGCGTCCGCCGACGGCAGGTTCGGCGCAAAGCCGCCCTCGTCGCCGACGTTGGTGTTGTGGCCGGCCTTCTTCAACTCGCCCCGCAGCGTGTGGAAGATTTCCGAGCCGCATCGCAGCGCCTCGGCGAAGCTTGCCGCGCCCACCGGCAGGATCATGAATTCCTGGAAGTCGATCGGGTTGTCGGCGTGCACGCCGCCATTGATGATGTTCATCATCGGCACCGGCAGCGTCCGCGCCGAGGTGCCGCCGACATAGCGATAGAGCGGCATGTCGAAGGATTCGGCCGCCGCCTTGGCGCAGGCGAGCGAGACCCCGAGGATGGCGTTGGCGCCCAGCCGGCTCTTGTTCGGGGTGCCGTCGAGATCGATCATGATCTGGTCGATCTGGACCTGTTCCTCGACCGATTGATCGCTCAGCGCCTCAAAAATCTCGCCGTTGACGGCCTCGACCGCCTTCTGCACGCCCTTGCCGAGATAACGTTTCTTGTCGCCGTCGCGAAGTTCGACCGCCTCGTGCGCGCCGGTGGAGGCCCCCGACGGCACCGCCGCGCGGCCGATCGAGCCGTCTTCCAGCACCACGTCGACTTCGACGGTGGGATTGCCCCGGCTATCGAGAATTTCGCGGCCAATGATGTCGACGATGGCGGTCATGTCCAAAACTTTCCTGGAAGATGGCGGGTCAGGTTTGGGGGCGTCTTACACGGCGCGCAGACAAATGTGAACGCTTCGGGCTGGGGCTTTTTAGGACGGCAGGCCGGGTACGGAAAGGACCACGCGGAAACCTGACGGCAGTCTCGGAACCTTCACATTGATATACCGGGGTAACGCGATGAATCCCCATCGGTTTCCCGGATCCGCGTTTTGTTGCCGTCCCCTTCTCGCGGCTGGTTGACGACCGCAGCCCGTTGCGTCCATGTCAGCCCTCGCAAAGGACGATCATGATGGCCAAAAAATCATCGCCGAAATCATTGCAGCTCGGGCGCGCCGTGGAATGGCCGGACAGCCCGGAAAAGGCGCAGCTCGACCGCGTGCCCAATCCGCAGGCCGACACCAATTATCTGGTCCGCTTTACCGCGCCGGAATTCACCTCGATCTGCCCGGTGACCGGCCAGCCGGACTTCGCGCATTTGATGATCGACTACGCGCCGGGCCAGTGGCTGCTGGAATCCAAATCGCTCAAACTCTATGTCGCCAGCTTTCGCAATCACGGCGCCTTTCACGAGGATTGCACGGTCATGATCGGCAAGCGGATCGCCGCGGAGATCAAGCCGAAATGGCTGCGCATCGGCGGCTACTGGTATCCGCGCGGCGGCATCCCGATCGACGTGTTCTGGCAGACCGGCAAACTGCCCAAGGGCATGTGGGTGCCCGACCAGGGCGTCGCGCCCTATCGCGGGCGGGGGTAGACCATCCGATGTCCCTGCCATCATATCCGGTCGGCACTTCACCAAGGCGCCATCACGGGATCAGAGGTCAGGATCGCACCAGAAGTCGTCGGATAAATCGGTCAGATCGTCGGTAACCTTGGCTGCGCCGGTGAAATCCTCGTCGCGAAAGTACAGGCTGCGGGTAATCAGCACCGGCGCGCCGGCAGAGGCCGCTGCCAACAGGCCGTTGCGGGAGTCCTCAATGGCCAGGCACAACGCAGCGGGCAGACCGAGAGCATCGATCGCCGCGTGATAGGCGTCCGGTTCCGGCTTCTTGTTGGGCACATCGTCTCCGGAAACGATCACCTCGAAATTCCGCTTCCAATCCGGTCCCAGATTTCGGCTCAACAATGCGTCGATGTTGTCCCGCGACGTAGTCGTGACAATCGCCAGCCGCAATTGCCCGTTGCGGGCTCGATGGATCAGGCCGGCGACGCCCGGCCGAAGTCCGCAGGCACCGCCATCAACCAGTTCGCCATATCGGCGCGTCTTGAAGCGGTGCAGTTCGTTGATAGCACTGTCTGACAGATCGAAGCGATCTTCGGGCAGCGACTTGCAGAAATGGCGAATTCGCTCGCGTCCACCTGCGATCCGCAGCAGCCGGCCATACGTTGCGGCATCCCAATTCCATGGCAGATCGAAATGGCTGAAGGCCTCGTTGAACGCGCGTCGATGAAACTCCTCGGTCTCCGCCATGGTTCCGTCGACGTCGAACATGATGGCCTTGAACCGGTTCAAGTTCGCCTCGCTCTCTGCGGTATTCGTCAGCGTTCTATGATTCCCGATGCGAAATTGACCTGCGCACGCTGAAATTGCGACTTTGAAATTCTGATGGGCAGCAAAATTTTAGCTTATATTCGCTGGGGTAAGCGCTGCGCCGAGCCTGCGTCGGTGATCGAGCCCGATGTCGTGACGCGCGGGAGCTGGCACGCTTGACGATGGCTCGTCCCGGATATCTCAGTGCCCGCTCAGCACCAGCGTCTTGATCGGCAGAAGCGAGGCCTGAATCCGCAACAGCAACGCGTGCACAATTCCGGTGGCATCGACGACATGCAACGCGAAGCTTTTGAACGAACCGAGTTTCCCTGACGAGATCAGTTCGTGATTGCTGGTGTAGGCGTTGGCGATACAACTGCTGCCGGGCGTCACGCCCTCCAGCCCGCCCTTGAAGATCGGTTCCATGAAAACGAGAATGGTGCCCGGACGCGCGACTTGCTGCGCCTCGATCAGTTGTTCGCCGCCCCTGAACTGGCCCGCCGCGATGTAGTCCTGCACGTTGGTGACCACCATCGGAATGATCGTCCACGGCTTGGAGATGCAGGTGGCCTCGGCCACCATTCCGACCTTCATGACCTGAGCCTCGATCTGCCCAAACCCTGCCATGAGAGCACGCCGGCCCGAGCCCTCCGGAATCAAAACGCCGGCCGTCCGTATCATTGGATTGACGATATCACCCGGCCGCAGTCCGAACTGCTCGACCCGCCCATCGACACCGGCGCGAATAACGGTCTTGTCCAGATCGACCTGCGCTTCGGCAAGCTGCGCCTCCGCGCTTGCCTTCTCCGCCGGCAGCAGAGCGCTCAGCCGCGTCATCGCGGACTGTTTGGAAGCGGTCGCGGCGTCGAGGGTGCCCTGGCGACCTGCAACGGCCACACCGAGCTTTTCGATATCGCGTTGCGGCACGATACCGGGGTTGCGCTTCTGCAGTTCGCTTTTGGTGTCGAGTTCGTCCTGCGCTTGCTGCAGCGAGTTTTTTGCCTCCTGAAGCTGGCCTTCCGCCTTCATGATATCGGCCTCTGCGGCCTTCATGGCGGCATCGATTTCGGCGATCTTGCGCCTGGCTGTCAGTAGCGACGCTTCCTGCTTGGAGCTGTCCAGTCTGAAAAGCACCTCACCTTGCTTGACGGGCCCGTTGACATCGACGTGAACCTCCGCGACCCGGCCGGTTACTTCGGACATAATCGGGACGGTCCGGAAGTACAACGTCGCCGACGTGGTCGATGGATGAAAGTAGAAGATCATCGTGATCAGCGAGACCGTGAGCATCAGGCAGGCGATGATGCCATATCGCAGTTCAAACCAGACCGAATAGAGCGTGATTTCGTGGCCGATGCGCTTTCCTTGCCGGTAGCGACGATAGAGATAGTCCGGCAATATCGTCACGAGCGAGCAGAGGATGATCTCAAGCATGGCTGTGCACCTCGCTCTTGGCGCCACCGGCCTTCTCGATGCGGGCCTTGGCCTCGTCGGTTGCAGCAGCGTGCGCCGCGTCTCCAACTGGCGGCTCTGTTGGGTCCGGTTCAGGCGGAACGCCGGCCATCTTCTCGACCGATCCTGCGATCCTGCGCAGCGGCGTGCTGAAGTCCGGCAGGTCGATCATGGCGAGGAACAGGCCGATCACCCAGAACAGGTGGTTGTGCGTGAACAGCGACAGCAGGCCCAGCACGGCCACGATTTCAAACTGGAACTTCTGCGATTTGTGGGCCATCCGCTCCGGCAGCGAGTGCAGGTGCAAATAGAAGTTACCGACCCCAACAACGGCAAGGATGAGGGTAATGCCGGCCACGACCATCAGAACGTCAGTGTCACCTGGCGCAGTGATGAAACCGGGTAGGTGATGGGGCGCGGCGGGATGAAGCGACTCGCTCAAGGCAATCCTCCGTCTGCAACGGGACTAACGCATTGGGTCGATCGCCGCCTGCCTGATCTTTGCACAATATCGGGGCTTGGCAAGTGCCGAACGTGTCCGCTGCAATGCAAGAGCGGTTGACCTCGGTCATTCGCCTTGAACCAGACGGCGTATTTCACAGACCACCGTACATGCACAATGCCTTATTTGCCATTCTCGGACTGATTTCTGCGTTTTGTCTCGCCGCGACGACCGCGATGGCCGCACCGCCCGCCAAGACCGCCGAAGACCGCTACATCGCCGCGCGCGACGCCGCGATCCAGAATATCTCGGCGATCTACGATGCCGGCAACCGCGACGAAGACGCGCGCAAGGCCGAGGAAGCGGCCAGCGCCGATCTCCTGGAGCAGATGCGCGTCATTCTCGGTGAGCCCAACCGCGACGGTTTTGGACCAGCCAGGCTGAACGTCGACACCTTCTCCAAAGGCGACGAAGGTTTCGGCACGCTCGACGGGCTGCGGTTCGATGCGAAGCTCGGCAGCAACGGCGAGACGGCGGGCCAGAACGGCGCCGACGGCAAGTATGTCGAGCCGAGAGCGCATATCATCGTCACGACGCAAACGCTGTTCGAACGCTGGCTACGCGGCCACAAGGACTGGTGGGGCAAGAAAACCAGGAACGTGCCGCAGCAGATTGGCGCGGCGCTGAAGGACGAGAGCTTTTACACCCAGGCGATATCGAGCGGCGCCGCGGTGGTGAATTTCAATTCGTTGCCCATCGAAAAGCCGGCCGGCGCCAGCTTCGCCCACGCCATGCTGGCCGGCCGAACGCAATCCGAACTTCCCGACGCCGCCGACCATGTGTTCGTCGCAGCGATCGCCAACGGCAAGGTCTACATCGCCTATGGATCGATCGATCCGCCGGTGCAGGCGCCGGACTGCCTCGCCATCCGGAGCGACTACATCAAGAAGGCCGACCAGGCAGACGACGACCTGCGGTCAGGAAAAATCGCCCGCAAGTCCTACGACAAACTCGGCGCGCTCCGTCAGAAGGGCGACGATGCCTACAAGCGTTGTTTCACCCAGAATGCGCCAAACCGGCCTTTCTTTGCCGAAGCGGTCCGGCAGGCTGAGAAGTTATTTTCGGCGGCGCTCGATACGCGTTGAGCAGATCGACCTTGGCATTCGCAAGGATCAGACGCTGCGCCAGCAGGCCGGACAGATTTCGCATGATCTTCATCGCGGTCTGTGCGTGCAGCCGGCGGTAGTCGTCAAAACTGTCGAGCGGCAGTTCGAGACACGTCACCGGCGTATCGGCCCAAACGTCGGCACTGCGGTACTGCTCGATGATCGCCATCTCGCCGAACTCCATGCCGGGCCCAAGCGATGCCAGCCGCACCCCGCTCGGCAGCTTGACGCTGACCATTCCGCTCTGCAGGAAGAACAGCGAATCGGCGGGGTCGCCCGCGCAGACGATGCGCTGGCCCGCCTGATAGCGGCGCGCGGTCGACAGTTCGGCCAGCGCCGCGATTTCCTCAGGCGCAAGATCGGCCAGCAGCGCCTGTTCACCGAGGTGGCTGGTTTCCTTCGACGAAGTGAAGCCGCCATAGCGATAGATCACCTGATCCTCCGCCCATTCGATGGCTTCATCGAGCAAGGCGAAACGCCGCAACTTTTGCGGCTCGGCTGTACGCTCCCCGACCGAGGTCCACACGGCAGACGTCGCTTCCACGCCGGTCAATATCGCGGTGATGCCGGCATTGCCCAGCATCGAGAGGTTCTCGCCAAGCAGCTGCGCGCCGGCCGCGGTCAGGTCCGGTACTCGCCGGAAATCGAGGATCAGGAGCGGCGCGTTCGGCGGCTCCGCGGCCAACCTCCGCGTCACATAGTCTATCGCCGCGAAATTCAGCGCGCCAACCAGTTCGATGACCCTGATATCGCTGTGGCGTTCGTCGAGAATTTGCTGCTCGTGCAGCTGCCGGCTGCGGCGCGAGGAGATGCCGAAGACGTCGTAATCGGCAATGACGCAGGTCCGCACATCGGCGCTTCGGTTGAGCATATGCAGGTCGAAGCGACCGGAAAGAGCCTCACACACTTTCAGGCCGCGCACGCTGTTGCCGTGGCTGTCGAGGCACGGCGAGAAGGTACCAAGCCCCAATTGCGAGGGAAGTGCTGCAACGATGCCGCCACCGACGCCGCTCTTGGCGGGAATGCCGACGCGGTAGATCCACTCCCCCGCATAGTCGTACATGCCCGAACTGGTCATGACCGACAGCGTGCGGGCAACGATATTGGGGGAGATGACATGCACGCCCGTGACGGGGTTCACGCCGCGATTGGCGAGCGTCGCCGCCATGACGGCAAGATCGCGCGCGGTAACCAGGATGGCGCATTGCCGAAAGTAGGTATTGAGCACGGCGTCGACATCGTCCTGCAGCACCAGGTAATTGCGCAGCAGCCAGGCGATGGCGCGGTTGCGATTGCCGGTGAGCGTTTCCGAGGCATGCACGGCATCGTCGACATCAAGCTCGCGTCCGGCGAACAGACCGAGCTTCTCGCGAATGCGCTCAAAGGCATTTTCGCCGGCGGCCTCATGGATCAACCCCGAACAGGCAATCGCCCCGGCATTGACCATCGGGTTGAAGGGCCGGTTGTCGTTGGTGAGCCGGATCGAATTGAACGCCTCCCCGCTCGGCTCCACCCCAATCGCCGCCGCCACGCGTTCCTCGCCAACCATGTCGAGCGCAAGCGCAAACACGAAGGCTTTTGATACCGACTGGATGGTGAAGGGTATGCGACTATCGCCGACCTCGTAGACATGGCCGTCGATGGTCACGAGGCCGACGCCGAAATGCGCGGGATTGGCGCGCTTCAGCTCCGGGATGTAATCGGCAAGCGCACCGGAATCATCGGATTTGAATTCCTCGTAGCATCCCCTCAGAAAGCGCTGGAGCGGGGGCTCATTGGCATATCCGCTAGTTCCAAGGGCGAAATTGCTTTTGACCGGGCGGCTAACTTGGGCGTCCACATCATCACCATGCAAATAGTGAGACTTGAAGCAATCCGCATGCCATGGGCGGCTACTTGTCCTGTACCTGTGCACCTGGCTTCAGCAGCAGATGTGCGTCATCCTGACGCTGGCCTGCCCGTTCGCAATAAGGAGCTCTAGCTCGCCGCCGCGTCCGCCGGCCGCGTCTGGCGCAGCAGCTTCGCGCAGGCAATGCCGAGCACGATCATGATGACCGCTGCGGTCAACAGGGTCGGAGCCTTGCCGGCGTGCTGGATACCGAAGCCGTAGGCGATCGGGCCGAGGGTCTGGCCCATGAAGAAGAAGAACGAGTGCAGCGACAGCGCGGTCGCGCGGGCTTCCACCGACAATTCGCTGGCGAACACCTGCAGGCAGCCGTGGATCATGTAAAAACCCCAGCCCATGAACAGCAGGCTGACCGCATGGATCTTTACGCTGGGACCGAACGCAACGACGGCGAGGTTCAACCCCACCAGCGCAGCGCCTGATATCATCATGCCCTTGACGCCGAACCACGGCAGAAATCGCGAAACGCTCAGCGTGTAAAACAGTCCTCCGACCGCAAAACCCGCGATCACAAGGCCGGAGATCGACAGGCTGGTTTCTCCCAGTTCAAACAAAAATGCAGCGATAAAAGGAAACAATCCGAGCACGCAACAGCCTTCGATAAACACGGCCACGTAACAAAACGCATTGGGATTGGCGAAGATGGTGCGATAGCCCTGCCGGAGCGCCGCAAAGTTCGTCTTCGGCGGATGGGTCAACGCGGCGCCGCGAAAGCCCGCGGCCACGGCGATCGAGGCCACGATGACGAGAACGCCGAGCACGGCAAGAACGCCCCGCCAGCCGAGGAAATCGCCGATCAGGCCGGAGACGGAAGCGCCCAGCAGGTTTCCCGTCATGGAGCCCATCAAAGTGCGCCCGATTGCAATCTGGCGTTTCTCGGGCCCGACCAGATCACTGGTGAGGCTGAGCGCCACCGGGAATACGCCGCCAGAGCCGACCCCGGCGAGGATGCGCGACGCGAACAATAGCCAGAACGAATTCGCCATCGCGCCGAGGATATTGGCCAGCCCCAGCAGCACCAGGCAAATGATCATCAGCCGCGCCTTGCCGAACAGATCGGCGGCTGCGCCCAGCACCGGCTGGATGATCGCAAAGGTGAAGGCGAACACGGCAGCGAAGCCGGCGGCAGACGCGATGCTGACGTTGAAATCGTCAGCCACATGCGGGAGTACCGGATCCAGTGCGCGCGCCGACAGGCTGGCCGCGAAAGTTGCGAGGGTGATGATATTGAGGGCCGGCGGCAGGCGGCTCGATGCGGTCACGGTTAGGCGTTCTTGGCCGAAGTGTTCTTGGCGTTCTTGGCTAACGCGTCAAAATCCATCAGCCGCTTCAGCAGGGCTTCGAACTCGCGCAGCGGCACCATGTTGGGCCCGTCCGACGGCGCATGATCGGGATCAGGGTGGGTCTCGATGAAGACGCCGGCGACGCCGACGGCGACCGCCGCCCGCGCCAGCACCGGAACGAATTCGCGCTGGCCGCCGGATGAAGTGCCCTTCCCGCCCGGCTGCTGCACCGAATGGGTGGCGTCGAAGATGACCGGCGCCCCGGTCGTCTGCGCCATGATCGGCAACGCGCGCATGTCCGAGACCAATGTATTGTAGCCGAACGAGACGCCGCGCTCGGTCACCAGCACGTTTGGATTACCGCCGCCGGTGATCTTGCTGACGACGTTCGTCATCTCCCACGGCGCCAGGAATTGCCCCTTCTTGACGTTGACGACCTTGCCGGTTGCAGCGGCCGCCAGCAGCAGATCGGTCTGCCGGCAGAGGAACGCCGGAATCTGCAAAATATCCACCGCCTGCGCGGCCTCGGCGCATTGTGCAACCTCGTGGACGTCGGTCAACACGGGCAGTCCAAGCGAAGAACGGATCTCGGCAAAGATCGGCAGCGCTTCCGCGAGCCCGACGCCGCGCGCGGCCGAGCCCGAGGTTCGATTGGCCTTGTCGAAGGAGGTCTTGTAGACGAGCCCGATTCCGATGCGACCGGCGATCTCCTTCAGCGCGCTCGCCACTTCCAGCGCATGCGCCCGGCTCTCGAGCTGGCACGGCCCGGCAATGATCGAAATCGGCAGGTCATTGCCGAATTTGACCGATCCGACGGTGACGACCGGCGCTGCGCCGAGATTCGCGTTCAAGGGATTTTCCTCGCGTTAAGCGCGGACCATGCCGGTCCGCGCTTGCGGGATCAACCCCGTTTGCCCCCCGAATAACAGGGTTGCACGAGCGGCTATTTTACCGAGGAGAACGCCGTCGGCACCAGCAACTGGCTGACGATGTTGTCGATGATCTGGCCGTCTTCCTCGCTCTTGGCGCGGCCGGCCATCCAGTCGGGATCGCTCTGGAATGCGGTCCACTTCTTCTCGCGATCGGCGAGCGAATCCCAGGCGACGAAATAGGTCAGTTCCTGGTTGGAGGTGCCGATCAGCGTGGTGTAGAAGCCGGCCTGCTTGATGCCGTGCTTCTCCCAGAGTTTCAGCGTCAGCGTATCAAAGCGCTTCATCAGCGCCGGCAGGCGGCCCGGCAAGCAGCGATAAACGCGCATTTCCATGATCATCGGTCTTGCTCCCAAGGTTGTTGTTCTTGCGGGAGCGATTTGTCGCAACAATCAGCGCGTTCGTCAAAGGCGTAGCGCAGGTCGCGTAGGGTGGGCAGAGGAGCGAAGCGACGTGCCCACCATTCTATCCGAACGCGCAGCGAGATGGTGGGCACGCTGCGCTTTGCCCACCCTACCAGATTCTACACCAGCCGGCTCTGCTTTGCCGCGGCCTGGATGAACGACGCGAACAGCGGGTGCGGTTCGAACGGGCGTGACTTCAGCTCGGGGTGGAACTGCACGCCGATGAACCACGGATGGTCCTCGTATTCGACGATCTCCGGCAGCACGCCGTCGGGCGACAGATCCCGAGAAGCGCAGGCCGTGCTGTTCGAGCCGATCCTTGTACGCAGTATTGACCTCGTAGCGATGGCGATGGCGCTCCGAGATTTCGAGCGCGCCGCCATAGACTTCCGACACCCGGCTGCCGCGGTTCAACGCGGCCGGATAGGCGCCGAGCCGCATGGTGCCGCCGAGATCGCCGGCCTTCGAGCGCTTCTCCAGCTCGTTGCCGCGCAGCCATTCCGTCATCAGGCCGACCAGCGGTTCCTTGGTGGGGCCGAACTCGGTGGAGTTCGCCTCCTCGATGCCGACGAGATTTCGCGCGGCCTCGATGACAGCCATCTGCATGCCGAAGCAGATGCCGAAATACGGCACGTCGCGCTCGCGTGCGAACTGCGCCGCGCGGATCTTGCCCTCGGCGCCGCGCTGGCCAAAACCGCCGGGCACCAGGATGCCGTTGACGTGTTCGAGGAACGGCGTCGGATCCTCGTTCTCGAACACTTCGCTTTCGATCCAGTCGAGATTGACCTTCACCTTGTTGGCGATGCCGCCATGCGACAGCGCCTCGATCAGCGACTTGTACGCGTCCTTCATGCCGGTGTACTTGCCGACGATGGCAATGGTCACCGCGCCTTCCGGGTTGCGGACACGTTCGTTGATGACGTGCCAGCTCTGCAGCGCCGGCGGAATTTTTGGCGCAATGCCGAACGCGGCCAGCACCTCGTCGTCGAGACCGGCAGCGTGATAGGCCTCCGGCACCGCGTAGATGTTGTCGACGTCCCTCGCCTCGATCACAGCACTTTCGCGCACGTTGCAGAACAGGCCGAGCTTGCGCCGCTCTTCCTTTGGAATTTCGCGGTCGGTCCGGCACAGCAGAATATCCGGCTGGATGCCGATCGAGCGCAATTCCTTCACCGAATGCTGGGTCGGTTTTGTCTTGAGTTCGCCCGCGCTCGGGATGAACGGCAGCAGCGTCAAATGAATGTAGACCGCGTGATCGCGCGGCAGCTCACTCTTGAGCTGACGGATCGCCTCGAAGAACGGCAGGCCCTCGATGTCGCCGACGGTGCCGCCGATTTCCACCAGCACGAAATCATACTCATCGTTGCCCGAGAGCACGAATTCCTTGATCGCGTTGGTGACGTGCGGGACGACCTGGATGGTCGCGCCGAGATAATCGCCGCGGCGTTCCTTGGTGATGATGTCCTGGTAGATGCGCCCGGTGGTGATGTTGTCGGCTTTGGTGGCCGGACGCCCGGTGAAGCGCTCGTAATGGCCGAGATCGAGATCGGTCTCGGCGCCGTCGTCGGTCACGAACACTTCGCCGTGCTGATACGGCGACATCGTTCCGGGATCGAGGTTGAGGTAGGGGTCGAGCTTTCGGAGACGGACCTTGTACCCGCGAGCCTGCAGCAGGGCACCGAGTGCCGCTGAAGCCAGACCCTTTCCGAGCGAAGAAACCACGCCGCCGGTGATGAATATATACCGCGCCATGGGAGCCAACCTTTAAGGGCACTGCCCCGATTCTCCAAAACGAATCGCAAGCGCGGGAAAACATTCCGCCGGGCTGTGGGTGACGTTAAATTTGAAACGATTTCAAAGCATTAATGGGAAGTTCTGAGGCAGGACGGCAAGCCACCGTCCTGCATAGCCACCCTGCTTTATTGCGAACGCGGGGCCTGCGGGCCTGAAGGTGCCTGCTGTTCATCCACCTTCTTGAGCGTGTCGAGCACGCCGCCGGAGGTCGGCGGAGCGATCGGCGTCGCGCCGCCGGGCTGCGACTGCGTCGCCGGTGCACCGAGGATCGAGGCCGGCTTGCGGTCGACGCCGGCGAGCCATGCCAGCGCCAGGCTGGTCACGAAGAAAACGCCTCCCAGGACCGCCGTCGTGCGCGTCAGCAGGTTGGAGGTGCCGCGGCTGGACATGAAGCCGGCGCCGCCACCCATGCCTAGGCCGCCGCCTTCGGACTTTTGCAGCAGCACGGCGCCGATCAGCACCGAGACGATCATGAGGTGGATGACGATAATGACGGTCTGCATCTTAAAAACCTTCCGTCACAAGCTGACAGCGCCGGGCTTCGGCTGCACCAAGAGCTTGTGGGTTTTCCTGAAGTTGCGCGGTGTTACACGATCGGACAGGGCATTGTCACCCCCAACCGCCGCGGTGGAGATAATTGCCGCAGGCGTTGCGGCAAGGCCGTCCCCAGCTTTCGCAGCCGTCTGCAGGCGGGCTTGAGGTGGCGAGATTTTCTCTTATAATAGACATATGGATACTTTAGTTGACGATCTGAGTTCCCGCCTCGCCCAGCGCCTGCGGCTCGAACGCGACAGCCGCGGCTGGTCGCTGGCCGACCTCGCCGAGCGCGCTGGCGTTTCCAAGGCGACCATCAGCAAGATCGAGCGCGCCGAGGTCAGCCCGACCGCGGTGGTGCTGGTCCGGCTCGCCAGCGCCTTCGACCTCACCCTCGCCGGCCTGATGCTGCGCGCCGAAGGCCATGGCGACCGGCTTTCCCGTGCCGCCGAACAACCTGCATGGCGCGATCCCGAGACCGGCTATCTGCGCACGCAGGTCTACAGCCGGCCCGACCATCCCGTCGAGATCATCAAGGTCGAGATGCCGGCAAAGCAGCGTGTGACCCTACCCGCCTCATCCTACGCCCACATCCGCCAGGTGCTCTGGGTGCTGTCAGGCGCGTTGGTCCTCACCGACGGCGGCGAACGCCATGAACTCAAGGCCGGCGACTGCCTCGGGTTTGGCCCGCCCGCGGAAGTAACGTTCGCCAACGAGAGCGCCGCGCCCTGCACGTATGTCGTTGCGCTGGCGCGGAGCTGACCATTCATGGCCGACATCCAGATCAGGTCACTGACATCCTCAGCGGACATCCGCGCCGCGCTCAGCGACATGTTGATTGAAACCGTCGCCCACGGCGGCTCGGTCAGCTTCATGCATCCGCTATCGCAAGAGGATGCGGAAAAATTCTGGTCGAATGCGCTGAACGCCGCGGACCGCGGCGAGCGGATCGTCCTCGGCGCCTTTGACGGCGACAGGCTGGTCGGGACGGTCACGCTGCTGCTCGATCTGCCGCCGAACCAGCCGCACCGCGCCGAGATCGCAAAAATGATGACGCGCGTCAGCCACCGCCACCGCGGCATCGCCACGGCGCTGCTGCGCGAAGCCGAGGGAATCGCGATCGCGCGCGATCGCTGGCTGCTGGTGCTCGATACCGCCGAGGACGAAGGCGCAGCCGGTCTCTACGAGCGGATGGGATTCAAGCTGAGCGGACTTATTCCGGACTACGCGCTGAAGCCGCATGGCGGCCTCACCGGTACGCTGATCTACTGGAAGCGGCTGCAGGAAGTCGCGCCCGCCTGAGCCGGTAGGATGGGTTGAGCCCTTCGCGAAACCCATCAATTCTTTGCGCGGAGAGATGATGGGTTTCGCGAAGGGCTCAACCCATCCTACCAGCGCTCCCGGGTTTCGTTGAGCTAACGTGCGAGCGCTAACACCCTTCCGCAATCGCCAGAAAATCCACAGCCTTCAGGCTGGCCCCGCCGACCAGCGCACCGTTGACGTCGGTCACCGCCATCAGCTCTTTCGCGTTGGAGGGTTTCACCGAGCCGCCATAGAGAATGCGGATCTTGCTGCCTTCCGCCTTGAACCGGCCGGTGAGTGCACCACGGATAAAGCGATGAACCTGCTCGACATCTGCGGGCGTCGGCGTCAGCCCGGTACCGATCGCCCAGACCGGCTCATAGGCCACCACCAGATTGGCCGCCGTCGCGCCGTCCGGCAGCGAACCCGCCAGCTGTCCGCCGCAGATATCCAGCGTCTGGCCGGCATCGCGCTGCTTCTGGGTCTCGCCGATGCAGACGATCGCCAAAAGCCCTGCCCGCCAGGCCGCTTCCGCCTTCTGGCGGACCAGCGCGTCGGTCTCGCCATGGTCGGCACGGCGCTCCGAATGCCCGACGATGATGGCGCTGGCGCCGACATCCGCCAGCATTTCCGCCGAGAGGTCGCCGGTATGGGCGCCGGAGGCTTTTGGGTGGCAATCCTGGGCGCCGACAGCGAGTTTTGAACCGCGCGCCCGGTCGGCGAATCCCCCAATCAGGGTAGCCGGGGGGCAAACCAGCAGGTCGGCCTTGCCGGCCAATGCACCCGCCCCCGCAATCATGGCCTCGAATTCACCCAGGGCGGATTTCAGGCCGTTCATTTTCCAGTTGCCGGCGATCAGCGGCCGGATGGCGTCGGTCATGTCAAATATCCCGCAAATGTCAGTGTCATGAATGGGCTAGCAGAGCCGCGCCGTCAGTTCCAGATCCGCGCCGGCGATCCCTCAAACCACCCCTTGACCGTTAACCGCTTCAAATCGCCCACCCGGCCGAGGTTGCGAGGGGGGCGCTGCCACTTTATGATGCGTTTTCAACTCGGTGACGCCCTGCTGCGGAAGTCGATCCTGAACGGATCAGAACTTTCGCCGGGCACGACCCGGTTCCCCTCTCCTGCAAAAACAAGTTGGACCCATGCTTCGAGGAATTCGGAAAGCCTCATCAAACTGGCTCGGCAAGATTGTCATGGCCACCGTGATGGGCGTTTTGATTGTCAGTTTCGCAGTCTGGGGCATTGCCGACATCTTCAAGGGGTTCGGCCAATCGTCGCTCGCCAAGATCGGCAAGACCGAGATTTCGACCGAGCAATTCCGCCAGATCTACACCGAAAGGCTGCAGCAGCTCGGCCGCAGCTTTGGCCGCCCCTTGACCTCGGAACAGGCCCGCGCCTTCGGGCTCGATCGTCAGGTGCTGCAACAGACCATCCAGGAAGCCGCGCTGGA
This sequence comes from uncultured Alphaproteobacteria bacterium, assembly GCA_963742935.1. Lineage (GTDB taxonomy): Bacteria > Pseudomonadota > Alphaproteobacteria > Rhizobiales > Xanthobacteraceae > Bradyrhizobium. The sequence continues at coordinate 19,613 of CAVUOI010000033.1, read as the reverse complement.
TGAGGAAGCGCGTCGCATGGGGCTCGCCCAGTCGCAGGAAGAAACCATGCGGCTGATCTACGGCGATCCCAATTTCAAGGGATTGGGCGGCAAGTTCGACCCCGCGCGTTTCCAGTCCACGATCCGCCAGTTCGGCTACACCGAACAGCGCTATCTCGCCGAACAGCGCCGCCTCGGGCTGCGACGCCAGATCGCCAGCACCGTGTCGGCCGGCGTGGAGCCGCCGAAGGTGCTGCTCGACGCCATGACGCGTTTCCAGAACGAGCAGCGCTCGATGGAATACGTCAAGCTCGAAGCCGCGCAGGCCGGGACCATCGAAGCCCCCTCGCCCGAGGCGCTGGCCGCCTATTTCGAGGAACGCAAGACCCAGTTCCGCGCCCCCGAATATCGCAAACTTTCGTTTGTGGTGATCAGCCCCGAAGAAATCGGCAAATGGGCCGAAGTCTCCGACGAGGATGCGAAGAAGGTTTTCGAACAGAACCGCGACCGGCTCGGCACCCCGGAAAAGCGTGAAGTGTCGCAAATGGTATTTCCGAACGAAGGCGAAGCGCAGGCTGCCCGCGCGCGCATCACTTCGGGCACGTCGTTCGATGACGTCGCCAAGGAACGCAACCTCAATCTGGCCGACGTCGACCTCGGCCTGATCGCCAAGAGCGCGATCATCGATCCGGCGATTGCGGACGCCGCGTTCACGCTGCCATCGGGCGAAGTCAGCCAGCCCATCCAGGGACAGTTCGGCGTGGCGCTGGTCAAGATCGGCAAGATCGAGCCGGGCGTGACGCCGACCTTTGAAAGCGTCGCGGCGCAGATCAAGAAGGAACTCGCGACCGAGCGCGCGCGCGTCAAGGTCGGCGAAATCCAGAACAAGATGGAAGACGAGCGCTCCGGCGGCTCCCACGTCGTGGAGGCGTCGCAAAAGCTCGGCCTGACCGCGATCACGATCGACGCCGTCGACCGCTCCGGCCGCAATCCCGACGGCCAGCCGGTGACCAACATCCCGCGCGGCCTCGACGTGGTTTCGCAGGCCTTCAACAGCGACGTCGGCGTCGACAACGAACCGATCCAGTTCGCCGGCGGCTATGCCTGGTACGACGTGCTCGGCGTCACGCCCTCGCGCGAGCGCCCGCTCGACGAGGTCCGTGCCCAGGTCGAGGCGAAATGGCGCGAAGACCAGATCTCGAACAAGTTGCGCACCATGGCGGCCGAAATGGTCAAGAAGGTCGAGCAAGGCGCCACGCTTGCCGCCGAGGCGGCCGCTGTCGGATCGAAGGTCGAGACCGCGACCGGCTTCCGCCGCGACGCTTCGTTGTCGGGCGTCCCGTCATCCGCCATCACGGCCGCGTTCCGGACGCCCAAGGACGGCGTTGGGCAGACGTCGGGCACCGGCGGCAGCGAGTGGATCGTGTTCCGCGTCACCGACGTGACCGTGCCGCCGGTCGACGCCGCCTCCGACGAGGTGAAAAAGATGAAGGACCTCCTGCAGCGTGGCCTCGCCGACGAACAGGTCGCGCAATACGTCAGGAGGATCGAATCCGAGATCGGCACCACCATCAACCAGGCCGCCTTCGCGCAGGTGACGGGCGCTAACAACTGATCTTGAAAGCCCAAGCGATGGACGACCTGAAATCTATCATCGGAAAAGTCGCCACCGGCGCGACACTGTCGCGTGAGGAGGCGGCTTCCGCCTTCGACGCCATGATGTCCGGCGAAGCCACGCCCTCGCAGATGGGCGGGCTGCTGATGGCGCTGCGGGTCCGTGGCGAGACCGTCGACGAGATCACCGGCGCGGTGTCGGCGATGCGCGGCAAGATGCTGCGCGTCACGGCGCCGGCGGACGCCGTCGATGTGGTCGGCACCGGTGGCGACGGCTCCGGTTCGGTCAACGTCTCGACCTGCGCGGCCTTCATCGTCGCCGGCGCCGGCGTGCCCGTCGCCAAGCATGGCAACCGCGCGCTGTCGTCGCGCTCGGGCGCTGCCGACGTGCTGGCCTCGCTCGGCGTCAAGATCGACCTCACCCCCGAACAGGTCGGCCGCTGCGTGACCGAAGTCGGGATCGGTTTCATGTTTGCACCCGCGCATCATCCGGCCATGAAAAACGTCGGCCCGACCCGGGTCGAACTCGCCACCCGCACCATCTTCAACCTGCTCGGCCCGCTGTCCAATCCGGCCGGCGTCAAGCGGCAGATGGTCGGCGTGTTCTCGCGGCACTGGGTACAGCCACTGGCGCAGGTCTTGAAAAACCTTGGCTCCGAATCCGTCTGGGTGGTGCACGGCTCCGATGGCCTCGACGAAATCACCCTCACCGGGCCAAGCTTTGTCGCCAGCCTTCACAACGGCGAGATCACCACGTTCGAGGTGAAACCGGAGGACGCAGGCCTTACTTGTTGCAGCGGCGACGCACTTAGGGGTGGCGATGCCGACGCCAATGCAATCGCGCTGCAAAGCGTGCTCAACGGCAAGCCGAGCCCCTATCGTGACGTCGCGCTGCTGAACGCCGCCGCGGCGCTGATCGTCGCCGGCCGCGCCGCCAACTTAACGGAAGGCGTCGCGATCGGCGCAAAGTCGCTCGACAGCGGCGCGGCGGCGGCGCGGCTGAAACATTTGATCGCGGTCTCGCGCGGCTGATCGCAGGAGCGCCCGAAATGTCCGATATCCTGAACAAGATCGAAGCCTACAAGCGCGAGGAAATCGCTGCGGCGAAGCAGGCCCATCCGCTCTCCGAGATCGAAGACCGCGCCAAGGCGGCCGCGCCGCCGCGCGGGTTTGTGCGCGCGATCCGGGAAAAGCTTTCGCGCGGGGACTATGCGCTGATTGCCGAGGTGAAAAAGGCCTCGCCGTCCAAGGGGCTCATCCGCGCCGATTTCGATCCGCCGGCGCTGGCAAAAGCCTATGAGGCCGGCGGCGCGGCGTGCCTCTCCGTGCTGACCGACACGCCCTCCTTCCAGGGCCATCTCGACTTCATGGTGGCGGCGCGCGCGGCGACGAGTTTGCCGGTGCTGCGCAAGGACTTTTTGTTCGACACCTACCAGGTGGTAGAGGCGCGCGCCCATGGCGCCGACTGCATCCTGATCATCATGGCCGCGCTCGACGACACCGCGGCAAAGGATATCGAGGACGCAGCCATCGCGCTCGGCATGGACGTGCTGATCGAAATCCACGATCGACACCGAGCTCGACCGCGCGCTGAAACTTCGTTCGCCGATGATCGGCGTCAACAACCGCAATCTGCGCACCTTCGAGACCGCGTTGGCGACCAGCGAGGCGCTGGCGCCGCTGATCCCGCGCGACCGCCTGATGGTCGGCGAAAGCGGCATCTTCGCGCCTGAAGATCTCGCACGGCTCGAACGCGTCGGCATGTCGACCTTCCTGGTCGGCGAAAGCCTGATGCGGCAGGCCGATGTGACCGCCGCAACCCGCGCGTTACTGACACGCACCGATAGCCCGCGCGCCACCGGGACGGGCTAGCGGATGGCCGGCAAGGACTCCAAACACAAGGCTGACAAAGACAAGGCTGCCAAGACCGGCTCTGCGCTGACCCATATCGATGCGTCGGGCGAAGCGCGGATGGTCGACGTTTCGGCCAAGGCGGCGACCGAGCGCACGGCGGTGGCCGAAGGACGCGTCGTCATGACCAGGGCGACGCTCGATCTGATCGTCTCCGGCAACGCCAAGAAGGGCGACGTGCTGGGCGCGGCCCGCATTGCCGGCATCATGGCCGCCAAGCGCACCTCGGATCTGATCCCGCTATGCCACCCGCTGGCGCTGTCGAAGGTCACCCTCGACATCGCGCCCGACAAGAAGCTGCCCGGCTGCGTCGTCCGCGCCACCGTCAAGGTCACCGGGCCAACGGGCGTCGAGATGGAGGCGCTGACCGCCGTGTCGGTCGCGTGTCTGACGATCTACGACATGATCAAGGCGGTCGAGCGCGGGGTTCGGATCGAGGGAATCCACCTCGTCGAGAAGATCGGCGGCAAATCCGGGCATTACCGCGCCGGGCGCTGAGCCGCGCGGCTTCGCCCTCGTCACGCGCGTGTGACCGGGGGACGAAGGAATGAGTCCCCACCCTGCCGGGGTTGTATCTTGCGGAACTTCCACAGGGAGAATCCGATGGCAACCTACAGGCTTCTCGGCGCGGCGGCGGCGTTTGCGATGATCACGGCGCCTGCAATGGCCCAGCAGGTCATGGGCGAACCTGGCTATTGCGCGTTCTACTATCCGAACGCCAATTGCCAGAACAAGGGCCCGGGCAATCCCTATACCGGCGACTCCTGGGTGCGCCTCAACCAGGGCGGCGCGCCGTGGCGGGCAGCGCTCAACCGGACCGTATCGTGAAGCGGCGAACGCATCGATCGCAGACATCCATGCAGTGACGGCGGCGTCCGCGCCGACCAATCCAGTCACTAGAAATCGGCTGGCGGACCAGCATCCGGTCCCTCAATTTTGCGCGGTCATGCCAGGCCAGTTCCATCGCCCGGCGGCGGCCTCCTGTGGTTGCCGGCAGAACGCTGCGCCACCGGCTAACGTTTCATTAACCAAGCTTCCTAACGTCAACTCCATTCCCGCGCGATATCGCAGTTATGTGCCGGGGGAGTGGGAGAACGCCGCTTCCGGAACGTTCATTTCCCGGCAGCGATTACGTTCAATGGCTTCGACCGGCACCACTTCATTCAGGATGACATCCGTGTTCCGCGGCGGCCCGATCCGCTGGCTGATCCTCGGCGGCGTACTCCTGATCTCGGCCATCGCCATCGGCGCGACCGTCATGGCCGGCAATTTCCGCGAGCGCGCGTTGCGCAACAGCGAACGCGAGCTGGAAAACACCGTGTTGCTGCTCGCCCGCCACTTCGACCAGCAGCTCGAAGACTTACAGGTCGTGCAGAAGGACCTGATCGCATTCATGCGCGCCGGCGGAATTTCGACCGTCGAGAACTACAAGCGCAGGATGTCCAGCCATGACATCCATCTGATGCTGAAATCCAAGATCGAGGCGATGTCCTATGTCGGCGGCGTCAACGTCTTCGACGCCGAAGGCAGTTTGATCAATGCATCGGCCGGCTGGCCGCTGCCTCCGGTCAACGTCGGGGATCGCCCCTATTTCAGGACCTTCAAGACCAATCCGCAATCGCCCGACATGCTGGTCGAGCCGGTCTACAGCCGTATCACCGGGAAGTGGACCACGGTGATCGCGCGCAAAATCACCGGGCCGAAAGGCGAATTCCTCGGCGCCATCGGCCGCGGCATTGAACCGACCAACTTCGAAAAATTCTTCGCAACGGTGGCGCTTGGCCCCGGCGCCACCATCGCCATGCACCACACCGACGGCACGCTGCTCGCCCGCTACCCGCACGCGGCCGAACTGGTCGGCAACAACTTCAGGACCGGTCCAAACGTGCAGCGGCGGATCTTCGAGCAGTCGCGCACGACCTCGCGCCTCACCAGCCCGTTCGACGGCCAGGACCGGCTGATCTCGTCGCGCGCGTTGACGAATTTTCCGATTGTGATCGTCGCCTCGACGACGGCATCGGCTGCGCTGGCCGACTGGCGCGAGCAGATCGCCATCCTGATCGCGGTTACCGCACTTGCCGTGCTGTCGATCGCCGTCCTGCTGTTTCTCGTCGTCCGCAAGCTGTCGCAACAGCACCGCGCGTCGAAGCGGCAACTGTCGCTGGAAAAACAGCGGCTCGACACCGCCGTCAACAACATGACGCAAGGCCTGCTGCTGTTCGATGCGAAGCAACGTCTCGTCATCTGCAACAAGCGATATATCGAGATGTACGGCCTCTCGGCCGACATCGTGAAGCCCGGCTGCAGTTTCCGCGAAGTGATCGCTCACCGCAGGGACACCGGCTCGTTCGTCGGCGACATCGACCACTATATCGACGAGGTGCTGGGCGACATCGCGCGGCGCCAAGCCATGATCATATCGACGCCGGACGGGCGCTCGATCCAGATCGTCAACGAACCGGTGCCCGACGGCGGATGGCTGGCGACCCATGAAGACATCACCGAGCGCCGCCGCGCCGAGGAGCGCATCACCCACCTCGCCCATTACGACGCGCTGACCGAATTGCCCAACCGCGCGCTGTTCCACGAACGGCTCAAGCGCGAACTATCCAACGCCGCGCCGGACCGGCAACTGGCGGTGCTCTATATCGACATCGACGAATTCAAGAGCGTCAACGATTCGCTCGGCCACATGATCGGCGACGCGCTGCTGAAATCGGTCGCCGCCAGCCTCGCCGGCTGCGTGCGGAAATCCGATTTCGTGGCCCGGCTGGGCGGCGACGAGTTCGCCATCGTCCAGACCGGCATCGCGGATACCGACGACGTGATGATGCTCGTCGGCCGCATCTTCGAGGCGATCCGATCGCCCTATCAGTGCCTCGGCCATCAGGTCACCACCGACGCCAGTATCGGCATCGCGATGGCGCCGCGCGACGGTTCCGACATCGACCGGATCCTGAAGAACGCGGATCTGGCGATGTACGCCGCCAAGGCCGCCGGCCGCCGCACCTATCGCTTCTTCGAAACCGACATGGAGGCCGAGGTCAGCGCCCGCCGCAGCCTGGAAATGGAGTTGCGCCAGGCGCTGGTCGACGGCGGCTTCGAGGTCTACTACCAGCCCTGCGTCGGCCTGCAGACCGACGCGATCACCGGCTGCGAAGCGCTGGTGCGCTGGCGCCATCCGCAGCGCGGCATGATTTCGCCGGCCGAATTCATTCCGCTGGCCGAGGACACCGGCCTGATCAACCAGCTCGGCGAATGGGTGCTGAACACAGCCTGCAGGGAAGCGGCGAACTGGCCCGGCAATATCCGCCTTGCGGTCAACGTCTCGCCGATCCAGTTCCGGAGCGGCACGCTGGCGCTGAAGGTGATGGCGGCGCTCGCCGAATCCGGCCTCGCCGCAAGCCGGCTCGAACTCGAGATCACCGAGGCCGTGCTGATCCGCGACGACGAGGCGGCGCTCGCCATTCTGCACGACCTGCGCGCCATCGGCGCCCGCATCGCGCTCGACGATTTCGGCACCGGCTATTCCTCGCTGAGCTATCTGCAGCGCTTCCCGTTCGACAAGATCAAGATCGACCGCTGCTTCATCACCGACATCGCCGAACCGGGCGGCTCGTCCAGCATCGTGCAGGCGGTGGTGAACATCGCCGCCGATCGCCACATGACCACGACCGCCGAAGGCGTCGAGACCGAACAGCAGCGCGACCTGTTGCGCGAACTCGGCTGCGCGGAAATGCAGGGCTACCTGTTCAGCCCGCCGAAACCGGCGGCGGAGATCAGGGCGATGCTGGTGGGGGATCGGAACGGCGGCGACGCGGCGCAGCCGGGCCGGCCCCGCGGGCAGAAGCCGGTGGCGCGGTCGGCGTAACGCTTACTGCACTGCGATGTCCCGCTCAGCCAATCCAAAGCTGAAGGCGGCACAAGGGAATCGAGCGTGGCGAACGAGCACTAGTGGCCTGCGAGACGTTCCGGATCCTCAGTGTCAAGGCCTGACAGGTCGTTCGCACTGTAGACGCCGGCCCGAGCCAAATCTCTCAACAGCTTTCGTACAAAAACGATGTTCTTTCGCTGAAGTTCGTGGTTGTTACCGAACCGGAATTGATTTCCCTGCGAAACGATGAGGCCATCCGGCCTTTCCTCGAGAACGCCCTGCTTGATCAAGCGGTTTGCACGCCGGCGGATTGTTTCCATCGGCAAATTGAGAAACCTCACCAGCGACCCGCGGGAAACTCCGAGCTTGACCACGTCGGGCTCAACCGCATGAACGCTGCCAAACTGGCGATCCAAAACCGGATCCTTCATGACGTTCAGCACGTTTCCATTCAGCACCGCATGGATGATCAAAAGATCGATGGGATCGAACTCATAGTGGCGGAATAGTTCACTTATCGAACAAAGCACGTACGAGAGCGTGTGCCGCGACACCGTGCGAATAAGATCATCTCCGGCCTGATTTTCTGGATTCACGCAACGCTCCGGTTTCGCACAACTCCCCCCCCCAAAATGGGAGGGTACCCCCTTGAGCGTACCGCCGCCAGATGATTGTCATCATGGGATGCGGCTTCCGAGAAGGCTGGCGACGCTTTCGCGCATCAACCGGCGGCCGATCCTGGCCGAATGTACAGTCAATGGCGACCGCGGTCGGCGACTCGTCGTCGGTTGGCGCGATACTCCGGAAAGAGAAAATGCAGCCGGAAAGTAAGGAAACGAAAGTCTATTTCGGATGCCAATTGTGCGGAGCCGTATATCGTGCGGTTCAAATCAAGGCTGCCAACAGCGTTCTCGGCGCACACACTTGCGAGCTTTGCTCCGCTGAAGTCGTATTCGACTCACCTGATTTCCAGATCCGGAACTGGACCAGAATAACACCACTCCAATCTTTTTCCGCCTCAGGTCCGCAGGCAAGCAACCGGATGAGATGAAAGCGTCTGGATCGGCAGCTAGTGCACTGAACCGCATGCGGTTGGCCGCGGACGTCGTCTTGCGTCATCGCCCCCTCTCTACATCCGCGCCTTCAGCGGCACCCGGAACGTCCTGAACCCCTCGACCTCGGGAAACAAGTTGGCGACGTCGCGCGGGGCGAGCACGACGGCGGCCTGGACTTCGCCGTTGATCAGCCGATCGATCGCGCTGGCTTTGCCTTCGCTGAAGTGGACTTCGGCGGCGCCCGCCGCCATCAGCGCGGCGCTGACGCGTCCACTCGAGGCGGACTGCTTCTCGGTGATCGCGATGTTCTTGTAGTTCAGGTCGGACAAGGAATTGATCTCGGGGCCTGCCAGCACGAGCGCGACGAGATTGTCGGGATCATCGAGCGATGTGGATGCGTCCTTTGCGATCTCCCTGGCCTTGCTGGGCGCCATAGCGGGAACCGGCGCAGCAGGAGCGGCGGCAACTTCGAGCGTCGCCGGCGGCGGCAATACGACCTCGGGCTTTTTCTCAGCCTCGACCTCGGGGCCTTCGCCTCGGACGCGGGCGCCTCGGCGGGCTGCGACGGGGCGATGGCGACCGTCTGCGCCGGCGCCGGGAGTTGGCGCTCTCCACCTTGGGCTCCGGCTTTTGAATGGCAGCGGTGGTCTCTTCGACCGGCTTTGCCGGCGTCGCGGCCGCCATGGCCGGCGGCATTGCCTTGGGCGTTGCCGGAGGCGCAGCGTTGGGCGCGGCGATCTTCTTGCCGTTCGACGCCTTGGTGCCGGGCGCGTTGCCGTTCGACGCTGCCTTGCCGGCTTGCGGCGCAGTGCGGGCAACCGGGGCGGCATGTTTCGCCGCACGCGGGCGGGCCACCGGCTCGACCCGTTCGAATTCCGCTTCGGGCGGCACCGCGACGCTGATCTCGCGTTCCTCGCGGCGCCGGGCCGACTGCGCCCGGTAGGACCAGTCCATATAGGCTTGGCACGCACGGCTGCAGGGTTGCCCGTCGATATAGACGACGTCGGGAGAATCGAGCGGTTGCGCCTGCAGCATTCCGGTCGAACCGAGGAACAGGATCAGGGGCAGCAAAGTCCAATTTCTCGACATGATCACTCCGTTTCAACGCGTATGCAGCGGGAACCGGCCTGGTGAAGGCCTCGCGCGAGCTACGGTTGGGTCAGAGACGGAGTTTCAAAAAAGGGCACCCATCCTACTTTGCATGGGGTTGTTTTACAGATTTTGTGTTTTGGGGCGTCGCCGCGCGCGGGACGAACGGTAGCCCGCATGAGCGAAAGCGACATGCGGGAACGCAAAACCCGGATATCGCTTTCGCTCATCCGGGCTACGCAGAGACTTCCGACAGCGTCGTTAGCGCCGGGCCGCCGCTAGTTCGGCACCGCCCGCTTCGCCATGGTCGGCGCGTTCGCGTTCACCGTCACGCCCGCGCAGCAGGTTGAACGCGGCGGTCAGCGCCTTGTCGTCCTTCTCGTTGGGCGGAACGAAGGCTTGCGAGCCGCCCTGCTCGGCGCCGTCGGCGGCGAGATGGCCGCGCATCGAGGATTCGCCCTTCAAGTCGGCGCGCCCCTTCAGTTCATCCGGCACATCCTGCAGCACCTCGAGGTCGGGCGCGATGCCCTGGGCCTGGATCGAGCGGCCGGAGGGCGTGAAGTAGCGCGCGGTGGTCAGCGCCAGCGCGCCATTGCCTGACCCGAGCGGGATGATGGTCTGCACCGAGCCCTTGCCGAAGGTGCGCGTGCCGATCAGCGTGGCGCGCTTGTGGTCGCGCAAGGCGCCGGCCACGATCTCGGACGCCGAAGCCGAGCCGCCGTTGATCAGCACCACCAGCGGCTTGCCCTTGGTGATGTCGCCGCCACGCGCGGTGAAGCGCTGGGTTTCCTCGGCGGTGCGGCCGCGGGTCGAGACCACCTCGCCCCGCGACATGAAGGCGCTGGACACCGATACCGCCTGGTCGAGCAATCCGCCGGGATTGTTGCGGAGGTCGACGACATAGCCCGCGAGCTTGTCGGAGGGGATCTCCTTGTTGATGCTGGCGATGGCCTTCTTCAGCCCGTCGGTGGTCTGCTCGTTGAAGCGGGTGATCCTGATGTAGCCGATATCGCCGCCGTCCGTCTTGTGGCGGACCGGCCGCACCCGGATGATCTCGCGCACGATCGCGACGTCGAGCGGCGCGGCGACGCCCTTGCGCGCGACCTTCAGCCGGATCTTGCTGTTGGCGGGGCCCTTCATCCGGCCTACCGCCTGCTCCAGCGTCATGCCCTGGATCTGCTCATCGTCGATCTGGGTGATCACGTCGCCCGACAGCATGCCGGCCTTGGCCGCGGGCGTATCGTCGATCGGCGTCACCACCTTGACGAGGCCGTCTTCCATCGTGACCTCGATGCCGAGCCCGCCGAACTCGCCATGCGTGGTCTCCTGCATGTCGCTCCAGCCCTTCTCATTCATGTAGCGCGAATGAGGATCGAGCGCGGAGATCATGCCGTTGATGGCGCCTTCCATCAGCTTGGAATTGTCGGGCCTCTCGACATAGCTGGTCTTGATCCGCTCGAACACGTTGCCGAACAGATTGAGCTGGGTATAGGCGTCGGGACGGGCCGCGGCCTTGGCGGCCGCCACCCAGTTGGTGCCCAGCGATCCCGTCGCCGCCAGGGTCAGACACACGCCCGTCACCGTGCCGAGAAGGAAGGCAAAATTCCTGCGCATGATGGGGCGTCCCTTGTGTTCTTGATATTTGGGCGCCCGCGATTCCCCTGAATCGGCGCCCCTGTCCCGATACCGCCAACTCACAACGGCTTTTTGGTCGGATCAAGGCATGGACGACCCGGACCACTACGGCCTTGCGGGATCGGCTTTACCGGCAGCGCGGTATTACCCGCATGCCGCTCTGCTCGCAGGCGGGTGGCGGAAGCTACGGATTTACGGCCTATTCGGCTTCCTGCAGGCCATTCTGCCAGGTCGAGGGCCGGGTTCCAAAGCCTCGCTTGGCGCGGGTGCCGAGCCAGTAACCGAATTGCGGCGGAACGTTGCGAAACGGTCCCTCGACGCCGAGCTTGATCGCGGCATCCATCGGCCAATTGGGATTGTTGAGGATTTCGCGGCCCACCGCGATCAGATCGGCCTGGCCGTCGCGCAAAATCTGCTCGGCCTGGTCGCCATGGATGATGAGGCCGACCGCCATCGTCATGATGTCCGCATGCCGCTTCACATATTCCGACAGCGGCACTTGATAGCTGTATTTGATTTCCTTGCCGAGGATCGGCGCCATTTCGGTGATGCCGCCGGACGAACAGTCGATGACGTCGACGCCCTTCGCCTTGAGGATCTTCGCCAGCCGCGCGCTCTCATCCGGTCCCCATCCGGCATTGTCCTCGACCGAGAGACGCACGAACAGCGGCTTGTCGTCGGGCCAGTGCGAGCGAACGGCCTCGGTGACTTCGATGATGAAACGCATGCGATTGGCTTCGGAGCCGCCATATTCGTCGGTGCGCTGGTTGGACCGCTCGGACAGGAACTGATGCACGAGATAGCCGTGTGCGCCGTGCAGTTCCAGCACGTCGAACCCGGCTTCATGGGCGCGCCGTGCTGCATTGCCCCAGGCCTGCACCAGGTCTTTCACTTCGCTCCGCTCGAGCGCCTTCGGCACCGGCCATTTCTCGCTATGGGCGATCGCACTCGGGGCGACCGGCGACCACGCGTCCCAGTCGTCGATATCGGCGGTCCGCTGCAGCGGGCGTCACCCCAGTTTTTTTTGCACAAACTCGCTGATGCGAAGGTTAGCCTGGTGGGGGACTAAAATTTTGATGTCGGTTGTTTGAAGCTGGTTTTTATTTAGTGCCTCCATAATGACTTCCGGAAATTTCACCACCGCTTTTTTAAATACCGAAGGGCCATCCATGTTAGGAAATAATTGCGCTTTATCCACCATGGCATGGCTCATGAACATTTCGCCGATCTCTGCTTCATCAAAATCAGCTAATGTTTGTTCCGTCCAATGATTCGCATGTGTACCCGGGTTATACATCGCCAGTATTTCGGCGCTTTCACCATCACTGTGTAAATGAGTACTGAGAATTCCACGATTTTCGTCTTCAGTTGGCTGCAGGACAACAGCCCCTGCGCCATCGCCAAATATCACCGAAATATTTCTTCCCCTTGTGCTGAAATCAAGGCCAAAAGAATGTTTTTCGGCGCCTACTACCAGAATATTTTTATACATGCCGGTTTTAATGAACTGGTCGCCTACACTGAGTGCATACACGAACCCGCTGCACTGGTTGCGGACGTCCAATGCGCCGATCTCCTTCATCTTCATTGCACGCTGCAACAATACTCCACAACCGGGAAAATAATAGTCAGGAGAGAGGGTGGCAAAAATGATGAAATCAATGTCCTGCGGGGAATGCCGGCTCTTTCAATCGCAATCCTGGCAGCTTCTACACCCATGGTAGTGGTTGTTTCATCGGTACGATGGGCATAGCGGCGTTCTTTGATACCGGTACGTTCCTGTATCCATTCATCGCTGGTATCCATATACTTAAGCAGATCGTTATTAGTAACAACATGTTGCGGTACATACATCCCGATACCAGCAATTTTTGAGCGGTGCATAGCAAGCAATTAAGAAAGTAAGATAGGAAATGTCGGGGAAATGAGATTCAATGAGATACAATAGTTGTGTATAACCTGTTTTTTCGTCATGTATTTAACAAACGAAAAAATAATTTTTGCTATTTGAGCAAAAAAAATCACTTAACAAATAGGTGGAGGAGTCGCACTATACATTTGTATTCAATCCCCTCAAAGAACATAAAAGAATCAAAAAATATCCCGGGAAATCTAACTGTCACATTATCCCAACAAGGTTTCGTTATCAGCAATTTTTTTTAATTCGCACATTTCTAACAATCATTTTTAATCATCAACTCAAATTCAAAAAGTATGAATACGAAAATTTTATCTCTGCAACAAAAGGGCAACCTGGCTGTTGTTCAATTCTCGGCTATACCCAATAATGCGTTGGGAATTGTTACATCCGCATTTGCCCTAAAAAACAACTTAATCGAAGTAAGAGAAGCAAGCCAGCACGGTAATGTAAACGAATTACTCGTACACAACTATTCAGAAAAGTTTGTTTTTCTTATGGATGGAGACATCCTGGATGGCGCCAAACAGAACAGGGTATTAAACTCTTCTGTTTTACTGGCACCTAAGTCAAAAACAAAGATACCGGTTAGCTGCGTCGAATCCGGGAGGTGGGATTATAAAAGCACGAACTTCAAATCCAGTGACTATGTCGGCACCCGTAAATCTCAGGGCAAATAAGTCTTCCAATGTAACGGGTAATTTAGAAAAAAATATGGGTCATAATGCTGAGCAGGGAGAAGTATGGGCCTCGGTATCGGAATATTCAAAAGCTCACGGTGTTTATTCAAAAACGTCAAATCTAACTGATATATACAACGAGAACCCTAACATTAATTCCACCTGGATTGATTCATTTACTTATCATCCCGAAGCAAACGGTGTCTTATTCTACAAAAATAATCAGCCATTTGTATTGGACATTTTCCATAGAACAGAAATAATGAGCGATTACTATCCAAAATTATTAAAGGGAGTATTTTTCGAGATGCTTCAATTAACAGATTCTTGTCAACAAATGACCGATGCCGAAGCTTCTTACAAAACACTCGATTTTATGGACATAATTGAGCACATTGAGAAACAGGAATATCCTGGTGTTGCTGAGGGGACGGAACATAGGTACACAACTGAAACCATTTCCGGCTTCGAATTAAGTTTTCAAACTCACTTAATCCACAAAAATGCTATAGCACTTTAGGAATGTGAGTACTTGAATTAATAAGTTATTCCAGCATGTGCCCGGGATAATAAGGATAATAAAAAATCTTTAACAAAGAAAGGAGAAGGATTGGCTTAGATTGCGGGGAGACAAAATAAAAACAGGCAGGATTGATAATTAACAATTGAAGACGAAAGATTAAAACAACATTTTAAACAATTAAACAGCTAATAATTGAAAGCAAATTACACGCACGTTTCTATGTTGCTTGACAGGTCTGGCAGCATGGATGAAATTAAGAGTTATATCATTGAAGGCTTCAATGATTTTATTAAAAACCAGCGGAAAGAGCCGGGCGAGCTTTCGGTAACATTGGTACAGTTTGATACTGAATACGAGATCCTGCAGGACCACAGGAGCGTCAACGATATCCCATTGTTGACCGGTGAAATCTATATACCAAGAGGAATGACTGCTCTCAATGACAGTTGGGTACGGCTCATCGAAGATACAGGCGCAAAGCTATCAGCTATGAAAGAAGCAAACAGGCCGGAGAAAGTATTGCTAATTTCTTTTACAGACGGCCTCGAAAACGCATCGAAGAAATATGCACCACCCGAAGGAGACTTGTATATCAAAAACCTGGTAGAGCAGCAGGAAAAAATTTATGGCTGGAAGTTTCTCTATGTAGGGGCTAAGCAGGATTCTGAAGCAGAAGGAGTGAAGAAAGGAATTCGCAATTATGTAAATTTTAAGGCAAATAAAATAAGTGTGGAAAGTACCTTTAGCTCGATTTCCGCTGATACCGCTTCATACAGAAGCAGCAGGGAGCGGACGTTTAATGTCGAGAAGAACTTGTAGGATACCTTTAATTTATCCGGTCATTGGATCGGAATTGTTGAACTGCTCATTTCGTCTGCTGTTAATTGGTAAGGATTTAAAACTCCCGGGTTTTATTTCTCCTTTGATGGTCTTGTATGCAGGAAGATATTCGGTACATAAAATGTCGCCGGGGAAATATTAACCACCAGAAAAAAAGATAGGCTTTGTACCTAAACCTTTAAATAAAACCGGGTTAGGTGCCCAGCCTATTTTGTATTTCCCACCAGTTCAGACCGGAGCATTCTCAAAGCTCTTTAATTGTTTCAATTTGGAAAAAAGGTAAATTTATACCATGATTCAAGCCGATGATATAAAGGCAGGTAACTGGATCTCTTTAAAATGTCCTGGTAGTCTTATAGCCGCATGTAAAATATTAGAGATAACCAGTTACGGCATTGTTATTGAAAATGGTAAAACCAATGAACTTGTAAAAGTTGGCAACAAATGGGAATATCCGGAAGTGCCTAAAAAAGAATTAAAACATTTTCGGGATATAAAAGGAATTCCTTTAACAGCAGAAATACTTAAAGGCTTCGGATTTGAATCAAATTACAAAGCAACGTCTGCGCATCCAACTGGTGCACAGGATTCAACAACGGAATATTATTCAGATAAATATTTATTTACACTAAACTACAGGCAAGGTGTGCCAAATATTTGCACGCATGCAAGCTTTAATTCTAATATTGACTTTGTTCATCAACTTCATAATATATATGCAAAATATATGAACAGAGAATTAGATATCACCATCAAGCCTTTTAATTTCCTGTTTCTTTCCTGATTTGTTTATCCTGTAGGGCTCTATCTTTAGGTAAATTAATACTTCGCGGCCAAATCCGCCTGAAGAAATATCCCTGCTTACACCCACTCCTCCGCCGCGTCTACCAGAGCCTTCCACAAGTGCAAAGCGAAAGAACTTCGGACCATGACACGGTAACGAAACGGAGCAATATGGCAGACGATCACCGGCGCCTTCGCCATGAGTCCCTGGGAGACACTTGCAACAGGGAAACTTTTTTCCCGGAGATCCTGATCCCAAAGGTGGGCGAGCACTTCACGAACCTTAGGTCCTTCAAGTTCAATGGTAGTTCGCTGGCCGCTGACATCAACTACGCTGAAATGATAGTCGTTCTTCAACAGCAGCGGTGCGAGCTTCTGCTCAGCTTCCTGGAATCCTACAATAAGCCACCAGTCCGGTGCAAGGCACAGGGCATGGGCTTCACCTCCACCGGATACTGACCCACCTCGGGCCTGGCCTGGCTTCCCCGGCAGATCCATGCCCAGCGCTTCAGCGACTGCGGCTTGCGTTGAGGTCCCGGGCGCCACACGAAGATCGATGGTATGCAATCCTGGCAATTCACGAATCGCCACCGTAGCGACGGTTCCCATGTTCATTCCTTCCAGCGGACTTTCTTTGGCGATCATGTGTGGGTCTCAATTAGTCTCTTCGGATGTTCTCCTTGTCAATGAATACAGCGTCACAGATGGTGGCACGCAGCACTTTTTTTCCAATGGGCACGGCCACCACTTCACCCATCCGGTTCAGGCCATCGGCCACCAGTGCCAGTGCGAACGCACGCCCAAGCGCCGGCGAATAGTAAGAACTCGTCACAAAACCGGTATGGCGGGTTTTGCCATGCTCGTCCGGCTGTGCGTTAAGTACGGTGATGTATGCTCCCTCCGGAATGACTTCGTCATCGTTCTCCGGCAGCAGGCCAACCAGCTGTGGTCTCCCCGTTGCCTTCAGATAGGGCAGCTGGAAGGAGCGCTTTCCGATGAACTCCTTCTTTTTGGAAACAATCCAGGACATGTTGAGGTCATGCGGCGTTTGGGTTCCGTCGGTGTCCTGCCCGACGATAATGTAACCCTTTTCCGCCCGCAGCACGTGCATGGTCTCTGTGCCATAGGCAGTCAGGTCATAGGGACGTCCGAGCGCCCACAGTCGTTCCCAAATATGGCGGGCATGGCCCCAGGCAACGTTGATCTCGAATGCCAGCTCTCCTGAAAAGGAGATTCGCGCGATGCGCACAGGTATACCGTCGATCGTCGCCATCCGGCTGTGCATGAAGGGAAATGCATCTTTTGAGAGGTCAATGTCTGTGACCAGTTCCTGGAGGAGCTGCCTGCTTTTCGGGCCCACCAGCGCGATCGTCGAAATATGCTCGGTAACCGAGGTGCAATAGACCTTCAGGTCAGGCCACTCCGTCTGCAGCCACTCTTCCAGCCATGCCAGCACCCGGGCAGCACCTCCTGTGGTGGTGGTCATCAGGAAATGGTTTTTACCCAGCCGGGTGGTGACACCGTCATCAAAGACGATGCCGTCAGCCTTGCACATCAATCCGTAGCGGCACTGCCCTTCCGGCAATGTCGAGAACATATTCGTATAGATGCGGTCGAGGAAAACAGCGGCGTCCGGACCCTGGATATCAATCTTTCCGAGGGTGGAGGCGTCCATCACGGCCACACCCTGCCTGGCTGCCACGCACTCACGCCTAACGGCATCGTCCATGCGCTCTCCCGGCTTCGGGAAGTACCACGGTCGCTTCCATTGCCCCACGTCCTCGAATACTGCACCAGCTTCAACATGCCATTGATGGAGCGGTGTGATGCGGATGGGATCGGAAAGCAGTCCGCGTTCACGTCCGGCAAGTGCAGCGAACGGCACCGGCACATAAGGTGGCCGGAAGGAAAGGGTACCCACATCAGCAGGTGACAGGCCGGACTTTCCACCTTGCGCAACACCATTAAGTTGGCAAAGTGCACCGATGGTGAGCATGCCGCTGGTCTTGCCCTGGTCGTGTGCCGTGCCTATGGTGGTGTATCGTTTGATGTGCTCGATGCTGTACAACCCTGCCCCTACGGCACGTCGCAGATCGTGCAGCGTTGTATCGCGCTGCAAGTCGATGTAAGCGTGACGGGCCTGCTCGGGATCGAGCGCCGGACCGAAGAATACCGATGGATCGTCGTCGCCGCCGAAGTCGCCGGCCAGCATGCCGGCGGTGCGGAGCCGGTCGGTAGAGTGGCTTACCAGGAAGGCCGCGTGTTCCTCACTCCACTGCGGTTTGATGCCGATGTGGGTCGCCAGATCTACGATCGGGGTCCAGCCCCCGGATACTGCGAGCAGATCGGCAGCTGTTTGAAATGTTTCGTTCGTGTCGAGATCCTGTATGATGACACTGTGCAAAGCCCCTTCTGCATTGGAAGCAGTGTCGAGAACAGTGGCGCGGAAGCGGACCGGAATCCCCGCCGCCCTTGCTGCATCAACACTGGGACCTCCGGCCCCGGGCCGCGCATCATAGATACCTTGCACCTGTACCCCGGCATGGTGAAGCCTAAGCGCATCACGATATCCCTGGTTGTCAACAGTAGCAACCACGGCACGCCTGAAGATCCGCACACCATGAACCGCAACATAAGTCGCTGCCGCATGGGAGAGCATGATGCCGGGCCTGTCGTTATTTGCGAAGATCAATGGGCGCTGGAACGCACCTGGCGCCAGCACGACCCGATCGGCACGGATATGCCAGACCCGGATGCGCGCACGCCTGGCCGGCGCGGAATTCCCAAGGTGGTCGCTTCGCCGCTCAATGGCGACGACATAATTCTGGTCGTACAAGCCAACTGCAGTGCACCTGCACAGATAAGTGAGGTTTCCATGCGCGAGAACATCCCGCAGGGCAGATGGTAATTCCAGTCCAAGGTGCCGGAGATGACCACCAGGTCCTGGCTGGTCGTCGATCAGTAGAACCTCACGGCCTGCACGCAGGTGCTCATCCGCCGCCATAAGTCCCGCAAGACCTGCCCCTATGACCAGCGTATCGACATAGCGATTGGTCTTGTCGTAGCGTGCTTCATCGGGAGGCTCGGGCAGTGCACCGATGCCGGTAAGGCTGCGTGCAGCAAGTCCGTCCGCCACTTCAATGACAGTGGCCGGAAGCATCGATTCCTTTGTACCTGATACCAGCTGAACGAGTGCATTGGGTTCCTCAACGCCCAATCCGACGACACCGCGCGGACGGCCATGATAGGTGCTGTTGGTTATTGACAGCATGCCGCTGCGCAGCAAGGCAGCCGCCATCGGCTCACCCTGATGCCCCTTGTAGAGCTTGTCATCAAAACTGAATGAAACTTCGCTCATGCTTTCGTGAACTCCTCCTTCCCAATGTTACCGGGCGCTTTTGGTTGTGTGGTGAAGGGAAGATATGCCGGCCCGATCTCATGGGTGATGGTATTGCGCCATAGGTTGAACCACCGGCCACATCCGGCGAAGTGCACCCATCGCTCGGCAAGCCACCCCTTGGGGTTGGCACGGATATGAAGGTATTTCGCCCATTCGCTGTCGGTCAGCGCATTGGGATCCGGGTAGGCTACCCCGGCCTCAGCTCCGTAATGGAACTCGGTTTCGTTGCGCAGGCCACAGTGGGGACAAGGAATGTGAAGCATAAAATAATTTTTATGGCACCCGTTTTAGTGGGCAACCCCGGCCGCTCCA
>CAVUOI010000032.1:0-44184 GCA_963742935.1 uncultured Alphaproteobacteria bacterium | reverse complement strand
GATGTTTGTCGCGTCAGGTGACGCCGCACTCGGGGGAATGCGGCGTCACCCTCGCGACCGGAATCAGGAACGCAGACTACTTCAGCCCGACGCCGGCCAAACCGCCGGAACGGTCTCCGTTCTGCCCGCGACGCGCGGGAGATTTGAAGCGAGACCATGGATGACGGCTGAAGAATGTGATCTTCGCAACACTGGCCGGACGAGGACCAGACGGAAGAACGCACGCCGGCCGTTTTGCGGCTGCGTGCGCAGACTGTGAGATCAATTAGGGGAGTGCCGGGATTGCGGTCGCTCGCGCCGCTTACTGAACCTTCGCGAGCACCGCGAGGCGGCGAATGCCCTTATTCTTGTAGGCATCGAGGAAGGCGTAATAATCCGCGAACGAGACGCGGCCGTTGAGCTGGCCGCTCGGCCCGAGCATGTAGGTGTGCGCGAGCAAGCCGTCGCGGCCGTGGATTTTTTCCTCGCCGCCGATCGGCGTCAGCCGCAGCGCCGGCACGCCGTGAAACAGCGCCTCACGCGGCTTCAGTTCGTAGATGTGCGGCGGCGTCACGCCCTGCATCCGCACATGCGAATAGCGGATGTAGTCCATCTTCGAGCCGAGGCCCGAATGCGCTTCCAGCTTGGTGCCATCGGCAGATACACCATCTTGGCGGCGATGTCGTAGACCGCGGTCTGGCGGTCATAGGGCGGCGCGCCGCCCATCATCGGATTCTGGCTTCGCGTATCGATGATGCTGCCGGTGACGTTGGCGTCGGCGGATGCATAGGCCAGCAACCCTCCGCCGGCCGGCTGCTTGCCCCACAGCTTTTCGACCATGTTCTGCTTTTCGCCCGAGGCGAGCGACATCACGGCCGCCTTGGCGCGCTGCGCCATGTCGCGCATGGAAGAGCCGGACGCTTTTGCGGTCTTGTCGTCCCCAGTCTTGGCTTCGGTCTCCTTCGGCGTGGCGGCCGGAACGTTCAAGGCAAGCTTGGTGGCCGGTGCGGCAACTTTCGGCTTGGCGGTTTCGGCAGGCTTCGCCGACGCGACGGCCTTCGGCGTTTCGGGTGGCGGCGAGGCCTCCGCGATTTCGTCGTCGACTACGAATCTGGGAATTTCGCCTTGCGGCGCCGACGCGGCAAACCGCTCGTTGAACATCAACGAATTTGCAACGTTCTGGGGCGCCGGCATCACCAGCGGCCGTTGCTCGAGGGAAGCGAAAATTTCGTTGAAAGCCGGCGGCACCGGAGGGTCGGCAACGACCGGGTTCCTGACCACCGGCGCCTCGAAGGCGCTGCTATTCACGTCGTCGGGTAGACGCTGGCGCCTAGCACGTTGGTGTAGACGGTCCACGCGCAGCCGAGCACGAGGCCCGCGACCGCGACGCTGCCGAGGAAATATTGGGGAATGATTTTACGGGAAGGTTTTCTGCGGTTGCGCACCGCAGGCCCATACGCACGCTTACGCTTACTCATTCACACAAAGTCCAGAACAACAATCCCACCAAGTCCCCCGTTTGATGCCGCGTCCGGTCAAAGTCCCCGTCAGCGTCTCGCAGAGGTAGAGAGGTCATTAAGGCGACTTTTAGTTAAATCCGAATTAAGCGCGGACGGAACCAAGGAAATCTCAACTACATGGAACTTCTGGAAAAATTTATGCCAATAATGTTCCGGAGTTCCGCCATAATCAGAAACTCCGGCGGTTTTTCCCCCGGGATGTCCCATATTGGGCCAAGTTGAGGCATTTGCATCCTGGATGCGCGCCGGCATGGCAGCCACGGTGACGGCGTGTGCGAACCGACGAGCCTGCTGGGGGGGGGTCTGGGGACGTTTGCCGGGCCGGCCGTAGCGGGGCGTGGTTTGCGACCGAACCACCCCGAGGGTGAGGGTTTAATTGGGGAAAAGGGGGGGACGTTCAGAGGGAGGGGAAAAGAATAGTAAAGCATCACGAGTGTTTTCTATTTTTAATATGGGTACATCGAATTCCTTTCGACTTTTCTGCATCCGAACTAAGCGGCGAACCTTAATCGCCGGGGCCAGACATACTATCTGAGGCCAATGGCTTTTGCATTGCTGGCCCGCCCTGTGATACGGTGCCGTATCACCCACGCCATTTTTGCCCATACCCCGAAGGGGAAGCTGCCATGACCATGCTGGCACGCACCGGAAGCATCGCTGCTGCAAGCCTCGGCCTTCTTGCCGGAGCTGCATTGGCTCAACCGGCGAATCTCGGTTGCACATCCGCGCCTACGGCATTCGGATCACAGACGCTGCGCTGCCCGACGGCGATCACGATCGTTTCGGAAAGCGGCGCAAAATTCGAGCTGAGGGATCGCAACCGCGATGGCCATGTCAATTCCGTCGAACTCAGCAACCGGGCGCTGCTGCTCGAAGTGCCGAAGCAGCCGGGCCGCGCCAAATTCGACGTGGTGACGCCGCAGGCGATCGCGGCGGTGCGCGGCACCAAATGGGCGGTGGATGCCGAAGGCGCCAAGACATCGGTCTTCGTCGTCAATGGCCGCGTCCGCGTGGCGCGGCCTGTCGGCCGCGGCAGCGTCGTGCTTGGCGCCGGCGACGGCGTCGATGTCGAACCGTCGGGCGAACTGATCGTCAAGCGCTGGCCGCCCGCGCGCGTCACCGCCCTGATGACGAGATTGGGACAATAGAAGCCACGCCAATGATCCGCAGGCGCGTTCATATTCTGGTTGCGTTGCTCTGCGCGGGATTGTGGGCAGGCGCGATTTGGCTCGGCCATACCGGCGGCCATTTGCGTTTCCTCGACCGGCTGAAGTCGGCGCTCTCCGACGTACGGACTCTGGCGCGCGGCATCAAGGCGCCACCGGACCTCGTCACGATCGTGGCGATCGACGATACCATCGTCAAACTCGGCGGCGCCTATCCGCTGCCGCGCGCGGAGATCGCCAAAATCGTCGAGGCGATTGCGCGGCTGGAGCCGAAGGTGATCGCGATCGATCTTCTGCTGATCGACAAGGGATCCGCCGATGGCGATGCGGCGCTCGCAAAGGCGCTCGCAGCCAATCCAAGCGTGCTGGCGGCGGCTGCAGTGTTTTCCAACACCGTTCAGCCTTCCACCGATAGCGATGCGCCGCTGGCCCGCCTGCCGGAGGCCGACCGCTTCCTGCTGCCGCTCCCCCTGCTTGCCGATCGCGCCGAAGTCGGCGTCGCCAATGTAACGACGGGCCGGACCGGCACGCCGATGTCGATCCCGATGCTGTTCCGGACGCGCGACAAGATCGAGCTGTCGTTTCCGCTTCGGGTCGCCTCCGTCGCGATCGGCCAGAAGCTGACGATCGCGCCCGACCGACTGCTGTTCGGCGATCGCTCGATTGCAACCGCCTCCAACTATGCGCTGCCGCTTTCCTATTACGGCCCGCGCCGCACCATTCGTACCGTCAGCGCCGCCAATCTGCTCGACGGCCAGATCGACAAGGAGGCCATACGCGGGCGGATCGTCGTGCTCGGCGCGACCGCAACCGGCGCCGGCGATTTCTTTCCGACGCCGTTCAATTCATTGATGCCGGGGGTGGAAATCATTTCCACCGCGATCACGCATCTGATGGCAGGCGACGGCGTCGTGCGCACATGGGCCGTTCGAATCGTCGAGGCCATCACGACGATCCTGCTTCCGGTATTGCTGGTCGGCTTGCTGGCGTGGCGGCGAAATGCCATCGGTCTCCTTGCGGTGAGCGCGGCGATACTGGCTTGGGCAGCCGCCAATACGGTTGCTTTCGCGCACGGCATCTGGTTCGACGCCGCGACGACGATGGCCGCGGCGCTGCCGCCGGTCATCCTGTTCGGCACGTTACAGCTATGGTCGGGCCGGCGCAGCGCCCAATATTTCGCCGTTCAGAACCGGCTGCTCGAACAATTCCAGACGCCGGGCTTGCAGGAATGGCTGACGCGCGATCCCGAGTTTCTGCTGGCGCCAGTCAGGCAGAATGCCGCTGTCGTGTTCATCGACCTGTCCGGCTTTACCTCGCTCAGCGAGACGCTGGATCCGGATGCCACGAGAAGCCTGTTGAAAGGGTTTCACGCCCTCGTCGACAAGGAAGTGACGCGGTGCGGCGGCATGATCACGAGCTTTCTCGGCGATGGCGCCATGATCCTGTTCGGCCTGCCGGAGGCGCGTGCGGACGATGCCGTGCGCGCCGCGCAATGTTCGATTGCCCTCTGCGTCAAGACCGAACGCTGGGTGGAAGCGTTGCCGCCGCCGATCGGTTCGCGGATCGGCTTCAAGATCGGCGCGCATTTCGGCCCGATCGTCGCCTCCCGGCTCGGCGGCCGCAACCACCAGCACATCACCGCGACCGGCGACACTGTGAACGTGGCGAGCCGCCTGATGGAAGTGGCGGCACGCTACGACGTCCGGCTGGCGTTGAGCGACCCGCTGCGCAACGCGGCCGAAGAAATCGGCGCTCGCCTCAGGACCGGCAGCCTTGCCGGCCCGGTCGAGGCGCAGATACGCGGCCGGTCGGGCTCGCTCGCGGTCTGGCTATGGCGAGGCGAACAATCGCCAGCCGATCGACGGATGCATCCCGACGCCGCGGAGTGAGCGGCTACCGTAGTTCCAGCGGCGGCTCGCGGTCGAGTACTTCGCCTTTCGGCCCTTCCAGCACATCGAGCGCATAGGTCTCGATCAGCAGAGGACCGCGCTTGCGCTGAGCCTCGCCTGCCCGTTCGACGCGGGCAAACCTGTCTTTCAGATAGGGCGTATCGCCGAGCCCGGCCTCATACACGTACAACAGTTTGCCCGCGAGTTGCGCCGCATCGGGTTCGGGCATGCTGGCCCAACGAATGCGCTGGCCGTGCTGCACGACGCAGGTGCCCTTCGGCAGATAGAAGGCGAGCCAGGCGGTGGTCCCGTAGTCCGGTGCGAGCACGCATGTAGCGCCGGCACGCGCCCTCACCGCCTCGATGGTATCGGCCGTTTCACGCCAGCCGACGCCGACGCTGCGCACCGTGGCGTCGCGGCGATAGAATGACAGCAAGCCCGTATCGGCCTGCACGACCAGCAACACGAACATCACGACGCCGCCCGGCACCGCCCAACGCCGGCAGAAATCGATGAGGCGCTGCCAACGCGGCGGCCAGTCGACCAGATGCGCGGCGACCGCGGCGGCAACGGCGAAGGCCGGATAGATCGGCGCGAACCAGTTGGCCTCGACGCGGGCATGCAGCGAATGCCAGACGAAATAGGCGACGATGACCCAGAACATCGTGTTGACGAGCACGCGTGCCGGCGGTGCGCCGGCGCGCCGCGCATACAGCGCGTAAAGCCCCATCGTGCCGAGGATCCACACCAGCGGCGTTGCGAAGGCAATCTGCGTCGGGATCAATTCGGCGATGTAGGCCGGACGAAAATCCGCGATCCTCGCCCGTCCCATCTGCTTGATGAAGGAAACCCAGCCGTTTTCGGCGTTCCAGAGAACGACGGGGGCAAACAGCAGCGCCGCGACCAGGCCGCCGAGATAGAGCCAGGGCGAGATCAGCCAATGTCGCAGTTTGGGAACGGCGACCAGCCAGATCAGGATCGCCAGCCCGAAGAACAGCGCGGTGTATTTCGACAACAGCGCGCAACCGGCGGCCGCGCCGACCGCCAGCCACCACACGCCGCGACCGGTCTGCAGCACCTTGGCGAGTGCAAACAGCAGGAAGCTGGAAGCCACCAGCAGCGGCGCATCCGGCGTGACGATCATGGTGCCGACCGCGGCCATCAGCGTGATGTTCAGGAGAATCGCCGAAGAGGCGGCGACCCGCCGGCTGCCGAACAGGATCGCGGCGGCCTGATAGATCGCCCAGCTCATCGGCAGCGCCAACAGGATCGAGACCAGCCGCACGCCGAATTCGGTATCGCCCGCGATCAGCGTGCCGAGCCGGATCACCACCGCGACCATCGGCGGATGATCGTAGTAGCCACCGGCGAGATGCTTCGACCACATCCAGTAATAGGCTTCGTCGAACGTGATCGGCGTGAACGCCGCGGCCACCAGGCGCAGCACCACGAGCCCAAGGATCAACAGACCCGTATGGAGGGCAACCCGCGCCTCGTTCGAACTCATTCCGGAGCCCACTCCGCTCGCCCGTCATCCCCGCGAAGGCGGGGATCCAGTACGCCGGGAAGCCGGCGATTAAATCGATAAGCCGCGGCGTACTGGATCGCCCGGTCGAGCCGGGCGACGACAGCGGAATGTGAGGCGCGCACATCATCCGATCACTCTTCACGCCAACCGTCATCTAGACTATTCGCAACCCGTCATCGCTTGCGCCAGACGAACAGCCCGGACATCGCGTAATTCCACACCACACCCATCAGCGCGCCCGCAAGCCCGGCCAGCCACCAGATCGGTTCCTGGTCGAACACTGCGAACGCAACGCCGACATTGGCGAGCAGCCCGACGCCGCAGACGAGATAGAACAGCAGCAGGCCGCGCAGGATCGCAAATCCCTTCAGCCGCTGGTCGCGATAGGTGAGAAAATTGTTCAGGATAAAATTGGTGGTCATGGCGATCAGCGCACCGGCCGCCTGCGCTTCCGCAAACGGCTCCTGCAATATCTCATGGGCGATGAACAGCGTCGTGAGATGCACGACCAGGCCGGTGCCGCCGACCATCGCGAACAGCAGGAAACGCAGCGACACCACGTCATTGGTCAGCTTCGCCAGCACGAGGCCGAGGAAATCCAGCGCCACCATGGAATCCAGCTTGCTCTCGCCGTGCTGGCGCGAACCGAAGGTGTAGGGAATTTCGATCGTCCGCAGCTTGCCCTGCGCGGTCGCGATGACGTCGAGCAGGATCTTGAAGCCCTGGGTCGAGAGCTGTGGCGCCAGTTCTTCGAAGCGGTCGCGGCGGATCATGAAGAAGCCGCTCATGGGATCGGCAACCTCGACTTTCAGCGCACGCCTCGCCACCTCGGTGGCGAGCTGGCTGGCGCCTGCCCGCTGCTTGTCAAAACTGTCGGCGCTGCCGCCTTCGACATAGCGGCTGCCGACCACGAGTTCCGCCTCGCCGCTCTGCAATAGCGCGACCATCTTCGGCAGCTGCGTTTCATCGTGCTGCAGATCGGCGTCCATGACCGCCGCATAGGGGCCGCTCGAAGCCAAAATGCCCTCGATGCATGCGCCGGACAGGCCACGCCGCCCGATCCGGCGGATGCAGCGCACGCGGGAATCCTGCCGTGCCAGCCCGCGCACCACTTCCCAGGTTCCGTCAGGGGAATTGTCGTCGACGAAGACCACTTCCCAGGCGATGCCGACAAGCGTGGCCGCGAGCCGCCGGTACAGCACGGTGACATTGTCGCGCTCGTTGAAGGTCGGCACAACGACCGAAAGCTCAGGCAAGCCGGCCTGCGACGGGGTTTCGGAGCCCGGTGCGATGGCGTCATTCATGATTGCCAGCGTATATCTGCAGCCGGTCGACATGCCAAGGCGACCTTGGAGAATAAGGCGAGCTTGGAGAATGAGGTGAGAGGATCGTGAAAACCGGAGCTCAAATCGACCCGTTGC
Source organism: uncultured Alphaproteobacteria bacterium (assembly GCA_963742935.1). Lineage (GTDB taxonomy): Bacteria > Pseudomonadota > Alphaproteobacteria > Rhizobiales > Xanthobacteraceae > Bradyrhizobium. Next base: position 36,681 of record CAVUOI010000032.1, on the reverse strand, counting down.
CTTTGGGGGGCCGCATCATCGGCCGTCAAAGGGTCGGAGCCGGGCTAAAGCACGCTTAAAAGTGCTCTGAAAATGCCAACGACCACGAACAGAGGGCGCGCGTACATCCGGCGCTGCCAAACTATTCATGGTCGTCCCAGCGCCGGAGCTTTGAAGCGTCAACGTCGCCGTTGGACATAAGATAGGAATGCCCGGAGCATTCCGCAAGGGGGTGATCGCTGCCCTAGTTCGGTACCTCCCGAATCACTGGCCCGCGCGGGGCTGGCGCCGCGGGAACCGGCTGGGACGCCGGTGCGGCCTGCTGGGAACTCGCCGGCTTGGCGGGCTTGCCGAACTGGCCGATCGGCCCGTAAGCGATGGCAACCACCATCACGATCGATGCGACGATTGCTCCCAAAAGACCGGCGATTGACTGCGAATTCATACTCAACGCCCCCTGCGCCTGACCGGGAACTGATATCATGGAAAAAGCGCACGGAAAAATAGTCTCATCGACCAAACCGGCCGCCGGCCCGATGTTCAAAATCTGACCACCCCAACGCCGCGCCGCGGACAAGCAAGAACCGCGATTCTATCGTAAACATGGCGGAGTCTCGGCCTTCGGGTCGACCGGGAAGAGGGAGATCACATGTCGACGACAGACGAGACCAAGTCGGCCGGGAAGTCCAAACGGCGCAAGGGCAAGGGGGAGCGCAGCAAAAAGGCAGTCTCAAAGGCGAGTTTGCCTGAAACTCCGGCGCCGGCTGTACTGCGGAGCCCGGAGCAGGAACGGCAGCCACAACCGGTTCGCGCGGAGAGCCCGAAAGTGGATCCGCAGCCGGCCGCGGTCGAGGAGCCCGTCGTTGCCGCCGCGGCGCCGCCCGAGCCGGAGCCGGCCGTTGTGTCCCCGCCTTCCGCGCCTGTCTCGGCCGCGCCACCGCTTGCCGAGCCCAAATCGGCCGATTCCAGGTCGGCCGATCCCAAGCCAGCCGCGCCAGTTTCAGCGCCGACCGAATCGTCACCAGCCGAGCCTGCGCCGGTGAGCCTGCAGGCCCTTGCGGATGCGTATCGCGACTACACACGCAAATCGATCGAAGAGTTCGGGTCGTTTGTCGAACAGCTCAGCGGCGTCCGTTCGCTCGACAAGGCGATGACGGTTCAGACCGAATTCGTGAAGCGGGCTTATGAGACCTCGGTGGCGGAGTCGCAGAAGATCTGCGAACTCCACAACCGCCTTGCCAAGCAAACTCTGGATCCATTCAAAGGACTGACGGGCAAGGCACCGACGCCGCACAGCAAGCCCTGAGGTTCGTGCGAAACCGGTTTGCCTCCCATAATGTGAAAGCAAAAGCCTCCGATTTTTCGGAGCCTTTTCTTGTCAGGCGGCCTAAGGCCCGGCGCCCTGGCTTCGCTTCGACGCGGGCCCGGCCCCGCGCATGTAGTGCCGCTCCGGCCGGTAGCGGCGAGCCCAGGCGCGCATGATCTTGCTGATGAGGGTTGATATCCACTGGATGATGGCCATCGAATGGTCCTTTCGTCCTGCAATCTCGCAATTCATGCGCCAAGCTGCCCGGTCAGCCGCTGGTGAAACGAGGAGCTGCGCTGGTCGAGCCCGGTGAAGGTGACGGTGGCGCCATGGTCGCGGTACTTGGTTTCGATCGAATCCAGCGCCGCGACGCTTGACGCATCCCAGATCTGGGAATGGGTGAGATCGATCAGGACGCGCTTGGGATCGGCGCCGTAAGAGAAGCGCTCGACGAGATCGTTGCTGGAGCCGAAGAACAATGGACCGTGGACATTGTAATGAACCGACGTTCCGTCCTCGCTCACGGTGCGCTCCGCACGAATGACATGCGCGACCCGGCGCGCGAACAGGATCATCGCCAGCACCACGCCGACGGCGATACCGATCGCGAGGTTGCCGGTGACGACCGTCACCGCAACGGTGGTCACCATGACCATGGTTTCCGGGATCGGCATGCGCTTGAGCGTCGCCGGGGTGACGCTGTGCCAATCGATGGTCTTGAGCGCGGCGATCATCATGACGGCGGCCAGCGCCACCATCGGTATCTGCGCCATCAGATCGCTGAGCGCCGTCACCAGCACCAGCAGCACGATGGCGGCGACCGCCGTTGAAATGCGGGTGCGCCCCTGCCCGATCTTCACGTTGACGACGGTTTGCGCAATCATCGCACAGCCGCCGATGCCACCATAAAAACCGGCGGCGATGTTGGCGATGCCGAGCGCCCAGGATTCCTTGCCCTTGTGCGAGCGCGTGTCGGTGAGGTCGTCGACCAGCTTGGCGGTCAGCAATGTCTCGAGCAGGCCGACAAAGGCGACGCTGATCGCCGTCGGCCAGATAATGCGCAGCGTGCTGAGGTCGAACGGGACCACAAATGCGGTGATGCCCGGCAGCCCCGGCGCCATAGCGCCCTCGCCGCCGACATTGGGGACCGTGAGATGCCCCAGGATCACGATCGATGTCACCACGATGATGGCTACGAGCGGCGCCGGCACCGCTGTCGTGACGCGCGGCATCACGAGCACGATCGCGATCGTCAAGGCGAACAGCGGATAGACCAGCCACGCAACGTTGAAGATATGCGGCACCTGTGCGGCAAAGATCAAAATGCCAAGCGCATTGACGAAGCCGATCATCACCGAGCGCGGGATGAAACGCGTCAGCCGCGCCAGGCCGGCAAGCCCGAATGCGATCTGGATGATCCCCGCCAGCAGGATAGTCGGCAGGATATAGCCAACCCCGTGCAGCTTGACCATCGGACCTATCACCAGCGCGATCGAACCGGCCGCCGCGGTGACCATGGCCGGCCTGCCGCCGAGAACCGACATCACGAGACACAATACGATCGAGGAGACCAGCGCCACCTTGGGATCGACGCCCGAGACGAACGAGAACGAAATCACCTCGGGGATCAGCGCCAGCGCGGTGATGACGCCGGCCAGTGATTCACGAACGAAAAGGTTCGGCGCGCGAAGAACCGCCGAGATCGGTGGCGAGTCTTCGAACTGCGATTGAGTTACGGCGGAGCTGGACATTTGCATTGGATCTATCCGGAAAGTATGACGACGCGTTAGCTGCCCGGCGGTTTGCGCACGATGCAGCGGAAGCCGATGTGACAGGTGGAGGAATCGACCGTTTCGCCCTGACGGGCCGAGGGCCGATACCGAAGGCAGTAGTTCGGCGCGCAGAGATGCGAGCCGCCCTTCACGACACGGCGCATCGACCGGTCATCGCCCGCATTCGGATGGCAGCACGACTGCGGCGGCTGACCGGGCGCGGCATCATACGGGCTCGACGTCCATTCCCAGACATTGCCGACCATGTCGAACAGGCCGTAGCCATTGGCCGGAAACGCGTCGACCGGTGAGGTCCCCTCATATCCGTCCTCGGTAAGATTCTCGTGGGGAAATTGGCCTTGCCAGGTATTGGCGAGAAAACGGCCCTCGGGATTGGCGGCGTCGCCCCACGGATAGGCCTTGCCTTCAAGACCGCCGCGGGCAGCAAATTCCCATTCCGCTTCGGTCGGCAATTCCTTGCCGCACCACGCCGCATAGGCTAGCGCGTCCTCATAGGCGACGTGCACGACGGGATGATCGTCACGGCCGGCGATCGAACTGTGTGGCCCTTCCGGATGCCGCCAGTCGGCCCCGGGTTTGTATTCCCACCAGGCGAGATTGTCGCGCAGGCTGACCGGACGATCCGGTTTGGCGAATACCAGCGAGCCCGGTACCAACAGCGCGGGATCGGCGTCCGGATACATCGCTGCATCAGGCGGGTGCTCCGAATAGGTCACGTATCCCGTAGCCTCGACGAATTTCCTGAATTCGGCGTTGGTGACGGGGTAGATGTCCATCCAGAAGCCATCGACAGAAGCCGGGCGTACAGGACGCTCCTCCCGATAAAAGCTGTTGGAACCCATCAGAAAGCTGCCGCCCGGAATCCAGGTCATGGATTCCGGGTCAACGGCAGCGGGCGCGTTACCCGATTTGGCCTTGCCGGAGAGAGCGCAGCAGCCCTCCCCCCGGCGATGGCCGGATGCACCATGCGCGATCGTTTCCGCTCTCGTCGGTGCATTCATCGCATTCAGCCCTTGGCGTGTTGCTTGGGCACGAAATCGAGCGCGGCGCCGGGCGGAATCAGTTCCTCCTTCTTGGCGCTCTCCTCGAAATCCCTGATGATGCGTTGGGCATGCTGCATCACCCACCAGCGCACGTAACGCTGGTTGACGGCATCACGCTCCTTCGGGTCTTCCTTCAGATGCGTGATCCGGGCAAATCCGAGCGCCAGTTCCGGATCGTGGAAATGCTGCTGCCGCTTGAAGTTGATCTTGAAGTCCTTCCACTTCACCGCGTGCAGCTCGTCCTTCAGCCAGACGATGCAGGACTCGCGGTTGGAAGTTTCCTGCTTGCCGAGGAAGAACGGGCTCTGGTCAACGCCGTCGATCAGGCGGTCGGCGGGAGCCTTGCAACCGGTCATCGACAGCAGCGTGGTGAACATGTCGGTGACATGAACCATCTCGTTGCTTTCGATGCCTGCCGGAATGCGGGTCGGCCAGCGGATCAACAGTGGCGTGCGGATGCCGCCTTCCGCCGAACTGAAGTAGGAGCCGTCGAAGAAACCGCCGGTGCCGCGGCCGGCCAGATGATCTTCCGCGCCGTTGTCGCCACACATCACGACGATGGTGTTGTCGGCCACGCCGAGTTCATCGAGCTTGTCGAGCAGCACGCCGAAATCATGATCCAGCATCAGGAGGCAGTCGCCCCAGTCGCCGTTGGTGCTCTTGCCGACGAATTCGTCGCGCGGGCTCATCGGGAAGTGCATCAGCGAGTGGTTGAAGTAGCAGTAGAACGGCTTGTCCGACTTGACGGACTTTTCCATGAACTTGATGGCGCGCTTCTGGTACTCGAGGTCGCAGGTCTTCTTGGTCTCCATGGTGAGCTGCTCGTCCTTGAGCGGCCACGCACCCTTGCCCTTGACGCCCTCATGCATGTGCGAGAAGCCGTCACGCTCCGGCACGTAGTGCGGGTCGGTCAGCCACATGCATTCGTCATAGGTGCGCAAGGGGCCGTACCATTCGTCAAAACCGTGATCGGTCGGGAAGCGGCCGTCTTCGGCGCCGATGTGCCACTTGCCGTAGATCGAAGTCGCGTAGCCGGCTTCCGACAGGATCGAGCCGATGGTGCGCTCCCACTGGACGATGCCGCCGCCATTGCCGCCGAGGGCGATGGTGTGGTTGCCCGAACGGATCGGAAAGCGGCCGGTCATCAGCGCCGAGCGAGTCGGTGTGCACTGCGGCTCGACGACGTAATGCGTCAGCTTGACGCCTTGCTTGGCGAAAGCGTCCATGCGCTTGGTGTCCGCGCCGCGCAGGATGCCGCCGCCGTAGCAGCCGAGTTCACCCATGCCGAGGTTGTCGACGTGAAAAAACAGGATGTTGGGTTTACTTGCCATTGAATTCTCCGATCTGTGACGCAGGCGCACGCCGTCGTTGACGCGCGCGCTTCATCGCGCCTCTCATTGATTGCTGTCGTTCTGGTTGTGTTTCGCGCCTGTTCGGCCGCGACGTTCAAAATTCGACTAGAATATTTCGCCTACTCCTTTCGGTCCCACTTTCATTCCAAAGCCTGAAAGGCCTCGATCCTTGATTTCCGGCGCCATGGCCGCGAGTGATTCCTCGCGGATCAGGCCCTTGAGCTCCTGCACCAGGTTCATGAATTCCGGCGTGTCGGTCATCTCGGCCCGGCGCGGCCGCGGCAGCGGCACCTTGATCTCCGCCTTGATGCGGCCCGGGCGCGCGGTCATGACGTAGATGCGGTCGGAGAGGAAAATCAACTCTTCGATATCGTGCGTGATGAACAGCACCGAGATCTTGAACTGCTGCCAGATGTTGGTCAGGATTTCCTGCATCACGACCCGCGTCTGCGTGTCGAGCGCGCCGAACGGCTCGTCCATCAGCAAGACCTGCGGGCTGGTCGCCAGCGCGCGAACGATGCCGATGCGCTGCTTCATGCCGCCGGATAGCTGGTCCGGATAATGATTTTCAAACGACAGGAGCCCGGCAAGATCGAGCAGCGAACGCGCGGTGACGTTTCGCTTGCTCTGTTCGACGCCGGCCATCTTCAGGCCGAATTCGACATTCTTGCGGACCGACAGCCAGGGAAACAGCGAGTATTGCTGGAACACGACGCCGCGGTCCGAACCGGGTTTTGTAATGGCCTTGCCGTCGACCGTGGCTTCTCCCTGCGTCGGCTTCTGGAAGCCGGCGACGATGGAGAGCATGGTCGACTTGCCGCAGCCGGAGGGGCCGATCAGCGAAACGAACTCGCCGGGCTGTACGTTGAGCGAGGCGCTCTCGACGGCGACCACCTTGTTGTCGTTGGCACCGAACGTGACGCCAATATTGCGACAGTCGATCAAGCCTTTTTGAACTTCAGTATTCGCCATTGCCATTGTCATCGCTTGCTCCCAGGTGCGAATGCCAGCCAGGGCATCATGAGAACGCCGACCATGCGGATGATTCCGCTGCAGGCGAGGCCAAGTACGCCGATCGTGATCATGCCGAGCACGATCGCGGGATAATTCACCAGCGAGTAAGCCTCCCAGGTGAAGTAGCCGACACCGAACTGCCCGGAGATCATTTCCGCGGCGATCAGCGATACCCATGCGACGCCCATGCCGACCGCCAGCCCGGTGAAGATATGCGGCAGCGAGCCCGGCAGGATCACATTCCAGAGCAGCCGACCTTCGCTGGCGCCAAGGCAACGCCCCGCCCTGATCAATACGCCATCGAGCGAGTGAACGCCGTGAATGGTGTTGAGCAGAATCGGAAAGAAGGCCCCGATGAAGGTGATGAAGACGATGCTGGCTTCGTTGTTGGGCCAGAGCATGATCGACATCGGAACCCACGCGATGGCGGGAATTGGCCGCATGATCTCGACCACCGGCATGAAGAAGTCGCTCACCCGCCGGTACTTGCCGATGGCGAGGCCGAGCGGTACGCCGATCGCAATCGCGATCATGAAGCCCATCAGGATGCGCCGCACACTGATGGCAATGTTATACAGATACTTGTTCGACAGCCCGACCTGCGTCAGCTGCTGGTACACTTCGTAGGGCGTCGGAACGTTCTTGAAGCGAATATAGAATTCGAGCCGGTACTTGGTGCCGAAGTACCAGAACAGGAACAGCGCCGCGATCGAGATGCCGCCGAGCATCGCGGTGATGAGGCGCTCGCGGGTGATCTTCGCCAACAGGCCTTGAAAAACCTTGCGCAGCGACACCGTCGTCGGGATCGGTTCAGGAGCTGGCGCCGGCAAATCCGAGACGACCGGCGAAGCCTTTACAGTTGCTTCGGTGGTTGCTTCCATCGCGACTGCCGTCGTTGGCTCCGGTGGCTTTGCCATGATGGGGATCGCTACGACTTTTGCGCTTGATACGGTGCCCATCGGTGGCTCCTATTGTCCGACGTTGATGGCGCTCAGGACTTCGGCGTAGGTTGCGAGCTTGCCGCCATTCTTGGCTGCGTAGGCTTCCGCATCCTTCTTGAGCAGGAACGGAACGACATCCGGCTTCTTCGGGTCCTGTCCGCCGATCGAATAGAACGCGGCGTCGGCGAACACCTTGATGCCGAGCTCGTTGTCGACCAGGTAGACCGCATTGAACTTCTTGCCATCGGAAGTGAACTTCTTGACGCCGAGCAGCGTGCAGACCGGCGAACTGAACGGCACGATGTCGCCGCCCTGGATCCAGATCTCGCCGACTTTCGCGGGATTATCGACCGGCGCATTGCAGACTGGATCGGTGCCCGTCACGTTGTAGGTATCGAACGAAGCAAGCTGCTTGTCGTAGTCGATCCCCTTGGCCTTGAAGGCCTGACGGACGTAGCTGTCGTTGACCCAGGCGCCAACGTTCAGTTCCTTGATCATGTTCAGCTTCTGCAGGATCGCATAGTTGTTGCCGATCGATTCGATCCATTTCGGCTTGATGGTCGGATCGAGCGTGTGCACGCCGCCGGGCCCTAAGAAGATGTAGACCACTTCCTTGTTGATCTTGGTCCACTCTTCGATCTTCTCGGCCGCAAGCTTCGGGTTCTTGCGCATCCACTCGTTGGCTTCCATCAGGGCGTCGAGATAGGCCAGCACGATCTCGGGATATTTTTCGCCGAAATCCTTGCGGATGACGACGCCGTGAAATGTCGGGGACTTGGTCTCGGCGCCGTCGTAGATCTTGCGGGCAAAACCCTTGAACGGCAGCAGTTCGGCGAACGGCACGAAGTCGCCATGCGCGTCGATGCGCTTTTCCTGCAGGTTGGTGGTGCCGACTTCCGGCGATTGCGAGACGAGATTCCAGAAGTCCGGCGGCAGCCCCTTCTTCTGCAGCGACGTCAGCATCATGCCATGCGCGGCCGATCCGAACGGCACCGAGACGTTCTTGCCCTTGAGGTCGGCGAGTTCATAGAACGGCGATTCCTTGTGGACCACGATGCCGTTGCCGCCGCCGACCGCGTTGTAGGCGATGATGGCCACGAGCTGGGTTTCGTTCTTGGTGGCCTGTCCCGTGGCGCCGTTCACCATCAACGGGTAATCGCCCATCATGCCGATCTGGATGTTGTTGGCCATCATGCCGTTGGTGATCGGCGGGCCTGACGTCGCGTTCTGCCAGCTCAGCTTGTATTGAGTGTCCTTGTACTTGCCGGTCTTGGGCAAATGCTTCTCGAGCAGGCCGAGCTCTTTCAGAACGACACCGCCGGTGGCCGTATTGGTCGTCGTATTCTGGGTGCCGATGCCGATCTCGATGGTCTCCGCGCTTGCGGCCGCAGGGACAAACCCGAGCGATGCAGCGACGAGCAAGGGAAGGAAGCCAGAGAGTTTGGACGCAGGGCCGACGCGCATGAGACAAATCCTTTTCGAACTGAACTGTGCGGTATGACGTGCATCGCCCACGCGAATGTCCCCGGCCACGGGGGAGTGGCTGGCTGCTCGACGGTGAGCGGGCTGGCTGGATTGGCGGGGTTGATGCTGCAAGCGATATGCCACGGGATCCGCGCTGACGAACTGCAGCGGGCTCGGCTCGCGGCCCGGATTGCGAATGGCGGGGTCAATGAAAGAAGTTGACGTCATGTGCCGTGAACTCGCTCGCTTCCATAAGCGAACTCTGAACGGCGGCCTTTGAATCCGAAACGACGAACGCCTCGAACCAGCAACGTATTGCGAAGAAATGCCGGATGCCCAATTAATGGACAGAAATTCAGCCCTAATTGGCTATCGGATGAGCGTCATGACCGGAAATTGTCCATGCCATCCCGGGCGAGCCTGAAGCGAACGCGCGCAATCGCCGATACGGCAGCATCAGCGGCGGTTTGACGCGGACTTGCGGTCCTCAGACCTCGGTTGAGGCCGCGGCCTTGGCGAGCTTGCCGTCCCTGATATCGCCCAGCATGTCCGCATTCTTGATCACGAGGTTGGAGCCATGGGCCGCGAGGATGCCAAGTTCGGCAAATTTCTTCATGCTGATCGTGACGGACTGGCGCGTCACCCCCGTCATATGCGCAAGGTCGGCATGGGTGAACGATGCAGCGATCAACGCCCCATCGCGCTCTTCCACGCCGTAAAGATTCATCAGGTGCAGCAAAAGTTGTGCGAGCCGTTCGGTCGGCGAGCGGGTGCCAAGCATCTGCGCCAGCGCCGAATAGCATTGCCCCTTGAAACTGAGCCCCTCGATGATTCCGATGGCAAGCGCGGGAATCGTCATCACCATGCGCCGCAGCACATCGCCCGGCAAATGCAGCACCGTGCTGTTGACCGCCGCCTCCCCCGACCACACGTGCAGCCCCTGCCTGAACACTTCCGGGCCGCCGACGAAATTGCCGGAGTGCCAATAAGCCAGCGTGATCTCGCGGCCGGAGGGCGCGGTGTAGAACACCTTGATGCGCCCGCTTTCGATCAGAAAGATGCCGTCCTGCGGACTGCCCTGGCTGAACAATTGCGCGCCGCGATACAGCACGCGACGCTTCCCCGAACCCAGCACCTGCGCGATTTCGGCTTCAGACAGTCCGCTGAACAGGTATGGCGGGCCACTCCGCTGCGTGGCGCCATCGGTCATCAGCAGCGCGCCGACCTGCGCCGGCTGCGGCCTTGCCGAAGGCCGATGCGGATTGCGACGGGTGCTTGCTCATCATTGATACGCTCGAAGCCAAACTCTCATCCCATGTGTACGCCAATACTGACAGAGCATCCGCTCCAGCCCAGGTAAACTCTGCAAAAGGCACGCCAATTCTCGGCTGAGGGCGCTGTCATGTCGCGACTATTCCGTGTTCCAAACCCCTGTTATCGGCTGCGACAAACTGGCCAATCGGGACCGATTTGGTTAACATGCACCCCACGCCTCCCCCTCATATTCCGACGAGCCCTCCCCTTGAGCAAGCCAGCGAAATCGACCGCGAAAAACAGCGGCAACATCTTTATCGGCATCGGCGGCTGGACGTTCGAGCCGTGGCGCGGGGTGTTTTATCCCGAGAAGCTCACGCAGGCGAAGGAGCTATCCTACGCGGCGTCGAAACTGACCTCGATCGAGATCAACGGAACTTACTACGGCTCGCAAAAGCCGGAGAGTTTTCGCAAATGGGCGCGCGAGGTGCCGGATGGATTCGTCTTCTCGTTGAAGGGACCGCGCTTTGCGACCAACCGTCGTGTGCTGGCGGAAGCCGGCGATTCCGTCAAACGGTTCTACGATTCCGGCGTGCTGGAGCTCGGCGACCGGCTTGGGCCAGTGCTGTGGCAGTTCGCGCCGACCAAGAAATTCGACGAGGTCGATTTCGGCAAGTTCCTCGAACTACTGCCGCGCGAACTCGAGGGCCGCGCGCTACGCCACGTGGTCGAGGTGCGGCATGACAGTTTCTGCGTGCCTGATTTCATCACCTTGCTGCGCCAGTTCGAGGTGCCTGTCGTGTACGCCGAGCACGGCAAATATCCGGCGATCGCCGACGTCGTCAGCGACTTCGTCTATGCCCGGCTGCAAAAGGGTAATGACGAACTCAAGACCTGCTATCCGCCGAAGCAACTCGACGCCTGGGCCGAGCGCTTTCAGGCATGGGCCGGTGGCGGCGAACCCGACGATCTGCCGCGCGTCGATGGCGCAAAACCCGCGAAGACGCCGCGCGACGTATTTGCCTACGTCATCCACGAGGGCAAGGTGCGCGCGCCGGCCGGCGCGATGGAGCTGATCGAGCGGGTAAAGTAACTCCCTAGTCCAGCTTGATGCCGGCTTCGCGGATCAGTTTGGTCCAGATCTCGTATTCGGAGGCGACGAAACCATCGAGCTTGTCGTCTGCGAGATCCCACACCTCTCCGCCGCTTTTCTCGAAACGATCTTTCAGTTCGGGCAATGAGGCGCGGATTTCGCGGCGCAGTTTTGCGATTGCCTCGGGCGGGGTTTTGGCGGGCGCGAATATCCCGAGCCAGGAAATCGACATCAAGGCCGGGCACGCCGGCTTCCGACATCGTCGGCACGTCGGGCGCCAGCGGACTGCGCTTCGACGACAGCACCGCAATGCCCTTTGCCTGGCCCGATTGAACGTAAGGCAGCCCCGCCGAATTCGAATCGAAGAACATGTCGATGCGGCCGGCGAGCAGGTCGGTGAAGGCCGGCGGCGAACCCTTGTAGGGCACTTCGAGCAATTTGATGCCCGCGGCCTTCATGAACGCGGCCGCCACCAGATGCTGACCGGTGCCGACGCCGGCGGTGGCAACGGAAATCGAGCCGGGATTCGCCTTTGCGGCGGCGACGATGTCCGCCAGTTTGTCATGCGGCAAATCCTTGCGGGCGACCATGACGTAGCCGAACTTGTAGATCAGCGCGACCGGCACGAAATCCTTGCGCGGATCGTAAGCGAGTTTTGAATACAGCGCCGAATTGAACGCCATGTTGGAGAGCCCGCCGACAACCAGCGTGTAGCCGTCCGGCTCGCTCTGGCTTGCCGCCTGGGTGCCGACGACGGTGCCGGCGCCCGGCTTGTTCTCGACGACGAAGGTCTGCCCCATCCGCTTCGACAGCGCGTCCGCAAGCTGCCGCCCGACCAGATCGTAGCTGCCGCCGGGACCGATCGGGACGATGATTTTGACGGGACGATCGGGATAGCCGGTCTGGGCAAGCGCTGGTGCGACGCCAAGCACGAGCAATGCGAGCATCCAGGTCGGCAAGCGGAAAATTCGGTTCATGGTGTTCCCCCGAGACGAACGGCCGTCAACCGGCTCTTTCCACAACTATGGGACATGCCGAACGCGACGGCAACGCGGATGTGGCAATTGGCCGGCCGCTACAATAACCTTGCGCCAGCGACATAATGTCTGGGATCGAATATGGCCCGCAGGACAAAACGCCTCTTCACCATCGGCTATGAGCAGACGCCGTCGCGCGCTGTGCTCGACGAGCTGGAAGACGCCGGCGTCAAGCTGCTGGTGGACGTACGCGCGGTCGCGTCCTCGCGGCGGCCGGGCTTTTCCAAGAATCAACTCGCGGCCGGCCTCGACGCGCGCGGCATCTCCTACCTGCATCTGAAAGGCCTCGGCACGCCGAAGAGCGGCCGTGAGGCGGCGCGGAGCGGCCAATTCGGCCTGCTGCACAAGATCTATTCGGCGCACCTGAAGACCGCGCAGGCGAAGGAAGAGCTTGATGAGCTATCGGCGCTGGTGAACAAGTCCGGTCCGGTTTGCATTCTCTGCTATGAGCGCGACCACGCCCATTGCCACCGGCAATGGATCGCCGAGATCATCGAGGACCGCGACGGCGTGAAGGTGGAGAACCTGGTCGCGCCGCAGGTTTAGCACTCAGCCGTCGTCCCGGACGAGCGCAGCGCGAGCGCCGATCGGACCCATAACCACAGGCGTGGTATTGTGAAGGCTGGAGCTCCAGCTCGTCCGAACCATGCAATCCTGTGGTTATGAGTCCCGGCGTTCGCCGGGACGACAGTAGTGAATGGAGCTCGCTGCCCGCCCTCCAGCTGAAACGTTCCTTCCATCATCTTCACGCTACCGCCGCCGACGTGGATGGAGGCCACCGCGCCATTCTTCTTCTGCACGCGGGTCAGCAGCAGGCTCGGCCGGCCCATGTCGACGCCTTGCCCGATCTTCAATTTCAGTTCGCCATCCTTGACGTCGTCGAGATCGGCGAGCAGCGCCGCGGCGGCCGCGGTCGCGCTGCCGGTCGCGGGGTCCTCGGACAGCCCGCTGGCCCCGGGGTGAAACATCCGCGCCTGCAGCTCGCATGGCTTTTCGCTGGCCGGCACATCGCGTGTGTAGAAATAGACGGCGTCGCTGCCGTCGCACGGGAAGGTTTTTGCGAACGCCGCCGCATCGGGCCGGGCTCGCCGCAGCGCCTCGCGGGAGGCGACTTCGACGGCCAGGAACGCCAGCCCGACCGAGATGACCTGCGGTGGATGCCGGTCGGTCTTGATATCGCCGACCGACAGCGAGAGGCAGGCCGCGGCCTGTTCGGCGGCAAGATGCGACATCCGCTTCAGCGGCTGCGGCGCGGTGAATTCGGTGCTGACGACCTTGCCCTGCTCGGTCACGATCTCGACCGGCACGAGGCCTGCTCCCTCCTCGAACAGCAGCCGCGCCGGCGGCTTTGCCGCCAGCGTCGCCAGCACGAAGGCAGTGCCGACATTGGGATGGCCTGCAAACGGAAGCTCCCGGTTCACCGTGAAGATACGCACCTGCGCGTCGTGGGCGGGATCGGCCGGCGGCAGCACGAAGGTCGTTTCCGAATAATTGAATTCCCTTGCGACCGCCTGCATCTGCTCGGTCGACAGCCCGCCGGCATCGAGCACCACGCCGAGCGGATTGCCGCCAAAGGCGCGGTCGGTAAACACATCCACAGTAATATAACGCCGTTGCATTTTTTTACTCCGTTATCCCAACCGCCACACGGCCATCGGCCGCTCATAGCCCCTGACCTCGACCTCACCGAGCGAGACGGCGTCGCCGCCTGCTTCACCGATCGCATCGCGAACCGCTTCCGAGATCAGGAACTGTGAATTGAAGTCCTTGTTCAGCGCCTCGAGCCGCGAAGCAAAATTCACGGTGTCGCCGATCACGGTGTATTCCTTGCGCCGCGGCGAGCCGATATTGCCGGCGACCACCTCGCCGAGATGAATGCCGATGCCGATGCGCAAGGGCCAGCTGGTCGCTTCATTGACCCGCGCATTGGCTTCCAGCATTTCGCGCGCTGCGGCGACCGCTCGATGCGCCGGGTCCGGAGCCTCCAGCGGCGCGCCGAAAAGAGCCAGGAATCCGTCGCCCAGAAACTTGTTCACGATGCCACCATGGCGATCTAGAATCTCGACCAGGATGGCGAAGGCGCCGTCGAGCCGGTCCACCACCTCCTGCGGCGAGCGCAAGCGCGCGCCTGCCGTGAAGCTACGAAAATCGACGAACATGACGGCGACATGGCGAATGTCGCTGCCGGTCTTGGTGCCCTCGGCCATCAGCCGCTCGACCACCTGCGGCGAGACATGCTGGCCAAACAGGTTGGTGATGCGGTCGCGCGCCGTCGCCGCCTTGATGCTCGCCTCGAACTGGCGGCGCAACTGGTGGCCGACCGCACCGGCAAGCACGCCGCCGATCAAGAGGATCAGGCTACGTGCAGCGTGATAATAGATCGACTTCGGCATTGGCGCCGACTGCGGGGTGGTAGAAAATCGCCATGCAAAACAACTGCACCGCGGCGACCGCGCCGGTGAAGGTGGAGAGCCAGAAATCCAGCCGCAGAGTGGATAGAATGATGAAGATGAAATAGATCATCGGCGCCACGAAGCCTAGCGCGGCCACCGAACCCATGCTGTTGATGTGCAGCGCCAGCGCGACCGTCGGCATCGAGGTCTCGATCGACACGCCGAGATAGCGCCGGAATATCGGCAGATCGCGTGCCTGCCGCATGTGGCGGGTGATCACGCCATGCACCCACAGCTCAAACAGGATGAAAGGCACGATGATCGAATAGAGGTATTCCGGCTTCAGGTTGCCATGCCAGACGCGGCTCACCGCCTCGGACGCGAAGAGGTAGACCGCCCCGAGGATGACGCCGAGCGCAGCGGTTGTTGCGATCAGCGCCTTGATCCGCAGCAGTTCAGTCGTCATGACCTCGTGCTTCAACGCGCGCTGGAAGTCAGCCGAAACTCCGGTGTCTTGGTCGCTCTTCCGCTTGCCCCAGAACCCTGCCATCGCTTTACCCGTTGCCCGCCCTTCCGTCGCTCGCGCTCAAGGTTCAACCGTCATTGCGAGCGAAGCGAAGCAATCCACCTCTCCACACGGAGATAGAATGGATTGCTTCGTTGCTTGGTCGCTCCGCTCCTCGCAATGACGCGTGTTACGCCTCCGCCGCCCCCTTGCCGCATTTATAACCTCAATCGAGCGTACGACGGAAGCGCGTCACGGCGATCGTCATTGCCACCAGCATCAGTGCAATGAGTGCAATCGTGTCGTATTGCAGGTTGGAGGGTGCCGCGCCCTTCAGCATGATGGCGCGGACGATGCGGATGTAATGGGTCAGCGGCAATACCTCGCCCAGATACTGCGCCCATACCGGCATGCCCGCGAACGGAAACATGAATCCGGACAACAGAATGCTGGGCAGAAAGAACATCATCGACATCTGCATCGCCTGCAACTGGTTCTGCACGATGGTGGAGAAGGTGTAGCCGATCGACAGATTGGTAGTGATGAACAGCGTCGTCAGAACAGCCAGCAGTGTCACGCTGCCGAGGATCGGAACGCCGAACAGCAGCACGCCGATGCCGACGATCAACGTCGCCTGGATGAAGCCGACGATCACGTAAGGGATAATCTTCCCGAACATCACCTCCACCGGCCTGATCGGCATCGACAGCAGGCTCTCCATGGTGCCGCGCTCGATTTCGCGCGTCACCGACAGCGCGGTGAAGATCAGCATGGTCATGGTCAGGATGGTGCCGACGAGGCCCGGAACGATATTGAGGCGCGATTCCCCGGCCGGATTGTAGCGAGCGTGCGCCCGGATCTCGAACGGCATCGTGGGCGGATCGCCGATGTGGAGATCGTGCGCGAGCGCGGTCTGCACGATCGCGCCGAGTGATCCCAGCGCCGACCCGGCCGCGACCGGATCGGTCGCATCCGCCGCGACCAGCAGCGCGGGCTTGTCGCCGCGCCGTACCGCGCGTTCGAAGCCGCGTGGAATCTCGACCCCGAACAGTACTTTGCCGGACTGCAGCAGGTCGTCGAACTCGGCAACGCTGTGCACTTCGCGGGTGAAGCGGAAATAGCTGGTATTCTCCATCGCCTTCAGCACCGAGCGCGCCAGATCGCTGTCCTCCTGCACCAACACCGCCGTCGGCAGATGACGCGGCGTGGTGTTGATGGCATAGCCGAACAGCAGCAACTGCATGACAGGGATCATCACGATCATCGCGAACGAGACGCGGTCGCGGCGAAGCTGGATGAACTCCTTGACCAGCATCGCATAACTGCGGCGCCAGAAGCCGAACGCCGGCTCCCTCGCCTCTTCGACGGGACGAACGGTTTCGGTGGCACTCATTGGAAATTGTCCTTTGAGCGGCTCATGAGATCGATGAACACGTCTTCGAGCGATGGCTCGCTATCCTGCCAATGCCGCCCCGTCGTATTGCGATAAGGCGCGATGGTCGCCTCCAGCGCGGCCTTGTCGCGCCCCGAGACGTGCAGGCTGGTACCGAACGGCGCCACCATGTCGACGCCCGGCTTGCCGGCGAGTTCAGTCGCAAGCCCATTGAGGTCGTCGCCGGAAACCGTCCAGGTCGACAGTGCCGATTGCGCGATCACCTGATCCACCGTGCCGTGCGCCAGCAAATGGCCGTAGGCGATATAGGCGATCTCGTGACAGCGCTCGGCCTCGTCCATGTAATGGGTGGAGACCAATACCGTCAGCCCTTCGGCCGCGAGCGCGTGGATCTCGTTCCAGAAGTCGCGCCGCGCCTTGGGGTCGACGCCGGCGGTCGGTTCGTCCAGCAGCAGCAATTGCGGATTGGGCAGCGTGCAGGCACCGAGTGCCAGCCGCTGCTTCCAGCCGCCCGAAAGTTCGCCGGCAAGCTGCTCCTCGCGGCCATTCAGACCGATCCGCTTGATCATCTCGCGTGCGGCACCGCGCGCGTCGCGCATGCCGTAAAGCCGCGCGACGAATTCGAGGTTCTCGCGCACCGAGAGATCCTGATACAGGCTGAAGCGCTGCGTCATGTAGCCGACCCGGCGCTTGATCTTGTCGGCATCGCGGCGGATGTCGTAGCCGAGGCAGGTGCCTTCGCCGGAATCCGGCGTCAGCAATCCGCACAGCATGCGGATGGTGGTGGTCTTTCCGGAGCCGTTGGGGCCGAGGAAGCCATAGATCGAGCCGCGCTTCACCTGCATCGAGAGATCACTGACGACCGTGCGGCTGCCAAATGACTTCGAGAGGCCCTCGACGTTGATGGCGATGTCGGGCGCGGATGTTGAAACTGAACTCATTTCTTTTCCGCCACCGGTGTTCGGACATTGGTGAAGACACTGATCGGCTGGCCGACGCGCAAAGCGTCGGGCCGGCTCGGCCGCGCCTGGATCAAGTAGACCAGCTTGTTGCGTTCATCGAGGCTATAAATGACCGGCGGGGTATATTCCGCCGTCGTCGCAATGAAGTAGATCTTTGCGGTGAGATCGGCCGCGCAATTGTCGCAGGTCACTTTCACCTCATCGCCGATCGAAAGCTTCGGCAATTCTGTTTCCGGCACGAAGAAGCGCAGTTTCATGTTGCCGGGCGGCATGATCGACAGCACCGGCCGCTGCGCCGGCACCATCTCACCTTCGCGGAAATAGATCTGCTGGATCGTGCCGCCGACCGGCGCAAAGCCGCTCCGCCGGGTCAGCCGCGTCTGCGAGGTGTTGACGCGGGCTTCCGCCACGCGCAGTGCCGAGAGCGCGGAATCAAGGGTAGCCTGCGTGCCCGATCCGGTCTTGCTCAGCGACGCGGCGCGATCGTAGACCTGCTGCGCGTTGGCGAGCGTCGCGTTGCTCTGGTACAGGTCGGCCTGCTGCAGGTCTTCGTCGATTGTATAGAGCGGCGCGCCGGGCTTGACCTCGTCGCCCTCGCGCACGCTGAGTTTCGTGACGCGCCCGGTTTCATCCGGGCTGACAAAGATCATGTCGGCCTCGACCCAGCCCTGAAAGCCCGGATCCTTGCGCTCCTTGCAGCCGGTGAGCACGGCGGCCAGCGCCAGCGCGGCCAGAATTGTCGTCACTCGCGACGAGGTCATGTCGTCCTCCGTTCGCCAAAAATCAGATCGAGATGCACCCGAAACATTTCGATCGCATCCAGTGGCGCGTGTTTGCTGAAAAGGCTCTGCCAGATCACCGCGATCATCGCGGGCGCGATCAGGATTTGCGGAAACTGCGCCAGCTCCTTGTGCTGGATCTCGCCGCGCGCGATTCCGAGCGAGATGGCGGCCCGCATCCCGGCAAGACCCTTCGAGACCACTTCGCGATAGTAGAAGTCGGCAATTTCCGGAAAGCGCGGTCCCTCGGCGACGATCAGCCGGACGATGTCGCCCCGCCGCGTCGTCGTCACCTCCTGGATGAAGGTCCGGGCAAAGCCCTCGATCATGTCGCGGACCGATCCCCCGACGGGTGGCGGCCCGCCGGCCAGCCGGTTCACCAGCGGCACGATGGCGGTTCGTATCAGTTCCTCGAACAGCGCTTCCTTGTCCTTGAAGTGCAGGTAGATCGTGCCCTTGGCGACGCCGGCGCGGCTGGCGACGTCATCGAGCCGCGTCGCCGCAAATCCGCGCGCGATGAACTCGTCCATCGCTGCCTCGATAATCGCCCCGCGCCGCTCGGCCGCACGCTCGGCGCGGTTGGGGGCGGGTTGAGCCGGGCTTGCCCCTGACGAAGCTACCTTTCCCTTTCCGCGATTGGCGGACTTGGGCGGAGATTTCCGGGGTCTCTTCGTGGCTTGTTTGGTCATGTCAATAATATGACTGACTGGTCAGTCACTGTCAATTCGATTGAACGGACGCAGTTTCACTTGGGCGTGACCGGCGTCCGCGGGGTATCTGCCACTCCGCCGTTGTTGCGAGTGCAGCGAAGCAGCATGGTTCGAAACGGACGCAGATCGATTGCTTCGCTGCGCTCGCGATGGCGTCCGGAGGTGCGATCCCGAATGATGGCATGCCCTAGCCAGAAGTAGCGTGGCCGATATCGCGCTCGTTGCTACAGTTGTGAGAAGCGCGCCGGTCATTTGTTGATTGCAGAAGCGCGATTACACGGGACGATGGAGGACGCAGATGGGCAGGCTCTCTCAACGGTTTTCTTGCCGCTGGTGGCCGCGGGGCAAGGACAAGCCCGCCGGCGATGCGCGGCTTTCATATGAACGATTTGACGGCGGGGATCGGCGTCAACTCCTGCAGGCGCTCTCCGCCATAGTGGGCGGCAGCGCCCTCGCCGCAGTATCCCAATCAGCCGAAGCGAAAGACGCGAGCGAGCTGCCACCGCCCAAGCGGGCGCTCACAGGCCGCGATGCCGCCGGCAAGTCGGTGTTCAAGTCGTTCGACGTCACCTCCAAGGTGGTGGAGATCGATTCCAACCCGGGGCTGACCTTCTACGAGCTCTACATGACGGAAGGCGTGCCCGCCCTCACCGGTCAGGAGCCGGACCCGATGCTTGCCGGCACCAAGGCCTTTCCAGGCCCGGGCGGCACGATGTTTCGCCTGATCTCCTATCCACCGAGGCGCCCCGAAGGCTACAAACCGCCGCCGGGTGTCACGTTCGAGAGCGCACTGCAAGAACTGTCGGACAAGGTGCCCGGCATGGGCGACCATTTCGACCGCAGCGCGCCGGGCATGCATACGACCGACACCATCGACTACGGCGTCGTGGTTCGCGGCGAGATGACGCTGGAATTGGACGACGGACAGAAGGTGCATCTGCGCCAGGGCGACTGCATCGTGCAAAACGGCACCCGCCATCGGTGGCGCAACCCGTTGCCGGAGCCCTGCCTGATGGCGTTCATCTCGGTTGGCGGGAAGCGCGGCTGATCCGACCAAAACACAATGGTGTCAAAGGCCGTCCGCGGTAATATCATGAACTATCGAAGGATCGCCCGCTGAGAAAAAGAAGGGATAATCGCATGACGTCGGACGGAATGGCCCTGGCTGCCATTGTCATCCTGATTTTTCCGATCGGCTATTTTTTTCTGGCCTCACCGGCCTTTCTGCTGGTGAAGCTCGACATCCCGCCGGTCACGCAGCTGCTGCGCGGCATGTTCAGTATCCATTTTCTGATGACGGGCACGGCCGGCGCCATCGGGACGGTGACTTTTCTTCTGACCGGTCGACCGGTGTTCGCGGTCGGGGTCGCCTTGATCGCGGCTTTCGCGATCTGGTCGCGCGGCTGGTTTCTGCGGCAGTGGGACGATGAGCTCAGCGCCAGGGACGCCGGCGATGCTACAGCCGTGCGCCGGCTGCGGCGGCTGCATTGGGGCGGCATGCTGTGCAACGCGATTTTGCTGTTCGCGATCGTGGGCAGTATTCCTTATGTCACCGCCACGGCAGCGTAATCAGTTTGTAGCCCGGATGATCCAACGGGTCGCGCGAATGCGCGCCCGATGACAGGCTCCGCGACATCCGGGGCAGACCCCGCATATCGCTCCGCTCATGCGGGCTACGACCCTTGCGCACTCAGCCCTTGCGCATCTTGCTGAGCAGATAATTGTCGTAATAGTTTTCCGCGATCTGCGTATAGAACAGCAGTTCCTTCATATACGCGTCGTGGCTTTCCTTGGTCCTCTTGAACAGCGGGCTCTTCTCGGCGATCTCGTTGAGATGATCCTGGGTTGCCTTGTAGCAGGCCTCCATGACCGGCTGCGGGAACGCGCGGAGCTCGGCGCCGCCGGCGATCAGCCGCTTCAGGGCCGCAGGATTGACGCTGTCATATTTCTCGATCATCCACGCCCCCGCGGCTCCGGCGGCCTGGTTGACGATCGCCTGGTATTGCTTCGGCAGTGAATTCCACTTCTCGTCATTGACGATCATGTGCAGCATCGCGCCGCCTTCCCACCAGCCGGGGAAGTAATAGTACTTCGCCACCTTGTAGAAGCCGAGCTTCTCGTCGTCGTAGGGACCGACGAATTCCGCGGCATCGATGGTCCCTCTCTCGAGCGCCGGATACACATCGCCGCCTGCGATCTGCTGCGGCACTACGCCGAGTTTAGCGAGCACATGGCCGCCCATGCCGGCGATGCGAAATTTGAGGCCTTGCAGGTCCTCGACCGTCTTGATCTCCTTGCGAAACCAGCCGCCCATCTGCGTGCCGGAGTTGCCGCACAGGATGGCGTGCGCCTTGAAAGGTTTCAGCGCCTCATTGCAGAGTTCGGCGCCGCCGCCGAACGTCCACCAGGAAGCCTGATGGCGATGGTTCATGCCGAAGGGCGCGCCGGTGGCATAGGCCAGTGCCGGCTCCTTGCCGATGTAGAAATACAGCGGTGTCTGCGCCATCTCGACGGTTGCGTTGCTCACCGCATCGAGCGCCTGCAGGCCGGGCACGATCTCGCCCGCCCCAAAGGTCTGGATCTGAAACTTGTTGTCGGTGGCGTCAGCCACGTATTTCGCAAAGGTCTGCGCCGTGCCGTAGATGGTCTCGAGCGACTTCGGAAAGCTCGAGGTCAGGCGCCACTTGATCTCGGGTGCTGATTGCGCGATCGCGGGCGCTGCAACCAGCGTCGTGGCGCCAGCCACGGCGCCACCCTTGAGGAACGTACGGCGTTTCATGATGTGCTAACTCCTTTAAAATACAATCGATTTGACGCGGACGGCAATCGGGCCTCCCGCGGCCATTCGGCCCTCACCATAGCGAATTTCAGGGCATGCGTGGAAGCGCCAAACCGGGCAATTCGGCGGGCCGCACGGCCTCGCACCAAGATCATGGGCGCGGCCGGCAACCCTGGATGGATCCCCCTTCCCGCGCGCTGCTGGACAATCGAGGGGCCTCCCGGCCGATCATGACGAACCGCCGGAACCGGGATGACGGCATGACGTTGGCTCAAGTTGGACCAAGGCTCTGCCATGCGAATGACACCGGAGGTTCGCCATGCCAAATCCTGTCGAAACGAATGACCACGTCTATAAAATCCTCGAACTGGTCGGATCGTCCGACAAGAGCATCGAGGACGCCATTCAGAATGCGATCACCCGCGCATCGAAAACCATTCGCTCGTTGAAATGGTTCGAAGTGGTGCAGACGCGCGGCCATGTCGAGGACGGATCGGTGCGCCACTACCAGGTCAGCCTGCGGGTTGGATTTACCCTGGAGGGGTAGCTTTCGGCGCAGCAGCGGGACGAGGCCAACGCGTCCTCGCCTGCTGGCCGGTCGAACGAACCGCTATTGCGCGGTCAGCGTCCGGTCGAGGTCGGCCGGGCCGGCACGCTCCCTCAACTGCTCAAATTCGCCGGGATGGTAGGTGGCGCCGTCGGGCGTTACGATCTCGACGTTCCAGCAACCGTCCGAGATCAACTCCCCGGCTTTCTTCAACGCAGCAGGAACCGACGTCCGATTAAGGGTCACGTTTCCCGCCGTATCCTGCGCATTGATCAAGAACATCATTAGAATCGTCTCCGGGCGCAAGCCGACAACCATTCTGGCCCGGCGCGCGGCGGCGTCAAGTGCAACCATGACTTACATTGCACATCAGCTGTGATCTCGGAGCCCAACGTTATCCCGGCACCTTCACCTTGCCAGTCGAGCTACTCTTTTGAGGATTCACTTCGCAAACGGGTTGACCCAGCCTCCCCGGCCGGCCGGCGCGCGCGGCGGATAGGCCGCCTCCAGATAGTTCAGCACCGTTTCGCGATCCTTGTCGTCGAGCGGCGGCATGTTATGGCGGCGGACCATCAGGTTGATCGAATCTTGCCACTGCGCGCGCGTCATGCCCTGCTGCGCCACCAGACGGAAGCCGTGACAGGCGGTGCAGGCATAGAAGGTCTCGTCGCGGCCTTTACCGGCCGCGAACTCCTCCGGGCTTTCCTCGCGCGGGGTGAACGTCGTTTGCCCCACAGCCGGCGTCATCCAAAGCCCGCCGGCCATTGCGAGCCACACCAAACGCCGCATCATCCGACCAGCACGGCGATGCGGTGCATGGCGTTACCGCCATAGCCTTGCGGATTCCAGAAGCCGGCCTGATGCGGCTGCATCGCGCCTTTGGAATTGGTGGCGCGCGCCCAGATCTCGAAATAGCCGTCGGTCGGCAGCTTGACGGTCGCGGTCCAACGCTGCCAGTCGTATTTGTTCTTCGGCTTTTCCAGCGTGACGCGCTGCCAGCTCGCGCCGAAATCGAGCGAGACGTCGACCTGCTTCACCGTGAGATCGCCGGCCCAGGACGCACCGCGCAGCTTCAGCTCCTTGGTGCCGGCGGCGAATTTTGCGCCGTTGGCGGGGTTGGTGATGATGGAGCGCACCGGCATCGATTCCAGAATGCGGAAATTCGCCGGATCGCCCTTGTCGCCGGGCACCATCGGCTTGATCGGCGTGCGATAGGAAAACTCCGTCATGCCGGGGCCGTCATGCTCCTTGTCGCGGATGGTGATGCGGGTCAGCCATTTCTGCGAGGCCGAGCCGGCCCAGCCCGGCACGATCAGGCGCACTGGCCCGCCATGGACGTTCGGCAGCGGCTTGCCGTTCATCGCCCACACGATCAGCGTGTTCGGGTCCATCGCTTTCGCGATGCGCACGCCGCGCGAAATGGCCGGCTTGCTGGCGTCTCCGGACAGATGCAGATCGGCGGCATAATGCGCGGTGTATTTGGCTGATGGCTTGAGGCCGGCCTTTTTCAGCAGCTCCGCGAGCGGCACGCCGGTCCATTCCGCGCATCCTGCGCCGCCATTGGTCCACTGGTTGCCGCGCGCCGGCGGCGAGAAGGCGGCGCGGCCGTTGCCGCCGCATTCCAGCACCATGCGCCGCGTCACCGCCTTGTATTTTGATTTCAACTCGCCGAGCGTGATCTCGATCTTGCTGTTGACCTCGCCGTCGATGGTGATCTTCCAGGCGTCAGGGTCCTTTGCCTCCTCGGGCAGCTGCCCGTTGTTGCGGATGTAGAATTTCTCGATCGGCGTGGTGTCGTCGTCGAGCAGACTTTCCGGCGTCTCGGCGACCAGCGGCTTTTCGCCGAGCACGACGAGGCCATCGTTCTTGCCGGGGAATTTCAGATATTGCGGCCCCTTCGCCGCGGCGGGCGGAGTTGCCTGCGCGTGAGCTTGCTGAATGACCGAACCGTCTCGCGACAATGGCAATACGCTACCGATGATGGCCCCCATCGCCGCCAGCCCGGAACTGCCCAAAAATCTGCGACGGCTGGTATCGAACCTGTTGCTGTCAGCCGTATTGCCCCCGGTTTCCCGCGCCATGTCGTCTCTCCCTGTTGCCCGCTGCCCGGGCTTTCGTGGCCGGGTTTCCCTCCGGAATCCCAACTGAGACGAATATTCGCAATTTGCGGCCCTGCCGCAAGCCCGCGGCTAGCTGTGAAACTTCAGCCCGTCGACGACCTTGTCGATCACCTTGCGCTCGGCGCGCATGGCGAGCCCGACCAGATTGAGTTCGGCGCGGATCACGGCACGTACCACCTCGCGGTTGGCGGCGTCATGCGTGGTCTTGAACATATCCTCGGTATAGACCGCGGGCGTAACGTTGCGCGCCAGCGCCCGTTCCAGCGCGCGGGAGAGCGCGGCGCGGTCGGCGCCGTAGATCAGGATCGGCTGACCGATCAGCGACAGATATTTCGTACCCGAGCCGTCGCCATAGGGCTCGCCGATGCATTCGGGAAAGGCAGCCGCAATGCCGCCGGCGAGAAAGGACGCGACATTGAGCTTCTGCCACGCTTCGAGGTCGGTCCGGATCACGACCGCGATCTTGGTGTCGAATTGCATGATGTCTCCCGATATGACGCCGTCATTCCGGGGCGATGCGCAGCATCGAACCCGGAATCCAACAAGCCGCATGCGCCGCAGTGAAATGGATTCTCTGATGTGCAATTGCACATCATAGTTCGCGCTAACGCGCGCCCCGGAATGACGATAACAGAAATCACCCCTTAGCGTCGCAGGCCCAGGCGCGGATCACGCATTCCTTGCCGCCGAATTCATAGCACTTCTTGGTCGCGGCGTTGAGCGAACTGGATATTCTGGGCTTCACGGCATAGCCGTGAGGACCGCATGGATTGGCCATGTCGACCGCGAACGCGGCGCAGGCACGCTTCATGGCTACGGCGGTGCAGTTACCCTTGCACTGCTTCAGCGCCGCGGCGCGCGCGGCCGCTTCCGCCGGATAGTCGTAGGCCTTGCCGTAGGCGCCGCACTTTCCGACGGCGAATGCGCCCGCCGCCCAACCCTTTCCGATGTAGCCCGAGACGCCAAGTATCAGCGTCAGGGCAACCACGAACAATGCGCGGCGTTGCGCCACCACGGTCGAAACAATCAAGATCCCCTCCCCCGAGGCAACGGGGAGAATCTAGCCGGGGGTAGTTTTAAATTTGGTGAATGGAGCTTGCATTTGGATGTGTCGAGGGCGACCAATCTATCAGCTCGTCGTCCCGGCGAACGCCGGGACCCATATCCCCGGTAATCTATTGTCGAAACGAAGCCGTCGGCCATCGTGCTAAAGTAATTACCGCCGCGGCGTATGGGTCCCGGCGTTCGCCGGGACGACAGCGATAGATGCCTTAAGATCTTCTCGCGGCCTCCAGCGCCTGCGGCGTATCGATATCGAGGAACGCACTCTCGCCATCGACCGGAACTTCGGCGACCGCCTCGGCGTGCTTGGCGATCAGATGCCGCGCGCCGACGTCGCCGTCGAGCGTCATCAATTCCCTGAAGAAGCGGCGTGACCACAGCACGGGATTGCCGCGGCGGCCGTCGCTGACGGGAACGGCGATCAAGTGGCCGCGATCAGGCGCAAAACTTTCGATCAACTGGTCGATCAGCTTGGCCGAGATCAGCGGCATGTCGCCGAGGCAGACGATCGCGCCGTCGGCCTTGTCCGACACCGCCGCGATGCCGGCCTTGACGGAGGACGCCAGCCCACCGGTAAAATCCGGATTGCGGACGAATTTCACGTTCAGCCCCGCCAGCGCCTGCTCGACCAGATCGGCCTGATGGCCGGTGACGACGATGACGTCCGTTGCCCTCGAGGCCAGCGCCTGCTCGGCCACGATCCGCACCAGCTTCTTGCCGTCGATCTCGGCCAGCAGCTTGTTGGGTCCGCCCATCCGTGTCGAACGCCCGGCGGCGAGCACGATGGCCGCGACGTTGCGGTTGGCTTCGATGTCGGCGACGGTGCGCGGCTGCGGCCGGGTGACGATTTCCATCAGCAACCCGCCGACGCCCATGCCGGTCAGTTCGGCGCGCGTGACCTTGAGCCCAGCGAGCAACCGCATCAGCACCCAGTCAAAGCCGTTTTCCACCGGCGAGCGGGCGCAACCCGGCGCCCCCAGCACCGGCACGCCGCCGGCGCTCCCGATCAGGAGCAGATTACCGGGATCGACCGGCATGCCGAAATGCTCGATTTTGCCGCCGATTTCCGTGATCGCGGCCGGGATCACGTCGCGACGGTCGGCGATCGCGGATGCGCCGAACACGATCACGAGTTCGGCGCCGAGGCCGAGCAATTCCTTGATCGACGATGCCAGTACAGCCTCGTCATGCGGCACGCGACGCTCAGCGATGATAGTGGCACCCGCCGGCGCCAGCCGCTCCGCCGTCACCCGCAGGGTCTTGTCGATCACCTTTGGCGCGAGCCCCGGCAGCAGGGTCGAAACCACGCCGACCTTCGTGATAACGTAAGGAGCAATCCGCAGCGTGTCTTTTCCCGCCACATCAACGGCCGCATCGCGCAGCCTGGCTTCGACGCCGAACGGAATGAGTTTGACCGTTGCGATCATCTCGCCTTCGACCACCGGTTTGAAGGCGGCGAGCGTTGCGAATGTGATGGCTTCGTCGACGCCGTTGATGCGGTCGACCGCTGATCGATCCACCACCAGCACGCCGGCCTGCGCCGCAAAGAGGTTGGAGCGGCCGGTAAAGGCGCGCTCGACATTGACGCCCTCACCCGCGACGGCCTGCGCGATACTGGCGGCGGCTACGTCCTCGGAGACGTCGCCTGTTCTCCAGCCGCACAACGACGACTTCCTTCACGCCCGCCTTGTTGAGCGCCTCGACTTCGGCCGGGCCGACCGTGGTGCCTTTCTTGAGCACCAGCGAACCCTGCCGCAGCGTATGGACGGTGACGCCGCCAATCGCGTCGGCCGGACTGGCGGGACCGAACTTCATGCCGCCTGCACTTTCGCGGTCTCTTTCGACAGCCGTAGCTCGGCGGTGATCTGGGCCATGATCGAGACCGCGATCTCCGATGGCGACACCGCGCCGATGTTGAGCCCGATCGGCGCATGGATGCGCGCGATGTCGGCATCGGACGCGCCCTGCGCCTTCAGCCGCTCGGCACGCTTGGCGTGGGTTTTTCGAGAGCCCAAAGCGCCGATATAGAAGCAGTCGCGCGCAAAGGCGTGCAGCAGCGCCGGATCGTCGATCTTGGGATCATGCGTGACCGCGACGAAAGCCGTGTAATGATCGACGTTGAGCGGCGGCAGCGCCACATCGGGCCATTCGGCGACCAGCGGCACATCGGGAAAGCGCTCGGGGCTCGCAAAGGCCGTGCGCGGATCGACCACCGTCACATCGTAATCGAGCGAACGCGCCAGCGGCGCCAGGGCCTGGCTGATATGGACCGCGCCGATGATCACGAGGCGTGCGGTCGGCGCGTAGACATTGAGGAACAGTTTCTTGCCGCCGCTCTCGACCGTGCCGCTCTTGCCCATGCGGAGCTGCTTTGAAAGTTCGGCACTGAGGGGATCGGTGGCAATATCCCTGGCCTTCACCAGCCGCTGCTCGCCATTGGCGGTATCTGTGACGACGATGACCGGGCGGCGCGCGGCGCGCTCGATATTGACCTGTGTGAGTGTTTCCAGTTTCACGACTGGCCCACCTTCTCGACGAACACGCGGATGGTGCCACCGCAGGACAGCCCGACATTCCAGGCGGTCTCGTCGGCGACGCCGAATTCGAGCATCTTGGGCTTGCCGCTGGCGATCACGTCCAGCGCCTCGGTGACGACGGCGCCCTCGACACAGCCGCCGGAAACAGAGCCGAGGAACGTGCCGTCATCGTTGATGACCAGGCTCGATCCGGCCGGCCGTGGGGCCGAGCCCCAGGTCTCGACCACGGTTGCCAGCGCCACGCCGTGGCCGGCCTTCTGCCAGTTCTCGGCCGCCTGCAGAATGTCTTCGTCACGGTTGAGCATTTTGAAGCCCTTTCAAGCTGCGGAACGGATGCGGCTGATGCGGTGCGGCGGGGGCGCTGCGGAAAGCGCCTCGATCAGCCCTTCCATCGAGGTCAAGTTATGCACCGGGCGGAATTCGTCAACGTGCGGCAGCATCATTTTGATACCCTGCGCCTTGGCCTCGAAGGCGTTGTAGCGCAGCAGCGGATTGAGCCAGATCAGGCGGCGGCAGGAACGGTGCAGCCGGTCCATCTCGAAGGCAAGCTTGTCGTCGGCCTCCCGTTCTAGCCCGTCGGATATAAGGAGAACGATCGCGCCCTGGCCGAGCACCCGGCGGCCCCATAATTTGTTGAAGCTATGCAGCGAGGTCGCGATCCTCGTCCCCCCGGCCCAATCCTCCACCGAGGACGAACAGCGCGCCAGCGCCTCGTCGGGATCGCGCGCCCGCAAGGAACGCGTCACATTGGTCAGCCGTGTGCCGAACAGGAACACGGAGACACGCTTGCGGGCGTCGGTGATGGCGTGGAGGAAGTGCAGGAACAGGCGGGTATATTCGCTCATCGAGCCGGATATATCGAGCAGCGCCACGATCGGCGCCGGCTTGTCGATCCGGCCGAGCTTTCGGATGTCGATGATCTCGCCGCCAGTGCGCAAGGAACTGCGCAGCGTGCGGCGCATGTCCAGTCGCAGGCCCTTGGCGTCGGGCTGGTAGCGGCGGGTGCGCAATTCGGCCTGCGGCAGTTTCATATCGGCAATGGCGCGGGTGACCTCGGCGATTTCGGCCGCGCTCATCTGCGCAAAATCCTTTTTCTGCAGTATCTCCTTGTCGGAGACCGACAGCCGCAATTCCTGCTCCTGCGCCTGCGGCACCTCTTCGCGCATCGACGGCTGCGCCAAGGCCTCCTGCACCCGGCGCGATGCCGGCGGCGGCTTCTTTTTGGCATGGTCCGGCAGCGGCACCGAATCCAGCATGTGCTTCCAGTCTTCGGCGGCGCGGAAGAACAGGTCGAAGGCTTGCGCGAAGATCAGCATATGCTCGCGCCGCTTGACGAAGATCGCCTCCAGCGTGGCGTAGACATCGCGGCGGTAGCCGATCTCGATCGCCTGCAACGCGTTGAGCGCGTCGATGACGGCGCCCGGACCGACCGGAATCCCGGCCGCGCGCAAAGCGCGGGCGAAGCCGACGACATTGTCGGCCATGTGGCCGGTCGGCGGATTGAGGTGGTCGATGTCAGTCACGATGCACTAACCTCCGCCGTCATTCCGGGGCGAGCGCAGCGAGAGCCCGGAATCCATTTTTCAGCGCCTACGCGGCTTGATGGATTCCGGGCTCGCGCCAAGTGGCGCGCCCCGGAATGACGGGACTTCGTTACGACGTGCGCGGCCTAATTTTCGCTCGTCGCTTCCTTCAAAACCTTCTGCAGCGTGTCGCCCTGCATGCGCGCGATGTCGTCCTGGTACTTCAGCAGCGCGCCCAGCGTGTCGCCGACCATTTGCGGCGTCAGCGAGCGGGCGTCGAGTTCGGTCAGCGCGGTGGCCCAGTCGATGGTCTCGGCGACGCCCGGCGACTTGTAGAAATCCTGGTCGCGCAGCGCCTGCACGAAGCGAACGACCTGCTGCGACAGTTTTGCGGAGATGCCCGGGACTCGCGACTTGACGATCGCAAGCTCGCGCTCGGCATCCGGGTAATCCACCCAGTGATAGAGGCAGCGCCGCTTCAACGCATCGTGGATCTCGCGGGTGCGGTTCGAGGTGATGATGACGATCGGTGGCTGCGGCGCCTTGATGGTGCCGAGTTCGGGGATCGTGACCTGGAAGTCCGAGAGGATTTCCAGAAGATACGCCTCGAACGCCTCGTCGGCGCGGTCGAGTTCGTCGATCAGAAGCACCGGCGCGCCGCCGACGTCAGGCTCCAGCGCCTGCAGCAGCGGGCGCTTGATCAGAAAGCGCTCGGCGAAAATGTCTGACGATAATTTGTCGCGATCGGTATCGCCGGCGGCTTCCGCCAGCCGGATCGCAATCATCTGCGCGGCGCTGCTCCACTCGTAGACCGCGGAGGCGACGTCGAGGCCCTCGTAGCATTGCAGGCGGATCAGTTTTCGTCCCAGCGCCGCCGACAGAACCTTGGCAATCTCGGTCTTGCCGACGCCGGCCTCGCCTTCGAGAAACAGCGGCCGTCCCATGCGCAGCGACAGATAGGTCACCGTCGCCAGCGAGCGCTCGGCGAGATAGCCGCGCGAGGTCAGCAACTCGAGCATGCCATCGACGGATTTAGGTAGCGCCGATGCAGTCATGGGCGAGCCAGTCTTGATGAGCCAGGAATCGGCAAGCTAAGCGGCAAACTTACTTCGCCGTCGCAGCTTCGACGGCACGGCGCGTTAGAACACCGATCAAATGCGCACGATACTCCGCGCTGCCGTGCAGATCGCTGTTCAGACCCTCGGCCGACACCGGGATGCCGTCGAGCACCTTGTGCGAAAAACGCTTCTTCAGCGCTTCCTCGAACGCGGTGGCGCGGAACACGCCGTCCGAGCCCGCGCCGGTCACGGCGACCCGCACATCCGACGGACGTTTGGCGACGAACACGCCGACCAGCGCGTAACGCGAAGCCTGGTTGCGGAACTTGATGTAGGCCGCCTTCTTCGCCACCGGGAACATCACCTTGGTGATGATCTCGTCGCTTTCGAGCGCGGTCGTGAACAGGCCCTGGAAAAACTCTTCCGCCTTGAGGCGGCGCTTGTTGGTGACGATGGTGGCGCCGAGCGCGAGCACGGCGGCCGGGTAATCCGCAGTCGGATCGTTGTTGGCGAGCGAGCCGCCGATGGTGCCCTTGTGGCGCACCGCGGGATCGCCAATCTGGGCGGCGAGTTCGGCGAGCGCCGGAA
Source organism: uncultured Alphaproteobacteria bacterium (assembly GCA_963742935.1). Taxonomy (GTDB): domain Bacteria; phylum Pseudomonadota; class Alphaproteobacteria; order Rhizobiales; family Xanthobacteraceae; genus Bradyrhizobium. The sequence continues at coordinate 5,449 of CAVUOI010000032.1, read as the reverse complement.
TGGCTTCGCCGACGATGGCTGACGTCGCGACGGCGGCATGTTTGGCGGTCGCGCCGATCACCAGCGCACGGCCCTTCATCTCGATGGCGTCGAGCCCCTCGATATGGGAGAGATCGACCAGATGCGGCGGGCTGGCAAGGCGCTGCTTCATGACCGGCACCAGCGTATGGCCGCCGGCGATCACCTTTGCGTCTTCGTTCTTTACCAGGAGATTGGCGGCCTGCCGGACGGTCCCCGGACGGTGATATTTGAATTCGTACATTGAGAACTTCCTGATCGCGGTCGCGATGAAATCAGTTAAGCGAGATCGGATTTGCCCATCGCCTTGGCGCCGGCGGCGATCGAGGCAACGATGTTCTGGTAACCGGTGCAGCGGCACAGATTGCCTTCGAGCTCTTCGCGGATGACGTGGTCGGAGAGGTCATGGCCCTTGCGGTGGACCAGATCGACCGCGGTCATGATCATGCCGGGGGTGCAGAAGCCGCACTGCAGGCCGTGATGCTCGCGAAAGGCTTCCTGCATCGGATGCAGCGGCGCGCCGTCGGCGGCCAGCCCCTCGATGGTCTTGACCTCATGGCCGTCGGCCATGACAGCGAGCGTAGTGCAGGACTTCACCGCCTTGCCGTCGAGATGCACGACGCATGCGCCGCATTGCGAGGTGTCGCAACCGACATGGGTGCCCGTCAGCCGCAGATTTTCCCGCAGAAACTGGACCAGCAGGGTACGGGGGTCGACATTGGCGTTTACGGGGTTACCGTTCACGATCAGGGAAATCTTGGCCATCAGCACTCTCTTGAGCTGCACCGCCGCATATCGGCCGCGCAGACGTTTAAAACCATTCCAAAGCCCATAATATGGGCCATCCTGGTAATGAGCAACCTCAGGAGCCCCTCGTTTGAGGCATGGCCTGAGTGACTTGACGGGCCGGTTCGACCCGGGGCCGGGCCCGCGCAGAATCAACCTCGCAAAATCAACCTTGCCAAATCAGCCTTGCCAAATCAGCCTTGCACAGCCTTGGCGAAATTGGCGAAGAACTCGTCGGCCAGTTTCTTGGCCGCGCCGTTGATCAGGCGCTGGCCGAGTTGGGCCAGCTTGCCGCCGATCTGGGCCTCGACATTATAGCTCAGCAGGGTACCGCCATCCTTTTCGGCGAGCGCCACGGTGGCGCCGCCCTTGGCGAAGCCGGCGACCCCGCCCTCGCCTTCGCCCGAGATCCTGTAGCCGTTGGGCGGATCGAGATCGCTCAAAGTAACCTTGCCCTTGAAGCGGGCGGAGACCGGCCCGACCTTCATCTTGGCGGTGGCGCGGAAGCCGTTGTCCTCGGTCTTTTCCAGCTCCTCGCAGCCGGGAATGCAGGCCTTCAGCACCTCCGGATCGTTGAGCTTGGCCCACACGGCCTCGCGCGACGCCGCAAGCTGGACTTCGCCGTTCATCGTCATGGCCATGGGGGGTGCCTCCTGGATCGCCGTAACCTGATCTCCCCCAGTAAAGCACGCCCGGCCCAAAAGGAAGGCCGCCCGCAGCGACGAACGATGCATATTCGCAACTGCAGCAAAGCCGGACCGACAAGGGCATTGGCAGCGATAGGCCGTAATGATTAGGTCGCGCACAAATGAGCACGTCCCTTTCCCCTCTGCTGGCTCCGCTACTGTCGAGTGCGGCAATGCGCGCGATCTGCGACGATGCCGCGACCCTGCAAAACATGCTGGATTTCGAGGCGGCGCTGGCGCGCGCCGAGGCCGCGCTCGGCGTGATTCCAGCAAGCGCTGCGGGGCCGATCACAAATGCGTGCCGGGCCGAATCATTCGACCTTGCAGGCTTGGCCGAGGCCGCGACCCGGTCCGGCAACCTCGCTATCCCGCTCGTCAAGGCGCTGACGGCCAAGGTCGGCAAGGCGGATGCCGAGGCGGCGCGCTACGTCCATTGGGGCGCGACCAGCCAGGACGTCATCGATACCGGCGCCATGCTCGGTCTGCGCGCCGGCATCAACGCACTGCTGACCGATATGGATCGCGCGATCGCGGGCTTTGCCGGGCTGGCGCGTCAACACCGGCATACCCCCGTCGTCGGCCGTACCTGGCTGCAGCATGCGCTGCCGATGCCGTTCGGATTAAAGCTCGCCGAATACGCCGCGGCGCTGCACCGCTCGAAGCTACGGCTGCTGCGGCTGCGCCGCGAGACGCTGGCGCTGCAATTCGGCGGCGCGGCCGGCACGCTGGCGGCGCTGGGCGACAACGGACTGAGGGTCGCGGATGCACTCGCGGCCGAGCTCAAGCTGCCGCTGCCCGACGCACCCTGGCACACCCACCGCGACCGCATCGCGGAGGCGGCCTCGGTATTCGCCATCATCGCCGGCACCTGCGGCAAGATCGCGCGGGATGTTTCGCTGATGATGCAGACCGATGTCGGCGAGGCGTTCGAACCATCGGGCGAAGGCCGCGGCGGCTCCTCCACCATGCCGCACAAGCGCAATCCCGTTGCGGCGGCCAGCGCGCTGGCGGCGGCCACCATGGCCCCCAACCTCGCGGCAACGATTTTTGCGGCGCAGGTGCAGGACCACGAGCGCAGCGCCGGCCCCTGGCATGCGGAATGGCCGACGCTGCCGACGCTGATGCTGGTCACCTCAGGTGCGCTGGCCGCGATCGTCGATATCGCCGAGGGACTGGAAGTCGATGCGGTACGCATGCGCGCCAATCTCGATGCGACGGGCGGGCTGATCATGGCCGAGGCCGTAACGATGGCGCTCGCCGAAAAGATCGGCAAGAGCGACGCGCATCACCTGATCGAGACGGCAAGCAAGAAAGCGGTTGCCGACAAGAAGCATCTGCGCGACGTCCTGACAGCGGATGCCAGGATCACCGCGCAGCTCAGCGCGGATAAAATCACTGCACTGTTCGAGCCGATGGCCTATCAAGGCGCCTCGCAGGCCCTGATCGACCGCCTGCTCGCCTCAATCGACGAGGGTTGATGTCATTGCCGGGCTTGACCCGGCAATCCATCTTCTTGAATAGACTCTTATTGGATGGATGCGCGGGTCAAGCCCGCGCATGACGAAGGAAAAAGCCATGCCGATGATCGACGCCGACGGGTGCCTGCTCAACGTATCCGTCGAAGGCCGCGACGGCGGACCGACGCTGATGCTGTCGAATTCGCTGGGCTCGACTATGCAGATGTGGGAGCCGCAGATGAAGGCGCTGACGCAGCTGTTCCGCGTCATCCGCTACGACCGCCGCGGCCACGGGAAATCGAACGTGCCGCCCGGCCCCTACTCGCTGGAGCGCTTCGGCCGAGACGTGCTGGCGATCCTCGACGACCTCAATATCGCAAAGGCGCATTGGTGCGGCCTGTCGATGGGCGGCATGGTCGGGCAATGGCTGGGCGCCAACGCGCCCGAGAGATTCGGCAAGATCGTGCTGGCCAACACCACCTGCCACTACCCGGACCCGACGCGCTGGAACGACCGCATCAACGCGGTGAAGCAAGGCGGCATTGCCGCCGTCGCCGACGCCGTATTGGCAGGCTGGCTGACGGCGGATTTTCGCGAGCGCGAGCCGCAGATCACGGCCAACATGAAGGCGATGATGCTGACCACGCCGGTCGAGGGCTATATCGCCTGCTGCGAGGCGCTGTCGACGCTCGACCAGCGCGAACTGCTGCCCAAGATCAAGAGCCCGACGCTGGTCATCGCCGGCCGCCACGACATGTCGACGACGATCGCGGACGCCGAATTCATGCGCAGCCGGATTCCTGGCGCCAGCATGACCATTCTAGACGCCGCGCATATTTCCAACGTCGAACAGCCGCACGCCTTCACGGACGCGCTGGTCGGATTTTTGACGCAACGCTGATGCTGGCCGTCATTCCGGGGCGCGCGTCAGCGCGAACCCGGAATCGATTTCGCCCCAGACTTTGCTGCTAGTTGGATTCCGGGTTCGATGCTTCGCATCGCCCCGGAATGACGACACCGGAGGAGACACAAATGGACGACAACAAGCGCCGCGACGACGGCATGGCCCAGCGCCGAAAAGTGCTCGGGAAAGAATGGGTCGACAAGTCGGTCAAGAACCGCAACGCGTTCAACACCGATTTCCAGGACCTGATCACCCGCTACGCCTGGGGTGATATCTGGACCCGGCCGCATTTCGACCACCGCACCCGCCGTGTGCTTGTCATCGGCACCATGGTGGCGCTCGGACAATGGGATGAATTCCGTCTGCATGTGCGCGCAGCACTCGCCGAAGGCGGTTTTACGCCCGACGACATCAAGGAAATCCTGCTGCAGCAGGCAATCTATTGCGGCGTGCCGGCAGCCAACCACGCGGTGAAGGAAGCGAACGCGATCATCGCCGAACTGGGCTTGCTGAAGGGCTAAATCGCCTTCGCTTTCATCGGCTCTGCACCGGCAGCGATGTAACGAGCGACCTGATCCGATCGGCATCCGATCGCGAGACCGGATTGTAGACGATCATGCCGAGGTCCGGACGGCCATCGACGGCGAACGCCGAATATTCCATCGTGAGCTCTCCCAAGAATCGGATGGCGGAGGCGCTTGATGCCTTCGCCGTAGACGTTGACGTTGTTGTCGCGCCACAACGCTTCGAATTCGGGGCTGAGCCGGCAAAGCTCATCGACGAGTTGGCCCACCTCCGAAACAGCACCAGCGCGCGCTGCGTCCGCCCTGAATGCGCCGACCACGAAACGCGCCACGCTTTCCCAATCATATTGCGCCGCCCGCACGCGGGGATCGCCGAAGATCAGGCGAAGGATGTTGCGCTGGCCGGGAGGAAGCTGGCTGTAGTCGGTCAGCACCGCCGCCGCCGCGCGATTCCATGCAACGACGTCCCATGTTGCGGTCTTGATCAGGGCGGGGCTGGCATCGAGCGCATCGAGCAGGCGCTGCAGGCGCGGCGTCACGCCTTCGGCGGCGGTGTAGCGGACCTCTGGCGTGCGCCCTAGCCCGAGCAGGAACAGATGTTCGCGCTCGATGTCGGTCAGCATCAGCGCGCGCGCGATCCGGTTCAGCACGTCAGGCGATGGCGCCCCGCCCCGGCCCTGCTCCAGCCATGTGTACCAGGTGGGGCTGATGTTGGCGCGCTGGGCGACCTCCTCCCGGCGCAGACCCGGCGTCCGCCGGCGGCCCGCCGCAAAGCCGAGGGCGGCCGGATCGAGCCTGACGCGGCGATCCCTGAGATAGCTTCCGAGCAGATTACCGGTTTCGACGCTCACGCTGATCCTGTTGGTCATTATACCCTGATAAGGTCACTACTTTAACATGACAGATGCCTGATCAATATCAGTCTCCGAACACCACTGGAGATTTTTCACGTGCGCATCTTCGTTACCGGCGCGACCGGCTTTGTCGGCTCCGCCATCGTCCGCGAACTCGTTACCTCGGGCCATCAGGTGCTCGGCCTCGCCCGCTCCGAAGCCGGAGCGAGCGCGCTCTCAA
>CAVUOI010000031.1:0-195593 GCA_963742935.1 uncultured Alphaproteobacteria bacterium | reverse complement strand
GGGCTTCTTGCCCTCTTCCTTTGCCTTGACGTTGATCTGGTCGAACTCGATCTTGTCCATCTGGTCGCCCTAGATCATGTCGGTCTCGCCCTGATCGGTGATCTCGACCTTCTGCAGCATCTGGCGAACGATCACCTCGATGTGCTTGTCGTTGATGAGCACGCCCTGCAGCCGGTAGACCTCCTGGATTTCGTTGACCAGATAGGCCGCGAGTTCCTCGATGCCCTTGATCGCCAGGATGTCGTGCGGCGCAGGATTGCCCTCGACGATGAAGTCGCCCTTCTCGACGATGTCACCGTCCTGCAGATGCATGGGCTTGCTCTTCGCGATCAGATACTCGCGCGGCTCCTCGCTCTTGTCGGTCGGCTCGATCGAGATGCGGCGCTTGTTCTTGTAGTCGCGGCCGAAGCGGACGGTGCCGGCGATTTCGGCGATGATCGCCGCATCCTTCGGCTTGCGCGCCTCGAACAGTTCGGCCACCCGCGGCAGACCGCCGGTGATGTCGCGCGTCTTGGCGCTTTCGGTGGAGATACGCGCGATCATGTCGCCCGCCTTGACCTTGGCGCCGACGTCGACCGACAGAATGGCGTCGACCGCCAGCATGTAGCGGGCATCGCCGCCGCGCGCGACCTTCAGCACCTTGCCGTCCTTGCCCTTGATGACGATCGCCGGACGCAGGTCCGCGCCGCCGCCGCGACGCGCGCCAGTCGATGACGACGCGCTTGGCGATACCGGTGGATTCGTCGACCGTTTCCGACATCGACTGGCCTTCGACCAGATCCTCGAAGCCGATCGGTGCCGTCGACCTCGGTCAGCACCGGGCGGGTGTACGGATCCCACTCCGCGATGCGCTGGCCGCGCTTGACGGTGTCGCCGTCGTCGACGCGCATGCGCGAGCCGTACTGGATGCGGTGCGTCGCGCGCTCGGTGCCGTCGGCATCGACCACCGCCACCACCATGTTGCGGACCATCGCGACCAGATCGCCGTCGGTGTTCCGGGCGATCGCCTTGTTCTTGATCGACGACCTTGCCGTCGAAGTTCGACTCGATGAACGACTGCTCGTTGATCTGCGCCGCGCCGCCGATGTGGAACGTGCGCATGGTGAGCTGCGTGCCCGGCTCGCCGATCGACTGCGCGGCGATGACGCCGACCGCCTCGCCGTGGTTGACCGGCGTGCCGCGGGCGAGATCGCGCCCGTAGCACTTGCCGCAGATGCCGTTGACCAGTTCGCAGGTCAGCACCGAACGGATCTTCACTTCCTGGATGCCGGCCTGGTGATCGCCTCGACATGGGTCTCCTCCATCAGCGTGCCGCGCTTGACGACCACCTTGTTGGACGCGGTATCCCGCAGGTCCTCGCGCCGTGGTGCGGCCGAGGATGCGCGAGGCGAGCGAGGCCACCACGGTGCCGGCGTCGATGATGGCGCGCATCTTGATGCCGAGCTTGGTGCCGCAGTCGTCCTGCGTGATGATGCAGTCCTGCGCGACGTCGACCAGACGGCGGGTCAGGTAGCCGGAGTTCGCCGTCTTCAACGCGGTGTCCGCGAGGCCCTTGCGGGCGCCGTGGGTCGAGTTGAAGTACTCGAGCACCGACAGGCCTTCCTTGAAGTTCGAGATGATCGGCGTCTCGATGATCTCGCCCGACGGCTTGGCCATCAGGCCGCGCATGCCGGCGAGCTGACGCATCTGCGCCGGCGAACCGCGCGCACCGGAATGCGCCATCATGTAGATCGAGTTGATGTCGCGCCTCGCGCGCCCTTCGGCGTTCTTCTTGGCCGAGGAGATCTCCTTCATCATCTCCTTGGCGATTTCTTCGGTCGCCTTCGACCAGGCGTCGACCACCTTGTTGTACTTCTCGCCATGGGTGATCAGGCCGTCATTGTACTGCTGCTCGAAATCCTTGGCGAGCGTACGCGTCGTCGTCGACGATCTTCCACTTCGCGTGCGGCACGACCATGTCGTCCTTGCCGAACGAGATGCCGGCCTTGAACGCATTGTAGAAGCCGAGCGCCATGATGCGGTCGCAGAAGATCACCGTCTCCTTCTGGCCGCAGTGGCGGTAGACCTGATCGATCACGCCGGAGATTTCGCGCTTGGTCATCAGCTTGTTGACGACGTCGTACGAGCACCTTGGCGATCTTCGGCAGCAGCTTGCCGAGCATGACGCGGCCGGCGGTGGTTTCGATCCAGCGCTTGGCACTCTTGCCGTCCTCGTCGATGCCCTCCCACCGGTACCTGATCTTGGTGTGGAGGTGGATGACCTTCGAATGCAGGGCGTGCTCGAGCTCGGCCATGTCGCCGAAGATCTTGCCCTCGCCGGGCAGCCCTTCGCGCATGATCGACACGTAATAGAGGCCGAGCACGATGTCCTGCGACGGCACGATGATCGGCTGGCCGTTCGCCGGATGCAGGATGTTGTTGGTCGACATCATCAGGACGCGCGCTTCCAGCTGCGCTTCCAGCGACAGCGGGACGTGCACGGCCATCTGGTCGCCGTCGAAGTCGGCGTTGAACGCCGCGCAGACCAGCGGATGCAGCTGGATCGCCTTGCCTTCGATCAGCACCGGCTCGAACGCCTGGATGCCGAGGCGATGCAGCGTCGGCGCGCGGTTCAGCAGCACCGGATGCTCGCGAATCACCTCGTCGAGGATGTCCCAGACCTCGGGACGCTCCTTCTCGACCAGCTTCTTCGCCTGCTTGACGGTGGTGGACAGGCCCTTGGCGTCGAGCCGCGAATAGATGAACGGCTTGAACAGTTCGAGCGCCATCTTCTTCGGCAGGCCGCACTGATGCAGCTTGCAGCTCGGGACCGACCACGATCACCGAACGGCCGGAATAGTCGACGCGCTTGCCGAGCAGGTTCTGGCGGAAGCGGCCCTGCTTGCCCTTCAGCATGTCGGCGAGCGACTTCAGCGGACGCTTGTTGGCGCCGGTGATGACGCGGCCGCGGCGGCCGTTGTCGAACAGCGCGTCGACGGCTTCCTGCAGCATGCGCTTTTCGTTGCGGATGATGATGTCGGGCGCGCGCAGCTCCATCAGCCGCTTCAAGCGGTTGTTGCGGTTGATGACGCGGCGGTAGAGGTCGTTGAGATCCGACGTCGCAAAGCGGCCGCCGTCGAGCGGCACCAGCGGACGCAGGTCCGGCGGAATCACCGGCACGACGGTCAGGATCATCCACTCCGGCTTGTTGCCGGAATAGCGGAAGGCCTCGACGATCTTCAGGCGCTTGGCGAGCTTCTTGTGCTTGATGTCGGAGTCGGTCTCGTGCATTTCCGCGCGCAGGTCTGCTCGAGCTTTTCGAGCTCGAGCCCCTTCAGCATCTCGCGGATCGCTTCCGCGCCGATCATGGCGGTGAAGATTCCTGGCCGTATTCGTCCTGCGCCTTCAGATACTCGTCTTCCGACAGCAGCTGACGGTCCTTGAGCGCGGTCAGGCCCGGCTCCAGCACGACGTAATATTCGAAGTACAGGATCCGCTCGAGATCCTTCAGCGTCATGTCGAGCAGAAGGCCGATGCGGCGACGGCAGCGACTTCAGGAACCAGATGTGGGCGACGGGCGCGGCCAGCTCGATATGGCCCATGCGCTCGCGCCGGACGCGCGACAGCGTCACTTCGACCGAGCACTTTTCGCAGATGATGCCCTTGTACTTCATCCGCTTGTACTTGCCGCACAGGCACTCGTAGTCCTTGATCGGCCCGAAGATGCGGGCGCAGAACAGGCCGTCGCGCTCCGGCTTGAAGGTGCGGTAGTTGATGGTCTCCGGCTTCTTGATCTCGCCGTAGGACCAGGACAGAATCTTCTCCGGGGACGCGATCGAGATCCGGATCTGGTCGAAGACCTGGGCCGGGGTCGTCGGATTGAAGAGATTCATAATTTCTTGGTTCATCGTCTTCTCCTCGCGTGCCGATCGTCACCGGCAGCAAATTCGAAATTCTTTTTTAGCGCGCGCCCCGCTCAACGTCCGGGCGGAGCGCGAAATGCCCGGCCCATCTGCGCGAAGGTTCGCTTCGCGCCTCCGGCCGGACATGGAATCTGAGCGTTACTCGGCCGCCTCGGACGTCGGCGCCGGTCCCACCTTGGAATTGTGCAGGTCGACGTTGAGGCCGAGCGAGCGCATTTCCTTGACCAGCACGTTGAACGATTCCGGGATACCGGCCTCGAACGTGTCGTCGCCGCGCACGATCGCCTCGTACACCTTGGTACGGCCGGCGACGTCGTCCGACTTCACGGTCAGCATTTCCTGCAGCGTGTAGGCGGCGCCGTAAGCTTCCAGCGCCCAGACCTCCATTTCGCCGAAGCGCTGGCCGCCGAACTGCGCCTTGCCGCCCAGCGGCTGCTGGGTGACGAGCGAGTACGGACCGATCGAACGCGCGTGGATCTTGTCGTCGACGAGATGGTGCAGCTTGAGCATGTAGATGTAGCCCACCGTCACCTTGCGATCGAAGGTATCGCCGGTGCGGCCGTCATAGACGGTCGACTGGCCCGAAGCGTCGAGGCCCGCGAGCTTCAGCATCTCCTCGATGTCGGCTTCCTTGGCGCCGTCGAACACCGGCGTTGCGATCGGCACGCCGTGGCTCAGATTGCGGCCGAGTTCGACCAACTCGCCGTCGTTCAGCGACTTGATGGTTTCGTCGTCGCCATAGATCTTCTTCAGGGTCTCGCTTCAGCGGCTTGATGTCCTGCTTCTGCATAGTAGGCGTCGATGGTCTGGCCGATGCGCTTGCCGAGGCCCGCGCAGGCCCAGCCGAGATGCGTCTCCAGAATCTGACCGACGTTCATGCGCGAGGGCACGCCGAGCGGATTGAGCACGATGTCGGCATGCGTACCGTCCTCGAGGAACGGCATGTCCTCGATCGGAACGATCTTCGACACCACGCCCTTGTTGCCGTGACGGCCGGCCATCTTGTCGCCGGGCTGGATCTTGCGCTTCACCGCGACGAAGACCTTGACCATCTTCATCACGCCGGGCGGCAGTTCGTCGCCACGCTGCAGCTTTTCGACCTTGTCGAGGAAGCGCTGTTCGAGGCCCTTCTTCGATTCGTCGTACTGCTTCCGCATGGCCTCGATTTCGGCCATCAGCTTGTCGTTCGGCGAGGCGAACATCCACCACTGCGACTTCGGATACTCCTCGAGCACGGCGCGGGTGATCTTGGTGTCCTTCTTGAAGCCCTTCGGACCGGCGATGCCCTGGCGGTTTTCCAGAAGCTCGGCGAGGCGGCCGTAGACGTTGCGGTCCAGGATCGCCTGTTCGTCGTCGCGGTCCTTGGCCAGACGCTCGATCTCTTCCCGCTCGATCGCCAGCGCACGCTCGTCCTTGTCGACGCCGTGACGGTTGAACACGCGCACTTCCACGATCGTGCCCTGCACGCCCGGGCGGCACGCGGAGCGAGGTATCGCGGACGTCGGAAGCCTTTTCGCCGAAGATGGCGCGCAGAAGCTTTTCTTCCGGCGTCATCGGGCTTTCGCCCTTCGGCGTGATCTTGCCGACCAGGATGTCGCCGGCGCGGACTTCGGCGCCGATATAGACGATGCCGGCTTCGTCGAGGTTCTTCAGCGCTTCTTCCGAAACGTTCGGAATGTCGCGGGTGATTTCCTCAGGTCCGAGCTTGGTGTCGCGGGCCATCACCTCGAACTCCTCGATGTGGATCGAGGTGAAGACGTCGTCCTTCACGATCCGCTCGGAGAGCAGGATCGAGTCTTCGAAGTTGTAGCCGTTCCACGGCATGAACGCGACCAGCACGTTGCGGCCGAGCGCGAGTTCGCCGAGATCGGTCGAGGGACCGTCGGCGATGATGTCGCCCTTCTTGACGATGTCGCCGACCTTCACCAGCGGACGCTGGTTGATGCAGGTCGACTGGTTGGAGCGCTGGTACTTCATCAGCCGGTAGATATCGACGCCCGACTTGGTGGGATCGAGATCTTCGGTGGCGCGGATCACGACGCGGGTGGCGTCGATCTGGTCGATCACGCCCGAGCGGCGTGCGGCGATCGCAGCACCCGAGTCACGGGCAACCACGCCTTCCATGCCGGTGCCGACGAACGGCGCCTCGGCGCGAACCAGCGGCACCGCCTGGCGCTGCATGTTCGAGCCCATCAGCGCGCGGTTGGCGTCGTCGTTCTCGAGGAACGGGATCAGCGCCGCGGCCACCGAAACGAGCTGCTTCGGCGACACGTCCATGTAGTCGACCTTGTCGGGCGTGATCGGCAGCACTTCGCCGGCGTGACGGCAGACGATCAGGTCTTCGGTGAAGCGGCCCTTGGCGTCGAGCGGCACGTTGGCTTGCGCGACGCGATAACGGCCCTCCTCCATCGCCGAGAGGTACACGACCTCGTCGGTGACGCGGCCGTCCTTGACCTTGCGATAGGGCGTTTCGACGAAGCCGTACTTGTTGACGCGCGCGAACGTCGCCAGCGAGTTGATCAGGCCGATGTTCGGACCTTCCGGCGTTTCGATCGGGCAGATGCGGCCGTAATGCGTCGGATGCACGTCGCGCACCTCGAAGCCGGCGCGCTCGCGGGTCAGACCGCCCGGTCCAAGCGCCGAGAGACGGCGCTTGTGGGTGATCTCCGACAGCGGGTTGGTCTGGTCCATGAACTGCGACAGCTGCGAGGAGCCGAAGAATTCGCGCACCGCGGCGGCCGCCGGCTTGGCGTTGATCAGGTCCTGCGGCATCACGGTGTCGATATCGACGCTGGACATGCGCTCCTTGATCGCGCGCTCCATGCGAAGCAGACCGATGCGGTACTGGTTCTCCATGAGTTCGCCGACCGAACGCACCCGGCGGTTGCCGAGATGGTCGATGTCGTCGATCTCGCCCTTGCCGTCGCGCAGGTCGACCAGCGTCTTGATGACGGCCAGGATGTCTTCCTTGCGCAGCGTGCGATGGGTGTCGGGCGCGTCGAGTTCGAGGCGCATGTTCATCTTGACGCGGCCGACCGCGGACAGGTCGTAGCGCTCAGCGTCGAAGAACAGCGACTGGAACATGGTCTGGGCCGAGTCGACGGTCGGCGGCTCGCCTGGACGCATCACGCGATAGATGTCGAACAGCGCGTCTTCACGCGTCATGTTCTTGTCGGCATGCAGCGTGTTGCGGATGTAGGCGCCGACATTGACGTGGTCGATGTCGAGCAGCGGCAGTTCCTTGTAGCCCTGCTCGTTGAGCGCCTTCAGCGACTTCTCGGTGAGCTCCTCGCCGGCTTCGGCATAGATTTCGCCGGTCTTCGGATTGACGAGATCCTCGGCGAGATAGTTGCCGACGAGTTCTTCATCCGACAGACGCAGCGCCTTGAGGCCCTTTTCCTGCAACTGGCGCGCGGCACGCACGGTCAGCTTCTTGCCGGCCTCGAGCACGACCTTGCCGGTATCGGCGTCGATCAGGTCGTTGATGGTCGAATAGCCGCGGAAACGGGTGGCGTCGAACGGCACGCGCCAGCCTTCCTTGGTCCGCTTGAAGCTGATCTTCTTGTAGAAGGTCGACAGGATCGTCTCGCCGTCGAGACCGAGCGCGTACATCAGCGAGGTCACGGGGATCTTGCGGCGGCGATCGATGCGCGCGAACACGATGTCCTTGGCGTCGAACTCGATGTCGAGCCAGGACCCGCGATACGGAATTACGCGCGCGGCAAACAGCAGCTTGCCGGACGAATGGGTCTTGCCCTTGTCGTGGTCGAAGAACACGCCGGGCGAACGGTGCATCTGCGAGACGATGACGCGCTCGGTGCCGTTGACGACGAAGGTGCCGTTCATGGTCATGAGCGGGATATCGCCCATGTAGACGTCCTGCTCCTTGATGTCCTTGACGGACTTGGCGCCGGTTTCCTCGTCGATATCGAACACGATCAGGCGCAGCGTCACCTTGAGCGGCGCAGCATAGGTCATGCCGCGCTGACGGCACTCGTCGACGTCATATTTCGGCGGCTCGAATTCGTAGCGGACGAATTCCAGCATCGAGGTGCCGGAGAAATCCGAGATCGGGAACACCGAGCGGAACACCGCCTGCAGGCCCTCGTCCAGCCGGCCGCCCTGCGGCTCCTCGACCATCAGGAACTGGTCATAGGACGCCTTCTGAACCTCGATGAGGTTCGGCATCTCGGCGACTTCCTTGATGTGTCCGAAGAACTTGCGAACGCGTTTGCGACCGGTGAATGTCTGCTGCGCCATCGTGGCCTCTCATTTTCGTCGCCCTTGTGGGCGAACCTTCCGAAGCGCGACTGCCGTCGCCCCCGGGTTGAATTTCGAATCGCTCGACAGGAACAAAGCTCAATTTCAGGAATTAAGTCCTGAATCCGCTCTCCAGACCTTCAAAACGCAAAACGACGCGCGGGGCGCTTGACTGCACCCGCCCGTCTCAACTCGCTGCTTCACGGACTGAAAAAGCCCGAAATTTGACTGTCTCCCAACGGCTTACGCCGAGAACCCTGCCGTTCCCAATCGCCTACCGAATTTTCCTGCTGCCGTCCCGATATGGGGCGGCAATACGTGGAGATTCGAGGGGCTAACCCCGCGAATCCCCACACTTTTCTGTGTACGCCGTACTCCGGGTTACCCCATCGCACAAGTTTTGTAACGATCCCGCCACTTTCGTCATGGCCGGGCTTGTCCCGGCCATCACGCCCTTGGCAGATCCCCGGACGCACTCGGCTTTGCCTCGCTCGGGATGGATGAAGCAAGCTTCGCGTTACTTGAGCTCGACCTTGGCGCCAGCCTTTTCGAGCTGGGCCTTGAGCTTCTCGGCTTCGTCCTTGTTCACGCCTTCCTTGACAGCCTTGGGCGCGCCTTCGACGAGATCCTTGGCTTCCTTGAGGCCGAGGCCGGTGATGGCGCGGACTTCCTTGATGACTTCGATCTTCTTGTCGCCGGCGGCGACGAGCATGACGGTGAACTCGGTCTTTTCTTCAGCCGGAGCAGCGGCGGCGGCAGCCGGACCGGCGACCGCAACGGCGGCAGCGGCGGACACGCCCCACTTTTCTTCGAGGAGCTTTGCGAGCTCGGCAGCTTCGAGCACGGTGAGGCTCGAGAGGTCGTCGACGATTTTCTGTAGGTCAGCCATTGATCTGTTTCCTTAAACGTATTGGTTCGAACCAGGTTTGATTTGCGAAGGGTCAGGCCGCTTCGCTCTTTGAGGCATAGGCCTGGACGACGCGCGCGAGCTTGGCCGCGGGCGCAGTCGAGAGCTGAGCGATCTTGGTCGCCGGCGCCACCAGGAGGCCGACAAGCTTTCCGCGCAGTTCATCGAGTGACGGCAGCGAGGCAAGCGCCTTCACGCCGTTCACATCCAGGACGGTTTTACCCATCGAACCGCCGAGAATGACGAACTGTTCGTTCGCCTTGGCGAATTCGACGGCAACCTTCGGCGCCGCTACCGGATCGTTTGAAGTCGCGATCACGGTCGGCCCCTTCAGCAGGGAACCGATGGCAACGACATCCGTGCCTTCAAGAGCAATTTTGGCGAGACGGTTCTTCGAGACCTTCACCGACGCACCCGCCTGCTTCATCTGCATGCGCAGCTTCTGCATCTGGGCCACGGTGAGGCCGGAATAGTGGGCGACGACTGCAACGCTGGTGGTCTTGAAGAGCCCGTTCAGCGCTTCAACCGCGTCCTTTTTTGCCGCTCTTTCCACAGCAAGCTCTCTCCGGTTGGCGGCCTTCGCTTCAAGAGCGAGACCGCCGGGTTGCACCCATCGTCTCACCCAAAACCTGACCTCTAGACACCAGTCCAAGGGACACGCCGGGCAAGACGACAATTGAAAAGCCTGCCCTCCCGAACCAGATGGCGCGGGGTGTCGAGGTTCGAACCAAATCAGCCATGGCGCCGCGAAAAGGCGGCGCTGAAGCAAAATCCGGTCTTCACCCGTCTATGCAGGCCGTACGATTAAGCTGTTGAAGAAACTTGCGTTTCTTCGCGAGCGCCTGCAGTCTTGGACAGGATCGAGGCCGTCCGGCAAGCCGAAAGACCCCTGCCGCAATCCACCGAAGCGATGAGTTTTCCTTCCTTTCGAGCAATCCATGCGGATGTCCTGAAAGGAATGATCTCCTACCGTATCGGGTTTTCGGAATGCGAGCACAGACGTGCCAGCAACGGCCAGCACGCCCGGAAGCGGTTCTTTACCGAGTCTCACCGGGCTTGCCAAGGGCAAAATTCAGACCAGATGGCCGGCACCCGATACCGCCCAATTACCGTCCAATTCGACCCCAAACCGGCCGATTCAGCCGCCTCGGACCTGATAAGGCAGCTTCTTGCCGGCGAAGAACGCGTCGAGATTGGCCATCACGCAGTCCTGCATCGCCACATGCGATTCCAGCGTGTGGCCGCCGATATGCGGGGACAGCACGACGTTGGGCAGCGCGGTCAGCGCATCCGGCGCATGCGGCTCCTTTGCGAACACGTCGAGGCCGGCGCCGGCGATGGTCTGGTCGGTCAGCGCCGCGACCAGGCCTGCTGGTCGATGACCGAGCCGCGCGAGATGTTGACGACATAGCCGTCCTTGCCGAGCTTGTTCAGGATATCGGCGTCGACGGCGTGATTGGTGTCGTCCCCCGCGCGCACCGCGACCATCAGCACGCTGCACCATTCGGCCAGCGCACCGAGCGTCGGAAAATATCGATAGGGCACGTCGTGCTGGCTGCGGCTGAAATAGCCGACCTCGGTCTCGAACGCGGCGACGCGCGCGGCGATCTTGCGGCCGATTTCGCCCATGCCGTAGACGCCGACTTTGCGGCCGAGCATGCCCGCCTGCGGACGCATCATCGGCGACGGCTTTGCGCCCGCCCAGCTCCCGCTCCGACATAATCGTCGGCCGCCAGCAGCCGCCGCGTCGCCGCCAGCATCAGGGTGACCGCGATGTCGGCGACGGATGCCGCGTTCGCCCCCGGACTGTGACCCACCGCGATGTTGCGCTTTGCCGCCGCCGCCAGATCGACGCCGTCATAGCCGGTACCGTAGCAGACGATGGCGCCGAGTTTCGGCAGCAGGTCCATCGCCTCGCCGCGCGAGCGCCGTGCCGCCGGCCGTGATCATCGCGCGGACGTCGGCGAGCTGTTCGGCGGAGAACATTTCGTTCGGCGGCTTGCCGGCGGCGTTCAGGATTCGAACCGTTCGCCGAAACGCTCCATCTGGGCTTTGGGGAAACGCGAATAGATCAGGACCTTCTCGGGCATTGTTTTTCTTTCTTGTCTCAACCGGCCGACGACGATTACGCAAACCAGCCGTCAAAAGCAAAGGGCGGAACCGGTCGCCCGATTCCGCCCTTCATTATTCACGTAGCGTGCCAGCAATTAGCCGAGCAGCGTGCCCGGCTCGACCTTGACGCCCGGGCCCATGGTGGAGGAGACCGCCACGCGCTGGATGTAGGTGCCCTTGGCGCCGGCCGGCTTCGCCTTCGACACCGCATCCGCGAGCGCCTTGACGTTCTGCACCAGCTTCTCTTCCGAGAACGAGGCCTTGCCGACGCCGGCCTGCACGATGCCGGCCTTTTCGACGCGGAACTCGACCGAGCCGCCCTTGGCGCCCTTCACGGCGGTGGCGACGTCCATCGTCACGGTGCCGATCTTCGGGTTCGGCATCATGCCGCGCGGGCCGAGCACCTTACCGAGGCGGCCGACCAGCGGCATCATGTCGGGGGTGGCGATACAACGATCGAAATCGATGTTGCCGCCCTGCACCTTCTCGACCAGGTCTTCGGCGCCGACGACGTCAGCACCCGCAGCCTTGGCTTCATCCGCCTTCGCACCGCGGGCGAACACGCCGACGCGCAAGCGTGCGGCCGGTGCCGTTCGGCAGGTTGACGACGCCGCGAACCATCTGGTCGGCGTGACGCGGATCGACGCCGAGATTGATCGAGATTTCGATCGTCTCGTCGAACTTCGACTTGGCGCGTTCCTTGACCATCTTGATGGCATCCGCGAGCGGATAGAGCTTCTCGCGGTCGACACCCTCGCGGGCCTTGCTTCAAACGTTTTCCGATTGCCATGGTCCGTTACCCCGCCACTTCCAGACCCATCGAACGGGCAGAGCCCTCGACCATCTTCATGGCCGACTCGACGGAATCGCAATTGAGATCCTTCATCTTCTTCTCGGCGATCTCGCGCACTTGCGCTTTCGTCACCGCGCCGGCCTTGTCGCGGCCCGGGGCTTTCGAACCGGACTGGATCTTGGCGGCCTGCTTGAGGAAGAACGACATCGGCGGGGTCTTCATCTCGAAGGTGAACGAACGATCCGCGTAGATCGTGATCACCACCGGAATCGGGGTGTTCTTCTCTTCCTTCTGCGTCTGGGCGTTGAACGCCTTGCAGAATTCCATGATGTTGAGACCGCGCTGACCAAGCGCGGGACCGATCGGGGGCGAAGGATTCGCCGCACCGGCCGGCACCTGCAATTTCAGGTATCCGGTCACTTTCTTTGCCATGTATCACTCCTGTTGTGCCGGCCAGGGCCGGCGGTTTCAGGGTCCGTGGTTCGGTTCAAGAGCGGTTGGCGACCGCCCTCTTCCTCCCACGGCCTCATATTACGCGAAGACGCGCTTCGCGCTTTCGGTCAGACCTTCTCGACCTGACCGAATTCCAGTTCGACGGGCGTGGCGCGGCCGAAGATCGACACCGCGACCTTCACGCGCGAACGCGCCTCGTCGATTTCCTCGACCACGCCGGAGAACGACGCGAACGGGCCATCGGCCACGCGGACGTTCTCGCCGATTTCGAACGACACCGACGCCTTCGGACGTTCGACGCCTTCCTGCACCTGGTGCAGGATCCGCATCGCCTCGGATCTCCGAGATCGGCATCGGCTTGTTTTCGGCGCCGAGGAAGCCGGTCACCTTCGGCGTGTTCTTGATGAGATGAAACGCCTCGTCGGTCAGCTTCATCTTCACCAGCACATAGCCCGGGAAGAACTTGCGCTCGGCGTCGATCTTGCGGCCGCGGCGCACCTCGGTGACCTTTTCGGTCGGCACCAGCACCTGCTCGAACAGATCCTCGAGCCCGCGCTGCTTCGCCTGTTCCCGGATCGATTCCGAGACCTTCTTTTCGAAGTTCGAATAGGCGTGAACGATGTACCAGCGCTTGTCCATGGTTTGGGTTCCGGTGTTCATCAGTGAACGCCCAACAGGAAGGTGACGACGTAGCGGATGATCAGATCCGAGATGAAAAAGAAGATCGAAGCCAGCGTAACCATCACGAACACCATGATCGTGGTGATCGTCGTCTCGCGGCGCGTCGGCCAGGTGACCTTGGCGGTCTCCGAGCGCACTTCCTGCAGGAATTTGAACGGGCTGAAAGCCATCGTTGGTTACCGCGTCCTTCGTGAGACGATTGTGATTTAAAGCGAATCCGAACAGCCCTCTTGCGCCCAGCCCTCTCTCGAAGGATGAGCCGCCAAGCGGGCTCGATTGTTCGGGGGAATTCAAAGCCGCGCCGGATATCCGCGTTTAGCGGGCCGGCTGCAGGTGGCGGGTATCTACTGCCGGGCGGGCAAAAGGTCAAGGTACGGGGTGCCGCGGGCTCCAAATTGGACCCCTTCTGGGGGTGCGTTGACGAAAAAGGCCCCCCGCCATTGGTTAATTCCCGGTACGGCCTTCGCTCAAATGCGCACAACCCCGCGATCTGGATTTTAAAAGCTCCCGGCTATTCTGGGTGCTCCAAAGGGGAGCAAGACAACCATGGCTATGTTGGGCCAAGACCTCGAAAGACACTCGGGCGATACGGCCTGGACCGTTCTCGACGCGGCGAACGACCTCGGCGACAGCATGACGGTCGATGCCTGCCGACGAGTGATCGACGCCGATTTGCGGGGCGAGGCTCCTGCCCGATCGGACGTTGCCGTCCTCAGCGCATTCTTCGCGTAAGCTGCCGACAAACCCCAGGAAGCTCGCCCAAGCCACTGACCAGGCGCCAATTCTAGATCGCCACCTCGGGCTCCGCACCTGTTCGCCGGCCGCCTCATCGCACCCGGATTGCGCGAGCCAGTCCCGGGATTGACCTGCCTCAATGGGTCCTCCTCGCCGTCCCCCTATCGTTCTCACCAATGCCTTTCCAAGGCTGGCGGCTTCAAGGCTTGGCGGCGCGCCGGAAGACAGCGCCGCCGGCAGGCGCTTGTCCGATATGGGCTGGAACGAATGCGGGTCGAGCTTGCACTGCCACCGTCGAAGCGGGATTTGCGGCTGGACCTGTTCCGCGGCCTCGCCAACTGGCTGATGTTCCTTGGCCACGTCTCCACCAGCGTGCTGGCCTGGTTCTCGTTCCGGAACTACGGCTTTAGCGACGGCGCCGATCTGTTCGTCTTCATCTCCGGCTACACCTCGGCATTGGTCTTCGGCCGGCGCATGCTCGAGGGCGGTTTCGTGTTCGGAACAACACGGCTGCTGCGCCGCGTCTGGCAAATCTATTGCGCCCACATCCTGTTGTTTGTGATCTATCTGGCTTCCGTCCATTTCCTCGCACAGCGCTTCAACGCACCCGGCCTCATCGACCGCTTCAATGTCGCGCCGCTGTTGAACGCCCCAGTCGAAACCATCACGCAGGGGCTGCTGCTCCGCTACAAGCCGCTGAACCTCGACGTGCTGCCGCTCTATGTCGTGCTGATGGGCGCCTTTCCGCCGGTGCTCTGGCTGATGCTCAGGCACCGCAACTGGGTGATGCTGGGGTCCGCCCTGCTCTATCTCAACGCCCGGCAATTCGGCTGGAACCTGCCCTCCTATCCGGCGGGCGTCTGGTACTTCAATCCGTTCGCGTGGCAGCTTCTGTTCGTGCTTGGCGCGTGGCTGGCGCTCGGCGGGGCCAATACGCTGTACTTCCTGGTGCGCTCCAGGGCGGTGCTCGTATTCGGGCTGGCTTATTTGTTCTTTGCGGCCGTCATGACGCTAGCCGGGCTGATACCGGGGCTTCAGGCCTTGTTTCCGCAGCTTCTGTTCGAGGCTTTCAACCCGAACGACAAGACCAATCTGGCGCCCTACCGCTTCCTGCACCTCGCCATCGTGGTCATCCTGGGCGCGCGGTTCATCCCGATCGATGCACCGGCGCTTCAGGCCGCCGTCTGGAAGCCGCTGATCAAATGTGGCCAGCAATCGCTCGAAGTGTTTGCCGTCGGCATCTACCTCGCATTCATCGGGTACTTTGTTCTGACGACGACCTCCAACGGCATCGTCGCTCAATTGCTGGTTGGAATCACCGGCATCGCCATCATGACGGCCGTCGCCTACTACCGGTCCTGGTCGAAGCGGGTTGAAAAACAGGCGCATATCCACGCCGGTCCGCCGGTCACGGACAAATCCGACGGATCGCAGCAAGGGATCCGGCAAGATCGCCGGCCGTTATCGAAATTGCACTTAAGTATTTGATTTAGCTGGCAGGAGTGGCAGGGCTCGAACCTGCGACCCCCGGTTTTGGAGACCGGTGCTCTACCAATTGAGCTACACTCCTGCAGGGAACCGGCGCATGCGCCGCTTCGGCGCCGTTTCAAGCATAGGGCATACCCCGATTGCAAGGGCGAAGCGGCTTGCGCCCTATCCAAAGCACGCCATCTGCGCCAAACTTGGCTCTCACCAACAACAAGAGCTTCGGGAGAGACCATGAACGCCCAGACCGCCGCCCGGCAGGCAGCCGCCCCCCAGACCCCTTCTCTCCCCACCGCCAAGCCGGAAACGATCGGGCTTTCGAGCGCCCGCCTGCAGCGAATCTCGGATGCCTTCAAGCGCGAGGTCGACAAGGGAACCCTCCCCGGCGCGACCGTGATGGTGGCGCGGCGCGGCCAGATCGGCTGGTTCGATGCGATCGGCCGGCAGAGCCCGGCCGCCAGCACGCCGATGGCGCATGACAGCATTTTTCGCATTTTCTCGATGACCAAGCCGATCGTCTCGGTCGGCATCATGATGCTGGTCGAGGATGGTCACTTCGTTCTGGGCGATCCCGTCGCCAAATTCATTCCGGAGTTCGCCGACCAGAAAGTCGGCGTCGAGAACAACGGCAAGCTCGACCTCGTTCCGGTCAAGCGGCAGATGACCGTGCAGGACCTGCTGCGGCACACGTCGGGGCTCACGTATGACCATACCGGCAACGGCCCCGTGCAGCAGCTCTATCAGCAGTCGCGGCTGCGCAGCCGCAAGATCACCAACGCCGAACACGCCACCATGATCGCCGGCATGCCGCTGATCTGCCAGCCCGGCGCCGAATGGAACTACAGCCGCTCCACCGACGTGCTCGGCCGCATCATCGAGGTCGTCTCCGGGAAATCGCTCGGCGCGTTCCTCACTGAGCGTATCCTCGCGCCGCTGCAGATGGCCGAGACCGCATTCCATACCCCGGAAGCCAACGCGGGCCGGCTCGCCGAACCCTTTGCGAACGATCCGTGGAACGGCGACAAGGTGCAGCTCTTCAACATGCTGGAAAAGCCCGCGATGGAATCCGGCGGCGGCGGGCTGGTCTCGACTACGATGGACTACGCGCGCTTCTCCCAGATGCTGCTCAACGGCGGCGCGCTCGACGGCAACAGGATCATCGGCCGCAAGACGCTGGAGCTGATGGCCTCCGATCATCTCTCCGCGAGCGTGAAGGTCGACTCACCGCTGATGCCGCCCGGCCACGGTTTTGGATTGGGCTTCGCCGTTCGTACCCAGCGCGGCGTCGCGCCGTTCCCGGGCTCGCTCGGCCAGTTCTTCTGGAGCGGAATGGCCGGCACGTTCTTCTTCATCGATCCCGCCGAGGACCTGTTCACGGTGTTCATGATGCAGGGCCCCGGCCAGCGCGAATACATCCGCAATTTGCTGCGGGATCTGGTCTACGCGGCGGTGGAGTGAGCGCCAACATTCCCGCTCAGCCCCACCCACAACCGTCATGCCCCGCGAAGGCGGGGCATCCAGTACGCCGGGAATTCTCGATCATTAACAGCCGCCGCGGCGTACTGGATCATCCGCCTTCGCGGATGATGACGGCGGTGGGAATACGCGCGCCCGACACCCGATCAACTGATCGTCGCGCCACCGTCGATCACGATGGTCTGGCCGGTCATGAAGTCGCCGGCCTTCGATCCCATCAGCACCGCGGCGCCGGCGATTTCGTCGGGAATGCCGATGCGCAAGAGCGGCGAACGCGCGGTGGATGCCTTCAGCGTCTCCGGATTGTCCCACAGCGCTTTTGCAAAGTCGGTCTTGATCAAACCGGGCGCGATGCAGTTCACGCGGATGTTGTGCTTGCCGTATTCGCAGGCGAGGTTGCGCGCGAGCTGCATGTCGGCGGCCTTCGAGATCGCATAGGCGCCGAGCACGGTCGAGCCCTTCAGGCCGCCGATCGAGGACACGATCACGATCGAACCGTCCTTGCGCTCGATCATCTGCGGCACGACCATATTGATCAGCCAGTTGTTGGCGACGATGTTGTTGTCGAGGATTTTTCGGAACTGGTCGTCCGAAATGCCGCCGAGCGGGCCGTAATAGGGATTAGACGCGGCGTTGCACACCAGCACGTCGATCTTGCCGAAGGCACGATTGGATTCGTTGACGAGGTTCTGCAGGTTTTCCTTGCTGGAAATGTTCGCGGCAATCGCAACCGCCGTGCCCTTCCCGAACTTGTCGTTGATTGCCTTGGTGACGGAATCGCAAACGTCCTGCTTGCGCGAGGAAATCACGACCTTGGCGCCGTGCTCGGCCATGCGCTCGGCAATGGCAAGGCCGATGCCGCGCGTGGAGCCGGTGATGACGGCGACTTTTCCCGACATATCGAACAAGGTCATGTCTCTCTCCCAGATGTTGATCCGGCGTGATGCCGGTTTGCTCTTGAACTTAAACTAAGCAGCCTTTGCGTCCCTCGACAACCGAGGGCTTACGCGAGCTTCTTTTCCGTCAGCGCTACTTCCGGGCCGGCGGGCTGATGCATCGCGTTGTGCGACGGGTCTGCGATCCAGGGCTGCTGGTTGACCATCGGCAGCCGCCAGCCGGTGTAGGCGGCGCTTGCGAGATGATCGAGCCGCGTCACCGAGCAATTGTCGATATCGAAAGCGAGGCCCTTGTCCGGCTGTCCGCCGAGCGCAAGCGTGATGGCAGCCTTGATCGTGCCGCCATGCGCAACCGCGATGATGTCCCTGCCCGACTGCTCGGCGTTGATCTTTTCGATGCCGCCGCAGACACGACGATAGAGATCCATGAAACTCTCGCCGCCGGGCGCGGGTTCGTCGATGCCCGGTCAGCCAGTTCTGCCCGGGCGGCAGGCTTGCGTAAAACGCTGCACGATTCATGCCCTGCAATTGGCCGAGATGCTGCTCGGCAAACGCATTGATATGCGGCATATCCGACGGTTTGGGATAGCCCGCATCCCAGATCGCCTGCGCGGTCTGATGCGTGCGCTTCAAATTGCTTGCATACCAGACCGCATTGCGCGGCAGGATTTTGCCGACCGCCTCGAACACCACGCGATCGCTGGTATCGCAGCCGAGATCTTTCTGCCCATAAATACAGCCGCCGTCTTCGCGAACCGGCGCATGGCGGACCCACCACCATCGCGTCGTGATCACCCGTGGTTTGTCTGCATTGGACATCGCCAAAACCCTTCAATACTGTTCACTGTCGCTGTACGTCAGAGCACGCAACGTCTCAAGTCACTTTGCCAGCCAAAGATTTGGGCGTTGCTTCTCAGTCGTTTGAAATCTTGTTTGAATTCCGCAAGGCGGCAGACGCCGACGCGCAGACATCACAGGGAGAAACCCATGGGCCGCCTCGAAGGCAAATCCGTCGTCATCACTGGAGCCGGCAGCGGCATCGGGCGCGCCGCATCGGTGCTGTTCTCCAGGGAAGGCGCGAAACTCATCATCGTCGACAAGACCGATGGCGTGAAGGACACCGCAAAACTCGTCAGCGATGCCGGCGGCACCGTCGAGGCCGTGATCGCGGACGCAGGTTCCGAGAGCGACGTGAAGGCCTTCATCGACAAGACGGTCGCGAAATACGGCAGGCTGGATGCGATCTGGGCCAATGCCGGCGTCAGCGGCGGCCTGGTGCCGCTGGCCGAACAGACCGTCGAGCACTGGCAGGAAGTGCTGCGCGTCAATTTGATCGGACCGTTCCTCGCGATCAAGCATTCGATGCCGCACATGATCAAACAGAAATCCGGCTCGATCGTCTGCACCGCTTCCGTGGCGGGCCTCAAGGCCGGCGCGAGCGGTCATCCCTATGGCGCCAGCAAGGCCGGCGTCATCAGCCTGGTCCAGACCGCCGCCTACTCGCTGTCCGGCACCGGCGTCCGCATCAACGCGGTATGCCCGGGCCTGATCGAGACCGGCATGACCAAGCCGGTGTTCGACCGCGCCAAGGAACGCGGCACTTCCGAAAAGATCGGCCAGCTCAATCCGCTCAAGCGTCCTGGCCAGCCGCATGAACTCGCGGCGATGGGCCTGTTCCTCGCCAGCGACGACGCCTCCTATGTCAACGGCCAGGCGATCCCGGTCGACGGCGGACTGACCGCGTCGATGCCGTATGCGGGCAAGCCGGTTTAGCGATGAACTCGGGTCCCGGCTCTGCGGAGCAGCGTTACACGCTGCGCCGCGTCCGGGACACGAGCCTCCTGCGTCTTCCCAACAATCACAACCCGTCGGGCGGCAATCCAGAGCTTTCCGCGGCCAGCGCGCGGTGGCGGATGCGTTCGCGGTAGAAGGCGTAGAGGCCGGACACCACGATGATGGATGCGCCCGTCACCATCATCGCGTCGGGCACGTCGCCGAACACGACATAGCCCAGCAGCATCGCCCACAGCAGCGCCGAATAGCGGAACGGCGCCACCGCCGAGATGTCGCCGGTGCGCAGCGCGGTGATGATGCACTGATAGCCGATCAGCAGCAGCACCGAGGTGAACGCCAGCAGGCCGAGCGAATGCGTCGAGGGCGGCTTCCAGCCGCCGAGCGGAATGAAGATGAGGCCGCCCGCCGACGTCACGGTGATCGTCGTCAGCAAGGTAATGAACAGCGATGGAATGTGCGTCGGGATCTTTCGCGTGGCGAGATCGCGCAGCGCGCAGAACGCCACGGACAGAAGCGCGAGCAACGCGAACTGGTTGAAACCCGCAAACCCGGGCCGCACGATGATGAGCACGCCGATAAAGCCGGCCACGATCGCCGACCAGCGTCGCCAGCCGACCGGCTCGCGAAAGATCACGGCGGCGCCGAGCGTGATCGCCAGCGGCAGCGCCTGCAAGATCGCCGAAGTATTGGCGAGCGGCAGGTGAACCAGCGCGGCCATGAAACAGATCGTGCCGCCGATCTCGCCGACCACCCGCAGCGCCACCGGCTTTTGCACCAGCGTCCGCAGCGGCCGCAGCGCGCCCTGATACCAGGCGAAGGCGGCGACCAGCACGATCGCGAACAGGCCGCGCACCAGCATCACCTGGCCAAAATTCATCTCCGACGACACCACCTTGGTGATGGAGTCGTTCGAGGTGAACGCCGCCATGGACACCGCCATGAGCAGACTGCCGCGGATATTCGGGGAGAGAGCCAACTACGCTAACGCCACGACGTCAGGTCGCGCCGGCCTTCTGCGCGTATGCCCAGGCATCCTTCGACAGCGGCACGGTGCGGGCTGCCGACTCCAGCGCCCTGGCGTTGGCCGCGGTGCCGTCGCGCACGCGGCCGGCGATGCCCTGCGTGATGCCGGCGAGGCGGAACAGGTTGTAAGAGAAATACCAGTTCAGATCAGGCACCGCGCTACCGGTGACGTTGCAGTAGATCTGCGCGGCCTCTTCCAGGCTCGGAATGTTCAGCGACTTGAGGTCGGCATTGGCGAGACCCGGCATGGTCCACTGCATCAGCAGATAGGTGAAGTCGGCCATGGGATCGCCGAGCGTCGACAGTTCCCAGTCCAGCACCGCCTGCACGCGCGGTTCCGTCGCATGGAAAATCATGTTGTCGAGCCGGTAGTCGCCGTGGACCACCGAGGCGCGCGCCTGCGCCGGCACGGTTTTTGGCAGCCACTCGGCGAGTTTTTCGAATTCCGGAATGTGCTGCGTCTCGGAGGCGCGGTATTGCTTGGTCCAGCGATCGACCTGGCGCGCGAAATAATTGCCCGGCTTGCCGAAATCGCCGAGCCCGATTTTCTCAGGATCGAAGACGTGGAGATTGGCGAGCGTTTCGATCTTGCTGGTGAAGATTTTACGGCGCGCGTCCGGCGTCTGGCTCGGCAGCGAGGGATCCCAGAACACCCGGCCTTCTTCCATCGACATGATGTAGAAGGCAGAGCCGATCACGGCGTCGTCGGTGCACAGCGCGTAGGCCTTGGCGACCGGAAAGCCCTGCTTGCCCAACGCTGCGATGACGCGGAACTCGCGGTCGACCGCATGCGCCGACGGCAGCAGTTTGCCGAACGGTTTTCGACGCATCACGTAGAATTGGCCGGGAGTTTCGATCTTGTAGGTCGGATTGGACTGGCCGCCCTTGAACTGCAGGACGGTCAACGGCCCTTTGTAGCCTTCGACATGCTCGCGCATCCAGCCGTCGAGGTTCGCCTCATTGATGCGATGACGCTCCTCGACTTCCTTGGTGCCCGAGAATTCTTCGTCTTTCCTGACGCCGTCCGCCACGATGACGCTCCCTCAAATTTCTTCTTGAACGTTGGGGAGCGCCATTCGCGGCCTCCCGTTAGTGCGACGTGTTTGCATACTTCCGAAGTTCAAGTCTGGCAATGGCGCGATTGTGCACCTCGTCCGGACCGTCCGCCAGCCGAAGCGTCCGGATATGGGCATAATCCTTGGCCAGGCCGGCCTCGTCGGAGACGCCGCCGCCGCCATAGGCCTGGATGGCATTGTCGATGATCTTCAGCGCCATGTTGGGGGCCGCGACCTTGATCATCGCGATCTCGGCCTGCGCGGTCTTGTTGCCAACCTTGTCCATCATGTCGGCAGCCTTGAGGCAGAGCAGCCGGTTCATCTCGATATCGGCGCGCGCTTCGCCGATGCGCTGTTCCCACACCGAATGCTCGATGATCTTCTTGCCGAACGCGGAGCGCGAGGCCAGCCGCCTCACCATCTTCTCCAGCGCCTCCTCGGCCTTGCCGATGGTGCGCATGCAGTGATGGATGCGGCCCGGACCGAGACGGCCCTGCGCGATCTCGAAGCCGCGGCCCTCGCCGAGCAGGATGTTTTCCTTCGGCACGCGCACGTTTTCCAGCAGCACCTGGGCGTGGCCGTGCGGCGCATCGTCGTAGCCGAACACCGGCAGCATCTTCTCCACCTTGATGCCGGGGGTATCGAGCGGAACGAGGATCTGCGAC
Source organism: uncultured Alphaproteobacteria bacterium (assembly GCA_963742935.1). Classification (GTDB taxonomy): domain Bacteria; phylum Pseudomonadota; class Alphaproteobacteria; order Rhizobiales; family Xanthobacteraceae; genus Bradyrhizobium. Next base: position 173,356 of record CAVUOI010000031.1, on the reverse strand, counting down.
TGCTGCTGGTGCTTGGCCGTTTTGAAATCGGTCTTGCCCATCAGGATCGCGATCTTGCAGCGGGGATCGCCGACGCCCGACGACCACCATTTGCGGCCGTTGATGACGTAATGGTCGCCGTCCTTTTCGATGCGGGTTTCGATGTTGGTGGCGTCCGATGACGCGACCGCCGGCTCGGTCATCAGGAAGGCGGAGCGGATCTCGCCTTCCATCAGCGGCTTCAGCCACTTGCGCTTCTGCTCCTTGGAGCCGTAGCGGATGAACACTTCCATGTTGCCGGTATCGGGCGCGGAACAATTGAACACTTCCGAGGCCCAGGAGATGCGGCCCATCTCTTCCGACAGCGGCGCATATTCGAGGTTGGTCAATCCCGCACCGCGAAATTCGTCATCCTCATGCGCGTTCGGCGGCATGAACATGTTCCAGAGGCCTTCGGCCTTCGCCTTCTTCTTCAGTTCCTCGAGGATCGGGATCACCTTCCAGCGCGGGCCCTCGGCATCCTGCTTGTCGTAGATCGGCACCGCGGGACGGACATGCGCCTTCATGAACGCCTGCACGCGGTTCAGCCATTCCTTCTGCTTCTCTGACATATCGAAGTTCATGGGGCACTCCTCCGCTCTCAGCTTCTGAAATTATTGGGCCGCACTGTCTGCCCGCCTCCCATCCGCCGCAAGGTATTTTGCGCGGCGCTGGAAGCGAGCGGATTGACATTTCCGCCCCTTCAAACGATAGTTTCATACAACTGTTTGAATTGCAACTCCCCAAGCGGTGGCCAGCTATGCCGAGCGATCAGACCCGGTCCGCCATCCTCGCCGCCGCCGAACGGCTTTACGCCGATCGCGGTTTTGGCGACGTGACGCTGCGCGACATCGTCGCGGAAGCGAACGTCAACCTCGCGGCGGTGAATTATCATTTCGGCTCCAAGGACGAATTGATCGCGGAGTTGTTCGTCACCCGCAGCCTCGCCACCAACCGCGAGCGGCTCAACGAACTGAAGCTTGCGGAGGAAAACGGCGGCGGCCGCGCGCCGATCGACGCCATTCTGCACGCGCTGGTGGGCCCAACGCTACGCGGCTGCCTCGGCCCCGACCGCGAAGGCTCGACCGCGGCGCGCTTCATGATCCGCGCCTCGATCGAGTCGGTGCCGCCGATCCGCCGCATCAAGAACCGCGAGGTCGACCATCTGCGAAAATTCGTCGCTGCGATGCGCCGCGCGATGCCCGGCCGCGACGACGCCGACCTCTACTGGGGCCTGCATTTCGCGCTGGCGATGTCGCACCACACCATCCGCGAAAAGGAGCGGCTCACGAAATTGTCGGAAGGACAATGCGATCTCAACGACGTCCAGGCGATCATCGACCGCGTGGTGTCGGTCTCGGTGATGGCGCTGACGGGCGGCGAGACGCCGGCGAAGAAAGCGCCGGCCCGGACGCCGGCGCCGCAGGGAAGGCTGACGCGGCAGGACTTGTGAGCCAGGCGGCTATTCGCCCTTGAAACCGGAAGCCTTGACGATCGGCGCCCACAATTCTGAATCGGATTTCTGAATCCGTGAAAATTCCTCCGGCGAAGTGCCGGTCGGCTGGACGCCGAGGGGTGTCAGCCGCTTGCTGAACTCGTCCATACGCACGGCCTCCACCACCGCCCGGTTCAGTTGAGCGACGACGTCAGCGGGCGTCTTGGCCGGGGCATAGATGCCGTGCCAGCCCTCGCCGCGAATGTCGTAGCCGCTTTCGACGAAGGTCGGCACCTCGGGAAGCGCCGTCGAACGCGCCGGACCCGATGTGGCGAGGACACGGATACGCCCGGCCTTGTGAGCCTCTACTAGGTCCTGCGTCGAGGTGAAGTGCATGGGCAAGTGACCGCCGATGAGATCGGTGATCGCCTGCGGGTTGCCTTTGTAGGCGACGTGACGAAGGTCGATGCCGGTATGGCGAGAGAACAGCACCGCAAAGAAATGCGGCAACGATCCCGCAGCCGGCGTTCCGTAAGCCGCCTGATCGGGATGGGACTTCAACCACTCAACCAGTTCCTTGAGATCTTTGGCGGGCACATTCGCGCCAACCGCGACTCCCAGATCGAATGTCCCGACCTGCGAGATCGGCTGAAAGTCCCGTGCGGGATCGTAAGCGAGGTTGTCATAGACGTGCGGGAAAAGCGCCATCGGCGCAATTGGCGTAAACAACAAAACGGTACCGTCGGCCGGCGCATCCTTGACCGACTGAACGCCGAGACGGCCGGCCGCGCCGGGCTTGTTTTCGACGATGACGGCCCGATTGAGCCGGGTCCGCATGGAATTGGCAATCATCCGCGCAGCCATGTCGCCAACGCCTCCGGCTGAATACGGGATCACGATCCGGATCGTGGATTCGCTGCCCTGTGCGTTGCCGGGATTGGTCATGAGCAGGCCAAGGGCCGCTGCCAGTGCAATTCGGATCATGCCCATAGATGCCTCCAACTGACGTAATGCCCGCTAACATCTTGACCGATGCAGCCTCCGCCTCGATGATCCATAAAGGAAGTCTTGTTTTCCTTATATGGCGATAAAATCCATTGATGGAGGTTTACGTGGACCGCAGCCCCGCCCTCGATGGACGCATCAAACTTCGTGATCTTCATGTGCTTCAGGCCGCGGCCCAGACCGGCAGCATGGCCAAGGCGGCGGCTCACCTGGCAATAACCCAGCCCGCCGTTTCCTATGCGATTTCAGAACTGGAGCACGCCGTGGGCGTGCCGCTGCTCGAGCGTTCGTCGCAGGGCGTGACGCCGACGGTCTACGGACGGGCGCTGCTGGAGCGCAGCACCATCATGTTCAACGAGTTGCGGCACGGCATCAGCGAGATTGCATCGCTTGCCGACCCTGAGGTAGGCGAGTTGCGGATCGGCACGACGCCACCGATGTCGGCGGTCGCCTCTGCCGTGTTCAATCATCTGGTGCCGCGCTATCCGCGAATGCGGTTTGAACTCAATGTCGGTGCGACCGACGTACTGCTCCGCCAGCTGCGCCAGCGCGACGTCGAGATCGTGATCAGCCGGCTCGCTTCGATGGCCGGCAACGATGATCTGAGCGTCGAGACGTTGTTTCACGACGAATTGGTGGTCCTCTGCAGCAAGCACAGCAAATGGGCGCGGCGGCGCAATGTTTCCCTGGCCGAACTCATCGGCGAGCCGTGGGTGTTCCCTCCTCCCACCGGCTTTCTAACCGGGATCATGCGCGGCGCATTCGAAGCGCAAGGCCTGGCGTTTCCCCGTGCGACGGTGACGACGTCGTGCACGTATTCGCTGAGCGTGCTGGTGGGCAACGGCAACTTCCTCGGCATTCATCCGCGCGCCATGCTGACGACGCCAAATGACCATCCGCAGTTGACCGCGATCGATGTCCGGTTGCCAACTACACACGGCGCGATCGGCCTGATTTCGCTGAAGGATCGATCGCTCAGCCCGGTGGCGAAACTGTTCGCGCAGTCGGTAGCGCCGGTCATGCAGGACATCCAGCCGAAGCGGGCCTCGCGCGGGGCGCGGAGGTAACCCCGGAACATCAGTGCAGCGCATGCGCACCACGAACCGCGCAACATCAACGCCGTTCAAAGGCCGACCAGATCGCTTCCACTGCCTTGCTTTGACGCGCGACCGGGCGGAACAGCCGGATTTCGATGGGTATCTCCAGTTCGCGGCTGCCTGCTTCAACCAGTAGTCCGGCCGAAATGTCCTCTTCCGCCAATGTCCGAGGCAACCAGGCCACGCCATCGCCTGCGCGCGCCATCGAGAGCAGCGTCGCGGCAAGGTGCGAGGTAAAGACCGTCTCCAAGTGCAAAAGCTCGATCTTTCGCTCCCCATTGGGATGCGACGATCCGGCCCAGCCCCGATTGCGCGCTGTAGGCAAGGTATTTTACCGGCTCGCCGCCGTGAAGCCGCCACCGTGCCACGCCGTTTCCGGCCGGCGCGCTGAGCGGAATCAGAGTGTCGACGCCGACCACAATGCTCTTGAACTGGCCGGAATAGATCCGGCTGCGCGCATCCTTGTGGTGGTGACAAAGCAGAAACTGCGCGTCTCCCCGCAGCATCATCTGCTCGCACGCCTGCATGCTGTCCGAGATCAGGCTGAGATTGCCGAGCGCGAGAACCCTTTCATTGCCGCGAACCCATTTCGGGAAGAACGTGAAGGAAAGCGCGTGAGTCGCCGCGATCGACAAGGGCCTGACGCCTCGGCCGGAAACTTCTGAAGTGTCGCGGCGCAGTTGGTGCAGCGCGCGTGTCAGGACCTCCGCCTGACCGTGAAAATGCTCGCCGGCCGGAGTCAGCGCCACACCGTGTGTCGTACGGCTAAACAAGTCTGCGCCGATCCAGCCCTCAAGCGCGCGAATCCGGCGGCTGAAGGCCGGTTGGGTGACGTGGCGAAGCTCGGCCGCCCTGGAAAAGTTCAAGGTTTCCGCGAGCGCAAGATAGTCTTCGAACCAGATTAACTCCATTGGTAATGCCAATCCAACATAACCAAATTCGGGAATAGCATTGGTACAGCGCTAAATCCAGTCCTACAGATCCATCCGACCAGCTGTTAACGGCATAGCCTCAACGGCGCGATCGGACGCCAGAGAACCACACGGGAAGGACCCCCAATGCGCATCGTCGATGTCGTTGAAATCACCAAGCCGATCGCCTCGCCGATCCGCAACGCCTACATCGACTTTTCGAAGATGACGGCGAGCCTCGTTGCCGTGGTGACGGACGTCATGCGCGATGGGCGTCGCGTCGTCGGCTACGGCTTCAATTCGAACGGCCGCTATGGCCAGGGCGGCCTGATCCGGGAACGCTTCCGCAATCGCATCATCGAGGCCGATCCGAACAGCCTGCTCGACGACGACGGCAGCAATCTCGATCCGCATCGGATCTGGGCCGCGATGATGTCCAATGAAAAGCCCGGAGGACACGGCGAGCGTTCCGTCGCCGTCGGCACGCTCGACATGGCGGTCTGGGACGCGGTCGCCAAGATCGCCGGCAAGCCGCTGTTTCGTCTGCTCGCCGAAAAGAAGGGCCGCGAGGCCAATCCCAAAGTCTTCGTGTATGCGGCCGGCGGCTACTATTATCCGGGCAAGGACAATTCGGCGCTGCGCGCGGAAATGCGCGGCTATCTCGACCGCGGCTACAACGTGGTGAAGATGAAGATCGGCGGTGCACCGATCGACGAAGACCGCGGACGGATCGAGGCCGTGCTGGCGGAGATCGGCTCGCAGGCGCAGCTTGCGGTCGATGCCAATGGACGTTTCGATCTCGAGACCGGCATCGCCTATGCGAAGATGCTGCGCGACTACCCGCTGTTCTGGTACGAGGAAATCGGCGATCCCCTCGACTACGCCCTTCAAGCCGCCATGTCGGAATTCTATCCGGGCCCGATGGCGACGGGCGAGAATCTCTTCTCGCACCAGGATGCACGCAACCTGCTCCGTTACGGCGGCATGCGGCCGGATCGCGACTGGCTGCAGTTCGATTGCGCGTTGTCGTACGGACTTGTCGAGTATCTGCGCACGCTCGACGTTCTGGCGCAGCACGGCTGGTCGCCGTCCCGCTGCGTCCCCCATGGTGGACACCAGATGTCGCTGAACATTGCGGCTGGCCTCGGCCTGGGCGGCAATGAGAGCTACCCGGACCTGTTTCAGCCCTACGGCGGCTTCCCCGACTCCGTTCGCGTCGAAGACGGCCACATCGTCATGCCGGATCTGCCGGGCATCGGCTTCGAGGGCAAATCCGACCTGATCAAGGTGATGCGCGATCTGGCCGAGTAAGGGCGCGCGCCCTTCGACGTGTGATGACAACCTCGGTGGCATCGCTGGAACGCAGAGGACCCGTAATCCACCGCGTCATCCGTTGCTGAGGGCAGTCGCTGCCATCAGCGGATCTATCGAAGGGCCGCGGTAGTTGGATCCCGCGTTCGGCACGCGGACGACGATCGAGAGAAGGCCGCGAGCTAGACGATGCTTCTTCTCCTTCAGCGCGTCCAGCTTGGCCGCGTCGTAGCCGATCGTTGCCAGCACGTCTGCGGTATCGGCGCCGAGCAGCGGCGGTGCGCGGTAGTTTTTGATCGGGGTGCCCGAGAAGGTGATGGCGTTGCGGATCAGCGACAGATCCTTCTCGAAGGGATGATCGACCTTGACCCGCATGCCGCGCGACTGGACGTGCGGATCGGCAAACACCTGCTCGAAATTGTTGATCGGCCCCGACGGCACGCCGGCCTTTTCCAGCTCGTCCAGCCAATGGGCGACCGGCTTCTTCAGGAACAGCCCGGCGAAGATCGCCATGATTTCCTTGCCGTGCACGACGCGGTCGTTGTTCTTGAGGAATCGCTGATCGGTCGCGAGTTCGGGGCTGCCCAGCACCGCGCAGGTGCGCTGGAACTGGCCGTCATTGCCGACCACCAGCATCAGTTCGCCGTCGGTCGCTCGGAACACGCCGGCCGGCATGCCGCCATTGCCCCAGGTGCCGCGGCGCGGCGGGGTCTGGCCGTTGACGAGATAAATCTGCAGCCAGTGCGACAGCGAAGCAATCACGGTGTCGAACAGGCAGACGTCGACATGCTGCCCCTCCCCGCCATTGGCCTTGCGGTGAAACAGCGCGGACAGAATACCGATCGAGGTGTTCATGCCGGTCATGTAATCGACAATGGAGGGGCCGACCTTCATCGGGCCCTCGCCGGGCTCGCCGTCGATATGGCCGGTGACGCTCATCAACCCGCCCATCGCCTGCAGGATCGCATCATAGCCGGCGCGCGGCGCGTAAGGCCCGGTCTGGCCAAAACCCGTCACCGAGCAATAAATGATGCCGGGGTTGAGGGCCTTGATCGTTTCGTAATCGAGCCGGTAGCGCTTGAGGTCGCCGACCTTGTAGTTCTCCATCATCACGTCGCAGGTTTTCGCCAGTTCGCGGACGATGTCCTGGCCCTCGGGCGAGGCAATATTGACGGTGACCGATTTCTTGTTGCGGTTGGCGCAAAGATAGAACGAGTTGTTGTTGTTCGCCTTGCCCTCGGGATCCTTCAGATAAGGCGGGCCGAACGCGCGGGCGTCGTCGCCGCCGCCGGGACGTTCGATCTTGATCACTTCGGCGCCGAGATCGGCCAGCATCTGGGCGGACAGCGGGCCTGCAAGCACCCGCGTCAGGTCGAGAATTTTGATGCCCGAAAGTGGCAGAGCCGACATGAACTTCCTCCGAATTTTTTGGCGTGATGGCGCGGGAACATGTCCCTGTCGCTGCGAAACCAAGGCGATACACTATTTTGTGTGATTGAGCCCTGCATTAGCGGCATGACGCCATCCGCTCAGTGCCCGCGAACGCAGGACGGCCCGCCGAAGCGGGCCGTCCGTCGTCGATCCATGATTTCCACCGACCGGATTACCGGCTGGCGCCGCCCTTGGCGCGGCTGGCCCGCCATTCCAGGAACTCACGATAGAGCGGATCGCGATCCTGTGGGGCCAGCGCGGTCGGTGCGGCCAAAACCGGCGGCGACACGGCGCCTGAGGCCGCAGCGGTGCCCGCGGACAATGGCATGTTGCGGTCGAGCCATTCCTGCGCCGCCTTGAAGCGGGTCCAGCCCGATACCGTGGCGCGCGGCGCCATTTCCTTCCACTTCGGGTGGAACGGCGGCCGCTGCAGCTGCGCGACCTTGTCGAACATGGTGTCGACCAGCAGCGACAGTCGGCGGTAGCGGTCGCTGTTCGGCGCCCAGTTGTACGACGCCAGCACCGCTTCCGCCGCAACCGTCTCGACCGAACGCCCCTCCGGCACAAGGTTCGGGTAGTCCGTGGCACCGAGCTTGGACGGTAGATAGTCCTCCTGCAGCGGTCTTGCGTATTCGACCGGCACCAGATGCAAATTCCGGTCGTTGATTTGGCTTAGCCATTGCAGCGGCTTGCCCTCGATCGCCACGATCGCGTCGACCTCGCCCCTGCGAAGCTGTTCCACGGCGAGCCGCGGCTCCTGATAGATCAAATGCGGTCGGATGCCGAGCCGCTCGAACACGTTGATCGCCGTCACGAAGGTCGAGCTGTCGGGCAAGTCCACCACCACGGTCTTGCCGTCGAGATCCCTGATGCTGGCGATCGTCCTCGGCGCCAGCACGTGCATCTCCTCGTTGAACATCTTGGCGACATAGACGAACTGGTTACGGATGTCCTTGGCGAAATCCTTGCGGTCCAGGTACGACAGCGTGTCCTTGCGCACGATGCCGGCGTCGACGCCCCGCAGCAGCAGGATGTCCGATACCGCCTGGACCGAGCCGCGGCCCATCACCGGCAGGATCCGCAGCGCCGTGCCATTGTCGAGCACGGAAGCGAGATCGGCGCCGACCTGGGCGTAGGTCGAGCCGAACGAGCCGGTCATCAAACTCACCGTGTTGGCATTGAGCTGGTTGGCGAGGTCGCGCTTGGTGGAAGTGCCGTACTTGAAGATGGTCTTGAAGGATTCGCTGACCGCACCCGCATCGACGCCGCTGCGCACCGGGCCGAAATGCTGCCATTGGCCGTTGGTGAAGCGCATCATCCGCATCTGCTCGATCGGCGCATGGTCGGACGGGCTGGTGTTGATCAAAATGCCCTGGACCATCATCGGGAGCTGGATGCCCTTGAGCAGGCGGGCCTGCCGCATGATGTTCTCGCGCGACAGGTCGTCGCCGCAGTTCTTCAGCACCTCGACCGTCAGCTTGCCGACGAGATAGCCGAGCACGGCCTGGCCGTTGGTCTTGCTGACGCTCGGCATGTAGCGCTGCATGAAGTTGCTCCATTCGCGGAACACCGCCTCGCCGGCCGACGCGACGTCTTCGCCTTCGAGCCGGTAGGCCGCCGACAGCAGGCCTTCCGCGTTTTGCGGGCCGGCCGGCTGAATCACGGCCGTGTACGAATTGGAGATCGACGCGGCGAACTGCAGCGGCTTCCAGCCGAGTTCGGCGCTTCGCTTGATCGCCATGACCGCGAATTTCGGCGTGGTGAATTCGATGAGGACATCGGCGCCGGAGGCTTTCAGCTTGGCCATCTGGGCGTCGATGGTGGTATCGCTCACCTTGTAGGTCGCCTCGGCCACGATCGGCATCTTGCCGCCAAGGCCGTCCTTCAGGCCTTTCAGGTATTCCTTGCCCATGCCGTCGTCCTGGTAGAGGACGGCGATCTTGCTGCGCGGATGGTTCTCCAGAAGATACTGCGCAAAGATCTGCGCTTCAGCCGCGTAGGTCGGCAGGAAGCCGATGGACCAGGGAAACTCCTGCGGCTGATCCCAGGCCGCCGCACCCGACAGGGCGAACAGATGCGGCACCTTCTTCGAGTTCAGATAGGGCTGGATCGCCGCGTTGGTGTTGGTGCCGATGGTTCCGAGCGTGAGGAGAACGTTGTCTTCCTCGACCAGCTTGCGGGTCATCGCCATGGTCTTGGTCGGCTCATAGGCGTCATCGTAGCTGATCACATTGATCTTGCGGCCGTTGATGCCGCCTTCGGCGTTGGTCTTTTCCAGATACGCGATGATGCCCTTGGCGATCACGCCATAGGCGGAAGCCGGACCGGTATAGGGCGCGGTGTTGCCAATACGGATTTCGTTGGGGCCCGCCGCAGGACTCTGCCCGAAAGCCGGCCCCGTGATCGCGGCAAGAACCAGCGCCGTTGCAACGCTGCGCCGAGGCGCGGCGAAAAACCGGCAGAGGCCATCGTGGATCGCGGATTCAAACAATGGCGTCACCGCCCAGCGCTTATCGATCAAAGCCCGCATCTGCCTGCCCCCCTAGAGCAATATATCTGCGATGTCTTGCGCACCGAGACGGTAGCGTCTCAGCCATACTCGCTGAGATTGTGTCTCAATAGGATTGATTTTGTGTCAAGGCCATCTGTTACACAGCGCAGGACGCGTCGAATGTGTGTTTGCGCCGCGACAATACAGCACATCAACAAGAACTCAGTCGCACCGACGAACAGCGATACACCTCATGGTTGTATCTACAACTTTTGGTCGGTGCCGGAGTCCTCGGCTCAATGGCAACCACAGGCGCACATCGCCCGGTCGTCCTGCTTCGATGTCAATCGCTTTGCAGCACGCGGTCGTGACCTGATAGGCCTCGTCGCGCGCGTCGTCCCTCAAACGCAGACGGCCCGCCGAAGCGGGCCGTCTCTATTGCAAACCTTGTTAATTGCAAGCCTTGTTAATTGCACCTTGTTAATTGTAAGCCTTGTTAGCGGCCAGCCGGATCAGCGGTTGGTGCTGGCCTTGCCGCGGCCCGCTCGCCACTCCAGGAATTCGCGGTACAGCGGATCGCCGCGCTCCTGTGGCGAGAAGGCCGTGGGCGCCGCAGTCGGCGGAGGCGACAGCACGGCGCCGGATGCCGCGGACACGGCCGGGTTTCCCGGCATCGGCATGTTGCGGTCGAGCCATTGCTGCGCCGCTGCGAAGCGGGTCCAGCCGGTGACCGTCGCCCGCAACGCCATTTCCTTCCACTTCGGATGGAACGGCGGCCGCTGCAGCTGCCCGACCTTGTCGAACATGGTGTCGACCAGCAGCGCCAGGCGGCGGTAACGGTCGCTGTTCGCAGGCCAGTTATAGGCGGCAAGCAACGCTTCGGCTGCGATCGTTTCGACAGAGCTGCCCTCCGCTACGAGGTTCGGATAGTCCTGGGACGACAGCTTGGAGGGCAGATAATCCTCCTGCAGGTTCTTGGCGTAGTCGACCGGCACCAGATGCAGGTTGCGGTCGTTGATCTGGCTCAGCCATTGCAGCGGCTTGCCTTCGATCGCCACGATCGCGTCGACCTCGCCCTTGCGCAGCTGGTCCACCGCGAGCCGCGGCTCCTGGTAGACCAGGTGCGGACGGATGCCGAGCTTCTCGAACACGTTGATCGCCGTCACGAAGGTCGAGCTGTCGGGCAGATCCACCACCACGGTCTTGCCGTCGAGGTCGCGCACGCTCTGGATCGTCTTTGGCGCGAGGACATGCATCTCCTCGTTGAACATCTTTGCGACATAGACGAACTGGTTGCGGATGTCCTTGGCAAAGTCCTTGCGGTCCAGATACGACAGCGTGTCCTTGCGCACGATGCCGGCGTCGACGCCCTTGAGCAGCAGGATGTCCGACACCGCCTGCACCGAGCCGCGGCCCATTACCGGCAAGATGCGCAGATTGGTGCCGTTGTCGAGCACCGAGGCGAGATCGGCGCCGACCTGCGCATAGGTCGAGCCGAACGAGCCGGTCACCAGGCTCACCGTGTTGGCGTTGAGCTGGTTGGCCAGGTCCTTCTTGGTGGCGGTGCCATACTTGAAGATGGTCTTGAAGGAATCGCTGACCGCGCCCGGATCGATGCCGCTGCGGACCGGGCCGAAATGCTGCCAGGTGCCGTTGGTGAAGCGCATCATCCGCATCTGCTCGATCGGCGCATGGTCGGACGGGCTGGTGTTGATCTGGATACCCTGCACCATCATCGGAAGCTGCAGGCCCTTGAGCGCGCGCGCCTGCTTCATGATGTTCTCACGCGACAGGTCGTCGCCACAGTTCTTCAGGATCTCGATCACCGACTTGCTGACGAGATAGCCGAGCACGGCTTGACCGTTGACCTTGCTGATGCTCGGCACGTAACGCTGCATGAAGGCATTCCATTCCCGGAACGCCGCCTCGCCGGCCCCGGCCGCGTCTTCGCCCTCCAGGCGATAGGCCGCCGACAGCACGCCTTCCGCGTTTTGCGGGCCGGCCGGCTGAATCACGGCGGTGTAGGAATTCGAGACCGAGGCCACGAAATGGTGCGGCCGCCAGCCGAGTTCGGCGTTCCGCTTGATCGCCATGGTGGCGAATTTCGGCGTGGTGAACTCGACGAAGACGTCGGCGCCCGAGGCTTTCAGCTTGGCTAGCTGGGCCTCGATGTTGGGATCGGTCACCTTGTAGGTCGCTTCGGCAATGATCGGAATCTTGCCGCCGAGGCCATCCTTCAGGCCCTTGAGATATTCCTTGCCCATGCCGTCGTCCTGGTAGAGGACGGCGATCCGGCTGCGGGGGTGGTTCTCGAGGATGTATTGCGCATAGATCTGGGCTTCGGCCGCGTAGGTCGGCAGGAAGCCCATGGTCCAGGGAAACTCCTGCGGCTGGTCCCAGGCCGCTGCGCCCGACAGCGCGAACAGCTGGGGCACCTTCTTCGAATTCAGATAAGGCTGGATCGCCGCATTGGTGTTGGTGCCGATGGTGCCGAGGGTGAAAAGAACCTGGTCGTCCTCGACGAGCCTGCGGGTCACCTCCATGACCTTGATCGGGTCATAGGCGTCGTCATAGGTGATCACGTTGACCTTGCGGCCGTTGACGCCGCCTTCGGCGTTGATCCTGTCCATATAGGCCGCGATGACCTTGGCGATGACGCCGTAAGCGGACGCCGGCCCGGTGAGAGGCGACGTGATGCCGATGCGGATTTCGTTGGCGGCCGGTGGAGCTGCATGCGCACGGTCACCCATTGCCAGACCGGCCATCGCGGCCAGCGCCAGCGCGGCGCTGCGTCGAGGCGCAGTCAATAACCGGCGCAGGCCACCACGGGCGACAAGCCCGAAATAAGGCGCCTTTGCCCAATGAGTGTCGACGAGAAGCCGCATCAGCTTGCCCCTTTTAGAGATACGATTGTTGTGATTTTTTTAGCAGCGAGCCGCCACCGTTTCAGCACTAGTCGCTGACATTGTGTCGCAATTCGATTGATTTTGTGTCAAGGCCAAGTGCTTCACCCGGTTAGTCGAACATGTGCCCAACCGCAACAATTTTACGACATTTGCATGGGCTGCGCGGAAGAATTCGGCAGCACCGCGCCTGAACGTTGGCGTCATTGCAATTTTTGCTTGAGTTGAAGAGATCGAACAACGCCGTCGTGACGCGTGTGAGCAGATTGCACCCAAACAAGCAAAACGGCCCGCCATGCGGCGGGCCGTCGCGGGTTGATAGCTGCGGTAGTTAGCGGGCGCCTGCCGTCGCCTTGGCGCGGCCCGCGCGCCACTCCAGGAATTCGCGGTACAGCGCATCCTGCGGTGCCGCGGCCGGTGGCTGCTGCGACACGGCGCCGGATGCGGCCGACACCGACGCACTCGCGGGCATGTTGCGATCGAGCCATTCCTGCGCCGCCTTGAAGCGGGTCCACCCCGACACCGTCGCCCGCGGCGCCATTTCCTTCCACTTCGGATGGAACGGCGGTCGCTGCAGCTGCGTGACCTTGTCGAACATGGTGTCGACCAGCAGCGCCAGGCGGCGGTAACGATCGCTGTTCGGCGCCCAATTGTACGACGCCAGCACCGCTTCGGCGGAGATCGTCTCGACGGAAGCGCCGTCCGCCACCAGGTTCGGATAGTCCTGCGACGACAGCTTGGAGGGCAGATATTCCTCCTGCAGGTTCTTGGCGTATTCGACCGGCACCAGATGCAAATTGCGGTCGTTGATCTGGTTCAGCCACTGCACCGGCTTGCCTTCGATCGCCACGATCGCGTCGACCTCGCCCTTGCGCAGCTGGTCTATCGCCAGCCGCGGCTCCTGGTAGACCAGGTGCGGCCGAATGCCGAGCTGCTCGAACACGTTGATCGCGGTCACGAAGGTCGAACTGTCGGGCAAGTCCACCACCACGGTCTTGCCGTCGAGATCCCGCACGCTCTTGATCGTCCTCGGCGCGAGAACGTGCATCTCCTCGTTGAACATTTTTGCGACATAGACGAACTGGTTGCGGATGTCCTTGGCGAAATCCTTGCGGTCCAGATACGACAGCGTGTCCTTGCGCACGATGCCGGCGTCGACGCCGCGCAGCAGCAGGATGTCCGACACCGCCTGCACCGAACCGCGGCCCATCACCGGCAGGATCCGCAACGCCGTGCCGTTGTCGAGCACGGAGGCGAGATCGGCGCCGACCTGGGCGTAGGTCGAACCGAACGATCCGGTCATCACGCTCACCGTGTTGGCGTTGAGCTGGTTGGCCAGATCGCGCTTGGTGGCGGTACCGTACTTGAACAGCGTCTTGAAGGAATCGCTGACGGTGCCCGGATCGATGCCGCTGCGCACCGGCCCGAAGAACTGCCAATGGCCGCCCGTGAAGCGCATCATGCGCATCTGCTCGATGGTGGCGTGGTCGGACGGGCTGGTGTTGATCTGGATGCCCGGCACCATCATCGGAATATGCACGCCCTTGAGCGAGCGCGCCTGCTTCATGATGTTCTCGCGCGACAGGTCGTCGCCGCAGCTCTTCAGCACCTCCATGACGAGCCTGGCGTTGAGATAGCCGTAGACCGCCTGGCCGTTCGACTTGCTGACGCTCGGCACGTAGCGCTCCATGAAGGCGCTCCACTCGCGGAACACCGCCGGCCCTGCGCTCTGCGCGTCCTCGCCCTCCAGACGGTACATCGCCGACATGATGCCTTCGGCGTTCTCGATGCCGGCCGGCGCCATGACGGACGAAACCGATTCCGACACCGAGGCCAGGAAATGCACCGGCTTCCAGCCGAGTTCGGCGTTCTTCTTGATCGCCATGGTGGCGAATTTCGGCGTCGTGAACTGCATGAAGATGTCGGCGCCCGAGGCCTTCAACTTGGCGATCTGGGCATCGATGCTGGCGTCGGTCACCTTGTAGGGCGCCTCCGCGACGATCGGCACCTTGCCGCCGAGGCCGTCCTTCAGGCCCTTCAGATAGTCCTTGCCGAAACCGTCATCCTGATAGAGCACCGCGATCTTGCCGCGGGGATAGTTCTCCAGGATGTAGTGCGAATAGATGTGCGCTTCGGTCTGGTAGCTGGGCAGGAAGCCCATGGTCCAGGGGAACTCGCGCGGCTGGTCCCACATCGTCGCACCCGAGGCGACGAACAGTTGCGGCACCTTCCTGGCGTTCAGATAGGGATGCACGGCCTGGCTGGTGTTGGTGCCGAGGCTGCCCAGGATGAAGAGGACGTTGTCTTCCTCGACGAGCTTGCGCGTCATCTCCATCGTCTTGGTGGGATTGTAGGCGTCGTCATAGGAGATGAAGGTGATCTTGCGGCCGTTGATGCCGCCTTCGGCGTTGACCTTGTCGAAATAGGCCGCCAGCACCTTGCCGATCACGCCATAGGCGGAAGCCGGGCCGGTGTAGGGCACGGTGTTGCCGATCCGGATTTCGTTGGCACTTGGCGCCGGAGCGCCCTGTGCGAAAGCCGGCCCGGCGATCGCGGCAAGAAGCAGCGCCGTTGCAGCGCTGCGCGAGGCGCGCAGAAAAGCCGGCGCACGGCCTCGCGTGTCCCGGAACGTGATTCTTCTGTGAAGTGCAGACGTGAGTCGGCAATAGCCCGCATGGCGGTCCCCCTTTGTGTCCCTTGCCCATTTTTCTTATTTTTATTGTGCGCGTTGCGCGCAGACGCGCAGGGTTTCAACCCTGCCCGCGGATGTTGCGTTTTAATCTGAGTGTTTTTGTGGCGAAACCACGCGGACCTCGCGACATGGTTAGCAACCACATCGTCGGTTCGGAACAATTCGCTGCATCCGCGCGAACTTTATCTGCCTGCAATCATCGAGTGCAAATGCGCGACGCAAACGCGAGTCTCCGCGGCCTATCGCATCGTCGCGAGCTGGACCGCCAGCGCACACGCCCGGTCATATTCGTCGAGATTGATCCACTCGTCGATCGTGTGCGGCTCGTTCTGCCCCGCGCCAAAGGTCACCGTGGGAACGCCGTGGCGGACCATCCAGTTGGCGTCCAGCCCGCCATTGGCGGCGCGGATATTCGGCTTGGCGCCGATTTCGGACACCGCCGCGACCGCGCGTTTGACCACCGGCAAGCTCTCTTTCATCCGGAACGGATGATAGTCGGTCTCGGCCTTGAACTTGACCTTGCCCGACTTGCCGTCGCTGTTCGAGACGCGCTTGGCCGCCTTCTCGAACGCCGCCTTGTAGGCCGTGGTGATCTCCCTGAAGAACTTGCTGTCGTGGCTGCGGCTTTCGCCGCGCACATGGACATAGTCGGTGACGACATTGGTGGCGTCCCCGGCCGGCCGGCCGTCGCCGCCGGTGACGGGGCCGACATTGCTCGTGCCTTGTCGCTTGCCCTTCACCACCTTGCCGAACCAGCCACCGGCCTTCAGATCGGCGAGCGCAAGCGCCAGGATCATGGTCGAACTGATCCCGCGCTCCGGTGCGACGCCGGCATGCGAGGCGCGGCCGAAAATCTCGACGTGCCAGCGATCCGCACCAACGGCGCCGATCGTGACGTTGGAGGCCGAGCCGCCGTCATAGTTGAAGGCCATGGTGGGCGAGCCGAGTTCCTCGGTCTTGACGTATCGTGCCCCATATAGCCCGCTCTCCTCGCGCACGCAGAACAACAGCGTGATCGGCGGATGATCGAGGTTCTGTTTCGCAAGCTCCGCCGCCAGCGTGACGAGCACGCCGCAGCCGCAGCGGTTGTCGCCGCCGAGCGCGGTCTTCGCCTCATTGACGATCTTGCGCCCCTTCACCTTCGGCTTGGCTCCGGCACACAGCGGCACGGTGTCCATGTGGGTCATGAACATGATCCGGGGCTGGTTATGCATGGCACCCCGGCCGGGCAGATCCACGATCAGGTTGCCGGTCTCGGTTGGCACGGGAATGCGCGTGTTGGCGTCATCGAGGCGGATGGCGCTCGCCGGCACGCCGCCCTCCTGCAGCGCCGCGCTGAGCTCGCGCCCGATCGCTGCCTCCTTTCCGGTCACGCCCTCGATACTGAGGAAGCGCATGAGGCGGTCGGTGGCGGCTTTGACGTCGACGGGCATGATGATCCCTTGGATAGAGGCTTGCGGAGCTTGTGAGCATCGTTCGAGACGCATTGCTTGGCAAGCCTCATGAGGTTGAGCCGATGGCTCGGAACGACCCCACCATCGAGCCGAGCGCAATGACGGCGGCAAGCGCCACCACGGCGCCGGAAGGCGAACGCGATCAAGAGGACGAGCCCGATCAGGATTCCGAGAAGCCTGACACTCAGCATTCCGCCAGCAGCGCGTCGAGATCGGTCGTGGATTGCTTGCCGACATCATCGCCGTGGGCATCGAGGAATGCATCGGCGCTCTTGCGGCCCTCTTCTTTCAGCAGTGAGACGAACGCCCACTCGGCGTTCATCTTCGACGACGCACCGAAGCCTGCGAGCGCGTCGGTCATGATCCGGTGCGTGCGCATTCCGGCCCAGCGCGCGCCCTCGCCGTGTCCGGGGTCCGCGACCTGGCGCAGCAGCGCCATCATGCGCAATTCCTTCATCAGCGGCGAGTTGAAGGAAATCTCGTTGAGCCGGTTGAGGATCTCGTTGGCCGTGCGCGGCGGCTCCAGCCGTTCGCGCGGATTGATCTGCACCAGAATGGTGTCATGCGCGTCGCTCTCGCGCACCAGCGGCGTCAACGTCGGATTGCCGGCATAGCCGCCATCCCAGTAAAATTCGCCGTCGATCTCGACCGCATGGAACATGGTGGGCAGGCAGGCCGAGGCAAGCAGGACGTCGGCGGTGATCTCCTTGTTGCGGAAGATGTGGCCGCGGCCGGTCCGCACATTGGTCGCGGTGACGAACAGCTTGATCGGTGCGCGGGCCAGCCGGTCGAAATCAATGCTCTCGTCGAGTATTGAACGCAACGGGTTGAGACCGAGCGGATTGAGGTCATAGGGCGATACCACCCGGGCCATCAGGTCCATGGCGACATAGGCGGGCGACGTGTCGAGCGTCCAGCGCCCCATCAGGTGGTCGAGCGGCGAGCGCTGCAGCGGGCTGAGCGCCGCGGCCCGCGACACGCGCCGCCAATAGCTGTCGAGCGCGGCCCGCGCGCCTTCGGCGCCGCCTTGGGTCCATCCGTCCGCCACCAGCGCCGCATTCATCGCGCCCGCCGACGTGCCGGAGATCGCCTCGATCTGCAGCCACGGCTCCTCGATCAGCCGATCGAGCACGCCCCAGGTGAACGCGCCGTGGGAGCCGCCACCCTGCAATGCGAGGTCCACCAGAACCGGTTCGCGCGCGGTTTCTTCCATCTTCATCCTCCCAGGCCGGAGATGAAACGACGCCTTAGGTCAGGGCGAGCCCACAATGCTTCGCCTCGACCCTTCGTAGGAACGACGCAGCAGCGCGTACAGGCTGCCGCCCGTCGCCGCGCCAAGCAGGTAGGCCACGGCGACCAGCAGCGCGAGCGGCACGCGGGCATTGAAGCCGAGGAAAGACATGGTGACGATCTCGAAGTTCTGCGCCGCGAAGATCGTCGTCGCGGCGGCGAACAGAATGATGACGGCGAAGTAGACCCACCGCATGGGCGCCTCCTGATTGTCGATCAACAACGTGGCGCGCAGTCCGCCACCACCACTTCAACGGCTTCGGCGCAGGCCGAACCCTATTCCGATCCAGCCAGCGCCGGCCATGATGAGATCGATGCCGAGGAACAGGCCAAGGATATAGAGGCTCGAGACCGGCCATCGCGCCAAAATCAGGAGGCCGAGCAGCACCGTGATCACACCTGACAGCGCCACCCAGATCCAGGGGGTTTCCCGTTTCATGCTGAAGGCCAGGATGATCCGCATGATGCCCGAGGCCACCAGCGATGCGCCGAGGATGAGGGTGAGCAGCACGGCGGCGAGCAGCGGATTCTCGAACGTCACGAAGCCGGCGACGATGTATAGCGCGCCGAGCAGGACCCAGAGCAGGAATTTACCCCAGCTCTTGATCTGGAAGGCGCTGAACACTTCGGCGACGCCGGCGATGATCATCATCACGCCGACGATGAGGACGCTCGCGACGGTGGCCATCATGACGCTGCCGAGCGCGATAAACCCTGCGATGAGATAGACGACGCCGAGTGCGATGATCCAGCCCGACTTGGCACGTAGTGGCGCCGTATCCGATCGGGCCTGGGGATCGGCCATTGCGCCTGAAGTATTGGTCATGACGGTCCTCCGATGTGAAAACCTATCCGACACTCATCTCCAAAAGGATGGAAGATAATAAGCAATTACCCGGATCACATCCAAGGATTGTCGGAAAGAGATCGAGAATTCGTACTAAAATGCTGAAATTGCTTGGAGCGGCGAAGGGAATCGACCCGCGCCTTCAGTTTGGAAGGTGCCGAAAGTGCCTTGATCCAATTGGAGACGAACCGAGCCTCCCCCGAACGGGAGGTCTAACGGTTGCGATCACGGCGGGAATCACCGACCGTCGTCTGTTCAAACCATGAACGGACGCCCAAGGTGCAAACGGCAACCGCCTACCTCGACACGCTTAATCCCGAGCAGCGCCGCGCCGTCGAACACGGCGCTGTGGGAGGATTGGCGGCGCCGCCGCTGCTGGTGATCGCCGGCGCGGGGTCCGGAAAGACCAACACCCTCGCCCATCGGGTCGCGCACCTGATCGTTCAGGGCGCCGACCCGCGGCGAATCCTGCTGATGACGTTTTCCCGCCGCGCCGCGTCCGAGATGACGAGAAGGGTCGAGCGCATCGCGCGCAAGGTGATGGGCGACAATGCCGGCGTGATGACGGACGCGCTGAGCTGGGCCGGAACCTATCACGGCATCGGCGCGCGGCTGCTGCGCGAATACGCCGAGCAGATCGGCCTCGATCCTTCTTTCACGATTCACGACCGCGAGGACTCCGCCGACCTCATGAACCTCGTCCGGCATGAGCAAGGCTTCTCGAAGACCGAGAGCCGCTTCCCGACCAAGGGGACTTGCCTCTCGATCTACTCGCGCTGCGTCAACGCCGAGATGCCGATCGAGCAGGTCATCGGCGCGTCGTATCCATGGTGTTCCGGATGGGCGGCCGAACTGAAGGAATTGTTCGCGGCCTATGTCGAGGCCAAGCAGAAGCAGAACGTTCTCGATTACGACGACCTGCTGCTCTACTGGGCGCAGATGGTCGGCGACGCCGCCCTGGCCGACGACATCGGCGGCCGTTTCGATCACGTCCTCGTCGATGAATATCAGGACACCAATCGCCTGCAATCCTCGATCCTGCTGGCGCTGAAGCCCGGCGGCCGCGGCCTGACGGTGGTCGGCGACGATGCCCAGTCGATCTACTCGTTCCGCGCCGCGACCGTGCGCAACATCCTGGACTTTCCCGGCCAGTTCTCGCCGCCCGCCAGCATCATCACGCTGGATCGCAATTATCGCTCGACGCAAACCATTCTCGCCGCCGCCAACGGCGTCATCGGTCTTGCCAGGGAGCGCTTTACGAAAAACCTCTGGACCGAGCGGACGTCAGCCGCGAAACCGCAACTCGTAACGGTGCGCGACGAGGCCGATCAGGCGCGCTTCATCGTCGAGCGCATTTTGGAGAATCGCGAGTCCGGCACGCGCCTCAAGGAACAGGCGGTGCTGTTCCGCACATCGAGCCACTCAGGTTCGCTCGAAATTGAGCTGACGCGCCGGAACATCCCGTTCGTCAAGTTCGGCGGGCTGAAGTTTCTCGACGCCGCCCACATCAAGGACATGCTGGCCTTGCTGCGTTTCGTGGAAAATCCGCGCGATCGGGTAGCAGGCTTCCGGCTGTTGCACCTGCTGCCCGGCATCGGGTCGGCAACCGCGCAGCGCGTGCTCGACCATATGGCCGAGGCGGCCGATCCGATCTCAGCGCTCGAAGGGCTGGCGACGCCACCGCGCGCCGGCGACAACTGGAAAAATTTTGTCGAGACCTTGCGCAATCTCCGCTATTCGGAATGGCCCGTCGATCTCGAGCGCGCCCGCCTCTGGTACGAACCGCATCTCGACCGCATCCACGAAGATTCCGAGACGCGGCGGGCCGACCTGCTCCAGCTCGAGATGATCGCGTCCGGATATAACTCGCGCGAACGCTTCCTGACCGAGCTGACGCTGGATCCGCCCGACGCTACCAGCGACCAGGCCGGCGTGCCGCTGCTCGACGAGGATTACCTGATCCTGTCCACGATCCATTCCGCCAAGGGCCAGGAGTGGAAGTCGGTCTATCTGCTCAACGCCGTCGACGGCTGCATGCCGTCCGATCTCGGCGCCGGCACCTCCGCCGAGATCGAGGAGGAACGCCGCCTGCTCTATGTCGCCATGACCCGCGCCAAGGACGATCTCCATCTGATCGTTCCGCAGCGCTTCTTCGTCCACGGCCAGCACGCCAAGGGCGACCGCCACCTCTATGCATCCAGGACGCGCTTCATCCCCGAAAAATTGCTTAGCCTGTTCGAGCGCACGGCCTGGCCGCTGATGCCGGCCGGCGCCGCGGTGCGTGCCGGCACACAGGGGCCAAAGCTGGATATCGGCGCCCGCATGCGCGGAATGTGGCGGTAGGTCATTCGCCCCGCGTAACCCTGCCATCAGCATTTGCAGGTGGCGGGAACCGCAACCTTGGCATCTTATCTGCATTGCAGCCTTGATGGAGGCGAGCAATGACGAAAGATTTCATCGCAATTTGCGCCGCAACGTTCGTGGTCGGTGTCGGGGTGTGGGGCCTTCGAGGCAACACGCACGGCGCGAACCCGCAACCGACAGAAACAGTGCGGGTTCTCGCCGACGATCCCGCATTGAAACTAGCCTCCGAGCGCAGCCCCTACATGCGGACCGAACGCTAGGCGTGCGCGAGCGGCAGATAGCAGCCGCGGCTGGCATTCATAAACTCGGCATAATCCGGAACTAGCTTTTTCGCATTATCGCGCAAATCAATTTTAGAGTGCGGCGTGAGCGGATTTTCACTTCGACTGGCAGCCGTCGTCATCCTGCTAGGGATAGGGCTCTGGGCCACACTTGGTCCGCCGAAGCCAAGCGTGACCCCAGTCAGCATTTCCCGGCTGCACTAGATTTTCTTACTTTTCTTCTTCCATAGTCACAGCAACGTTCGCGTTGGCGGAGAGGCGGACTTTGTTGCCTTCGACACCCGCAACGAGACCCTTGTCGATGAAATGATGATGGCCCTTATGTGAGCCCTCGCCGCTATCCTTCTTCGTCAGCTTGATGCGACCGCCTTCAACCTTATCGACCGTCCCGACATGCACGCCGTCGGCGCCAATGACTTCCATGTGCTCTTTGATGTCCATCATCTCTTCCTTTTCTGGGTAACAAAAAAGGCCCCATGAGGGAGCCTCGTGAAGGGGTACAATGTGGCTTGTCACCTAAGTCCGGAGATCTTTCAGGAAGTCGACTTCCTCGACAACGGCGGACCGCTCTTGTGTTCCGGGCTTCTTTGACAGGAAATCTAACAGGACTTCCTCGGTGCTATCAGGCTCCTCTTTTTTCCCGAAAACCTGCAAAATTCGCTCGATAACCTTTCCCATGGTTCTCTCCCGAAAAGAACTGCCACAATAACGCTCGGTAACCCCGATCGTTCCGTGATGGGAACGTACTGAGATAGCGCGCATTTCTCCTGTCCCTGAGCCGGCATTTCTCCGCTGATTTTTTAGCCAGCGGCGGCTTATCTGAAATCGGGTGGGTGAGCGGACCCAATCGTTTCTATTTTGCTCCCGGAATGGGAGTTACGAAATGCACAAACTTGTTTCAATCGCGGCCATGCGAGGTGACGGCCTCCAGCCAGAACTGCGCGCTCTATTCGAACGCCTTGCAATTGACCGATACGCTGAGTTGTTCGTGAGACCCGACGGAATGCAGCAATCCGGACCCGACCCGAAATCCGAGATCCCAAGCGGACCCGGCCCTGATTCCGACCTTGCGCGGAAAGGACACGAAACATTAACCCCCGCCCGGTAGCCTGCCCCCGCTTTGTGGAGGGCGTTGCGTGATGGAAGTCGCAAGCATAGTCAGCGGAATTCTCGCCGCACAGGACGAAACCAAGCAGTTGCAAATCTCGACCACGGTCCTGAGAGCCACCGCCATTGCGGGGAAAATCGCGGCCGAGAAGGCAGAGCAAGTCTCGCCCGCCAATCCTGGCCCCGGCGTCGGCGACAATCTCGACGTTACCGCCTAGTCGGCACCAAACATCCGATAGATTTCAAAAGACAATTTTGCGCTGTCGGAACTCATTTACGTGGCAGGTGGCATCGCCGACCGCAATGCGAGCAATTGATCGGATTCCGATGCGGAGCCCAGAGGTCGAACAAGTAATTGCCGCTGATTTGGAGCGGACTACGCAATAGCCCCGGGCGCTGCCGGGGCTAAGGCACGGCTTGTTGGAGACAAGCGGTTGATCAGTAACGGGCCGCTATTGGCGCTCCGTATCCACCAAAGCGATAGTTGATCCGTAAGGTCACCATATCCACGTCTTGGCTGATCCGGTTAGCCGCACCCGCTATGATGGGATTGGCCACCGAGAAGGAATTGTTCGCATCGCCCATGAACAGATGGTCGTATTCGACACCGAGCGACCAGTTTGGTGCGAAGCCGTACTCAAGGCCAACACCCACTGCGCCGCCCCACCGGGTCGAACTCGCGGAGCCCACACCAACCCCGCCAAGCGTGGTGAAGATGTCATATCTATTGCTCGTCACCGCAGCGCCGCCTTTGACGTAGAGGAGTGTTGCGTTCCAAGCGTAACCGATCTGGCCCGTAAAAAGGCCGATGCCGTCTGTTTTCACGGCAGTCGAAAACGCCGGATTGATGATGCTGACACGAGAGCTATGGAAGTCGGCCCAATCGCCCTGCGCTTCCAGTCCGAACACCCACTGGCTGGCCTGCCAGCGATAGCCAATTTGGCCACCAAACAGACCGCCAGACCGATCGGCGCAACCTTCACGGATTACAGCACCCGCAACGGGCACGTAACCCCAGCAATTGCGGCTCTCTCCCCAGCCGCCGTTAGCGCCGATGTAAAAGCCGCTCCAATCGTAGAGCAGCGGGATAGGGGCCATCGGCGGAGCCTTGACGGCCATGTCAGCAGCCATTGCAGGCGAAGCCGCGCAAAGCGCGACGGCTGCGGAAAGCAGGAACTTCTTCATCACATCAATCCCCTTTGCTTGGATGCGGCGGATCAATCCAAATTAGTTACCAGCCGAAATTTAACCCCGGCGCGCGCAGGGCGCGTGCCAAAATGGCAACACCCAAGAACATTTTGAGGTGGGCTCTATCCCGTTACCGACTTTTCTACAGACCCGCTCGCGCGGTACTCAGAACGAGGATGCCCAACATGCTCGCCCTACTGCTCGGCGAGCCATCGAGCAATGTCGTGGGGGAGGACTACTTGCTTGGGGGAATGGGGACTGGTTGTGCCAGCAAACACGGCCAGCCCTTCGTCCAATTTCGCGCGGGCGAATATTTTTGCTTCGGCTTCGGTCGCAAACATTTTGCTTTCGCGAGGGCTGCGCTCTTTCTTTTGCAGCAGGCCGCGCTTCCGTATCTCAAAAGTGACATACCAGACCAGCAACGGAACAACCAAGGTCGACAAAGGATACAAGCGATGACACGCCAGTTCGTCGCCGGGACCTTGATCTATGTCAAAATACCAAGATACCGCCACTATCGCAGGCTGGAGGTGCTGACGCTTACACCGATGGCTGTCCGGCAGGTCATGACGCGTAATCCTAAGCAGATAAGCACGTCATACGTTGAGCGCAGCAACCTCACCATGCGCGTGCGTCGGTTCACACGACTGCATTCAGCAAGAAGGTCGAGAACCACGCCGCCGCGATTGCTCCATGCGATGTACTGCAATCGACCACTGCCGGACCTTGAATTCGGACGGTGTCTGCGATTGCCAACGAACATACCGCGATCATTTGTCGGAATGCTTCAGCTCGGTTTGCCGGAACGAGAAAACCGGTGGTCGCTATGACACTGTGATCATTGGAGCGGGTGAAGGGAATCGAACCCTCGTATTCAGCTTGGAAGGCTGCTGCTCTACCATTGAGCTACACCCGCGCTGGCGTTCACCTAACACGCCGTGCAGGCCGCCTCAACCCGCCCCTGCCGCCGCTGATTTCCCTCCAGAACGGCCCTGTTCCCTCGCACCCCACCCCGTCCAACCCCCTTAACAGGACCTGATTCGCCGCCTATATTGATGTTTCCATCAACAATGAAAGGAGGTGATCCAGTGTCTTTTACCAAGCGCTGTCACCTCGCTGGGATCGCCCGCTAGGCCTTGTTTGAAGGTCTGGCTCCGGGCGCTCTCAGCCCTGGACCAGCGAGCACAATAGTTGGAGCGCGGCGGGAGCAATCCCGCCGCGCTTTTTGCTGGGGGCTACAAGCTGCGCGATCAGAAGCCGCAGAGATTGACGGGACGCGGGCGGCGTTCAAGGGCCGTCTGATATATCGTGTTTCCGGAATGTTTCGTCGCGGGCACGATGTCGGGACGATCCGGGCTGGATCGTCTTTCAGGGAGCAGCCCATCAAGGAGACCCCGATGCTCTACGCCATTCTCGCCTATCACGTCGAAGCCGAGGTGATGTCCTGGACGCCGGAAGAGGACGCGGCCGTGATGACCGGCCTGCTCGCGGTCCACGACCGGCTGAACGCGAAAAAACTGCTCGGCCCGGCGGCGCGGCTCGGCGCCACCGATGATGCCCGCACCTTGCGCGGGCCCGGCGCCGGAACGGTCATCGACGGGCCGTTCGCCGAGACCAAGGAACAGTTGCTGGGATTTTACGTCGTGGATTGCGCCGACGCGGACGCCGCGCTCGATGTCGCGCGCGACCTGCGCCGCGTCAATCCGTCGGCGGTCTACGAGGTCCGCCCGGTCAGGCGCTACATCCCAGGCGAGGCGCTGCCGGACAGCGGATAGCCCCGCAGAGGATTGTTAGGCCAGGAGCGTTCATGAGGATGGCTTGCCGCCAGGGAACAACAGCGAATTCGTTGACACCACCGGTCGGGAGCGTAGGCTTCTTGTATCGCGTTTTGCGGAACTTGCTCCGCCGATCCCGCCGTCAATCTCCCGACGCTTGATCTAGATCAAGCTGAGCGCGTCCCACCGGTCTCGAAAGCTGGCTGCACTCTTTTGTAATTGAGTTCGTCCGATGCAAACCTGGGTCCGAACGCTGATTGCCGTTGTCCTGGCGCTTACGTCATTGGGCGCGATCACCGAGCGTGTGCGCGAACCCGGCGTGACCGACACTGAAATTCGCATCGGTAACGTCATGCCCTATAGCGGAACGTTGCAGGTCTTCGGCGCGATTGGCAAAGCTGAGGCGGCGTATTTCGAGATGATCAACGAGCGCGGCGGGATTAACGGCCGCAAGGTGCGCTTCATCTCACATGACGACAAATCCGATCCGTCGACCGCGCTGGAGCTGACGCGTGGCCTCATCGAGAAAGACGACGTGCTGTTGATGTTCGGCTCGTTCGGAACGCCGGGAAACTTTGCGGTTCGCGCCTACCTGAATGACAGGCAAATTCCTCAGCTCTTTGTCGCCTCCGGCGACGATCATCTGAGCGATCCCTCGATGTTCCCGTGGACGATGGGCTGGCAGCCCTCCATTCGGGAAGAGGGACGCATCTACGCCAATTACATCCAGGCGTTCTACCCCGGAAAAAGGATCGTAGCACTTTGGCAGAACGATCATTTCGGCCGAGAACTGTTCAAGGGGATGGAAGACGGGCTCGGCAACATCGCCCGGATGATCAAGGCCGACATCGCCTACGATATCGCCGACGAGCATCTGGACAAGCACGTATCGATCCTGAAGCGATCTGGAGCCGAAATTTTTGTATTTGCAGGGATGCCTGCCAACGCCGCGAAAGTCGTCCGGGTCGCGGCGGATCTCAATTGGCATCCGGTTTTCATCCTGAATCAAATGGCTTCATCGATCGCGACGGCGCCGAAATCCGCAGGCCCGGGCAACGGCTCCGAAAAGGCCTTGGGCGTCATTACGGCCGCCTTCCTGAAGGATGCCAATGATCCGGCCTGGAAGGACGAGCAGGCCGCCAGGGACTGGCAGGCGTTCATCGAGAAATACAATCGGGCCGGAGGCAAGGACGACAACGCCGCCGTGTTCGGCTACGCCGCCGCCGAGACGCTGGCCCAGGTGCTCAAACAATGCGGCAATGACCTGTCGCGCGAGAACGTCATGAAGCAGGCCGCGGCCCTCGAAAACTACCAGGGCTCCATGCTGCTCCCGGGGATCAAGATCAGCACCGGCCGCTGGAATTTTCGGCCGATCAAACACCTGCGGCTGATTCAATTCGACGGCCGCACCTGGCAGCCGATTGGGGACGTGCTGGAAACGGCGTTCTCGAACGCGCAGAAGTAAGCGGTGCGCGTCTGGGCGGATGGTTGTGCGATGTCTGTTCCGGCTCGAAATGTGGCGGACTTTTCCCCGATCCGGAGGGGCGTCGCCTTTCGAATATCCAGGGATAGGAACGATCGCCGCGCAGAGAAGTCGGACAGTGGGCTTCCGGTCTCCAGCCCCCAAAGCCCGACCGGAAGAAGGCGGCCCCAGTTATTCCTCCCGGACGCTGGGGCCGTTTCCTCGTCAGTCGTGTAAAAGCCCCGCGGATTTGAAGCGCCAGGCCGAATGCCAATACTGTCCCGGCGCACACAAGCCCGCGTCAGAACTATTCTCCTCGGGGTCAACCTACCCTGAGATTTTCGGCGGATTCTTTCCCGCGGTTAGCCGTGACTTCATAGCTTACTTTCGCGCCCTCATTCAGGCTGCTTAGACCGGCTCTCTCGACGGCCGAGATATGGACGAACACGTCCTTACCGCCAGTGTCGGGTTGGATAAAGCCATAGCCCTTTGTCGCGTTGAACCACTTCACTGTACCTACTGCCACGTCGTTTTCTCCCATGGAGTTTTAGAACGCGATAAGATGGTGACAGAAATCCGGCGAAATAAAGGGCCCCGTTACGAGGTGGCACAAAAATCCGCCGCTGAGTTCAAACAGAGCAGGCCGCGGCCCTCGAAAACTACCAGGGCTCCATGCTGCTCCCGGGGATCAGGATCAGCACCGGCCGCTGGAATTTTCGGTCGATCAAACACCTGCGGCTGGTTCAATTCGACGGCCGCACCTGGCAGCCGATTGGCAAAGTGCTGGAAACGGCGTTTTCCAGTGCTCAGAAGTAGCTGCGTCCGAGGTGACCGCGGCGAGAGAGTTCAAGGTGCGGGAAAGTTCTAAGTAAATGTCTCGCCGAGCCGTAGCTCGCGGCAACCGCCCGCCTGTGGGCTCAACAGTCCGAAATGCTGAAATCAACGCGCCGGTCCATCGCATCGCTTGCGTCATCCCTGCCGGTGCCGATCAGCGTTTCCCTGGAACCGACTCCGCTCGCTTTCAACTTGTCGGCAAGTCCCGGCGAACTGCTCTGCAGCAGATCCTTGATGTATTGAGCGCGCAGCACCGAAAGCCGATCATTGACCTGCGGTGGTCCCGTCTTCGAGGTGTGACCGACGACGGTAAGGCAGCTGTTGCGCCGCGACGCCTTTACGGCGATCTGGCTGAGCCACATCGGATAAGGCGCCGAGATCTGCGGATCATCCACGAACTGGGTTGAGCCCGGCTTGAACAGGAACCGTACCGACAATTTCTTCCCCGCCAGACTGTAGTCGACGAGGTTGCCGAAGGCGTCGGTCGCGTCATCCCGCCGGTTGAGCCTCGAATTGGTCAGATAGATGCCGGAGCGGACACGCAGCTGATCTCCGCCCGTCATCTTGAGCGCGGTTCTGTAGAACGCCAGCGCTTCGCGATAGCGCTTGTCATCGTATTCCAGGATGGCGTCGCTGATCAGCGACGACGTACCGATCCGCTCGACATAGATCGGATCGATGGGATCGCCAGGTTTGGTGCCTTGGCAGGCCTTGATGTAAAGGCTGGTTGCCGGATCGGCCGCCCAGACCGGGGTGTCCGCGAACGCCGGCGTCGGTGTCACGTCGATCGTCTCGGGTCTTGCGCGGGCGACACCTTTGGACACGATGCTTTTGCTGCGAAGGTCGGCCAGCGCAAGGCAAATCCGGTAGGCGTCACGTGGCCCGTCGGCGACGCCCGCATTGTTGATCGCGGTAAAGGTCCCGATCAGCACGACGGGAGCACGCGACAATGCCTCGGTCGAGAACGGACGCACCTCGAAACGCGGGTACGATTTACCGACCAGCGCAACGATACGATCCTGCATCAATCGGGTAGCGGTCGATTGGGCGCCGCTGATTCCATCGATCAGCGGGTCGACCACCAATTCGATCTTTTCGTTGCCCGCAGGGAGATTGGCTTTCGAAAACAGGTCATTCGCCGCGCGCAGCAGCGCATCGTCGAACATTATCGGTGTCGGCGGCGGGGGCGGTGCTGCCTGCGTGCTTGCTGCGGGCGGCGGCGCGCCTTGCGGGAACGCCGCCATGACGCCGGCCAGCAAACAAAAAATTGCACACGCCATGAGTTTCGACGTTCGCGCCAGGTGCGTCACGCATCGTCTCCAATTCACAATTGGCCTATCCATCATGTGCCGACTGCAAGCACAAATAAATCGGTTCGATATCCATTTTCCGATCGCCATCAACGGCAATTTCGCAGCGCATCGCGATCGGTCTCTGAAAGGTCGCCAAGCTGTGCCCGGGCGTTCATTTCCTGGCAGCTGGCCGCAGCGCGCCGCCGCGGTGCCGGCGTAACCGCCGGTGCCGTCGTGCGGGACTGCTCAAGTGCATATACCGGCAAGCGCGCCGTTTCCGTCGCAACTCTTTTTTCCGCGCGCTCGCGTTCAGCCTGCGCGCGGGCGAGCCTCTCGGTCATCACGCGCTCAAGCGTCTCCCGTTCTTCGGCCAGTCGCGCCTTGTCGGCTTCGTAGGCGGCGACCTGCGTGGCCAACCTCTCCTGCTCCGCCTTGGCAATCTGTTCCTTGGCAGCCTGTTCTTTTGCCGCCAGCTCTTTCGCGGCCAGCTCTTTCGATACCCGCTCGCGCTCGATGTCGGCGCGCGATGGACCGGCGGCTGCCGGGGCGTTGGCAGGCGCTGTCGCTGCGGCCGGAATTTGGCTCGCTTTCGTATCGGCTAGTTTCTCACGCTCATCTCGTTCGCGGCGCCCCGACAACTCCGACATCGCCTTCTTGTAGCCAGCTTCGGCGGCTTCGAGATCCTGGCGCAGGCGACGTTCCTTGTCAGCGTATTCGCGCGCCAGCCGGTCCCGCTCACTGGCATTCTCGATCGCATCGAGACGCGCGCGCGCCGCGTCGAGCATGACGCTTTCGGGGAACGCCGAAATAAATTTCCTCAGGCCGGCGGCGCTGGCCGAGGGCCCCAGCTTTTTCCAGGCGTCGATGTCGCTCTCTTGCGGATTGAGGTAAAAGTCCTGAAGCAGCGATACTGACAATTCCGGAGTTTGCGCGCCCTGGGTCTCGCGGTTGACGTTGACGGCGACACGTCGAAACACAGTCGCCACCTCCAGCCCGGGGACCTGGATCTCGCGCACCAGCGCGGAGGTAAAGGGGCTGTTGCGACCGATACCGTCGGCGGCGACGCTGTTGGATTGCGTCGAATAGGCGATCAGCATTCCCTGCGAGCGCTCGATCTTGGCCAGCCCGCGCGTGGCACCCCCACCGCGACTGGCCTTGTTTTGCGGCAAGCTGTTCGCGAAAGGATTGTCCCGGCAAGCGTCCAGCACCAGGATCTTGACACCTGAGGTATAGTTGAGCGCTTCGACGACGTCGTCGAGCTTGACCAGATCGAACGGCGTAAATGAGTTGCCTTGCAGCCTCAAATCGACCGGCACCAGATAGTTCTGGCCGTTGATCTGCATCCCATGCCCGGAATAGTAGACCAGGCCCGCATCGGTGCCACTCACCCGCTGGGCAAAGCGGCCGAGCGCAGCATACATCGCCGACCTGTCGAGGTCGCGGCCGTCGATGACGTCAAAGCCGACACGCCTGAGCTGCACGGATATGTCGTCCGCGTCGTTGCGGCTGTTCTCGAGCTCCGGCACCGAGCGGTATGCGCCATTGCCGATCACGAGAGCGACGCGTGGTTCAGCGGCGCGTGCCTCGGCCAGCAGGCCGAACGCGACCAAAAGACCAACAGCGAAGAACCGGACCGCGGCATCTATACGCATGATCGCCGCAGAATAGGCTAATTGAGGCCTGCTTTCAATGTCTGGCCCGCTCTCGTGCTGTCGTGAACGATCAGCGCGTGTTGTCGCTTTCGGGATAGCGCCTGACGAGTGTGACGACCGAGGGGTCACACAACGATCGGGCTTTCCCGCGCCAACTTGTTGATCTCCTGGGCCCATGTTAGCGTAACGCGGGAGCTGACCATGCGTCGAATTGCAAGCCTCTGCTTGATCGTTCTTGTAGCAATCGCCATGGATGCTCGAATCGGGGCCGGCGCACAGCAGCCCGCTCCGGCTAGAAATCCTTCCGCCGCGAACGCCAGAATCTTCTTCATCGATCTCAAGGACGGCGCGACCATTCCTTCCAAGGTCAAGATCCGCTTCGGGATCGAGAACATGGAGATCGCGCCGGCAGGAGTCGCAAGGCCGAATACCGGTCATCATCACCTTCTCATCGACACCCCGTTACCGCCGCCCGATCAGCCAATCCCAAGCGATTTCAACCACATTCATTTTGGCGGCGGCCAGACCGAGACGGAGATCACGCTGCCCGCAGGAGAGCACACTTTGCAGCTCATGCTGGGTGATCAGGCTCACATTCCGCACAATCCGCCTGTCGTGTCCGAGAAGATCCGCGTCAGGGTCGACGCAGCGACCGTCGAAAAAACCCGAACGCCCGCGCCGGCTGGCGCCAGCGTCTCCCTGGTGGAGCCGGCGGACGGCGCCACCGTGGGCCGCAACGTGACCGTGAAGTTCGGCATCTCCGGAATGGATCTGGCGCCGGCGGGCACCAGCAAGCCCAACAGCGGACATCATCACCTGCTGATCGATACCCCGCTCCCGCCGCTCGATCGGGAGATCCCGAGCGACCTCAACCATCTGCATTTCGGCCGCGCCCAAACCGAGACGGAAATCACGCTGGCGCCCGGCGAGCATACGCTGCAGCTATTGCTGGGCGACCACGAACATCTGCCCCACGATCCCCCGATATTCTCCAAGGTCATCCGCATTCGCGTCGCGAATGCGGCGCCGGAAAAGGCCGCGCAGGCTGCGCCCAAGGAAGCGCCCAAGGCCGGCCGCCAGCCATCGCCGCCCGACGCCGCCGTCTATTTCGTTTATCCGACCAACCGCGAAAGCATTTATCCGAATTCGACGATACGCTTCGGCCTGCGCAACATGGGCGTTGCGCCCGCGGGAATCGCCAAGCCCAATACCGGCCACCATCATTTGTTGATCGATGTCGATACGCCGCCGCTGGATCAGCCGCTGCCGAGTGATCTGAATCACGTGCATTTCGGCAATGGCCAGACCGAGAAGAAGATCACGCTTTCCCCGGGCAAGCATACGCTTCAATTGGTTCTGGCTGACGAGCGCCATATCCCGCATGATCCGCCGGTGATTTCCGAACGCATCGAGGTGTTCGTCAAGATTGTGCGAAAGCGGTCCCGTAAACGATGAGCAAGTAATATGCGCCACGGACGATTTGCGACCGGGCTATTGATTGTTTCAACGATTGCACTCGTGCCGGCCTGGACGCCGTTGCAGATCGCGCCGGCGCAAGCGAGGGACAAGGTTGCATCCGCGCCGTCGGCGCTGGTGTATTTCCATTACCCTGTCGACGGCATGCGCGTTCCCGAGCGCTTTACGGTCAAGATCGGGCTGAAAGAGATGGGCGTGGCTCCCGCCGGCGTCGTCAAGCCGTTTACCGGCCACCATCATTTGTTGATCGATACCGACATGGTGTCGCCGGATCAGCCAATTCCCTCCGACTACAATCACATTCATTTGGGCGGCGGACAGACCGAAGTGGTGCTGACGCTGCCTCAGGGAACACACACATTGCAACTGCTGCTCGGCGATCACGAGCACGTGGCGCATCAGCCTCCGGTCATGTCGAAGAAGATCACGATCTATGTGCGCTAGCCGGGCAACGATATCCGCTGGGGTCGCCGGCGCGATGCTGGGCGCGCGCTTGGTGGCCCTCGCGCTACTGATGTCGCTGATGGCGAACGCCACGGCCTTCGGCCAGAGCACGCCCGCCGAACCCAAGCGCGTAGCGCTTGTGATCGGCAATGGCTCCTATCCGCAAGTCGCCGATCGCTTCGGCGCCCGGCGATGCACGCGCCTTCGCCGATGTTCTCCGCGAAGGTGGCTTCGACGTGGTCTACGCTGAGAACGCCCGACGCGCGGAGATGGAGGCTGCGGTCGGCGCGTTCACCAAGAAACTGGGCTGGGGCGTCACAGCCATGGTTTATTTCGGCGGTCACGCCATCCGCTACCAGGACCGCAACTTCCTGCTGGCGGTCGATTCGAAAATTGTCAACGAGGCCGACATTCGCGCAGAGGGGATCGACATCGACCTCATCTTCGATCCACTGATCGTCTCGCGTCCGGCCGGCTCCGTCGTCATTCTCGATGCCGCGCGCAAAAATCCCTGGCAGCAGGCGCTATCGCCTCGGCTTCGCGGACTTGCCAGTCAGCCGCCGATATCAGGCGTGACCGTGGTCTATCCGGTGGCCCCGGGGGAAGTCGTCGGCGACGCACCGCGCGACGCAAACCTGTTTGCCGTCGAATTGATCAAGCTGGCCAAGGTCCAGGGATTGCCGTTCAGGGAAGTGCTCAAGCGGGTTCGAACCGCCGTCGCCCAGGCCACGCGCGACCGGCAGATGGTCTGGGAATCCTCGCCGGCGCCAGAGTTCGTCATCAGTTCGGCGCGCAAACCGGTTCGCGCCGCCGATTCGATGGAACAAGGCTTCTGGGACACGATCAAGGGCAGCGACAGCGCGGCCGACTTCAAGGCCTATCTGGACTCCTATCCCGACGGGCCCTTTGCCGCTGCGGCGCGCGCGCGTCTCCAGCAGATCGAAGCCGGCAACCAACCGAAGCCGGCCAGCCCCGCGCCGCCTGTGGTCGCGGCGCCTGCAGCCGCGTCGCCTCCCGCCGCACCGCAAGCTGCCATCCGCGACTGTCCGCAATGTCCCGAAGTCGTGCTCATACAGCCTGGCGCCTTCGAGATGGGATCGACTGAGATGTTCGATTTCGAGGCTCCTGTTCATCAAGTCTCGATTCGAAAGCCGTTCTACATCGGCCGGCGCGAAGTCACGTTCGACGAGTGGGACGCATGCGTTGCCGAAGGCGGTTGCAAGCAGAAGCCCGATGACCGCGGCCTCGGACGCAGCCGGCGGCCCGTCACAGATCTGGATTGGGACGACGCCAAGGGCTATGTCGCATGGCTGTCGCAAAAGACCGGAAAGACCTACCGCCTTCCCTCGGAAAGCGAGTGGGAATACGTCGCCAGAGCCGGCACGACGACGACCTATCCCTGGGGACGGACCGTCGACAAGGACAAGGCCAACTGTCTCGGCTGCACCAGCGATCCCGTGAAGAAGGCAATCGATACCGGTTCGTTTCCGCCCAATGCATTCGGGGTCCACGACATGGCGGGCAATGCAGCGGAGTGGGTCGAGGATTGCTGGAGCGATAACTACCGGGGTGCACCGACCGACGGATCGGCGTGGACAAAGCCACAATGCCGCGAGCGCGTGCTGCGCGGTGGTTCCTTCAATAACGATCCCCGCTATCTGCGTTCGGCCGCGCGATTCAAATACGACCAGAATGTGAGGTTTTATACCAACGGGTTTCGGGTGGTGAGGGAGAATTAGGCCGATCTCGCTCTCGGGTGCCCTCTCTTTTCCTTCTTCCTCCCTTCTTTTCCCCTCCCTCTTCTTCTTTCTCCCCCCTCTCTTTTCTCCTTTCCTCTTCCCTCTCCTTCCCCCCTCCCCTCCTTCTTCCCTCTCTCCTCCTCTTCCCCTCCTTTCCTTTCTCTTTTCTTTTCCTCCCCTTTTCTCTTCCCTTCTCCTCTTTCCCTCTCCCCTTTCTCTTCCTTTTTTCTTCCTTCCCCCTCCTCTCCTCTTTCTTTTTTCCTCTTCCCCCTCCCTCCCTTCTCCTCCTTCTTCTCTCCTCTCCTTTTCCCCCTCTTCCCCTTCCCCTCTCCTTTCCTCTCTTCCCTCTTCTCTTCTCCTCCCCTCTTTTTCCTCTCTTCTTCCTCTTCTTCTCTTTCTTCTTCCCTCCCTTTCCCTTTTCTTTCCTCCTCTCCTTTCCTTCCCCTTTCCTTTTTTCTCCCCTCTCTTCCTTCCTTCTCCCTTTTCTTCTTTCCCCCCCCTTTTCTTTCCTTCGCCCCTTTTCTTCCCCCCCCTTCTTCCTTCTTCTTTTTCTTTTCCCTTTTCTCTCCTTTCCTTCTTCCCTTTCTCTTCCTCCTCTTTCTCTTCTTCCTTCTCTCTCTCTCTCCTCCCCTTTTTTCTCTCCTTTCCTCCTCCCTTCTCTTCTTCTTTCCTCTCTCCCCTTCTTCTTCCCTCTCTCTCTCCCTTCCTTTCCTTTTTTCTCCCCTCCCTTCCTCCCCTTCTTCTCTTCTCTCTCCCCTCCCTCCCCCTTCTTTTTCTCCCCCCTTCTTTTCCTTCCCCTTCCCTCTTCCCTTCTTCTCCTCTCCCTTCCCCAACTGGAGGAGAGACACTGTCCCCGCAATGACGAAGGCTAGCGAAAGCGTAGCTCATCTTGATGAACTTCGCGTCATTCGTCAGCAATCCGCGCTTCTCATACCCTACCTCACTCATGTTTTACCAATTTGCTCGCCCGGGATAGCTCGCCTAATCCTCATTTTTTATGAGGTTGTACCGGCGATACCCGACGAATTCTTTCGGGTACTTTCCACAATTCTGCGACAGGGCGCCTCGGGAATTCGAAACCAAGACCGACGTCCCCCGTTGGCTTGTGACCTTGCCATACTTCCCGTATTCTCATTTCGTAGTTGGTACCGAATATGTCTCGATACAAAACTATGTCCTCAGATAGAGAAACACCTTTCCATCTCGGATGGCACTATCATCGACAGGCGGTAGGTGTTCGGAAATTACAATCGTGCTTTTCTGGCCCTGCCTCGAATTCCTGGCAGGCTCGGCAGGGGCGCGGATCGTCTGCAAAATGCACCGGGAGTTCGACGTTTGCCACGGCTTCATACGTTCCGCTGTAAACAGAGGCTGGAGTTCGGCCGGTGTTGGAGAGGACGAAGCTGCACCGGCATCCGTCCGGTCTCCAAGCGATTGAGTGCCCATTTATCAGCAACGAGCTGCCCCCTTTGATCAATTTTGGTGCGGTCGTCTGCCACATCTGCCTGTCGCCTAGCTTCTTGTAAGCGTAGAAGGCCACCACTACGCCGATAGCCGCTCCGACGAATGTAATTATGTTGAACATCAGGGCCGCAAAGCTGATTTTGTCCGACCGTTTCCATGGCTTGTTCGATCGAGGTCGAATGACGTCCCAAAATACCATCAAGAGCAACGCCAGCCACGGCGACAATATTCAAGGCGCCACTTTGATTTGCCCCATCCGAAAGACGGTGCCCATCCAATCGCAACCGGAAGGTGAGCGCAAGAGAGCGCGGCTTGTAAACAAACACACCGCCGCGACGTATTCCCACTCGCTTTCCGAGGGGAGGCAGTAGATTGCGGGCCGCAGATGTTGACGCATCGGGGCGCTCGTGTTGGCTGTGACAACGCGTGTTGCGGAGAGATTGATGTTCAAGTTTGCATTGGTCTTCGGGGTGGTTGCTGTCTGTCTCCGCGCGCGCTGAAATAATAACAAGGCATGTGAGTTGGGGAAACACGAGGGTTTGGACCTACAAACCGACAAACGAATTTTCGAGAATGTGCAAGGAACGGTGACGGTCATTAGCAAGCCGCAAAACGGAACCGTAGCCAACCGTGTGAATCCTCCACGTTGGCAGTGGCGAGACACGGCACTGCTATGGAAGCCTGCAACTGCTTCGCCGTAACCTACACATCTGCCCGATTCGCGGATTGATCGTTTCTCCTAGATGTGCGCTTTCCGAGTTGCGTACACAGCAGATGGCTTTACATCATCGTCAAATGAATGTTTAGCCACTGACGACGCCTAAGGACTCGAACCTTCGAAGCTATCTGCTCGGTCAACCTACCCGAGATTTTGCGATTCTTTCCGCGTTAGAAGTGCTTCGTAGCTTACCTTCGCGCCCTCATCAGCTGCTAGCCTGCTTTCTCACGCCAGTATGACGAACACGTCCTTCCCCATTCGTAGATAAGCATAGCCCTTTGTCGCGTTAACCACTTCATTGTACCTACTCCACGTCGTTTCTTCGATGGATTTTTGGAACGCGATAAGATGCGCGAGATTCAATCCTGGCTTGCCTAACCGTAGCTCGCGGCCACAGCCCGCCTACGCCCGTTGGGCTTCGGCGCGGCAGCCTTCTCTCGCTGCGCGAGCGAAGGCTGGTGGGGGAAGAAGGACTCGAACCTTCGAAGTCGTAAGACGGCTGATTTACAGTCAGCTCCCTTTGCCACTCGGGACACTCCCCCGTCCAACAGCATCGCAAGCCCAACCGCTTAAACGCGGCGGATCAGGCCATGGATGACGTTAATACCGTGAGCCGATGGCGCGCTCCCGGTCGGGCGCGTTTATGGGCGATGGGGGGTGGCAAAGTCAACCAAGACAGGCCTTTAAAAGCGGCTCTTGATCCACCCAAATTGCCATATTCGCCCCTCCGTGACACAAGCTCCCCATGAGCGATCGCACTCCTAAGCCGCCGTTCCGCCGCGGCGGCGGTAAACCCTTCGAAAAAGGGCGGAAATTCGCCCGTCCGACCGGTCACCGGGGCCGGGATTCGAGCCCCGACGGGCCGGTGATTCTGTATGGCTGGCACACGGTTTCGGCCGCACTCGCCAACCCGGAACGGCAGATCCTAAAGCTGTTCCTGACCGAAAACGCCGCCAAGCGCCTGGCGGACGAGAATATCGACACCCGCGTCCCCCCCGAAATCGTCCGCCCCAGCGCGATCGACCAGCGGCTCGGCCCCGACGCCGTGCACCAGGGGTTTTTGGCGGAGGTCGAACCCCTCGCCTCGCCCGATATCGATACGCTGCCCGAGGAAGGCATCGTGCTGGTGCTCGACCAGATCACCGATCCGCACAATGTCGGCGCGATCCTGCGCTCGGCGGCGGCGTTTGCGGTCAAGGCGATCGTCACCACCGCCCGCCACAGCCCGGAGGCCACCGGCGTGCTGGCCAAATCCGCCTCCGGCGCGCTGGAACTGGTGCCGCTGGTGACCGTGCAGAATCTCGCCCGCGCGCTGAACGAACTGAACGACCGCGGCTTCCTGACGGTCGGGCTGGACAGCGAGGGAACTGAGGACCTCGGCGCGGTGCCGCTGCAGCAACCGCTTGCGCTGGTGCTGGGCGCCGAGGGCAAGGGCCTGCGGCAACTGACGCGCGAGACGTGTAGCGTAGTGGCGCGGCTCGACATGCCCGGCGAGATCAAGAGCCTGAACGTCTCCAACGCCGCGGTGCTGGCGCTCTATATCGGGGCGAGCCGGCTCGGCCTGATGAAATGAAAACGCCCGCTCGCAACAAGCGAACGGGCGCCAAAACTTTCAAATCACCGCGCGATCAGTTGTAGCGGCTCAGCACTTTGCGGCCGTGATGGTAGCCGTGCCGGTGGTAATGGCGGTACGGACGGTTGTAGCCGTGGCCGTAGCCCGAGATGGTGCCCTCGCGATAGACCGGACGCGGCGCCAGATTGCCGGGACCGGTATAGGTCGGGCCCTGATTGACCCAGTAATATTGCTGCTGCGGATCCGGCAGGCGCTCGCGGACCCAGCCGCCGCAATCGCCGCAGCCGACATAGCCATAACTCACGACCGGCGCACCGCAGCCGCTGAAGCCGCAGGCCATTGCGGCGGGGGCCGAGGCCATCACGGCCACGGCGGCGATCAATCCCTTAATAAAATGACGCATTACTTTCTCCAGTGTTTTGGTTGGTCTGAATTCTCGGTTCTTTTTTGAGCGTGATCTTTTCGGAAAACCGGTTCCCACTTTTCCGGATCATGCTCATCGTCGAAAAGGCGGCCTGCGCCGGTCATCCTGCGGCGCGTAGATAATGGCGGGTGGATCGACAGGCACGTTAGATTGCGCCGGCAGCGGCGCCGACTGCACCGACCAGGATTGGTGATAGCTCTCGGCCGGCTGCGGCAATCGGCGGTTCGGCGGCGGCTCGATTTCCAGCCGCCCGTAACCGGGCATGCGGCCGGAGCTCGGATAGTAACGGCCGACATGCGGCACCGGATCGACGTAACGGCCGCCGTAGACGGTCGGCTGGACGTGGGTGCCCTTGCCCAGCCCCCAATCGCCCTCGACCACGGCATAGGAGGCGTCGACGCCGTTGATGATGATGGGGACGCCGGGACGGCCCGGAATCACGATCTCAAATCCGCCGCCGGCAAACGCGGCCGGTGTCATCGCGATAGAAAGTGCCAGTGCCACGCCGATGCGCATCGCTCGGGTTCCCGTTGTCCTCGAAGCCCCAGTTTAATTCAACCCGCCGTTTCAAGAGTTAAGGCGTGCGGCCAAATTACGGATAAGGCTAACGCGCCAGCAAGGATTGCGGTTCAATTGCGGGAAAACACGCACTCCAAACGTTAACGCCCCCCCCCGGCCGCGCCGCTCGATTGTCATTTGGGCTGCGATATCGCACCATCCCGGACCTTTCCCGCTCCCTCCGAACCCAGCCGAACGCCTGAGATGACGACCAAAACGCCAGCCAAGAACGTGCTCTGGATCATGTGCGACCAGCTTCGCTACGACTATCTCGGCTGCACCGGGCATCCCGTGCTGAAGACGCCGAACATTGACGCGATGGCTGCGCGAGGCGTGCTGTTTTCCAACGCCTATGTGCAGTCGCCGATCTGCGGCCCGTCGCGGATGTCGTTCTATACCGGCCGCTACATGCGCTCGCACGGCTCGCACTGGAACGGCTGGCCGCTGCGCGTCGGCGAACCCACGCTCGGCGATCACCTGAAGAAATCCGGCGTCCGCAACGTGCTGGTCGGCAAGACGCATATGGCGCCCGATCTGGAGGGCCTGAAGAGTCTCGGCATTCCGCCGGACTCGATCATCGGCGTGCATGTGTCGGAATGCGGCTTCGAGCCTTACGAGCGCGACGATGGCCTGCATCCGACGGGACGACCGCGCCCGGCCTATGACAATTATCTGCGCCAGCACGGCTACGACGCCCCCAATCCCTGGGAACACTGGGCCAATTCCGGCGCGGCCGAGGACGGCAGCTTGCAGAACGGCTGGCTGCTGGTGCATGCCGACAAGGCCGCGCGCGTACCTGACGAGCATTCCGAAACGCCCTACATGACGCGCCGCGCGATGGACTTCATTGCGGAAGCCGAGGACGACGGCCGGCCATGGTGCCTGCATCTGTCTTACATCAAGCCGCACTGGCCCTATATCGCGCCGGAACCCTACGCCAGCATGTACGGGCCCGATGACGTCAAGCCGGCGATCCGCTCGCAGCAGGAGCGCGCCGAGGCGCATCCGGTATTCGCCGCCTACATGGACATGCGCTATTCCCGCAACATGTCGCGCGACGAAGCGCGCGAAAAGGTCATCCCGACCTACATGGGCCTGATCAAGCAGATCGACGACCAGATGGGCGTCCTGATGCGCTTCCTGGAAGCGCGCGGCCTGCTCGACACCACGATGATCGTGTTCACCTCGGACCATGGCGACTATCTCGGCGACCACTGGATGGGTGAGAAGGATCTGTTCCACGAACAGTCGGCCAAAATTCCGCTGATCGTGATCGACCCCTCGAGCGCTGCCGACAGCACGCGCGGCACCGTGAGCGACGCGCTGGTCGAGGCGATCGACCTGGCGCCGACCTTCATCGATTATTTCGGCAGCCCTCCGCCGGACCATATTCTGGAGGGCCGCTCGCTGCTGCCGCTGCTGCATGGCGGCAGGCCGGCCGACTGGCGCAAGGTGGTGTTCTCCGAATACGACTACGCCATGCAGGACGTCCGCGTGATGCTGAACCAGCCGATCGAGCGCTGCCGGCTGTTCATGGTGTTCGACGGCCGCTGGAAATTCATCCACGCGTCAGGTTTTCGGCCGATGCTGTACGACCTCCAGACCGATCCGCAGGAATTTGTCGATCGCGGCAATGATCCCGCCTGCGCCGATGTCGTGGCGCGGCTGCAGTCCGAACTGTTCGACTGGGCGCTGCATCCGAAAATGCACATCACCACGCCGAACGCCAAGATCGCGGCCTATGCCGCCCAGCAATTGCAGGTGAAGAACGGCGTGTTGATCGGCATCTGGGACGAGGCCGAACTCGGCGCCATCAGGGAGAAGATCGGGGTGAAGCCGGCGGGGTAAGCACCGTCGTCCCGGGCTTGACCCGGGACCCATACCGCGTGATCTATCGATGATACACGGTGGTTGACGCTCGGTGTTGTTCCATCTTCTTGCCTGCCCCATACATAGGCCGCGGAGTATGGGTCCCGGTTCAAGCCCGGGACGACGGCGTGGCTGGTATCCCCTCAATTCGTGATCTTGTACCCCGTCGCCTTGCACGACCGGCTGCCAGAACGCGGTGTTGGCGGCGAGTTCCTTGGTCAGGCCTTCCGGGCGTCGAGCCGACCGGGATCAGGCCGATCGCCGCGAGCTTTTCCTTCACCTCCGGCTTGGCGAGCGCGGTGGCGGCGGCTTCGCTCAGCTTCTTCGCAAAATCCGGCGATGCGCCGGCCGGCAGCCACATGCCGTACCAGCCATCCGCCACCAGATCGACGCCGCTCTCCTTCAGGGTCGGCGCGTCCGGGAGAAACGGCGAACGCTCCGCGCTGCCGACCGCGAGAATGCGCACATTGCCCGCGCGATGCTGCGGGATGGCGTCGGTCAGCGTCGAAATCGCGAACGGCATATGGCCGCCGACGAGGTCGTTGATGATCGGCGCGCTGCCGCGATAGGCGACGCGGGTCAGCTTGATGCCGAGCGCCTGCTCGAGGCGCGAGCCGGTGAAATGCGGAATGGTGCCGTTGCTCGGCACGCCGAAGGTGGCATTATCGGGATTGGCCTTCAGCCATGCGACGAATTGCTTGAAATCCTTGACCTCGGCGGGGACGGCCTTGCCGACGAAGACGCAGAATTCGAACCGCGTGAGCTGGCTGACCGGGACGAAGTCCTTGGCCGCGTCGAAACTCGGCGTGGTCTCGACCATCGGCAGCAGGTACATCGTCGGCCCCGTGGTAACGAGGATGGTCGTGCCATCAGGATTGGCCGCCTTCACCGCCTTGATGCCGATCAGCCCGTCGCCGCCGGTGCGGTTCTCGACGATGACGCTGCGGTCGAGCAGCGGGCCGATATGCTGCGCCAGCAGGCGGCACAGCGCGTCGCCGCCGCCGCCCGCAGCGAATGGAAAGACGATTTTTGTCAGCGGGCCCGATTGCGCCAGCGCCCGGCCCGTCCATCCGGCCAATGAGCATGCGGCGCTTCCGGCCAGAAAATCGCGGCGTCTCATCCCGTCTCCTCCTAACACTCTTATAGTTCTCGATCAGCACACCGCGCCGAGCGCGCCCCGGCGCCTCAGGCCAGCACCGTTTCGACCACGGTCATAATCCCGATCGCGACGGTGGCAAGCCCCACCGCCCCCTGCAAGCCGCGATTGGCCCAGGTCAGCCAGCGTGCGGAAACCGCGAGCGGCACCGCGATCACCGTCGACAGCGCGCCCATGCCGATCATCGAGCCGACGCCGAACAGCGCGACATAACCGAGGCCGATCGCGGGACTGGACGCCTGCGTGGCCGCCAGCACCAGCAGCGCGGCCGAGCCCGCCATGCCGTGCATCAGGCCGACCAGCAGCGTGCGCCAGCGGAAGCCATGATCGTGCGCATGCGCCGCGCGGGCATGCGGGGCGGTTTCGCCGGCATGGCTGTGGGCATGGAAATGCACCGTGCCGTCGCCATGGCCGTGCCGGTGGAAATGCACGCGGTCGCGCCACAGCCGCCACAGCACATGGGCGCCGAGGCCGATCAGCATGATGCCGACGGCGGTCTCGATCGGGCGGGCCACGCTCTCCGGGATGGCGTGGCCGAGCAGGATGGCGGCGCCGGCGAACACGAACAGCGTCAGCGTATGGCCGAGCCCCCAGGTCAGCCCATGCTTGACGATATCGGCGACATGGCTGCGGCGCGCGGCGATGCTGGATACGGCGGCGATGTGATCGGCCTCGAGCGCATGCTGCATGCCCAGCAAAAACCCCAGCCCAAGAATTCCGAACATACGCCCCCTACCCGCTCTATCATTTGATCGAATACCAGCCGGAAGCTCTTGTCAGGTCAAGACTTCATCGAACAGGCCCTTCATCGACGCCCAGGAGCGGCGGTCGGCCTGCTCGTTGTAGCAGCGCGGTGCGCATCATCGAGCCGTCGGCGGCCGGATTAAAACCGTGCAGCGTGCGGCAGATCGCACAACCGAAAATCGAAAGTCTCGGCCTTGCCCGCCTCTCGCATCACGTCGGTTTGACTCACCGGAAAGAGCCACGCCGGAACGATCGTCGATGCGGACGGCTTAGCGTGGCGCAATCTCGCAATGGAGTACCAGCGATGACCAAATCCAAAATTCTCGCTGCCGCGGCGACTTCTTGCGTCCGCGCTCGCCAGCCCCGCCATGGCGCAGGAAGTCGTCTACCAATCCCGGCTACTGCGCGCAGTTCTATCCAAACGCCAATTGCCAGAATCGCGGACCGGGAAGCCCCTACACCGGCAGCTATCAGCGTCAGGCCTATCGCGATGGCGGCCTATCAGGACCGCGCCTGGCGCGACAGCTACAACCGCTGGGACGGCAATGACGGCTTCTGGCCGGGCGAAGTCGCGGCCGGCGTCGTCGGCGGCGCGGTCGGCACGGCGGCGGCGATCGCCACCTACCCGTTCGGCGGCGAGGAATATGCCCGCCGCAACGGCTTCGTCTGCGTCCCCGGCACCGTGTTCCGCGGCGAGGACGGCCGCCAGCATCTCTGCCAGTAGGCGCTCGGCAAATCGCGTTCGGAAAAGGCGGCTGGAAAGGCCGCCTTTTTCACGCGGGAGCGATGAAAGCAGCTCTTTGAGGTTCTGGCCCTTTGCGGCCAAGTCTGGTATTCGAGCCGCCGAAGACCGGACCACGTGGCGGGATATTTCACCCCTCGCCGGCCGCTTCGATTCGCCGGTTTAGCTCAGCGGTAGAGCAGCGGTTTTGTAAACCGAAGGTCGGGAGTTCAATCCTCTCAACCGGCACCATGACCCAACCTATCAACGCCGGGCCTTCTCCCTCGCGTGCGGCCGTTCGAATCAGGCAGCGGCCAAGCCGCCACAGCGACAAAACACAGGTCCACAAACAACGAAAAACCTCCGGGAGGGCATTCCCGGAGGTTTCGGAGGTTTAACAGAGTAGTTTGCGTCTCCTTGGAAGAGAGCACGAGGCAACCAAGGAATTAGCTGGCCGCCTTGGGATCATAGTAGATGATGCAATTACCTGAGTAAATAACATTTTTAAATTTTCTGATGTTTTCAATCTTTTGTTACAGCGGGTTACGCCCTTCTCTCGCACGCCGTCGCACATGAAACCAAGCACCCTGAAGGTGGATTTCAGATCCGAACAAGAAAAACCCCCGGCAGTTTCCTGCCGGGGGTTTTCCGTGTTTCAAGTCTTTCGGGATCAGAAGTTACGCTGAGCGCGAACGTTCAGGAACACAGTGCTCTGGTCCTTGAACTCGTAGACAGTGGTCGGCTTCGGAGCTGCGGGCGCCAAGGCTGCAGCACCCGTGAAC
This sequence comes from uncultured Alphaproteobacteria bacterium, assembly GCA_963742935.1. GTDB lineage: Bacteria > Pseudomonadota > Alphaproteobacteria > Rhizobiales > Xanthobacteraceae > Bradyrhizobium. The sequence goes on along the minus strand of CAVUOI010000031.1, from coordinate 128,848 downwards.
TTCTGGTCGAGGAAGAATGCGCCGACTTCAGCCGAGAACGTCAGGTTCTTGACGGGAGTCCAACGGGTGGTCAGACCAACCTGGGCAACGTTGAAGTCCGGGTTGCAGCTATAGTCTGCAGACACGGTCTTGCCGAAGTTGAAGCTCGCGCAGAACTGACCCTTGGCCGAGAGGATGTCGGTTGCACTGCCGTTATACCGCACGGCCGCGTAGCTACCCCAGAGGCTGGACGACCAGTAGGGATCCCAGTTGTGGTTGAACGCACCGCGGACACCCCAGGCTTCGGTCAGCTTGATGTCGCCGGTAGCACCGCCGGTAAGGAACCCGGGCAGGAATACACCATCAGACGTTTGGCCAAAGCCAATGCTCTGATAGGCGCCCGCACGGCTCGTGCCGCCGAACATCGCGAAGTTCGGCGAAGCCGCGCTCGTGGAGATCACGTTCTTCGTGTCACCCTTGGAGTACGAAACGTCGATCTTCAAATCGTCGCCCGCACCGGTCGGGATGTTCTTGATCTGCAACGCCGCCATCACCGAACCGCCCCACTTGTCTTCGGGGTGACCGGAGATTTCCGACAGAGCGGTCGGAACGCCGCCGACGCCGAGAATGTTGTAGGAAGCGTTCACGAGATGCGCAGCACCCGAAATCTGGAACAGACCCCAGGCCTGGTCGACACGGATGTTGCCGACGATGTCGGGAGCATGCGTGCCACCGTAAGAGTTGGCACCAGCGGCCGTGGCTTGGATAGCGCCCGCTGCAAACCCAGCAGGTGTCGCGGCCACGCCGAGGTTGAGCACGGAAGTGCGGTTGAACACGGTCGGATCGTCGAGACCGATGGTGCCCGACACGCCGTTACCGAACTGAGCCGTGTACTGGATGTTGTTCACACCGGTAACGGTGTCATGGCCGCCCAGCAAGAACGAGTTGTTGTTGCCCGGATAACCGTTCCAAGGCGTCGCGTAGGCCGAAGCCGACTTACCGAAGGTGAAACCAGCGAACTGGATGAACACCATTTCGACTGCGACATAGCCGCCGCCGGGGGTGTTGAGCGCGTTGGAAGCGCCGCCCGGGAACGCGTTGAGCGAGTTCGGGTTGTTGTTGCCGAAGTTATTGAACTGGAAGTCGCCCTGACCGAAGGTGCGGACAACGCCGTATTCGGTGGCAGTGCGGGTATCAACCGTCAACGCCATACGCGAACGGGAAGAGAAGTAGTCGCGATAGCGGTTCTGCTGTCCGAGATCACCCGACCAGGCCGGCTGACCGTAGGTGCCGCCGTTGAACGTGGTGTCGATACGAACGTAACCACCCAGCTTGATGCAGGTGTCGGTGCCCGGGATGTAGAAGAAACCCGCGCCGTACAGGGAGCAGATCCTCACGTATTCGACCGCTTTGGCCTTGACGGGAAGATCGGCAGCCTGTGCTCCGCTCATGGCGATGAGACCCGCCGCTGAGCCGAGAACAAGGCTCTTGATCATATTCATTGTAAACCTCCAAGTTGCTCTGTGGACCAAGGGCGGACCTCTGCTGATCCCCCAGAGGACGGTCCGCCCTTGCACACCGCTCAGTCGTTTCGCGTCTTCGGACACACCCGCATGAACGCGAGGGACTTAAGCGAACTTCCAAAACGGAACGATCGAGGACCCCCCTAGACCGTCCTGAGAACTATGCATGCGCATTTTACTTAATCAAAATACTTTATGAACTCAGTCATCTCTATCCCACTGACTGTGTCGCAGCAGCAACACCGCCTCCAGGTGCGACATTACGGCTCAACAACCGACTGGACAGCGCCAATTGAATGAATTTCTTATGAAATCAGCTAAGGTGACTTTCAGGCAGACCCGGGATTCAAACAGCCATGGGACAGGAACCACGCAAGGCGACGGACTCCTCGAGCCGCGCCAAGCGCGCCGGGTCCGATGACTCCGGTGGGAAGAATCAGGACGCTGCCCGGCGATTCGCCTGGGAGATCGCCGCGATCAACGTCTATCTGCAGGAGATTCGTTACTTCTGGGCCAAGGCGCTGGGCATCAGCGGACCGCAATGGATGATCCTGATGGCCCTGGCCGATCTCGACCAGGGCGAGGGCGTGCCGGTCAAAGTCGTGTCGAAGATGCTCCATGTCGACCCGTCCTTCGTGACGACCCAGTCGAAAATGCTCGAAAAGAAGGGCTTCATGCGCCGGAAAACATCGGATGACGACGCCCGGGTCGTGCAGATGTCGTTGACCGACAAGACCTACAAGCACATCGCAGGCCTGGCTTCCCAGCAGGAAGAGCTCAACAACTTCATCTTTGCCGAATTCAGCGACCGTGAGCTTAGCGAGTTCACCGGCAGGCTCGCGGCGCTGAAAGCCCGTCTTGAGAAGGCCAGCCTGAAAGTTGCGATGGGCTTATGACGATTCTCGGCGGCTTCAGGCCGGCACCCGGTCGAGGCGATCGGCAATCCAATCGAAGATGAACTCGTTCGCCAGTGTCGGATTGTCCTGGTGGCCTTGGGCAGCCGCCGTTTCCGAGCTTTCGAAAATCTTCAGTGAAATATCGCGATGAAAAGGCTTCAACCGCTCGAACAGATCGGCAACAACGCCGCTTTTCAGCCAGCCCTGCCCGCCCACCGTGATCAGAACCGGGCAATGAAATCGCAGCCCGGGCCGGCTTCCGTCCATTGCCCCACTTCCTGAGCCGTCCGGAAAGAGACTGTTCGCCAGGAACGCCTGCTCGTGCATATCCCAGAGCCCGCCGTCACAGACCACCGCGGCGAAACGATCGTCATGAACGACGCCACGCGCGACAAATGACGACCCTGCCCCATCGCCAAGGATGGCGATCCGATGCTCGTCGACATCGTCCCTCATCGCCAGGTAGTCCATCACATGGCTGACCGCGGATTCCAGATCGCGCCTGCCCGACGATCTCGTCGAATTCTGCACCGGTGCCGGAACCGAGCAGGTCGACGGCAAGCAGCGACATTCCCCGCTCGCGGGCATAACGCGCCACCTTGAACAGATACTCTTCCTTGTGATGTCCGGGGTCGCCCATGCACACGACGACCGGCCTTCGGCCGAAAGCCGTCAGGCGCAGGCAAAAAGTAACCTTCCAGCGCATGGCCCTGCAGCCAGGGGATTTCGACCACCTCGCCGGCCGGCGTCGAATGGGCGATGTAGCTGCGGGCGCAAGCTCGCATGGCTTCGAGCGCGCGCCGCCGCCTGGCGTCGGCAGATTCCAGCACAAATGTCGACGCCTGATAGTAATTGATGGCGCGAAGCCAGTTACTTCGTGCGGTCTGCATGTAACCGCGCTCGAAGGCGGCTTTGGCGCGCTCGTTATTGCAATCGGCGACCCTGAGCCACTCCCGATGCCAGGAATTGGCGCGATCGCCCGGATCAATTCGGCTCGCGACCAGGAAACATTCGGATACCATTGAGCCGCCTTCCTGCGCTGCGCCCAGCAGCTTGAGGAATTCGGCAGAGAACTCGTCGTTGTCCAGCCATTGATCTTGGCCTTCCGGACTGAAGTGGATTGTCATTTAGCTTCGTTGCTTAATTGACGGCATCAAACGTCTACTACTGATTCATACCTGATAGCCGACACAATCGCGTTAGCCGAGGGGATTGGGCGTCGTGCATAGCAGGCATCCCGCGATGCGAGGCGATTTCATCAATCTGTAACCGCTGCGGGGTTGATGACGACTACTTTTCAACTGCGACAACCGACCGGGCAGCACAGAGCACCGCATCACTTGGGTTTGCTGGATGGAACTTCCCTTGCTGAATGGAACTCCCCGTGGTTTTTCGCGTTTTTACGAAATGAGAATTCGCGAAGAAAACTGCAACATGGTCCTGCTGGCTGCCGTCACACTGGTCAGCGTGGTTATCGCGGGCGGCGCTACGCTGGTTGGCCCCGCCGATACGAAGCCGGTGCGGATCACCGAACGCACGACCGTTTCCATCGAGCCGTTGCCTTCACCTGACAAGCCGATCAACGTCAGCGATCAGTCGCAAGTGCGTGTGGTCGGCGCCCCCTTCATCCCGAACACGAATCCGCGCGAACGATAAGCCTCGGAACGCCGAGCGCTTGCAGAACCTGCATTGCCTGACACCCGTTTGATTCCATGTGCACGTTGACGGTCACGAGCTGTCACCGTTTTGTCACCTCGTGCGCAAAAGCGCCGCAGTTATCCACATCGCCTCGCCATTCGCTTGCTTCCACAAAAGCCGTTTGATGGAGTCAAACTTAGGCCGAGGTGATTTGGGCCGGGGTGTTTCATGAAATGGATGAAGGAACGCGATCTCCTGATCGCACAGACGATGGCGTTCGTTCAGTCGGTGACCGGCAAGCCGCCGGAGTCCATCAGGACGCCGGACGCTGGTAAGACGCTTGAGGCTGGTCAGACGATCGCGTCGCCGGCGACCCCGCTCTTTGTCGGGACATTCGAACCCGCCCGCCCGGCCGCGTTGGCGCCTCCAGATCTCGCGCTTGCCGATGTCGCGCTTGCCTTCGTGCAGACGGCGTCGCCTTCTGCCAAGGCATCAGCGGTCGCACCGGCGGCAGAGGTCGAGGCACGCATTATACAAGCGCCCATCGTCGCAGTGTCGGCGGAAGCGCCACGGGAGATTTCGAACCCGGTTCCGTTTTCCCTCCCCGACCTGCGGGAGGATTTCCAGTCCGAGATCCGGGCTCGGGTGGCCAGTTTCCGCGCCCATCAGGAACGGTTCAGCCGCGAGCGCGAGGCCTATTGCGCGGCCACCATGGCCAAGGTCCACGCCACCTTGAAGGAAAGCGAACTGCCGCCACCACGACCTGGAAAATAGCCTTTTATTTCAGTAAGATGAGCGCGACAGCGGCTACCCCCGTTCTACTTTGCATGGGGTTGTTTTCGATATTTTGCGTCCGGACGCCTTCCGTGCGGGCTCATTTCCCCGCGATCTTCTCCAGCACCGGCAGCAGGTGCATCAGGAACGCCTGCGGGTCTTCGCTCATCGGAAAATGGCCGAGGCCCTTCATGATGGTGGCCTCGCAGCCGGGAATGCTGTTCGCCACCGCCAGCGTCTCTTCCGGCGTGCAGGAATAGTCGTATTCGCCCGACAGCAGAAACAGCGGGCAGCGCCGCGTGTCGATCTGGGCGACCCGGCCTCGGATGTCGCCGTCCAGCTTGTAGAAATAGAGGTCGCCCTTGAAGACGCCGGGACCGCCCTGCATGTAGTGCCACAGCGTCTCCCAGCGCTCGCTGTCCGGCGCATCGGGGCCGACCAGGCCTGAGACGATGGCGCCGCACACCTCGCCGCCATGCACGTCCGCCCGGTGCAGGAAGTTGAGGTCATAATAGGGATCGACATGCGCGCCGGCCTGCAGGCCGATGATGGCGCGAAATCGTTCGGGGTGCTCGAGCGCCAGATGCAGCGCGATCCGGCCGCCGATCGAACAGCCGATCATGATCGGCCTGTCGAGCCCGAGCGCATCAGAGATTTCCAGCACCATGGTCGTATATTGCGCCGAGGTGAGCTGGTATTCTTCGTTTTGCCAGCCCGCCGGCGGCGAGGATTTGCCGTGCCAGGGCATGTCGAAGGCGATCACGCGGTGGTTTCGGGTCACCCGCGTATCGTTCATCAGGCCGCGATATTGCCGGCCGTCGCTGCCCGCGGTGTGCAGGCACAATAGCGGCGTCCCCTCGCCGGCTTCCTCGACATAGATCCGGTGCGGCCGGCCGAACAGGTCGAGATGCATGTAGCGGCCGACGATCGGCTCGAAGGTCGCGCTCATGCCGCGGCTCCTTCGCGCAGCTTGCCAAGGGCTTCCTTGAAGTAGCGCAGGTGGGACATGAATATCTGCAGGTCGCCTTCCGCCTTCAGCGCGCGCCGCTTGATCAGCGCCATCAAATCGTTCGAGCCCGGCGGCGGCCGTTTGCTCCAGAACTTTTCCCACTCGTCCTCGGGCGCGCGGAGCGCAAAGGACGACGACGGCATCACGAACGGCCCCCGCGTCACCGAGACGATGCGGCCTTCGAAGATCGAGATCAGCCAGGGCGTGGCGCCGACTTCCAGCAGGAAACTGGTGGTCAGATAGCGGCCGCGCCGGACCAGGCCCTGGTCGTTATTGACCCGCTGCTGCAGCGTTTCGATCATTTCCCGCCCCCATACCCTTTGACAGCCATGTTCCGTGGAATGCGGCGGCCGTCAATCGGCCGGCGTCAGAGCCAGGCGCATACCAGCGCCACGTTGGCCGCGCAGGCGACCAAAAGGCAGATCGTCAGCCTGAGCTGGACACGCGCGCTGGAGGTCTGGAGGCTCGTCGTCATGCCGGAAACATCCGGCGATTTTGCTTGATGAGTCTCGGGGATTCTTTTTTCCGGGATTTACGTCTCGTTAAAGACTCAGAGACACCACGAAAATGGGCCGAAACGAGCTAATTTGCTCCCGAAAGCAGCATTCGAATGCCGGCATGGCAGCCAGCCTTAAACGGCAAGCCTGAAACCCGGCCCCCGCTTCTGCGTTGACCGTTTTTACCGGAGCCGACAATGCCCTACGCACTGTTCTCGAACGATGCCAAGCTGAGCAAGGCCTACCCGACCGCGGCCGATGTCTGGAAGATCGCCCGGAAAAGCGGGTTGGTGGTCGATGTGGTTTCCCCGGGCGACGTGCTAGCCCCGCATCCCGTGCTGGATCAGGACTACGAGATCAAGCCGTGCCAGCTCGAGCCGCATGAAGATCCCGCCCGCAACAAGGCGGATGCCGAGCGCGAGGCGCAGACGGAATTGCAGCTGGCGTCATGAGGACGACGGCCGGTCAGCGACCGGCAATGGACCCTCCGCAGGGGAAGGATCCGACGCGGTCGATAAATCCGGAAAATCGTTTCTAGGGCGTCGCCGAGACCAGCGAGGCCTGTTCGGCAGCCATCGCCACACAGGCCTTGCGCCGCTGCAGTCCCCGGATCGAGCCGGTTACCTTGCGCACCTTGCCGACGCCACAGGAGGTATCCTGCACGAAGGCGACTTCATAGGGGGCAAGAATAAGCGGTTCGGATTTGAGGACCGTTTGAGCGAAGCACGGATACGCCGCTGCAGAAAAGATCAGCCCTAACGCAAAAGCACGCATGTTTTGATGTCCAACCCAGCCCGGCTGACACTCATAATAGCGCATCATGACGAAAAGTTGCGTGCGCCGCGAAATTTTTTTTGACGCGTTCGAAACTGCGCGCCACCAGGCACATCAGGCGCATGCTGAACCGGGCGCCCAATGAAAAAGGCCGGCATGACGCCGGCCTTTCAAGTCGCGATACGAGGCGTCGTATCAATATCTGGAGGCAGTGCCGCCGCCCCAACCGAACCGGTAGTTCACGCCGACCTTGGCGGTGTGCTCGTCGTTGCGGAAGCTGCGGCCGGCGATATCGACCGGGCCGGCGTTGAAGGTGGTGTTGCCGAAATTGTAGTACTGGTACTCGGCCTTGGCCGACCAGTTCGGGGCGAACATGTATTCGAGGCCGCCGCCGACGGTGTAGCCGTCCCGGTGGTTGCCATTGGTGGTGAAGGCCGCCGGCACGCCGGCCACCGACACGCCTACGCCGTTGCCGTCGCGCCAGGCGTAACCGCCCTTGGCGTAGAGCAAGGCCGGACCCCAGGTGTAGCCGAGCCGGCCGGTGACCGAGCCGATCTGGTCGGTGTTCGAGGTTACGAGGGTGCCGCCCGGAAACAGCACGCCATTATTATTGTTGCTGGGCAGCCAGCTGTACTGGGCTTCCAAGCCCATGACCCAGTTCGGCGCGAACTGATAGTCGAAACCACCCTGGACGCCGCCCATGAAGCGGGCGTCGCTGCCTTGCAGGGAGTTGTTACCCGCGAAGGCGCCGCCGGCATGGCCGCCGACATAGAATCCGGTCCAGTTGTAGACCACCTGCGGCGCGGTGTAGGCCGGCGCCTTGGTATAGGGCCGGGCTTGCATGTCGGCCGCGAAAGCTGGCGCAACCATGGCGGCCAGCGCGGCAGCCCCGAGCACTAACTTCTTCATTTGACTATCCCCGTTACGAACGTTGCAGATACCAATCCAAACAACGTGACTTCATTTGGGTTGCTTTGCGGCAAGTGCCCGCGCCCCGATGGCGCGCGACTGTGACGGCAGAGCAACAAATCGTTTTAGTTCCTCGCAGGTAAGGCTTTTTCTCAAGTTAAGGAGCCGGTTTGCCTCTTTGGTGGTGTCGGCCATGACTAAGGCAAGGTTCAACCCTCGCCGAAAAGTGATCCGATTGTGTTCACGGTTCCGTCCAGGGAACCGCGCGCCGCTTCAAGCCCGGGCCACCTCGATGACGGCGTCGGCAAAAGCCTGCGGCGCCTCCTGCGGCAGGTTGTGTCCGATCCCCCCGGTGACCAAGCGATGGACGTATTTGCCGGAAAACTTGCCGGCGTAGGCCTTGGGGTCCGGATGCGGCGCGCCATTGGCGTCGCCTTCGAGGGTGACGGTGGGCACCGCGATGACGGGCGATTCGGCCAGCCGCTTTTCCAGTTCGTCGTACTTCGCCTCGCCCGGGGCGAGCCCGAGCCGCCAGCGATAGTTATGAATCACGATGGCCACATGGTCGGGATTGTCGAAGGACGCCGCGCTGCGTTCGAAGGTGGCGTCGTCGAAATTCCATTTCGGCGAGGCAAGCTGCCAGATCAGCTTCGAGAACTCGCGGCGGTATTTTTCGTAGCCCGCCCGGCCCCGCTCGGTCGCGAAATAGTACTGGTACCACCATTGCAGTTCGGCCGACGGCGGCAGCGGCTTCCTGTTGGCTTCCTGGCTGCCGATCAAATAGCCGCTGACCGAGACCAGCGCCTTGACGCGCTCCGGCCAGATCGCCGCGACGATACCGGCGGTTCTTGCGCCCCAGTCGAAGCCGGCAACCACCGCCTTGTCGATCTTCAAGGCATCCATCAGCGCGATGACGTCGGTGGCGAGCGCGCTCTGCTGGCCGTTGCGCGGCGTGTCGGCGGCGAGGAACTTCGTTGTGCCGTAGCCGCGCAGCCAGGGCGCGATCACCCGGAAGCCGGCCTGCGCCAGGATCGGAACGACATCGACGAAGGCGTAGATGTCATACGGCCAGCCGTGCAGGAGGATGACGACCGGGCCGTCGGCAGGCCCGGCCTCGGCATAGCCGACATTGAGAACGCCGGCCTCGATCTGCTTCAGCGCGGCAAAGGAGGTATGGGCCCCCGCCCCGGGCTTGGCGCTGCCGGACTGCGCGATGGCTGCACCGCTCGTGGCGAGCGGTGCAGCCGCAAGCGCCATGGCGGCGGTACCGAGAAATCGGCGGCGGTCAGGGTACTGGGGCATCGTCGCACTCCCGTTCTATATCTGATACGATTAGATCGTACACGATATAAAAGCGAAATAGGAAGGGACTGAAGCATCACAGTGTTGTGTGGAGAACATGAGGGAAAGCCGAAAGGAGAAAGCTTCCCGCACCGACAGCGAACAAGCGCAATCAGCGCGTCAGTTTCTCCAATTCCGCGAAGGGCGCATATGCCAGCCCCGCGCAAGGCTCGGCCGCGTTTTCGAGGATGCGGTCGAGGCGGCCGTCGACGAACAGCATGGCGCGCTCCCGCGGCTCGCGATAGCCACCGTCGGTCTCGCGAGCGCTGAAGCGGAGACAGACGACATAACGCTGCCGCCCGCCGATGACGCGCTCGACCGGCTCCGCTATGACGGCGTCGCGCACGCCTGCGGGATTGTTGAGATAGGTCTTGAGGAACGCCAGCGCCTCAGCGCGGTAATTCCTGGGAAATGGCTGGCTGGCGACGCCGCGATCGTCGGTAAAGGTGATCGACTTGCCTTCATCGCTGGCGGCACATGCCGACAACACGACCGGCAGCAACATCATCGACGCGAATTTGGCCGAACGTCTCACGCTAATTCTTCCCCTGCCCTCGCCGTCTCTTAAACCGCCCGGCGCGAGAATGGAATTCGCAACTCGGTTACCCCATCACTTTCGCTCTCGAAAAATTGAGCGCGCCAGCCCACGGCCATTAGCGAAGCAAATGGCGCGTGGGCTGGTCGGTCATTCGCAAGGCGCGCTGGGCAATGGGGGCGAAAGGCGCGCCCGCGAATTGGGTTCAGCTGCGTTTGGCAGCCGGCGTCACATGCTTGATCGCGATGTGCTTCGCATGCGTCTTGTGCAAACCGATGTGCTTGTGATGGCGATGATGCCGATAATGCTTGTGATGGCGGCCCATCCTGGCATTGGCGTTCAACATTTTTGCCTTGCCCTGCTCCGCCTTCACGACGGGCGCCTGTGTGATCTTGTTCACGTGCGTCGGCGCGGTCTTGCCAGGCGTACCGGCAAGTGCAGGCGCGGCAAGAACGGAAACGGCGACCAGCGCCGCGGAAATGGTCTTGAGCATGGATTGTCTCCTCTTGATGTCTGCCACTTGGAATCCGCGGGCATTTCGGTCGAAAGACCGGGTTCGCCGATCATGCAGACGAAGCTAGCGACCGCGCAGTGAACCGCTTCTGAAGCGGGCTTTCGGATTCCGTTCATCTGAATGACATCTTCTTCATGTGCGCTGACGACGCTCGCCGATCAGAATCGGCGAAATCGAGGAGACGGCGCGGGAATGTTCTCGCGTGCCGGGGGTTCAAATCAACGGACTTCGGTGTACGATTGCCGAACCGGCCATCAGGAGAGATGCATGAATAAACTTGGGATCAGGCTTTTGACTCTTGCAATGTTGTCGCTGACGCTCGCGGCAGCCCCCGTCGTCAGCGTCGTCTACGCAGCGCCCGACAACGATCCGCCGCCGCCCGACAAGAAGAAAAAGAAATCCAGCGAAGCCCGCCCGGGCATCGAGCAAACCGCATTCGCTGACGGCTATCGCGCCGCCTATGCCGCGATCTACGATCGTCACGATTACACCTCGGCGATCGAGCAGTTGAAGGCGCTCGGCCGCGACGACACAGCCGCCGTCGCCAACCTGATCGGCTACTCCTATCGCAAGCTCGGCGACTACAAGGTCTCGCAGATCTGGTACGAGCGCGCGCTCAAGGCCGATCCGAACCACGTCAAGACCTGGCAGTATTACGGCCTGTGGCAGGTCGAACAGGGCAACCGCGACCAGGCGCAGTATCACCTCAACAAGATCTCTCAGCTCACCGGCACCGCAAGCGAGGAGTATCGCTCGCTCTCCGCCGCGCTGGAAAAGCCGCCGGGCACGGGATTGGTTTACTGAGGCAGCGACGTCTTCGCTGCCGCAATGACGAAAGAACAACCGGCGCAGTTCAAAAAACTGCGCCGGTTTTCTTTTGACTCACTTCATCACCTTCTCGACCTCGGCGCGAAAGGCCTGACGTGCGGCGTCGCGCGAGTAGAACATGTGGCCGCCGGGATAGACCACGAGCTTCACGCGGTCCGATCGCGCATAGGCCGGCAACTGGTCGAGGATCACCTTCGATCCGAAATACGGCGTCGCCAGATCGAACAGCCCGTGGCCGACCAGCAATTTCATTTTCGGGTCGAGCGCCAGGATCTGGCGCAGCTGTGAAACCGACTCGGCTGGCCCGCGGCCGAAATCCCAGGCCCTGTTCACGGACTCATTGAGCAGGTGGTACGACCCATCGGGCCGCCAGTTCAGTTTGCGCGTGATGAGGTCGACGGCCGCGCTCGTCAGCGGCGCCGTCAGGGAATCGCCGGAGGGATCGCCGAAATGGGGGTAGCTGGATTCCGGATAGGGATCGAAGCCGGAGACCGATGCGTCGTAGCGTCCGGCGACGCGACCGTTGCGGCGGTCGAATTCGCGACGAAACTCGCCGACATCGAAACGCCCGGCCAGCCTGCGGCTCACCGCCTGATCGATGCCGGTCAACGCGGCCACCTTGTCGGAAAGCCGCGTCGTCGCCTGCTGGTCCGCCTGCCCCTTGAGGAGATCGGTGATGAACTCGCCTTGCGCGTAACGCTCGACATCGGCGAGATCGGCGCGCGTCACCGGTCCCTTGGCTTCGCGCGCCACCGCCGCCATGCTCGGCAGCGTGTACATGTATTGCAAGAAGCTCGAACCGGAGAAGTCGCGGAAATCGAACAGGGGCGAGACCATGATCAGCCCGCGCACGCCGACGCCCTGCTGGGTCTGCAAATTGCGCACGATCTTCGGTCCACGGATGCCGCCATAGCTTTCGCCGGCGACGAATTTCGGCGACACTAGGCGATCGTTTTTTTCCAGCCAGCGCCGGATCACCAGCGCAATGGCGCTGACATCGCCGTCGACCGAGTAGAACCGCTTGCGCGCGTCCTCGCCGGACGCGACAAAACGGCTGTAGCCGGTGCCGACGGGATCGATAAACACGAGGTCGGTGAAATCGAGCCAGGTCTCGGCGTTGGGCAACAGATCCGGCGTCGCTGACGATACCGCGCCCTCGCCCGATATCGAGATGCGCCAGGGGCCGGCGTCGCCGAGTTGCAACCAGGCGGAGGACGCGCCCGGGCCGCCGTTGAACAGGAACGTCACCGGCCGGCTGGCGCGATCGACGCTTTCGAGCTGGTAGGCATTGTAGGCGATGTCGGCTTGCGGCTCGCCCTTGTCGTCGAACAGACGGATCGAGCCTGCGGTGGCGGTGAAGTCAAGCGTGCGGCCGGGCAGCGCCAGCGTCTGCCTGGTGGTGGAATCCGGCGGCAGGCGATGTTGTTCGGCAGCGGCTGGCGGCGTCGCCGGCACCCCGCCCTGCGCCACCCTTTTGGCCCGACGGCGACGGTGACGGCGTAGCCGCAGGCTGCGAGGCCGGCGGATTCGCTTCCTCGGCGCGCGCACCGCTCACCCAGCAAACGATCAAAAGGGTGGCGGCAACCCGCAGGGGGCGCGCCGCCGTGAAACGAAAAGCCATGCCGTTTTCTCCCTGTGCGCGCCTCTTGGTCCCGCCGCGCCGCGCGAATTCTGCCGTAACAGTGCGACAATGAGCCTGTGGTGCACAACAAGGAGAAACTTTGCCGAGAATCACAATCCCGACAGCATCGCGTGAGACAGCGGTCGGTGCGTCCGGTGGCTGTCCCCGCCGGCCGTGAGGTGCTATCGGTCGGTTCCGCCAAAACACCGGCCGGGTATTTTGGTCCATTCTTGAAACCATTCAGGCGCCAGCGCGACTAATTAACTTGCGCTTTTCGATGGGGTCTCAACATGAAACGTTCGATTGCTGTTTGTCTCGGCCTGCTGGCGCTGGCCTCCCCGGCGGCCGCAGATTCGCCGGTCGCGGTGGTCGAGGACGTCAAAGGCAAGGTCACCGGCGCCGAGTTCATGGACTATGTGACGCCCAAGGCGGTCATCAAGATCGCCGATGGCGGCTCGGTCGTTCTCAGCTACCTGAAATCATGCCGCCGCGAGACGATCAGCGGCGCCGGCACCGTCATCGTCGGCACCGAGGAGAGCGCGGTCCACCTCGCCGACGTCAAGGCCGAGAAGACCAATTGCGATCCGAGCCAGGCCAACGTGACCACGCGCGAGACCAGCGGCGTCGCCGCCACCGTGCTGCGCAGCGTCGACGCCAGCAAACAACCCCAGCCGCAGCTCACGCTCTACGGCGCATCCCCACTGGTGGAAGCCAAAGGACGCGGCAAGCTGACCATCCGGCGCCTCGACGTGCCGGGCGAGAGTCAGGAGATCACGCTCGGCGGCACCCAGCTCAAGGGACGCTTTGTCGATTTCGCCAGCGAGAACGTCGCCCTTGCGCCCGGCGGCCTCTACAGCGCGACGTTCAAATCATCGAAGATCGTGTTCCTGGTGGATGCGCAGGCCAAGCCGGGCGCGACGCCGATCGTCGGCCGGCTGCTGCGGATGGAATAGGCGTGACGGGCCATCCAGCTTGAGGATAAGGCGTAGCACGCGCAACAGGATGGTGGTCGCCGCCATCGCGCTTGTGTGCGCGGCGGCTTCGGTTTCTCCCGCGGCCAGGCCGATCCGCGGGCTGTCGCTCGATATCCTGACCGCGCTGCGCTGGGAAATATTCGGCCACAGGCAGGATCCGGCGACTTCGCCGGCGGTCGTCGTCGCGATCGACGAGGAAAGCCTGCGCACCCCGCCGTTCAAGGGCGCGCCGATGGTGACCTGGACCGGAGAGATCGGCCGCGTCATGGCCGCAACGCTCGAAGGCGGCGCCAAGGTCGCCGGCCTCGACATCGTGATCCCGGCGTCGATCGAGCAGTCGGAGATTCCCTTCGGCGACGGCATGCTCGGCGACAAGGTCCGCGGCTTCGACCGCGACTTCCTTCGTGCGCTCGCCGGTGCGGCAGTGAACGGCAAGGTGGTGCTGGGAGAAATTCTGGGCGGCAACCAGCCGGTCAGGCCGTCGGGAGGACAGCGCGTCGCGGTACGCCAGCAGCAGAACATCCGCCCGCTCAATGTTCACATCGACAGCGACGACATCCTGCGGCGCCTGCCGCTGAGCTTCGCCGTCAACGGAGCGACGGTGCCCTCGATGGCGGTCGAACTGGCGTCGCGGGCACTCGGCGCCGTACCCTCGTTCGATGAACGCGGCCGGCTGACGCTCGCCGGCTATCGCGTTCCCGGCCGGGTTCCGAACACGATGACGCTGAACTTCGAGGGCGGCGCCGACGACATTCCGACGTTCTCGTTTGCGGATTTGCGCGCCTGCGCCGTCAAGAACGACAAGGATTACTTCCGGCGCTGGTTCGCCGGAAAGGTCGTCATTTTCGGAAGCGTTCTCGATGTCGAGGACCGCCGCCAGACCTCCAAGCGCTTTGCGACCGGCATCGAAGGCGCACGTGCACCGCGTTGCGCGGGTGAGAGTACGCCGGTCATGGCCGGCTTTCGCATCAGTACGATCGCGGGCGTTTACATCCATGCCACGGCGGTCAACAATCTGATCTCGCACAATGCCTTGGTTGAACCGGGCCCACTGGTGCGCTTCCTGATTTCGACCCTCTTTGCAGTGCTGGCGGCTGTCGCCGCCTGGCGGTTTCGGCCGCTCAGCGCCGCACTGGCGTGGCTGGCCGTGATCGTGGCCTCTATCGCCGGCGCCACGATCGCCTTCAACCACGCGCTGGCGCTGCCGATCGCCGAGCCGTTCCTGGCGAGCCTGTTCGCGCTCGCCGCCACGATCGGCTTTCGCTTCGTTGTCGCCGACAAGGACCGCCGCCTCTTGCAGAAGAGTTTTGGGCTCTACCTCGCCCCGCACGTCATCAACCGCATGCTGTCGTCGAACAAGCTGCCGGAGCTCGGCGGCGAAACCCGCGAGGTGACGGTGTTCTTCTCCGACATCGAGGGATTTTCGCTGATCGCGGAAAAGATGTCGCCCGACGGCCTGATGGAGCTGATGAACGAATATCTGTCGGCGATGACCGACGTCATCGAGCGTCACAACGGATATGTCGACAAATATATCGGCGACTCCATCGTGGCGGTGTTCGGCGCGCCGGCGGACGACCCCGATCATGCCGCAAATGCGGCGCGCGCCGCGCTGGATTGCTGCACGCAGCTTGCAGAGCTCAACGCCTCATCTGCCGCCTTCCAGGAACACAAGCTGGCGCAGCGGATCGGCATCAATTCCGGCGAGGCGTTGGTCGGCAATTTCGGATCGCGGCGGCGGTTCAACTACTCGGTCATGAGCGACGCGGTGAACCTGGCGTCGCGGCTGGAGGGCGCCAACAAGTTCTACGGCACGACCGTGATCGCATCCGAGACCACCGTCGCCCTTACCGGCGACGCCTTCGCCTGGCGCGAACTCGACGCTATCAGGGTCAAGGGCCGGATCCAGGCGCTGAAGATCTACGAACTGCTCGCACGCGCGGCCGATCTCCCGCCCGGGCGTAAGCAACCGATCGAGAACTACGCCGAAGGCCTTGCGCATTGGCGCGCCCGCGAGTTCGACCGCGCGGCGGCTTCTTTCGGCCGCTCCGCCGATGTCGATCGGCCAGCCGCGCTGTTTCGCGACCGCGCCCGGCAATTGGCCGACGTGCCGCCGGGCGACGACTGGGACCCGATCCGAACGCTGCAGGAAAAATAAGCAACCCGGCCCCAGACTGTCGTTTCCCGACCGATCCCGCTCAATAGGCGATGCCGACCATCAGCACGAAGTGCCGGCGGCACCATCCGCCGGAGCAATCGATGTCGTTGCGGACCGGGCGGACGTAGCGATCGCGCGGCGCGGCTAACCGAATGCGTTGCGGCGCGCGTTGCCGGACGTCAGACGGCGCGCCAACGGCGTTTCCGCCCACGGCCTCGCCGGCGATCGAAAAGCCGGCAGCCGAAGCCGGCGACGAGATCAAGAGCACGCTCGCAAGGGCGACTACGGCCGCGACCGGCAACATCGAGCGAAGATAGCTGGCCATCGGAGAAACCTCCCGGTTGGCGTGAGGAACGCAGATTACGGTACAATCTGCATCAATCCACAACAATGTGGCAACCGTCAGAAGCCTACGCCAATTATCGCCTGGGCTCTACCACCCCCGCCACCGCCGCCGCTCACGATGCTCGGCCGTGCAACGGCCTGCTGGCGGGCACGCTGCGGTTCCGGCGCGGGACGCGCCCGCCGCGGTTCCTCGCGCTCGGGCTGGCGGCTGGTCTGCTTGCGCCGCGGCCGGGCATCTTCCTCGTCTTCATTCTTTCGCGAAGCGGTGGCCGGCGCCTTCCCCTTCTCGTCGGCAACGCAGGTCTCGCCCTTCAGCGTTTCGCCGCTCTTGCATTCGATCGGGCAGACGCGGGTGCTGTGCTTGGCAAGTTCCGCGACCAGTTGGGACGTCACGCTGATATTGCCAGACGGTTGACCGCCGATCGACATATACCGCCCCAGCGCTGCGCTGGTTGGCGCATTGAGGGCGCCGTCGGCCTTGCCGCTGAGGCATCCGAGCCGGACCAGTTCGGTCTGCGCCGACCGGATCAGCTCGGGTGAATTAGGCAATGCCGCCGCACGCTTGGCAGCGTCAGCCACGAATGTATTCAGCGTCGCGACGACCGGCCCGCCGAGCCGATCGCACGTGATGGTCTTGGCGAAGGCTTTCAGATCCTCGACGCCGGATCCCTCACTGCCTTTGGCCGTGATTTGCTCGAACCTGGCCTGTTCGCTCCTGCACGCGACCTCCTTCGCGACGGCGAGTTCGGCTTTCCTGCGCGCCTCGTCGGCTTCCCTCGTCTGCCTTTCGCTCGCGGTCCTGGTCGCGGCGGCTTCCAATTCGGCCTTGCGCTTTTCCTCGTTCGCCTTGCGCTCGGCCTCTGCCGTCTTGGCCCTCTGTTCGGCCTCTGCCGCCTTGGCCTGCCGCTCGCTCGCCGCACGCTGCGCGGCCACTTCCGCGGCGGCGCGATCCCTTTCGGCCTGCTCTGCCCTTTGTTTGGCTTCGGCAGCCTTTCGTTCGGCTTCCGCAGCCCTCGCCTTCTGTTCGGCTTCCGCCGCCTTGGCGCGGCGCTCGTCGTCATCCCGCTTCTTCGCGGCCGCCTGTTCGGCTCTGCGCTGTTCCGCCTGGCGCTGCGCTTCCTCCGCGGCTTTGCGCGCCGCCTCCCGCGCTACGCGCGCTTGCTGCTCACGCTCCTCGGCGGCCTGTCGCAAAACATCCAGTCGCTGCTGCGCGTTGACCGTCAGCGGCGATTCCGGGAAGCGCCTGATGAATTGTTGTAGTGCGGCCGGATCGGCCGCGTCCTTCACCCGGTCCCACTCCAGCGCTTCTCTCGTCGGCACCTCGCGGCTGGGTGTCGGTGCCTGCGGAAGCGCGGCGAGATTGACGTTGCCCTGACGGCCCAGGGCCTCGATCTGGGCGCGGGCAAGATCGGCATAGAAGCCGGTGGAGTGCGTGCCGAGGAATACTTCCCAGGCCCGCTTGGTGCCGATCTGCTGCACCAGTTCATAGTCCGCCTTGACGTCGCTGGTCGGTGCCTCTCGCGCCACCGTCGGTGCCGGCACCAGTGCGATATTGCCGCCACCAAGCGCACCATAGACAAACGGCTCCTGCCGGCTGCCGGTCGTTTTCAGAACCTCGTCGCGGACCCTGCCGAAGGCAAGGCGGACATCGAGGCCGGGAACGGTGAGATTTTTCAGAACCGCCGTCGTGAACGGGCTGTGCAGGCCATCACCATCGTCGGCCGTCGAGCCGGCCTTCGCCGCATAGGCGATCAGCGTATCGGTACTGGTCGGTTCGACCTTGCCAAGTCCCGCCGATACCGCGCGGGTGGCCGTCTTGCGTTCGCGGCGCATCGACTTGACGAAGGGATTGTCGCGGCACGCATCGAGGACGATCAGCCGCAGGCGCTTGGCGCCGTCGGCCGAAGACACCAGCCGCTCCAGCGGTATCGCCTCATCCTCGGAATCCCGGTCGCTGGCGAGGCGCGCATCGACCGGAATGAGGTAATTGACCCCGCTGATTTCAACACCGTGGCCGGCGTAATAGACGACGGCAATATCGGCTTGATCGGCGATCGTTTCGAACTTGCGGATCGCACGCTTGAATTCGAGATTGCCCACGTTGATCAAGGTATCGACCGTGTCGAACCCGGCGTCACGGAACATCTTGGCGACCGCGTTCGCGTCCCGCGATGGATTGGGCAGTTGTGGAACCGTCTGGTAGTTCGAATTGCCGACGACCAGCGCGACGCGCTTCTCGGCCCAGGCCGCATCGGTGGCAAGCAGCGTCGCAAGGAAAAATCCTCCGATTGCAGCCAGCAATGAGACAAGGTGCTTTGGCATTCACATTCCGGGGCGAACTAATGGTCCGCGCCACACATCCAATTCGGGCGTTCTCCGGGCGGATCGGCGGCATTCCCGAAAACTGCCGACGTCCAAAGCAATATCGTTTCGGCCACGCTCAATCAATCCGGACGCGAAGCGGATACATCGATGCGGCGTTCAACTCACAAAATCATCTCGGCAAGTTGGCACGAACGCCTGCCCTGCAACGTGACCTGCCTCACAAGCCAATTGGAAGTCCGGGACGGGAGCTTTTGCCCGGGAAATATTCACCCGATCAAAATACGCTTCCAAGAGGTATCGATGCACCTTGACTTGTTGCCTGAATGGTACAGGCCCCGGGGATTCGATTTCCTAAGGAAGTCTTAGGCCCGCTCACCGCTTTCGAGTCCCGCGCCGTTCATCTAGTTTTTTGTGAGACATTTTTTTGTTTTTCGATTCTTTGGTTTGGGGACAGGGTATGGCTGCCATTATCATTTCAGTGCGCCGTTCGGGCTATCTCGCTTTGGCCGGCCTTGCCGGCTCGGTTCTGGCTTCATCCGGCGCGTTCGCTCAAGCGCCGCCCCCCGTCACCACGACGTTCCAGAACTGCACCACCACGCAAACTCCGACTCCCTTCACCATTAACAATATCGGCACGCTGGCGATTCCGGCCAGCGCCGCGAGTTCGGCGATTTCCGCGGCCATCGGCAACGTCAGCACGGCCTTCCTTACCCAGCAGGGCAGCGCCTTCGTGTCGGCGCCCGTCCGATCCGGCCCCCGACCAGCCCGGCGGCGGTGTTTGGGCGCGCGGCGTCGGCGGTCAGGCGAACATCTCGTCCACCTCGAATTCGGTCGGCGTTTCGACCCAGGGCGGCGCCACGATCAATACGGCGACGACCAATTGTAACAACCAGCAGCGCCAGACCTTCGCGGGCGCGCAGGTCGGCACCGACATCGCACGTCTGAACTATGCGGGCTGGAATCTCCATCTCGGAACGACGGCCGGCTATCTCAGTTCGAGGACGACCGATAACGCCGGCTTCGGCAACGATTTCGAAGTCCCCTTCTGGGGTACTTACTTCGTGGCCACCAAGGGCCGCTTCTTTGCCGACCTGATGGTTCGCCAGGAGTTTTATAACATCAACCTGAACAATCCGACGTTTGCTTTCAGCAATCAGCCGGTCGGGGCACATGGTTGGTCGATCTCGGCATCGACGGGTTATAATTTCGATCTGGGCCAAGGCTGGTTCATCGAGCCGTCGGCCGGTTTCATCTATTCCAGAACCTCGGTCGACAGCTTCACCGCACCCGGCGTTGGCGGCGCCAACGGCACCGGCATCACCGGTATCGTTCAGACCAACGAGGTCACCAGTCAGATCGGTCGCGCGTCGGTGCGTGTCGGCAAGGCCATCGCGACGCCGACCGTGGTCTGGCAGCCGTTCGCTTCGGCAAGCGTGTTCCACGAGTTCGCCGGCGACGTCCGGTCGAACTACACTTCGCTGAACGCCGCCCTTGGCGGCGGCCTCGGCGCGCCTTTTACGTTTAACCAGGCAACGACGACGTCCCGCGTCGGCACCTACGGCCAGTATTCGCTCGGGCTCGCCGGACAGATCGTCAACACCGGCTGGCTCGGTTTCGTCCGCGTCGATTATCGCAATGGCGAGCACATCGACGGCTGGACCGGCAACGCCGGCATTCGCTACCAGTTCACGCCCGAAACGCTTGCTGCCGTCATGCCGACCAAGATCAGGGCGGCGCCCGCGGCCGTGATCGTGCCCACCAACTGGACCGGCTTCTATGCCGGTGGCTTCTTCGGCATCGCCGCGGGCCGCACCGATATCGCCTTCCCGGCCTCCCCCACCGCCACCAACCGGCCGTGGGTATTCGGTCCGATCGGCGGCCTGCAGGCCGGTTACAACTATCAGTTCGCCAACAACTGGGTCGTCGGTGTCGAAGGCGACATCGCCTGGGCCGACGTCCATGGCGGGCGCAGCTCCGGCCTGAACGTCATCGATCCCGGCATCACGTCTGCGTTTTTTGGCCTGCAGGACAAGACTTCGTGGATGGCCACAGCCACTGCCCGGCTCGGCTATACCGCAGGCCGCACGCTCTATTACGTAAAGGGCGGTGCCGCATTCGAAGACGGTCGGGTCAGCGCGACCTGCTTCAATCCGCAAGGCGGCGTCCTCAATGTGCCCAATGTCTGTACCAACCAGGCGGGCGTCGTGTTCGCCAACGGTGCCGGTTTCGGCACTTCCAGCACCCGCGTCGGCTGGACCATCGGCTACGGCACCGAGTTCGACCTCGGCAAGAACTGGTCGGCCAAGGCTGAATACGACTACATTTCGTTCGGCAGCCACACCGCACTGGCGTCCGACGGCACCACGGTCATGAGGGACCGGGCCGACATCAGCCAGGTCAAGGTCGGCTTGAACTACCGCTTCGGAGCGATGCCCACGGCGGTCGTCGCAAAATACTAAATCCGGCAGCCGGCCCGTCCGGGCCGAGGCCAAATCGAGCGTTTAATCGGGCGACCGCGACCGGCGGTCGCCTGATTTCGTTGTGGCGCGAAAAGTCGCGCGGGTTGACCTCGACAAGCCTGCCCAAGGTGTATAGACGAGCGCGGCGCAATCCGGCGCCGCCCCGTCCCGGGGACCACCCTGTGAGTTCGCCGTCCGATGGCCACCCCAAAGCGATACGACCGGATCGCCTTTGTCGCGAGCGCGAGCACCGAGGCGCAGGCCGCGCTGGCCCAACTCGTGAAGTCCTACGGCAATCATGACGCCAAGGATGCCGACGTCGTGGTGGCGCTCGGCGGCGACGGCCTGATGCTGCAGACGCTGCACGATCACATGCGCTCGGACAAGCCGATCTACGGCATGCATCGCGGCACCGTCGGTTTCCTGATGAACGAATTTACCACCCACGATTTGCATACGCGGCTGGCGGCGGCGCGGGAATCCCTGATCAACCCGCTTCTGATGCGCGCGACCGACGTCCACGGCGCGGTGCACCTGCATCATGCCATCAACGAGGTCGCGCTATTCCGCCAGTCCAACCAGGCCGCGCATCTGCGCATCCTGATCGACGAGCACGAGCGGATGCCGGAATTGATCGCCGACGGCATCCTGGTGGCGACGCCGGCCGGCTCGACCGCCTATAATCTCTCGGCACAGGGACCGATCCTGCCGATCAACGCCGCGCTGCTGGCGCTGACGCCGATCAGCGCGTTCCGCCCGCGCCGCTGGCGCGGCGCCCTGCTCCCCAACTCCGCTTTCGTGGTCATCGAGGTGCTGGAGAGCGAGAAACGTCCGGTCGCGGCCGCCGCCGACCATGACGACGTGCGCGACGTCCAGCGCGTCGAGGTGCTGTCCGACAAAACGATCTCGATGCGGATGCTGTTCGATCCCGGCCACAGCCTCGAGGAACGCATTTTGCGCGAGCAGTTCGGATCCTGACGCTGACCCTGTCGTCCCGGCGCTTGAGCCGGGACCCATAACCACTGGCGCTAGTTGTCGCGGACGGTATCGATTGATACCGCCCGAACCGAGAAGCTGCGGCGTTGGGTCCCTGCTTCCGCAGGGACGACCATACTGAGAAGATTGTGCTATCCGGCGCCCGACACCCCTGCTTGGCAACCATTCCTTAACGAGCGCCGCGATATGGTTAACACCAGTATACTGTTTTGCTGGGCCAGGCCGGACCATGTATCGCATCGACTTCAACAAGCTGCGATTTCTGATTTGCGACGACAACCCGCACATGCGCCGCATCCTGCGGACGCTGCTGCATTCGTTCGGCGCGCGCGAGGCCTATGAGGCCGAGGACGGCGCGACTGCGCTCGAAATGTACAGCCACTACGTGCCCGACATCGTCATCACCGATTGGTCGATGCCGATCTTCGACGGTCTCGAACTGGCGCAGATGATCCGGCAGCCGGAATCGAAGGGCAACCCATACGCGCCCATCATCATGCTGACCGGACATTCGGAAAAACGCCGCGTCACCGTCGCACGCGATGCCGGCGTCACCGAATTCCTGGCGAAGCCGATCTCCGCCAAGGGTCTCTACCAGCGCATTCTCAACGTCGTCGCCAACCCCCGCCCCTTCATCAAGACCAAGACCTATTTCGGTCCCGATCGCCGGCGCAACACCGTCAACGCCTATATCGGTCCCGAGCGTCGCGTCGGTGGCGAGGTCGAAGTCATGCAACAGCCATCGCTGCTCGACAAGGCGCGCACGGCCGTCTAGCGCCGGCTTGGAGAGACCATCATGACGAAACAGAAGCCCGGGACGATACAGGTCAAGTCGTTCGGCGATCATCACGTGATCACGCAGCCCAATCCGCTGCGCGGTGCGTTGCTGCGTGTTCCCGCAGCCAATCTCGACGATCCCGTCGCCCGCGCGGAAAAGGCGCTCGCCGGACTGTCCGGCGAATTCAAGAACTGGATGGCGATCGAGGCCGACCGGCTATCGGCGGCGCACGCGGTCGTTCTCCGCGACGGCTTCACCGTCGAAAACCGCCAAGAGTTGTTTCGCGCCGCTCATGACATCAAGGGCGACGCCGCGACGTTCGGTTTCCCCTCCGCGGGCGCCGCCGCCGAAAGCCTCTGCCGCATCATCGAGCACGCGCCCGACCTCGATCTGGTCCCGGCACTGCTGATCACCCACCACATCAACGCCATCCAGGCGATCGTGCGCGAACGCACCAAGCTCGACACCGCCACGATGGCGAGCAAGCTGAGCTCGCAGCTGCGCGGCGTCGCGGACGAATTCCTGCTCAAGGTCAACCGCGACCGGCCCGAACATCTCGAAGCGATTTTGGCGCCGAGCATCGTTCCGGCGGAGTAAGACGCGATATCTCTCCGTCGTCGTCCCGGCGAAGGCCGGGACCCATAACCACAGTCGCCAGTGGTTACGAGAAGATCATCGACCAGTACATTTTCAATCGAGAAGCCGCGGCGTGTGGGTCCCGGCCTTCGCCGGGACGACGCCGAATGTGTGGTTGCCAGCTTCGGCTTACGCCGCGATCAGGTCGCGCATCGGCGGCACATGCGCTTCGTCGGCGACCAGTTCCTCGCAGAACATGCGGGCTTCCTCGCGCGCGGATTCGGTGGCGAAGCGCCGCAGCAAGATCAGCAGCGGCTCGGCCGATTTGCCGTCGGTTTCGCAATGGGTCAGCACGCGCTCGACCATGCGGCGGCGCAGTCGCTCCACGCCGCTGCTCGTATCGACATAGCCCGTCTCTCGGCTGGCCTCGAGCGCGACGAGGAATGCTGCGAAGGTCGATTCCGGCAGGCCGGCACGGACCAGCAGCGCCCGCAGGCCGGCGGTGCCGCGATCATGCACGAGCGCGGTGACGCGGGCCAGCGGCAGGCCGGCCAGTTCGGCAAGTGCGGCCTCGAACAGTTCGATGTTACCCGACAACAGTGCACGCAGGATCAGACCGGCGTTGAGCTGCCCCGTGGCGAGCAAATGCTGGACCAGGCCCTGCATGTCCTCGCCGCGCGAGCGCGCCGCAATGCTGATGGTCGAACGTTCGCGGGACTCGTCCGCCAACCGCCCCGCCCTTTCCGGGCTCAGCCAGTTGCGGGCGGCAGCGAACTGCGCCAGCGTGTTCGACAGTTTCGCGACCAGCGCAGCGCGGGTGGCGGCCGGCAAGCCTTCGAGCACCAGCATCGCTTCCCTTATGGCAGCGAGATGGCCGTGCCGTTCGACGATGCGGTCCCAGGAAAATGGCGCGAGCTCTGCGTAGGCGTTTTCGATCAATTCGAGCGCCGCCGCCGCCGAACCTACCTCGGCAATCGCGGCCGAAACCGACGACGGCAGATTGGCACGGCGGGCTATCGCACATTGAATGTCGCTGGTGCCGGTCGCGACGATATCGACGAGGTCGGCGTCGATCAGGAGCGGCGAATGTTCGAGGATCGGCAGCGCGATCGACGGCTGGTCGGAAGCAAGCGCCCGCACGATGGTGGCCGGCGCATCAGGGCTTCGCGAGAAGACTTCCGACATCGACTGGCGCACCAGCGGCGACGGATCGTCGAGCAGCATCAGCAGCGCGCCTTCGGCGGCGATGCGATCGTCCCCGGTGAGATCTGAAATCAACCAGGCCCGCGCCAACGCCCGCGTCGCCTCTGCCCGCTCGCCTGCCGGAGCGGTCCGAATCCAACTGATGAACTGCCGAACAATCATGGTCTGGCTACGCAACCTGTGACGACACCGTGATGCGGTGCCACTATTAGAAAAAATAAACCATGACGCTTAACAAAGGGTTCACCATAAACGGCTGGTTTTATTGACGTTTTGTTAAGGGTGGGAAGGCGGGCATCGTGACGCCCGGAATATGAGCCTTGGCTCAGCCGCTAAACGTGCCGTTGCGGTCGCTAAAGAGATCGAGCCGGCCGGGTGCGCGAACCTCGGGCGTACGTCCCGACAATATGTTTGTCGAAGCAACCGTGGTGGACGGCGAGGTTGCTGGCGCAACCGAGGTTGCTGGCGCAACCGAGGTCAGCGACGAATTGCTGCCCCATAATTCCTGCACCGCCGGCGAAATCGGCTGCGTGCGTTCGCCGGCCTGGAACAGCGAACGGAAGATCGGTTCGGGCTGCGCCGATGCCGTCTGCGACGTTGCCGCCACTGGCGTCACGTTGCGCTGATCGGGAAAGCTCGAAAGATACGCGGCGTTGTCGATCGCCGTGGCCACCGGCGCCGCGTTGCTCGCGACCGTGACGCGCCTCGGCATATCTCCGCCGGCAGAAGCCATCGCGGTTTGCGTGACTGGCGAATTGGCGGCGGCCGCATAGCGCGTGCTCAGCACCGAATAAACCTGCGAAACGCTGCGCGCCTGTCCCGCGCGATCATAGAAGATCGACTGGTTGGCGGCGGCCGCGTTCGGAAACATCTGCGCGGCGGATGCGTTCGGATTTTCCTCGGCGTTCTGGATCAGCTTGCCCGCGCCGCCGACGCCCATGAAATGCGCCATGTAAAGTTCGGCATCGTTCGGGCGGCGG
Organism: uncultured Alphaproteobacteria bacterium; assembly: GCA_963742935.1. Classification (GTDB taxonomy): domain Bacteria; phylum Pseudomonadota; class Alphaproteobacteria; order Rhizobiales; family Xanthobacteraceae; genus Bradyrhizobium. Next base: position 103,216 of record CAVUOI010000031.1, on the reverse strand, counting down.
CCGATCTTGCCGGTCAGCTTGAAACTGTTGGATTGCGTCAGCACCCCCGCCATCGACGAGGCGGCCTCCGGATCGTCGCGTAGTTTCATGATCGCCGCGCGTGCGTCGGGATCGTCGACAGAATAGCTGCCGGAAGGATTTTTGGTGATCGCGTCGGCGTATTTGCCGTACCCGAGATGGGCGCCCGCCTCCTTCACCGTGCCGAGCCAGGTCTGGTCGATGAACTGAAACAGCCCGCGCGCCGACGAGGTGGTGGCGGCGGCCTTCGGGTTGAAGTTGGATTCCATCTTGGCGGTGGCGAGCAGATATTCGAAGCTGGCGCCGGTGGTCGAGGCAGCCTGCTTGATCGAGCCCGCGATCTTGGCGCGCGCGGGATCGACACCTGCCGCAGCCGTAATTGTGTCGATCGCCATATCTCTGGTGCCCTGCTCCTCGCAAAAAATCGCGCGGGCTCTCAAGGCGCTGGCAATCAGCGCCTATACGGGGGCCGAGACTGCCGCAATCATGGTTAATGGCGCGTTAAGGAAATCGACCGCTCCGCCCGCCTACGGCTGGGCTTCGTAATAGCGGGCAACCTGGTCGATCTCTTCCGCGGTCATCTGGCGGGCGATATTGCGCATCTGCTGGCTGATATCGTTGCGGCGGGCACCGCCGGCAAACGCCTGCAGTTGCGCCTTGATATAGACGGCCGACTGGCCGCCGAGCCAGGGGCTGCCGGCCTTGACATCGATATCGCCGTGGCAGGAGCCGCAGGGAGCGATGTTGCGCATCGGGGCGCCGGTCGTGACAATCGCAGGTGCTGATATCTTCGGGTCGAGCTTGTGCGAGGGCACGCGCGGCAGATAGGCGTAGTAGGCGGCGATATCCAGCATGTCCTGGTTGCTCAGGTTGGCCGCGAACGGCGTCATGACCACATTGACGCGCGCGCCGGCCTTGAAGTCGATCAATTGCTTGTAGGTGACGGCGGCGTATTGCCCGGCGAGATTCGGCGAGTTGGCGTCGCTGACGCCCTGCGGCCCGTGGCAGATCGCGCAGCGCTGCGCCAGCGTCGCTCCGCGGCCGATCGAGACCTGGTCGACCCGCGTCAGCATCTCCGACGTCATCACCGCGTTCGACGTCTTGAAGTCAGGCTGAATGGCGCCGCTCTGGTTCGACACGCGCGGTACGCCGGCGGCGCTGCAGATCGCATCCCAGATGCCGCTCAGCTTGAGGTCCGGCTGCGCCAGCGGTAACCAGATCAGGCCGGCGAAGGCGGCAAGTATCGCAATGGCGGCCGTCACGCCCACGCTCGCGCTGAACCACGGATTGCGCAACGAGAACAGCGGCTGCTCGCTCATCGGCTCGCTCCGACATAGACGGCTGGCACGTTGGTTTCCTTCAGCACCATCAGCTGCGCGATCGGATATCCGTAATTGACGACGGTGAGCCCGATCATCAGCGCAAGCCACAGCCCAAAGCTGTTCAGCGCGGCCGGGATCCGCGCCGGCATGTGCAGCGGAACGGCAAACCGGTAGGCCCCCGCCTCGCTCCGCGCGGCGCGCTGTCCGCGAACCAGCACGGCGAGGAACAGGATGCCCGAGACCAGCAGAATGAAGCCGCCGATCGCCGACATCGACACCGAGAACGCCTGCGGCGAAATCGCCGGATTGGCGTAGTCGTAGAACGCCATGCGGCGCGGCATGCCGAGAATCCCTACGTAATGCCACGGGAACGTGGTGACGATCATGCCGATGAACCACAGCCAGAGCTGAGTTCGCATCAGGCCAAAGCTTTCCAGCGCGCGGCCGGTGAGATGCGGCCACAGATCATAGGCGATCGCAAAGTACATGATGACGATAGCGCCGCCGAAGATCAGGTGAAAATGCCCGGTGATCCATTGCGTGTTGTGCACGGAAGCATCGAGCTGATAGCTCATGTTGATCAGCCCGCCGGCGCCGCCGAAGCCGAGCATGACCAGCGACAGCGCGGTCGCCAGCATGATCGGGTTACTCCAGGGCAGCGCCTTCACCCACCCGAACGCGCCGCTACCGCCGCGCAGCCGGCTGGCGATCTCGGCGGATGCGCAGATCGTGAACACCGTCAGCAGCGTCGGCAGCGCGACGAGGCCGGTGAACACCGAATGCATGAACTTGAAGCCGGCGCCGACCTGCGGATCGGCAAACAGATGATGTATGCCGATCGGCATCGCCACCACGACGAACAGGATGAAGGAAATCCGCGCCATGGCGTCGCTGTAGAGCCGGCCGCCGATCGCGCGCGGGAAGATGGTGTAATAGGCGATGTAGGTCGGGATCAGCCAGAAATAGACGATCGCGTGCAGCGTCCATGAAAAGAACACCCGCGCCAGCCCGGCGTCGATGGTCGAGCGCAGGCCGAGCGCCACGGGCAGGATCTGGAAAATGATTTCGAGCGCAGCGCCGACGGCGGTCCAGCCCCAGAGATAAGCGCCCGCGACATTGGCGAACATCGCCAGCGGCACCGGCTTGCCGGGGTTCTCGCGCTTCCAGATCGCAAAATTGATCGACATCAGCGCGACCCAGATCCATGAGCCGACCACCACCATCACGACGCCGATGTAATAGAAGGGGTTGCCGACCATCGGCGGATAGAACGTGTAGAGCACCGAGGCTAAGCCCAGCGATACCGGGATCATCGCCACCACGGCGCCGACGGCGAGCAGGGAAAAGCCCGCCCAGGCCCAGCGCCGGCCGACCAGCGGCTTTTCCAGCGCCGCTTCCGTGATCGCATAGCCAAAGCCCATCGCGATCAGGGTCGGGAAGACATAGCCCATCACCGAGCCGTGCGCGGTCACCGAGCGGTAATAGAATTCCGGATTGAAGTGCCAGGCGTTGAGCGGGCTGCGAACGAACATCTGCCAGGCGCCGAGCAGCAGCGCCACGCCGAACGCGATGAAGGCGAGCCAGAAATGCGCGAGGATGAGACGCTTGTTAATCAACACAGGTCAGCCTCCGCCGCGCCGCGGCAAGTTTTGCAAAGGCAGCCTTGTCCACCACCTTCACCTTGCCCCACATGCCCTGATGGCCGATGCCGCAGAATTCCTGGCATGGCATCACATGCTCGCCCGGCGCCTTGAAGCGGATCGGCAGTTCAGCGACATAGCCCGGCACCAGCATGACGTTGATGTTGGTGCCCTCGATCAGAAGACCATGCACGACATCCGCGCTGGTCGTGCGCAGGGTGATCGGGGTTTCCGCGGGCACCAGGATGCATTGCGGCGTGAACGAGTATTGCTGCCCGATCGCGCGCACGGTGACCGAGCCGTCGGCTTCGAGCGTGCTGCCAAGATTGCTTTCGACGAATTCGCCGGAGAGATGCAGCGTCTTCGGATCGGCGGTCTCGACATGACCCTGTGGCATTGTCGCCTGATGGATGCCGATGAAGGTCGCCATGCCGACCAGCACGCCGACGATCACGATCGACAGGATCGCCCATCGCCGCTCAATGCGGGCTGCGACCGCTTCGCCGACGCCGTGGTCCGTCTCCGTCACCATGATCGGGGGCCCGCCATCATCAAACGCTCACCATGCTCAAACACTCACCATGTTCAAACGCTCCTGGGCAGGAAGACGAAGAGGTAGAACGCAAACCACAGCGCGATCACGATCGCAGTCGCTATACCGGCAACGGCAACGGCGCCGCCCGGCCCGGAACGGACGATGGCGTCGACGCGTTCCTCCTCGGAGCCCAATGTCGACGATTGCGGCGGGGATGAATTGATCATGGCGCCCCTCAGTTCAGCGTTGCCGCGCGAAGTTCATTGGCCTGTCGCGCCGAGACCGCCGCGCCGCGGTTACCCCAGGACGTGCGGATAAAGGTTACAACGGCCGCGACCTCGTCGTCGGACATCCGGTGCGCGAACGGCGGCATGCCGTAGGGCATCGGATTTCCCGCCGTGCCCGGCGGATAGCCGCCATTGAGCACCATCCGGATCGCGTTGACGGCGGACACCATCTGAATCGACTGGTTGCCGGCAAGCGGCGGGTAATGCGGCGGCATGCCGAGGCCCTCTGCGCCGTGGCAGCTTGCGCATTCGCGGTCGTAGATCGGCTTGCCCAGCGACATCAGGAGACTGCTTTCAGCCGACGGCAACGGAACCGGCGCCTTCTCCGGCGATGTCCCCTGCGCGAGGCTTTTCAGATAGACCGCCATCGCGCGGGTGTCGTCGTCATTGAGATATTGCAGGCTGTTGTAGACGACCTCAGCCATCGGGCCGTAGACCGCGCCACGCGCGGAGACGCCCTTGCGCAGATAGTCGGAGATCTCCTCGATGGTCCAGTCGCCGAGGCCGGCTTCCTTGTTCGAGGTCAGCGACGGCGCGTACCAGTTCTGCATCGGAATCAAGCCACCCTCGAAAGCCTGCGATTCCGAACTGCCGCCGAGCGCATTGATCGCGGTATGGCACATCCCGCAATGGCCGAGGCCTTCGACCAGATAGGCACCGCGATTCCAGTCTGCCGATTTGGTCGGGTCGGGCTTGTAGACGCCCTCCTTGAAGAACAGCGTGCGCCATCCGAGGATCAGCGAACGGTTGTTGAAGGGAAACTTCAGATCGTGCGGGCGGTTGATCTGCTTCACCGGCGGGATCCAGCGCAAGTAAGCGTAGATCGCATCGCTGTCCTCGCGCGTCACCTTGGTGTAGGAGGCAAACGGCATCGCCGGATAGACCAGCCCGCCGTCGGGGAAACGTCCGTTATGCATCATCTGGTAGAACTGGTCGGACGTCCACATGCCGATGCCGGTCTGCGGATCGGGCGTGATGTTGGAGGTGAATAGCGTGCCGAACGGCGTCTTCATCGGCAGGCCGCCGGCAAAGGTCTTGCCCTCGCGCGCGGTATGGCAGGCAATGCAATCGCCGGCGCGGGCCAGATATTCGCCCTTGGCGATCAGGGCCGCATCCTGCGCCATGGCCGTCGCGCCGATCATCAGCCACGCCGCCAAGAAAACCCCAAGGAGAGCCGGCAGCAGGGCGATCAAGGTTCTTTGCATCTGCACGATCTCCCCCTCAGTTCGGCTGGCTGCCGCAGGCAAGCGGCATCGGCAGGCTGCCGCGCTTGGCAAAGGACGGGTCCGTCGGCGCGGGCCGCGACGCCAGAAAGGCCGCGACGGCCTTGACGTCGTCCTCGGTCAGAAGGCCTGCGACGATTTGCATGCAGTCCGGCGACGCTGCGGTCCGGGTGCCATAACGCCAGCCGCCGAGCTGCGCGCTGATGTAACTGGCGCGCAGGCCGAGCAGCCCGGGTATCGCCGGCTCCATGCCACCGAACGTCGCACCGTGGCAACTGGCGCAGGGCGGAACGCCGCGCTGCGGGTCGCCATTGACGGCAATCGATTCGCCGCGTGCGAGGATCTCGTTGCTGACGGTGGGAATGGCAGGCGGCGGGAACGGCGGCCGCAGCGAGGCAAAATGCTCGGCCATCTGTTTGAGATAGGGCTCGGGCAGAAAATCCAGCAGATAGTTCATCGGCGGATATTTGCGGCGCCCGTCCCTGAACGCGATCAGCTGATTGTAGAGATAGCCTGCGGGCTTTCCTGCCAACCGCGGGAAATATACGTCGCTGGTGCCCTCACCTTCGGCGCCGTGACACGAGGCGCAGGCAAGGACCCGTGCCGCCATGGTGTCGGGCGGTTGTGGCGTGGTCTGAGCCCGCGCAACGCCCAGCGAAAGCAGGATCGAAGCAAGAAGGGAAAGTGCCGAAGACAATCGATACGCCACCGTGATGCCCCATCTCGACGCGAGATGGAACTTTCGCACATCGCACCAAGCGAGGCAACGCAGCTCTGGCACTGAGAGCTGCGGCATTCACGCATGGATGAGCTGAATTTATTTGGAATACACTTTGGTCGGATCGAACTGCCTGTCGGCGTCAACGAATGACAACCGTGTGTCGTCGGCCGCATCGACCTTGCGATAGAAACACGAGTGACGCCCGGTATGACAAGCCGCGCCGGTCTGCTCTACTTTGATCCACACCGCGTCCTGGTCGCAATCCATACGCATCTCAACGACGCTCTGGGTCTGACCCGACGTCTCGCCTTTTCGCCACAACGCGTTGCGCGAGCGGCTGAAGTACCAGGCCTCGCCGCTTTCGATTGTCTTGCGCAGCGCTTCGTCGTTCATGTGCGCGACCATCAGCACGTCGCCGGTCGCGGCATCGGTCGCGACGCAGGTCACGAGCCCGGACGCGTCGAATTTGGGCTGGAAGGCCAGCCCCTCTTCGCGGTCATTGGTCGTTGGAGATGTGGACAAGGTATCCTCGCTGTGAAATTTCCGCGAGGTTACCGGCTTAGTCCTCGCACCAGGGACAGGAAGCGCTGCTGCTCCGCCGGATTGTCGCGGAACATGCCGGTGAAGCGGCTGGTGAACGTGGTCGCGCCATGCTTGGCGACGCCGCGCACCGACATGCAGGTATGCTCCGCCTCGATCACCACGGCAACGCCGCGGGGTTTCAATACCTCGTCGATCGCAGCGGCTATCTGCGCGGTCAGATGCTCCTGGGTCTGCAGGCGGCGGGCGAAGATATCGGTGAGCCGCGCCAGCTTCGACAACCCCACCACCCGCTCGACCGGCGTATAGGCGATGTGGGCCTTGCCGTAGAACGGCATCATGTGATGTTCGCATTGCGAGGTGAATTCGATGTCGCGGATCAGGACGAAATCGTCATAGCCGGCGGTTTCGCCAAAGGTGCGGTCCAGCACCTCGGCCGGGCACTGGTGGTAGCCCTGATAGAGTTCGTCGAACGCCTCGACCACGCGGCGCGGCGTATCCAGCAGACCTTCGCGGCCGGTGTTCTCGCCGATATAGCTGAGCAGAACATGCACGGCCTGTTCGGCCTCCGCGCGCGAGGGGCGCGGCAGGTCCGGCCGGACGGCGGCGGCCAGGAATTCGGCTGGATCGAGCTCGGCGGGGCGGATTTCCGGGGCCACATCAGGCGATTTCACTTCGGAAGGCTTGCCGGGGCGGATGGATTTAATCAATGCGTCCATGTCTTCTCCGTTCGACCGGCCACAAAGGCCGGAGTGTCACCGGGCAGACGGGGCGGATTGCCCGCCGGGCGCCTGAGTCCCATTCAAAATACGTTGACTACCGAACTGGTTTCGTTTCGGCCGGTCTTCGCAAACGGCCGGGCTGTTTTTCCGCCGTTCCTGCTCATATATAGGACGATGAAACCCAGCCGCCAAGGGCGCTTCTGCCGCCGCCCGGGACACCTGATCTCATGCTGAACGACATCTACAACAAGCGGATCATCGAGCTGGCGGGCAATATCCCCCGCCTCGGCCGCCTTTCCGACCCCCACGCCACCGCCACCGCCCACTCCAAGCTGTGCGGCTCGACCGTCAAGATCGATCTCAAGATGGATGGGCCGGTCGTGACCGACTTCGCCCATGACGTGAAGGCGTGTGCACTGGGCCAGGCCTCCTCCTCGATCATGGCCAGCCATGTGGTCGGCTCGACGGCCGACGAGTTACGTGAATTGCGAGAAACCGTCCGCAAGATGTTGAAGGAAAACGGCAGTCCCCCGCAAGGCAAATGGGCCGACATCGCCCTGCTCGAACCGGTGCGCGACTACAAGGCCCGCCACGCTTCCACCATGCTGACCTTCGACGCCGTGGTCGACGCCATCGGCCAAATCGATGCCCGGGCGAAGCAGATCGCGTAGGCGTAGGGAACGAGCCCATCATACCACCGTCATACCCCGCGAAGGCGGGGTATCCAGTACGCCGAGAATTCTCGATCATTCACAGCCGCCGCGGCGTACTGGATCATCCGCTTTCGCGGATGATGACACCGTTTGCTGGGGTAAAGCCTACTTCTGCGTCTGCGCCGGCGCCGCCGTCACGGAGCCCCCGGTCGGAACCGCGGCTTCGGCGGTCTTGGTGGACTTGCCCGGCTGCGTCGGCGCGTCGCCGCCAACGGCCGAACTGACGAAACGGTCCTGCGGCTTGGCCGGCTTCGCTTCCGCCATCGGCACCGCGGCATTGTCGCCCGGCAACACGTCCGTGGCGACCTCCGTCGTGACCAGATTGGCCAGCCGCAATTCAGCGCGCGACATCTCGTGCAGATCTTCCCACGGCGGTACGCTGAGCGCGAGCGACAGCAGATCGCCAGTGCCACCCATGTCAAAGGTGTATTTCGTGAGACGTCCGATGTCGCGCTGGACGATCATCAGATCCTGCGCGGAATAGCTTGCTGCCTTGGCGTCATCGGCGCGGTCGCCCATCCAGATCTGGTGCACGCGGACATGCGCGACCGGCGGCACGTAACGCGCCTTGCCCGACAGCAGCAGGAACACGCACATCGACTCGCAATAAGCTTCCGGCGTCACGCTTGTGCGTTCGCCTTGCGGGTCTGCGTGCGCACGCGTGGCGCCGACCGTGGTCAGCGCGCCGAGGCTGCGAAACTTACGCCCGAGCGAAATGGAATCATTGACCGAGCCGCCGCTGGAATCGAGCACGATGGTCGCGCCGGCGAGTTGTTTATCTTTGGCGAACTCCTCGAATTCGCGCGGGCTGTCCGATGTGACGATGCCGACCGCCGAGACCCAGCCCCTGCAATCGCCCTGGCACACATTCCACTTGAAATGCATCGGCTGCTTGCGTTCTTCGAGGGTGCCGCCGGCGTGCGCCGAGTTGCCGAGCGTCGTAACCGCGCCCGGCAATGCGAGACAGAAGGCAGTGGCGCCGAGGAGCGCCCAGCCGCGAAATTTCAGCGACCTCACAAGCCTCAATTTGGTTCCTTCCCCCAAGCCCCGTCCGTGAACGGCGGCAATGGCTTCAGTGTAACGCAAGATGATTCTGTCATCGATCCGTATCAAAACGGTAACGGTGCTGACCTGTGTCGTCCATCATACCTTGGCGTGGTGCACCTCTTCGCAGTGCGATAATTGTCAACTGTGGCGCAAATATCTGCACCATATCAGTTCCTTGATATGGAACCCCCGCAAGACTACGTAGCTGGTTCATCATGGCACCCACCGATCAGTTTCCTCACAAACTATGCACGGAGTGTGCCAGCACGGCGCGTCGTTTGCCGCGCAATGCCGGGCGTGCGCTGATCTGGCTCTACCGGCACACGCTGTCGCCGCTGGTCGGCTACAACTGCCGGCATCTCCCGACCTGTTCAGTGTATGGCGACGAAGCGATCGAACGCTTTGGGCTGTGGGGCGGCGGCTGGATGACACTGGCGCGGATCCTGCGCTGCCAGCCCTGGGGCACGTCCGGCATCGACAACGTTCCACAGGCCAGGCCGCCGGGCGCCCGATGGTATCTGCCATGGCGCTATGGACGCTGGCGCGGCGTCAACGCCTCATGAAGACACAGCGCTGATACGCGGGAACTCCGGTTCCCCCATCCGCATTGGTTTGGGCGCTCCCGCAGGGAGGAAACAAACGATGCGCTGGAAAATCAGCCACCACGGTCACGACAGCAGGCTGAACGATCTGCTCGCGATCCTCGCGCTGCTCGTCCTCATTGTCGCGGCGTGGCAATATTTCGGCACGAGCTCCGAACCGCCAAGCCAGGCCGCCTTCATTGTGCCGAGCCAAAGCGTCCGCTGGTAAAGTCGGACTTCTAACGCGAAAACGGCCAGAAATCTGGTAGCGGTCGCGACCCAATAAACGCCCGCGGCTTGCGCGGAGGTGGCGCTGGCGGCGCCGCGGCCGATGCTGCAGCGTCGATGGCAGGCGATCCATCGTCGGGCAATCTCACTGACAGCAGCAAGTTCGTTTCATGCGTGCGCCAGCGATAGCCGATGCCGAAATCGATCGGCTGTGCGCGGCGGAACAGTTCTGCGTAGGACGGTTGACGCAGTCCCGGGAATTTATCGATCGGCCCGAGATAGCGACCGAACGGGAAGAAGCGCCACTTCTTCGCGCTGAAATAGGTCAGCGGAATCCCGGAATCGTCCTGGATGATGGTGGCGCTGTTGTTGAGCAGGAAGTTGCGCACAGTGGTGAAATTGCCGGAATGCAGCAGGTAGGACGCGCTCTTGATCAGGCTGTTGGCCGGGCCGAGCGTCTCGCAGAACTTCAGAAAGCCGCTCGCCTTGACGCCGGAATTCGAGAGGTCGGTCGAGAAATAATACAGCGTCTTGTCCTGCCCGTCGCTGCCGGCGAAGATGATGCGCACGCCGCGCACGGCATTCGGCCCTGGATTTTCGCCCGCGATATACGCCGCGCCCTTGTCATCCAGTGCGACCGGCCCGACGCTTTTCACCGTCATGCCCGAGCGCGCCAGGAACACGTAAAGGATCGGCAGCGTGCCGCTGATCTGGCCCGCCTGCAGATCGGTCTTCATGTCCTTGGTGATGAAGAAGCTGAAGCTCAGGATCGAGCCGAGCGAACGCTCCACATTATGGAGCGCGGACGCGACGCCGCCGCGCGACAATTTCGTCAGATCCGGCACCGAGCCGACCGGCTCGAGCGCGCTCAGCACATAGGTCGACGCCTTCGAGTAGAACGCGTTCGCGTAAAGAAAGTCGGGGCCTGAGAACATGTAGAACATTGTGGGCCTTGGCGCCGACAGATTGCCGTCTGCCCATGCGCGAATCCGCGACATCTGGCGCTGCTCGAGCTGGCCGAACGCGTTGTCGAAGAATTTGGCGTGGCGCTGCCAGGCGGTCTCGTTGGTCAGCGGCATGAGCGGCGAGTCCGCCGACGGCATCATGCCGGCCAGAAACTTCGCGGTGTCATCCACCGTTGCGGTTTGCGCGTGGACGCCAGCCGCAGCCGCCAGCAGAATGATTGCGGAGAGCATCGCAACGCGCAGGGAATGCAGCATGTTCATTCGCGCCCCGCCGCGACTGCGGGGACGTGATCTGCCCGCTTGCGGAAAACGGCGTAAATCAACAGGCCTGAAAACATGATCAAAAGACTGAGGAACGAGCGCAGCGGCTGCTCCGTCAAGAGATGGTACATCATGAAGCCGGTCACCAGCAGGAAGACCAGTGGCGTCACCGGGTATCCCCAGGCGCGGTAGGGCCGCGGCAGGTCGGGATGCGTGATCCGCAGCTTGATCACGCCGAGCACGGTGAAGAACGAGCAGAACAACAAAGAGAACTGGATGAATTCGAGCACCGCCTCGAAACTGCGGGTAAACAGCATCAGGCTCGCGACGGTGAGCTGAAACAGGATGGCGTAGGCCGGCGCGCCGCCGCTGGATCTGCGGGCGAACGCCCGCAACGCCGGAATGTCCTCGCCCATCGTCATCATGACGCGCGGCCCGATCCACATCATGGCGCTGATCGAGGAGATCAGTCCAAAGCAGATCATCGCGCCGACGATCCGGCCGCCGAACTCGCCGAAGATATAGCTGCCGGAAATCCGGGCGACGTCGAGCTGGCCGGCGAGCCTGTCGATCGGCGCGGTATGCAGGAACACCGCGTTGAGCGCGACATACAGCACCAGAACAATGAGCGTCCCGATCAGCATCGCCCGCGGCACGTTGCGCTCGGGCAGCCGCACCTCGCCGATGATGTAGGTCGCCGCATTCCAGCCCGAGAACGAATACATCACGAACACCAGGCTGATCGCGAACGGCGCGCTGGCGATATGGGTGAAGTCCGAGGCCGTGGGCGCAAACGACACCGGCTGCGCCGTGCCGATCACAAAACCGCTGACCAGGAAGGCCACGATGAGCAACACTTTCAGGATGGTCGCTATCAGCTGAAAGGTCGAGGAGTGCCTGACGCCGGTGAGTTGCACCAGCGACACCAGCCAGACCACGCCGATCGCGAGCGCCAGCGGCGATACGTCCGGAAACACCGCCTTGCCGTACTCGCCGAAGGCCATGGCAGCCAGCGCGACGGGTGCGGCGAAGCCGACGGTTGCCGACACCCAGCCCGCCACAAAACCGAAGGCCGGGTGATAGGCCCGGCCGAGGAAGTTGTATTCGCCACTCGAGCGCGGAAACATCGCGCCAAGCTCACCGTAGGAAAACACCCCGCACAACGCGACGATACCCCCTATCGTCCACAGCAACAGGATCGAAAAGCCTGACGGGATGTCCTTGACCTGAAAGCCGAGGCTGGTGAAGACGCCGACGCCGACCATATCGGCAACGACGATGGCTACCGCCACCAGAACAGAAACGCTGGAGCCGCTGCCGGAGCGCGCGCCGGGCAACGCCGGGCTACCCGATTCTGATGCCGCCATCTCGGACCGTACCTTCAGCGCCGCAGCCAGAATTGCATCGTGCAGGCTGGCGCGCTGCAATTCAAGCAATGCTAACAATGGTTTAAATAGAGCTAGAAAATCGGTTCAATGATACCTCCAGATCCCCGTGCCACTACCGGATTGCGAAAACATCGTGGCCCTCCCACAATCGCGACACGATTCCATGGTCTCCTCAAACGTCCGGATGTGGGGAGTTTTTCCGGACGTTTAACGTCGCCTGAACGCGTGCGAGCTTACATCGGTAGACGGTGGATCTTGGGACATCGGGGTGGATGGTCGGAGAAATTCCGAAATTCCTGACAGCTGATCGCGCCAGCCGGGCAACGCCCCCGGCGATGCCGCGTCGCGCCTCATCGCTCCGCTTGCCGCGGCGATGGCATTGGGTGGCGATGGCAGCGCTGTGCGTGCCGCTGTCCTTTGTCCTGGTCCACGGCGGCATGTCTCCGAACGCGAATATGCTGGCGGCCAACACGGATGGCGCAAAGTCCCGCACCGCCACGCCGAAAGCTTCGGCCGGCAGGACTTCGATCGATACGTTCGAGGATCGTTTCCCCCAATCGCAATTCGCCGACCGTTTCCCGGCCGCGCATGAAAGCCTGCCGCAAATCCAGCGCCAGTTCGCGTTAGCGTCGCAGCCGCCGCGCACCGTGCGTACCGATCCCGTGAGGCTCGCCTCGCTGACGCCGACGCTCACATTGCCCCGGACCGAGCGTGAAGAACTGACCACGCTGGTCAGCATGAAATCCTCGGCCTTCCCCTATGCCGGCACCAATCCGCGCTCCGAAGAGCCGTTCCTCAACATCTCCAAAGGCGACCGCAAGGGACACCGCAGCTTGGGCGGCCGGGTCTATTGGCAGGATGAGACCTACAACGACAGCCGCGTGCTGGTGCATGTCCCCGAGACGTTCGATGCCAGGAAGCCCGGCGTGATCGTGGTATTCTTCCACGGCAACGGCGCGACGCTGGAGCGCGACGTCCGCGACCGGCAACTGGTGCCGCAGCAGATCTCGGATTCCGGCGCCAACGCCGTTCTGCTCGCGCCGCAGCTTGCGGTAAATGCCGCCGATTCCTCGGCCGGAAAATTCTGGCAGCCGGGCGGCTTCAAGCGCTTCATCGATGAATTGGCAAGCCACCTCGCCCGCCTCTACGGCGATCCGAAGTCGGCGCAGACATTCGCGAACCTGCCGATCGTGATCGTCGGCTATAGCGGCGGCTTCCTGCCGACCGCCTGGAGCCTGGAGGTCGGCGGCGTCCCCAACCGTATCAGCGGCGTGTTCCTGCTCGACGCCGTCTATGGCGAACTCGACAAGTTCGCGTCATGGATCGAGAAAAACCCGACCAGCTTCTTCGTCTCGTCCTATACCCGCTACACCAAGCGGCACGACGAGGAGCTGATGCAGATGCTCCGCGACCGCGGCATCTCGGTCACCGAGACCATGGACGAACCGTTGAAGCCCGGCAGCGTGGTGTTCGTGCAGACGCCCGACGGCGTCACCCACCGCGATTACGTCACACAGGCCTGGACCGAGCATCCGGTCAAGGACGTGCTGGTCAGGATGGCGGCAACGCCCGCGCTCACACGCATCGCCGGCGCGCCGGCAGCAAGCCGGTAAAGCGGTCAGGCCTCTTGCCTGACCTGCAGCACGATCCGCCCCATCGCGCTCCTGTTCGCCACCAGACCCATCGCCTCACCGGCACGTTGAAGCGGCAGCACGCGGTCGACCTGCGGGCGGAGCTTGCCCTCGCCGACCCATGCCATGATCTTTTCCGCCGCGCGGGCAGCCTCCTCCGGGCAACGCTCCATCCAGGCGCCGACGAACACGCCGACGACCGAATAGTTCTTGAGCAACGGCAGGTTCATGGCGAGTGATGGAATCTCGCCGCTGGTGAAGCCGATCGGAAGCAGCCGGCCGTTCCAGCCCATGAACCTCGCGAGCGTGGCGAAGAGCGGGCCACCGACATTGTCGACGCAGATGTCGAGACCCTTGGCCCCTGCAAGGGCCTTCACGCGTTCACGCACGTCGTCGCATGAATGGTCGACGACTTCAGCGGCGCCGTGCGTGCGGACCAGGGCCGCCTTCGCAGCATTGCCCACGACGGCAATCACCCGTGCGCCCATCACATGCGCGACCTCGACACAGGCGAGGCCCACGCCGCCGGCGGCTCCCGTCACGAGTACCGTCTCACCGGCTTGCAGCCGCGCCCGCTCAATCAGCGCATACCAGGCCGTGAGATAGGTGTGCATCACCGTCGACCCCACGGTGAAATCGACGTTGGCCGGCAGCAGGGCGACGCTGCTTTCCTTGGCGACCATGCGCTCCGCAAACGCACCGAACCAGTTGCCGCAACTGACACGATCGCCGGGCTTAAAGCGCGTAACACTCCCGCCGCAGGCCAGCACGATACCGGCGGCGTCCGTTCCCGGCACGTAGGGAAGCGCCGGCCGCATTTGATAGCCGCCGCAGCTCATCAGGTAGTCCATGTAGCTGACGGACGCGGCATGGACGTCGACGAGAACCTCGTTGGCTGCCGGGCGTGGTTCGTCGACCTCGGAGAAGCCAAGGGCTTCGATGCCTTTGAAGGCGTTGCAAAGAATGGCGCGCATCTCAGCCTCCGTGACGTGTTTCGGACGCGACGGATCCGCTGCCGAACAGACGCGGCAGCAGCATCGGAACGCGCCGGCGATACTGCTCGTAGCTCGCGCCGAACGCGGCAACGAGGTCCCGCTCCTCCAGCCTGACGCCGACAAGGATGTAGGCGGTGCTCATCATGGCGAACAACAGATGTCCCGCCGTCATATGCGGGGCCGCCCAGAACGCGAGCAGCATGCCCAGCATCAGCGGGTGCCGCACCAGCCGGTACAGCAGCGGCGTCTTGAACGCCTGCATGCGACCGGCGGCTCCGCGCAGCGCGTCGACGACCTGGCGCACGCCGAACAGCTCGAAATGATCGATCTGGAATGTCGAAAGCAGCGCGATCAGCCAGCCCATCCAGAAGATCGCCGTGAGCAGCGCTGCCGGCCAGCCCTCGACGCGCCAGACGGTCTCAGCGATCGGGCGCCACTGCCAGAATATCAGGATCAACAGGGCGCTCGAGATCAGCACATAGGTGCTGCGCTCGCAGGAAGCCGGAATGATGCGCGTCCACCAGCGCTTGAAGGCCGGGCGCGCCATGACGCTGTGCTGGATTGCGAACAGACCGAGCAAGATCGCGTTGATCACGACCGCGTGTCCGGGAGCGCTGTCCGCTCCCACATCGATCGTCTTCGGGACGAGAAAATTGCCGAGGAAAGCCGGCGTGTAGGCAAACGAAAGCGAGAAAATGAGATAGCTCGCGAGGCCATAAACAAGGGCGGCGGCACGTCCAATCATGACGGTTCTCCAGAGGTGACGGTGCAATTCCAGCGGTGCTATCATCGCCCCGTCCCCTCAGCGTCCCCCGGGGCGCTACCGCGTTCCCGGACGCCCTCATTGCAGATCGCATCGCCATGGCTTCGTTCAGCGTCCGGACGCTTGGATATCCGGAAGTTCGTTGTGATGACCGCCCGTGCCCTTTGGCGTTGCGCAAGGGTCTGGCGCTGCTGGTGTATGTGGCGGAAGCGCCGGGTCCGGTCGGGCGCGAAGCGCTGGCGACCCTGTTGTGGCCGGAAAGCCCTGCGGATGTCGTGAAGGCGCGGCTCCGTCGGCTGCTGCACCGCCTGCAGCTCGCGCTCGGCGATGTTCTTGCCTCCGACCGATCGACGGTCCGGTTGTCGGCAACGATCGATCTGGAAATCGATTCACGGCTGTTCGAAGAGGCTTGCGACCGCGGCGCGTTCGAGCGCGCCTGCGCTCTCTATCAGACCGACTTTCTCGACGGCTTCTCGCCCGGCGACTGCCCGCAATTCGACGAGTGGGCGTTCTTCCGCAGGGAGGCCCTGCGCGGTCGCGCGATCCAGGCGCTCGAACGGGTGGTGCAGGAGAAGCAGGCGGCGGGCGACTACGCTTCCGCCGCCACACATGCCGGCCGCCTGGTGGCGCTCGATCCGCTCAGCGAAATCTATGCGCGCCACCTCATCCGCAACCTGATGCTGGGCGACGATCGGGCCGCCGCCGAGCGCCAGCTCAAGGCGTTGACACAGCGCTTGCGCGACGAACTCGACGTGGCGCCCGAAGCCGAGACCAACGCGCTGCTCGAAGCCGATGCCGAGGCGCCGCCGCCGACCCGATATGTCAGCGGCGGCAGCGTGCACCTCGCATTCCAGACCTATGGCAAAGGACACACCGATATCCTGATGCTGCCCGGCTTCGTGTCCCATGTCGAACGCGTCTGGGAGGACGCAGGCTGCCGGGCGTTCCTTTCCTCGCTGGCGGAGATGGGCCGTCTCATTCTGCTCGATCGCCGTGGCGTCGGCCTTTCCGACCGGGTCGGGTTCAGCCCCAGCGCCGAGGCGACCGCACAAGACATCCGCACCGTGCTCGATGCCACGGGCTCGCGCCGGGTCGTGCTGTTCGGGGCCTCCGAAGGCGGGCCGGCCTGCATCCGCTTCGCGGCCGAACATCCCGATCGCGTCGCGGGGCTGATCCTGTTCGACTCGCTCGCGAAAGGAAGCTTTGCACCTGATTATCCGCATGCGTTGCACGCCGATCAATACGACGCATGGCTGCAGCAGCTCGTGTCGGCCTGGGGTGGGCCAGCGGGAATCGAGACGTTCGCACCTAGTCTCGCCGGCGACGCCAAAACGCGAGCCTGGTGGGCCGGCCTGCTTCGTGCGGCCTCAAGCCCCGGCGCCATCAAGGGCGTGCTCGAGGCCCTGCGCGATACCGATGTGCGGCATCTTCTGAAGCAGGTTGCCGTTCCGACGCTGGTGCTGCATCGCCGCGGCGACCGCGCCGTCCGCATCGGCGCCGGAAGGCACCTTGCCGACCACATCCCGCAGGCGCGTTTCATCGAACTCGACGGCGCCGATCACTGGGTTTTTGCCGGTGATCGGCAAGCAGTGCTCGACAGCATCAGGCCGTTTGTCGGCGGTCTCGCGAAGTGATCGGCCTTCAACCCGTGGTCTTGTCGACATCTGTTGCTGCGTTTGCCCGCGTTCGAGAATGATCGCTCTCGACTCGGTCGGAAGGAGAGCTACAAAGATATGGTGACCGACGCCCCGGCAATCCTTGTTCGTCCAGCCGCCCGCGATTTCAGCGATTGGGAGCGCGTGCGTCTGCTGATCCTCGATGCGTTTGCCTACATGGGTCCGCGGATTGATCCGCCCTCATCGGCCTTGCGGCTGACTGCGGAATCGATCCGGACCAGCGCCGAAAGCGGCATGCTGCTGCTGGCCCATAGAGCAGATGATCTGGTCGGCTGTGTATTTGCGCACCAGAAGAACGACGCGCTCTACATCAGCAAGCTCGCCGTCAGCCCGTCCCTTCAACGCGCTGGCATTGGTAGAAAACTGCTGGAAGCCGCCCGCAACGAAGCGTGCCAACGCGGTGTAGGCATGCTCGAGTTGGAAACCCGCATCGAACTGACGGAAAATCACGCGGCATTCGCCCGGATGGGATTTATCAAGACGGCAGAGACGTCCCACGAAGGGTTCGACCGGCCGACGAGCATCGTGATGCGGGCGCCGGTCTAGCGATCGTCGAGCGCTAAGCGCCCCGGCCCTTCCCTGGCTTCGTCAGGATCACCGCGATCACCGCCAGCGCGACCAGACCCGTGGCGACATAGCCCGAGGCATAGAAGAGATCGCGCGCGTACAGAAAACCGCCGATCGCCGATCCGGTTGCCTGCCCGACGTAGAGCGCCGAGGTGTTGAGCGACACCGAGGCGGATGCAAGCGCTGGCGCGGCACCGACCAGCCGCACCTGCTGCATCGAATTGGTCGAGGCAAACCCGATGCCCCAGATCGCGACCGCCACGGCCATCAGCGAATAGCTGCCCGCGCCGAGCGCCCAGCCCGCGAGGCCGGCCAGCAACACGAACATGAACAGCAGGGACGTCTTCCAGGCGCCCCAGGTATCGACGATGCGGCTGGCGGTGAACGTGCCGATCACGCCGCATGCGCCGTAGCATGCAAACACGAGTGCGATCGGGTCCGGCCCTGCGCCCGTCAGTCGCGCCAGCAATGGCCCCATATAGGTGAACACCACGAACTGGCCGGACATCTGCAGCGTCGTGATCAACAGCAGCGCTGGGATCATCGGGTTGCGGCCGATGGCGGCCCAGGTCTTCAGGTCGACCGGCGCGCCGGTCAACCCGCGCGGCAGACGCCACACCAGCAGCAGGAAACTCAGGCATCCGATCAGGCCGATGACGCCATAGACCGCCTGCCAGCCGTAACGGCTGGCGATGAACGTGATCGCCGGCAGGCCCACGGCCGCCGCCAGCGACCAGCCGAGAAAAATGTAGGCGATGGTGCTGCCGCGCTTTTCTTCCCTTACGATCAGCGCACCGGTCCCTGCGGCCTGAGGCGTATAGAGCGCGCCGACAGCCAGCATGACCAGGCGAATGGCCAGCAGGCTCAAATAGTCAGGCGCAAGGGCGGAGGCGAAGTTGCCGAGTGCCAGCACCGCGATCGTCGCCGTGAGCAGGTTGCGGCGCTCGATTCTGGACGTCAGCCACGCCGTTACCGGCGAGCCTAAACACAACACGATCGCACCGAAGGTGATCAGAAGCCCCGCGGTGCGGATAGAGACATCGAGACCGGAAGACAGTTCACCCAGCATGCCCGCCGGCGCCAGCACCGAACATCCGGTGACGACATTGCCGAGCATCAATGCGGTGGGAGCGAAGCGGTTCACGCCGCGCGTATATCAGTTGCCGCTTTTAATGCAACTGCATGCAATTGCATGGCCGGCCATCGATGACGCACCCTTGCGCTTACTTCGCCGGCGTCGCGGGAACAGCGGAGATGGCCGGAATGGCGGGAGGTGCGTTGAGATTGGAAGTTGCGGCGGGAGGTGGTGTGGTGTTGGCCGGGCATGAAGACTGAAGCCGCGTCCATGATGCGCCAAGGCCCAGCGTATCGATGTCGAACGTTGCAAGCTTTGTCTTACCTTCGGTGTCGGCTGTGCCCTCGCCCATCTGCAGGCGCGAGGCCGCCAGCATCGTCTGCATGGCTTCGGGGGCGACGACGTCGCTCCACACCTCGTACTTGCCGACGCGCGCGGGGTGTTTTCCGAACGCCACCGATTTGCCCGCCCCCGCCATCAGCATCATCGTCTTGAGGCCGTCGCCTTCCTGGCCGGATTCCCGCACGAACATCAATCGGCCGCGATTCTTGTTCTCGCAGAACAGCCGCCACTCCATCGTTCGGAACGAGGCGCCGTCGCCCTGTTTGGCGGCGGCGATCTTGCGAATGTAGGGCCGTGCCGCAGTTTCGAACGTCCACGCCGTTTCGGGCAGCGGGCGCGTATCGACGCCGAAGCGATAGAGTTCGGGGCGTGTGAGGATGTGCAAGCTCTCGAATTTCACCGTCTTGATGAGGTCGTCCAGTTCGCGGGCTATGCCCATCGAGACGACGAAGGCGGCGCGTTCGCGATCGGCCTTCGCCATGCTGCGCTGCTTGAATTCGGCAATCTGCTGCGCCGAGAACGGCCCGCGCGCGTGCAACGTCAGCCTGGAATTATGCACGGCGACCACGGCATCGGGCGCGACCTCGCGGGTGGTGGCGCCGAGAAACAGATAGGTGCAGGCGGAATTGCACATCGCGTTGCGGGTCGTGAGTTCGGCCTCGACCTCTCCGCCTGCCGCCTTGACCTTGAGGCAGGCCGCGTCGACCTGGGTTCCGCCGGCGCAGGCGGATGCGATGGTGCGTCCGATCCGGGCGACGGCCTTGCGGTTGCGCAGCAGGCGGGCGATGACATAGGACGGTCTGACCGAACCGCCCGGCGAATGAAAATAGATCGGCCGCTTGCTGTCCTTGACGTCCCGCAGGAAGCGGCCGATGCGCGCCGCCGCGCCCTCGTCGACCTGGCCTTCGACCGCGATCCAGCGATCGCACCCCGGGCCACACGCATCGGCCGGGCCCTTGGCGTTGTAAACGATCAGCCGGTCCGGAAATCCGTGCTTCTCGGCCGGCGTTTGGGCATGCACCTCGCCGTGAACCAGCAGCAGGACGGCGAGAAGGAAAAGGTGAAGCATCATGACCGGCGTGATCAAAGGGCTATGGAAGCAATAGCGCAGGTCGAAGCTAGACAATGCGTGGCGAAGCCGCAACCTTCGGTCGCCGCTCCTTCGACGTGGCTGCCCAAGGATCGGAGCAAAACCCTTTGATTGTAAGCAGGGTTTGACCTGAATTTCTCGATATTGCCCGATTGCAGGCGCCGAATCCCCTGCTATACCGCTGCTTTCCGCTTACCTGCGCTCGTTCGCAGGAGTGAGCTTCAGGAGACTGACATGTCTGACGAGAATACGCCCGGATCCGGATTCCAGTTCGGCCTTGCAAATTTGAAACCGGCCGAGCCCTTGGAAAAGATCACCCTCACCTTCCCCGACGGCGCGAAACGCGAATATCCCAGGAACACCACCGGGCTCGACATCGCCAAGGGCATCTCGCCGTCGCTGGCCAAGCGCACGGTGGCGGTGGCGCTGGATGGCGCGGTCGCCGACCTCAACGATCCGATATCTGATGATGCGAAGATCGAGCTGATCAACCGCGACGATCCGCGCGCGCTGGAGCTGATCCGGCATGATGCCGCGCATGTGCTTGCCGAAGCGGTGCAGTCGCTGTGGCCGGGCACGCAGGTCACCATCGGTCCCGTGATCGAGAACGGTTTCTATTACGACTTCTTCCGCAACGAGCCGTTCACCCCGGAAGATTTCGCCGCGATCGAGAAGCGGATGCGCGAGATCATCGGGCGCGACAAGCCCTTCACCAAGGAAGTGTGGGACCGCGAAAAGACCAAACAGGTGTTCCGCGACAAGGGCGAGGCCTTCAAGGTCGAGCTGGTCGACGCCATTCCCGGCAACGAGCCCATCAAAATCTATTTCCAGGGCGACTGGTTCGACCTCTGCCGCGGTCCGCATATGAGTTCGACCGGCAAGATCGGCACCGCCTTCAAGCTGATGAAGGTGGCGGGCGCCTATTGGCGCGGCGACAGCAACAACCCGATGCTGACGCGCATCTACGGCACGGCGTTTGCCAAGCAGGAAGAGCTCGACGCTTACCTGAAGCAGATCGAGGAAGCCGAGAAGCGCGACCACCGCAAGCTCGGTCGCGAGCTCAACCTGTTTCATTTCCAAGAGGAAGGCCCCGGCGTGGTGTTCTGGCACCCGAAGGGCTGGACGATTTTCCAGGCGCTGATCGCCTATATGCGCCGCCGCCTGACCGGCGACTACAGCGAGGTCAATGCGCCGCAGATCCTCGACAAGGTGCTGTGGGAGACTTCCGGCCACTGGGACTGGTATCGCGAGAACATGTTCGCGGCGCAGTCGGCCGGCGACGAGGCCGAGGACAAGCGCTGGTTTGCGCTCAAGCCGATGAACTGCCCGGGCCATGTGCAGATCTTCAAGCACGGGCTGAAGAGCTACCGCGACCTGCCGTTGCGGCTGGCCGAGTTCGGCGTGGTGCATCGCTACGAACCATCCGGCGCCATGCACGGCCTGATGCGCGTGCGCGGTTTTACCCAGGACGACGCCCATGTGTTCTGCACGGAGGCGCAGCTTGCCGACGAATGTCTCAAGATCAACGAACTGATCCTGTCGACCTATGCTGACTTCGGCTTCGACGGAGAACTCACGGTAAAACTCTCGACCCGGCCGGAGAAGCGCGTCGGCACCGACGAGATGTGGGATCACGCCGAGCGCGTGATGGCGACGGTGCTCGCTGAAATTCAGGCCAGCGGCAGCAATCGCATCAAGACCGCGATCAACCCGGGCGAAGGCGCGTTTTACGGGCCGAAGTTTGAATATGTGCTGCGCGACGCCATCGGCCGCGACTGGCAATGCGGCACCACGCAGGTCGACTTCAACCTGCCGGAACGTTTTGGCGCGTTCTATATCGACGCCGACGGATCGAAGAAGGCGCCGGTGATGGTGCATCGCGCGATCTGCGGATCGATGGAGCGCTTCATCGGCATCCTGATCGAGCACTTTGCCGGCAATTTTCCGCTCTGGCTGGCGCCGGTGCAGGTCGTGGTCACGACGATCACCTCCGAAGGCGACGAATACGCCAAGGTGGTGGCCGCCGCCGCGCGGCGCGCCGGCCTGCGCGTCGAGATCGACCTGCGCAACGAGAAGATCAACTACAAGGTCCGCGAGCACTCGCTGGCAAAGATCCCGGCCCTGCTCGTCGTCGGCAAAAAGGAAGCCGAATCCCACTCGGTCTCGATCCGCCGGCTTGGCAGCGACGGCCAGAAGGTGATGCCGACCGACGAGGCGATCGCCGCGCTGGTCGAAGAAGCGACGCCGCCGGACGTGAAGCGGGCGCGGATGGCCTAGGCGGCCTTGTTCTCCCCGATCTTGATCAAGGACTCGGCGGGGATGCCGAGTCCTTCGTGTAATCGCCTGATCATATTGAGCGTCAGCTCGCGGCGGCGATTGAGCACTTCATGGACCCGATTTCTGCTTCCGATAAACGGAATGAGGTCGCGCGGCTGCAATCCGCCCTGCTCCATGTGATACCGAATGGCCTCCACCGGATCCGGCAGATCGAGTCTGTAATGCTTGCGTTCCCAGGCTTCAACCAACGTAACCAGAACGTCGAGTCGATCGCCTGCAGGCGAGTTACGCCGGGCGCTCATCAACCCTTCGATCTCCTTGAGAACTCGGCGATAGTCGCGATGTGACTTGATCGGTGCGATATCCATGACTTGGTCTCTCAAATGCTCTGAGCGTCAATTGCATCATATTGCCGATGGGTGCCGACAAATCTGATGTACACAACGCGGTACGGATAGTTGATCCAGACAACGATTCGATACTTGTTGCCGGCTATATTGAACACGGCCCGGCCATCCCGAAGGATGCTGGCACTACGGACATCTCGCTTGACGTCGGCTGGCTTCGTCCAGTCTGCCTGTCTAACTTGCCTAAACCAGGCCATCAACGGCTCACGGGCATCGGCTACGCTTTGGCCCCGATTGAGAAACGCCTTGATTGTGCTGAGTGCTATAACCCTCACAACGCCATACTACCATAGTCCCATCTTGGGACCAAGGGGTTATTTCGGCTGGTGCCCGTGGTCCCCCCAGCCACCTCATAATCAATCTAAAAGGGCTTCCGCTGGCTTCGTGGTCACCCTATGTCCGTTATAATCAATCCTCCTTCAGTCTGACGAAAAGAGACCTCCGTGCCCGACGCCCTTGAACTCCTGAAACTCCGCCGCTCGGTAAAACCGCGCGAGATGAGCGGCCCCGGTCCCTCGGCGAGCGAACTCGAAACCATCCTGACCATCGGGTCACGGGTGCCGGACCATGGCAAGCTGACGCCGTGGCGCTTCATCGTGTTCGAGGGCGAGGCGCGCGCCCGCGCCGGCGACATCATCGCGCAGGTCTTTGCAAAAAAAATCCTTCCGCCCCCGCCGCCGATATCGAGGTCGAGAAGCGCCGGCTGATGGACGCACCGCTGGTGATCGCGGTGGTCAGTTTCACCAAGCCCCACCCGAAAGTGCCGGCGTGGGAACAGGAACTGTCTGCCGGCGCCAGCGCGATGAACATCGTCACCGCGGCCACCGCGCTCGGCTATGGCGCCAACTGGCTGACCGGCTGGTTCGCCTTCGACCGCGACGCGCTGAATGGATTTGGATTGAAAGCGGATGAAAAGCTCGCAGGCTTCATCCACATCGGCACGCCGGCCAAGCCTGCCGAAGACCGCCCGCGCCCGGCGCTGTCCGAGATCGTGACGCGGTTCTAGACTTTGCAGTTCTAGACCTGGGTTCGTCACAACAGCTGTTTGCGACTTTAGACAGCTCTCTTCATCGTCATTCCACGAAGATGCCCGGCGCAGAACTCTCGTTCTGCGCCGGGCATTGTCGTGCCGTCACGACATGACGACCATCGCGCGCACGATCAACCCCACAGATGATTGTCGAAATGCTGGTGCACGAAATTGCTCAGGTCGGCGAGTTGTGCGCCATCCAAACCAGCGCCCGATCCGGCGGCTGCATCGTTGTTTTCACCCCGCATCGAATTCAGCAAGGATGCGAGATCGGCGAAGCGGCCGCCAAGATCACCGAAGGCAAAGGGCGCGCCACCATCACCTATGCCGGCATCTGCACCGGTGCCCGTGGCGCCATCGCCCGCAGCCGTCTGGGTTCCGCCACAGCCGCCGGCGCCGTCATCGCCCGCACCTGCGGCCGGCGCGTCAGGCGTCATTCCGGCATCGCCGCCGCCGTCTCCCGGAGTGGCGGCGTCCGGCGGTGTGGTCCCCGTGCCCGCATCCGCCATGTCGGTGGTGTTGGCGCCATAAAGCGCCACAATGCCGTCGATGTCGGATTGCGCCAAACCGGTGAGATCGAAATTGGCGGTCGAGTTCATCACCGCGGGATCGTCGTTGAAGTGACCCAGTCCAATCGCATGCCCGATCTCGTGGATCGCGACGAGGCTAAATTCCGAGCCACTCAGATTGTCGCCACTATCGAACTGGATGTCCGCACTCTGAAGCTGGCCCCCTGAAAAGCTGAAGCCCGCGACTCCCAGGACGTTGCCGGCGCCATCGAGCGCACTGTTCGAAAAATCGATGTCAGAATTGGCCGTGGATGAGACTTGCTGGAATTGGATATTGGCAACCTCGGACCATTCAGCGAATGCGGCATTGATGGATCGCAGTTCTACCTGGGAGATACTGTCATCAACGGCCCAGGTGACCGCCCCACCCGCAGTGCCCAATTCGGGTGAGCCCCATTTTGCGCCTTCGAGGCTGAAATCAACCGCCATTGTATCTCCTTCACTGTTGACGTAGATCAAGATTGCAGTGTCGGAGACGTAAGCTGTCTGGTTGACGAGACTGAGGCTCTCGTTGGCGAGAGTGGGGCGATACAACGCTCATTGAATGATACGCGATACTGCGACGGGCCGATGCAGCTTTGCAACGTCGAGCATCAAGCAACGATGGCCCGTGCGGGAACCGCAACCGAACGCGGTTCTGAAGGGCTTCTTCAGCGCGCGATGACCTCGATCTCGCCGTCGACGCCATTGACGACGTTGAAGGGGCGTTCGAACACCTTGCCCTCGTTCTTGGCAATCACGCGATATTCGCCTTCGGACAACACCACGCGCGGAAATGCGCCGATCAATTCCTTGATGACGTCGCCGCCCGGCGTGATCACCGACCATGCGGTGTTGGCGAGCGCCTCGCCGCCCCTGTCGCTGACGAGTTTCAGCGTGATCACCGCCGCGCGGTGGCTGACGGTCACGTCCGTCAGCTTGCCGGCCTGGACGCGGATGTCGGAGCGCACCACCGAGTTGGCGTCGCCGTAGTTGGAAATGATGTAGTAGGTCCCCTCGGGCAGCAGCGCGACGTCGCCGGCGGCGACGTTAGGCACCAGTGACTGGCGTTCAGCGCCGGTGCCATCGAACTGGCTGCCCTTGTAGAGCGCGAACGAAATCTGGTTCGGCGGAATCTTGCTCGAGCCGACGCGGCCCTCGATGCGCAGCCCACCGGCCGGAAGCACAAAAGCAAGACGGTCGGTCTCCGCCTTCAGGCTCACCGCCCGCACCGCGCTGACCAGGCCGAGCGCGACGTGGATGACGTAGTTGCCCGGCGGCAGCACGATGTTCGGGGTCGCGCCGCGCTCCTCGCGGAGCAGCTTGAACGTGCCGGTGTCGTCCGGCTTGTCGGCAAACACCCGCCACACCAACCCGCCATTGATGACCGGCAGATCCTTGCCGTAGCGCGCCGTCAGCGACAGCACCCCCTGCGTGGGAACGGGGGCCGCCGGCGGCGCGGCCGGCGGGATCGTGGCGATCGAGGGCGGCACGATGGTCGGCTGGTTCAACGGCGGCGGAACCGTCGGGATCGCTCCCGTGCCCGATGGTGGCGCAAGGTTCATGGCTGGCGGCGTCTGCACATCGGGAACTGCGGCCGGCGGCACCGGCGGCGGGCGATCCTGGAACATCTGGGCCGACGTGGGAGCCGGAAGGAATACAGCCCACGTCGCAAGGACCAAGGCAAACGTCCGCGCCGGGAAAGGCCTTCCGCCCTCCCCGAATCCAACGATTCCGTTACCGCGCGAGATCATGGCCATGCTTTTCACCGAAAACGCGGCAAATTCAAGCCTCCAGAGCCGAACCTCCGGCCATGGGCGGTGGCGGAACCCGGACCCACGTCCCATGTTAGCGAGGCGGTCGCGCTCCTGACGCGAACCGGTCCACTTCGCTGGAAAATGCTCTAGGCCGCTCGCGCCGGGCATAAACCATGCAGACGGATCGAAATGGGCGGTTCTGGCGCGGTGGAGCCGCGGCGAATAGTGTCGAGGACGCAGGAGAGTTTGCGTGTTGGATAGCTGGATGGGCCGCGGCCAAAAGGGCTCAGATACCCAAGAAAACGGCCACGACAAGGTAGGGCTCGGCAGTATCCGCCGGCCGGTGATCGGACTGGCGCTGGGCGGTGGCGCCGCCCGCGGATTTGCCCATATCGGCATTATCCGGACGCTGTTGGCGCACGGAATCGTTCCCAACGTCGTGGTCGGAACGTCGATCGGTGCCGTGGTCGGCGGCGCTTATGCCTCCGGGCATCTCGATGAGTTGGAGGGATGGGCGCGCAGCCTGCAGCCGAGAAACATCCTCTCCTATCTCGATATACGCCTGAACGGATCGGGCCTGATCGGCGGCGCCAGGCTTGCGGCCGAAATCGAGGCTGCGATGGGCAAGACGCTGATCGAAGAACTGCCGATGAAATACGCCGCTGTTGCCACCGAGGTGCGCACCGGCCACGAGATCTGGCTGACCCATGGCCCGATGGTGGATGCGATGCGCGCCTCCTATGCGCTGCCGGGCATATTCTCACCCGTGCTGGTCGGCGACCGCTGGCTGGTCGACGGCGCGCTGGTCAACCCGGTGCCGGTGTCGGCGGCGCGCGCGCTCGGCGCGGAGATCGTCATCGCCGCCAATCTTTCCAGCGACGTCTTTACGCACTCCACGACGATCTATTCCCACGGCCCGACGCCGGGCGTTTCGGTGTCGGTGATGCCGGAAACGCAGCCCGCGGCTGAGCCGCCCAAGCGCGGCATCGGAAAATTCTTCTCGGCCGAGCGCACCATGAAGCGGGAGTTCTTCGGCGGCGGCGGACGGCCGGGCATCTCCTCGGTCATGGTCGATGCCTTCAACATCATGCAGGACCGCATCACTCGCGCGCGGCTGGCAGGCGATCCGCCGGACCTGTTGATCTCGCCCCGCGTCGGCAAGATCGGCTGGTTCGACTTTCACCGCGCCGACGAATTGATCGCTCACGGCGTGAAGGCGGCCGAGCGCGCCATCGAATCGATCCAGGAAGCGATTCACATCCTGGCGCCGCCGGCAGGCGGCGCCGAGCCGGCGGTCGAAAAGGCCGAGGGAGAATAAGATCAGGCCGTCTTGATGTAGTCGCGCAGCGCTTCCTGCTCGGTCTCGTATTCCTTGACGCGCCACTTGACGATATCGCCGATCGAGATCAGGCCCACCACCTTGCCCTCCTCGACCACGGGCAAATGGCGGAACTTGCCGATCGTCATCATTTCCATGATGCCGGAGACGGTATCGGCCTGGCGGCAGCTCACGACCTTGCGCGTCATCACGGCGCTGACGGGCTCCTCGAGCACCCTGGCGCCGCGCTCCGCCAACACGCGGACAATGTCGCGCTCCGACAAGATGCCTTCAAGCTTTCCCTGATTCATCACCAGCACGGCGCCGATCTTGCGTTCGCCGAGGATCTTGATCGCCGCCGAAAGCTTGGCGGCCGGATCGATGCTCTGGATCTCGTGACCTTTGGTGTCCAGAATTGTACGTACCGTCATTGTCGTCTCCCTGAATCCGTTCGTGCTCCGAGAGCCCGACTTGTTCGCGAGTCTTCAATCAACAGTTCCGCGCCGGTTTCGTTTCAGGTCGCGGTTTACACGTGCGGCCGTCGTGCACGACAGCGGCATTGGCCTGCGTTACAACCTGTGTGGATGATGGATGAAATCGACCCTCGCCGCAAGCGACGATCAGACGCGGCCAGGTTCGTCCGGCGATGAAACGTCCGGCGCATGCGGCACCGCACGCGGCACCGGATCGAACAGCGAAAACAGCATCAGGCCGGCGAGAAATCCGCCGATATGCGCCTGCCAGGCAACGCTGGCGCCGTCGTTGCCGATCGAAATTGAGCCGAGACCGAAGATGATGTTGACGCCGAACCACACCGCGAGGAATCCGAGCACGCGAGTGTTTCGCAGCGCCCGGCCCAGCGACAGTGCCGGAACCTTTGCCGCGGCATCCGCATCGCCGCGATTGAACGAAAGAAAGCTTCCCCGCACAAAGGCGAAGCGGATCGCTGCGGCCATGGCACCAGATACCGAGGCCGAGGCGCCGATCATCGGCGCGATGGCGTGCTCATGGCTGACGAGGTGAGCCACGGCGCCCGCCGCCGCCGTCACCGCCATGAATGCGAAGAATCTTGCGGGCCCGAACCGGCGTGCCAGCGCGCTGCCGAACGGCAGCAGCCACAGCACGTTGAAGCCGATATGGCTGAGATTTGCATGTAACAGGGAATAGCTGACGAAGGTCCAGACCTTGGCGCCGGCCCCGCCCGGAAAAGTGATGTTGAGCAGCGTCGAATCGTAGCGCTTGGGAATGAAACCGAACACGTCGATGGTCCAGTTTTCCAGTTCCACCGGCAGCAGCACCCGCAGATGAATCACCGCGATCAGCAAGACATAAGCCGTCAGCGCGCCCGGCAGCGTCAGGATCGGCTCGTGCGGGGCGTCCGGCGGCTCGACCGGGGATGAATAGGACTGCGATTCCAAAGGCGGGACCTTGCAAGTCGACATGGAGGCGTATCAGTCCAGATAGTCGGCTTTGCCCGCCCTGTGCAAGTGCACAATCAGCGCCGGAACTCAGTGCCGAGCCGGCTCCTGCAAGTGCACGGACCCCGGCTCTGCGTCGCACCCAATGACGCTGCGCCGCGTCCGAGACACGAGACCGCCAAAGAAAAAGGGAGGATGCTGAGAACATCCTCCCTCGTCTTGCTGATCTTTTCACGCCCCTGGGGCCGGGATCACATCCCCACCCCTCCCGCGCGATGACCAAACTGTTTGAGCCACCTGTGTACCAACTGCGCCGGGAAATCCCGATAAGCCGGCGCCGTCCGATGCGTTCCACACTAGACGCAATGCCCCGCGCTCGCCAACCACGTAGTTAATTTAACGTTAACGACGCAAAGCCGCGGCCCGCGCGGCCAAAACGCGTTCCCGGCATGGACGCTGCAAAGCCTCTGCTGCACAACACAGCGGGGAAGCGTGTTGCGCAAAAGCGGGACAGAACTGTCTCGCAAAGCAACCCGGGGGCGAGGATTAAGTCATGAAACACCCATCGAGCCGCGAGTTCTTCGCCTATTGGGATGCGAAACGCGGCGATGCGCGGGCGCCGGACCGCAGCGAGATCGAACCCGGAGCGGTGCGCGAACTGCTCGGCGACATCTTCGTGCTGTCCTACGACAACGACGCCGGCTATCCGTTTCGCGTCGCCGGAACCCGGGTCAGCGCCCTGCTCGGCCGCGACCTCAAGGACACCAGCTTCTCCGCGCTGTTCACCGCCCCGGACAGCCGCCGCGAGATCGAGGACATCATCAGCTACGTCGCGGAAGAAATGCTGGCGGCGATCGCCGGCATCACCGCGACTTCGCACGACGGGACGACCGCGCATCTGGAATTGCTACTGCTGCCATTCAACAATCGCGCGCATGCGCCGGTCAGCCTGACCGGCGTGCTGGCGCCGTTCGAAGGCGACCTCGGCACGATCTCCGACTTCAAGGTGACCTCGTGGCGCTACTTGCACCGACCGCAAAAGCTCGTTCCGCGCGCCTTGCGCAAGCTCGCCATCGCGCGAGGCTTCATGGTGTATGAGGGCCTGCGCTAGCCGATGGCGCTCAGCAGCACTACCGCGACAATAAATTGGTCTTCGCCACGTCGATCACCTCGTCGCCGCGACCGCTCATCACGGCGCGGAGCACCCAGAGGCTAAAACCCTTGATCTGCTCGGCCGTGATCGTCGGCGGCAGTGACAATTCCTGCGTCGCGGTGACGACATCGAGGACGGCGGGCCCGTCATGGGCCAGCACGTCGCGGATGGCATTCGGGAGTTCGCCGGGATCCTCCACCCGCACCGCATGAATGCCCATCGCCCGCGCCATCGCGGCGAAATCGGGATTCTTGAGATCGACCCCGGTCTCGATGAAGCCGGAAGCCTTCATCTCCATCGCCACGAAGCCCAGCACGCCGTTGTTGAAGATCACGACCTTCACCGGCAGCTTCATCTGCGTCAGCGTGATCAGGTCGCCCATCAACATGGCAAAGCCGCCATCGCCCGACATCGAGACGACCTGCCGCCCCTGCTGCGCAGCCTGCGCGCCGATCGCATGCGCCATCGCGTTGGCCATCGAGCCGTGAACCCAGGAGCCGATCAGCCGCCGGCGGCCATTCATGGTGAGATAGCGCGCCGCCCAGATTGTCGGCGTGCCGACATCCGCGGTGAACACCGCGTCCTCCGACGCCTGCTCGCTCAGCAGCCGCGCCAGATATTGCGGGTGGATCGGCTTTTGCCCGGGCGTCCCCTTGGCGAGGTCGTCCAACCCGGCGCGGGCCTTTTTGTAGTGGGCCAGGCTGTCGTCGAGATGCTTGCGATCGGTCTTCGCTTTCAGCTTCGGCAACAGCGCGCCGATGGTGGCGCCGATATCGCCGACAATGCCGAGATCGAGCTTGCAGCGGCGGCCGAGATTTTCGGGGCGGATATCGACCTGCGCGATCTTGGCGTCCGTCGGCAGAAACTGCTTGTAAGGAAAATCAGTCCCGAGCATCAGCAGGACGTCGCAAGCATGCATCGCGGCATAGCCGGATGAAAAACCGATAAAGCCGGTCATGCCGACATCGTAGGGGTTGTCGAACTCGACGTGCTCCTTGCCGCCGAGCGCGTGCACGATCGGGCTCCGAAGCGTCTCCGCAAGCCGCATCAGGCCGTCATGGGCGCCGGCACAGCCGCGACCGCAGAACAGCGTGATACGCGCAGCGCCGTTGAGCAGCTTGGCCAGCGCCTCCAGTTCGCTTTCGGCCGGCTGGACGATCGGCGCGGCCGGCAGCAGCCCGGCATTCGGCGAGATGCCGCGCTTGGGCGCCGGACGCAACGCAACGTCGCCGGGGATGACGATGACGGCAACGCCGCGCCGCCCGACGGCTGCACGAATGGCGTTCTCGAGGACGTAAGGCAATTGCGCCGGATCGGAAACCAGCTCGCAATAATGGCTACATTCGCGGAACAGGTCCTGCGGATGCGTCTCCTGAAAATAGCCACCGCCGATTTCGGCGGACGGAATCTGCGCGGCAATCGCCAGCACCGGCGTGCGGCTGCGGTGCGCATCGAACAGGCCGTTGATGAGATGCAGATTGCCCGGCCCGCACGACCCGGCGCAGACGGCAAGCTCGCCGGTAATCTGCGCTTCGCCCGCGGCCGCAAAGGCAGCGACCTCCTCATGCCGGACGTGGATCCAGTCGATCGCCTTTCGCTTGCGCAGCGCGTCGGTGAGGCCGTTGAGGCTGTCGCCGACCACGCCGAAGATGCGCTTGACGCCGGCCTGGGCCAGCGTCTCCGCGACAAGGTCCGCGACATTGTCGATCTTCAT
Organism: uncultured Alphaproteobacteria bacterium; assembly: GCA_963742935.1. GTDB lineage: Bacteria > Pseudomonadota > Alphaproteobacteria > Rhizobiales > Xanthobacteraceae > Bradyrhizobium. The sequence continues at coordinate 71,264 of CAVUOI010000031.1, read as the reverse complement.
GTTGTGATCCTTTCAGCGTCCGGTGAACACCGCCGCACGTTTTTCGAGGAAAGCGTTGCGGCCCTCGACGGCGTCGGCGCTGAGCCGGATTTCCGCCTGCGTTTCGATCTCGCGGCGGAACTGATCGGCGTAGCTCGCGTGTTCGCTTTCGTCGATCAGGCGGCGCGTCGCGACCAGCGCGCGCGTCGGGCCGCTGGCGAGTTTGCGCGCCAGCGTGAGAGCGCCGTCGCGAAGCGACGCATCGTCGAAGACGTCGCGGACCAATCCCCACTCCTTGGCCTGATCGGCAGTCAGCGGCTCATTGGTCATCATCAGTTCGAGCGCGCGCTGCCGGCCGACGAGGCGCGGCAGCAGCCAGGTCGAGCCGAGATCCGGCACCAGCGCGATGCGGCTGAATACCTGGATGAAGCGCGCCGAACGCGCGGCGACGATCATGTCACCCGCCATCGCAAGGCTGAACCCGCCGCCGGCCGCGACACCGTTGACCGCCACCACGATCGGCACGCGGCATTCGCGCATCGCCTTGAACGCCGGCCAGTAATACTTCATCACGCCGGCGGCGATGTCGTCGCCGAGGATTTGCGCGGCCTTCAGGTTCTGGCCCGAGCAGAAGCCGCGGCCGGCGCCGGTCAGTACCAGCGCCCTCACCCGTGGATCAGCGTCGATCTCGCCGATGGCGGCAGCCAGATCGCCCAGCAGATCGGGCGTCATCGCGTTCAGGGTCTCCGGCTCATCCAGTGTCAGCACGCCGACACTGTCATCGCGTTCCCGTTTCACACCCGGCATTCGATCCCTCCGCCTGTTGGTTGGTTTTGGCCGGCCCGGCCCGGGCGCGACATGAAACCCGGATGGTACCGAAACAAAGCCGCGAAGAACAAGCATGCGTCCGGTTTTTTCGAAGAACGCGCCGGCGTGGGCCTGATGGCCAATTCCCTTGTTGCGTCAGCCGCGCCTCAGCCGCACCGGATTGTCCGTGCCGAAATCTTGAAGGATTCACGCCCGCGCCGATAACACATCGTTAACCCTGTCGGCCTTAGGGTCTTATCGACGCCGAAGGACCGGCTGTCTGGTGGCGAAGATGTCGTTTGCGCAAAAGAAAACAAGCACTGTGCCCTCCGCCGAGGAGCGACGGCGTTTTCAGCGTGTCAAAGTCCACCTGCTCGGCCGCTACATGCTGCCGGACCGCCGCGAATTTCCTTGCCAGATTATTAACATGTCGCCGGGTGGACTGGCCCTGCTCGCCCCCGGCATCGGCAATGTCGGCGACCGCGTGATCGCCTATCTCGATCATATCGGCCGGGTCGAGGGCAAAATCACCCGGATCATCGACAATGGCTTCGCCATGACGGTGGGCGCCACCGCCCGCAAGCGCGACAAGCTGGCCGCCCAGCTCACCTGGCTGGCCAACCGCGATATTCTCAATTTGCCGGAAGACCGCCGCCACGACCGTATCATTCCGCGCAACCCGATCGCGCTGATGACGCTCGAGGACGGCAGCAAGATGACCTGCCGCATCATCGACCTGTCGCTGTCCGGCGCCGCGATTGCCGCGGAAAACCGCCCGCCGGTGAAATCACTGGTCATGCTGGGCAAGGTGCAGTCCCGCGTGGTGCGAAACCTCGAGGAAGGCTTCGCTCTCGAGTTCCTGCATGAGCAAGTCGCCGAGGCGATCGAAGACGCGGTTACCGCGCGGTAAAGCGCCGGCAGCCGAAAATCCCTGCTATTACAGCCCGAAAAGGCGGCCTCCGTACCCGGATGCCGCCTTTGCTGCGTCTTGAGGCCGGCAAAACACGGTTAAGGGGGAGGGCTTTCGCGCGCTTATCCGCCGCTGGCACAGCGTCTGGCGCGTTAATGTATAAAATTTGAATCAATTGCAGTTGTTTCAAATTTTAGTCGAATTTGATTCAAGTATAGATCGAATTAGCCGCTAGTTTTACTTGCATTCAAGTCAAATGTACTTGCCTGACTTAGCGCCGGCGCAAATCCTCTGTGCGAAACATGGTCCCAACAAGAAACGGGGGCCACAATGTTGTTCAGGGGACAGGGGAAAGGACTGGCAGTCATCGCCATCCTTTTGGGAATGACCGCTTCAATGAGCGTCTCGGCGCAAGCCGGCGACGCCGTCTATGCCAGCCTCGGCGATACCGCGCGTTCGCCGATCGGCTGGGTCGAATTTTGCGCCGACAACGCCGGCGAATGCCGCGGCGGCACCTCGCAGCCGCGCGACATCGTGATGTCGCAGACGGCGTGGCGGGATCTGGTGCGAGTCAACAAGTGGGTCAACGAGACCATCAAGCCGATCACCGACATGGATCATTGGGGTGTGATCGAGAAATGGTCGTTGCCGACGGACGGTTACGGCGACTGCGAAGACTACGTGCTTCTGAAGCGCAAGATGCTGATCGACGCCGGATGGCCGCGCGAAGCGCTGCTGATCACGGTGGTGCGCGACAAGAAGGGCGAAGGCCACGCGGTGCTGACGGTGAAGAGCGACAAGGGCGAGTTCGTTCTCGACAACCAGAACGAAAGCGTCCTGGCCTGGACCGACACCGGCTACCGCTTCGTCAAGCGTCAGTCGCAGAGCGATCCCAACATCTGGGTTTCGCTCGGTGATAGCCGCCCTGCGGTCGCTACCGCTTCGTCACGCGATCGATAACGAACAAGGATTTTACGAACACGCGAGCCGGTCACATCCCCACCCCTCCCCGTCCCAGACCGGTTCGCGCGCGGCCAGCCTTCCCCCAAAGGCTGGCCGCAACTTTTTTGGCGGGCCGTTTTGTCGGCTGATCGCATTTCCAACTGGATAAAAGACGCCTTGAGCCGTTGCACGGCAGCAATGTTGCCAGCCACGGCCGCTAACGGATTTACGAGGGCTCGCCCAGCAACGATAATGCACAAGCCGATCCCCTGAAGGACGCCGCCGCCGATGGACATGCTGGTCAAGCTATATGCGCTGCCGCCCTCCGGCGACGTCTTTGAACGCCTGGGCCAGGCGGGCATCACCACGCGGCGCGCGCTCGCTCCGGAAAAACACAAGATCGTCGGCTGGGTGCGAGAGAACTTCAGCGAGCATTGGGCCAGCGAGGTCGATGTCGCGTTTTCCCGTCAGCCGGTGTCCTGCTTCATCGCCGTCAGGAAAAAGACCATCCTCGGCTTCGCCTGCCATGACGCGATCTGTCCCAATTTCTTCGGGCCTACCGGCGTGGACCCGAACGAAAGAAAGAACGGGATCGGCAAGGCGCTGCTTTTCAACTGCCTCGAAGCCATGAAGCAACAGGGATATGGCTACGCCATCATCGGCGGCGTCGGCCCTGCCGAGTTCTATGCCAAGACGGTCGGCGCGATACCGATCGAGGGCTCCGAACCCGGCGTCTATCGCGGGCTGCTGTAGCGCTGACAATCGGGAGCACGACATGGCCGAACGCGAAATCGACGCCATCCGCACATTGCTGACGTCAAAGCCGCGTCCGGTCGGCTGGTCGGAACGACGTGAGCGCATCGACGAGGTCGGATCGACCTGGCCGGTGGCGCCGGACATTCGATGCGAGGCCGTCGATTGCGACGGCGTCGCCGGCGAGTGGTCGATCGCGCCCGGCAGCGAAGCTTCGTGCGCGCTATTGTATTTCCACGGTGGTGGATATTGCTCCGGCTCGATCATCAGCCACCGCCGCCTGGTGACGGAGGCCGGGCGCGCGGCGCGCTGCCGCACGCTGGCGATCGACTACCGGCTGGCGCCGGAACATCCCTACCCCGCCGCACATGAGGACGCGCTCACCGCCTGGCGATTCCTGCGCCGGCAAGGCATTGCCGCCAAGCGCATCGCCGTCGGCGGCGACAGCGCCGGCGGTAACCTGACGCTCGGGCTGATCAGCCGCCTGCGCGCCGCGGGAGAGGAATTGCCGGCCTGCGCCTGGCTGGTCTCGCCGTGGACCGATCTCACCATGTCTGGCAGCACGCTGGCGACAAAGGACGCCATCGATCCCTTGATCCACAAGGCTTATCTCGATGAACTGGCGGACGCCTATGCGCCGGCCCCCATCGATCGCCACGATCCGCTGGTCTCGCCTTTGTTGGCCGATCTCGCGGGCCTTCCGCCGGTCCTGATTCAAGTGGGATCGGCCGAGACGTTGCTCGCGGACGCGACGCGGCTGGCGGAAGCTGCAGGCGGGGCCGATGTCGACGTGACGCTGCAGGTCTGGCCGCACATGATCCATGCCTGGCCGCTCTGGAATGCCGGGCTCCAGGATGGCCGGCGGGCGCTGGCATACGCCGGGGAATTCATCCGGACGCATATCCGTTAACCCGAAACGGCCATTCCGCCGCGCAAAACCCTGATCTTGCGGGGTTTTGCCCGCGATCCTCCACGGCCCCCCGGCAAATCCCGGGTGTTAGCGCCGTTTCGGCTGTGCTATTTTGGAACTTTAGAATCACGTCCGGATTTGAAGCCGCATGATCGAAATCGCCCCCCGGAGTGCCAGCCCTATCGCGCGTCTCGGCAAACAGCCGATTGCGATCGCCGCCGCGGCGCTCGTCATTGTTGTACTTGGCGTAAGTTTTATAACCCTCTGGCGCAGCTATACCGGTAATGCGCCCGAGACCGATCGCGTGGTCGCGACCCGACAGTTGCAGGCGCGCACCGCGCAGGCGTCCGAGCAACTGGTCGAGAAGACCAAGGGCCTGGAGGCGACGCAGCAGGAATCGATCGATCAGTTGCAGATGGTGCAGGATCAGCTGCAGACCGTGCGCCGCCTGCTCGCCGCCCAGCAGAACGACTCCAGAAAGCTTTCCGAGCAGGTCGGAACGCTGACCGGAGCCGTCGAGGGCCTGCGGCAATCCTTTGCCAGCGCGCAAGCCTCCGAGCCCACTGCGGCTCCCGCGCCGCGCAACCGCGCGGCCAAGGCCAAGCCGCGCGCGAGCCGCAGCGCGGCCCGCAGCCGCGCCAAGGCGGGCGGCTAATCGCACCCTGTCCGGCTGCCTTACAACCACCTTCATTGCGAGTTTCTTCACAGTCGGCTCTCGCACTGCCGTATGACGGGATATTTTCCACCGTTACAGCACGGCCTGCCGCAACTTTTTTCCGCCTTTGTGAACTGGTTCACACATCACCGCGAAAATACCGGTCATCCTGTAGTTCACCGGATGGCGTGAGCCGATTTCAATATCCGGGGCTGGCAAGGTCGTTGACGGTATATTGCGTCGACGGCCTTGTTTTTTAACCGACTTTCGGCGCTACGCCCCTTCCCCAACCGGCCGGCATCTCGCAAGCAGGTGATTTGCGTTCGCTACCGTTGCGCGGCTGAATGCGCCTCCCAAAAAGGAGAGCTGCATGAGCGCCGAACCCTTGCCAACCTCAGATGTCATCGGGCTGACCAAGGTCGCCCCCTTCTCGAGACGGGGCTTCATGACCGCGTCGGCCGCCGTGACGGCGGGCTATACGCTGGCGGCCGGGCCCGTACGTGCCGACGTGATCAAGACCGACACCGGCGGCCTCGTCACCGGTGACGCCAAGATCAAGGTCGGCGACGGCGAGATGCCGGGCTATTTCGCCAAGCCGGCCGGCGTCAGCAACCCGCCGGTGGTGCTGGTGGCAATGGAGATCTTTGGCCTGCACGAGTACATCAAGGACGTGACGCGGCGGCTCGCCAAGCTCGGCGCGTTCGCGGTGGCGCCGGATTATTATTACCGCAAGGGCGCCGACCTGACCAAGATCACGGATATCCCGCAATTGCTTCCGATCGTGAATGCGAAGCCGGACGCCGAGCTGTTGTCCGATCTCGACAGCACCGTCGCCTGGGCCAAGTCGGAAGGCGGCGACACGTCGCGGCTGGGCATCATCGGATTCTGCCGCGGCGGGCGCACGGTCTGGGAATATGCCGCTCACAGCAGCACGCTCAAGGCGGGCGCCGCGTTCTATGGTCCGCTGGTCGACCCGGCGAACCCGGTCTGGCCAAAAAGCCCGACGCAACTCGCGCCTGAAATGAAAGCGCCCGTCCTCGGCCTCTACGGCGAGGCCGACACCGGCATTCCCGTCGCAACCGTGGAAGCTTTCAAGGCGGCTCTGGCCGAAAACAAGAAGACGGCCGAGTTCAAGATCTATCCTGGTGCTCCACACGGCTTCCACGCCGACTATCGCCCGAGCTACCGCAAGGAGGCGGCCGACGACGCCTGGAGCCAGATGCAGGCCTGGTTCAAGAAATACGGGGTGTTGAGCTAGCCTCCGTGAGATAATCGCAGAGGCGGCCCTCAATAGCTGACCGACGCCTGCAACGACACGCGCCAGGATCCGGCCGGGGTATGCAGCCCGTCGGTCATTGCCCTGGCCGCCAGCAGTTTGGAGTTGTAGTTCGGGCCGGCAGCAAAGTCGAAGCCGGCGCCGATCGACGACAGCGTCGAGTTCGCGCCGGAAAAACAGATCCCGCCCCCACCCGACGTCGGCGAGCAGGAACGGCGCCAGCGTGCCCGGCATCCACGCGGGCATGCTGGGCATCGAGACATAGAGCGAGTTGCGCAGGATCAAGGCCTGGTCGACCGCACCGTCCTCGGTCACATAACCCCGCACGGCGTGGATCCCGCCGAGCCCGATCCGTTCGGTGTCCGGCACCGGCTTGGCGGATGCCAGCACGGACACTTCCGATTTCAGCGACAGACCCTTCGGCAGCGGCGTCACGCGGCCAAACTCGAGGGTGACGAGGTTGGTTTGAACATCGGTGATGCGTCCATTGGTGAAGGCGCTCCATGCCCTCGAATTGTTGCCGGACAAGACGCCGCCGGGATTAGATTTGAAACGGATATCGAGGGTGTTGGCGCCCAGATTGTCCGACCAGCGTCCGTTCCATCCGATCACCAGTTGGGCAACGTCAGCGCCGCCCTCCGCGACGGGCGTGCCGTCGAAGATGGTGGTGCGTAGCTGATGCTTGAGTTCGAGGCCGCCAAGCAGATCGCCCGTTGTCGACGGCACCAGATCGGACAATGCGGTCCGAACGATTGCCGATGCCTGGCTGGTTTGAGTCTTGATCCGGAACAGGTTGTTCGGCCGCTCATTGGTCAGCACATGATCGCCCACGACTTCGAGACTCGTGCGCAAGCCGAGCGGCGTGAGCAACCGCCCCGCCTGACTGACATATTTCGCTTCGTCAGGCCGGCTGAACAGTCCGTCGTCCATCCAGAAATTGCCGCTGCCGGTGAGCTGATAGGACGCGAAGACATCCGCGGACGGCGCCCCGCTGGCGCCGACATAATAGCGATTGCGGTCGGTCAGCAGTGTGCCGCTGTTGGCATAGCCGGCGTACACCTGCCACGGCTTGCGATCCGTCACCTGGATGTTGACGTCGGTCAGGCCGAGATCCTTGCCGGGACCGAACACCGCTTCGACCTGCCGAAACGGATTGCGGTTGGCCCAGTCGAGATCGGTCTCGAGCTTGCGGGCGTCGATCTCCTGCCCGGGGGCGAGGCGGATGCGACTTTGCTTGTAGCTCTCGACTGCGGCTCCCGTGACCTTGATGCCGGCGACCTTGAAGACGATTACGCGGAGTTGGAGCACGCCGGATGATACTTCCTGCGGCGGTAGCGTGACCGACACGAATGGTCGTCCAGCGTCGCGATAAGCCGCGGCCACCGCCGCCTGCACTTCGGCAATCAGCTTACGGCTCAGCGGTCGATCGAGGAATGGCGCAAGTTGCTCGTGGACCGCCGCAGCGTCGACACCGCTGACCTGATCCATCTGGATGCCCTTGGCGCCGGCACGCGGCTTCGTGCTGGCGTCAGGTCCAATGAGGACGATGGCTTGAACATCCACACCCAGCGGCGTTGCGTCGTCGCTCTTGAGCAGATCCTTGCCGCCGATCTGAATCACCGGCGTGCGGCGCGGTGGCTCCGGCGGTAGATTGCGCTCCACCAATTGGGCCCATGCAATGCCATCCGACGCAATCGTAACGGCGCAGGCCATGATCAGCGCGCGACATCTGCAGATTCCAGTCTCAAGAAGCGTGGTCGCTCGCATCCAACGCGCGATGTTCGATCCGAAATGTCCGGACAGGGCAGGTATCATGACGACCGGAGCCCATTGGTGCTTCGGGATATCGCTCTATGAGACCGCATGAGTTTGCACGTTCCGACGTTCTGTCGCGCACGGCGAACAATGAGTAAGCCAACCAATATGGTTTCTGGATTAAGAACCGCTTAAAGTTGAATTTTACGTCCTGTCTTACCGGCGCGTGCACACCGCCGATTTATGCAACCATCACATGTATCGACGCAGACGACTTCGCGCAGCCGCGTGCTCGCAAACAACGGCAGACGTCGCCTGCGAGAGAAACAAGTTGCGGACGACGCACGCGATCAGGATCAATTGTCGAGAAAGGCCGGCAGCCGATCGCGATTGGCCATCGTGTCGACGAATCTGGCTCGGGTGCCAATTCGCAGGTTGCGAGGATGGGGATGCTGGAGGCAGCGCTCGGATTTGCAGGTGGCGTCGTATGGCTGTTCCTCGATGCTTTTGGAATTCGAGAGTCTGCTCGGGCAGTTGCGGCCCGCGCATCGGCACTGGCGACTCCACATACGTATCGAGCTTGACGGTCGGCACTTGAGGAGCCGCTGGCGAAATCGTGAGGTTCGCACCAACAAAGGCGAAAGCGTAATTCGACGAGGCCGCCAGCGTTCCCTGCGTGATGCCGTAGACGCCGACATTGCTGGATGCCGTCGCCGTCGTCGCCAGCGCGCCTGACAGCGTGTCGCCATTGGCGAGGCCCGAACCGCCAATCCGATAGGTCAGCGCCGGGTTGGCGTCGCCAGAGACTCGGCTCTTCGCATCGGCCATCACCGTGATCGTCCGCGGCGTGACGGCGAGATTGGCCCCGGTAAAAGCGGATATCGTATAGTTCGGCGAGCCCAGCGCGCCCTGCGTGATGCCGTAGATGCCGACGTTGCTGGCGGTTACCGCCGATGTCGCCAGCGCACCCGACAGCGTGTCGCCATTGACCAGACCGGAGCCGCCGACCTGATAGGTCAATGCCGGATTGGCGTTGCCATAGACGCGGCTCGCGGCATCGGCCGTCACGGTGATCGCGCGCGGCATGACGGTTAGTGTGCCCGGCACATCGACGAAGCGATAGGCCTGCCCGGAGAGACTGACGGCGCTGCCGCCAGTTGCGCTGATCGCGTAGGTGCCGGCATTGGAAGTCGTGGTCGCCGTCGTCGATACCGAGAGGCCATTGACGATCGCTGCCGTATCGGCGGCATGGAATCCATGGATCGAATAGGTGAATGCCGGGTTGGCTTCACCATAGACCCGCGATGCATTGGCCGGGTCGACGCGCAGCACGTAGTTGACGCCAAAGAGCTGCGGATAGTAACCGGCGCTCGGGGCTGACCAGACGTTGGCGAAATCCCAACCCGCATAGGTCGACGCGTAGTTTGCCGGATTCTGCATCTGGCTGGTGGTGAGACCCGTGATACCGGTGCTGGCGCCGCTGCCGACGGCATTGGCCCTCCCGGACGTATCGGTGTTCCAATAGGACGACGTGACGGCCGCGGTGCCGGTAACCGATCCGATCAAGCCGCCAGCCACGGCAGTGCCGGACGTCGAAACGGCGCTCGCGGTGCCGGTCGCGTAGGTCTGCGTGGCGGTGCTTGTGCCGCCGTGGCTACCGATCAGTCCGCCCGCCATCGCCGACCCGGCCGCGGAGGCGGCGCTGGCTGCACCGGTTGCATAGGACTGTGTGACGGGGCCCCCGCCAACGTTCCGGCCGATCAATCCACCCGTCGTTGTCGTTCCGGCGGCCGAGACGGCGCTCGCCGCACCGGTCGCGTACGACTGTGTGACCGTTGCCGTGCTGCCGTTGCTGCCGATCAGTCCACCCGCCGACGTGGCCGTGGCCGTTGCAGACGTAGACGTAACGTTGACGGCTCCGGTCGCGTAGGATCGGGTGACGGCTCCGGAGTTGCTGCCGATCAGTCCACCGCCGAACAATGTGCTGATCGTCGACGACGTAACGCTGACAGTTCCGGCCGCGTAGGAATTGTCGATGGACGCTCCCACGGAGTTGATGCCGACCAGTCCTCCGCCGAACGTTGTGGCGGTCACGGCTCCGGTCGCATAGGAATCGACGATGGTCGGGTTCGGCGTGCCAGTGCTGTTGAAACCGACCAGGCCGCCAACACCCTGGCCGCCGCCGCTGACGGCTCCCGTCGCATAGCTTCTGAGTATGCGGCCATTGTTCTGCGCGGTGAGGCCGCCGGCGCGTGTATTTCCGGTGCCGGCCGTCACATTGCCGGTCGCGTAACTGTCCTGGATGGTGCCGGCCCCGTTGTTCCACCCGACGAGACCACCCATGGACGAACTGGTGGTGGTTGCTCCGGCGACCGTGACGGCTGCCCAGCTATTGGCGACGCTGCCGTGACTCTCGCCGATCAGTCCACCGCCTTGGCCGCCAGCCGTGACGGTACCGGTCGCGGAAGCATTGCCGACGGTCCCCCGCGACAGGCCGGCCAGCGTGCCGACGCGGGCGGCCCCGGTAATCGTTGCGGCCTGCAAGCTGACGTTGCTGAGCGTGGCTCCGGCCTGGGCATATCCGAAAAGGCCTACATAATCAGTCGATGGCCGGTTGATGGCGAGATTTGAAATCACACGGCCCTGGCCATCGAAGCTCCCGGCGAACTGGTTGGACAAATCGCCGATCGGCGAAAAGCCGCTCGACGACCACATGCCGGGATACTTGCCTGCCACAGCAAGGCCGCTCGAAAAATCGATATTGGATGTGAGCTTGTAGTTTGCACCGAGATCCATCGCCATCAGCTGAAGCTGATGCGCGTTTGCGATATTGGTCGAGTATTCCCACTGACCAAACGGGCGGGTCTGGCCATCGATCATGAACCAGCCAGTAGACGCGTTGCCCTCGGTAAAATCGAAATTGCCATACGCGCTTTTCTTGAATGCATAGTTTGCTGCCGCTGACTGAGTTGGATCGCTGGTTACGGCGGTCAGGCCGGACGGTGCGGTGCCCGCGCCAATTCCAGCCGCTTGGCCGGTCGAATAGCTGTCCCAGTACGACAGCAAGACGCTGTCGGCGTCGCCGTTGGCGTTGTTGCCGACCAGTCCCCCGACATTGGTCGTGCCACTCACCGGCCCCGTCGCGTACGACTCGGTAATGTAACCATCGCTATAGCCGACCAGACCGCCAACCTCGCTGGCGCCGCTCACCGCTCCGGTCGCGTAGGATCGCGTGATGTCACCCGAGGTGGAGCCGACCAGTCCCCCGACATACGACGTTCCGATCACCCGACCTGCGGCGTAGGACTGGGTGATCGAACCGCCATAATGGCCGGCCAGACCACCGACCTCGTTGACACCGCTCACCGCTCCGGTCGCGTAGGATTGCGTGAGGTTGCCCCAGCCGTAGCCGACCAGCCCCCCGACATAAGTCGTGCCGCCGACCTGTCCGGTGGCATAGGACTGGGAGATACTGCCCTCACTTTGGCCGATCAGACCGCCGACCTGATTGACGCCGCCCACCGCGCCGGTCGCGTAGGATTGCGTGATGTTGCCCCAGCTATAGCCGACGAGCCCGCCCACCAAAGCTGTCGCGGTGACGGCTCCGGTCGCGTAGGACTGCGTGATGTCGCCGTCGTTGAATCCGACCAGGCCGCCCGCGATGGAGTTGGTCGCGGTCACTGCGCCGGTGGCGTGGGACCGTGTAATCAAGCCATAATTGAATCCGACCAACCCGCCCGCGCCGGTATCGGTGCTGGCGACTGTTCCGGTCGCATAGGCGTTTGCAATGGTGCCATAGTTGCCCCCGACGAGCGCCGCCGCTGCAACGCGACCGGTGAAGGAGCCGCCCAGCAGCCCGACATTGCTCACGGTCCCACCGCTACCCAGCATGCCAAACAGCGCGGCATAATCAACGGCGGGCCGATTGATGACGAGGCTTGAAATCGTGTGACCTTGGCCGTCGAATGATCCGTAGAATTCAGAGCCAGGGATACCTACCGGCGCGAATCCCGCGCCGCCATTCCACGCCGCCGTTGCGCTGGCGTCGATGTCGCGGCCGAGCGCATAGGCGCCCGACAGGTAGTTCTTCATGTTCTGCAAGTCATATACCGTATTGACCAGCATGTACGCGTTGAGCGTGGCACCGCCGGTGACGTTGCCGCTGAAATTCGTCTGCGTCGGCGCCGTATACTTGGTGGCATTGATGGTCGAGTTAGTGCCGGTCGGATTATAGAAGATCGAGACCGTACCCGCCGTCGATACCTGACCGCCGCCGAACGTCACCGTCCCGGCGCCGGTGCCGGCATTGTCGGCGCGCAGCACGACGACGCCGCCGCCGGTGCTTGTGATGCTGCTGTTGACCGCGATGTTGCGATAGGCGCTGAGAGTCAGCGTCGCATTGCTCAACCAGCTTATGCCGCTCGCCACCGTGATGTCGCCGTTGCCGCCGCTGCCGGACGCGGTGGTCTGTTGGGTGACATCGGTACCCCCGTTGAGCGTGGCCGCAATGGTGCCGGCGAGCGTCGCATCGATCGTCAAGTCCACGGGATCGAGCAGCCATGAACCACCCCTGCCGGCATTGATGCTGCCACCGGTGAAGTTGAAAATGTGCCCCGAGGTTTCGATGAAGCCGCCGCGCAGACCCTGGGTATTGATGGTGCCGGCAAACGACGTCGTGCCATCAGACCACACGACCACATTGCCGCCGGCGCCTGATTTGCCATCGGCCGTGATCGTCGCACCGGCCTCGACGGTCGTGGTCTGCGCGTTAGCGATGGTCTGCGGCAGAAACTTCAGTGCGGCGTCCGATCCGCCGGCCCGATCGCCGCCGATCAGCACGGTGCCGCCCGACGTCCCGCTGGCATCGATCCGTGCGCCAGACGTCAAGGTAACGTCCTTGCCAGTCACCACCACGGTGCCACCGGCCTCGTTGCTGCCCTTGGCCGCGATGGCGCCGCCGACCACGACCTTGCCGGCGCTGACGAAGACATCGCCGCCGCTGAACGAGCTGCGCAGCCCGGAGCTTCGGGTGCGCGCCGGCGCCACGTTTGACTGAAGGCGCCGCGCCGCCACCTTCTGCGTCACCGTGACCAAACCGCCCTCGGCGGTGAGAAAAATTCGTCCGCCCTTGTTGGCAACACCTGTTGCCGTGATGGCGCGCCCGGTGTTGCCGGCGAGCGCATAGATGTTGCCGCCGTTGGCGCGCAGTTCCACTTCCGCAGCTCGGATTGCGCCGCTGTTGCGGATCTCGCCGTCCTGCGCCGGACGCCGCACCAGCACCTTGCCATTGCCGAGCGAGCCGTCGCTCAGCACCACCTCGCCGCCGGACGCCATCGCGGCGGTGCCGTTGTGCGCCGTCAGCGAGCCGTCGTTACGGACCTGGCGCGCGATCAGGACGACGTCCCCCTTCGACGAGCCGATTTTGCCGAGGTTCACGACCGAGGCGTTGCTGTTGCCGCTGAAGGTCAGCGCGCCGCCGGCCCGGAAATCCGCATCTTTCACATCCAGCGTCGAGGCAACGAAGCTGCCGCCGGTCTTGACCACACCGCTCGGTCCGACGACGACCCCCGACGGATTGACGAGGTAGACCGAGCCGGTTGCCGACACGAGCCCGTTGATCGACGACGGCACATTGCCGGTCACGCGGTTGAGTGTCGCGCCACTGCCGTTATTGAACTGGACCTGGTGGCCCTGCCCGACTGAGAAGCTCGACCAATTGACGATGCCGGTGGAACTCGATTGCGTGACCGTAAGACTGGTCGGCGACGTCGAGCCGATCGCAACGTTGCCGCTGACCACCGTTCCGCCTGTCGGCAGCGATTGCGCCATCGTCGGCTGCGCGCAACCCAAGCCCCACAAAAGCGCGATCAGGCTGGCGGAAGCCCGAAACTTCCTGCTGCACGATTTGACGCTTAGAGGGAGAGGCGACGTGGAGGAAACGATCAATCGAACCACCGTGGACTGAAGGGCGGCCGCACCGTTCCGTCCTCCAAAGTTTCTTTGCCGGACGTGTACGGGTTCATGCATACGCCGCTACCGTCGCAGACTCCTATCTAAGGATGTGTCAGCCAACGAGGGCAACTTTTCGGAAAGTTTTAGATAACGGGCACAAATAACGGCCGCAGCAGGCAGCAGACGTCGCGTCAAACGTGACTGCGCGTCATGCCGGCGTAGCTATCCAATGCCGTCGCCCTTGCGGCGTGGCCTGGACGTCCGACGCAGCCTGGACATCTGTTCGATCTCCCAGAACATCCAAACCAAGATTGTGCCAAGGCTTACGACGACGCCCATGAACACCAATGTCAGAGTCGGAGCTGTGAGCATGTCCAACATCCCAGATGCGATGCAAGTGGCATACCAGCGAACGCAAGCGACGACGGCCTCGATGCCATAACACCGCGGCCGTGCCCTTTATCCCGGCTGATCAGCCGCACACCTGGACAGGTCGAATACGCCAGCCATACGGCGTCCGCACACTCCGCCGCACGATGTAGCAGCCGCTGTCGCCATAGTAATAGCTATCGTCATAGCTGCCGGAATAGGGATAGCCGTAATCATAATAGTCATTGTAGTAGCCGTAGCCCAAGCCTAGTCCGGCTGCCGCCACGAACGGAAATCCCCGGTGCCGGAAGCCGCGGTGAAAGCCACCATGGAAACGGTTGCCGGCGATCGCGCCGCCGCGAAATCCCGCTGCCGGGAAAGCAGCCGCACGGAAACCACCGCCACCTATCCCGGCCGCACGGAAACCGCCGCCGCCGATTGCTGCGGCCCGGAAGCCACCGCCACCCATTCCCATCCCGCCGCCGCGGAAGCCGCCACCCCCAAACCCTCCACCGCCGCGGAAACCGCCGCCGCCAAATCCGCCACCGCCGTGACCTCCACCGCCACGGGCCGAAGCAGCTTCCGGAATCAGCATGGCTACCGAAGCAAACGCGAACAGGGCGATCATTGTTTTACGCAGCATCTACTCATCCTCCGGATCTTGCATTTGAAGTCTCGACGCGTTCAGCGCCGGATCCTCAGCGATCCCGGGGGCAAATCTAGGACGACTTTCTCGGAGCGGTCGGGCAATTTTGCTCACTTCTGCGCGACCGCGCGAGATCAGCAGCCGCGACAGATACTCTTGATCTTGCGATCGACCTGCTTGTTCTCTTCGATCACCGCGTCACCGCTTTTCTGCGGGCCGGTCACATCCGTACCCGATCCGGCCGACCTGCCCGAGCCGGTGGTTACGCCGCTGCCGGTGTTGACGCCTGCGCCTGAGGACTGCGCGGTGCCGGAGGAGTTGGTGCCTGGAGCCGACGGCGATGCCTGCCTGGATGCATTCCCCGCGCCGCTTGGATCTTCGCCGGCATTGTTAAGTCCGCCGGGAGCAGCGGGTCCGGAAGGCACGCCGCTGACGCCCTGCGAGCCGGCACCTGCGGAGCCTGCGCTCGGCGAGCCGGCGGCGCTGCCACTGCTGCTCCCGGCAGACGATCCACCTGAGGATCCGCCAGAGCTCTGAGCAAACGAAGTGACGGGAAGTATCAGTATTGCGATGACCGCAACTGCGGCGGCTGGTGACGCTGGCTTCATTGGAAATCTCCTTTTCGAAGCAACGGCAGCGCCGGACCGTTGTTCCTGCCGGAACGATTCCCGCGCCCGGTCATTGATATGCATCCGCTCGACCCACGGAGTGATCACGCTTGCGCAAATTGATCGCCTTCGACGATGACACGCTGGGCAAGTTGACCCAGCTTGCACGCGACCGGATGGGGACATTTCAGGAATTGGCCGACGAAGCGTTTGCCGACCTGCTCAAGAAGCATGGCATTCCCGTCGACCTCAAGGATGCGCTGCGGAAAAGTGCGGGACTTCCGAAGGCCGCGGCGTCGAAGAAATCGAAAACCGGAAAGGCGCGCGCATGAATTCGGACCCTGATCCTTTCGACCAAGGCGCACGCGCCGCGCGCCAGAATATTCCGGCGGAGGCCAATCCCTATCAGGATGGCAGCGAGCAGCATGCGTTATGGGCGGCCGGTCATGAAAAGGTCGCCGGCGCGCGTGAGGCGAATGAAAGCGAAGATACCTGACGCGAACTTCGCTTTCGTTGTCAGCCGATCTTCTTCAGCCCGTTTTTGAATCGCGGCCCGTTGCGCTGGTAGGATTTTGCGGCACGCCCCATCGCCGCCGACTGCTCCGGCGTCAACGTCCGGATCACGCGCGCGGGCGAGCCGATGATCAGGGAATATTCGGGATACTCCTTGCCTTCGGTAATGATGGAGCCTGCGCCGACAACGCTGCCGCGGCGTATGCGTGCGCCGTTCATGACGATGGAGCCCATGCCGACGAGCGTATCGTCTTCAAGGGTGCAACCGTGCAGGATCACATTGTGTCCGACGGTGGAGTTGGTACCGATGGTGAGCGGAAAGCCGGGATCGGTGTGGCAGGTGCAATTGTCCTGCACGTTGGAGCCTTCGCCGATCTCGATCCATTCATTGTCGCCGCGCAGCACCGCGCCGAACCAGACGCTCGCCGAATTCAGCAGGCGGACCTTGCCGATGACGGTAGCCGTCTCCGCGATGAAATAATTTCCGTCAGCCGGGAGATCAGGCCCCTGCCCGTCGAGTTCGTAGATCGCCATAGCAAAAAGTCTCCGTCAGAGCGTTTTCAAGCGAAGTGGATCCCGGTTCGCGTGAAGAAAACGCGTCAAAACAAAAAGGCTAGAGCTCCGATCTGATTTTATCAGATCGGAAAGGCTCTAGCGGAGACCTTGGCATAGCGATGGGCGGAGGATCAAGCGAGCAGAGCGGCCTCAGACCAGCACGCCGGTAGCGCGCAGCGTCATCAGGAAGAATGTACCGGACATCATGCTCCAGAAACCCGAAAGCAAGGTCGCCATCATCACGAATTCGAAGCGGCGGCGCTCGATCTTCGCGCCACGCAGCGTGTTGCGCATGATGATGAAGGGCGCGGCGAATACCAGGAACGGCACGGCCGCAAACGTCTTCGGCGCGACCCCTTCCCCGAGCAGCCCAAACCCCGCTGGCCGCGCCGCCATCGCCTGATAGCCGCTGGTGAGCGCGCCCGCGAATGCAAATCCGATGCATAAAGCGAACAGGGAATTCAACGCTTCGGGCGACATGGCAACTTTTCCCACTACTCAAAAACCGCGCGCCCTGCTTTCGCAAAATTGGGTGGCGGCCGCCACAGCATCCTTAAGGAAAGGTTAACAGCGGGCCGCCGGGTCCCGTTTGCGCATGGCTGCCGAGGCTGGAACTGCCGCTAAATCATCAGAAAATCACGTTCCCCGTGGCATATTCGCCAGATGATTCGCGCTTCGCTTCCTCGATCAATGCTTCGTTCATGACCCTGCTTTCGACGGCCCAGCACCTCGCCCGGGACACGCGCAGGAACCCGCGCTCGCACATGATGCTGATCATGGTCGCGGCAACGGTCACCGCGACCGCCATCGCGCTGGTCGCCTATCTGCTGTGGCCGACCTGGGCAGCGCGGCCCGCCAGCGCACCCGACCGGTTTCCGGTCAGCGTCGGCGGCACGCTCTTCAACGTGCCGACCGCGGCGATCCGCCGGAAGATCCAGCGCCACTCCGGTCCGCAGGAGCGGGTCGATCTCAATTTCCTCTTCCCGTCGCTGGAACCGCCGGATCTGCCGAAACACGTCAGCGCCGACACGGTCGAAGAAAAGGTGCGGGCGATCGACCGGATCTTCGTGTCGATATCGGCCCATCATGACGCGATGGCGCCGGACACGCGTGTCCGCACGATCTATCCACGCTATCTCGCGCCAGCCTCAACGCCGGTCGATGACGCTTTGACGATGCGCAGCTTTCGCGAGGGCTCGCCCTACGCCAACGAGGATCTGTTTTCCGCCACCGCCCCTGGCCTCGACGCACGCTGCTCGCGCGACGGCCTGACGCCCGGCATGTGCCTGAGCGAGCGCCGCGTCGACGGCGCCGACCTCACCTTCCGCTTTCCGCGGAGCTGGCTGTCGCAATGGCGCGACGTTGCGAATGCGATGAATCGCCTGACGGCGCAGATGCAGGGACCGAGGGGATAGTCGGATTTTGTAGGGTGGGCAAAGGAGCGTCAGCGACGTGCCCACCATCTATCGCCGATCGCGCTGCAAGATGGTGGGCACGCTGCGCTTTGCCCACCCTACGGCTACTGCAGTTCGATGCGCCTCAGCCGACGTCGACGAGATCTTCCTCGAGGATCGCCATCTGAAACTGGAACGAGCGATCGTCGTCCTCGTCATCGACAAACAGCACACCGATGAACTCCTCGCCGATATAGACTTCGGCGAAGTCGTCCTTTTTCGGACGCGGCACGACGCGGATCTTGGGATTGCCGAATACGCGCTTGAGATAAGCGTCGAGCTTCCTGACTTCCTGAACGTCCACGGCGGTCTCCAATCGGATTCTTTGATTTCCGGGAGGTTTTTAGGACGAGACGGCGCAGACTACCAGCCGTAACTTCACAAATACGGCCGCCGGAAAGTGTGGAAAATCAAAGGCCGATGGCGTTGATCATCTGATCCATGGTGCGCGACGGCTCCGCACAGCCGGCCTCGCCGACGATCTTTGCAGGGACGCCCGCCACCGTGACGTTGTGAGGCACCGGCTTGACCACCACCGAGCCCGCCGCGATGCGCGCGCAATGGCCGATCTCGATATTGCCGAGAATTTTTGCGCCCGCCCCGATCAGCACGCCGCGCCTGATCTTCGGATGGCGATCCTCATTCTCCTTGCCGGTGCCGCCGAGCGTGACGCCGTGCAGGATCGAAACGTCGTCGTCGATCACGGCCGTCTCGCCGCAGACGAAGCCGGTCGCATGATCGAGGAAAACGCCGCGGCCGATTCTGGCGGCGGGATTGATGTCGGTCTGGAACACCGCCGACGAGCGGCTTTGCAGATAATAGGCAAAATCCTTGCGGCCCTTCTGATAGAGCCAGAACGCGAGGCGATGCGTCTGCAGGGCGTGAAAGCCCTTGAAATAGAGCAAGGGATCAATGAAGCGCGAGGTCGCGGGATCGCGATCGTAGACCGCAACCAGGTCGGCGCGGAACGCGTTGCCGAGATCGGGTTCGTCGCGCAGCGCCTCGTCAAAGGTTTGGCGGATCAGATCGCCCGACAGCGCAGAATGATCGAGCCGCTCGGCGATCCGGTGGATCACCGAATCTTCGAGGCGTTCGTGATGCAGCACGGTCGAATAGATGAAGGAAGCAAGCTCGGGCTCGCGGCGGACGATGTCCTCCGCCTCGCCCCGGACGCGGTCCCAGATCGGATCGAGTGCGGCGAGCTTCGAACCTTGCGGATTGACCTGATGCACTGCCATGACTGCTCTCGCAAATTCGCTTGTCTGGTTGATATTATAGCACGGCGGGCGGGTGGCTGTCCCGGGCAGGCTTTGGCCAAAGTAACCCCACCAAATACCCCCGGGGTCAGTTCAAGGTGGCCCGGATTTTGCGGAAATCAAGTCGGGTAGCGTCCGACTAATGGTGAATTTCGTCTCCCCGGCCGTTCCCGGCATGCCGACCCAAATGGGCGTAACCACATCAGGGCTCGGCCGCCATCGCAATGATGCTGCTCGCTCGCGACCGCTCATGGCCGCCGCGACAGGAAGTCGGTGACGCCGACCTTGTAGACCTTGTCGCCGACCGCGCGCATGTGATCGCGGTTCGGAATATCGAGCACCTCGGCGCCCGGAATGATTTTCCCGAGCGCCGCGGCTGAGCCGGCGATTTCGTCCTTGGTGCCGACCGCGATCAGGACGGGGACACCGATGTCAGCGGCCTCGTCTGATGTTATCAGCCGCCGCGAGCCGCGCAGGCAGGCGGCAAGCGCGCGGCGGTCGGATCTGGTTTGATCGGCAAAGGCGCGAAATGTCCGTCCGACGGGATCGCTAACGTCATCCAGCGACGGTGCTTCCAGCGCGATCGCCACGTTCTCGCCGGGTCCGCCGCCCTCGATCAGCCCGATCCCGATGCCGCCGAGGATCGCTGAGCGCAATCGTTGCGGCTGCTCGCGCGCCAGGATCGCCGTCATGCGCGATCCCAGCGAATAACCCATGACGTCGGCGCGCGCGATTTCCAGATGATCCAGCAGCGCGATCACGTCACCAGCCATGATCGCGATTTCATAGTCGGCGGAATCGTAGAGCTTTTGCGAATCGCCATGGCCGCGATTGTCGAGCGCAATGACGCGGCGGCCGTCTTTCTTCAGATCGGAGACCCAGGTCGGATAGACCCAGTTGACGTTCTTGCTGGAGGCAAAGCCGTGCACGAGAACGATCGGATCGCCCTCACCCTCGTCGAGATAGGCAATTTCGACGTTGCCGTTGTGAAAACTCGGCATCAGCAATTCCATGTTTTGGGGATCGGAATAGTCGATCTTGCAATGACCGCAAGCCTAACCCTAGGCGACAGCGCCCGCCAGAGCAGGGTTGGACGGTAAAGCTACCGCAGCCGCCTGCTGCCTCAATCGCCGCGCCTTGCTACGGCGCAGCCATGCTTCGGTGGCGCGCTCGGTGGTCGCCTTGATCGACGACAGAAAACCCGAACAGCGCGAGCAACGCGCCGAACACCCACATCGTCAGATTAAAGGTGCCGGCGGCCAGCAGCAGCGCGCCGCGGCCGAGAATTTTGATGATCGCGCGGGTTTGGCCGCCCTTGGATTCGGCAAGCCGGGCGGCGCGCGCAACGTCCTTGGGCCCTTGCGCGATGCGCAGCGTATCCAGCGCGCCGCGGGTACCGGCCTTTTCGCCGACGCGGCCGACATCCTTCGCCAGCCGCACCAGCCCGCCGGCCTTCTCGGCGCGGTATGCCGCCTTGATCGCCCGTACGGTCTCGCCGGGCCGCAACACCGAACTCTTCGCGACCGCCCGCTGCAGCATCGGCGCGTCGACGACCTCGCGCGCCGAGCGGCCGGCCCACAGCGTCAGCCCCTCGCCCAGCCGCCCGACCTTGCGGGCATCCTTGACCATCGTAAGGCCGGCACGCACCGGCGCGACACCGCCGACGGAGACGTAGGTCGCAGCCGTCACCGCAAGGCCCACCGTCGCCAGGCCCAGCACCAGCCGATCCGACGTCCTCGCCGGTCGCCAGATGCTTGCCCTCGCGCACGATGTCCCTGATGTCGCCGAACACGAAGAGATCGCCGGCCACCGTGCCCGACAGGCTGGCGACGTCGTCGGCGTTGCCGGTCACCAGGCCGGTGGCAAAGCGCTTGGCAAAATGCGACGCGGTGCCTGCGTCGGCAACGGCGTCGTTGACGCGCTTCGACAGTTCGTCGCTGACAACGATGCCCTTGTCGCGGGCGAGATGAAGGAAGCTGTTGGCGAGATCGGAATCACCCTCCGCGAGGGCCGTTTCGATGTTTTGGGCAACCAGCGCCTGGTTGCTCCGCAAGGCGGAATTGATCTGAATATCAGACAGCGCCGCGGGATCATCCTGCGCCGCCAGGATGGCGCCGGCTTCACGGGCGTGCGGCCACAACGCCGCACACACGGCAACGCTGAGCGCCATGCATCCTAGAGCTGTCCCGAGCCGCAACCGCCTCATCCAAAAAAGCCCAATGTTTCGGTCTTTCTGTAGATGGTATGCCGTTTTTAAGACACAACCGCCCCGACGAAAGAAGGGCTTTTCTACCACGACAAGATTGTGTCGAATTTGCATAAGCAAATGTGCGGCTGGGACCCCTAGGATTCGGCTCTAGGAATCATCGGCACCCGCCACTAAGGTTCGCGGCGTTTCGATGCTGCCGCGTCGTGTTGATTGCGTCCGCCCGTCGTTGCTATCCAAGGTGAAGCTGATGTCCGATCATGTCGTTCCGCATTTCCACAACGATGCCGGAGTCTCGGTGATCGAGATCGGCTCACAGGAATTCATGTGCGTGGGCGCCAACCCGCCGTTCGACCATCCGCACGTGTTTCTCGACCTCGGCAACGACAACGAGATCATCTGCCCCTACTGCTCCACGCTGTACCGTTTTGCCGCCGACCTCGGCGCGGGCGAGGCCCGCCCGCCCGAATGCGTCTTGAAGGACAGGGTCGCCTGACCTTTCGGTGGCTGCTGCGCGCACCATCATCGTTGCTGGTGCCGGGATCGGGGGACTGACGGCAGCACTTTCGCTTGCCGCAAAAGGTTTTCGCGTTGTCATTCTCGAGAAGGCCGAGCGGCTGGAAGAAGCCGGCGCCGGCCTGCAGCTTTCGCCGAACGCTAGCCGGATCCTGGTCGACCTCGGCCTGCGACCGCGGCTTGCGCCGCGCGCGGTGATGCCCGAAGCCGTCAACATCATGAGCGCGCGGGCGGGCGGCGAGATCGCCCGCCTGCCGCTCGGCGAAGCAGCCAGCCTTCGTGCCGGCGCGCCCTATTGGGTGATGCACCGCGCCGACCTGCAGGGTGCCCTGCACGCCGCGGTCAACGACCATCCGGATATCGATCTCAGGCTCGGCTGCCAGTTCGAGGACGTGACGGCGCACGCCAAGGGGCTGACCGTGGTCCAGCGCCGGGGCGATGCGCGGCAACAGGAGCTGGCAGCGGCTCTGGTCGGGGCCGACGGCATCTGGTCGGCGGTGCGAAACCATCTATTCCCCGAGGTGCAACCGCAATTTTCCGGCCTGATCGCCTGGCGCGGAACCCTCGATGCCACATCGCTGCCGCGCGAGTATACCGCGCCGCGGGTACAGCTCTGGATGGGACCGGACGCGCACCTCGTCGCCTACCCGATCTCGGCGGCGCGGCAGATCAACGTCGTCGCCATCGTGCCGGGAACCTGGAACAGGCCGGGCTGGAGCGCGCCCGGCGACGCCAATGAACTGAAAAACGCCTTCGCCTCGCAGCGCTGGCCGTCGACGGCGCGGATGCTGCTCGGCGCCGTCGACGACTGGCGGCGGTGGGCGCTGTTCACGCTGCCCGATCTCGGCGAATGGACCAATGGCGCGATCGCGCTGCTCGGCGACGCTGCGCACGCCATGCTGCCGTTTGCCGCGCAGGGCGCGGGAATGGCGATCGAGGATGCCGCGGTGCTCGCCAAAACCTTGAGCGAAAGCCCTTCCGACAATCTCGCGGGCATTCCGGCGGCGCTGAAGCGCTATGGCCGGCAACGGCGCGGCCGCGTGCTACGGGTACAGCGCACCGCGCGGCAGCAGGGACGGATCTACCATCTCACCGGCCCGATGGCGCTGGCGCGCGACCTCGCCATCCGCGCGATGGGCCCCGAGCGCATGCTGGCGCGGCAGAACTGGATCTACGATTGGCGGGTGTGAGCGGAAAACGTTCCGGCGAATCTGTCGCCTAATTTGCGGCGCGGCTGCTCTTCGAACGACCCTTGGCGGGAGCTGTCGCGACCGATGGCGGGGCTACCGGCGCCGATTCCTGGCACCTGTTCCTCTGCCATGCCTCTTCGGCCAGCTTCGATTGTCCGCGCACCGCGATGTAGTCATTGCGGTAGGCCATCTCCGCCACCACGGGGCCGGCGACGCCGGTTTCGGCCTTCGTCATCAGCCCCTGCAATTCCGCAGTGCGGGTCGCGAGGTCCTTGCGCGCCGTCTCGAGCTGCTTGCAATCGTAGAGATCGTATTTGGCGGGATCGGCGAAGGCCGGCGAAATGGCGTCGCTCATCCCGGCGCAGCCGGACAGCCCAGCACCGAGCGCAACCAGCGCCAGCGCCGCAAGGCTGCGCGAGAACAATCGGCGATGGGACAGCAGGTTGGGCATCGGACCTTCGCTAACCGGATTATGTTGAGATTGCCTAAAGCCCGCCGCAGGTAAACAGCCCAAGTGTCCGCATTGAGGCTTTGCTTTGGCCCGCCCGCTCACTTAAAGGTGGGGAGCGTTTTCGGGGGAGACTATCCCAATTCCACCTCTCCGGAAAATTCACTAAGTATCTGATATATTTAGACTAAGCGGACGTGGCGGAACTGGTAGACGCAAGGGACTTAAAATCCCTCGATGGCAACGTCGTGTGGGTTCGAGTCCCACCGCCCGCACCAGCCTTCGCTCGCGAAGCGAGTGAAGGCTGCCACGCCGAAGCCGACAGGCGAAGGCGGGCTGTCTCCGCGAGCTACGGCTCGGCAAGCCACGCGAAGACCGTAAGGTCGAAGCGTGTCCGGCATAGCCTGAGCGAAGCGAAGGCGACGACGGACTGCTGAGACAAGGGGACCCCATTGTCACAAACCCATCTTTTCGAAATGCGCCGGCTGGAGATGCTGAGCAACACCATCTTCGGCGTTGCCATGACGCTGCTCGCCTATGATTTGCCGAAAGCGAGCAGTTTCAAGCAAGCGCCCACCTGGATGGGTCTGGTTCACGTCTACGCCCAACCGGTCATCGCGCTGGCGATCAGCTTCGTCGTCGCTGGCCTGTTCTGGTTCAGCCATCACCGGCGGCTTACGGTGGCGCCGGAGGCCGGGCGTAGCGTGGTGTTCCTCAATCTGTTCTTTCTGCTGACGATCATCATCCTGCCGGTGACCAATGGCCTTTACGGTAGTTATCGGCTCGATGGCGTGGTCGCGGTGATCTATGGTCTCCATTTGACGCTGATTGCCGTCGTGAATGCGCTGTTGTGGATTCTCGCGCTGCGCGGCCGTTACGATCCGCGTTTGATGGTCACCGCGCTGTTTCCGGTGTTCGTGTTGGCGCTCGCTACAGCAGTGGCCTCCGCCGCGCCGCAGGCCGCGCAGTACATCTGGGGCCTCGCGTTTCTCTCGCCCGTTGCGGGCTGGGTCGCCGAGCGAGCTAGCGCGAAACCTTCGCCTCAGTCACCGTGAGCAAGCGGCTAGCCTCCTCCGAGATCATCCGCTCCATCTTTTCCTGAAACTCCTTGCGCGGCAGGCCCGGAGCGATCGGCGGAAGAAACGACAGGGTGATGGTGCCTGAATGCATCATCAGGGTCTTCTTGCCCCAGAACAGGCCGGAATTGCACGCCGCCGGCACGACGGAGACTTCAAGGTTCGTGTACAGCGCGGAAATGCCGGCCGACTGGAACGTCATGGGCTCGTCGACCGCCTGCCGCGTGCCTTGCGGAAACAGCAGCACCTTGCGTCCCTCACCAACCGCGCGCTTCGCCTCGTCGACCATCTGGCGCAGCGCTTGGCGGCCGGCCGAGCGGTCGACCAGGATCATCGGATAGCGCTCCAGGAACCAGCCGACGAGTGGGATTTTCTTCAGCTCCATCTTGGCGACGATGCTGGCGTCCGGAAAGATCACGCAGAGCGCCGCGGTTTCCCACAGCGATTGATGATTGCAGGCGATGATGCAGGGCCCCTCGGGAAGGTGCTCACGGCCCTCGATGCGATAGTCCAGGCCCACGACGTATTTCATCAGGAACATGATGCCGCCGGCCCAGACCTGGGACACCGCGCGCACCGTCGCGCTGCTCACCTTGAACAGCGCCATGAACGGCATCGAAAGCGCCATGACCAGCGTCAGGATCACGACCGCGGCATCAAACAGTATCGATCTCAGATAATGCAAACGTCGGTCCCTCGGGCCTCTCTATCGGGGCTCCAATACAGCACTTTTCCCGGGTTGCACAATTCCGGCCGCCCCGCTGGAATGGGTGTCACCATGGATTGGCCCGATTGCCGCTGCAGGATCGCCCCATGCCCACACTCGAAAAGATCGCCATCGGCACGCTGACGTTCGACGCCATCACGTCGGGCGCGCCCGGCGCGCCGCTGGTGCTTCTGCTGCACGGCTTTGCGGAATCGATGCATTGCTGGCACGCGCAGGTGGCGGCCCTGGGCGACATGGGTTATCGCGCCATCGCGCCGAGCCAGCGCGGCTATTCGCCGGGCGCCCGGCCGGACCCGCGCGAGTTTTCGCACTATCTGATCGATCGCCTGATGGACGACGCCATGGCGATCGTGGCGGCCGCAGGCTATGGCGAGGCGCGCTTTCATCTCGCGGGCCACGACTGGGGCGGTAGCATCGCCTGGGGCCTCGCGGACCGCCACCATGAGCGGCTGGCCTCGCTCACCATTCTTTCGCGGCCGCATCCGAATGCGTTCAATCGCGCCTTGGCAAACGACGGCGCGCAGGCGCAGCGCTCAAAACACCACAAGGCGTTTCTGGAACCGGATGCCGCCGATGTCGTGCTGGCTGAAGACGCGAGATGGCTGCGCGAGCGCCTGGCCGCGAATGGCGTTCCGCGTGAGGCGATCGAGCGGCATCTCGCCGTGCTCGGCAACAAGGAGGCCATGGAAGGCGCGCTGGCCTGGTATCGTGCGCGTGGCGCGATCCGTGGACCGCTCGGCCCGATCCGCGTACCGACGCTTTACATCTGGGGCGACGCCGACGACACCGTAGGCCGCATCGCCGCCGAGGGCACGGTCGACTTCGTCGCCGCGCCCTATCGTTTCGAGGTGCTGCCCGGCGTCGGGCACTTTGCGGCGGACCAGGCGCCGGAACGTGTCTGCGAATTAATGCTGGAGCATCTCGCAGCGCATCCCGCCTGAGGAACGCAACGCACACAAGAATGTTGTCATGCACAATAAGGAGCGTGATGACATGGCCAGCGAACAACCCTTGGACAAGCCGGCAGCCGTCGGGCGCAAATTAACCCCGTCCCGGCGGGCTTCCCATCCACAACAGCCGCAAATTCCGTCCCCGCTGTCGAGTGACGGCCTGGAGTCGATGCGGGACACTCACTGCTGACCTTTGCCGTCAATGCGAGCCAACGGGTCGCAATGACGGGATTACTCTGCGTCACGTAATCACGCGCTGGCGGCGAATACCTGATGACGGCCGGGCGCGGCGTCAAACAATGCCTTGGTGTATTCGTGCTGGGGCGCCGCAAAGACGTCGGCCGTGGCGCCCTGCTCGACGATCACCCCGCGCTGCATGACCGCGATGCGGTCGCAGACCTGGGCGGCCACCCGCAGATCATGGGTGATGAACAGCACCGCCAGATTGAACTTGCGGCGCACCTCGTCCAATAGCTTCAGCACCTGATCTTGAACGGAGACATCCAGCGCCGAGACCGGCTCGTCGCCGATCAGCAATTCGGGCTCCATCGCCAGCGCCCGCGCAATGCAGATCCGCTGACGCTGGCCGCCGGAGAACTGGTGCGGAAAACGATCGAGCGCGGCCGGCGGCAGATGCACCACCGCCATCAGGTCGCGCGCGCGCTGCATCGCCTCCTTGCGGCCGAGGCCAAAATTCATCGGCCCCTCGATGATCGCCTCGCCCACCGTGCGGCGCGGATTGAGCGATCGATACGGATCCTGGAAAATAAACTGGATGCGCCGGCGCATCGGACGGAATTTCGCCTCGCGCATGTCAGCGATGTCGACGCCGTCGATCTTGATCCCGCCGCCTGATGTGTCGACCAGCCGCGCGACGCAGCGCGCCACCGTCGACTTGCCGGAGCCGGACTCGCCGACGATGCCGAGCGTCTCGCCGCGGCGGATCGTCAGCGAGACGTCCTTGACCGCCGCTACCACGCGCGCCTTCGGCTGGAACAGCGAGCGCTTGCCATAGGTCTTGAAGAGATTATCGGTCTGCAGAACCACTGGCCCGGTTACCGGCAAGCGTTTTGGCGGCGTCATGCTCGGCACCGCGGCCAAAAGCATCCTGGTGTAATCCTCACGCGGATTGCGCAGCACTTCCTCACGGGGCCCCTGCTCCACGATCCGGCCCATTTGCATCACCACGACGCGGTCGGCGATCTCGGAAACGACGCCGAAATCATGGGTGATGAACAGCACCCCGGTTTTGGTGCGGCCCTGCATTTCCTTGACGAGTTTCAGGATCTGCGCCTGCGTAGTGACGTCGAGCGCCGTGGTCGGCTCGTCCGCAATCAACAGCGCGGGATCAAGCACCAGGGCGGCCGCGATCATGATCCGCTGGCGCTGGCCGCCGGAAAGCTGGTGCGGGTAGGCGTCGATCATCTGTTCGGGATCGGGCAGATGCACCGCGCGCATGATCTCTAGCACGCGCGCACGCTGCTCCTTCTGGTCGAGGCCGGTGTGGATCTCCAGCACTTCGCGGATCTGGTCACCGACCCGCTCGACCGGGTTGAGCGCCGTCATCGGCTCCTGGAACACCATCGCCATGCGGGTGCCGCGGATCGCGCGCAGTTCGGCATCGGATTTGGTGAGCAGTTGATCGCCCTGCAGCCGGATCGAGCCGCTCTCGACCTGCATCGCGCCCTTTGGCAAAAGGCCCATTACGGCCTGCGCTGTCACCGATTTGCCGGAACCGGACTCGCCCACCACGCAGACGATTTCATCGGCGCCGACGGTCAGGTTGATGCCCTGCACCGCATGCGTCCGGTCGCCGCCCTTGATGGCAACGGAAAGATTCGAGACTTCGAGGACGGTGTCGCTCACATCACACCCGCTTTGCCATTTTGGGATCGAGCGTATCGCGCAGGCCGTCGCCGAGTACGTTGACGGCCAGGATCGTGAACGCAAGACAGACGCCGGGATAGATGATGTTGTGCGGGAACAGGCTGAACACCTCTCGTCCCGCGGCCATGATGTTGCCCCAGGTCGGCACTTCCGGCGGCACGCCGATACCGAGGAAGGAAAGAATGGCCTCGATGAGGATCGCGGACGCGCAGATGAAGGTGCCCTGCACGATCATCGGCGCGATCGTGTTGGGCAGCACATGCCGCCACAGCAGCTTCGGGGTCGAAGTGCCGAGCGTCACCGCTGCCTCCACGTAAGGCTCCTCGCGTACGCTGAGCACGATCGACCGCACCAGACGGACGACACCCGGGATCTGCGGCACGGTGATGGCGATAATCACTGTCCAGACGCTGGAGCGGAATAGCGACACCATGGCGATCGCCAGCAGGATCGCCGGGATGGCCATCAAACCATCCATGACACGCATGATGATGGCGTCGAGAAAGCGGAAGAAGCCGGCCAGCACCCCGATGAACAAGCCTGCGGCGACGCTGATCAGCGCGACCGAAACGCCGACCAGCAACGAGACGCGCGCACCATAGATCACCCGGCTGTAGACGTCGCGACCGAGGCTGTCGGTGCCGAAGGCGGCGATCATCTTGATGCGCTCGCCAGTGTCGGTGCGGATCGAAAACTCCGCGCCGGGGACCTTGTTGCGCGCGATCGGGTTGATCGCCGTCGGATCGATGGTGCCGAGCCACGGCGCCAGCAACCCCATCAGCAGCACGATACCGATAATGGTGGCGCCAAACATCACGCTCGGATTGCGCAGCAGCTTGCGGAACGCGGCCGGCTTGCCCGGGCTCGCGGGCAGAACGGGTTCGATGATCGTCGCGTCCACCATCAGTAGCGAATCCTGGGATCGAGCACGGTATAGAGCATGTCAACCGCCAGGTTGATCATGACGTAGACGAACGAGAACAGCAGGATGACGGCCTGGATCGTCGGATAGTCGCGCGCCAGCACCGCGTCGACCGTCAACCGGCCAAGGCCCGGAATCGTGAACACGCTTTCGGTCACGACGACGCCGCCGATCAGGAGCGCCACGCCGAGACCGATCACGGTGACGATCGGCACCGCCGCATTGCGCAGCGCATGGCGGAACAGCACCTTGCGTTCGGTCTGTCCCTTGGCGCGCGCGGTGCGGATGTAATCCTCCGAGAGCACCTCCAGCACGCTGGTGCGGGTCATGCGCGCGATCAGCGCCACATAGATCACCGACAACGTCACCGAGGGCAGCAGAAGCCGTAGCGCCCAGCCGCCGACGCCTTCGGAAATCCGCTGATAGCCCTGCACCGGCAGCCAATCCAGCCAGATCGAAAACACGTAGATCAGGAAATAGCCGACCACGAACACCGGCACCGAAAATCCGAGAACCGAAAAGCCCATCACGATGCGATCGAGCCAGCTGCCCTGCCAATGCGCCGCCATTACGCCGAGCGGCACTGCCACGCACACCGCGATCAGCATCGTGAAGAAGGCCAGCGAAAGCGTCGGCTCGATCCGCTCGCCGATCAGCGCAGCCACTGTCTTCTTGAAGAAGAAGCTCTCGCCGAAATCGCCGGTCAGCACCCGGCTGGACCAGATGACGAACTGCTGCAGCATCGGCTGGTCGAGGCCGAGTTGCTGACGGATTTGCGCGATCTGCTCGGAGTTGGCGCTGTCGCCGGCAAGGATCGCCGCCGGATCCGACGGCGTCAGCCGCAGCATCAGGAAAATGAAGACGGCCACGACCAGCATCACGGGAATGGTGCCGAGCAGTCGCCGGAAGAGGTAGCCATACATGGACATGGTTTGCCCGATCTACAAACGGCGCGGGCGGAGGAATGTCCCCCGCCCGCGCCGCTCAGCTCACTTGGTGACTTCGATGTTCCAGAACACCGGCGCCGGCGCAGTGACGAATCCCTTGACGTTCTTGCGCATGGCGACCGGCTGCACGTATTCGCCGACCGGAATTTCGGGCGTCACCTCGATGGCGCGCAGTTGCACGGCCTCGGCAATCGCCTTCTGCTTGGCCGGGTCGGTTTCGCGTGCGAAATCGTCGCGCAGCTTTTCGAGCTCGGCATCGCACGGCCAGCCGAACAGCGCCTTGTCGCACGAAGAGTTCAGATAGGCCGTCGATACCGGGTTCATCACGTCGGCGGCGACCCAGGCGGTCAGGAATGCGTGCCAGCCGCCGGCATTGGGCGGGTCCTTCTTGGCACGACGAGCAACCACCGACTGCCAATCCATCGATTGCATGTCGACCTTGAAGCCCGCCTTCTCCATCAGCGATTTGGCGACCGGCGCAAGGTTGGTCAGCACCTTCAGGTCGGTCGAGTGCATCAGCACGATAGGTGTGCCGTCGTAACCGGCTTCCTTCAGCAGTTCCTGCGCCTTCTTGGTGTTCGAAGTGAGAAGTCCGTCCATCCCCTTGGTCGACGCGAACGGCGTGCCGCAGATGAATAGCGCCTTGCACTCCTTGATGTAGTCGGGATCGCCGATCGTCGCCATCAGGAAGTCTTCCTGATTGAACGCGTACCACAGCGCCTGGCGGATCTTGGGATTGTCGAACGGCTTGTGGAGGTGGTTGGGACGGAAGACGTACTGCCCCTTCAGCGGCGGCGATATGATGACCGAGACGTTGGGATCCTTCTTCAGCGTGCCCAGCAGATCGTGGCTCGGCTGCTCCACCATGTCGAGTTCGCCCTTGGAGAGCGCATTGACGGCCTGCTGCGCGTCGGAGATCGCGCGCCACTCGACGCGATCGACCTTGACGACCTTGCCGCCGGCCATGCCGGAAGCCGGCTCGGCGCGCGGCTTGTATTTGTCGAACTTCGCATAGACCGTCTTGTCACCCGGCTTCCATTCATCTTTCAGGAACACGAAGGGCCCGGACCCGATGAAATCGTCGATTTGCTTGCCCGGGTCGGTTTCCGCGACGCGCTTGGGCATCATGAATGGCACGTTCGACGAGGGTTTTGACAGCCCCAGAAGCACGAGACCTGTCGGTTCCTTGAGCTTGATGGTGAAAGTCTTGGCATCGACAGCGGCGATCGTGTCGACGAACGTCATCATCTTCTGGCCAAGGGAATCCTTGGCGGCCCAGCGCTTGATCGAGGCGATACAGTCTTCCGACGTGACCGGCTGCCCGTCATGCCAAAGCAGTCCGTCGCGCAGCGTGAAGGTGTAACTTTTCCCGTCGGCCGCGGCTTCGTACTTCTCCACCATCTGCGGCTTGATCTCGCCTTTTTCATCCTGCGCGAGCAACACGTCGTAGATCATGTAGCCGTGGTTGCGGACGATGTAGGCCGTGGTCCAGATCGGATCCAGGATCTTCAGATCCGAGTGCATGACGACGCGCAGCGTGGTCTGGGCAGACGCCGGCGCCGCCATGGCCACCAGGCTGCCGACACAGGTCGCAGCGAGAATTGCTTTTCTGAACACATTCATTCCTTCATCTCCGTTGTCGCCTCGACGCCCGAACGCCCATTATTCGGGCCCCTGCCCGTTTTCTGACCGGACTATAGGGTCGATATTCAGCTTCACAAACACCTTTTGATCCGACGACACTGGTGGCGCCGGCGCTCAGGCAGAATTCAGGACAGCCCTCCGGACAGGCTCTCAACAAGGCCGGCTTGCGCCCGCCGCCGGATGGATTGCAGTCCCCCTTCGGCTCCGCCAACACGCCTTCTCGAGAAGTTACAATTCAAGAATGATGCCAGAATTACCGTTGTCCAGAACCCGCAGAAGCCGCCACGTTTTTCCCTTTACAAAGTCACCGCCGGTCCTTCTCGTAAAGGCCCGCATCGAACCCAAACATTCCGGCCCAACCGGGAGGACCCATCATGAATCCTGCCAACCTTCCCTTCGATTCCGAGACCATGCTGCAGGGCTTGCGTAGCTGGGTCGAATGCGAGAGCCCGACCTGGGATGCGTCCGCGGTCGATCGCATGCTCGACCTTGCGGCGCGCGACATGGCCATCATGGGTGCGACCATCGAACGCATCGCCGGACGGCAGGGATTTGCCGGCTGCGTCCGCGCGCGCTTCCCGCATCCGAAGCAAGGTGAGCCCGGCATCCTGATCGCGGGTCATCTCGATACCGTCCATCCCGTCGGCACGCTGGAGAAACTGGCATGGCGGCGCGAAGGCAACAAATGCTACGGCCCGGGCATCTTCGACATGAAGGGCGGCAACTACCTCACCCTCGAAGCGATCCGGCAACTGGCCCGCGCCGCATTCACGACGCCGCTGCCGATCACCGTGCTGTTCACGCCGGACGAAGAGGTCGGCACGCCATCGACCCGCGACATCATCGAGGCCGAAGCCGCCCGCAACAAATATGTGCTGGTGCCGGAGCCGGGCCGCCCCAACAACGGCGTGGTCACCGGGCGATACGCCATCGCCCGCTTCAATCTCGAAGCCATCGGCAGGCCGAGCCACGCCGGCTCAACGCTTTCCGCCGGCCGTTCCGCGATCCGCGAGATGGCGCGCCAGATCATCGCCATCGACGGCATGACCACGGATGACTGCACCTTCTCGGTCGGCGTCGTGCATGGCGGCCAATGGGTCAATTGCGTTGCCACGACCTGCAGCGGCGAAGCGCTCAGCATGGCCAAGCGACAGGCCGATCTCGATCGCGGCGTCGAGCGGATGCTCGCGCTTTCCGGCAGCAGCAACGACGTCACGTTCAAGGTCACCCGTGGCGTGACCCGCCCGGTGTGGGAACCGGGCGCCGGCACGATGGCGCTTTATGAACACGCGCGCGGGATTGCGAAAGGCATGGGCCTCGAACTCCCGCACGGCAGCGCCGGCGGCGGCTCCGACGGCAATTTTACCGGCGCGATGGGCGTCCCGACGCTGGACGGGCTGGGTGTTCGCGGCGCCGATGCGCATACGCTGAATGAACATATCGAAGTCGACAGCCTGGCCGAGCGTGGCCGTATGATGGCGGGCCTGCTGGCGACGCTGAGTTGAGCTGCGCACGGCGGCAGTCCCCGCCGCTATTCCACCAAGCCTTGTCCGTCGGTGGATAACGACGGCCCCTCACCGTCATTGCGAGGAGCGTAAGCGACGAAGCAATCCATCTATCCGCAAACACGCGCGATGGATTGCTTCGCTCCGCTCGCAATGACGGTGGGGCGGCATGCAAAACGGGATTGCTCCCCGGCTTGCGCTGGACACGATGTCACGCTTAACGTCCCCCCAACGAAAAGCATTGGCCGAGAACCTTGATGACCCGCATCGCCGTTGGCGCCTTTCTGCACGAGACCAACACGTTCGCGCCGACGAAAGCGACCTATGACGATTTCGTCCATGGCGGCGGCTGGCCGTCGATGGCGCATGGCGCCGACGTCCTCAAGGTGATGCGCAACATCAATGTCGGCCTCGCCGGCTTCGTCGAGGCGGCGGAAGCCAATGGCTGGGAACTGGTGCCGACGATCTCGGCGGCCGCGGTCCCTTCGGCGCATGTCACCACGGATGCCTTTGAGCGCGTCATGAAGGAGATGCTCGACGGCATCGCGGCAGCGGGACCGATCGATGCCGTCTATCTCGACCTCCACGGCGCCATGGTGACCGAACGTCATGACGACGGCGAAGGCGAAACGCTGGCCCGCGTACGCAAGGTGATCGGCAACGATTTGCCGCTGGTGGTGAGCCTCGACCTCCATGCCAACGTGTCGCCCGAGATGATGGATCATGCGGACGCGCTGATTGCCTACCGCACCTACCCCCATGTCGACATGGCCGACACCGGCCGCGCCTGCGCAAGGCATCTCGCGCTGATGCTGAAGTCGAAGACGCGCTTTGCAAAAGCCTTCCGGCAATTACCATTCCTGATACCGATCTCCTGGCAATGCACCTTCGATCAGCCGGCGAAGGGCATCTATCAGAAGCTCGCGGCGCTCGAAAGCGACGCGGTGCCGACGCTGTCGTTTGCGCCGGGCTTTCCGGCCGCGGATATCAGGGATTGCGGGCCGAGCGTGTTCGCCTATGGCAAAACACAGGCCGACGCCGATGCCGCCGCCGACAAACTGGTGGCGCTGGTCGAGAGCCACGAGGATGATTTCGACGGCCGGATCTATTCGCCCGATGACGGCGTGCGCCTCGCGATGGAGCTGGCGAAATCGGCGAGCAAACCGATCGTCATCGCCGACACCCAGGACAATCCCGGCGCCGGCGGCGATTCCGACACCACGGGCATGCTGCGTGCGCTGGTGCGCAACCGCGCTTCCGCGGCCATCGGCGCGATCTACGATCCGCAATCGGCGAGCGCGGCGCATGCCGCCGGCGTCGGCGCCACCGTCACGCTGGATCTCGGCGGCAAGTCCGGCATACCGGGCGATGCGCCATACAAAGAGAGCTTCGTCGTCGAAAAACTGTCGGATGGAAAGTTCGTGGCGACCGGCCCCTATTATCGCGGACGCGACATGGAGATGGGACCGTCGGCCTGCCTGCGCATCGGTGACATCAGAGTGGTCGTCAGTTCCTACAAGGCGCAGCTTGCGGACCAGTCGATGTACCGCTATGTCGGCATCGAACCGACCGAACAGAAAATCCTGGTCAACAAGAGTTCCGTACACTTCCGCGCCGATTTCGAACCGATCGCCGAAAAACTGTTGATCTGCGCCGCGCCCGGCGCGATGCCGGCCGATACGGCAACGCTGCCGTGGACAAGGCTGCGCCCGGGCATTCGCATCAAACCGAACGGCCCTTCCTTCGCTCCACCCGCCCCTTCTCGCTCCACCTCTCCAGTCACGGGATAACAGACATGCCCACCATCGACCGCATCGACGGCTATGCCGAGGAACTCACCGCCATCAGACGCGATCTGCATGCCCATCCCGAGATCGGCTTCGAGGAAGTGCGCACCTCCGGCATCGTCGCGGAGAAGCTGAAGGGATGGGGCATCGAGGTGCATCGCGGCCTCGGCGGCACCGGCGTGATCGGCGTGCTCAAGGGCAAGGGCAGCGGCGGCAAGCGCATCGGCCTGCGCGCCGACATGGACGCGCTGCCGATGGAAGAGAATACCAATTTGAAATGGCGCTCGACGATTCCCGGCCGCTTCCACGGCTGCGGCCATGACGGCCACACCACCATGCTGCTCGGCACCGCGCGCTATCTGGCCGAAACCAAAAACTTCGACGGCACCGTGCATTTCATCTTCCAGCCTGCCGAGGAAGGCCTCGGCGGCGCGCGCGCGATGATCAAGGACGGCCTGTTCAAAAAATTTCCCTGCGACGAAGTCTACGGCCTGCACAACGCACCAGACCTGAACCACGGAGAGATAGCGATCCTGCCGGGACCCGCGATGGCCGGCGCCGACTTCTTCGACATCACCATTCAGGGCTACGGCGCGCATGGCGCGATGCCCGAGCGCTCCAAGGACGCGGTCATCATCGCGACGACGCTGACGCAGGCCCTGCAGACCATCGTCAGCCGCAACGTCGATCCGTTAAAGTCTGCGGTGCTGTCGGTCACGCAGATCCATGCCGGCTCCGCCAACAACGTGATCCCCGGCGACGCCAGATTGGGCGGCACTGTGCGCGCGTTCGACGACAGCGTACGCGCCTTGATCCGCGAGCGCATGCGGACGATCTGCGCGGGCATCGCCGCGACCTATCAGTGCGAGATCACCGCCGACATCCGCGACACGTTCAGCGTCCTCGTCAACCAGGAAGAACAGTCCAGGGTGGTCGAGGCTGTGGCGAAGACGATCGTCGATCCCGCCAATGTCCTGACGCGATCGGCGCCGAAGATGGGCAGCGAAGATTTCGCCGACATGATGCAGGAGATTCCCGGCGCCTATTTCTGGGTCGGTCACGACGGATCGGTGCCGGTGCACAATCCGGGCTTTGTGCTCGACGACAAGATACTGCCGATCGGCGCCAGCATGTTCGCCCGCATCATCGAAACCCGTCTCCCGGCAGGTTCGCATGCATAAACCCGTCGCCGAAGAAGAAGTCACCTCGCTGCATGACCTTTCCGCGACCGATCTGATCGCCGGGTACCGGGCCAAGCAGTTCTCGCCTTCGGAAGTGCTGGAAGAAGTAATCGGGCACGTCGCGGCATGGGAGCCGCATATCAAGGCGCTTTATCTGTTCGATCCCGAAGCCGCGCGCGCGGCCGCAAAGGTCTCGACCGAGCGCTGGCAGAAGGGCGAGCCCGCGGGCACGCTCGACGGCATTCCGGTCACCATCAAGGACAACATCGCCACCAAGGGCCAGCCGATCCCGCTGGGTTCCGCCAGCGTCAGGCAGGTGCCGGCGGAGAAGGATGCGCCGCCCGCCGCGCGGTTGCGCGAGTCGGGCGCGATCATCTTCGCCAAGACCACGATGCCGGATTACGGCATGCTCTCCTCGGGCCTCTCCAGTTTCCATCCCCTCACCCGCAATCCCTGGGACCTGACCAAGAATGCCGGCGGCTCTTCCTCCGGCGCGGGCGCGGCCGCTGCTGCCGGTTACGGCCCGCTGCATCTGGGTACCGATATCGGCGGCTCGGTCCGGCTGCCGGGGTCATGGTGCGGCCTGGTGGCGCTGAAGCCGAGCTTTGGGCGCATTCCCTACGATCCACCCTATGTCGGCCGCGTCGCCGGGCCGATGACCCGCACCGTCGACAACTCGGCGCTGATGATGTGCGTGCTGTCCAAGCCGGACCGCCGCGACGGCACGAGCTTGCCGGCCGACAGCAGCCTGCACTGGAAGGTCATCGACAAGCCGCCGCGCAAACTGCGCCTCGGCCTGATGCTCGATGCCGGCGCGGGGCAGCCGCTGGAAAGCGAGGTCCGCAACGTTGCCGTCAAGGCCGCCAAGGCGTTCGAATCCGCCGGCGCCGTCGTCACCGAGATCGACGGCATCCTGACGCGCGAAATGCTTGACGGACTCGACCATTTCTGGCGCGCCCGGTTGTGGGACGATCTCCTGAAGCTGCCGCCGGAAGAGCGCGGCAAGACGCTGCCCTACATTCACAAATGGGCCGAAACCGCCGCAAAGCTTTCGGGCGTCGACGTCGTCAGGGGGTTCAACGCCACGATGGCGATCCGCGCGGCGGCGGCAAATCTGTTCCACGACCTCGATTACGTGATTTCGCCGGTGTCGCCGGTGGTGAACTTCTCCGCCGAGTTCGCCTCGCCGGTCAACGATCCGGACCGGCCGTTCGAGCACATCGCCTTCACCGTGCCGTGGAACATGGCCGAAAACCCCGCCATCTCGATCAATGGCGGGTACGACGCCAAGGGCTTTCCGATCGGCGTGCAGATCGTCGGCCGCCGCTTCGACGACATCGGGGTGCTCGGCATGGCCAAGACCTTCGAGGGCCTGCGCGGCCCGCAGCGGCCGTGGCCCTCGCCGCCGAAGAAGTAACTACTGCCGTCATTCCGGGGCGGCGCGCAGCGCCGAACCCGGAATCCAATCATCCACAATTCCAGTCGTGATTATGGATGCATGGATTCTCTGATGTGCAATAGCACATCAAAGCTCGCGCCAAGTGGCGCGCCCCGGAATGACGGGCTAGAAATGACCAGCAGAAGAACACTGAAGAACACAAAGGAAGGAACCGCCATGGCGTACGAGACCATCAAGTACGAGGTCGAGGATCAGATCCTCACCATCACGCTGAACCGGCCCGACAAGCTCAATGCCTTCAACGGCACGATGCAGCAGGAGATGATCGACGCGTTCGACGCGGCCGACAAGGACGACAATGTCCGCGCCATCATCGTGACCGGCGCAGGCCGCGGCTTCTGCGCGGGCGCCGATCTTTCCTCAGGCGCCAACACCTTCGACCGCGACGCGCGGCGCGGGCCGGTGAAGCGGCTGGCCGACGGCAAGGTCGACTACAGCGACCCCCAGGTGCGCGACGGCGGCGGCCAGGTGACGCTGCGGATCTTCAAATGCCTGAAGCCGGTCATCGCGGCCGTGAACGGCCCCGCCGTCGGCATCGGCGTTACCATGCAGCTTGCGATGGACATCCGCATTGCGTCGGACGCCGCGCGCTTCGGTTTTGTGTTCTCCCAACGCGGCATCGTGCCGGAGGCCGCCTCAAGCTGGTTCCTGCCGCGCATCGTCGGCATCTCGCAGGCGCTGGAATGGTGCTATTCCGGCCGCGTGTTTCCGGCGCAGGAGGCGCTGGCCGGCCGCCTCGTCAGCAAGGTGGTGGCGCCGGACGATCTGTTGCCGACGGCTCGCGCGCTCGCCAAGGAGTTTGCCGCCAAGACCGCGCCGGTGTCGGTCGCGCTGATCCGGCAGATGATGTGGCGCATGACGGGCGCCGACGATCCGATGGAAGCCCACAAGGTCGACAGCCGCGGTATCTACGCCCGCGGACGCAGCGACGACGTCAAGGAAGGCGTGGTTTCGTTCCTCGAAAAGCGCCCGGCACAGTTCAAAGACAAGGTGTCGAGCGACATGCCGGATTATTTCCCGTGGTGGAACGAGCGCGACTATAAGTGAGCGAACGGCCCGCATCGGACGATCTGACCCGAGATGGCGTCGTCCTGCTGCACGGCATCGGCAGGACGGCGCTTTCGTTTCGAAAGATGCAGTTGGCGCTGGAACACGCCGATTTCGCCACCCTGAACCTGGACTATGCCAGCCGCCGCAAGGCGCTGGAGGGGCTGGCCGAGGACATTCATCCCGCCATCCAGCACTTTGCCGATCGCATCGACGGCTCCATTCACTTCGTAGGCCATTCCATGGGCGGACTGTTGGCGCGCGTCTATATCGCCAGACATCGACCCAAGAGTCTCGGCCGCGTCGTCATGCTGGGCACGCCGAACAGCGGCAGTGAAATCGTCGACCGGCTGAAGAATTTCGGCCCCTACCGCGCCTTCTTCGGACCGGCGGGGCAGCAGCTCGGCACCCGAGCGGGATGCCACCATCGAAGCACTGTTTCCACCGCTGGATTATCCGGCCGGCATCGTCGCAGGAAATCGGTCGATCGATCTGCTCGCATCAAGGTTTTTGCCGAGACCCCATGACGGACGGGTGTCGATTGCGAACACCAAGCTTGAGGGCATGGCGGATCACGTCGTGGTCGCAGCGTCGCATCCGTGGCTAGTGCGGAATAGTGAGGCGATTGCACAGACTATTGCGTTTTTAAGGGAGGGGAAGTTTAACCCCTCCACTGTCGTCACCCGCGAAGGCGGGTGATCCAGTATTCCAGAGACGCCAGCGATTGAATTGAGAAGCCGCGGCGTACTAGTACCGGCTATCGTAGATATGTGAGTCGCTTGCTGCCCATGCTTCGAGACGCTCGCGTCGCTCGCTCCTCAGCATGAGGTTGTTGTGTTTCAACAAGTTAGACCTCATCCTGAGGAGGTCGCGAAGCGGCCGTCTCGAAGGATGGCCGCAATACCGATCTGTCATTTCGGGTACCAGGTCCCCCGCCTTCGCGGGGGACGACGAGAAAGATCACATCGTCAGCGCCACGCGGCCGATCGCCTTGCGGTCGATCAACAGCCGCATCGCCTTCGCGTAATCCTCCAGCGGCAGCCGGTGCGAGATGTTGGGACGGATCTTTCCGGCTTCCGCCCATTCAGTCAGCGCGTTGATCCTGACCTCGCCAAGTGCCGGATTTTTACGTACCGCTTCGCCGGCACGAACCCCGAGCACGCTGGCGCCCTTGATCATCAGGAGATTGGTCTTGGCGAGCCCGATGCCGCCGGTGAAGCCGATGATCAGCAGCCGCGCGCCCCAGTTGATGCAGCGCATCGAATTCTCGAACACCTCGCCGCCGACGGGGTCGAACACCACGTCCGCACCCTGCCCGCCGGTGATGCGCTTGACGGCATCGCGAAACGGCTCCCGGTCGTAGCGGATGAGATGATCGGCGCCCCGCGCCTGCGCGATCGCGAGCTTCTCGTCGCTCGAAGCGGTTGCGATTACGGTGGCGCCCAGCATCTTGCCGATCTCGACGGCGGCGAGCCCGACGCCGCCGCCGGCGCCGTGCACCAGCAGCACCTCGCCGGGTTCAAGCCGGCCGCGATCGATCAGCGCGTGATAGGCCGTGCCATGGCCGGCCAGGAACGTCGCGCCCTCGGCGTAGTCGAACGTCGACGGCAGACGCACGAGCTGCGATGGCGTGGCGACGGCTTCATCGCTATAGGCGCCGTGCCGCATCTTGACGATTACACGGTCACCAACAGCGATGCCTGCGGCCGCATTGACTTCGACCACATCGCCGGCGGCTTCGACGCCCGGCGTGAACGGCAGCGGCGGCTTGAGCTGATACTCGCCCGCCGCCATCAAAATATCGGGAAAATTGATGCCGGCGGCGCGGATGGCGACGCGCACCTGTCCGGGAGCCAGAGGTGCTGCGTCAAATGTTTCAAGACGCAGGCGCTCCGGTGGGCCGAGTTCGCGGCAGACGACGGCTTTCGGCATCAGGCAGCCCGCGCCTTCAGGCGCTCCAGCGCCTCACGGATTAGCGGCATTCGGTCGTTGCCGAAATACATGTCGGTCTTGCCGACAAAGATCGTCGGCGAGCCGAACCCGCCCCGCGCCATCACTTCGTCGGTATTGGCCTTGAGCTGGTCCTTGATCGCCTGCTGGCTGATCCCATCGAAAAACTTGACGTGGTCGACGCCGGCTTTCTTACACACCTCCGTCAGCACCGAGTCCTGAGAAATGTCCTTGTCGCCGCCCCAATAGGCCTCGAACACCGCGGTGGCGAACGGCACCATGTCCTTACCCAGCCAGATGCAGCCGCGCATCGCCTTGACGCTGTTCACCGGAAAGACCGTCGGCGGCATCTTGATCGCGAGCCCCGACGAGCGCGCCCAGTCGGCGAGATCCTTCTTCATGTAGCGCGCCTTGAGCGGCACCGGCGTTTCCCGCGAGGCGTAGACGCTGGGGTTCACGGTATTGAAGATGCCGCCGACCAGGATCGGCCGCCAGGAAATCTCGACGCCGAGCTCCTTGGCGAGCGGCTGGATGTTGTGGAAGGCGAGATAGGTCCAGGGACTGGAGCAGTCGAAGAAGAATTCGAGCATGGGGGTTTTCCTTTTCGGTGTCGATCCTCATCCTGAGGAGCCGCGCAAGCGGCGTCTCGAAGGATGAAGGCCCGTCTGTGGCCTCATGGTTCGAGACGGCGCTGACGCGCCTCCTCACCATGAGGGATTAGCGTTTCATCTCCTTCGCCCGCGCACCGAACATATTCTTCCGCGCTTCCTCGTCGAACGGCTCCTTCACGAATTTGCCGATCGCCAATCCCGCCTGCACCTGCGGCCGGGCGCGCACGTCGGCGTACCAGCGCTTGACGTTCGGATAATCGTCGAGCGTGAAGCCTTGCGCCTTATGGGTCATGGTCCAGGGAAAGCAGGCGATATCGGCGATCGAATAGTCGCCGGCGACATAGGCGCCGGTCTTGCCGAGTTGCGTATCGAGCACGCGGTATAGCCGCGCCGCCTCGTCGCGGTAGCGCTCGATCGCGTATGGAATCTTCTCCGCCGCATAGAGCGCGAAATGGCCGTGCTGACCGAGCATCGGCCCTAGCCCGCTCATCTGCCACATCAGCCACTCCAAGACGCGGGAGCGCGCCCGCGCTTCCTTCGGCAGGAAGCGTCCGGTCTTGTCCGCCAGATAAATCAGGATCGCCCCGGTCTCGAACACCGAAAACGGCCCGCCGCCGTCGGCGGGTTCATGGTCCACGATGGCCGGAATGCGGTTGTTGGGGCTCATCGCCAGAAATTCCGGCCTGAACTGCTCGCCGGCGCGGATATTGACGGGCACGACCCGGTAAGGAAGCCCGAGCTCCTCCAGCATGATCGAGATTTTCCAGCCGTTGGGCGTCGGCGCGTAATGCAGGTCGATCATGGCTCCCTTGATGACTCCCCTTGGCTGCCGCGGTGGGAAATATTCC
The DNA here is from genome assembly GCA_963742935.1 of uncultured Alphaproteobacteria bacterium. Taxonomy (GTDB): domain Bacteria; phylum Pseudomonadota; class Alphaproteobacteria; order Rhizobiales; family Xanthobacteraceae; genus Bradyrhizobium. Next base: position 29,023 of record CAVUOI010000031.1, on the reverse strand, counting down.
CGGTGACGGCGACTTTTGTTGTTCTGTACCTTGATCATAAGACATGGCAGAGAGGCGCTCAATCAGAACCCTCCGGGAGGCTCCCATGCTGTTTCCAACCACCATCGCAGGCTCCTTGCCGAAGCCGGAATGGCTCGCCGAGCCCAACATGCTGTGGGCGCCCTGGAAATCGAAGGGCGACGAATTGGCCCGCGCCAAGCGCGACGCCACCATGCTGGCGGTGAAGCTGCAGGAAGATGCCGGCGTCGACATCGTTACCGAGGGCGAGCAGGCCCGCCAGCATTTTGTTCACGGTTTTCTGGAAAAGGTCGACGGGATCGATTTTGCCCACAAGGTCGAGATGGGCATCCGCAATGATCGCTACAAGGCGATGGTGCCGCAGGTGACGGCGCCGCTGACGCTGAAGGGCCGCGTCCACGCGGACGAGGCCCGCGTCGCCCGCACCCATACCAGGAACAGGCTGAAATTCACCCTGCCCGGCCCGATGACCATCGCCGATACGGTGGCGGACAAATATTACGGCGACAAGGTCAAGATGGCGTTCGCCTTCGCCGAACTGCTCAACGCCGAGGCCAAGGCGTTGCAGGCCGACGGCGTCGACGTGATCCAGTTCGACGAGCCCGCCTTCAACGTCTTCATGGATGAAGTCTCCGACTGGGGCATCAAGGCACTGGAGCGCGCCGCCGAGGGACTGACCTGCACTACCGCCGTGCACATCTGCTATGGTTACGGCATCAAGGCCAACACCGACTGGAAGCAGACGCTCGGAGCTGAGTGGCGGCAGTACGAGGATATTTTCCCGGCGATCGCCAAGAGTCCGATCCAGCAGGTCGCGATCGAGTGCCGCAATTCGAAGGTGCCGCTGGATTTGCTGGCGCTGCTCCCCGGCAAGATCATCCAGGCCGGCGTGATCGACGTCGCCAGCGATACGGTGGAGACGGCCGAGGACGTCGTGAAGGTGATCGAGGCCGTCTCGAAATTCGTGCCAAAGAGCAACATTGTCGCGACGACGAATTGCGGCATGGCGCCGATGCGGCGGGATATCGCAGAAGCCAAGCTCGCCGCGCTGGGCGCGGGCGCGAAGCTGGCGCGGGAGAGATTGGGGTGATGCTTCCGTTCCCTCTCCCGCTTGCGGGAGTGAGGGCAGACCGCGCAAGCGGATTCGTCTTCGCTTACTAACTCGCACTCGGATGCAGCACTGGCCGATACCCCGCGCTGATCGCGCGCAACGCCGATGGCGGCGTCAGCAGCATTGCGTCGTCGAGGCTGGCGTCCGACTCAGAATAGCCGGCCATCGACCATCGCAAGACCCTGCCCTGCGCGATCAGAAAACTTCCCTCACCCTGTTGCACCATCGCGCCGTCGGGCAATTCCTTCATCGGCAGCGGCAGCGGATGCAGCCGCTTCTTGCCGCGCTCCAGCCGCTCGGCATGCAGCACGGCGTCAATCTCTCTCGCGAGAATGCCCTTCACACCGTTGCCCTTTTCCCAGCAGCTACGAAAACGGTTGGCGTCGTCGCGGCGGCAGAAGAAACAAGGGCGGTGGCCAGCCGCGAACGCGGTGGCCTCATCGAGAAAGAACAGCTCGGTCCAGCTGCGCATGCTCATCACCTTGCGCCGCCAGCCCCGGAACTCGCAGACGCAGGTGATCCAGGCCGGGCTCGACCAGCGCTTTTTCAGCAAGGTCTTTGTCGCGGGATCGTGGATGATGCCGCGGTTGCCGGTAAACAGGCCGCGATGCGGGGTGGCGACGATGTCGCCGGTGGGCATGACACGATTTTGAAGAGGCATGGGTTGGCTCAGTCGTTAGCCACACCCGCCCATCACGGCCGGATCGGCGGCTGGAACGACAGTGCGGTGTCCCACGGAAAATGGATCCAGGTATCCTGCGACACTTCGGTGATGAAGGTATCGACCAGCGGCTTGCCCTGCGGCTTGGCGTAGACGGCGGCAAAATGCGCGTCCGGCATCATCGAACGCACCAGCCGCCCGGTCTTGCCGGTATCGACGAGGTCGTCGACGATCAACAAGCCCTTGCCGGTCCCGCCGCCGAGTTTTGCCACCTCGTCCGAGACGCCCTTGAGCGCCTTCAGGTCGCCCTGCCGGGTATGGTCGTAGCTGGCGATGCAGACGGTATCGATGACGCGAATGCCGAGTTCGCGCGCCACGATGGCCGCCGGCACCAGCCCGCCGCGGGTGATGGCGATGATGGCGTGGAACGGCCCGACCTCGTTGAGCCGCCAGGTCAACGCCCGGCAATCCCGGTGAAACTGATCCCAGGAGACCGGAAAGGCCTTTTCCGGCGGCGGCGTGGCTTTGTCGCCCGCGGTCACGGGCGGGCTCCGGAACAATCGATCACTTCTGTCTCCCGCATTCGCACGTCGCTACTTCGCGAGGCTCGCCAGCATCTCCTTCACCGCCGTCATCGCGGCGGCGAGCTTTTCCGGATCGCGCGAGCGCACCACGAGGTTGGTGTTCGGCTTCTTGTCGTCATCCATGAACGGATAGCTGCCGATGATGGTGTCGGGATGGGCGTTGGCGATTTCGCGCAGCGGCCCGCCGATGTCGCCTTCCCGCGCATTGGCGCGAACCGTGTCCGAGAGCATCCGCACGCCGGATTTCAGCTTGGGCGCGACGATGTCCATCATCGCCTGCATGATCGAGGGGATGCCGGCCATCACGATGACGTTGCCGAGCTTGAAGCCCGGCGCCAGGATAGTGGCGCTCTGGATCAGTTCGGCGCCGTCGGGCACCCGCGCCATGCGCAGCCGCGCCTCGTTGAGGTCCTGCTCGGTCCAGCGTTCGCGGAACCGCGCGACGACCTCCGGATGATGGTCGATCCCGACGCCGAACGCCTTGGCGACGCTGTCGGCCGTGATGTCGTCATGGGTCGGCCCGATGCCGCCGGTGGTAAAGACGTAGGCATAACGCTTCCGCAGCGCATTCAGGGCATCGACAATGTCCTGCTCCTCGTCGGCGACGACGCGGACCTCCTTGAGGTCGATCCCGATATTGGTCAGGTATTCGGCGATGAAGCCGATGTTCTTGTCCTTGGTCCGGCCGGACAGGATCTCGTCCCCAATGACCAGAATACCCGCCGTAACGATATCGCTCATGACTTCTCCCCACCTGTCCCGCCACCTTGCGCAAGCAACGCATTGAAGTCACGGGGGTTTGCTGCCGAAATAAGCACCCGGCAGCCTTTTTTTAGGGCAGCGCGGCGAACTACCCTACGAAATCCCGCGGGCCAATGCATATCGCGCTGGCCCGAGCCTTGCTACCATCCCGTGAAGTCATGCACTGTGCCGCATGGCCTCAGGAGACAGTCAGGATTTATGGCAGTTGCCTTTGACGAAATGAACTTGCCAGGCGGCGACCTCCGCCAGGCCTACCGGGAGCTCTCCCGCTGGCTGAAGGAGACGCCTCCTGACGCCCTGGAATACCGCCGCCAGGAAGCGGAACTGCTGTTTCGCCGGATCGGAATCACGTTTGCCGTCTATGGCGATGCCGAAGCCCAGGAGCGGTTGATCCCCTTCGACGTGATCCCGCGGATCATATCGGCCAAGGAATGGACGCTGCTCGAGAAGGGCCTGAAGCAGCGGGTCCGCGCCCTCAACATGTTCCTGCGCGATATCTACCACGGCCGCGACATTCTGCGCGCCAACATCATCCCCGACGACCTGATCTTCCAGAACCCGGTCTTCCGCCCGGAGATGAACGGCCAGGACGTGCCGCACGACGTCTATGTGCACATCGCCGGGATCGATATCGTCCGGACCGACGCCGACAATTTCATCGTGCTGGAGGACAATGCGCGGACGCCCTCGGGCGTGTCCTACATGCTGGAAAACCGCGAAATCATGATGCGGCTGTTTCCGGACCTGTTCGCCCGCCACCGCGTCGCGCCGGTGGAACGTTATCCCGATACGTTGCTGTCGACGCTGCGCTCGGTGGCGCCGCTGTCGGCCTCGGCCGAGCCGACCGTCGCGCTGATGACACCCGGCGTCTTCAATTCCGCCTATTACGAACATTCGTTCCTGGCCGACAAACTGGGGATCGAACTGGTCGAGGGCCGCGACCTCGTCGTCAAGAACGACGAAGTGTTCATGCGCACCACCGAGGGGCTGAAGCGCGTCGACGTGATCTACCGCCGCGTCGACGACGATTTCCTCGATCCGCTCACCTTCCGCCCGGATTCGGCGCTCGGTGTCCCCGGGCTGATGTCGGCCTATGCGGCCGGCAACGTCACGCTGGCGAACGCGGTCGGCACCGGCATTGCCGACGACAAGGCGATCTATTCCTACATGCCCGAGGTCGTGAAATTCTATCTCGGCGAAGAGCCGATCCTGAAGAACGTGCCGACCTGGCGCTGCCGCGATCCGAAGGATCTGTCTTATGTGCTCGACAATCTCGGTGACCTCGTCGTCAAGGAAGTCCATGGCTCCGGCGGCTATGGCATGCTGATCGGCCCGGCCGCGACGAAAGCGACGATCGAGGCGTTCCGCGACAAGCTCAAGCGCGAGCCGGAGGGTTTCATCGCCCAGCCGACTCTGGCGCTGTCGACCTGTCCGACCTGCACGGCGTCTGGCCTCGCGCCGCGACACGTTGATTTGCGGCCGTTCGTGCTGACGGGAAGCCAGCATGTCACCATCGTGCCGGGCGGGCTGACGCGGGTGGCGCTGAAGGAAGGCTCGCTGGTGGTCAATTCGAGCCAGGGTGGCGGCACCAAGGACACCTGGATACTGGACGAATAGAAAGAGCGAAATTTTCGTATGCTATCGCGCACCGCCGAGAACCTGTACTGGCTGGCCCGCTATGTCGAGCGCGCCGAATATATCGCGCGCACCATCGATGCGACCTTGCGCGTCACAGCACTTCCCGCGGCCTATATCGGCAAGACCAACGAATGGGAATCGGCGCTTCTGACCGCCGGCGTCAGCGCCAGTTTCTACCAGACCTATCAGGAAGCCACCGAGCAGAACGTCGTCGAGTATCTGGCGTTCTCGCCAGCAAATCCCTCCTCGATCAAGAACTGCATCGAGGCGGCGCGGCTCAATTCCCGCTCGGTGCGCACCGCGCTGACATCGGAGATGTGGGACACCATCAACTCGGCCTGGATCGAGTTGCAGGAGGTCTGGGGCAAAGGCACCTCCAGCCGTGAGGAGCTGGCGCGGTTCCTCCGGTTCGTGCAGGAGACCTCGCTGCGGTTCGACGGCTCGGCCTACCGCACGATGCTGCGCAACGACGCCTACTGGTTCTCCCGGCTCGGCCTGCATCTGGAACGCGCCGACAACACCGCCCGCATTCTCGATGTGAAGTATCACGTGCTGCTGCCGGAGGAGGAACATGTCGGTGGTCCCCTCGACTATTATCAGTGGACCTCGATCCTGCGCTCGGTCTCGGCGCTGACCGCCTATCACTGGGTCTATCGCGAGACGCTGAAACCGTGGCTGATCGCGGACTTGCTGATCCTCAACGACACGCTGCCGCGGTCGCTCGCGAGCTGCTACAGCAATCTTGTGCGTAACCTCGACCAGATCGGCGTCGCCTATGGTCGCCAGGGCGCCTCCCAGCGCCACGCCCGCGGCGTCCGCAACCGGCTTGAACACAGCCATATGGACGATATCTTCCAGCACGGCGTCCATGAATTCATCCAGGAATTCATTTCGGACAACGCCCGGCTGGGTGAGATCATTACGAAGCAATATTTGATATAACGCATTTTCCGTCATGGCCGGGCTTGTTCCGGCCATCCCGTCTGATTTGAGAGTGTGAGAAAGACGTGGATACCCGGGGACGTCTGGCGCGAAGACGCGCTTCGCGCTAATGCCCGGGCTTGACGATCCGGATCCTGTAAGCCATGCGCCTGCGAATTGCCCATACCACCAGCTATCGCTACGAGCCTCCCGCTTCGGGCGTGATCCAGATCCTGCGCATGACGCCCGGCAGCCATGACGGGCAATATGTCGCCGAATGGCAGATCGACGTCTCCACGGACTCCCGCCTCGACACGCATCAGGATGCGTTCGGCAATGTCACCCATGTGCTGACGCACGGGCCGATCGCCGACCTCACCATCCGTGTCGAGGGCCTGATCGAGACCCACGACACCGGCGGCGTGCTGCGCGGCACCGACGAGCGCTTTCCGCCAGGCTTTTTCCTGCGCCAGACCGCGCTCACCGAGGTCAACCCGGCGATGGCGACCTTTGTCCGCGAGATGCGCTCGGAGTCCGATGGCGACGTGCTCGGCTTCCTGCATGCGCTGATGGTGCAGATCAACGAGCATATGACGTTCGACGAAGACCCCACCAATTCGGGCACGTCGGCGGCCGAAGCGTTCGCGCTCCGGCGCGGCGTCTGCCAGGACTACGCCCATATCTTCATCGCCTGCGCGCGTACCGGCGGCATCCCCGCCCGGTTCGTCTCCGGGCATTTCCTTCGTTCCGACGGCACCACCCAGCAGCAGGCCGGCCACGCCTGGTCGGAAGCCTATGTGCCTGACCTGGGCTGGGTCGGCTTCGATCCCGCCAACGGCATCTGCACCACCGACGCCCACGCCCGTGTCGCCATCGGCCTCGACTATCTCGGCGCCGCCCCCGTCCGCGGCACGCGATATGGCGGCGGTGCCGAGACGCTGACGGTCGCGGTCAAGGTCGAACAGGCCGCGCGACCGGGGCAGTGGCAGAGCCAATCACAGTCGTAAGGCAGATCGCCGAACTCGTAGGGTGGGCAGAGCGAAGCGTGCCCACCCTCTCTCAGCGGACTTGGTGATGGATGGCGGGCATGTCGCTTCGCTCCTTTGCCCACCCTACGCATCCGTCACTTATCCAGCCACACGTCCTCGAACCGCAGATTGTTGTACTGGCTGTTGTCGTGCGGCTTGAAGTTCTTCACGTGCGGCTGCCAGCAATTGCCGGCGGAGCCGTGCAGGATGACGGGACGCGCGGCGTCCTCCACCAGAATCCGCTCGATATCCCAGACCATTTTGCGCCGCTTTTCCTTGTCGAGTTCGCGTGACTGCGCCGCCAGCAGCTTGTCGACGTCGGCGTTGCAATACTGGGTATAGTTGCGTTCGGAGTTGCACGAATAATTCTCGACGATGTTGCCGTCGGGATCGTCGACGCTCACGCCTGTCACGTTGAGGCCGATCGTGTAATCCTTGCGTTGCAGCTTGGCGTACCAGCGCGGCGTATCCAGAATGTCGAGTTCGGCGACGATGTAGATCTTCTTGAGCTGGTCGGACACGATCACGGCGGGATCGCGGTAGGTCGGCAGGTTGCGCGTCTGGATCTTGATCGACAGCGGCTTTGAATCGCTATAGCCGAGCTTCTGCATGATGGCCTGGGCTTCGGCAAGATTCTTCTCCGCTTCGGAGCCGTAGCCGGTCAGGGAGGCCTGCATCTCCGCCGGCATGCCCCATTCGCCCTCCGGCTTCGGCAGCATCGCCCCGCCGAGCCGCGCGGTGCCTTCCATCAAAATGCTGTTGAACGGCTTGCGGTCGAGCGCCAGCGACGTCGCCTTGCGGATATCGGGATTGTCGAACGGCGGATTGACGCGGTTGACCATCAGATTGATCAGCGTGCCCGTCGTGATGACCTCGCAGATCGCATTCGGCGCCCGCGCCTTGACGTCCTTCATCAGGGGAATGCTGACGTCGGAGGGAAAGGTGATGTCGTAATCGCCGGTCGAGAACGCCAGCATGCGGGTGGCGCGGCTGTCGATGGTGCGCACCGTGATCTCGTCGAGGTAGGGCCGGTCCTTCTTGAAGTAGTCGGGATTGCGCACGAGGCGGATCGAATCGCCGCGCTTGAACTCGACGAATTTGAAGGGGCCGGTGCCGACCGGCTTGGTACGCATCACCTGCTGCGGGACGTGGCAGGGATAGACCGCCGAGAAGGCGCTGGCGAGCAGCACCGGCAGGCTCGGCTGCGGCTCGCTCAGCTCGAAGGTCGCCTCATAATCGCCGTTGATGCTGACGTCCTGCAGCTTGGTGTACCAGACCTTGCGCGGATTGCGCTTGAAATCCTGGGTCTCGGCCTTGCCGATCAGCATCCGCCAGGTGCATTGCACGTCTTTTGCGGTGAAGGGCTGGCCGTCGTGCCATTTGACGCCCTGGCGCAGCTTGAACGTCAGCTTGGTGTTGGTTTGGTCCCACGCCCAGCTTTCGGCGAGATCGGGAATGACGGTCTCGATGCTTTCATGGACCTTGGCGGGATCGAACGTCACGAGATTGTTGAAGACGGCCGCAAACGGCATCACCGAGGCGATGGTGGATTCTTCCAGTAGCGAGGTCGAGGGCGGATTGTCATTGTGATAGAGGCGAAGCGTTCCGCCCTTTTTCTGCGCGGCGGCGGGGCTGGCGGCAACCAGTGCAATGCAAGAAAGCATCGTTAGCGTGGCAAGTACCTTGCCCGACAAATTGCTGGTGCGCATTCAGTCTCCCCTGTATTTTCTTATTCTGGTTGACATCGAGAGGCAAAACGTAGCGCAGAGGACAGGCCATGTCAGCAGGCGACAAGCTTTTTGCGGGGTCAATTCCGGAAAACTACGACCGCTACATGGTTCCCCTGATCTTCGAGAGCTACGCCCGGGATCTGGCTCGAAGGGCCGCCGCACTTTCGCCCAAAGCCGTGCTGGAAACGGCGTCCGGCAGCGGCGTGGTGACGCGCGCACTGGCGCCGGGACTTTCTCTCGATGCCAGCTACGTGGTGACCGATCTCAATCAGCCGATGCTCGATTATGCCGCCGCGCGGCAAAACTCTGATGACCGCATCAGCTGGCGCAAGGCTGATGCCCAGGTGTTACCGTTCGATGACGCGACCTTCGATCTGGTTTGCTGCCAGTTCGGTGTCATGTTCTTCCCCGACCGCCCGTCCGCCTACCGCGAGGCCCGGCGCGTGCTCAGGCCGGGCGGCTGTTTCATTTTCAACGCATGGGACCGCATCGAGGAGAACGTGTTCGCCGACGATGTGACTCGCGCGCTCGCGGAATTTTTCCCGAGCGATCCCCCGCGCTTCATGGCGCGCACGCCGCACGGCTATCACAACACCGCGCTGATCCGGAGCGATCTGGCGAAGGCCGGCTTTTCGAACGTCACGATCGAAACCAGGACGGAAGAGAGCCGCGGCCCCTCAGCCCGTCTCGTTGCGGTCGCCTATTGCCAGGGCACCCCGCTGCGCAACGAGATCGAGGCGCGCGGCGCCGACAAACTCGAAGCCGCCACCGAACACGCCGCGACTGCCCTCGCGCGCAAGCACGGCAACGGCAAAGTCGCCGCCAAGATTCAAGCGCACGTGATCATGGCGCGAGCATAGGCCGAGGATTACGATTTCACCGCAACAACCGCGAGACAGGCCATGGCGACCGTAAAACTGCTTTCCGATGAAGAACTCTCAAGCGAGGCGCGCGCCGTCTTCGACGACATCCGCAGGACCCGACAATCGGATTTCGTCAACAACTTCTGGCGCGCGCTGGCCCATGATCCCAAAACGCTTCGCCGGACATGGGAGAGCGTTCAGGAGGTGATGGCGCCGGGCGCGCTGGAGCCCAAGGTCAAGGAAATGCTCTACGTGGCCGTTTCAATTGCCCATGGCTGCAACTACTGCATTCACTCGCACACCACCGCCGCGCGCGCCAAGGGCATGACCGAGGCGGAGTATAACGAGATGATTGCCATCGTCGGCATGGCCGCAGAGACCAACCGGCTCGTCACCGCACTTGGCGTGCCGGTCGACGACGCCTTTCTCGTGGACGCGCCGGTGGGACGAACACCGGATTTGTGACCTCCGGGCCCCGGATGGGCCGCGACGCCGGCCCGTCCACCCGGCACGGTCAGGCCCTTTTTGCCATTGGGGCATGACGCGCCACGGGGAATGGGGGTTGGACGGCACCCTGAAATTGGCTACTAGTTGCCCCGCCGGAATTGGACGGTTCGGGGACGTAGAATGACCTATTGCTGCGGAATTCTGGTGCGGGACGGGCTCGTCATGATTGCGGATACCCGCACCAATGCCGGCCTCGACAACGTCTCGACCTTCCGCAAGCTGCATATTTTCTCAAATCCCGGCGACCGCATCATGGCGATTGCCAGCGCCGGCAATCTGGCGATCAGCCAGTCGGTGCTGTCGACCCTGACCGAGGGGATCGAAGATCCCGCCACCGGCGATGTCGAGACGCTGATGAACGCGCCGACCATGTTCCAGGCCGCGCAGCGCATCGGGCGGGCGATCCGTCTGGTCCATGCCACCGAAGGCCCGGCGCTGCGATCCGAAGACGTCTCTTTCGACGTTTCCTTCCTGTTCGGCGGCCAGATCAAGGGCTCGCGGATGCGGCTGTTCATGGTCTACACGGCGGGCAATTTCATCGAATGCACCACCGACACGCCCTATTTGCAGATCGGCGAGCACAAATACGGCAAGCCGGTACTCGACCGCGCGATGCATTACGACGTCGAACTGTATGAGGCGCTGAAGACCGGCCTGATCTCGATGGATTCGACCATGCGTTCCAACCTCGGCGTCGGTCTGCCGATCGACGTGCTGGTAGTGCGCGCAGATGCCTGCGAGGCCGACCTCAACCACCGCATCGAGGCGGGCGAGCCCTATTTCCACGATCTGCGCTCGCGCTGGTCGGCGGCGCTGCGCGCGGCGCACCAGAATATTCCAAGACCACCCTACAAAACCCAGACAGAAGCAAAAAACTGAAGGCGAGGAAACAATGGCCGACGCAACCAACAAGATCGCGATCGTTACCGGTGCGGGCACCGGCGTCGGGCGCGCCGCATCGCTGGCGCTGATGAACGCCGGCTTCACCGTGGTGCTCGCCGGACGCCGTATGGAGATGCTGGAAGAAACCAAGAAGCTCGGTGATAACGTCGGCAAGAGCCTGTGCGTTTCGGCCGACATGACCAGCCCGGCCTCGATCGCGGCCCTGTTCGCCAAGACGATGGAGACCTACGGCCGACTCGACGTTCTCTTCAACAACGCCGGCATGGGTGCGCCGCCCGTGAACTTCGAGGATCTCGGCCTCGAGCAGTGGCAGGCGGTGGTGAACACCAACCTCACCGGGCCATTCCTGTGCACCCAGCACGCCTTCCGCATCATGAAGGACCAGGACCCGCGCGGCGGCCGCATCATCAACAACGGCTCGATCTCGGCGCACGCGCCGCGGCCGTACTCCGCGGCCTATACCTCGACCAAGCATGCGATCACGGGTCTCACCAAGGCCTCCAACCTCGACGGCCGCAAATACGATATCGCGGTCGGCCAGGTCGACATCGGCAACGCCGCGACCCCAATGACGGACCGCATGGTCGCCGGCCCCGGCGTGATGCAGCCCGATGGCACGATGAAGCAAGAGCCACGCATGGACGCGAAGGCGGTCGGCGACGCAGTGGCCTACATGGCCGGCCTGCCGCTCGACGCCAACGTGCTGTTCATGACGGTCATGGCGAGCAAGATGCCGTTCGTCGGGCGGGGATAGGTCTCTCACCGCGTCGTCCCCGCGAACGCGGGGACCCATACGCCGCGGCGGTGATTGGGTTACGAGGCGTCAACTACTCGTGCTCGCACGAGAGATCACGCGGTATGGGTCCCTGCGTTCGCAGGGACGACGTGCTGAGGTGACGTGCCGCAACAGCTCCCTACTCCAGCCGCTCCACCTTCCGCAGCGATCGGAAACAGCTTCATCCACAACAGCGCGATCGCGACGGTGCCGACGCCGCCGAGTACGGCGGCAGGCACGGTGCCCAACAGCGCCGCGGTGACGCCGCTTTCGAACTGACCGAGCTGGTTACTGGCATTGATGAACAGGAAATTGACCGCCCCGACCCGGCCGCGCATCTCGTCGGGCGTCGAGAGCTGCACCAGTGAAAAACGTATCACCACGCTGATGGTGTCGGCGGCGCCGAGGACCGCCAGCGCCAGCACCGACAGCCACATCCACTGCGACAGCGCGAACACCACCGTCGCCACGCCGAACACGATCACGGCCTGAAACATCCGTAGTCCGACATGGCGGTTGATGCTGTGACGGGCCAGCACGATCGTCATCAAAAGCGCGCCGACCGCGGGCGCCGCGCGCAGGATGCCGAGACCGAGCGGCCCGGCTTCCAGAATGTCGCGCGCATAGATCGGCAGCAGCGCGACGACGCCGCCGAACAGCACCGCGAACAGGTCGAGCGAGATGGTGCCGAGTATCGCTGGATTGTTGCGAATGAAGCGGACGCCGGCAAAGACATCGTCCGCGAGCGAATCCGCTTTCGCGAGTTCCTGCTTCTCGGTGTGGATGAAGCCGGTGAGAACCGCGCCGACAAGCCAAAAGGCGACAATGACGAAGTAAGGCAGGCTCGGCGCGAACACAAAGGCCAGCCCGCCGAGCGCGGGCCCGGTGATGGTCGCGACCTGGGCGGCGCCGGAGGAGATCGCGGTCGCGCGCTGCACCGAGCCTTTGGGCACGATCAGCGGCAGCAGCGCGGCCGTGGCGGGGCTCTCGAACGCGCCGGCGATGCCGATCACGAACGTGGCGATGAAAATCTGCGGCACGGTGAGCCAGCCGGCAAAGGTGCTGACGGCCAGAAACAGCGCCGTCGCCGCTTCCGCGATCTGGCAAAGCTGCACCACGCGCTTGCGCTCGAACCGGTCGGCGGCATGACCTGCGACGAAAACCAGCAGCGCCGTGGGCAGGAATTGCACCAGCCCGACCATGCCGAGCTGAAAAGCGCTGCCGGTGATTTCGTAGACCTGCCAGCCGATCGCGACCGCCGCGATCTGGCTGGCGAAGCGCGACAGGCTGCGCGACAACAGGAAGAACAGGAACGGACCGTGCCTGAGCAATTCGCGGGCGCCGACCGGCATCGTTGAGGACATGGGGAAGAGCGGTGGCCGAGCGGGATGCAGAAGTCAACGGGCGGCCCCGCAACACGGCATTGCGCGCCTGCGCGGCACTGGCATAATCGTTGCCGGGGTTTTGGGGAACTCATGCTGCAACTGCAATCGGCGTTTGGCGTGCTGGCGTTGCTGGCGATCGCGTGGGCGCTCAGTGAAAATCGCCGCGCGGTGTCGCTCCGTCAAACCGCGATCGGGCTCGCAGCCACCGTCGTCACGGCGCTGGTGCTGCTCAAGCTGCCGCCGGTCGCCAAGGCGTTCGGCGCCATCAACGACGCTGTCAACACCATCTCGGCGGCGACGCGCGCCGGCACCTCCTTCGTATTCGGTTATCTCGGCGGCGGCGCACTACCGTTCGATCTCAAGGCGCCCGGCGCCGATTTCATCCTGGCGTTTCAGGCGCTGCCGATCATCCTGGTCATGAGCGTCCTGACGACGCTGTTGTTCTACTGGCGCGTGCTGCCGCCGATCGTGCGCGGCATGGCCTGGCTGCTGGAGCGCACGCTCGGCGTCGGCGGCGCGGTGGGGCTTTCCACAGCGGCCAACATCTTTCTCGGCATGGTCGAGGCGCCGCTGTTCATCCGCCCCTATCTGGCGCAGCTCACGCGCAGCGAATTGTTCCTGGTGATGACCGGCGGCATGGCCGGCATCGCCGGCACGGTGCTGGTGCTCTACGCGACGTTTCTGGCGCCGCTGATCCCGGACGCGGCGGCGCATTTTGTCATTGCATCCGTGCTGGGTGCACCCGCGGCGATTCTCGTCAGCCTGATCATGGTGCCGGAAACTTCCGACAAACGCACCGGCGGTGCGCTTGCTGATCCCCGGGTCGCTGGCGATCCCGATATGCAGACCTCAAGCACCATGGATGCGATCGTCAAGGGCACCACCGCCGGACTTGAACTGTTGCTCAACATCGTCGCCATGCTGCTGGTGCTGGTGGCGCTGGTGTATCTCGCCAATGCGATCCTCGGCCTGTTGCCCGAAATCGGCGGCGTCAAGATTTCGCTGCAGCGCCTGCTCGGCTACCTGATGGCGCCGGTTTGCTGGCTGATGGGCCTGCCCTGGCCGCAGGCGGTCACGGCGGGCAGCCTGATGGGCATCAAGACCGTGCTCAACGAATTGATCGCCTATGTCGAATTTTCAAAGCTCGGCACCGACGCGCTCGATCCGCGCTCGCGGCTGATCATGCTCTATGCGATGTGCGGTTTTGCAAACTTCGCCAGCCTCGGCATCATGATCGGCGGGCTCGGCACCATGGCGCCCGGGCGTCGCGAGGAGATCAATGCGCTGGGATTGAAGTCGATCGTATCGGGCACGCTGACGACGTGTTTGATGGGGGCGGTGGTGGGAGTGCTGACGTAATGCCGCCGTCATTCCGGGGCGGTGCGCAGCACCGAACCCGGAATCCATCGGGCCGCAGAGCAAGTGGGTAGATGGATTCCGGGTTCGCGCTATGCGCGCCCCGGAATGACCCTACCTTACCCCGCCAATTCCACCGTCTTGAACTCCGCCGGCAGGATCACCTCCAGCAATTCGACGTCGTCGGAATAATCCAGGATCATGTGCTTGACGCGCGGCGGCTGGGTCCAGGCGCTGCCTTCTTTCATCAGCGTTTCGCCCTCGCCTTCCATATAGGTCTTCACCCAGCCCTTGAGCACGTAGACCATCTGGAATTCGATGCTGTGGTAATGCAGCTTTGAAACTTCCGCCGGATTGCAGGGCCCCTGCAGGCGGATCACCTGCGCATGCGCCAGGCCGTGCGTGGCTTCGGCGATGCCGAGGTCGCGATACTTGGCGTAAGTGCGCAGACCGTCGGCCTTGAAATCCTCTTCGCGGTGATGGCTGACGGCGATGCGCTGCTTGGGTCGAACTTTCTTGACCGGCTTGGCCTTGGCTGGGCCCCTCGCCTTCGACTTGATGGTCTTGCGGGCTGAGGATTTGGCTGCGGTCTTGTGACCCGACCATTTCTTCTTCACGGCGGGCTGCGCCGCAGCGCGTGATGCGACTTTCTTCCTGGCCATTTGTGCCTCCCTTTTTTGTTGTGGCGGAAGGCTAACACAAATTCTTTTCGTAGGGTGGGTTAGCCGTAGGCGTAACCCACCGCCAGACCTGCGGCGGATGGCGATGTGGTGGGTTACGCTTCGCTAACCCACCCTACCGGATCCGTTCAATGCAGTCTGAACACGCCGTCGACGGCGCGCAGTTCGGCCGGCTTGATCAGCTTCGAATGCGCCACCGTCACCGAATACAACGGGCCCTCGAGCTTTTCCTGCCAGAAGGCGAGGAAATCCTTCAGCGCCGGGAATTTCGGAAACAGATCGTAATTCTGCCAGACATAGGTCTGCAGCAATGACGGGTGATCCGGCATCCGATACAGGATTTGCGCCGTCGTCAGCCCGTAACCCAGCACCTGCTTCCGGAAGTCCTCGGAAGCAACTCCAACCCGCGAGACCATGCCAAACCTCCATTGCTGGAGCGCACTTGTCGTGGTGGCCAACACACCGAGCCACCCCGGCGGAGATGCGCTCACATGAGAGAAATGTGACGCACGATACCAACCCATCACAAGCCTAAATGTTTAACGATCTGTTGAAAAAGGTCGCTTTAGCAGCAGCTTACCGCACGTGCTAATACGGGGTCTGGCCGCCCGCCCGGCGAATTAATCATGATGAATGAAATTGGCAGGCGTCATATTTGAGTGCCAAATATTCTGCTAGAAGCCCTTGTCCCCTGAACAAGACTGGCCTAAATCAGCCGCAGCCGTGCTGGCACTCGCCTGCCCGGACTGCCAAAATTTCAAAATCTGACAACATCTTCAGAAACTTAGGAGGACTGCATGAAATTCCGTCCGCTTCACGACCGCGTCGTGGTCAAGCGCATCGACGCCGAAGAGAAGACTGCTGGCGGCATCATCATCCCGGACAGTGCCAAGGAAAAGCCCTCGCAGGGCGAAATCACCGCCGTTGGCCCGGGTGGCCGCGACGAAGCCGGCAAACTGATCCCGATCGATCTCAAGGTCGGCGACCGCGTCCTGTTCGGCAAATGGTCGGGCACCGAAGTCAAGATCGACAATGAAGATCTCCTGATCATGAAGGAGAGCGACATCATGGGCGTGCTCGAAGTCGCCCCCGCCAGCAAGAAGAAAGCTGCCTAAGCACTTCGCCTGCCACGCTCACCCTGAGGAGCGCCGCAAGGCGCTCCCCGACAGGGTGAGAGACAAGCATCAACTCAGGGAAATCCAATATGTCAGCTAAAGAAGTCAAATTCGGCGTCGATGCTCGCGACCGCATGCTGCGCGGCGTCGAGATCCTCGCCAACGCCGTCAAGGTGACGCTTGGCCCCAAGGGCCGCAACGTCGTGCTCGACAAGTCGTTCGGCGCTCCCCGCATCACCAAGGACGGCGTCACCGTCGCCAAGGAGATCGAGCTCGAGGACAAGTTCGAGAACATGGGCGCGCAGATGGTGCGCGAAGTCGCTTCCAAGTCGGCAGACGCTGCCGGCGACGGCACCACCACCGCGACCGTTCTGGCGGCTGCGATCGTGCGTGAAGGCGCCAAGTCGGTTGCCGCCGGCATGAACCCGATGGACCTGAAGCGCGGTATCGACCTGGCGGTGGAAGCCGTGGTCGCCGACCTCGTCAAGAACTCCAAGAAGGTTACCTCGAACGAGGAAATCGCCCAGGTCGGCACCATCTCCGCCAACGGCGACGCCGAAATCGGCAAGTTCCTGGCCGATGCCATGAAGAAGGTCGGCAACGAGGGCGTCATCACGGTTGAAGAAGCCAAGTCGCTCGAGACCGAACTCGACGTCGTCGAAGGCATGCAGTTCGACCGCGGCTACATCTCGCCCTACTTCGTCACCAACGCCGACAAGATGCGCGTCGAGTTCGACGACGCCTACATCCTGATCAACGAGAAGAAGCTCTCCAACCTGAACGAACTGCTGCCGCTGCTCGAAGCCGTGGTGCAGACCGGCAAGCCGCTGGTCATCGTCGCGGAAGACGTTGAAGGCGAAGCTCTCGCCACCCTCGTCGTCAACCGTCTGCGTGGCGGTCTGAAGGTCGCGGCCGTCAAGGCTCCGGGCTTCGGCGATCGCCGCAAGGCCATGCTGCAGGACATCGCCGTTCTGACCGGTGGTCAGGCGATCTCGGAAGATCTCGGCATCAAGATGGAAAATGTCACGATTGCCATGCTCGGTCGCGCCAAGAAGGTGATGATCGACAAGGAAAACACCACGATCGTCAACGGTTCCGGCAAGAAGGCCGACATCGAAGCCCGCGTTTCGCAGATCAAGGCGCAGATCGAGGAAACCACCTCGGACTACGACCGCGAGAAGCTGCAGGAGCGTCTGGCCAAGCTCGCAGGCGGCGTCGCGGTGATCCGCGTCGGCGGCGCGACCGAAGTCGAAGTGAAGGAGCGCAAGGACCGCGTGGATGACGCGATGCATGCGACCCGTGCGGCGGTTGAAGAAGGCATCGTGCCGGGCGGCGGCGTCGCCCTGCTGCGCGCCTCCGAGCAGCTCAAGCGCATCAAGACCGCAAACGACGACCAGAAGACCGGCGTCGAGATCGTGCGCAAGGCGCTCTCCGCGCCGGCCCGCCAGATCGCGATCAACGCAGGTGAAGACGGCTCCGTCATCGTCGGCAAGATCCTCGAGAAGGAGCAGTACAATTACGGCTTCGACTCGCAGACCGGCGAATACGGCAATTTGGTCTCCAAGGGCATCATCGACCCGACCAAGGTGGTTCGCGCGGCGATCCAGAACGCAGCTTCGGTTGCGGCTCTCCTGATCACCACCGAAGCCATGATCGCCGAGCTGCCGAAGAAGGGTGGCGCTGGAGGCGGCGGCATGCCTCCGGGCGGCGGCATGGGCGGCATGGACTTCTGATCCAGCCACTCAGGCGATTACAAGAAATGCAAAACCCCGGCAGCGATGCCGGGGTTTTTGTTTGGGCATTCGTTCCGCGCGATGCGGCCCCCAATGAAAGTTGATTTCCCCGACGCGTCGACAGTATCGTTCCCGTCATTCCGGGGCTCGCGAAGCGAGAACCCGGAATCCAACTATCGGCTTGTTCATGGCCTACTACGTCTACCTCCTCGCCAGCGACAGGAACGGAACGCTGTACATCGGCGTGACGAACGACATCATTCGCCGCGTGTTCGAGCACAAGAGCAAGGTCGTTCCCGGCTTCACGAAACGATATGCCGTCGACAAACTCGTTTGGTTTGAAATTTACGACGATCCGACGTCAGCAATCACACGCGAGAAGGAATTGAAGAAATGGCGGCGGGAGTGGAAAATCCAGCTCATCGAGAAGCAAAATCCTCAGTGGATCGATCTTTACCCGCAAATATCGTCCTGAGATGTTTGATACATGGATTCCGGGTTCGCCGCTGCGCGGCGCCCCGGAATGACGGTCAGTAATGAAGGGCCGCCGATGGGCGACACTTCCTGTCATGCATTCTCCGCCGACTTGATGCGGACCAGCTTGTTCAGCAGCGCATCGAAGCCCTGCCCGTCGCCCGCAGCAGGTCGATGCGGCCGGACTGCGGCTGAAGCGCGCGTCCGGTCCCCTTCAATAAACGAAGCATCAGCGATGTTTGTCGCGTCAGGTGACGCCGCACTCGGGGGAATGCGGCGTCACCCTCGCGACCGGAATCAGGAACGCAGACTACTTCAGCCCGACGCCGGCCAAACCGCCGGAACGGTCTCCGTTCTGCCCGCGACGCGCGGGAGATTTGAACGAGACCATGGATGACGGCTGAAGAATGTGATCTTCGCAACACTGGCCGGACGAGGACGAGACGGAAGAACGCACGCCGGCCGTTTTGCGGCTGCGTGCGCAGACTGTGAGATCAATTTGGGGAATGCCGGGGCTGCGGCGCGCTCGCCGCTTACTGAACCTTCGCGAGCACCGCGAGGCGGCGAATGCCCTTGTTCTTGTAGGCGTCGAGGAAGGCGTAATAATCCTTGAACGAGACGCAACCGTTGGACTGGCCGCTCGGCCCGAGCATGTAGGTGTGCGCGAGCAAGCCGTCGCGGCCGTGGATCTTTTCCTCGCCGCCGATCGGCGTCAGCCGCAGCGCCGGCACGCCGTGAAACAGCGCCTCGCGCGGCTTCAGTTCGTAGATGTGCGGCGGCGTCACGCCCTGCATCCGCACATG
Organism: uncultured Alphaproteobacteria bacterium; assembly: GCA_963742935.1. Classification (GTDB taxonomy): domain Bacteria; phylum Pseudomonadota; class Alphaproteobacteria; order Rhizobiales; family Xanthobacteraceae; genus Bradyrhizobium. Next base: position 9,976 of record CAVUOI010000031.1, on the reverse strand, counting down.
CGAATAGCGGATGTCGTCCATCTTCGAGCCGAGGCCCGAATGCGCTTCCAGCTTGGTGCCATCAGGCAGGTACACCATCTGGGCGGCAATGTCGTAAACCGCGGTCTGGCGGTCGTAGGGCGGCGCGCCGCCCATCATCGGATTCTGGCTGCGCGTATCGATGATGCTGCCGGTGACGTTGGCGTCGGCGGATGCATAGGCCAGCAAGCCTCCGCCGGCCGGCGGCTTGCCCCACAGCTTTTCGACCATGTTCTGCTTCTCGCCAGAGGCGATCGACATCACGGCCGCCTTGGCGCGCTGCGCCATGTCGCGCATGGAAGAGCCGGACGCCTTCGCGGTCTTGTCCTCCGCAGTCCTGGCTTCGATCTCCTTCGACGTCGCGGCCGGAACGTTCAAGGCAAGCTTGGTGGCCGGCGCGGCAACTTTCGGCTTGGCGGTTTCGGCAGGCTTCGCCGACGCGACGGCCTTCGGCGCTTCGGGTGCCGGCGAGGCCTCCGCGAGCTTCGTCGTCGCAACGGATCGGGGCATTTCGCCCTGCGGCGCCGACGCGGCAAAGCGCTCGTTGAACATCAACGAATTCGCAACGTTCTGCGGCGCAGGCATCACCAGCGGCCGTTGCTCCAGGGAAGCGAAAACTTCGTTGAAAGCCGGCGGCACCGGACGGTCGGCAACGACCGGGTTCTTGACGACCGGCGCCTCGAAGGCGCTGCTGTTAACAGTCGTCGGGTAGACGCTGGCGCCTAGCACGTTGGTGTAGACGGTCCAGGCGCAGCCGAGCACGAGGCCCGCGACCGCGACGCTGCCGAGGAAATATCGGGGAATGATTTTACGGGAAGGTTTTCTGCGGTTGCGCACCGCAGGCCCGAACGCACGCTTACGCTTACTCATTCACACAAAGTCCAGAACAACAAACTCACCAAGTCCCCCGTTTGATGCCGCGTCCGGTCAAAGTCCCCGTCAGCGTCTCGCAGAGGTAGAGAGCATCATTAAGGCGACTTTTAGTTAAATCCGGCTTAAACGCGGGCGGAACCAAGGTAATGCTCAACTACATGGAACTGTTGGGAAAATTTATGCCAATAATGTTCCGGAGTTCCACCTTCGTCAGCGGCTCGCGGAGATCCTGCCCCAGGGTTGTCCCATATCGGGCCAAGTTGAGGCATTTGCCTCCTGGATGCGCGCGGGCATTCCAGCCAACGGTGACGGCGGGCGAACCGACGCAGCCTGCTGTTGCTGGGCCGGCCGTATCGGAGCGTGGTTCTGGCGACAGAACCACGCCCCGAATTCCTTTCGACTTTTCTGCATCGGAACTAAGCGGCGAACCTTAATCGCCGGAGCCAGACATACTATCTGGGGCCGATGGCTTTTGCATTGCTGGCCCGCCCTGTGATACGGCGCCGTATCACCCACGCCATTTTCGCCCATACCCCGAAGGGGAAGCTGCCATGATCATGCTGGCACGCACCGGAAGCATCGCCGCTGCAAGCCTCGGCCTTCTTGCCGGAACTGCATCGGCTCAACCGGCGAATCTCGGTTGCACATCCGCGCCTACGGCATTCGGATCACAAACGCTGCGCTGCCCGACGGCGATCACGATCGTTTCGGAAAGCGGCGCAAAATTCGAGCTGAGGGATCGCAACCGCGATGGCCATGTCGATTCCGTCGAACTCAGCAACCGGGCGCTGCTGCTCGAAGTGCCGAAGCAGCCGGGCCGCGCCAAATTCGACGTGGTGACGCCGCAGGCAATCGCGGCGGTGCGCGGCACCAAATGGGCGGTGGATGCCGAAGGCGCCAAGACATCGGTCTTCGTCGTCAATGGCCGCGTCCGCGTGGCGCGGCCTGTCGGCCGCGGCAGCGTCGTGCTTGGCGCCGGCGACGGCGTCGATGTCGAACCGTCGGGCGAACTGATCGTCAAGCGCTGGCCGCCCGCGCGCGTCACCGCCCTGATGACGAGATTGGGACAATAGAAGCCACGCCAATGATCCGCAGGCGCGTTCATATTCTGGTTGCGTTGCTCTGCGCGGGATTGTGGGCAGGCGCGATTTGGCTCGGCCATACCGGCGGCCATTTGCGTTTCCTCGACCGGCTGGAGTCGGCGCTATCCGACGTACGGACTCTGGCGCGCGGCATCAAGGCGCCACCGGACCTCGTCACGATCGTGGCGATCGACGATACCATCGTCAAACTCGGCGGCGCCTATCCGCTGCCGCGCGCGGAGATCGCCAAAATCGTCGAGGCGATTGCGCGGCTGGAGCCGAAGGTGATCGCGATCGATCTTCTGCTGATCGACAAGGGATCCGCCGATGGCGATGCGGCGCTCGCAAAGGCGCTCGCGGCCAATCCAAGCGTGCTGGCGGCGGCTGCAGTGTTTTCCAACACCGTTCAGCCTTCCACCGATAGCGATGCGCCGCTGGCCCGCCTGCCGGAGGCCGACCGCTTCCTGCTGCCGCTCCCCCTGCTTGCCGATCGCGCCGAAGTCGGCGTCGCCAATGTAACGACGGGCCGGACCGGCACGCCGATGTCGATCCCGATGCTGTTCCGGACGCGCGACAAGATCGAGCTGTCGTTTCCGCTTCGGGTCGCCTCCGTCGCGATCGGCCAGAAGCTGACGATCGCGCCCGACCGACTGCTGTTCGGCGATCGCTCGATTGCAACCGCCTCCAACTATGCGCTGCCGCTTTCCTATTACGGCCCGCGCCGCACCATTCGTACCGTCAGCGCCGCCAATCTGCTCGGCGGCCAGATCGACAAGGAGGCCATACGCGGGCGGATCGTCGTGCTCGGCGCGACCGCAACCGGCGCCGGCGATTTCTTTCCGACGCCGTTCAATTCATTGATGCCGGGGGTGGAAATCATTTCCACCGCGATCACGCATCTGATGGCAGGCGACGGCGTCGTGCGCACACGGGCCGTTCGAATCGTCGAGGCCATCACGACGATCCTGCTTCCGGTATTGCTGGTCGGCTTGCTGGCGTGGCGGCGAAATGCCATCGGTCTCCTTGCGGTGAGCGCGGCGATACTGGCTTGGGCAGCCGCCAATACGGTTGCTTTCGCGCACGGCATCTGGTTCGACGCCGCGACGACGATGGCCGCGGCGCTGCCGCCGGTCATCCTGTTCGGCACGTTACAGCTATGGTCGGGCCGGCGCAGCGCCCAATATTTCGCCGTTCAGAACCGGCTGCTCGAACAATTCCAGACGCCGGGCTTGCAGGAATGGCTGACGCGCGATCCCGAGTTTCTGCTGGCGCCAGTCAGGCAGAATGCCGCTGTCGTGTTCATCGACCTGTCCGGCTTTACCTCGCTCAGCGAGACGCTGGATCCGGATGCCACGAGAAGCCTGTTGAAAGGGTTTCACGCCCTCGTCGACAAGGAAGTGACGCGGTGCGGCGGCATGATCACGAGCTTTCTCGGCGATGGCGCCATGATCCTGTTCGGCCTGCCGGAGGCGCGTGCGGACGATGCCGTGCGCGCCGCGCAATGTTCGATTGCCCTCTGCGTCAAGACCGAACGCTGGGTGGAAGCGTTGCCGCCGCCGATCGGTTCGCGGATCGGCTTCAAGATCGGCGCGCATTTCGGCCCGATCGTCGCCTCCCGGCTCGGCGGCCGCAACCACCAGCACATCACCGCGACCGGCGACACTGTGAACGTGGCGAGCCGCCTGATGGAAGTGGCGGCACGCTACGACGTCCGGCTGGCGTTGAGCGACCCGCTGCGCAACGCGGCCGAAGAAATCTGCGCTCGCCTCAGGACCGGCAGCCTTGCCGGCCCGGTCGAGGCGCAGATACGCGGCCGGTCGGGCTCGCTCGCGGTCTGGCTATGGCGAGGCGAACAATCGCCAGCCGATCGACGGATGCATCCCGACGCCGCGGAGTGAGCGGCTACCGTAGTTCCAGCGGCGGCTCGCGGTCGAGTACTTCGCCTTTCGGCCCTTCCAGCACATCGAGCGCATAGGTCTCGATCAGCAGAGGACCGCGCTTGCGCTGAGCCTCGCCTGCCCGTTCGACGCGGGCAAACCTGTCTTTCAGATAGGGCGTATCGCCGAGCCCGGCCTCATACACGTACAACAGTTTGCCCGCGAGTTGCGCCGCATCGGGTTCGGGCATGCTGGCCCAACGAATACGCTGGCCGTGCTGCACGACGCAGGTGCCCTTCGGCAGATAGAAGGCGAGCCAGGCGGTGGTCCCGTAGTCCGGTGCGAGCACGCATGTAGCGCCGGCACGCGCCCTCACCGCCTCGATGGTATCGGCCGTTTCACGCCAGCCGACGCCGACGCTGCGCACCGTGGCGTCGCGGCGATAGAATGACAGCAAGCCCGTATCGGCCTGCACGACCAGCAACACGAACATCACGACGCCGCCCGGCACCGCCCAACGCCGGCAGAAATCGATGAGGCGCTGCCAACGCGGCGGCCAGTCGACCAGATGCGCGGCGACCGCGGCGGCAACGGCGAAGGCCGGATAGATCGGCGCGAACCAGTTGGCCTCGACGCGGGCATGCAGCGAATGCCAGACGAAATAGGCGACGATGACCCAGAACATCGTGTTGACGAGCACGCGTGCCGGCGGTGCGCCGGCGCGCCGCGCATACAGCGCGTAAAGCCCCATCGTGCCGAGGATCCACACCAGCGGCGTTGCGAAGGCAATCTGCGTCGGGATCAATTCGGCGATGTAGGCCGGACGAAAATCCGCGATCCTCGCCCGTCCCATCTGCTTGATGAAGGAAACCCAGCCGTTTTCGGCGTTCCAGAGAACGACGGGGGCAAACAGCAGCGCCGCGACCAGGCCGCCGAGATAGAGCCAGGGCGAGATCAGCCAATGTCGCAGTTTGGGAACGGCGACCAGCCAGATCAGGATCGCCAGCCCGAAGAACAGCGCGGTGTATTTCGACAACAGCGCGCAACCGGCGGCCGCGCCGACCGCCAGCCACCACACGCCGCGACCGGTCTGCAGCACCTTGGCGAGTGCAAACAGCAGGAAGCTGGAAGCCACCAGCAGCGGCGCATCCGGCGTGACGATCATGGTGCCGACCGCGGCCATCAGCGTGATGTTCAGGAAAATCGCCGAAGAGGCGGCGACCCGCCGGCTGCCGAACAGGATCGCGGCGGCCTGATAGATCGCCCAGCTCATCGGCAGCGCCAACAGGATCGAGACCAGCCGCACGCCGAATTCGGTATCGCCCGCGATCAGCGTGCCGAGCCGGATCACCACAGCGACCATCGGCGGATGATCGTAGTAGCCACCGGCGAGATGCTTCGACCACATCCAGTAATAGGCTTCGTCGAACGTGATCGGCGTGAACGCCGCGGCCACCAGGCGCAGCGCGACGAGCCCAAGGATCACCACCCCCGTATTGAGGGCAACCCGTGTCTCGTTCGGAACTCATTTTGGAGCCCACTCGCTGCCCGTCATCCCCGCGAAGGCGGGGACCCAGTACGCCGGGAAGCCGGCGATTAAATCGAAAGGCCGCGGCGTACTGGATCGCCCGGTCGAGCCGGGAGACGACAGCGGAGTGTGAGCCGCAAACATCATCTGATCACTCTTCAGGCGACCCGGCAGTCTAGGACAAAAGCGCAACCCATCATCGCTTGCGCCAGACGAACAGCCCGGACATCGCATAGTTCCACACCACACCCATCAACGCACCCGCCAGCCCGGCCAGCCACCAGATCGGTTCCTGGTCGAACACCGCGAAGGCGACGCCGACATTGGCGAGCAGCCCGACGCCGCAGACGAGATAGAACAGCAGCAGGCCGCGCAGGATCGCAAATCCCTTCAGCCGCTGGTCGCGATAGGTGAGAAAATTGTTCAGGATAAAATTGGTGGTCATGGCGATCAGCGCGCCAGCCGCCTGCGCCTCCGCAAACGGCTCCTGCAAGATCTCATGGGCGATGAACAGCGTCGTGAGATGCACGACCAGGCCGGTGCCGCCGACCATCGCGAACAGCAGGAAACGCAGCGACACCACGTCATTGGTCAGCTTCGCCAGCACCAGGCCGAGGAAATCCAGCGCCACCATGGAATCCAGCTTGCTCTCGCCGTGCTGGCGCGAACCGAAGGTGTAGGGAATTTCGATCGTCCGCAGCTTGCCCTGCGCGGTCGCGATGACGTCGAGCAGGATCTTGAAGCCCTGGGTCGAGAGCTGTGGCGCCAGTTCTTCGAAGCGGTCGCGGCGGATCATGAAGAAGCCGCTCATGGGATCGGCAACCTCGACTTTCAGCGCACGCCTCGCCACCTCGGTGGCGAGCTGGCTGGCGCCTGCCCGCTGCTTGTTAAAACTGTCGGCGCTGCCGCCTTCGACATAGCGGCTGCCGACCACGAGTTCCGCCTCGCCGCTCTGCAATAGCGCGACCATCTTCGGCAGCTGCGTTTCATCGTGCTGCAGATCGGCGTCCATGACCGCCGCATAGGGGCCGCTCGAAGCCAAAATGCCCTCGATGCATGCGCCGGACAGGCCACGCCGCCCGATCCGGCGGATGCAGCGCACGCGGGAATCCTGCCGTGCCAGCCCGCGCACCACTTCCCAGGTTCCGTCAGGGGAATTGTCGTCGACGAAGACCACTTCCCAGGCGATGCCGACAAGCGTGGCCGCGAGCCGCCGGTACAGCACGGTGACATTGTCGCGCTCGTTGAAGGTCGGCACAACGACCGAAAGCTCAGGCAAGCCGGCCTGCGACGGGGTTTCGGAGCCCGGTGCGATGGCGTCATTCATGATTGCCAGCGTATATCTGCAGCCGGTCGACATGCCAAGGCGACGTTGGAGAATAAGGCGAGCTTGGAGAATGAGGTGAGAGGATCGTGAAAACCGGAGCTCAAATCGACCCGTTGCCTTTGGGGGGCCACATCATCGGCCGTCAAAGGGTCGGAGCCGGGCTAAAGCACGCTTAAAAGTGCTCTGAAAATGCCAACGACCACGAACAGAGGGCGCGCGTACATCCGGCGCTGCCAAACTATTCATGGTCGTCCCAGCGCCGGAGCTTTGAAGCGTCAACGTCGCCGTTAAAACTAAATAGGAATGCACTGAGCATTCCGCAAGGGTCCGCTTAGTTCGGCACTTCCCGAATTACCGGCCCGCGCGGGGCTGGCGCCGCGGGAACCGGCTGAACCGCCAGCGCGGGTTGCTTTGAGCTCGCCGGTCTGGCGGGCTTTCCGAACTGGCCGATCGGTCCGTAGACGATCGCAACCACCATCACGATCGATGCGACGATGGCTCCCAAAAGACCGGCAATTGACTGCGAATTCATACTCAACGATCCCCTACGCCTGACCGGGAACTGATATCATGGAAATAGCGCGCGGAGGAGTGGTAGAGGCGTCAGCCATCGCCAAAACCGGCCGCCGGCCCGACCTCCAAAATCTCACCACGCGAGCGCCGCGCCGACGGACAAGCAAGAACCGCGATTCCATCGTAAACAAGACAGAGTTTCGACCTTCGGGTTGACTGGGAAGAGGGGAAAGCGATGTCGACGACAGATGAGACCAAATCGGCCGGGAAATCCGGACGGCGCAAGGGCAAGGGTAAGGGCGAACCGCGTAAAAAAGCTGTTTCCCAAGAGGCAGCTTCCAAAGCGAGTTTGCCGGAGACCCCGGCACCGGCTCAAATGCAGAGCCCCGACCAGGAACTGCAGCAGCCGCAGCCCGATCACCTGGAGAGCCCGAAGGTGGATCACGCCGCCTCGAGGCCTCGGTTGTCGAGCAGCCCGCCGTCGAGGAGCCTGTGGTCGCCATCGCCGCTTCGCCCGAGCCACAGCCGACCGCTGCGCCCTCGCCTTCCGAGCCTCCGCCCGCCGCCGCCGTCTCAGCCGATCCCCCGCCTCGCCGAGCCTGTCTCAGCCGAGTCTGTCTCAGCCCGACCGATCAGCACCAGCCGAGCCTGCGCCGGTGAGCCTGCAGGCCCTCGCGGATGCGTATCGCGACTACACACGCAAATCGATCGAAGAGTTCGGGTCGTTTGTCGAACAGCTCAGCGGCGTCCGTTCGCTCGACAAGGCGATGACGGTTCAGACCGAATTCGTGAAGCGGGCTTATGAGACCTCGGTGGCGAAGTCGCAGAAGATCTGCGAACTCCACAACCGCCTTGCCAAGCAAACTCTGGATCCGTTCAAAGGACTGACGGGCAAGGCACCGACGCCGCACAGCAAGCCCTGAGGTTCGTGCGAAACCGGTTTGCCTCCCATAATGTGAAAGCAAAAGGCTCCGATTTTTCGGAGCCTTTTCTTGTCAGGCGGCCTAAGGCCCGGCGCCCTGGCTTCGCTTCGACGCGGGCCCGGCCCCGCGCATGTAGTGCCGCTCCGGCCGGTAGCGGCGAGCCCAGGCGCGCATGATCTTGCTGATGAAGGTCGATATCCACTGGATGATGGCCATCGAATGGTCCTTTCGTCCTGCAATCCTGCAATTCATGCGCCAAGCTGGCCGGTCAGCCGCTGGTGAAACGAGGAGCTGCGCGGGTCGAGCCCGGTGAAGGTGACGGTGGCGCCATGGTCGCGGTACTTGGTTTCGATCGAATCCAGCGCCGCGACGCTTGACGCATCCCAGATCTGGGAATGGGTGAGATCGATCAGGACGCGCTTGGGATCGGCGCCGTAAGAGAAGCGCTCGACGAGATCGTTGCTGGAGCCGAAGAACAATGGACCGTGGACGTTGTAATGAACCGACGTTCCGTCCTCGCTCACGGTGCGCTCCGCACGAATGACATGCGCGACCCGCCGCGCGAACAGGATCATCGCCAGCACCACGCCGACGGCGATACCGATCGCGAGGTTGCCGGTGACGACCGTCACCGCAACGGTGGTCACCATGACCATGGTTTCCGGGATCGGCATGCGCTTGAGCGTCGCCGGGGTGACGCTGTGCCAATCGATGGTCTTGAGCGCGGCGATCATCATGACGGCGGCCAGCGCCACCATCGGTATCTGCGCCATCAGATCGCTGAGCGCCGTCACCAGCACCAGCAGCACGATGGCGGCGACCGCCGTTGAAATGCGGGTGCGCCCCTGCCCGATCTTCACGTTGACGACGGTTTGCGCAATCATCGCACAGCCGCCGATGCCACCATAGAAACTGGCGGCGATGTTGGCGATGCCGAGCGCCAGGGATTCCTTGCCCTTGTGCGACCGCGTGTCGGTAAGGTCATCGACCAGCTTTGCGGTCAGCAGCGTTTCGAGCAGGCCGACAAAGGCGACGCTGATCGCCGTCGGCCAGATAATGCGCAGCGTGTTGAGGTCGAACGGGACCACGAATGCGGTGATGCCCGGTAGCCCCGGCGCCATAGCGCCCTCGCCGCCGACATTGGGGACCGTGAGATGCCCCAGGATCACGATCGATGTCACCACGATGATGGCTACGAGCGGCGCCGGCACCGCTGTCGTGACGCGCGGCATCACGAGCACGATCGCGATCGTCAAGGCGAACAGCGGATAGACCAGCCACGCAACGTTGAAGATATGCGGCACCTGTGCGGCAAAGATCAAAATGCCAAGCGCATTGACGAAGCCGATCATCACCGAGCGCGGGATGAAACGCGTCAGCCGCGCCAGGCCGGCAAGCCCGAATGCGATCTGGATGATCCCAGCCAGCAGGATAGTCGGCAGGATATAGCCAACCCCGTGCAGCTTGACCATCGGACCTATCACCAGCGCGATCGAACCGGCCGCCGCGGTGACCATGGCCGGCCTGCCGCCGAGAACCGACATCACGAGGCACAATACGATGAGGAGACCAGCGCCACCTTGGGATGACGCCCGAGACGAACGAGAACGAAATCACCTCGGGGATCAGCGCCAGCGCCGTAATGACGCCGGCCAGCAATTCACGAACAAAAAATTCGGCGCGCGAAAAAACGCCGAGATCGGTGGCAAGTCTTCGAACTGCGATTGAGTTACGGCGGAGCTGGACATTTGCATTGGATCTATCCGGAAAATGTGAGACGCGTTAGCTGCCCGGCGGTTTGCGCACGATGCAGCGGAAGCCGATGTGACAGGTGG
>CAVUOI010000030.1:0-73037 GCA_963742935.1 uncultured Alphaproteobacteria bacterium | reverse complement strand
AACCTTTCCGGAAGCCGCCGATGTGCCGGTGGCCTTTAGCTGGTCGGGCCAGATCGGATTGACCCTCGACGGCCTGCCGCAAATCCACGAGCCGGCGCCCAACCTGCATATCGGCATGGGCTACAACGGCCGCGGCGTCGCGATGGCGACGGTGATGGGCGGCTGGCTCGCTGCCAAGGCGTTGCGCGGCGATGCTCCGCCGCTTCCCCTCACGCCGCTGGCGCCGATCCGCTGGCACCGGCTGCGTCGTCCCGCGATCGCGATCGGTATCGCATCGGCATGGGTGCGTGACCGCATGGGATTGGCAGGATGAACCCCGCCGCACCGGTCTAGCGCCGGCGCCGCTGGCAACTTCCGCAAATTTCGAGATGCTGGCCAGATGCCGCTGATTTGCCCGACATGTCAAATGGCTATTGGCGGGCAAAGCGGCCTTGCCGACGCGCCGCCGCTACTGTGCATGGGGTTGTTTTCGATGTTTTGATCTAGCGAGGCACCAGTACCAGCGCGAGACCCGGAAACAGCAACAAGATCAGCACGGCCAGCATGTAGACGCCGACGAAGGGCATCACCCCGCTGAAGACGTCCGTGATGGGCCCGGGCGAGCGCCGCATGCCCTGCAGGACATACATCACCGTCCCGTCCGGCGGGCTGATCATGGCGATCTCGATCAGCATGGTGACGATGACGCCGAACCAGATCGGGTCATAGCCGAGGCTCTTCACCACCGGAAACACCACCGGAATTGTCGTGATGATCATGGAAAAACCCTCCATGAAGGTGCCGAGCGCCAGATAGAATCCGATAATGACCAGCATGATCGCCCAGGCCGGCAGCGGCAGTACGCTGACGATTTCCGCCAGCGATTGCGGCACGCGCAGCTGCGTCATGATGAAGTTCAGCATGTAGGCGCCGAACAGGATCAGGCCGAGCATCGAGGTGTTGCGCGCGGTCGCTTCCGCCAACTCGTTCAGAAGTTTGAAGCTGAGTTTGCGGGCGACGAAGGCGAACACGAGCGAGGCGACCACGCCGAGTGCGGCGGCTTCGGTCGGTGTCGCGATGCCGCCATAGATCGTCCCGAGCACGATCAGGATCAAGAGCGTTGTCGGCAAGAGGTCAACGATGCTTCGCCATCGCTCCTGCGCGGTGATCGGGGGAAGCGTTTCCTTGCTCGGGTTGCGCAGGCCATGGATGAAGATCACGGCGAAAAACAACAGGCAGACGAGCACGCTCGGCACGATCGCGGCGATATACATCTTGCCGACCGAGGTCTCGGTCATGAGCCCGTACACGATGAAGGTGATGCCGGGCGGGATCAGATTGCCCAGGGCTCCGCCGGCAGCCAACGAGCCCAGCACCATGCGCTGGCTGTAGGCCTTCTTTTCGAAGTAGGGCAGTGCGACCGAGCCCATGGTGGCCGCGGTCGCCACGCTCGAGCCTGATATCGCGGAGAACACCGCGCAGGCGGCAATATTCGTATGCAGCAAGCCGCCCGGCCAGCGGCGCATCCAGACATTGAGCGCGCGATAAAGTTGCTCCGATAGCCCTGAGCGCAGCAGGATCTCGCCCATCAGCAGGAATAGTGGCACGGCCACCAGCACGAAGCTCGACGACGGCGCCCAGATCACCTGGCCGAGGAACAGCCAGAACGGACGGTCGGAGAACATGAACCCCGACAACAACGCCAGCGCTCCGAGCACCACCGAGATGTAGACACCCGATCCGAAGAACACCAGGAACAGGCCGACCAGCATCATGATCTCGCCGATCGGCAGCGCCGCCGCCCCCTGGCTCGCCGCAAAGATGGCGAGGGCGAGCATGCCGAGCAGGAAAATGATGGCGATCACGGTTACGCGTCCCTTGCATCGGCGCTTCGGCTGGGGGCCAGGCCGACCGCCTCCAGCGCTTCCTGCGTCTCTTCCTGATATCCGCGGGGACCCAGCAGCTTGTCGATCTCGGCGGCGTCACCTGCGATCAGCAGGCAAACGACCTCGAGCAGCAGGACGACCGCAAAGACCGCGAGCATCGTGATGCCGATGGCCCACAGGCCCTGGGGCAGGACGAGCGGAATCGCCAGCGCGCTGGTGTCCTTGGCGTTGAACAGCATGCTTTCGCCAACCAGCAGCCATGCGCACCACGCGAGAAACAGCGACAGCCCGGTGAGAAGAACCAGGGCAAAGGCGTGAAGATACTGGCGAAGGCCGATCGGCAGGCGATTGACCAGGACATCGATGCGAATGTGCGAGCGCGTCGCCAGCGCGTGCGCAAGCCCCCAGGCGAGGCCGAATGCCAGCATGTAGCTCGTTATCTCGGTGGTAGCGCTCGAGGAGAAGCCGCCGAAGTTGCGGCAAACCACATCGATCGTGATGAACGCGGCGCAGAAGATGAAATTCCAGCCCGCCGCATAGTTCATGAACGCTGCGACTGCAGTCGCAGCCTTGCGCATGGTTCGTGGAATTTCCGTCCCACGCATGACCATTCGGGATCGACGCTCGTTCACAGCATCCGACATCGGATTCGAGTTCTCCGCCGTGTTGGTTGTCAGTTCGCGGTGAATTGCAATCCCGTGATCGGTGCGATGACTTCGTTGTAGATCGTGCCGCAGCGCGCGCCGCAGCGCTTAACCCAGCCGGGAATGACCGTGGTCGCCACGATCTTCTTCAGCGTGGCCTTGTCCTCTTCCGTCGCATCCACCACCTTCATCGCCTTCTCGGTCACGAGCGTGTGGATCTTGCAGCCTTCTGCCTTGCCGGCATTGCAATCGAGTCCGTCCTGGGTGGCCTCGGCGCCGAGCTTCCACTGGGCAAGCTCGACCTCTTTCATCGTCGCGGAGATCATGTCCCGCGTCGGCTGGTCGAGCTTGTTCCACCAATTCGTATTGACGTAGTAGGCGGCCACCGCCCATCCGACAGAAAGGTTGTAGATGCTGGTCGTCACCTCGTACCACTTTGCCGCATTGCCCGAGCCGGTGCCCGTCACGGCGCAATCGGCAACGCCGCGCTCGAGCGCGCTATAGACCTCGGGAAACCCGATCGACACCGGCTGTGCGCCGATGGCGGTGACGACGTCATTGAGCGAGGCGCCGAAGGTACGGATTTTCCGGCCCTTGAGCTCGGCAAGGCTGGAGACCGGCTGGCGACACCAGATCACCTGCGCCGGGAAAGGATAGATCGCGACGATCTGGCTGCCGAACTTCTCCAGCTCCTTGTTGGCAAGGGGCACCAGGGCAAACGCTACCTTGCGAGCCTGTTCGATGTCGGGATGCAGACCTGCCAGATCAATCCCGTCGAGGAACGGCACGTCGCCGGAAACGGTCGAGAGCGGGGCCGCGCCGATGTCGACCTGTCCGGCGCGGATCAGGCGCAGGACTTCGGGACCGTTCAGGCCCATCTCCGGCCAGGCCGAAAGCTTGACGTCGATCAGTCCGTTCGATTTGGCCTTCAATCCGTCGCGCAGCAGCGGCTGATCGACCTTGGTGAACTGCGGCTGTGTGCCAAACGGCTGGGTCACGACCGTGATGGTCATCTTCTGCTGCGCATTTGCAGTTGCGACCGTCCCGAGCCAGCACGCAGCAATGGCTGTTAGCACCCGATGGCGTAGCGTCATCACAAACATCTCCTCTGATCCCGGGACGGGCTTTGCATGAGCTGTTGCAATATTCGCACCAATCGGCCGCCGGCTTCTTCTCGCGCTGCGAGGATCAGTCATGCTCTTGGTCAATGCTCGCAAACTGGGCAATGGGCCCAGCAGAACGCCTTGATCACGTGCTGGCGTCGCGATCCGATCTGTGTAGGATCGCCGATGCAGTCCGTGGCTCAAGATTGGGGAAGTTCTAGTGGCGCTGATCGAAGTAGCGCCGGTCAGGATCGGTGTTGACATCGGCGGCACCTTTACTGACCTGCAGATTTATGATGCCCGCACGGGCGCAATCGTCGGCTACAAGACCCCGACGACGCCGGAGGATCCCTCCATCGGTCTGATGACCGGAATCAAGGAAGCGGCGGCTCGTTACAATTTCACGCTTCCGGATGTGGGCTTCCTGCTCCACGGCACGACGATCGCCACCAATGCGATCCTGGAGCGCAAGCTCCCCAAATCGGTGCTCGTGACCACGGCAGGTTTTGAGGATGTGCTCGAGATCGGCCGCCACGTCCGGCGCGAAGTCTATGCACTCAGTCCGCAACAGCCGCCGACGCTCATCTCGCGCGACTGCCGCATCGGCATCGCGGAAAGGATACGGGCGGATGGCCGTGTCGAGACGCCGCTGACATCGGCGGCGCTGGAAAGCCTCGCTGCTGCGATCGACAGGATCAAACCGGTCAGCGTCGCCGTCTGCCTGATGAATTCTTATCTCAACCCGCAGCACGAACAAGAGATCGCCGAGTATCTTGCAAAGACCCGGCCTGCGCTGAAAGTCTCCTGCGCGAGCGCCTTGAGCGCGGAGATTCGTGAATATGAGCGCACGTCGACCACGGTGCTCAACGCGGTATTGATTCCGGTCATTGCGGGATATCTCGACAAGCTCACGCACCGCATGGAGACGGAAGGGTTTCGGCCGCGGTTGCTTCTGGTGCAATCGAATGGCGGTGTCTGCGCCGCCAGAACCGCGGCGCTGGAACCTGTACGGCTGCTGCTCTCGGGGCCGTCGGGCGGCAGCGCGGCCTGCGCGCTGCTGAGCAAGGTTCTCGGTGAAGACAATTTGATTGGCGTCGACATGGGCGGGACCAGCTTTGACGTCTCGGTCGTGCGCAACGGCCGCGTCAACGTCGTCATGCAGGGCGAGGTCGACCGCATGCCGGTCCGCATTCCGATGGTCGAAATCCGCGCCATCGGCGCCGGTGGCGGCTCGCTCGCCAAGGTGCAGCGGGGCAAGCGGCTGACGGTCGGGCCTGAAAGCGCCGGCTCCTATCCGGGCCCTGCCTGCTACGGCCGCGGCGGAGTTGGGGCCACGGTGACCGATGCGAATGTCACGCTCGGCCGGATCGACGGCGAAAAATTCCTGGGCGGCGGGATGCGCCTCGACGGCAAAGCGGCACGCGCGGTGATCGATACCGAGGTGGCCACGCCGCTCAGCCTCGCGACCGAGCCTGCGGCGGAGGGATTGCTTGCCGTGGTCAACGCCAACCTCGGGGCCGCGATCCGCTTGTCGCTGTTCGAGAAGGGCGTCGATCCGCGCGAATTCACGATGATCGCGTTCGGTGGCGCGGCAGGGCTGCACGCGCTCGCGGTCGCGGATGAGACCGGGATCCGGCGCGTGGTATTCCCGGAAAATGCCAGCACGTTGTCCGCCTATGGCATCCTTCATTCGGATCTGACTCATGACCTCGTCCGCTCGCGCGTGCTCGATGCAACGCGCCGAAAAGCTCGGCGCGATCACGCCGCTGCTCGACAGCCTTATTGCCGATGCGCGGACAAGGCTCGATGCCGACGCCATTCCGCAAGACGACCGTCACATCGAACTCGCCGCCGACATGCACTACAAGGGGCAGGCGTTCGAGCTGACGGTGCCGCTGCGCTCCCTCAAGCTCGATGAGGCGGCGCTGTCGGTGCTGATCTCTGATTTTCACGATCTTCATCGGCAATATTTCTCCTATTCGAATCCTGGCTCGCCCGTCGAGATCGTGTCGTTGCGGGCTTCGGCGATCGGCCGCCTGCCCAAGCCCGCCGCCAAGGGTGCGGTTGCGCGCGACAGCGGCAAGCCGGTAGGCAAGCGAAAGATCTGGCTTTCCGGCGGCTGGCGGGATGTTGCGGTGTGGAACCGCGCCGACGTCTCTCCAGGCGTCACGATCGATGGGCCGGCCGTCATCGAGGAAGCCTACACCAGCGTCCTGCTCGTAGAGGGATGGAGTTGCCAGCGCGACAGAGAGCGGCCACCTCGTGGCGGGGAGGCAGGGATGAACGCGAACGTAGCGGACTGCCGAGATTACGCCGATCGAACTCGAGATCATCTACAACGCCCTGACCGCCGCTGCCGCCGAGATGGACGTCACCATCTGGCGCACCAGCCGCTCGACCATCGTGCGGGAATTGCTCGACTACTCGACCGCGATCTTCGATCGCGACGGCTGGAACGTGGCGCAGGCGGCGCGCATCCCGAGCCATCTCAATTCGATGAGCTACTTCCTCACCGAAATCCTGGCTCGTCACATTCCGCCCGACAGATGGGGGCCTGACGACGTCGTCATCTCGAACGACCCGTACTGCGGCGGCCAGCATCTTCCCGATATCGTCGCCTACAAGGCGGTGTTTCGCAACGGACGTCGCATCGGGTTCGTCGGCGCATTATGCCATCATCTCGACGTCGGAGGCTCCTCACCGGGCAGCTACGGTTCGAGCGCGACGGAGATTTTCCAGGAAGGCCTGCGTATCCCGCCGGTGAAGATCGTCGAAGACGGCAAGCTCAACGAGCCGATCCGCGCCATCATCCTGCAGAATGTCCGCCAGCCGGATATTCTGTGGGGAGATTTGCAGTCGCAACTCGCCTCGCTCGATATTGGCGCGGCAAGCGTCGAGCGGCTCGCCGCAAAGCTGGGCGAAGTGCGTTTCGAAGCGGCGACCCGTCATTTGCTCGATCGCTCCGAAGCCGCCATGCGCGCCGTGATCGGCCGAATTCCCGACGGCACTTACGAATTCGAGGATCATGTCGACGACGACGGGATTTCGGATGCGCCGATCCGCATTCACGCCAAATTGACGGTCGCGGGCGACGAACTCACGGTCGATCTCTCCGGCTGCAGTCCGCAGGTGATGGGGCCGAGCAACGCCACGCTGTCGTCGACCTGCTCGACGGTGTTTTATGCGCTGATCGCCTCGGCCGACGTTCCCATCGCTGCGAATGCCGGTTGCTATCGCCCGGTCAAAATCGTCGCGCCGCCCGGCCTGTGCGTCAGTGCGGCCGTGCCGGCGCCTGTCGTGCATCGCATTGCTATTGGCCACCGCTTGGCCACGGTGTTGTTCGGCGCGCTGCATCAGGCGGTGCCGGAGCGCATGCCGGCGGCTTACTATGCCGTATCCTATGTCGTGACGCTGCAGACCATCGATCCCGAGCTCGGCCGCCGCGTTCTCGTCGAGATCGAGGTCGGCGGGATCGGCGCGCTGCCGGTTTCCGATGGACCGTCGGCGTTGTCGTTCGGCATGCATAACAACTCCAACATTCCGATGGAGATGATCGAAAGCGACATGCCGGTGACGTTCATGGGTTACGGATTGCTGACGGACACGGGCGGTCCCGGCCAATGGCGCGGCGGGCTGGGCCTGTGGCGCGAATGGCGCATCGACTGCCCGATGGCGCAGCTTTCGACCAATCTCGATCGTTTCAAGTTCCGTCCATTCGGCCTCGCCGGCGGCGAGTCCGCGGCGCCAAGCGCGCTCTATCTGATCCGCGACGGCCAGAAGCAGGCGCTGCGCTCCAAGGTCACCAACATGATGGTGAGAGCTGGCGACATCATCCGGCTCGAAACGTCAGGCGGTGGCGGCTTTGGCGAAGCCAAGTTGCGGGCGACGCGAACTGGTCGAGCGCGATGTGCGGCTCGGCTATGTCAGCGCCGCGGCCGCAAGAGAGAGTTACGGCCGCGTCAAGCCGCCGTGCAGGTGTTCAGTCCGCGCGATAGACGGAAATCGGAATCCCTTCCATCCGCGCCTTGATCTGCAGTGCCGTGTAGCAGCGAAAAATGCCGCGCCTGCTGCAGATTGCCGCCCTGAAACCAGAGCGCTTCCTGCTTCGTCGGCTTCCACATATTGCGCAGTTCGCCTTCCCAGGCCCGGGATCCTTTGCGGTATCGGAACCGAGGCCCCAGCACAGACCGATCTTTTCGGCGACATCAGGTGAGATGAGCTGCGCCGCCCAGTCGTTCATCGGTCCGTAGCCCGTCGCATAGACGATGAGGTCGGCGGGCAGGGTGGTGCCGTCGGCCATGACCACGGCATCCTCCGTGATATGGCTGACCGGCACGCCGGACTTTAAGGCGATGTGGCCCTCGATGATCAGGTCCGAGGCGCCGACATCGATGTAGTAGCCGGCGCCGCGCCGCGCATACATCAAGCCGATGCCGCTCTCGTCTTCGCCGAACGTCAGCATGAACCCTGTCGCCCTGAGCCGCTCGTAGAAGGCGGCGTCTTCCTGCCTGATGCGGTCGAACACGGGCTTTGCGAACTGCGGGAGGATGCGATAGGGCATCGAGGCTGCGATCAGGTCCGCGCGGTCGGCATCGATGCCGGCAGCCACCGCCGCTTCCGAATAAAGCGGTCGTCCGTGACGCTCCAGCGCTTCCGCTTTGACAACCAGTGTCGGCGAGCGCTGGATCATCGTCACATCAGCGCCGTGCTCCCACAGGTCGGCTGCGATATCGTGCGCGGAATTGTTGGCGCCGATGACGACGCATCTCTTGCCCGCATAAGGGGCGCCGTCCCGGTGCTCGCTCGAATGATGCGCGATGCCCCGGAAGCGATCCTGGCCTTCGAATACCGGGCGGTTTGGGACGCCTGACATACCGGTCGCCAGAACCAGCTGTGCAGGATTCAGCGTGATGGTCTGGCCTTCGCGTTCGACCTCGACGGTCCAGCGCTTCGAGGCGTCGTCGAATTCAGCTCGCTTGCAGCTCGTTGCATTCCATATGTCCAACTCCATGATGGAGGCATAAGCCTCCAGCCAGTCGCCCATCTTGTCCTTGGGCGTGTAGACCGGCCAATGATCCGGAAACGGCAGATACGGCATGTGATCGTACCAGACGGGATCGTGCAGGCAGAGCGATCGGTAACGTCTGCGCCAGCCATCGCCCGGTCGCTGTAAGGCATCGACGATCAACGTCGGAACGCCAAGCTGCTTCAACCTCGCTGCAAGCGCGAGGCCGCCCTGACCGCCGCCGACGATCAAGCAATAGGGCTGTCGCGATATGCCGAGTTCGGCTTTCTCGTCATTTCGCCCGTCAAGCCAGTTCCGTCGGCCCTTCATGGCGCCGTGCGTCGTGCCGGCGATACGTGCCGGGCCGCGCTTCTCCTCGTGCCCGTTCAATTCGCGCAGCGTGGTGAAGAAGGTCCAGCAGCGTCCAGCCTTCAGCCGCAGGTGGCCTTTGCCGCGCCCAACCGCGGTCTCGAAACTGAACCAGGCGCCGATCGTATCGGCGGGCTCGTCCACTTGTTCGATCTGCCATTTTCCCGGCTGTACTTCGCCCAGACGCTCAAGCAGCATGTCCCAGATGCGCTCGCGGCCTTCGAGCGTGACGATATTCCAGGTAAAGGCCAGGAAGTCCCGCCAGCAACATTCATCCGCGAACAGCGCCTGAAGCCGGGCCTTGTCGCGCGCGACGATCGCATCATGGAAGTCCGCGAGCCAGCGCGCGGGTTGGTGATCGGATGGCATAAAACAGCTTCGCTTTCTTCAATTTGATATATGATATATGATGAAGTGGACAGCGGCGACAAGCTTCGTGTGCCGCGACCGCGTTGTTAGTAAGCGATGATCGTTATCGCGTGATCTTCGGCTTCGCTCAACCAACGGCTCGCGCGGGGCGATTGCAACATTCGGGATCAGGTCGCGATCGACGCGCGTGCTGGTCAGCACCGCTCTTCGATCGGGATCGTGGCAGCTTTTAACGGATCTTGACGAAAGTAAACTCGGCCGGCGCCGGCAAGGCGGGCTCAGTTGGCCTAATGAGAGATCAGTTGCCCTCTCCAGCTTTCCACAATTAGCGGCAGCAGGGTTTCGACCATGCGGGCGCTGCCGAAAATCGAATAATGGGCGGCATCGAAATAGAGGAAGCGACCGCCCTCCAGATAGGGGCAGCGGCCCGCCTCGCAATCGATCGCGATCGGATCGACGAAGGTTGCACCGGCAGCAGCCTTTTTCAGTTCTTCGTTGAAGTGGCTATCGACCAAAGTGAACCAGGTGGCACGCTCACCCTGCGCCGAGCGGTTGGCATAGGCGATGACGTCGACATCGGTGACGAAGGCCGGGGACTGGCCGATCACCACCACCTTGACGCCGAGCGAACGCAACTCGTCGATCGTGCCGGCCAGAAGACCGAGCCCGCGAGCGAAGGTCGAGCCAGCGCGCTGAAAGGATGACCGTCTTGACCTGCAGCTCCTTGATCAGTTCGATTGCCCGCTGATTGAAGACCGTGCAGGCCGGCCGCGCATACGGAATGATACGGCAAGGACCGGCGGGCAGCCCGCATAGGTATATTGATAGAGCCTGCCCGGGACGGCTGCGGCATGGGCCATCAGGCCCGGCACATAATGTGCGGCAAAGGGATCCCCCCATAGCAAAGTTGCCGGCCCCGGACCGCCGATCAGCACGCACGCATCGGCATTCCAGTGACTGAACGCCTGGCCTTCCTCGAAGAAACAGGTGCCGTTGCGCCATGCCTGCCTTGGCTCGTTGCGTTCGACGGCGGCGATCTGGCTGCGCATAGCGAGATAATCCGGGAAGCGGTTGGGGAACCCGCTGCTCCAGATGCCGGCCATGCCGACGGCTGCCAGAACGACGAGCGCGGCAAAGGCGCCCGGTAAGACGACTAGCCTGTTGCGCGTGGCCGCCGCGCGACGGACCCGGAACGGGCTTTCGACGAATTTCCAGGAGAAGAACGCCAGTGCGAAGCTGAAGAGGACGATGACGACCGCGTGGAGCATCGTCGGCTCTTTCAGCGTGACATAGCGAATGAAGACCGCGACCGGCCAATGCGCCAGATAGAGCGAATAGGAGATCTTGCCGATGAAGACGATCGGACGCGTCGAAAGCACGGCACCGACCGGCGTGTTGCGGCCGGTCAGGATGATGAGGACCGCTCCCATGCAGGGCAAAAGCGCCGCAAGGCCCGGAAACGGCGTCGTCTCGGTATAACCGAACACTGCAACGGCAATGGCGGCCACACCGGCGAAGGCGAGCATGCTGTTGAGGCTGGAGGGCAGTTGCCGGACGCTTGCGACTGCCAGGAGTGAACCGAGAAGCAGCTCCCAGGCCCGGGTGGGTAGAAGGAAAAAATTGGCGGTCGGGGCACGGCTCGTCACATAGATGCTGAGCGCCAAGGACAAGACGGCACCGATGGCCAGCCCAGAACAGGAAGCGTTTCGCATACCGGTAGAGCGCCCACATGACGATGGGCATGAAGATGTAAAACTGTTCCTCGACCGCCAGCGACCATGTGTGCAGCAGCGGCCGCAGATGAGCGCTGTGTTCGAAATAGCCGGAATATTTCCAGAAGTAGAGATTGGAGGTGAAGGTCGCCACCGCGACGAGGCTGCGGCTGAAATCCTCGAAGAAATCCGGCAGGAAGAACAGCCAGGCGGCAACAAGCGTCAGGAGCGAGAAGAAGGTCAGCGCCGGAAGGATGCGTCTGGCGCGCCTCTCATAGAAATCCAGGATCGAGAAGCGGCCGGCGGCCAGTTCATCGGCAATGATGCCGGTGATCAGAAAGCCGGAAATGACGAAGAAGATATCGACGCCGACAAATCCGCCATCGAAACCCGGGACACCGGAGTGAAACAGAAGGACCGGAAGGATGGCGAGTGACCTCAGACCATCGATTTCCGGTCGATACCCCATCTTGGAATGGCCCGCGCCCGCGTCGAAGCCTGAGTGCAAATTCACAGCTTGCGACACGATCTATCCGTCTCCATTGCCTGGCAAACGCATTCGCCCTCAAGACGATTAAAGATGAATAACTGAAATGCAATCGGACAGCTTTAATTGGGTTACCAGCAGCCCACGTCGAAGTGCGTAGTCGGACGGGTATCGAACAGCTTCGCTTTCTCCAATTGGAATATATGATATATGATGAAACGCGCGGCTCCGACAAGTTCGTGCGCCGCGACCGCGTTTTTAGTAAGCAGCCACGGTATCGCGTGCGCGTCGGCTTCGCTCAACCAACGGCTCGCGCGGGGCGATTGCAACATTCGGGATCAGGATATGGCTTTGAAGGGTTTCGTTTCGAGCAGTCGCGAGAATTTGGCGTCGCGCACCTATGCCCAGTTGCGCGAGGCGTTGATGGCCGGACGGTTCTGGCCCGGCCAGCGATTGCGCATCCGGGAGCTTTCCGAGGCGATGGGGGTGAGCGACACGCCGGTGCGTGAAGCCATCATGCAACTGGTTCGTGAGGGCGGCCTCGAGATGCGTTCGGGGCAATCCATTACCGTGACGCGCTTGTCGCTGACGCGCTACCGCGAGCTTCGCGAGATACGCTTGTTCCTCGAGGGACTGGCGACGGAAAAAGCAGTCCCTCTGCTGACGGGAGCCGACCTCAAAGAGCTCAAGAAATTGCATGATGCGCTGGTGCGGGCCGAGAAGGACGGCGATTCCGAAGCCGCCACGCTGACCAACTTCAATTTTCACTTCCTGATCTATCGTGCGTCGCAAGCCGAGGATCTGGTCTCCATCCTGGAGACCATCTGGCTCCGCAACGGGCCTCTTCTAAAGTTTCTCTACCCGCACGCGCGTCCGACCTATCCCGGGCGTCATCAGCATCTGATCCTGATGGACGCGTTGCAGGAACGAAATGCTGTGGCGGCCCGCCAGGCGATCCAGGATGACATTCTCGAGGGTGGCGCTTTGCTCGTGAAATTGCTGTCGCAAATCGAGAAGGGCCAGGCGGTCGTCAAGGAAGATTCCGACGGCAACATGCGTCTCGAATTTTTGACGCCCGCCGTGGGATAAGGCCATGCGGGGTGGGCTTGCCGGGCATTCGCTGACGGCCGATGACAACTTGGATATATGATATATTCTAAGCGTCGGGTTATCGGCTATTGGTGCGGAGCAGGGCTTCTTCGCCGAACAAGCTCGAATATGCCGACAGGATTTGGTTGAAACCTTCACTCCGGACAGCGTCATGACAACAGGCACTATCGACCCGGCTTCAAAGAGCCATTTGCCGGACTTCAACAGCGCGGCGGCGGTGCCCGGACTGTCCGGAAAGGTCGATCTGCGACGCGACACCTGGGGCATTCCGCATGTCCGTGCGGCCTCGCATCTCGATGCTTTTGCCGGGCTCGGTTTCGCGCATGCGCAGGACCGGCTCTGGCAGATGGAAGCGCTGTTGCGCCGGGGCACCGGCCGCTACGCGCAATGGGTCGGAAAATCGGCGCTGGCCGGCGACGTGCTGGCCCGGCAGCTCGACACCGCGGGCGCCTCGCAGCGCGATTTCGCACTGCTCAATAAAGACACGAAGGCGATGCTCGAAGCCTATGCACGCGGCGTCAACGCCTTCATCGGGCAGGGTACATGGCCGGCGGAATACGCCATTCTCGGCACCAAGCCGGCAGCATGGGAGCCGTGGCATTCGATCGCGGTGATGCGCCAGATCGGATTCCTGATGGGTTCGGTATGGTGGAAGCTGTGGCGCGCGGCGGCGCTGCCGATCGTCGGCGCGGAGCAGATATCGAAACTGCGGTTCGACGATGGCGGCGATGACATGCTGTGCATTCCACCCGGCGCCGAGGGCGCGCGCTATCTCGCGGCGCTCGCCGACCTCAAGCCCGGTCTCGAAGCGCTGCTGGGCAGCCAGGACCGGCAGGAAGCCGAAGTGGCCGGCGGCAGCAACAACTGGGCGCTTGGACCGCAGCGGACCGCGACCGGAAGGCCGTTGCTGGCGGGCGATCCACATCGCGTGCTGGAAATGCCGAGCATGTATGCGCAGGCCCATCTCGCCTGCGACGATTTCGACGTCATCGGCCTTACCGTGCCCGGTGCGCCCGGATTCCCGAATTTTGGCCATAACGGCAAAGTCGCGTGGTGCGTGACCCACGCCTTCGTCGACATTCACGATCTCTATATCGAACGCTTCGATGCGGCCGTCGAGAACACGCGTTTCAAGGGCGGCTGGAAGCCGGTCAAGCACCGGGCGGAGACTATTTCGGTGCGCGGCGGAGACGACGTCACCATTGACGTCGTCGAAACGATGCATGGTCCGGTCATTGCAGGCGATCCCGCTGCGGGCAGCGGCCTGGTGCTGCGCTCGATGCAGTTCGCCGTGCCCGATACGTCGTTCGACTGCACGCTGCCGGTATTGCGATCCTCCACGGTCGAGGAGCTGTACGAGGCTGGCCGCGAATGGGGCCTGATGGATCACAACCTCGTCGCCGCCGATACCACCGGCCGCATTGGCAACCGCGTGCGTGCGAAAGTGCCGGTGCGCCCGCGCTCCAATGGCTGGCTGCCAGTGCCGGGCTGGACCGGCGAGCACGAATGGAACGGCCTGATTCCGTTCGAGGAGATGCCGTGCTGCATCGATCCGGGCGAGCAGGCCATCGTCACCGCCAACAACCGCGTGATGGAAAACGGCGCGCATTATTTTGGGACCGACAGCATGCCGCCGCATCGCGCCCGCCGTATCTGGCAGCGCCTCGCCGGGCTTTCGAAGGCGACGGTGGAGGATATGGCGTCGATCCATCGCGATACCGTCAGCGTCATCGCGATCGAATTCCGCGAACGGATCCGCAATCTTGCCGTCGATGGCGCAGCCGCGGCGTTGCGCGACCGCATCGTCGACTGGAACGGCGACATGAATGCGGAGTCCACCGCAGCCGTGGCCTACGTCGCGTTGCGTACCGCGCTGACCAAACTCGTTGCGGACAAAAGCGGCGTGCGGGCTGTTGCCGATAGCCCCTACACCAAAATCCCGCCCGGTATTTTCGGCGAGAGCCAGATCTGGTGGACGGTGCCGCAGCTGTTGCGCGCCGGCGATACGGCCCTGCTGGCGGGCGCGAGCTGGGACGAATTGCTGGCGCAGGCGCTGGCCGATGCCGCAAAAGACTGCCCGGATGAGAACTGGGCCGCCGTGCACAGGCCGATCCTGCGCCATCCGCTGTCGTCGGCCTTTCCGGAACATGCACCGCTGCTCGACAAGCCCTGCGGACCGCTCGGCGGCGACAATGATACGCCGTTCGCCACCGGCTACATCGCGCGGCTCGGCATGCGCGCCACCTATGCGGCGCTGTCACGTTACGTATTTGACGTCGGCGCCTGGGACAATTGCCAGTGGATTGTGTTTCACGGCGCGTCCGGCCACGCCGGCAGCCCGGCCTACGATAACCAGAACGCGACCTGGGCCGCCGGAAAAATGGTGCCGATGCTGTACGCGTGGGACAAGGTCGAGGCCTGCGCCACGTCGCATCAGCAATTGCTGCCGTCGTGATCGCGGATTGGCCAGGCTGCGCAAAATGATCGCAGCCTGAGCATCTTTTCGGCCGGCGCTGCCGACCACCGCGTCAAGTCAGCGCTTGTTACCAAAAATATATCATATATCCTTTGAACGGAAAGGGACAGTTGATGACCACCGCGCTCGGCCCCATCGATCAAAGCCTGCGTGATCGCGCCAATCTGGTCGTGCCCGGCGGCATGTATGGCCACATGCGTGCGGGCGGCCTGCCTGCGGGATATCCGCAGTTCTTCGAGCGCGGGCAGGGTTGTCACGTCTGGGACGTCGACGGCCGCAAATATCTCGACTTCATGTGCAGCTGGGGACCGGTCGTGCTCGGGCATCGCCATCCCGCCGTCGATGCGGCGGCGCGACGGCAGATGGAGCAGGGCGACTGCCTGAACGGTCCATCTGAGCGCATGGTCGAACTGGCCGAGCGCCTCGTCGGCCTGGTGACGCATGCTGACTGGGCGCTGTTTTCCAAGAACGGTACCGATGCGACCACGACCTGCGTGACGCTGGCGCGCGGCGCCACCGGCAAGCGCAAGGTGCTGCTCGCCAATGGCGCCTATCACGGAGCGATTCCCTGGTGCACGCCGTATCCCTACGGCGTGATGTCGGAGGATCGCGCGCATATCCTCTATTTCGACTACAACGATGTCGCGAGCCTGGAGGCCGCCGTGGATCGTGCCGGCAACGATCTGGCAGCGATCGTCGTTTCGGCGTTCCGTCACGACTATGGCAAGCACCAGGAATTGCCGGACCCGGCCTTCGCGGCGCGCGCACGCGAACTTTGCGACGCCAACGACGCCGCGCTGATCCTTGACGACGTCCGCGCCGGCTTTCGGCTGACGCTGCATGGCAGCTGGGACCAGATCGGTGTGCAGCCCGACCTCAGCGCCTGGAGCAAGGCCATCGCCAATGGCTATGCGCTGTCGGCCGTGATGGGCAACGACCGGTTTCGCGACGCAGCTTCGCAGCTTTATGCCACCGGTTCGTTCTGGTGCGGCGCGACCTCGATGGCGGCAGCCCTCGCGACCATCGACGTGCTGCAGGCCGAAAATGGGCCGGAGCATATGCGGCGGATGGGCCAGCGGCTGCGCGAGGGCATCGCCGAGCAGGCGCGGCGCTATAACCTCGGTGTCCGGCAAAGTGGGCCGCCGCAGATGCCTGCGATCTTGTTCGAGGACGATCCCGAATACGCCCGCGGCTCGCGCTTCGTGCAGGAGGCCTTGAGCCGCGGCGTCTACATGCATCCAAAGCACAACATGTTTCTCTCCCTCGCCCATACCGAAGCGGATATCGATTTCGCGCTGTCGGTGACGGACGAGGCCTTCAAGATCGTTGCGAGGCTTTAACATCCAGTTGCCGCGCGTATGCCTGGCGTCGAACACGTAGGAGCGGAGCGAATGAGACGGTGTGTTGCAAGACGGGGCGTCGTCCTGGCGCTGACCTTGATCATCGGGGTTTCGTTCGCGGCCATTGGCGGCACGCAGGCGCAGCAGCCCAAGAAGGGCGGCACGCTGGTTTATGCCAGCGTCTCCGGACCGGGCACGCTCGATCCCTACATGGCATCGAGCGCCGTCGAACTCGAGGTCATTCACAATCTGTTCGAAAGCCTCGTCACGCTCGACGCCAAGAACGCCACCCGTCCCATGCTGGCGGCGAAAGCCGCAGCTTCGGAGGATTTCAAGACCTACACATTCGAGCTGCGCAAGGGCGTCAAGTTCCACAACGGCCAGGAAATGACGTCGGCCGACGTCAAGGCGTCGTTCGAGCGCTACAGGCGCATCAGCCCCGCCGCCAAGAATCTGGAGGCGATCGATCATTTCGAGACGCCCGATCCCTACAGCTTCGTCATCTCGCTCAAAGAGCCCAATGTCGTGCTGCTCGACGTCCTCAAGTCGCCGATCTATCCGCTGATGATCCTCCCCGCCTCGCAGAAGGACAAGCCGGCACGCGACATCGAGGTGATCGGAACCGGTCCCTACAAATCAGGCGAATGGGTCAAGGACAGCCATCTCGTCATCACCCGCTTTGACGATTACGTGGCCGATACCAGTGCGCCGGGTCGCGACGGCTATGGCGGCCGCAAGACGGTGTATCTCGATACTGTCCGCTATCGCTTCATGCCGGAGGCAACGACCCGGATCGCGGCGCTGCAGAACGGCGAGGCGCAGCTGATTTCCTCCATCCCCAGCGAACTCAGCGCCCGCGTCACCCAGCGCAAGGACCTCGCCATCCGCGAAGTCTTTCCGGTGCTCGGCAGCTACATCATCGTCAACTCGCAGAAGGGCCTGACCGCCAATGTGCTGATCCGGCAGGCCATCGCCGCGGCGATCAATGTCGACGAGATCATTGAAGGCGCCGGCGGCCTCAACAAGCGCAATCCGTGGATGTCGTTTCCCGGCACGCCGTATTACCTCGGCGAGACCGCGCCGACGCCCTGGTACGACATCAAGGATCCGGCCAAGGCCAAGGAGTTGCTGAAGCAGGCCGGCTACAAGAACGAAAAGATCATCATCGAGACCAACAGCAACTATCAGTGGATGCGCTCCACCATGCTGATCGTCGCCGAGCAGCTCAAGGCGGCCGGCATGACCGTCGATGTCCAGATCACCGACTGGACCACCAATGCATCGCACATGCAGCAGGGCACCGGCGACTGGAACCTGTCCACCACCGCCTTCGGGCCCGACCACATTCTGGGGCCGCAGCAATGGCGGCCGATGATCTACACTTTTCCGCACATCGTCGGTAACGAGGCGCTCGATAAGGCCTACAGCGAATTCTTCGTAGCACCGACGCTCGAGGCGCGGCGGGTGAGCTGGCTGACGATCCAGAAGGAGGTGCTCGGCGGCGCCTATCTGATCAAGATCGCGGACACCGGCCGGCTCAGCGGCTATTCCAAGAAGCTACAGGGCCAGAACGAATATGCCGGCGTACTGCAGCTTTGGGACCTGTGGCTTGAGTGATGGGCAGAGCGTTTTCAAGCGAAGTGGAGGCCGGTTCGCGTCAAGAAAACGCGTCAAATCATAGATCCAGAGCCCCGTTCCGATTTCATCGGAACGGAAAAGGCTCTGGTGTCTCCGTGCGGAGGAGGCACCTCTGATACGCATCGTGGCCGTAAAATTTCTGCAGGCGGTGCCGGTGGTCGTGATCATCTCGATCCTGGCGTTTCTGCTGCTCAGCCTGCTGCCCGGCGATCCCGCCGTCATCATCGCCGGCGAGCAGGCGTCGCCGGCGGCGATCGAACAGGTGCGCAGACAACTCGGCCTTGACCGTCCGTTTTTCGAACAACTCGGGATCTGGCTGTTCAATCTGGCGCGGGGCGATTTCGGCTCGTCGCTGATTCTGCACCAGAGCGTGCTTTCGGCCGTGGTGGAGCGCCTGCCGGTCACGCTCTCCCTTGCCGCGCTGTCGATATCCTTCACGATCCCCGTCGGCGTGCTGCTGGGATCGGTCGCCGCCTATTTTCGCCAGAC
Source organism: uncultured Alphaproteobacteria bacterium (assembly GCA_963742935.1). GTDB lineage: Bacteria > Pseudomonadota > Alphaproteobacteria > Rhizobiales > Xanthobacteraceae > Bradyrhizobium. The sequence continues at coordinate 54,430 of CAVUOI010000030.1, read as the reverse complement.
CTGGATTGACTCGCTGGTCATGACGATGGCGCTGCTCGGGGTGTCGATCCCGGCATTCTGGATCGCCATCCTCGGCGTGATCCTGTTCAGCGTGCAGCTCGGCTGGGTGCCGTCGAGCGGCTTTGCGCCGATCTCGCAAGGCGTGGGGCCCTGGTTCTCCTCGATCGTGCTGCCGGCGTTGATCCTGTCGCTGTTCCAGATCGGCTTCCTGTCCCGCATGACGCGCTCGGCGATGCTCGACGTGCTCGGCCAGGATTACATCCGCACCGCGCGCGCCAAGGGCTTGAGTGAATGGCGGACCGTCGGCAAGCATGCGCTGCGCAATGCGCTGATCCTGATCATCACCGCGACCGGCATTCTGCTCAGCGCCGCGATCGGCGGCTCTGTCATCATCGAGCAGGTGTTCGCGCTGCCGGGGATCGGCCGCATGGTGGTGCAGGCGATCATGGCGCGCGATTATCCGCTGGTGCAGGGCACGATGCTGATCCTCGGCTTCACCTTCGTGATGATCAATCTGACCGTCGATATTCTCTACACGCTGGCGGATCCCCGGGTGCGGCATGACTGACGTCGGGCTGGGATCGCTGGCGACGGCTTCCGCGATCGCGGCTCCGCGCGGCCACGTTACGCTGCGCCGCCTGCTGCGCCATCGCTCCTTCATGATCGGCTTCTCGGTCATCCTGCTGTTGACGCTGGCCGCCGTGCTGGCGCCGCTGATCTCGCCGGTCGATCCTTCCGCGATGCGGGTGCGCTTGCGTTTCCGTCCGCCGTCGCAGCAATTCTTCGTTCGGCACCGACATGTTCGGCCGCGATGTCTTTACCCGCGTGCTTTATGGCGCGCGGGTATCGCTGTTCGTCGGCATCGCGGTCTGCGTGATCTCCGGGCTATGCAGCGCCATCATCGGCGTGATCGCCGCGCAATTTCGCAGGCTCGACGGCGCGATCATGCGGCTGATGGATGCGCTGATGTCGTTCCCGGCCATTCTGCTGGCGCTGGGCATCGCCGCGGCGCTCGGCCCGCGCGTGTCCAGCGTCATCATTGCGCTGACGGTCGCCTACATCCCCGCCGGGCGTGCGCATCGTCCGCGCCGCCGCGCTGACGGTGCGCGAAATGGATTTCGTGCACGCCGCGCAGGTTTCGGGCGCTTCGTCGCTGCGGATCGTGGTGCGGCATATCCTGCCGAATTGTTTCAGTCCGCTGCTGGTGCATCTGACCTTCATCTTTGCCTATGCGATGCTGGCGGAAGCGGCGCTCAGCTTTCTCGGCGTCGGTATCCAGCCGCCGATCGCCAGCTGGGGCAACATCATCGCCGAGGGCCGCGACTATGCCACCGAGGCCTGGTGGGTGATGCTGTTTCCCGGCATCGCCATCAGCCTGGCCGCGCTTGAGCCTCAATCTGCTCGGCGACGCGCTCGGCGACCTGCTCGACCCGCGCCTGAAGGGAGGCGATTGATTTGACCGCGCCGCTTCTCGCCATTCGCAACCTGACGGTCCAGTTCCGCGTCGATAGCGGCTGGGTGACGGCGATCGATGACGTCTCGCTCGATGTCGACGCAGGCGACTGTGTCGGCATCGTCGGCGAATCCGGCAGCGGCAAGAGCGTCACGGCGCTCTCGATCCTGCGACTGCACCAGCGCGCCACCACGCGGATGCCGAGCGGCACCATCCTGTATCAGGGACAGGATCTGCTGCGCGCGCGCGCGTCGGCCATGCGGCGGATCCGCGGCAGCGAGATCGCCATGATCTTCCAGGATCCGATGTCGTCGCTCAATCCGGTGCTGACGATCGCCGACCAGATTTCCGAGACGTTGCGCCAGCACCAGGGCCTGACCGGTGCGGCGGCACGCAAGCGCGTGGTCGAGCTGCTCGGCCTGGTGCGGATTCCCGATGCCGCGCGCCGCGCCGACGACTATCCGCATCGCCTGTCCGGCGGCATGCGGCAGCGGGTGATGATCGCCATGGCGATCGCCTGCAAGCCGCGGCTATTGATTGCCGACGAGCCGACCACCGCGCTCGACGTCACCATCCAGGCGCAGATCCTCGAATTGCTGCGCGACCTGCGCAAGGAGTTGAGCATGTCTGTCATGCTGATCTCCCACGATCTCGGCGTGATCGCCGAATTCGCCCAGCGCGTCGTCGTGATGTATGCCGGCCGCGTCGTCGAGGATGCGCCGGTGGCGCAGCTGTTCCGGCGGCCGGTGCATCCCTACACCATGGGGCTGATCGCAGCGGTGCCCAAGCTGGACAGCGATGCGCCGCGCCTTGCGACCATTCCCGGCCGCATCCCGTCACCGCAGGAAGTCATCCCGGGGTGCCGCTTCAGCCCGCGCTGCGCGCTGGTGCAGGACGGCTGCCTGGACGAGCAACCGACCGATGCAGCCGGTCGGCGATCGCCAGTCGGCGCGCTGTCCGCCGCGGCTTCTTGCACTGGGCGAGCGCCATGGTTGATCAGCCCGGCCCCATCGTCGAAGTCCGCGACCTCTGCAAGACGTTCGCCGTCAAGCATGCCGGCGGCGTCTCCACGCTGCACGCCTTGAGCGGCGTCAATTTCGACATCATGCGCGGCGAAACGCTGGGGCTGGTCGGCGAGTCCGGTTCGGGCAAGACCACCGCAGGACGGATTTTGGTCGGCCTGATCCCGGCGACCAGCGGGACGGTCAGCCTGTTCGGCCACAGCATCACCGGACCGGACGGCAAAGCCCAGCTCGCTTCCGTGCGGTCGCGGCTGCAATTCGTGTTTCAGGATCCGTATGCGTCGCTCAATCCGCGGATGCGGATCGGCAACGCCATTGCCGAGCCGCTCGATATCGCCGGCACATATTCACGCAAGGATCGCAACGATCGGGTGGCGGAATTGCTCGAGCTGGTCGGACTGCCCAAGAACAGCATCGAGCGTTACCCGCACGAATTCTCCGGTGGCCAGCGGCAGCGTATCGTGATCGCGCGGGCGCTCGCGCTCAATCCGGATTTTGTCGTCTGCGACGAACCGGTGTCGGCGCTCGACGTCTCGATGCAGGCGCAGATCGTCAATCTGCTGCTCGATCTGCAGGACCGGCTCGGGCTGAGCTATCTGTTCATCGCGCATGACCTGGCGGTGGTGCGCGCGGTCTCGACCCGCGTGGCCGTGATGTATGCCGGCTCCATCGTCGAGACGGCGCCGAAAGCGCAGATCTATTCCGATCCGCAGCATCCATATTCGCGAGCGCTGCTCGACGCCGTGCCGCGTGCCGACCCGGATTTTGTCCGTCATCCGGTCGTGGCCGGTGAAGTGCCGAGCCTGCTCGATCCCCCGCCGGGCTGCCGTTTCCATCCGCGCTGCGCCTTTGCGATGGACCGGTGCCGGGTCGAAGTGCCGGTGCTGAAAGAATCCGGCACCGGCCGCCAAGTCGCCTGTCATCTGTTCGCGGGCTAAAGCGGCCATTTATCCCTTAACCGTCCGAAACCTTCCGTCGCGCTGCCCGTACCCTACGGGTAGCTGCCGAACCGGAAGCATTCGATCTTGAACAAAGCGCCCCACATCGATCGCTTGCGCGATCAGATCAGAGGACTTCGCGAGAAAGCCAGCGAGCTTCCCACCGGTGAGGAGCGGGACGATCTGCTGCGCAAGGCCGAGAAGGACGAAATCGCACTGCGCTTGATCGAGTGGATCATGTCTCCGGAGCAATTGGCTCCCCCTGAGGACGTGGTTCCGATCCGAAGACATCGGCTACGCCGGAAATGATACGGCACGGCGTACCCAAGGCTGATCCGGATGACATCGCTCACTCGTTCATGACGGAACGAATACAACTTCTCAGTTCGTCGACGGCTGCGGCAATGCGATGTGCGCCTGCCGCGATCAATCGATCCGTCCTGTGATAACCCCAGGCGACACCGATCGAGCGCAATTTGGCCGCCCGAGCCATCTCCATGTCGAAGGTGGTATCGCCGATGAAGATCGCATTGCTGGATGTTACCCCGGTTGCCGACATCGCCTGGAGAAGCATCGCGGGGTGCGGCTTGGAGGGCGCCGTGTCGGCGGCTTGAATCGTTCGAAAAAGGCCGCTCCATCGCAGCTCTTCCAGCGCCGGAGCGACGGTGTCGGACCGGTGTCCGGTCGCAAGGCCCAGAACGGTATCCGGCATGGAGTTCAGTTCGTGCAAGAGGTCGCCAACGCCGTCGAAGGGACGTTCGACGAAGGCGGGATCCGCTCTCAATTGCGGCAGCAGTAGATCGTAGGCCCTGACCATTTCCGGTATCGGCGCTGTCGGGCCAGCCAGCTCGGTCAGAATGACATTGAGCGACTTTCCGACCAGCGCGAGGCTGTCGGCGGGCGATGGGGCAGGCATCTTGAATTCGGCAAATACGATTCGATGGCTCTCCAGAATCAGGGCGCGACTGTCGACCAACGTGCCGTCGAAATCAAAAATGATCAGTTTCAAGATCGTCTCTCACTTGGCATCATGCGCCACCGCCTCTGTTATCGATGCAGGCAAGAATAGACCCGGACCAATTCGCGCGTCTGCACCGGCACGGCAAGCGCTGCATCCCTGTTTCTCGTCGCTGTACGGCAGGATAGCCAGAAGTAATTTCCGGCGGGATCGATGACGAGTCGGTTCGGAGAGAAATTCGAAAGAATAATCGAAAGATAAGGGACGGTCGAAAACCATGACAGCGGTGCAAGCGCTGGCCGAATCCGCTCGGCCGAGACAAAGCGCGGGTCGCCAAGCCCGGCGTCGGATTGACCGCTCATCGCCAGAACTGCCACGGCATTGCGGTAATTGAGCCCAGGACGTGACAAATTTCCCGGTTTCAACGACGTGGATCACGGTCACCATGATAAATATCGAGGCGAGGGCGCATGACGAACCGCCGCGCAGCGAGATCACGCTGTGCCCAAAACTCGCCAACGCCTTGAGGTCAATTCCCTCGTTGATCATGGCGGTCATGGCCGCCAGGGTACCGAGCAGGGGAATCCCGAGGACCAGCGCGGTTCGCAAATAGTAGCGGCTGTCCGCATGGAGCGAATGATCGAAATGCAGCCAGTAGACGGTCAGCGATCCCAGCAGGATTCCAAGTGCGCAAACGCACGCCTGTCGCGGAAGCCATTTTGACAACAGCATGAAGATCGTGCCGTAGGCGACGACCGCTGCGAGCAAGACGAGAACGATCCTTACTTCGAAAATTTCGAGAGCGAAGAAGTGCAGTGCGGCCCGCACGAATGCGTCTGCGTAATAATCATCGGGGGGAAACGCGATCTTTGCTGCCGCGGCCAGGGCGGCAATGATCATCAGGCTGACGGCTGCGCGTAAAAACGTTGCGCTGCGTAAACCGCGCGGCGCCAGTGTAGCTGTGATGGCCAGGAGCAACACCAGGGCTCCTTCGTGCGTGAAAGACAGCAACAGCCATGTGGAGAAGACCAGCAGGGCTCCCGCCTTGGTCGTCTTTGCATAATGGCTCACCGCCAGCGTCGGCCAGAAGAGGGCGTGGGCGAGCCACATCTCCGTTGGGAAGCCGAAGATCAGCGGGCAGAGCAGGGCTGTCGACGCGCACGCATAGACGAAGATGATGCGGCCGGGCGAATGGTCGGCCGCATAGGTCACGGCCAGCCCGATCAACGGAGAAATATAGAAGAGCAGCCCATAGGCGATGATTCCGGCCGAGGGACTGCCGGTGATTTGGACGAGCGCTTCCGCCGGCAACAGCGTCAACAGGAAGACCGATGTTCGGCCGGAGACGTTGTGCCAGTGAAAAGCCCAGACATCCCGGACGGCGACCGCGTATGAAAACATCGCGCCGTCGCCATAAAGCTGGAGCTGAAAGAACAGCGCGACGACAGGGAATGCGATGGACCAGCCCAGGCCCGTGCCGACGATCAGATGCCGAAGCGAATGGTCATCGAGGCGCAGCGCCCGGCCGGACATGTCAACGACGGTCCGTGCCAGGCAGGATATCGCTCAGCATCGACGAAGGCATTGCATGCTCATGACTTGTCGCCGGCAGGAGATTTCAGGGTAGCGAATTTGTGTCCGGAGCGTACGGCTTTTGTCGTCAGATAGCGTCTGTTGTGCGAGTTTACCGGCGTCTCCAGTGGAATGCGGGCGAGGATCTCGATACCGCCTTTCTTGAGGCCGTCGAGTTTGGCCGGATTGTTGGTTAGCAGGGCGATCCGCGTGCAGTTGAGGGTTCGGAGCATCGTCGCGGCGATGGCATAGTCGCGCTCGTCGTCCTCGAAGCCCAGCATCGTGTTGGCGTCGCGCGTATCGAGCCCGGCGTCCTGCAATCGATAGGCTCGCATCTTGTTCGCAAGACCGATGCCGCGTCCTTCCTGGGCCAGATACAGGATGATGCCGCCACCGAGGTTCTCAAGGCGCGTCATCGCGAGCCTGAGCTGGTCGCCACAGTCGCATCGCTGGGAGCCGAACACGTCGCCGGTCAGGCATGCCGAATGAAGCCGGACCGGGACCGGCTCGGCAAAATTGGGCTTGCCGATAATGATGGCGACCTGGTCAACGCCGAGCGCATCCCGAAACACGACAAAGCGGGCCGCCGAACCCGATACGAGGGGGACAGAAGCCTCGCTCGCCACGACCAGCGCGTTCCCCGGACCTGTAGCGAAGCGCTCGACCGCGTCCGCTTGAACGCCTACGATCGATCGCATCAGTTCCTCGGGCACATCTTTGACGTTCGCCGCAAGTACTGCCGGCAGGCTGCGGCTGAGCTTGACGAGCCGGATCGCTGCCCGAGCGGCACGGCGGGCAACCACCGCTTTCAGTCCAGAATGAGTTCTTGCGGCTGTCGTCGGCGGCAAGGGCGAAGATGTCGCTGGTATTCGTCTCTGCGGAAAGCGGCAATGCTATCGCGGCAGATAACTCAATTCCGATCACCCGGGCTCGCTGTGATGTCAGTATCAGCTCCAGCGCGTTTGGGCTGCACAACCCTGCGAATTCGAGCAGCCGCCGGTCGTCGAGGCTCTCCACCGGCAAAGCGAGCAAGACCTCACCGGGCGCGTCGACGCGAACCGGCCTCCCCGCGTGGAGCTCGCTGACGGCACGGCTGACGGAGAGGTATTCCTCGCTGCCGAACAGGGCAGAGCTTGCATGAGAATGCGGGGCGTTCATCTTAAGGACCTTCCAATACCAGGCGCGTTCGTGGAACACCGAAAGTCCGCAATCATTCCGTTATAAATCATATGGATTTTTAGGATCTACTGGCCGATAGTGGCGTCAATAACTCGCGAGAACCGAATTTTGAATCCTGCCGTGCAGCTTGGCAATTTCCTCACCCGTCAATTTGCTTCTTCCGATGAATGGGAGAGCTTTGTCGAGCGTTTTCGTAGAGGACAGCAACCCCTGCCGCAAGCCTGGGCTGATTTGTTCGGACCGTTGCGCAGCGGGACGGTGGACGATCTCGTGATCGTCGGGCAGGTCGGCCAGTCGCTCGACGGCCGTGTCGCGACCGCGACGGGTCATTCGAAATTCATCAACTGCCCGGCCGGTATCGATCATTTGCATCGGCTGCGCGCGCTGGTCGATGTTGTCGTGGTCGGCGTTGGAACGGCGCTGGCCGACAATCCGCAACTGACGGTCAGGCAGGTCGCGGGCCCGCAGCCGGCGCGTGCCGTGATAGATCCGAAAGGGCGTCTGGGGGCGGATGCAAAATTGTTCGCCGACGACGGCGTTCGTCGCCTGCTGATCACGGCAGATGGCGCGCCGGTCGCGCCGCTCCCGGGTGTTGAGGTCATCACCTTGCCGGCGGAGGACGGAAACATTGCACCGTCCGCGATCGTCGCGGCGCTGGCCAAAGCGGGGATGCGCCGGATTCTGATCGAGGGCGGTGCGAATACCGTGTCTCGCTTTATCGCGGCGCGATGCCTCGATCGGCTGCACGTCAACGTCGCTCCCGTCATGCTGGGCGCGGGCGGTCCCGGGATCGAGTTGCCGGCGCTCGATCGGGCCGATCAGGCCCGCCGTATGCAGGTTCGCGTGCACAAGATCGAGGACGACGTCCTGTTCGATTGCGACCTGTCCGATCAGCGGATCGCCATCGGCGTTGCAAAAAAATCGACATGACCGACGCGCATCGTTGAAGCGCGTGAAGCAACGATCTGCGTTCCGCCGCGCCAACCAATCGTCGATATCGTGGTGCGGAAAGCCTTCGAGCTCTCTCGCGGCATGAGCCCATCCAGACAGCAGTTCGTGTTGGATCTCGTGGTCGGCTGTTCCGATCGACCAATCCGAATGGCCCTGAACCACCTGATATCCGAGCGCCTCGAATCTGGAGATCGCCGCGGCGGCAGCCGCGGGGCCCAGCGCTGGTCCAAAGCCCTTGTCGGTTCGCTGATGGGCATTGACCGCCGAAATGATGGTCTCATCCAGCGGATCGGACGGAGAAAAGTCGGTGCTTCCATCGTAGCTCAACGCTGCATACAACCGGCAGCGCGCGCGAAGTGACATGGCGGACAAGGCGATCCAGCCAGTTCTCGGATACCAGATCGAGCAGCGCCGAGGTCGTGATCAGGTCTTTGGTGCTGTCGAGCACCCCTTCAAAATCGCCGCCGAGATCGAGTGGCACGGCTTTCAGCCTGACATCGCCGGTCACGTTTCCGCCGCACGCCAAAGCCAGCAGATGTCGATCGCTGTCCACGAGATCCCAGTGCTGTCGTGCCGGCAAGTGTGAACCAAGCGCGCGGACGGTCGAGCCGGCGCCACAGGCGAGATCGACGATTTTGATGGCGTCGTGCGACTTGAACCGATCGGCCACCGCATCGCGCACGACAGGATTGCGCGCCTGCAGATCGTACCTTTCCCGCAAAGCCAGCCATTCGGCGGAGAAGCCGCTCATGACAGCTTCTCCAGCGCGGCGGCAAAGATTGCTCCGGATTGCTGCCAGGTCGGCAACGCTGCCACCGATGCCAGCGCTCCGTCCGAAAGGCGACGACGCAGTTCAGCGTCGGAGATCACCCCGCGCAGGGCCTCGGCCAGCTCGGCCACGTCGCCGGGGGCCACCAGCAAGCCCGCGGCTTGCGGGACGGTATCTGGAATGGCTCCCGCTGTCGTCCCGATCACGGGCAGGCCGTGAGACAATGCCTCGGCGTAGGCCATGCCGTATCCCTCGAAACGGGAAGCAAGAACGAACAAATCCGCCTCGTCATAAAGCGCCGCAAGGCGTTCGGAAGGCACCGTGCCGGGCGTGGCAATGCGGCCGGGAAGCTTGTAGTCGGATATGCATGCTTGAAGCCGTGCCGCTTCGCTCGGATCGCGCGTGAGATCGCCGGCAATCGTCAACCGCCACGGAAGTTCAGCCAGTGTCGCCAGCGCGGCAACGAGCACGTCGAATCCCTTCCGGGGCGTGACGGCGCCAACGGACAGCAAATGCAACACGCCGTTTCGGCTTCCCCTGGAGCGCGGCGCGGGATCGCTGCCGGGCCTTGCCACGCTGATGCGTTCGGACGGTACGCCATAATCGGAAGCGACGAGTTTTGCCGTTGCAGGGCTCGTCACCACGACTTCGCGTACTGAAGCGAGCGCAGTCTGCTCACTGCGCCGCAAGCTATCGGCTCGTTCGGCCGACAGCCCCCATTCCAGTGCGAGGGGATGATGAACCAGCCCAAGCAACGGATGCCGGCTTGCTGCTTCTGCTGCGGCATCCGGCAGGACCCCCAATGCCAGGCCGTCGACCACGATCGGCTGGCCGTCCGGTATCTTCAACAAAAGCGATCGCGCAGCCGACCGCGTCGCCTCGTCAGGTGCAGGAAATCCTTCGCCAAGGTCGAGACATTCGACGTCCCAGCCCAGTTGCCGGAGTTCGGCCATGATCCGCCGGTCGTAAGCATAGCCACCGGTCGGCGTATCGAGGCTGCCCGGCACCGCGAAGACGACGCGCTTCACCACAAGGGCGCTTCGTACTGCGCGCGCGCGACGTGCGATTCGGACAGCGTGATGCGCAGGGCCTTGAGTTCGCGGCCGGGACGGCCGAGTTCACCGGCGCGGGCCGGCTTCGCCAGTCCGTCGAAGATGAATTTGGACAGGAATTCCGTCGTCGTGTTGCGGCCCTTGAATTCCGGAACTTCGTCGAGATTGCGGTAGTTGAGCGGCTCCAGAACCGCCTTGAGCGCATCATGTGCGCGGCCGATATCGATCACAATTCCATTGTCGTCGAGATTTTCGGCGATGAAGGCGGCATCGATCACGAATGTGGCGCCATGCATCTTCTGCGCGGGTCCAAAGACCGCGCCCTTGAAAGAATGGGCGATCATGATGTGATCGCGAACTTCGACGGTGAACAAGTTGGCTCCTTACGTGTAGGTGATGGGTTGGCAGAGTATTCCGCTTTTGGCGTTCAGAATTCCAGGCAATCGCTCCGGCAGATCGTCGAACGCAACGGCGGGCGCGAGCAAGGCATCGAGCCGTGGATCGTTGAGCAGCGCGATTGCGGCGGCAAGTCGGCGGCCGTGCGTCCAGCGCGGCCGATGCGATGGCGCGATGCGTCCGACCTGGCTCGATACAAGCCGGAGCCGGCGGCTGTGGAACGGGCCTCCAAGCATGGCTGTCACCGCCGCATCACCATACCAGCTCATTTCCAAAACAGTCGCTTCGTCTCCGGCCAGTTCGAGCGCTGTCCGCAGTCCGTCGGGCGATCCGCTGGCGTGAACGACGAGATCGCAATCGGCTTTTGCGTTTACGGGCTCTGCGAATCCAACCCCGAGCTTGCCTGCCAATTCCGTCCGGCTTGCGTTGATGTCGACGAGCGTGACATCCGTTCCCGGCATCCGCCCGCAGAGATAGGCGACGAGGGAGCCGACCACGCCGGCCCCGACAACGGCGATCCGGTCGGCGGGTCCCGGTGCGGCGTCCCACACGCCGTTAAGCGCTGTTTCCATGTTGGCCGCCAGCACCGCGCGCAGTGGCGGCACATCCCCCGGAAGGACCGCCACAGCGTCCGCGGCGATGTTGAATGCGGTCTGGTGCGGGTGGAGCGCAAAAACGTTCTTGCCGCGCAGGGCATCGCCGCCGTTCTCGATCTGTCCTACGGCGGCGTAGCCGTATTTCACCGGGAACGGAAAATCGCCCGCCATGAACGGCGCGCGCATCCTCTGAAACTCGCCTACAGGAATGCGCCCGTCAAAGACGAGCGATTCCGTGCCGCGGCTGATGGCGCTGTAGAGGGTTTTGACACGCAACTCGCCCGCGCCGGGCGGTGGGATGACTTCCTGGCGGAGTTCGATCTGTCCGGGCCCGCGATACCACAAGGCCGAGGTCGTATTGGTGCTGGCGCTGACAGCCATTTTCTTCGATCTCGGACTGGAATTCATGACGGTCGAACGTGTTATAAGCGGTAGTCTGCACCGCCTGCGGGCGAATGAGAAGTCGTAACCTTATCCGTTGCCGGTAGCCCGCCCCGCCATGATTCAAGCCGAAGTCGCCGACAACAGCATGTTCGCCAGGCGAGCGATTTTTGCTGTCCTGTTTTCGGTCACCATGGCGGTTTCACTATGGCTTGCCGCAGTGGCCTTGGCGCCCGGCGGATTCGGAAGCCTGGATTTCGCCGCACTTGTGCTGTTCGCCGTCACCCTGCCATGGATGGTCGCAGGCTTCGCGAATGCCGTGATCGGTTTCGTCATCATGCGCTTTTCCGCCGATCCGGTGGCGACGGTCCTGCCCGCAGCCGGATTGATTGGAGATGACCAGCCCGTCACGGCGTCGACCGCCATCCTGCTCTGTGTTCGCAATGAACTGCCGCTGCGTATCATTCGTAACCTGGAGGCGATGCTCGAGGGGATCCACGCTTCCGGCTACGGCGAGCGGTTCCATCTCTATCTCCTCAGCGATACCAGCGATGCCGACCTTGCGGTGGGAGAGGAGGCGCTGTTTTCGGAACTGATTGCCCGCTGGCGCGATCGGATCGCGATCGACTACCGGCGCCGCACGGTGAATACCGGCTTCAAGGCCGGCAACGTCCGAGAGTTTTGCGAGCGCTGGGGCAGCCGCCACGAATTCGCCGTCACGCTCGATGCCGACAGCTTCATGTCGGCGGACGCGATTATCCGGATGGTTCGGATCATGCAGGTCGATCCCAGGCTCGGCATCCTGCAGGGCCTGGTCGTGGGGCTGCCGTCAACGAGCCTGTTCGCCCGCATCTTCCAGTTCGGCATGCGGCTCGGCATGCGCTCCTACACCATCGGAAGCGCGTGGTGGCAGTCCGATTGCGGCCCTTATTGGGGCCACAACGCCGTCCTGCGGCTAGAGCCGTTCATCAAGCACTGCCAGCTTCCGGTGCTGTCCGGGAGCGGCGAGGCGGAGCGACATATCCTCAGTCACGACCAGATCGAGGCGGCGCTGATGCGCTCGGCCGGCTATCACGTGCGCGTCGTGCCGCAGGAAGATCTCGGCTGGGAGGAAAACCCGCCGACACTGCTGGAGTTCATGCGCCGCGACCTGCGCTGGTGTCAGGGCAACATGCAGTATTGGCGGTTTCTGTTGCTGCCGAACCTCAGGCCGGTCAGCCGCTATCAACTCGTGCTCGCGATCCTGATGTTCATCGGCTCGCCGGCCTGGATCGGCTTGCTCGTGCTCGCAACGATCGCGCTGGTAACCTGCGACGATCCCGCCACGATCATGCGCGCCGATGCCGGCGGCGCGTTGCTGGCCTGGGTGCTGGTGATGTGGTTCTCGCCGAAGATCGCGGGCGCTCTCGATGTCCTGCTTTCGCCACGAGAACGGCGCGCGTTCGGCGGCGCGGGCCGGTTTACCGTCAATCTCGTCATCGAGACGATCTACTCCATCATCCTGTGTCCGATCATCTGGATCAGCCACACGATCTTTCTGTTCGGCCTGCTGTTCAACCGCGAGATCAGCTGGATGGGGCAGGTTCGCGACGATCACGCGGTGCCGTTCACTCTGGCGGCGCACGATCTCTGGCCGCAGACATTGGTGGGATGCGCCTCGCTCGGCCTCGTATTGGCAAGCCAGCCGTGGGCGTTGCCCTACGTTCTGCTGCTAGCCGGCGGGCCGGCCGTGTCGATCCTGTTTGCGATGCTAACCGCCTGGCCTGTGCTCGGCGAACTTGCCGTCCGTATCGGCATCGGCCGGATTCCCGAGGAGACCGTAATCCCCGAGGATCTTCTTGAATTGGCGTTGCCTGCGATCAAGTCGGAGAGCCAGCCGCCTCTGACAAGTTCGGTCTAGCCGATGTTCGGCGCTGTCCGGACCGCGCGGGCCACCATCCGGTCATTTCGCATTTATTACGGGGACAGGAAGCGGGCTGCGGCGATGGACCGGCTCTATGGCCAGTTCGTTCGATCAGGCGATCTCGTGTTCGACGTCGGCGCGCATGTCGGCGATCGCGTCGCCTCGTTCCAGCGGCTCGGTGCGCGCGTCGTCGCGGTCGAGCCGCAGCCGGCCATGGTGAGGGCGCTCAGGCTGCTCTATGGCCGCAGCAAATTGGTCGCCATCGAGGCGCAGGCGGTGGGGCGCGAGCCGGGCAAAGCGCGCATGATGATCAATGTCGATAACCCTACGGTGTCGACGATCTCTGCGGCCTTCGTCGAAGCCGCCGATGGCGCGCCCGGTTGGGAAACCCAGCGCTGGAACGAGACCGCCGAGATCGAAGTTACCACGCTGGATGCGTTGATCGCCAGGCACGGCGTTCCCGCATTCATCAAGCTCGATGTAGAAGGCTTTGAGGCGGAGGCGTTGTCGGGCCTGTCGCAGGCGGTGCGCGCGCTGTCGTTCGAGTTCACGACCATCCAGCGCGACGTTGGCCTTGCCTGCATCGAGCGGTGCGCGGCGCTCGGGTACGCGCGCTTCAACGCGGCGCTCGGCGAAAGCCAGGCGCTGATCGGGGACTGGATGAACGCCCCGGACATCGCCCGTTGGCTGACCGAGTTGCCGCAAACGGCGAATTCCGGAGACATCTATGCCGTCGCGGCCTGACCGACTGCCGCCGCAGCCGCGGCGTCTGATGATCTGCGTCGCCCTACTGCTCGCGGCGGGCTTCGGTTTGACGCTGTGGATCTTCTATCCCGGCGTCATGACCTATGACGCCAAGTTCGTATACGAGGACATCGCCAAGGGCACGATGGGCGACTGGCAGTCGCCGGTCATGGTCTGGCTGTGGGGCCTGATCGATCCGATCGCGCCCGGCGCCGGCAGCATGTTCCTGCTCATTGCGACGACTTACTGGGCGGGCTTTGGCGTCCTGTCGCTTGCGCTCGCTTCCCGCGGCAAGACCAGCGCATTGCTGTTGCCGCTGCTGGCAATGACGCCGCCTGCTTTGGCTTTCGCCGGTATCATCTGGCGGGACGTTCTGTTTGCAACGTGCTGGCTGCTTGCCGCTTCTGTCGCCTTCGCGGTGTCTGAACGTCCGTCCCCGATCAGGCCGGCCGGGCAGGTGCTGGCGCTTGTGTTGTTGATATTGGGCGTGCTGCTGAGGCCGAATGCTTTGCTGGCGGCGCCGATTCTTGCGGCCTACATCATCTGGCTGTCGCGCGTCTCGCTGCGCAGGGCCGTCATCTTCTACATTCCGGCCGCGATTGGCCTGTTTGCCATCGTTCAACTCGCCTACTACGGGATGCTCGACGCCAAGCGGCAGCATCCGCTGCAAACGATCATGATCTTCGATCTCGGCGGCATCAGCCATTTCTCGAAGCAAAACCAGTTTCCCGTCACCTGGAGCGAATCCGAGCACGCGATGGTGCTTGACGGGTGCTATCAACCAACGCTGTGGGATATTTATTGGCGGCTCAAGCCCTGCGATTTTGTCATGGGCAAGATCGAGCGCGAAACCGGCTTGTTCGGCACGCCGGCGATATCCAGAGCCTGGCTGGCCGCCATACTCCATCATCCGATCGCCTATCTGCAGCATCGCTCGGCCTTCATGTGGAATTTTCTGGCCGCCGACAATCTGACGATGTGGACGGCCGATGTCGAACATCCGATGAAGAATGTCTTTGCCGATCGCGCTGCGTTCAACGCGATGGTCGCGGCGAATGACGCGCTCAAGCCTACGCCCCTTCTTCGCATGGGTCTTTGGCTGCTGGCTTGTATCGTTGTCTGTTGCTGGAGCTGGAAACGAAGTGCATCCCGCGAAGCGGCTTTCGCGCTGGCGGTCTGCGGTTCGGCGACGATATACGTGCTGAGCTTCTATGCCTTGGGCGTGGCGTCCGACTTTCGCTACGGCTATTGGGCGGTGCTGGCCGCTATCGCCGGCGGCGTCGTTGTTGCATCCAGCGCGGGCAGGGAAGCTAAGCCGTCCGGCTAAAACGACCTATTGCTTCGGTTCGGCCGACGCGGTCCAGGCCTTGTAGTCGGCGTCGGAAACATCAGGCAGTTTCTTGACGAACGCCGCGATCGACCAGATTTCGTCGTCCTTGGCGCCGGCCTGCTCAAAGCTCGGCATGCCCGTCATGTTGATGCCGTTCTTGATCACCCAGAACAGCTTGCGCAGGCGAGAGGTCGTCCGGCGACCTTCTTCAGGTCCGGCGGATCGGGATGCAGTCCTTCCGAATATTTTTGCCACATGACGCCCGGCGCACCGTGGCAGTTCGCGCAGCCGAAACTGGCGTAAGCCTTGGCGCCGGCCTGTACCATGGGGGCGTCGCCAAACGACGCCGGCGGGTTATCATTGGCGTGGCGATTGATCGAGGCCGTTCGCACCCGCGTCAGGGCCCACGTGACGGTGGCGGGGTCGTCCGTGGTCCCGGCCACGCTGTAATATCCGCCGAAGAAAAAGGCCGCCGCGCCAATGCCGACCGCGATCGCCAAAGCACCGATTACCGCAAGGAAACGCATCCAAGCCTCCGATCGTCCGTTTGCCGCCCCGAAGCCGAATGAGAGGCTCTGTTCGGGAATAACGAACCGGCTGAAAGGTTGCATATGATAGGACAACACGAGCAAATTTCACGCGACGCTTTGCGACCAAAGTTCAATGATTGGTGATACCGAAGGCAATATTCCAAAAGTGCGCGGAACCGGTTTCGAGCACACGTTGAGCATGCTCCGCGGCCCGTCAGGTGTTTTCGGCAGCAGCGGCGCCATGAGCAGGGGTGGCCGCAGCGGGACGGCTGCTTTCTGCCTCGCGTCGTTGCTGCACGCAGGCGCGATCATCCTCATGGTAACGACCGAGACGACCGTCGTGGGCATGGCCGTCTTCGTTCTCGTCTGGATCATGCTCAACTGCCTGTGGCTGCTTTTGCTGCGCAAGCCGATCGTGGCGGCGCTCATTTCGCTGGAAATCCTGATCGCGCTGACGCTGCTGTCGCGCTTCAAGTTCGGCAAGCTCTGGATGACGATCGACTTCCTCGATGTGATGATCGTGGATCGCGATACGACGGCGTTTCTGCTGGATGTATTTCCCGGCTTGCGTTGGTGGATCCTGCTGGCGGCCGCGCTGACGGCTGTCGCGATCGTCATCGGCTGGCGGCTGGACCGATACCATGTGCGTCGCCAAACCAGCCTTGCTGGACTATCGGCATCGGCTGCGACACTGGTTGCTGTGTCGCTGTTCTGGCCGACAGGTCTTAACGAGGACTTCGAGGGCCAAAGCTACGTCTCGAAATTTGCGCGGACGGGCGTAGAGGCCGTCCACGAACTGTCCTCGCGCGGATATCTCGAAACAACGGCTAGCGCGAGCGAGAAAGTGGTGGGAGGCGAGTCTGCCTGTCGTCCAGAACGCAAGCCTCCGCACATCATCCTGCTGCACGATGAGTTCAGTTTCGATATCACCATTGCGCCCGGGGTCAATGTGCCGGCCGGCTATCGCCAGCATTTCCAGTCGTTCGACGGCAAGATGCGCAAGCTTCTGGTGGAGGGCGTCGGCGGACCAAGCTGGTTCACCGAGTATAACGTGCTCACGGGCCTTTCGGTTCGGTCGTTCGGCCGGTTTGCAACCGCCGTCACACGGTTGGCGGCCGGGCACGTTTATCGCGGGCTGCCACGCGCGTTGCAACGCTGCGGCTATGAAACCTTCAGCCTTTACCCGTTCTACGGCTCCTTCCTGGGGTCGCGCGCATTTCAAACCACGACCGGTATCGCGCACTACCTTGATATGCAGGATCTCGGGACCCGCGCCTTTGAGGCGGACAGTTTCTACTACGATCGCGCGATCGATCTGATCAAGCGGGCGCGCGTCGAGGCGCCGCTGTTTCTCTATGTGTACACGGTGGCCAATCATTTTCCATGGGACGAGCGGTTTCGTCCTCAGCTCACGCCCGATTGGCGCGACCTCGGCAACGCGGCTGACGTGGAAGAGTACGTTCGGCGCCAGGCGATATCCGCCGAGGAATATCGCGCATTCCTGCAAAGGCTTGCTCGGGAATTTCCCGCCGAAGCCTTCCTCATCATCCGTTACGGCGACCATCAGCCTCAGTTCGGCCCGCGCCTGATCGATCCATCGCTTGGCAAGGAAGAACTTGCGAAGCGAGCGAAAGCCCTGGACCAGCGCTATCTCACGACATACTACGCGCTCGACGCGGTGAACTTTACGCCGGTCGATATCTCGTCGGCGCTCGATCAGCTCGATGCGCCGTACTTGCCCCTGGTCGCGCTGCAGGCCGCAGGAATTCCGCTCGATGCAGGTTTCTCCGAGCAGAGGACGATCCTGCAGCAATGCGGCGGGCTGTTCTATGGCTGCGAAGGAGGGCAGCAGGCCAGTCGCCTGAACCGGCTTTTGATGGATGCCGGACTGATCAAGGGGCTGTAGGGGAGGCCAGCGCTTTTGGGCGCGGAAATACCAATAAAGAAGAAAGCCGCTCCGCAACCGCTGCTTACGGCAATACGCTTCCATTCCCTGAGGTTAAAAAGCAAACCGCTTCCATTGCTGCGGCGGCTGGAAACGACGACATTTGGTTTGCAAATCAACAGATTGGCCGCGCAATGGAACGCTTGAGATACGAGCCGTTTGGCGAGCGCCTGGCGCCTGAAAGGGATGCCGCGCCGCGTTCGCGCGCGTCCAGATATCTGTTGTGGGCCGGCACTGGCGTCTTTTGGTCGCTGGTTGCGACCATCGTCCTCGCCCGCGCCGTCTACTTCGAGCCGGGCGTTTTTGACGAGTTCAGCCGCGTGGCGGCGCTCGTGAAGGGCGCGATTTTCTAGGGCGTTTCCCAACGCTTTTGTCCTGCCGGATCATCCGCCCGAACGCGGTCGCGGTGGGAATTTTCTACTCGGCCTGAAATCTTGAACTGCCGCAGCGTGCGCTCGATCTGCAGGTCGCGCATCGGCAAGCTTTGAGCCGGTCGAACTCCCAATTTTCAGCAACCATCGTGAACAGGCGCGGCAGGCGGAGGCTCAAGGACCTCTCCATCGGGCCAGATCGAAATTATACTACCCATTTATCACCATTTGGGGCATAGAATTCTCTCCGGGAGAAATTGGTGCCGCAAGACGAGGAATTTTCGACCCCAGTAAATGGGGCAGCCAACAGCGTCAGCCGTCTCGCAGCGCTCATTCCCGGTGTTCTCCTATGCATCGTCGTCGCCGGCGTCTCGGCGGGCCTCGAAGCCGGGGAACGGCGGCTGTTCGCGCATCCCTATGTGGAGGCGCTGGTGCTGGCGATCCTGCTTGGGATGGCCGTGCGCAGCTTCTGGAACCCCTCCGAGCGCTGGCAGGCCGGCATCGCCTTCAGCGCCAAGCAACTGCTGGAGGTGGCCGTGATGCTGCTCGGCGCCTCGATCAGCTTTGCCGCGATCGCAGCGTCCGGCGCGGCCTTGCTCGGCGCCATTGCCGCAACCGTCATCGTGACCTTGGCCTCCAGCTTCGGTATCAGCCGCATGCTCGGCCTGCCGGTGCGGCTCTCGATCCTGATCGCCTGCGGCAATTCGATCTGCGGCAATTCGGCGATTGCCGCCGTCGCGCCGGTCATCGGCGCCAACAGAGACGAAATCGCCTCCTCGATCTCGTTTACCGCGATCCTCGGCGTGATGATGGTGCTGGGGCTGCCGCTGCTCATTCCGCTGCTGCAATTGTCCGCGACGCAATACGGCATTCTCGCAGGTCTTACAGTCTACGCCGTCCCGCAGGTGCTTGCCGCCACCGTGCCGGCGGGTCTCGTCAGCACGCAAATCGGCACGCTGGTGAAACTGATGCGCGTCTTGATGCTGGGGCCGATCGTGGTGGGACTGTCGCTGCTTGCCCCGCGTTTGAATGGCGGCGCGCGCGGCACGCCAACGGCCGGCTTCTTCCGGCTCGTGCCGTGGTTCATTATCGGCTTTCTTGTGCTTTCCGTTCTGCGCTCGCTGGAAATCGTGCCCGACACGGTCATCGGCCCGCTGACAGCAGTCACCGGATTCCTCACGGTCGTGTCGATGGCGGCGCTTGGGCTCGGCGTTGACGTTCGGGTGCTCGCCACCGTCGGCGGCAGGGTGACGGCGGCCGTCACGCTGTCGCTGATGCTGCTGCTCGCCATCAGTATCGGGTTAATTCATCTGTTCAACTGATGCGCTACGCGGCATCGGTCGGGCCGGTCAGTCCAGCTTGAACCCGATGTGCCTCACATAGGCGCCGAAATCCGCGCGCTCAGGCTGCGCATATTGCCGCGCCTTGTCCTCCGACCAGCCATAGGTTTCGGCCGTGCCGAATTTTCTGACGCTGCGCTGAGCCGCATAAGGCTGGGCTTCTTCGCGACGCCGGTCATAGGCCGCGATGGCCTCATCGAGACCGTTTTCCTGAAAGGCGTTACGGTGCACCGTCACCGACAGCGGCAGCCGCATGCTGATTTTCGGCGTCTCCGCCGGATATCCCACGGCGAGGCCGGCGACCGGGAAAACATGATCGGGGAGTTTCAGGAGTTGCGACAGCGTCGCGGAATGATTGCGCAGCGCGCTGATGGGACAGACCCCGAGGCCTTCAGCCTCGGCAGCGATCACGAACGCGGACAAGGCGATCCCCGCATCGACCGCGGCGTTGAAGAAGGCGTCGAGGTGGTCGTTGACAAAAGGCCTGTCGCGTAGCGCGTGGATTTGACGTTGTCGCCGGTTGTTGCCGCAGAAGATGAGAAGGCTGGGGACGTCTGCAATCCATTTCTGGCCCAGCGGCCCATCCGTCAGCAGCGCGCCGATCTGCGATTTCAGGGACGGTGCGTCGATGATGATGATGTCGCGCTGCTGAAGGTCGCTCTTGGTCGGGGCGCACAGCGCCAGCGCGCATAGCCGCCGCAAGGTCGGGTATGGAACGGCCTCAGAGCGGAATTTTCGCACCGAACCGCGGGCCGCCAATTGACTCAGGACAGACGGGGCGTCGCCGCCTGATTCCACATCCACAGCATCGGGGCCGAAGCGATCGACAAGCGGTGTTTTCGAATCGGGCATTTCAAAAGTCTCCAGATGCGCTGCTGCTTGATGTCAGGTTCGCGCAAAACAAGCAAAGCCGGCAAGGGGTATGCTGCGCCGCGGAACTCGCGAATTATTCGGTTGCGTTTTGGCCTGTTACAGAGCGGAATGATTGAAAGACCGCGGACATTTCCGTCGGGAGGATGATGCCTTGGATATGAAACTGTCGCCCGAGCAGCAGAAGCTCCGCAGTGCCGCGCGTGAATTGGCCGAAACCGAATTCGCGCAGAAGGCGGCGGAGATCGACCGAACCGAAGCCTATCCTTACGACAACGTGGCCGCGCTGAAATCCGCGGGGTTCATGGGCTATACGATCCCGACATCCCATGGCGGCCGGGGCGGAAGTTATTTCGAGGCCGCCCTGATCATCGAGGAAATGGCGCGGGTATGCGGCGCGACGGGGCGCATCACGGTCGAGGCCAACATGGGCGCGATATCCGCGGTCATGCAGTATGGCACCGAAAAGCAGAAGCGGCTGGGCGCCGATCTGGTTCTGTCGGGCGATAAACCGGCGATCTGCATCACCGAGCCGGAAGCCGGATCGGCGGCGACCGAGATGACGACGCGCGCGGACAAGCACGGCAACACCTATGTCATCCGGGGCAAGAAGCACTGGATCACGGGCGGCGGGGTTTCAAAGCTCCATCTGATCTTCGCCCGCGTATTCGACGAGCGCGGCCAGGAGCAGGGGATCGGCGGTTTCCTCGCGGTCAGGGGGACGCCCGGCCTGGTGATCGGAAAGCGCGAACCCGCCATGGGGCTGCGCGGCATCCCCGAAACCGAGATCATCTTCGAGAACCTGGAAATCCCCGAGGATATGCTGGTGCTGCCGCCGCGCGGACTGCGGCGCGGCTTTGCCGACCTGATCGACGCCTATAACAGCCAGCGGGTGGGTGCCGGAACGGTCGCGCTCGGGCTGGCGCAGGGCGCGTTCGAGAAGGCTTTGGCCTTTGTGAAGGAGCGCAAGCAGTTCGGGCGGCCGATCGCCGAATTCCAGGGCCTGCAGTGGATGCTGGCCGACATGGCGGTGGCGCTCAATGCCGCGCGGTTGTCGCTGCATCAGGCCGCGCTCAGCGCCGATCCGTTTCCGGATCCGCTTCTGGCGGCGCAGGCGAAGATCATCGCGTCCGAGACGGCCAACACAGTCACCAACCAGGCGCTTCAACTGTTCGGCGCCAGAGGCTACTCGCGGGATTATCCGCTCGAACGCATGGTTCGGGACGCCCGCATGTTCACGATTGCGGGCGGCACGGCGCAGGTGCTGCGGACGCTGGTGGCATCAAGGATTCTCGACACGAAAATCCCGCAGACCCGCAACGGCTATGCTGGAGGCGGTTCAGGCTCCGTCGCTTGCGGCAAAGTAATTTTTGCCGCCGGCGATCAGGTGCTCGATCCGTAGCCGGTCGACTTTGCGTGACTGCACCAGCACGCGTATAAGCCTCCCTGTTCGCCGGGCGTCCGGCCACTTCACGAGATCGTGCATGAAGCATCGCCAGATTCTGTTTTTGTGTACGGGAAATTACTATCGAAGCCGCTTCGCAGAAGAGATGTTCAACCACGAAGCGCGCATTGCCGGCCTGAACTGGCGGGCGTCTTCACGCGGCCTGGCCCCTGAGCCATCGCCTGAAAACGTCGGTGCGATTTCGACGTTTACGCTCCAGGCACTGAACGATCGCAGCATCTCGCCAGCCGAGCGGTTTCCAGTCGTCTGCACGATCGGCGATCTGGAGTTGGCGGATCGCGTCATCGCATTGAAAGAGGCCGAGCATCGCCTCTTTCTCGCGCAAAGATTTCCAGGTTGGGAGAACAGAACGTCGTACTGGCATGTCGACGACATCGATGTGGCCGAGCCAGCCGATACGATCGCAATGATCGATCAACTCGTTCGGGAATTGATCAAGGACTGTCAAAACGACAATAGGTAGGACAACAAACTGGGGGCGTAGGCCAGCTGAACTGCGCGACCTTGGCTGGCAAGCGCGGTGCCCCCGCAACTATGCGGCACGGGACTATCTTTCAGACCGGAACCTATTTGTCCGCAAACCGTTTTCCGTAAATTCGCAAGGAGAACGTTACCATGCGTATCGTGACAACTGCGGCATTGCTGGGCCTGCTTCTGATCTCAAATGCCTCGGCGCAAACCTCGACGGCGCCTCCGCCCGATCCGAGGATTTCCGCCGGTGGCATTGCTCCTGAACCCGGCACTCCATTGAACCCGCAATCGGACGGGGGAGTGGCAAGAGAAGCCGCTGACGGCTCAACCAGGATGGTGCCTGCCGTCCCCTGCAGCACTGCAGCTCGCGGGACTGACGGAACGACCACGTGCGTCGGTATCAGCGGTCCCGTATATCGAAGCCGCCGGCCGGATACGCCCTCGGATACGACCGTCGGGCGGGCACGCTGAGTCCTGCCGTACAGGCTATTGCCAGTTTATCGGTGCATCGGCTCGCATCATCCGAGCGAGCTTGGCTGAGTTGCGGGTAGCCGTCCGAAAGGCTCAATCTGCTTCGCGGGCAGCTGCATCGTTCTTTCGCAGGACGATGACCGGCATCTGCCCGTAGCGGCCGCAGTAGGAGGGCGCGATCTGCTGCAGGGCGTATACACCTTCGAGGAAAAGCTTCCCGGCCCAGCCATCGCTGACATAGGAACGCATGAAGGGATTGCCGATCACGCGGAACGGCTCGATTTCGTAGCGGAAGGGCCAATCCTGCGTCTCGAACCATTGCAGCGAATGCGGAAAATGGCTCGGCGTGGAGGCGACAGTCGTCGTCTTGTCATTCTCATCGGAGACGCCGCGTCCGGCGAACATTCGGACCAACCGCTCCAGCCGCCATTGCAGCGGCGTGTCGCGCCACCAGTACACGATCACCGCGACCCCGCCGGGCTTCAGCACGCGCCAGAGTTCCTTGAAGACGGCGGCCTGCTGGTCCGCGGGGATCTGGTAAATCACGTGGTTGCAGGTGACGGCGTCGACGGATCCGGTCTGGATCGGCAGGCTGGTGAGATCAGCCTGAAGATAGACCCCGCGCTCACCGAGCTTGCTGCGCGCCACCTTCAGCGCCTCGGCGGAAAGATCGACGCAGACGCGCCGCTCGAAGCGGGCGCCGAATTCGAGATATTCGTCGTGCGCGATCGGCCCGCTGCCCGCATCGAGAAGAAACTGCCCGCCGCGCTGGAAGTGGGTGCCAAGCCTGCGAATACATTTGCGGGAAAAGGCGAGCGGCACCTCCCGTGTGTCCACGAACGCGCGTGTGTCGCCAAACACGCCGTCGGAGCCGCGTTCCCAGCCTTCCTTCTCGTAGAAGCTGCGCGTTTCGCTTGGGTGCGATTGGTCGTCCAGGAAATGTGCGATGTCGTCAATGACGGAATAGGATGAAGTCCCGTCGGCCGACACGAGACGCGCGCCGTCGAATTCTCAGAGTGGACCGGGTCCGAGGACAGCGCAGGATTTCTAATGGAAACTGCAATCGTTCCTCCGGTGCGCGCCGCCTCTTATGCGAAGCGCGATGAGAAATGCTTCATAGTCAAAGTGTCGCCAAATATCTGAATTCGTTTCAGGTTTTGAGCTTCGAGTCAAACGCATGGCTCTGAGGTCCAGGCGGGTTCTCGTGAGGCTTTAGGACGCATCTATCCCTTGTTAACGACGTTCGCGACGCTGCGGTCTCCTTGCTCAGATTGCGCAACCAGCCACCTTCGCACGGGTTGTTCGAGAATTCGCCATGAGGCGAGGGCCAGCACAATGGTCGCAGCCAGGTCGGCCAGCATGGTCAATGAGCGGCGGGCATGGACCTGGTAGCCGAGATAGTTCGCCAGTTCGGACAGATCGATCAATGGATGAAACAAGTATGCGGCATAGCTGATGATGCCCAATTGCCGGATCGGATACAGATCGAGAAACTTCGTGATGCGTCCATTCTGCAGCTGGTAGATTTGCACCAGCAGCAATCCGTTCAGGACGCAGCTCAAGCGGGCAAAATGAATCCAGGCCGCGGTCGAACTGAACAACACGGGCATCGCCAGGATCAGCGCAAGCGTGAGCACGAGAGGTCCGTCTCCTCTCAGGAGCCGGGGCAGGGGGCGGTCTGCCCAGAGCCCCGCCAGGCCGCCGATGGCCATCAGGCCGAAGTTGACGAAGGAGTTGGTGTCGAACCTCGCGTCTGAAGCCGCCGTGAAAAGCAGGCAGGCATGCGCCGCCACACTGGCGCCGAGGATTGCAAAGCACGCGACATGCAATCGGCGCAGCGGGCAGGCGAGCGCGAGCGGAGCAAACAGAAGATAGAATTGCTCCTCAACGGCCAGACTCCACAAATGGCCCAGCCGCGTCTCCCAGCCATTCAGCCCGATATAGATATTCGACAGATAGAACCAGTTGGACAGCTGGCGTGCAGCGCTGCCGACTTCCACGAGGCCCCACAGGCCCGCCACCGTCACGACGGCAAGAAACACATAGTATACAGGGAAAATTCGTGCGGTTCGCCTGACATAGAACCGGGAAAGGCTGGCGCCGAAATCGCTTCGTCCGGCGTCGATCCCTCCGCGCGCCTGAGCCAATATCCGTGTGATCAGGAAGCCGCTGAGCACGAAGAAGATCCACACGCCGGCCGTGCCGTATCGATCGCGGACCGGCGAAGGAGCCTTGTGGCTGATGAAGACGAGCAGGAATGCCAGAGCCCTGAGGCCATCAAAACCGCGGATGCGAGCGCTTGTCATCGCATACAGAACTGTACCTCTCAGCAAGTCCTAATTCCGCAATTGAGGATCTGTCAGGCGAAACTCCTTCTGCAACTGCTCGACGGTACGAGCGAGGGTCTCTTCGACGATCCGCCTGTCGGCTTTTCCAAATTTTACGCCGCGAACGCCCCAGTTCGGATCGCGGGATTGTTTTGGCTTCTTGTGATGAACGATCACTCCGATAAAGCTGCCGCATCCTGGCGCGGTCTTTCTGATCGTCTCGGTAATGGTCAATTCCAGTTCTGCAGGGGTAATCTGCGCGCGGTGGTCCCTGCGCCACCAATTCTTTTTGGAAGGCTCTGTCTCCTGCGAAGGGACGGCTGCCAGGGCCGTTTGTGCGGGAGCTTCGGACAGCCTGGGCGTGGGGCTAGCGGTGGGGCTGGCCTTGGGAATGACCTTGGGAATAGCCTTGAGGCCAGCCTTGAGACCAGCCTTGAGAGGGGGGGCGTAACGCTTAAGTCTGCGCGCCTTCCTCCATCCCCTCGCGGCGGTGAACGCAACGTTTCGTGATGCAACGGAAACGGCACTGCTGCCAGCGGCGTCCTTGGTCACGTCATGCATAATGAGCAAAAGCAACCCGACCCAACACACTGCAATCAAAATCCAGACTAACATTTGCGCCCACCGCAGGTGGAAAAACTACTGCCAATGACCGATGTTTCCGCAACCTGATGACGCACGCAAGCGGTTTTTGCCGATCCGCCGCCATGGAACCGAGCGGGCGTCAGAAGGCGGGACGTTAACCATTCCGGCAACCGTCCCGGACGACCGCTGCCCTCGAGATCGTGCTTCTCGACGAAGCAATCCTGAGCGCAATTTCTCGGCGCCGGCTCCATTTTAACTGCGTTCGGATCCTCCCATTGCACACGCGCCTTGGCTCGCTAGAAGTGGCTGATTGGAAGATGTTCATATTGCGAATGCTCACCCTGTGCGCCTGCGGGGAAACGTCCGGGAGTTTTCATTGGTAGAGAAAAGCACAGGCGCGCGCGCGGCGTCGCTGCCGGATTTGCGGGATGGCTGGTACCTGCCGATTGGCCTTGTGCTGATGGCGGTCGGAATCGTCCTGATGGGCAGAAAGATCTACCTGGATTCGACCTGGCCGGCCGGGACAGACATCTCCGTGTACCTTGCGGCTCTGAAGAATATCGCGGCTGGACTGCATCCATACGGCGATGTGCATGCGCATCCGTTCGCTTATCCGCCGTTGTTTTCCGAGCTTCTTTCGCTGCTGTTTCCGTTCTTCTCCGACGGGAAATGGTGGGCGGTGTGGTCGGCACTCACGTATGTTCAGCTCATCATAGCCCTCGTCATCATGATGCGAGGTTTTGGCGAGAAGCTGTCCTGGGGAACTGTCGCGCTGATTTGCGGCGTGATCTCGGTAAGTCATCTGACGCGGAGCGAGGTGTTTCACGGGCAGGCGGACTTCACCATCCTGCTTCTCCTCGTTCTCGGCCTGCGCTTTTCTACATTGCAGCGGCCGTTCGCTACCGCCGTCGCGTGGTCGATCATGATGAATATCAAGCCGTTCCTGGGCATCGTGGTCGTCCACCAGCTGGTGACGCGCCGGTACAGGGAAGCGATCTATACCTTGATCGCGGGTGGCTCGATCTTCGCGCTCAGTTTCGCTGTGTTCGGCACCGAGGCAATCGATGCATTCCTGAAATGGCGCGCAAGTGCGGCATGGTACACGTCGGTTCCGGAGATTGCGCGGTTCGACAACCAGGCCTTCTATGCGTTCTTTGCGCGAATTTGCAACGCGACCGAGTACGGCGTTCCTCTCGCTAATTGCCAAGGCGCGGTGCCGTTCCTCATGCTTCCGGTGTTTGCCGTGGCATTGGTCGCTATTGTTCTCACTGCCCGATCGGTGATGGTGCTGTCGCGTGCAAATTGCCTCAAGCCGATCCATGAGATGCTGGCGGCGGGCATCGTCATCGCCGCGATCATGGCGTGCGGTCCGACGTACTACGGCAATTACATCTATCTGCTTCTTCCCGGCGCGTTGGGTGCGTACTTCATGGCCTCGAATGGCCGGGATCGGGCCGGGTGGCTTGTCGTGACTGCGATCTGGTGCGTGGCGCTCTATTCGTTGGCTCTGCCGATCAGCATCCGTCTGACAGACACATATCGTTGGTCGCAGCTGCACGGCATCAGGCATCTGGCGGGTATTCAAAACGGAACGGTTGCCATGATTTGTGCGATCGTTTCGAGTGCCTTGCTTTACAGATCTGCGACCGACAACCCAGTCAGGTTCTGAACGCGCGTCGCACCGGGCTAGTTTCGCCATCGGGCGGCGTAGGGGCGAACGGCCGTGAGGTGGGATGGTCGCTCCGCGCCTTGGTTCCCCAATAGCTTTGAATTGGCTTGGGAACGCGGTGACAGGTCTTTGTTGGATTGCGCGGTGGCGGCGCCTGACCATGCGGGGCCCCGGTCTCCGGAGAAGCTATTCGTGCTAGATTAAGGTATTTATATACCCTTAAGTCAAGTGACCCGCGACCAGTGCCGCGGCAGGCGCTGAGTTGGATGGTCCGAAGTGGCTGCCCAGATGATTGTTCGGCCCCGGCGCTCCTGCATTAACGTGAATCCGGCTGGGCCACCGGGCGACCTTCCGTTCCTTGATCGCATCAAGCGTGTGCGCTACTTTTTCGCTGACTTAGTTCCAGCGTTCGCTTGGCAAAACCGTTTTGTATTTCTCTGATTTTGCAGGCGCGAGGTAGTTGATGGCATCCCAGTCGGAAAGTTCGGTCAGCATAGAACTCGGAGAGTTGCTTGAACTGCTCAATGCGCTCGAGGCGCAAGACAGCCGTCCGCTCGAGAACTTTGCGACATTGGAACGTCTTCTGGCTGCGGGAAAGGGCGGTCCCGCCGAACCGTTTTCCGACGAACATCAACGCGATGATCATCACCTCGATGATCACCAACTCGTCGATCATCAATCCTATGATCATCAATCCGAAGGCGAAGTCGGCGACGGCATCTCAGACGCAGCAGAGCAGTTGTCCAGCGATGAGCTGATCGCCCAGGACCCGGGCTGGCTCGAAGACGACAGGCGTGAAGACGATAGGGGCGCAGAGGAAAGGCCCGAAGCCGACATCGAAAACAGGCTTGCCGTGCATATTATTCAGGGCTTGCGTAAAAGCATGAAGGATTGGACTTCCTGAGCGTATCGTTCGCCGGTTGCTTTCGAAGCCCATGCGCCGACCTCGAGTTACTTTTCCTTCCGTTGCAGACATGTCACGCGTGCCATCGTCGCTACACGTTGCTGTCCGGGAACCGGGACTTCCAATTCGGCTTTGAGGGCGTCAGCGGCCTTTTTGCAAAGCTGTTCCGATGCGAACGAATCGATGATCGTCGTGTTGGGAGGGGTCGGGCTTCCTGACACCACCCATTGCAACGAAACGAAGAGAACCCACTCCATTCAGAACTCCAAATCTGGCGCTGGCCCCAAGGCACAAGGCAGCGGGAAGGGCGAGGGGGCCGCGTCAAACGGACTGGCCGGGTCAGGACTGAAAGCCGCGGCATGAACCGGTCGCATCGGCCTCGCGATCCTGCTATCCTTACGAACCTGATCCTGAGGTTCTCATGAAAACAACTATTGCCCTTTTATTCCTGCTGGCCGGCGCCGGCTCGGCGCTGGGCCAATCCGGCGTTTCCACTCAGCGAGACATGTACGGCGATCTGGTCCGGGACGGTGGCAGCTATCCGTCTCGCGGTGTCAATCAGGGACCGCAAAACATTGGTTCGGTGAGAAGCATGCCGGGGCAACCTGCGACCTCAAACGTCGGCAGAATCAGAACACAGAGCAAATAGCTTCGTCGCCAATAACGTCGTCGTTGGTCTTTGAACCGCCGGGATGACGTCTCACCACCACCAGATCATCTCTCTTTCGGGCGCGCCGCAGACGACCGCCTTGCGACGTTTCGGGCCCTGCGGCGTGTCGACAACGACCGTTTTGATGCAGCCGGGGTGGACAGCCAGGTCATAGTGAAACGGCGCACCGGTAAACTGACCGCGCAGGGGGCATAGATAGGCGAGGTCCGGACCGCAACGGGTGAGCGGGTACGGCCGGCCATGGGCCGAGGCGGGGGCAAATGCGCCCGCAGCCATTAAGGCGATTCCGGCGAGCGCGATCTTCGTAGCGTTCGGCATACCCTGTCCTTCTCCAAAAACGACGACTATTCTATCCGTGAATACAATAGACTGTAACTGAAGTTCTCGCCAAGCGGTCGAGGCAACCGAATGGAGCGGCTTCCCCAACAGCGGGCCTAGCCTCTGTTCGCCTGTATCAGTCAAACCATCTGCGGGCAATTCGACGAATTGTTCTGTTGCTCAAGTAATTGCATTTGTTATGGTTTTGTATGAGGGGATGGATGCGGTCATGACGGGCGAGCTCCCGAAAGCCGAGCAGGACCAAACGCCTGCACCATTTGCGCAGGAGATCGAATATGCCCTGACGCTGCAGCGAATGATCAATGCGGTGAATCAGGATCCCGCCCAGATGCGAATGGCGATCTACGGTCTCGCCCGCGCTCGCATGGATGCCGATACGGCGCGGCTCGAGAGCTCCGAACGGGAGCGCCTTCTGAATTCACTCGAAACCGCCATAACGGGTGTCGAAAATTTCTCGCAGCGCCGCGGCGACATCGAACGGCTTGCACCACCGTCCCCGGATTCCCGAATAGGGCAGCAGAGCCCGCTTCCTCAGCCGTAACCCGCTTCGAACCGGCCGATGCCAGACCGCGCGATATTTTCGTTCCGAACGAGGCCTATCCCACTTCCGAGATTTAGGTTGTTGAGGTTCGCAGTTCTTCTCGGGTGCCGCTGATTCTGTCCACCGTCGCTGTCCTGTTCACGGGCGCCGCGCTTGGCCTTGGCTATTATCACGAGCCGCTCGCTCGGCTTTCTGGTCAGGTTGGACTTTCCTCGAGGCCCGGCGGGGCACGCGACGTTGCGACGCCCCGGGCTAGCGAAGCGCCTGCCCCCGCAGCCCCCAAGGCGCCCCCAGGTCCCTGCCGAAGCCGAGCAATTACGGTGTTTACGCACTCAATGGCGACACGTTGAGTGAGCTTTCGCTGGCGATGGATCGGGCACCCGATAAGCGGATCGCGATGTCGACGCCGATCAGCGAACCAAGTCGCACCAAAGTCGCCGACGGAAAGGTGAGATTTATTCTGTTCAGGCGTGACCTCGTCGGCAATGCACCCGAACGAATTGATGTCCGGGTCGTCGCCCGCGTTGTCCGCGCCTTGAAGTTCGATGCGAAGGGAAAGCCGAATTTCACGTCGGTGCCGGACTCCTGGAACATTCGTAATATCTCACATGAGATGAGGGTGCGCCCCGTCCCGGATAATCCCGAGATGCTGCTCGTGCAGTCCGAGAATCCTGATTTCGAACTTTCTCCGGGACGCTACGTTCTCGTGTTGAAGGAGCAACCTTATGATTTCACGGTGGAAGGGAAAATAACGGACGCCGCTCAATGTCTTGAGCGGACGGATGCGATGAACGGCTCGTTCTATTCGGAATGCCAAAAGCCCTGATCTCTCCTCAAATCAAGAGCGTCGACCACAATCCATTTCTTGAAAAAAAGGTACGCGCCGCCACCCCTACAAAGTAGCCGACTTGCAGTATGGTCTCTGCCGTTACGATGTTCAGGAGCGTGCTGAAAAAGCCAAAGCCCGCACCAATCGAATAGACGATTGCCGCGATCAGGACCAATCCGACGAATATCAGGAGCGCTCTCAAACGGAGCGTGAGTCCAACCACAAATCCAGCCACGCTAAGACCGACGGCGGTATATCCAATCATACCGGTGTCCTCTGCTCAATAATTCGCTATTTCAGGGTCGCTGCGCGGAAGATGGCCAATACAACCGTTCCGCGAGTAATCTCTGCTCGCTTTCGTGCTTAAACGCAGACCCAACAACACAACGAATCAGCAGGTAGAAAACGAATCATGCCACGATTGCATCGGGCATTCGCGGCCTGCTTGATCCCGGGCTGAAAGCGGGCGGACTTCTGATCCGGCATGTTTTTGGCGACGCAAAAATGCCGCCCATAATTCGAAGAACATGTGTTCGCCCAATGACGAACGCGTTAAGCCAAACCAATTCATTGGGCTAAATTTTGTTCCTGAACCCCTGTGGCGCAATTGCAACGGGCGTCGCAAAACGCCTGTTAGCAGGTCGTTGACCTCTTTGATGCAGGGGGGGCGCGCTATAGGGTCCGTGGTCAATAACAGGGACACGACTACCGTTTCCGGCCGATTGATGTCGGAAAGATTACCAACGGTGGCTCGAAAATTGTGTAATAAAGGCCGGATTAGAGCACCATGACTCCCGCGAATTTTGCTGAAGCGATGGTCCGGTGCGCGGATCGTGGGCGGCCCCTTCTGGCTCCGCTATCCCACCGTGCTTCGTTTGGCGCGCTACGATCCGGCTTTGCCGTCGTGGTCGCCGGAGCCTTGTTGTCAGCCTGCGCGGCGTTGCCAGCCACCGGGCCCAAGAGCGACGCTATCCAGGCGTCCGCAACCGCAGGTTTGAGGTCGACCAATGCGTTGCCGTATGCGCTGGTCGATGTCAGCGCGGATACGATCGGCTTTTTATCACAGCCGAACCTGATCACCTTCCAGGGCCAGTTTCCCGATAAGCGGGCGAAGCCGGAGCAGGTCGCCGGTGTCGGCGACGTTCTGAACGTATCGATCTTCGAAGCCGCACCGGGAGGCCTCTTCACGCCGGCGACCGCGGCAGGCGCGCGCCCCGGCAACTTCGTCGATCTGCCGGCGCAGGCGATCGACCAGAAGGGCAATATCTATGTTCCCTATGCCGGCGAGATTCCCTCCGCTGGCCGCACGATTGCCGGACATCCAGCAGGCCGTCGTGGCCCGGCTGCGCAATCGCGCCATCGAGCCTCAGGTCGTGGTCAGCCTGAACCAGCAGCACTCCAGCGTGGTCAGCGTCCTGGGCGATGTAAACACGCCAGGTGTGCTTGCGCTCAACAGCGTCGGCGAGCGCTTGCTCGCGCTCGTGGCGCGCGCCGGCGGTCCGAAATTCGAAGCGATCGAAAGCTACGTGACGCTGCAGCGTGACGGTAGGAAGGTGAAGGTCAACCTGGCGCGCGTGGTGCACGATCCGCGGGAGAATATCTTCATCCGTCCGAACGACGTTATCTTCCTCACCCGCGAATCGCCGTCCTTCACGGCGCTCGGCGCGCTGAACCAGAACGTGTTCGGGTTCAATTCCGAAATCCCGTTCGATACCGAGACGCTGACGCTGGCCCAGGCCATCGGAAAGGCGGGCGGATTGAACGACAACCAGTCCGATCCGGCCGAAGTGTTCGTCTATCGCTATCAGAGCAGGGAGCTTCTGCAGAAGATGGGCGTCGATACCACGAGGTTCACCTACGAGCGGATACCGACCATCTATCACATCAATCTGCGCGATCCCTCGGGCTACCTGCTGGCCGCCGGCTTCCAGATGCAGATCAAGGACGTGATGTTCGTGGCCAACGCAAAGGTGGTCGACTACTACAAGCTCCTGACGCTGATCAACAATACCGCGTCGACGGTAGGCAACACTGCCGCGACGGTCACCTCCGTGAACACCGCCGTCAAGACTAGGTGGTAGGCGCCGCGCCTGCCACGCCAGCGGCTTGACGATGCGCATCCTGCGATCTGCGGGTGCGACTGAGTCACTCAGGCAGGTTCAGCTGTGGGCTACCGTTTGTGTGCTGGTTCTGGCGCCGCTGTTCTTCGGGTCGGTCGATCAGTTCTGGATTGCCCTCTGGATCGTCGCCCTGTCGATTGCGACGGTCCTCGGCGTATCCGTCTCCCTCAACGTGGTTCAGGCCCGGATCGTCTGGGCCTTTTTGGGTGTATGCTTGGTGTATGCCGTCGTGGCGGTGATCCAGGTCGTTCCGCAGCTGCTTGCAAGCCTCGACGATCCGATCTGGCAGCGGGCAAACGACGTCCTTAGTACGCATGTCGAGCCACGAATCTCCAGCACGGCAGAAATCCCGCCTCTGGCGATAGGGCACTTTCTGCTGACCGTGACGGCCTTCCTCAGCGGATTCTTTGCAGGAACCTCCAGGCGCAGCACCGATAAAATCATTTTCGCGGCCAGGACGGCCATCCTAGTCTATGCGCTCTACGGACTGGCGGCGCTGGCTATCATACCGAACCTGCTGCTGTGGTCCCCTAAGGTCGCATATCGCGGCAGCCTCACGGCGACCTTCGTCAACAAGAACACCGCTGCGACCTTCTTCGGGTGCGGGGCGATTCTCTGGTCGTGCTGGACATATTCGGCACTGCAATCGATCGAGAAGTCTTCGCTTCGGGTCTTGCTGCTGAACTCGCTCAATGAGCGGGCCGCGATCAGTCTCATACTGCGGGCGTCGGCGGCGCTGACCTGCTTGTTCGCCCTGCTGATGACCAACTCGCGCGGGGGCCTGATCGCGTCGTCGGTTGGTCTACTCGTGGCCCTCAGCGTTCTCGAGATCAAGCGTTTCAAGCGCCAGATCGGCTACGCGATCGCGTTGAGCATAGTTGCGCTGATTGCCCTTGCGGTCTGGCTCACGCAAATGGGCCGCATAGCAAGCGAAGGCGTCGTCGATGACGGAAGACGGCATGTCTACGGACTTGTCGCCGAAGCCATCGGACGCCGGCCCTGGCTTGGCACAGGAGCGGGAAGCTTCGAGATGCAGTTCCCATCGCTTCGCACGACGGATCTCAGCGCCTGGGGGGTTTGGGATTACGCTCATTCGACGATACTGGAGATCGCCGTCGAAATGGGTCTACCGATTGCCGGAATGGTCGCGCTCGCCGCGCTCGCTTCGATTTTCCTGCTGGTGCGACGCGCCCTCGACGCGGATCAGCGCCATCTTTTCGTGCTCGCCGCGATCACGGGTATCGCCGTGATGACCTACCTTCATTCGCTCATCGACTTTTCTCTCCAGATACCGGGCTACGCGATTCCCTTCGGTATTCTGATCGGCTGCGGTTTGGCGGATGCCACGGCCGATCGATCCAGCCGCAGGAGAAAGCCCTCGGGAGTAACAGGCGACAAGGCATCGTCCGCCGGGAAGCTGGGGCAGGGTGAGCTGAGCGCGAACGTCTAGCCGATCTAGCGTGTACCGCTATCTATCGGCCGTCTTGCGATCGACCTGCGACAGCACCATTCCACGCGGCTTGATCTCGAACCAATATCGGGCGTCGCTGTTCGACTGTATTTTCACCCACTGATATTTGGTGAGCTGCCAGGCCACGATCGTCTCGGTGAGATTGTCGAGCACCAGATTGCCCTTGCTCGTCGAGACAACCAGGACGAGGTGGCCGATGCCCGATTGGGTTTTTACAACGGCCAACCGGAGCGCTTTTGCCGGAAGGCCCTTCTGTAGGAGTTCGTGACGCTTGGTAACGGCGTAATCGTTGCAGTCGCCGGAGGTGGGAGAGATCGTCCACCCGCCATGGGCAATGGGGTCGCTCTTGGCAACGGGCACGATCGACAGGTTCACGTCGCGATTGACACGCTGCATCGATTCGAGGGTCTCTGCCGTGAGGTCGACCGTTGTGGTCTCCGTTGGGTCGGACTTGCAGTCGGCCGGATAGCGCAGACAAAAACGAACATGTTGGAACGGCGAAAGCGTCGGAGACGCTTCGGCAATCGGCATGACGACGCTGGTTTCGATCAGCGAGCGACCTTGCACGGGACCGAGCAGGGCGAGCAGCACGATCGAAAAAAGCGAAATTGTGGAAGCGCTTCGCGCCATGATACAGCCACCCCGAGAAACTGATGGTGCTGCTTGGCGCGCCATCGACCGGCGAAGTGTGTCATCACGAGGTTAAGTCTTTCACTCTCAGGCAAAGTTAACGGGTATTTACGCTCTTTCGTAAAATGCACCACGGGTAGACGCAAAGCGATCTGTCGCCTGTGAACGAAGGGTATGCTTCTTTAGTAAAATAGCAAATCAGGGCGATTTGCTGGCGAACGGAGCGACGCACGGGTGATTGCCGTTGCCCTTAAAACGCGCCGGCGAAGCCGCCTAAAGCATCGACCAGAGATATTGCACCAGGCCGGCCAGCGACCGTAGGAACTCGATCAATCCCCATCCCAGGAAGCCGAACCAGGCGGTCATGACAGACGCGATCAATACGATCAGGAGCCCGATCGACAAACCGCGTGTCGCGCCGGCGAGCGAGACGCGCGCCTTCGCTTGATTGTGCAGCCTTGCTTGCTGGGGAACGTTCATGGGCTCAACCTGCTCGGTAAGCCTACGACTAGCTGCCACCAATCAGCCAATCAATCTCAAGCCCGAATTAACGTAAAGGGCGCCGGTGCTTCTTGAGCGATTCGTAAAATTGCCCGCGACGGAAACTCCGTTGCCGGGGCGTGTTTCCGGGCGACAGCCCGACGCGTCGTTGCGCAGCGCTAAAAAGCCGTCTCCGACAACAGCGAAGGGACCGTCACGATCAGGATCTTGACATCGAGGGCGATCGACCAGTTCTGCGCGTAAAACGCATCGCAGGCCACTCGCTTGTCATACGTCGTCGTGCTTCGACCGCTCACCTGCCACAAGCCGGTGATGCCGGGCCGGCAAGCGAGATAGGCGCCTACGGAGGCCGAGTAGCGCTCGAGTTCTTCGTCCGTTACCGGCCGCGGTCCTACGATACTCATGTCGCCCTTGAGCACGTTGAACAACTGCGGCAGTTCATCGAGGCTGGACTTGCGAAGAATAACGCCGATCGCGGTGATGCGAGGGTCCTGCCGCAATTTCCTGGTCTCGGCCCACTCCCTCGCCGCCGCGGGATCGGAATCGAGGAGGTGTTGCAGGCGCTCCGGCGCATCAACCAGCATCGTGCGGAATTTCAGGCAATCGAAGTGCTTGTTGTTGAAGCCGACCCTGCGATGGCGAAACAGCACCGGGCCCGGTGAAGTCATGACCGTCAGAAGGTAGCATATCACCAGCAGCGGCGCGAGAAGGACGATGCCCGACAACGCCAGCACGATGTCGACAATTCGTTTTGGCAAATAACCGATAGGCGACCGATCCCTTCTCGCGATCTCTACTTGGTTGAGGTCAGCCAGCCCATCCATCTCGGTACTCCAAAAACTATCATTTAAAATGTGCCCAGCTTTTTTCTTTTTATTCCGTGGGATGTTTATTCTTCTTTAACCCACTTTATGGAGGAGCCGCGATCAAGGCAAGCGCGGTTTTTTGAAAAGCGCTTGTTAAGCTCAATTTCCTGCGGACTGGCGACGATTTGTAATGTTTTGGTAAGCGCGCGATTTGTTAAGGCTAACGCCGCCGGAATCCTTGGCACGCGCCATCTCTGGCGCAAGAAAAACCCACTAAGCCATTTAATTTATTGAAGTTTAAAAGGTAGGTCGGTGCCAGCGTCTTGGCGCTAATCTATTTCGAGCTTGGTGCCGGGACGAAGTTGCCCGACTGACCGCCTTCCTCGTTGCCCACAAACATTTCAAAGCCCCGGTCCGTTGCCACGATATCCCCTTGCCGCAACGTGGGGTCGCGCCTGGCCCGCTCGATCTTTTCCTTCCTGAGATCGTCTGCCGAGAAAGGTTCTGCTTTCCGGCTGCGCGCATTCGCGACGAACTCGTCGGTGCGACGTCGCGCCTCGTCTATCCGCCGGCGCCATTCTTCCTGCGATAGGTTTGCATCGGCAGAATCAGCCGATTCTTGCGCTGGGCAACGGGCAGGGGCTGCGAGAAGGCAAATGAGAAGCAGAGCTGCGACAGGAGCATTCATCTTCCGCTACCATGACAGGTCAGGTGGCCCCAGCCGGGGTAGCAATAGATGCGTCGGATCGATGAGGCAAGCCAGCGGAAGTTACGAGAACTTCTTCAAGGCGGCTGTGAATGCTTCTTTTTCCTTGGCGCTGAGCTGATCGACGCTGGCTTGCAGCAAGGTCCGCACGGCCGGCGGCGCGCTAAGATAGACGCGCACCGGCATTTCGATGAAGCGCTTCCGCACCAGCTGTTGAAACTCTGCCAGTATCTGCTCTCGCAGCGGTTCCGGAGCGGACAGCATGACCGGGACCGCGGCCGTCACGCGGCGGGCGGCGATCCATGCTTCGTGCGGCGAGGTTTCGTAGGACATCGCCAGGAGATTGAACGCGTTCTCGTCGACCTGTCCGCGGCCGGTATGAAGACCGAACAGCACCAGCCAGACGAACGAATTGCGCGGGCTGCAGCTCAATGCCTGCCTGGCGCGTGCCTCGAGCGTGCGGCCGCGCCGGTCGAATTCCTGAACGGCGCCCGATTGAAGGGCGAAGTAAGCCAGCGGAATTTCCAGCATCAGGAGGGCGCGCTGGGCATGCACGTCGCAACCGCTCAGGTTCTGCGCCGCTGTGCCGTCCAGCGTCGCCGCCGCGGTCGCCGGGCTGAACGTTTGGAACTTCAGGAGTTGCGTCTCGATGTCGCGAAACATGTCGGAGGCCAAGCCGCGCTTGGCATTGAGCCCCGCCCAGACCAGCCCCGTGCAGCTGACGAGTATAATGAGGCCAATACGGGCGAGCCTGCCGGCACGAGGCTCGGGCTTCAAGCGTGTGGGGACACTCAGGCTCGAGCCCGGCATGGCAGACCGGATCAGACCGTTTCGCTGTGCGACTTCTCGTCGCTGTAATAGCCGTAGCTGCGATCCGAATAGCCCTCGAAACGCCGCATGACGGCCTCGTCGGCCTTATTGAGAACCGCGCCGAGCAGACGCTCCGTCAAGATCGACGAGGTGCCTACGGCCTTGACCACTTCGTCGGTGGAGGTTGCGCCCCATTCGACGACCAGCAGGAAGGCCTCGAACAGGTGCGCGGTGGCCTTGACGTCGACGACCGGCAGGATCGGCGGCAGATCGATGATGACGTAGTCGTAGGAGCTCTTCACCGACTTCAGCAACGCCTTCATCGCCGGCGAGCTCAGGATATCCGAGCTGTTCGACGGCTTGATGCGCGTCGCGGACGGCAGGAAATCGAATTTGTGCTTGGAGTCAGTGATGACGAGGTCGTCAAACGGCGTCTGGTTGGCGACCACGTCGAGCAGGCCCGGCGCATCCGCATAGCCGAGCATCTTGCTCAACGACGGATTTCGCAGGTCGGCGTCGATCAGCAGCGTACGATTGCCGCTCCGTGCCAGGAAATCGGCGAGGCTCGCGGCCACCGTCGTCTTGCCTTCGCCGGGAAGTGCGGAGACCATTCCGACGATCTTGCCGCCCTTGGGATGCAGATCGACGGCCACCTTCAGGTAGCGCAGCGCTTCGGCGGTCGCGGAGAAGGGCGCCGCGCCCGAAATCTGCCGGAACGCGGCAGAGCTTCCGGCGGAAGTCGGCGCTCCGAGCGGCGGCCGCTTCTTGGCCAGCGCCGGGAACACGGCGAGACAACTGGTCCCGAGCAGCTCTTCCAACTGGGCACGGGTATGGATCTGGCGGCTCATCCGCTCACGGGCGATTGCGAGCGCAATCCCGAAGCTCAGGCCGCAGAGCGTCGCCAGCGCCAGCGTGAAGCTCTTCTTGGGGGAACTGGGGCCCGCAGGCGTCGAGGCATAGGTGACGACGCGCGCCTCGGTGGACGGGAACGATTGCTGCTGGACCGATTGCGTGAACCGCGACAGGAAACGTCTCATAGATGTTGCGGTAGGTGTTCGACGCCGTTTCGAGTTCGCGCAGCCGCACCTGCGACTGCCGTGTTGAACCGGACTGCTGGAACACTTCGTTCATGCGCCGCTCGATCGAGTCTTCCTGCGCCTTATTAATCTGGACTTCGCTCTTGTAGCTCTCGGCGATACGGCTGATTTCGTCCCAGATCGCGCGCTGCAAGGCGGCCATTTCCGCCCGAAGGTTTCGCGCGGCCTGGTGATCGCCGCCGTAACGGGCGCGCCACTCCGATTCCTTGTTCTGGTCTTCGAGGAACTGCTGTCGAAGTTTTGTGATGACCGGATTGCTCAGGGCGTCGGTAACGATGGGGTCGGGGATGTTGAGGCTTTCCTTGCTCGGATCCGGCCGCAAGGCCAGCACGTGCTGGATGCGATCCAGTTTCGCCTTGGCCTGGCTGGTATCCGCCCGCGCCTTCGCCAATGCGATGCCAAGCTGATCCAGCTCCACGTCGCTGGCCAGCTTGCCGTCGACGCCGATGATGATGCCGTTCTGCGACTTGAAGTCCTGCACCTCCTTGAAGGCGTCGCTGGCCTGCTTGCGCAGTTCGCCGATCCGCTGCTCGAGCCAGATACTGGCGCGGCGGGTGGCTTCGAACTTCGCCTCCAGCTGATCCTCGATATAGGCATCGGCGAAGGCGTTGGCGATCCTCGCAGCCTTCTGTGGGTCGACTGATGTGTAGGCAATCTGCTCGATGTAACTGCGGCCGAGGCGGGTAACTCTCAAATTGCCCCTGAGCTGGCCGACCACGCCGCGGAGGATTTCCTCGCTCGTGGGCTCGGGAGCCGGGGCGTTTGTCCAGATCAATGAAAAAATTCGCTGCTTGAGGCTCTCGCCGGACCCGACGAATTCAGGATCTGAAACAAGTTGCAGCCGCTTGGCGACAACACCGGCAACCCTTTCGGACTTGGTCGTTTCGATCTCGCTTTCGACCGATGCGTCCTCAACGATGCGACTCTCCGTCTCAAGCTCCGACCGTGAGAAGCTCACCCGCTTGGTGTCGATGATCATATCGGTCTGAGCTGTATATTTGCGCGGCGTCAGCGCCAGATAGGCCATGCCTGCGACGATGGCCAAGGCCGTGACCAGCGCGACCAGCCGCCATTGTCTGGTGACAAAATCGCGAATCTGCAGAAGCGAAAGCCCGCCGGTATGCGGCGGGGTAATCGAGGTAGCATAGCGCGGAAATTGCCCTGACACGTTCATCAATAGTCCTCAAAGTCGATCCGCGTTTTTTAGCGTGTCGGGCTGACCGGATCAGCCGCGGTCGAGGTGCCGGCGTCAGGGGTATCCGAGGTGATGACGATGGGGCTCGACGTGATCTGGACCACGGCTGACCTGCCGCCGCCACCGCCTGGATTAGTTGTCCTGCCTGCGGCTCGGTTCGGATTGACGATGACGACGCTGCCCACGTTGCCGATGGCCGTATTCCCCGCCGCGACCGTGGCCGCCGTCGACATGTCGCCCGCCACTGCGGCAAACGAAGACTGGAACTGGCTGTTCTCGAAGCCCGCCACGGCCTGCTGGATCTGCAGCGCAGCCCCCTGATTGATGGTGCTGCACGCGACAGCGGCC
Organism: uncultured Alphaproteobacteria bacterium; assembly: GCA_963742935.1. GTDB lineage: Bacteria > Pseudomonadota > Alphaproteobacteria > Rhizobiales > Xanthobacteraceae > Bradyrhizobium. The sequence goes on along the minus strand of CAVUOI010000030.1, from coordinate 14,175 downwards.
TGAGCGAGACCGGCAGCAATCGCCGTGCGGTATCGGGGAATCGTGCCTTCGGCCTGGGCCAAATTGACCAGGTCGGACGCAAGGCTCGCAGACGTCCCTGCAAGCTCTCGCACGCGGGCCTCGATCGCGCGGGTATCGGCGTTTGGTGCGACGAGCGCGCCTGGATTTGCCCTGAACTCCGCAATCGACTCCGGGGAAACCGGCGGAGCAATGCACGGCGCCGCCCAAGCAACGCTTGCAAATGACGCCATGACAATCTGCGAGAAGAGATCTTCGTTACGCAACCACGACGCATTTTACACCCCAGCCTGAACAGCCATTAATATTCGAGAAAAATCTACCTCTTAAGGTATCGCATGCCTGTAATAGGTTCAACTGAACTGAGTTGGTAAGGTTGACGATTAAGTCCTTGTCCGAGTGATAGTTGCAAGGTCAATAGATTGAAAATGCTGGGATTTCCAATCCATCATTAAATATCTGTCTACTTTGTCGCTATGTCGCCCTGAAATGTGACCAGCGGGGCACAGGCACCGATACAGAGCGTGGCTATATGTGCTTGGTAACGTTCCCGCTTATTCTCATGAAGGTGCTTAGGAATGCGAGCCTCCCTGGCGGGCGCCGAACAACTGGTGGTTCAGGGACGCCGTCCTTCACTTCCCGCGGGTATACGGATCTACGCGTTCGGAGACGTTCACGGGCGGCTGGACCTGCTCGATGAATTGCTGGGCAAGGTTGACGCCGACTTGGCTGGCCATCCCGTGGCCAGGGCCATTTTCGTGTTTCTCGGCGACTACATCGATCGCGGCGATCACTCGCGCGAGACGATCGATCGGTTAATCGAACGCCGAGCGGCAGGGGAACAAGCGACCAGCGAGCACGTGTTTCTGAAGGGAAACCACGAGCAGATCGCGCTCAAATGTTTGAGCGATCCCGGTCTGTTCGATCGATGGCTGCGCCTTGGAGGGACCGAAACGCTGGCCTCCTATGGCATCGAGGTGGGCAGCAAGATCAAGATTGCCGAATTGCAGGCCGCCTTTCACAAGGCATTGCCGCAAGCCCACATCAGGTTCCTCCGCGCCCTGCAGCCGTCATTCGCCTGCGGTGACTTTTTCTTCGCCCATGCAGGCGTCAAGCCGCGCGTCGCGCTGGCGCGGCAGGCGGAAAAAGACCTGCTCTGGATTCGCGAGGCATTCCTGAATTCAAACGAGGATTTCGGCAAGACGATCATCCATGGCCACACGCCCGGCTACGAAGTCGAGGTCAGGCCGAACCGCATCAATATCGACACCGGCGCCTATGCGACGGGCAGATTGACGTGCCTGGTGATCGAAGGCGCGTCCCTGTCGTTCATCGATACGTTGAGGCCCTGACCTGAGCCGGAAACCCGCGTCTCCACAAATTTTCCTTGAAATTTCCTTTGGACGAATGGCCGGCCTTTTACGGCATTCCTATTAGCGTTAACGAGCTAAAGGGATCGAACATGTCAGGCATCTATTCTATTTTCGGCCGTCTTTCCGCACGCGCGATGCGGCGATCCGCAGCGCATTGATCCGCAACATATTGCTTTTTTGATTGGGGCCGTCTCCTGAAGATCGCCTACCTCGTTCACGATCTTACGGACCCTGCCGTCCACCGACGCGTCAGGATGCTGAAGGCTGGCGGCGCTCAGGTCAAAGTTGCCGGATTTACCCGGGTAGCCGTGCCGCCGACGCATATAGAAGGATGCGAGGCCACAGGTCTCGGCCGCACCAAGGACGGACATTTGCTGGAGCGGATCGGTTCGGTGGCGCTGACGGCCGTGCGGCTGAAGCGGCTGCGAGACGTGGTGGATGGTTGCCAACTGGTGCTGGCGAGAAATCTCGAAATGCTGTTGCTGGCGAGCATGGCGCGGAAGCGATACGCCGCGGATGCCGCGCTGGTGTTCGAATGTCTCGACATTCATCGCCTGCTGCTGCGCGACGGATTACCTGGTCGATTGTTGCGCGCGATGGAAAGCAGGCTCGTCAAGGGCGTCGATCTGATCCTGACGAGTTCGCCGCGTTTCGTCTCTGAATATTTCAAACCACGTCATCTGGCTGCGCCGATCAGGATCATCGAGAACAAGGTTCTGCTCCCGGATTTTGGCAACGTCCGTCCCGAACAATCTGCCGCGCCGCAACGGCCCGCCCTGGAAGATCGGCTGGTTCGGCATGCTGAGGTGCCGGCGAAGTTTTGACATCCTGGCCTCGGTCGCCCGCCAGTGCGGCGGCAGCCTGGAGGTCGTGATCGCCGGTCGTCCGTCGCCAAACGAGTTTCCCGATTTCGAGGGGCTGGTGGCCAACTCGCCTCACGTCACGTTCACCGGGCCGTATCGCTTTGGCGATCTGCCCGCGCTTTATGACAGCGTGCATTTCTGCTGGGCTGTGGACTATTTCGAAAAGGGCCTGAACTCGTCGTGGCTGCTGCCGAACCGGATCTACGAGAGCGCGTTTTTCGGCGCCGTTCCGATTGCGGCCGAAGGCGTCGAGACGGCGCGCTGGATCGCGGACAAGCATATCGGCCTCACCCTGAATGGCGATCCAGATGCGGCACTGCATGCCATTGTCACCGCCATGACCGAAAATTATTATCGAGAGTTGTCCGATGCGCTGAAGAGGATCCCCCCGACGGAGCTGGCCGACACGGTGGAGACGTGTCGTCAACTCGTCGAGGATCTCGCGGAGCTCAACACCTCCAGCCGACAGGGACAGTGATCCATGCCGACCGCTTCCGATCAACATCAGCCCCGTCATCGTCCGCCGTCGTCGTCATTCCTTGCCTGAACGAGGAAGACCACATCCAAGGCGTGCTGGATCATTTCGTGGCGGAGCCCGAGCAGACGGTTCGGAAGATCGTCGTTGCGGATGGCGGGAGCACCGATCGAACGATCGAAATCGTCGAGGCATGTTCCCGGCGCGATGGCCGGATTGTTCTTCTCAACAATTAGCGACGGATACAGAGCAGCGGGATCAACAGGGCAGTCGAGCAATATGGCGATCTCGCTCCGTTCATCATCCGGGTCGATGCACATTCCGATTATCCCGCAGGCTTTTGTGAAACGTTGCTGGCCGCGCAGGAAACGACCGGCGCCGACTCGGTCGTTGTCAGCATGACCGCCAAGGGCGTGACTTGTTTCCAGAAGGCCGCGCGGCGTGCGCAGAATTCCAGGCTGGGCAACGGAGGCTCGGCTCACCGCAACGTCGGCGGAGGGACGGTTCGTCGATCATGGCCATCACGCGTTGATGAACGTGAATGCCTTTCGCTCCGTCGGAGGCTATGACGAAAACTTCTCGCATAATGAGGACGCCGAGCTCGATTTCCGGCTGACCGCGGCCGGATATCGCATCTATCTGTGCCCGGGCGCCGACATCGGCTATTACCCCAGAACGAGCCTTGCTTCGCTGTTCCGCCAATATCGGAATTTCGGCGCGGGCGCGCCATGACCATTCTGAAGCATCGGATGAAGCCGAAGCTGCGGCAGGTGATTCCCGTGATGATCGGCCCGGCCGTTGCGCTTTCGGCCCTGGGCTTCGTTGTACCCGTGCTTGCGATCCCCGCCGCGCTGTGGGCCGCGGCCAGTCTGTTCTATGGGATCCTCTTGGGCGTTCGTAGCGGGGATGGTTGTGCATGCGCCTCGGGGTTGGCCGCGATGGCCATGCACCTCGGGTTTTCGGTCGGGTTCATTTCCCGGCTCGTTACGCGAAATACCGTCGGTGCCCCTGCCGCACAGCGCAGCGCGCATGTGGATATCGGCTGAGTTGGAAAACGGCATGGCCGAGGCGCAAAACGGCGGAGAGGCGATCGTCGACGTCAGCGTGATTATCGCCAATCACAACGGCGAGAAGTTCATCGCCGATGCGGTTCGTTCCGCCTGCCGCCAGACGCTTGCGCAACATCGAGATCATCGTCTCGGACGACGCGTCGACCGATGCGAGCGTGCAAAATCGTCGAAGGCCTGATCGCCGAGGATGATCGCATCCGCCTCGTCAGGTCGGACGTCAACGGCGGGCCGGCGGCGGCGCGAAACCGGGCGCTCGACATTGCCAGAGGCGAATGGATCAGCATTCTCGACGGCGACGACCTGATGCACCCGGCGCGGCTGCAATCGATTATCGACGAAGCCAGCAAAGAGCGGGGCGGATATCGCGGCCGACGATTTGCTTCTGTTCGACTCCGAGCCGGCAGGCATCTCCCACAAGCGCTGTTCTCGGGGCGGTGGGCCAAAAGCCCGCAATGGGTGTCGGCCGAAGAATATGTGCTGACCAACAATTTATATGGCAGGGGGCCGGCGCTGGGTTATCTCAAGCCGGTGATCCGAAGCTCCGTCATTGCGCAGCACAAGCTCCGCTATGACGAGCGGCTGACCATCGCGGAGGACTATGACTTCATTTTCCGGCTGCTGATGGCCGGGGCAAAGTTTCGCACGCTTCCACAGATCGGCTATTTCTATCGCAGGCACAGCGGATCGGTATCTCACCGCCTGAGCTCCGACGCCCTGCAGCGGATCGCGGACGCCGAAGCGGGCTGGGCAGAAGCGATGGCCGCAGGCCTCGCTGCAAGGCGCGCTTCGTGCCCGCGAGCGCTCCATCGAGCGGGCGATCGCATTCGACAGGCTGGTCTTGCAGATCAAGGCGAGGCAGATCGCGGCTGCGGTGCGGACGGCGGTGGCCGATCCTGCGGCCGCGTTGCTGCTGTATATGCCCGCCTGGCAGTTCATCAAGCGGCTAGGCCGAGCGCGCGATACGAACGACGAGCGAAGGCCGCCGCCAGATCTGCATCCTTACGCGTCAACGCATCGTCGGGCGGACCAATGGAAGCTCGCGATACCTGCTGGATATTGCCGCCTATCTGGCGGAGCAGGGCGCCGACGTGCACCTCGTCGTTCCCTCGCCAACCACCATGGGCCGGTTGCCGTTCCTGAAGCTCTCCGACGACATGGCGATCTTCAGCTCCATCAGGCTTCGCGGCACGGTCCGAATCGGCCGCTACATCGTCGCCTGCGATCCCCGGATCGCGGTCAAGAGCGCGCTGGGGGTCGTGGATCGGTTCTTGTATCGCAAAGGTTTGACATCGCGTCTGATGTTCAGCCCGGCGCCATACGCGATCGCGCAGCCGCTGACCCGAAAGGACCAGTTGTTCATCGCGCAGGCAGCGCCCGCTGTCGGCGATGTGCTGATCGCGGACTATGGCTTTCTGACAGACGCGTTTCCTTACGCCCTGAGGCCGGACGCGCGGCGGCTGGTGATCATGCACGACCTGTTTTCCAGCCGCTCGTCGCAGTTCGACAGCCTGAAGGCATCGGACTCGGTTGCATCGATTTCTCTGGACGAGGAAGTGCGGATGCTGGCTGCCGCCGATACCATCGTGGCCATCCAGCGCGATGAGGCGGAGGTGCTCCGGGGCAAACTGCCGGAGCATGATATACTGGTCGCCCCGATCGCGGCGCTGCCGGTGAAGCAGCCCCAGCCCGGCAGCGCCGATACCGTGCTGTTTGTCGGCAGCTCGGCTGCGCCGAATGTCGACGGCATAAAATGGTTCATCGACACCTGCTGGCCGGCTATCCGGCAGCAGCGGCCCGATGCGGTGCTCAATATTGCGGGCAGCGTTTGCAGCGGGTTGGCGCGGGTGCCTGACGGAGTGCGGCTGCTCGAACGTCGTGAAAGATCTGGACGATCTGTATGCCGAGGCCGCGGTCGTAATTTCGCCGCTGCGTGCCGGATCGGGCCTCAAGATCAAGCTGATCGAAGCGCTCTCGAAAGGGAAGGCGGTCGTCGCAACGACGACGACGTTGCAAGGCGTCTCCGACATCATGAACGGCTGCGCGGCGATCAGTGATAGCGCGCCTGACTTTCGCCGCTAACGTCGTCAAATTGCTGGCAGATGAAAAAATGCGTTTGGAACTGGGCGCCAGAGGGCTTTCAATCATTTCAAAACATTTTGCGCCGGATCGCGCCTACGGCGGCATTGCAGCCGCCGCCGGACAAATCGCCGGCGCAGGGATTGAGTTCCATGCCTCCCGGGTATGAAGTGCGCGGGCATGGTTTCAGTCTGGTGCAGGAGTAACTTGATGCGAAAGGCGATCCGGGTGCTCGCGCTCTTGGCGTTGGCCACGGCATTTCCGCTGATGTTGGATGCTTATGCCCGCGCCGAAGATGCCGCGGCGGAGACGCTCTCCAGCCCGCAGAAGGATTTCGTCTTCGAGGTGCGCAAGGGGCAGGGCAGCAAGGTCATCATGGGTTTTGACGCCGCGTGCCGGTCAGAAAATTCGTCTGGTCGGATTTGGCGCGATGAGCCTCGATCAGCTTCGCTCGGAGCTCAAGGTGGACGCTGGCGGTGTGTTGCTGGATATCGGCGGCGGCCAGCAGCTCCGGATCGCCGGAGCCAACGCGGATGTGGTCTCCGCGATCCAGATCCAGCTCGACCGGTCGCCCTATTCGCAGACCTTTGCCGATGATTTCGATGCGCTCAGTCTGGATCTCGAAGAGGGCCAATCGAAGGGCGTATGGCGAACGAACTTTGGCTATGGCGGCGTTGACAGCAGGACGTTGACCAATAATCGCGAGCTGCAGGTCTATTCCGACCGCCTCTTTTCCGGAACGGGCACGACGAGCCTGAACATCGATCCGTTCAGGCTTGCCGACGGCAAGCTCGAAATCATCGCCGAGCCACTGAAGGAAGAATTGCGTCAGTTTACCTGGGGGCGTTCCTATACGTCGGGCGTGCTGACCACCAAGGCGTCGTTTTCGCAGACGTATGGCTGTTCGAGATCAGGGCAAAATTGCCCAGGGGCAAAGGCCTCTGGCCGGCGTTCTGGCTGCTGCCGGTGAAAGGGTCTGGCCGCCGGAAATCGACGTTCTGGAAGTTCTCGGCGACAATACGAAGAAGCTCATATGTCGCCTGGCACAGCAATGTCGGCGACAAGCACACGTCGGAGACAAAGGGGATCGACGTCCCCGACATGTCGGAGGATTTCCATACCTATTCCGTTGTCTGGGAGAAGGACACGGTGATGTGGTTCTTCGATGATGTGCAGGTCGCGAGTAAAACCACTCCTGAAGATTTTCATCAGCCGATGTACATGCTGATCAACCTCGCGGTCGGCGGCGGGTGGCCCGGCTCGCCGGACAAGACGACGCCGTTTCCAGCCAAATACACGATCGATTGGGTCCGCGCCTATGCACGAAAATAAATCCTGCGTGGATGTGCTGATCGCGGTCTGCAATGACGCGCGCACGATCGAGCGGGCGGTAAGTTCAGCGTTATCCGACGACCGCGTCAACCATGTCATCGTGATCGACGACGCATCGACCGACGACACGGCTTCCGTCGTCACGTCGTTGCAGGAGCAGGCTGCAGGCCGGCTGATCTATCGCCGCCTGGAGAAAAACGGCGGGCCTGCCGTGGCGCGTAATCGCGGGCTGGACGCGTCGACGGCGCCATGGGTCGCCATCCTCGATGGCGACGACTATTTCCTGCCGAACCGGATGCAAGTGCTGCTGGACGCTTCGGAAGGGGCGGACTTCGTCGCCGACGACCAGGTTCAGATCAGGGAGGACGGCGGGGAAACTGAATTCCTGATCGGGCATAGCACCCTGATGACGATCGATCTGGCGACGTTCGTGACCGAAAATCTCAGCAAGGGACCGCAGGCCGCGCAAGGAGTACGGGTTCCTCAAGCCCATCATGCGCAGGTCGTTCCTCGATGCGCATCAGTTGCGCTATGACGAACAACTACGCCTGGGAGAAGACTTTGCGCTCTACACCGGGGCGCTGGCGGCGGGCGCGGTTTTCAGGGCCGTTCCCGAGCGGACCTATGCGTCCGTCGTTCGATCCGGTTCGATCAGCGGCCATCATTCAAAGGCGGATCTGGAGCGCCTGCGCGAGAGCAGCAGATCTCTAGGGATTGCCGCGTCTCACCGACCGGGAGAGGGCGCTGCTTCGGCAGCATTATGAAGCCATCGATGCGCGCATCCAGTGGCTCAACGTCATCGACGCGGTGAAATGCCGGAATCTTGCGGCCTTCCTGTCGCCGTTCTTCATCAGGCGGACGACGTCGGTCTATCTTGCCGCCCGGCTGTGGGAGCAGGTCGTCCTGCGCAGCAAGAAGTCGATGCTCGCCGGCAGCTAAAGCGTTTTCAACGCGCTTGAGAAAAGGGATCCGCCTGAACGAGAGAGTCCCGATCTTGCACGATAGGCATAGCAATAGGCGGAAATAAAAATGAGCGATGTCAGGTTGAACTGCGAGAACAATTCGACCTCGCCGACGGTTCGCAGCAGGATCAGCGTGACGAACCCGACAAAAAAGCAGCTTTCCGGTCCGGGATCGCGAAGCGCCCATCGCCAGACGTTGAACACCACGACGATCACCGTTGCCGCGGCGATGAATATTCCGATCAGTCCAAGCTGGACACCGATTTCCAGCCAAAGATCATGAAAGTGAAATCCGCCGTGGCTAGGGATGAAGAACATATCCCAGATGCGAATGGCTTCCGGGTTGCCTTGCACCCAGAAGGCCTGAAGTCCGATGCCGCCCCAGGGGTAGTCTGAGATGATGCCCGCGGCGCGCGACCAAAGCACGGTGCGTCCGGTGAGGCTGGTATCCTTGCCGATCGACAGCAGGAACGAGTCGAAAAGTTGGTCGATCGATAGCAACGCGATGAGCAGCGCGACCATAGCGCCGGTGATGACGAGCCAGAACAGGATCATTCGCGCTTCGGTTTGCAGCCCGCGCGACAGGAAAAGCGCAAGGGATACCGCCATCGCCATGAAGCAGGTCAACAGGGCGCCCTCCGACCCGGCAGAAAGCAACATGTAGGGCGCGCTGACCAGGGCTGCGAGCGCAATGGCCCTTGCGTATTTCGGCTGGTTTCGGTCGAGCAGCACCCACACGCTGGACAACGTCGCTAGCGCCAATTGAAGCGCGAGGCTGTTCTTGGCGCCGAAAATACCGGAAATGAAGAAGGTCGCGACGATCGGGGAAATCTGCGCGTACATCTGCACGGCGATGAAAGTTCGGGCTGGCAATCCCTGCGCAAACATGATCGCCGCGAGTACCGTAAGTGCGATTTGTGGCGCCGCGCGCGCCGATACCATCGGCTCCATGGACCACAGGACGGAAAGCGCTCCGAACACGACGATCGCCCAGGGAACGAAATTCCAGGTAACCGCCTGATAGGCGCGGCGCGGGAAGAGGGCGCAATAGGCGAGAACGGCTCCCAGGAAGCCAACCGCGGGTATCGTCGCGACGGCTTGGAGGAACGCCAGCGACATCGCACAGCCCAGCCACAACAGCCAGGTGGCGTTATGCTCCCAGCTGGCTTCGTGTGAAGTTGAGCCGATGGTGGCAGAGATCATGGTCCGCTGACCCCGGTCATGTCGTTGTGGCGAACGGTTTCGGTGACTGGCAGGTCGCCAATCTCCCATTCTTCATTCGGGACTGCAAGGGCGGAACGCCGCCTTTGCCGTTTCCCCACCGCAATGCCTCCTGAAACCTATCGCGCAAAGCTCCTAGTGGCACGGCGCTCACCCGCCGTGGTGCGAGCGGGGTTCCGTCACCGCTTGCGCCAGACCAAGAGACCGGACATCGCGTAGTTCCACACCACGCCCATCAACGCGCCCGCGGCGCCCGCGATCCACCAGATCGGCTCGTGGTCGTAGACCGAGAACGCGACGCCGACATTGGCCAGTAAGCCGACGCTGCACACGAAATAGAAGGCCAGCAGTCCGCGAAGCATGGCAAACCCTTTCAGCCGCTGATCGCGATAGGTGAGGAAGTTGTTCAGGATGAAATTCGTCGGTCATGGCGACGAACGCGCCACAGGCCTGCGCTTCGGCAAAAGGTAGATCGAACAGCTTGAGCGTGACAAACAGTGTTGCGAGGTGGACGGCGAGGCCGGTCGAACCGACCAGTGCGAACGACAGGAAGCGCAACGATACGGCGTCGTTGGTCAGCTTCGCCAGGACGCAGGCCGAGAAAATCGAGCGCCACCATGCGAATCGAGCTTGCTCTCGCCATGCAGGCGCGAACCGAAACGTAGGGGATTTCCACGATACGAAGCGTGCCGCGGCGCGGTGGCGATGACGTCGAGCAGGATCTTGAAGCCCTGCGTCGAAAGCTGCGGCGCCAGCTCTCGAAGCGATCGCGGCGGATCATGAAGAAGCCGCTCATCGGATCGGACACGCTGACCTGCACCAGGCGCTTGGCGATCCCGGTTGCCAGCAGGCTGAAGCCGGCGCGCTGCTTGTCGAAGCTGTCCGCACTGCCGCCCTCGACATAACGGCTGCCGATGGCGAGTTCGGCCTGTCCGTCCTTCAGCGCGGCGAGCATCTTGGGCAGCTGTGTTTCGTCGTGCTGCAGATCGGCATCCATCACGGCCACGAAGGGCGCGCTAGATGCCAGAATGCCTTCGATGCACGCACCGGAGAGCCCGCGGCGTCCGACCCGCCGGATGCACGCGGACACGCGGGTCGCGTGCGGCGAGTCGCGCGGACGACGTCCGAGGTCCCATCAGGCGAGTTATCGTCGACGAAGATCACTTCCCAATCGATGCCGGCCAGCGCGTGGTCGAGCTTCTCGAACAGCTTCGTGACGTTCACGCGTTCGTTGAACGTGGGCACGATGACCGAGAGCAAAGGGATGTGCAACGCGGCTTCGGCAAACGTCTTCAAATCAATTTCGTTAACTGGAATCGAATGCTGGTTCATGGGCTGGAGAATAGGCGCGAGCTAAAGGGCAATCCAGCCTCGAATGGTTTCAGAGTTAAATGCCAGCCCGCATTAACAATGCCTGTGGACCCGCCGCAACAAATCGTTAACTCTCATTGTCGGCCTCACGGCCTGCTGATGCTCTTCCAGAGCGAAATGTTGGTCGAGAGCGGCTGGAAGATCAACGGCCCGGACCCGTCAGCGGCGGCGCCGCGACTTCGCTAAACCCAAGTGACGCCGCAGGGAAAATCAGCAGCGCGCCGGCGCTCGAAATTGCCAGCGTCCTGTCCGTTGCTCCAAAGCAATACCGCGCCCAGCGCATACGCAAGCAGGATCAGCGCGTCGGAAAGTTGCTTGACCAGAAACGGCAGGCCTGGAAATCCCACGATGTTGCGGAAGCACAATGCTCCAGCGGCGAACTGTCGAGCGGCAGGCTCTGAAAGCTCTGGGTCGCGTCGCGAAGCGAGAGCAGACAGGGCAGGCTGATGACGAACAGCAGCAATTTGACGATCAGCCGGTTGCGCAGGAAGTCGACCCTCGGCGTTGCTAAAAATAAGCCTCGTCCATTCAGATCGGGTATGATCCAGCTGATAGAACCGCGCGGCGCATCCGACTAGAAATACGATCAGCAATCCGATGATGTAAGGGTCCGTCGGCGAGGTCTTGTCGAGCGCGGGCATCGTCGGCGGTTCCCGGCGCACGCAAATCAGCCCGCGAAGCGCGAAAGCCGCGCTGGGAGGGTGCCATTTTTGCTGGCCATCATGCTCGGGAACGTTAGGCTTAATACGCTGCGTGACGGGGCGACCAAGGATCCGGGCGCTTTTCTGGTATATACTTCACTTATTATTCTGGTCGATTACCACGATTATGGTCCGTCGTCGGCCAAGACTTGACGGTTGGTTATGGGAAATGGGAATTGCAGATCGGCTCAGGCCGCGTGAACGCTTCGCGAAAGCGCGAATGTACTGCGAGAGGCAGGTGATAGCGTCATTTGGTGCCCATCACGCGAAGCCACAGGGCCGCTTGCTGTGCTATCACTCGGTCGGACAGCGGGATCTCGGCGTCAACGATTGTTCGCCGGCGCGGTTTCGCCGGCACATAGAGCTCGCAAAGCAGCTTGGATTTCGATTTGTGCCCGCCGCTCAAATTGCAAGTGGCGGCGGAACGTCCCGCGACCTTGCCATTACGTTCGACGACGGCTGGAAGAGTGTTCTAACCGTGGCCGCGCCGATACTTGCCGAGTTCGAAATTCCATCCGTTTTGTTCGTTGCGACAGGCATGGTCGAGAGTTCTTCCAGCTGGCTCCGGCCACGGATGCTCGAATGGGACGAAATCGCCCGGCTTCCCGCCATGGGTGTCGAGATCGGCAGCCATTCCGTCACGCATCCGGACTTCGGGAAAATTGACACGCTCAGGGCGGTCGATGAGCTGATCAGGTCGCGAGAGGTGCTCAATTCGCGCCTCGGCATTAACCCTGACTGTTTTGCCATTCCGTTCGGGCAGTCAAAGAATTGGACTGCCGCCGCTCACCAGGCCGCCGGCCAAGCCGGTTACAAATTTGTCTATGCCCAGGCTGAAAACACCCGGCCGCCAGGTACCATTGCCCGGACATTCGTCACCTGGATGGATGATGATCGGATCTTTACCGCATTGTTAAACGGGGCTTTCGATAACTGGGAGGAGTGGTATTAGGTAACGTTATGACAGAAGCAAAGCGGGTCTCGGTAGTGGTCCCCACGCGGGACCGCCCGGAAGTGCTGCGGGAAGCGCTCCAGAGCATCCGTGCTCTTGAGACTGATAGCTTGCGCTTCGAGATCATCGTCGGGGACAACGGAACATCGCCGGACACGCGAAAGGCCGCGGGAGAGTTCGGCGCCATCTACCTGCATACATCGACGTCCGGAGCCGCCGCCGCCCGCAATATTGCAATGGCTGCCGCGACCGCCGACTACATCGCTTTCCTGGATGATGACGACGTCTGGACCTCGAATCACATCCATGGCCACCTGGCCCTGCTGGACGCCGGTCCGCAGCTGGACATGGTGTTCGGCCAGGTCGTCAATACCGATCCGCAGCGGCGCCCCATCTTCGGTCCCTGGCCGGAGCAATGGCCCGAGAAGAGAAACGACCTTCTCAAGTTCATGATGAGCGGCTACTTCCCGCAGATCGGCGCGACGGTGGTGCGGGCCCGGGTTCGCGAGACCGTCGGCTTTTTCAACGAGAGTTTCATCGGCAGCCAGGATTGGGACTGGCAATTGCGGATCGCCCGCAAGCACGGCGTTGGGTTCGTCAGGCAGCCCTGCGTGATGTTTTCACAGCGGGAGACAGGGTCGTACGATGCCCTGCAGCTGCGGCGCGCGAAATTCACCCGGCGGATTTTCTGGAGAAACGCACTTCCCGAATGGCGCATCTGGGCCTCGCCGACCGCGTTCGCGAGATCGTACTTTGGCGTGACGGCGCACTATTTCTTCTATTTTGCCGAGACCGCGCTCGATCATGCCAAAAAGGGGGAACGCGCGGCTGCGATCTGTGCTATCTGGCGTGCCTTCGTGCTATTTCCGTCGCGCGCCTTGCGAAGGCTCCTTTCGGATAGTGCGTTGAGAGACGCCCTGTTTGTCAGTCTGGGGCGTGCGAAAGCCGACCGGTCGTCGAGCTGACGGTCACAATGAACAGGCACGAATCCAATCGCCGCATCCTGAACACCGATCATCTCAACAGGGATCTCGGCCAGCGTGCCGCGCGCGGCGGCATCATTGCGATCGCGGCGCAGCCGATCCGCATGCTGATCCAGGTCGTAATCACCGCCGTCATGGCGCGCCTGCTTGCACCGGATGCGTTCGGCCTCGTGGCGATGGCGGCAGCGGTGACGGGGTTTGTCGCGCTGTTCTCCGAACTGGGCCTAACGTCCGCGACAGTGCAGCGCGGCCAGATCGACCAGGATATGGTGAGCGGTCTCTTTTTCATCGGTTTTGAAATCAGCCTCGTGCTGGTGCCGATCGTCTGCGCCTTCGCGCCGATCGCGGTCTGGTTCTTCAACGATCCGCGGGTCTCCGGCCTCATCATGCTGATGTCGCTGTCGTTCCCGCTCGCAGCGCTCGGCTCGCAGCATACTGCGCTGCTGCTGCGTTCGATGCGCTGGATGACGCTGCAATGGACCGGTCTGGTCGGACATGCCGCGGGCGGCGTGGCGGGCATCCTCGTGGCCTGGAAGACGGACCTCGGCTATTGGTCGCTCGCGGTCACGACCCTGGTTGCGCAAATCGTCACGCTGGTGCTGATCTGGACGGCGTGTCCCTGGCGGCCCAGCCTGGTTTCCGATTGGCGCGGCGCGCGCAGTGGCCTCCACTTCGGCGCTTATCTGGCGGGTTTCAGCGTCGTCAATTTCTTCCACCGGCAATTGGACAATATCATCGTCGGATGGCGGTTTGGCGCCACTGAGCAGCAATACCATTC
>CAVUOI010000029.1:0-229238 GCA_963742935.1 uncultured Alphaproteobacteria bacterium | reverse complement strand
CTTTCTGCTGGACAGGCCGCAATGGTCCTGTTCGGGACTTTCGTTGGCCTGCTTATCATTCGTGTGCCGGTCGCCTTTGCGCTCGGCCTTGCCTGTGTGCCGGTCCTTTTGATCGAGCCGCGGTTGTCGATGATGACGCTCGCGCAAGAGACCTTCAACGCCTACAATTCGTTCATCCTGCTCGCCGTGCCGTTCTTCCTGCTGACCGCAAACCTGATGAGCATCGGCGGCATCACCGACCGCCTGGTCGCATTGTCGCGCTCGATGGTCGGGCATTGGCCGGGTTCGCTGGCGCAGATCAATGTCGTGCTGTCGGTGTTCTTTGCCGGCATCTCCGGCTCCTCCACCGCGGACGCGGCGAGCCAGTCGAAAATCTTCATCGATGCCCAGACCAAGGAGGGCTACGACCTCTCGTTCTCCATCGCGATCACGGCGGTTTCCGCCGTGCTTGCCGTCATCATTCCACCCTCGATCCTGATGATCGTGTGGGGCGGGCTGATCTCGACCTCGATCGCGGCGATGTACCTTGCCGGCATCGTGCCCGGTCTTTTGATCGCCGGCGCGCAGATGGCCACCGTCCATGTCTATGCGGTGCGCCGTGGCTATCCGACCTATCCCAAAGACACCTGGCGGGAGATGTGCTGCGCGATCTGGCGCTCGATACCGGCGCTGATCACGCCCTTCATCATTGTCGGCGGCATCCTGCTCGGATGGTTCACCGCCACCGAGTCGGCCTGCGTCGCGGTTCTCTACTCCGTCGCGCTGTCGGCGTTCTTCTATCGCGAAACCGGGTGGCGCGAACTTTACAAGGCCTTGCTCGACACCGGGCGGCTGGCCGGCGTCGCGCTGTTCTGCGTCGGCACCGCGAGCGCCTTCGGCTGGCTGCTGGCGTATTACAAGATTCCGCAGGAGCTGCTGGCCAACGTCTCGACCTGGGGCATGGGTCCGATCGCGGCCGGCTTCTTTATCGCCTTCTGCTTCCTGGTGGTGGGCTGCTTCCTTGACGCCATTCCGGCGATTGTGATCGTCGGAACCGTGCTGGAGCCGCTGGCAAAATCGGTCGACCTGCACCCCGTGCAGTTCGCGATCATCTCGATCGTGTCGCTGGCCTTCGGGCTGGTGACGCCGCCCTATGGCCTGTGCCTGATGATCGCCTGCTCGATCGCGGGCGTGCGGCTGCGCTATGCGATCAAGGACACGGCCATCATGCTGGTCCCGATGCTGCTGGTGCTGGCCGCGCTCATCATCTGGCCGAGTGTTTCGCTGTTCCTGCCGCGGCTGATCGTGCCGGAGATGCTGAAATAACGGTCTCCGTATCGGTCTATTCCTCCCTGTCGAGCGCGCAGCTCACCGTATAGATGACGCCGCGCGGCAGGAAATCGACGGTCGCTTCGCCGCCGAGCTGGTCGCGCGTACTGCGCTCGATCAGCCGCGAACCGAAGCCGCGCTGCACCGGCGCCGTGACGGGCGGGCCGCCGGCCTCGGTCCAGATCAGCCGCAGCTTGCGCCCGTCGCTTTCCTCGAGGATCTCCCAGTCCACCGCGACGGTCCCGGTGTCGTTCGACAGCGCGCCGTATTTGGCGGCATTAGTTGCGATCTCGTGCACGATCATTGCCAGCACCACGGCGAGCCGCGGCGATAGCGGAACCTGCGGGCCGGACATCCGCATCCGCTCCGGAGTGTTGAGCAGATAGGGCCGCAGCACCCGCGCAATCACGTCCCGCAGCTCCGCGCCCTGCCACTTTTCCTGGCTCAGCAGATTGTGCGCCTCCGCCAGCGCGCCGAGCCTTCCCTCGAATTTCTCGCGCTCCGCCCGGCTGGCGCTGCGGAAGGTCTGGGTGGCGATCGACTGCAGCACCGCGAGCGTGTTCTTGACGCGGTGGTTGAGCTCCTCGATCAACAGATTGTGAAGCATCTCGCCGCGGGCGATCTGGGTCGCCATCCGCACCGCAAAGCCGAGGCCGACCAGCAGCAGAACGGCGCCCATTACGCTTGTGATCGCGAGGTTGCGCCACAACGGCGCGACCAGTGAGCTTTCGGCAACGCCGGCGGCAACCGTCCAGCCGGTGAGCGAGGAGCGGACCAGGCCCGTAATCAGCGGGACGCCTTCCAGCGATATCGTCGGCATGGTGGCTTCGGGAGTGTGGAACATCTGCGCATAGAGCGAAGGCGATGCGCGCTTGCCGACGGTCTCCTGCGGATTCGGCACGCGTGCGAAATTGGTGCCTTCGCCGTCGAAGATCGAGATCGTCCAGTCCTTGGTGGGCTGCTGTTGCTCGATCATGGCCTGAAAGATTTCGATCGGCGGACTGAAGGAGATGTCGTAGATCATCTCGCCATCGCGAAAGACCGGCACCTCGACGGTCACGATCAGGCGCTTCTTCACCGCGCCGACGAACAGATTGGAGTAGACGGGCTTCTTTTCGGCGAACACCCTGTCGACGACGGCACGGTTGTTCCGTAGCGGCAAGCTCGTCGTATCCGTCGTAACCGAGGAAAACACCTGCTGGCCGTCGCGATTGGCCACCAGAATGACCCCGCCGTCGCCGTATTGATCCAAGAAGCCCTGCGCGATCCGACGGAAGCCGTTGAAATCGCCGTCGCGCAATGAATTGGTCAGTGACAGTACCTGCAGCGCGCCGGTCATGCGCAGCATCTCGGCATCGAGTACGAGGCGGATGCTGCGGACGGTTTCCAGTACCCGCTGGGTCGCGTTCTGCCGATCCTGCTTGTAATTGTTGTACACCATGCCGGCTGCGAAGATGATCAGCGGCAGCGTGGTTCCCGCGACCAGAAGGGCGAGACGCACTGGCAATGAAAGCTTTGGCAAGGAGGTTCCCGGATCGGCGCCACTTGCTCCAAGAATAGGAGAAACCGCCGAATAGCGCCAAGCATATTAAGATGCTTGGCGCAGCCCCGGTTCCACGGCTTCGCGCCGTAGAACCGCGGGGCTACACGGCGTCAAAGATTGCTGTCGGTGATGGCGGCATACACCATGGTGCGCAACTCGCGCCGCAACGGGTAGGCGCTCGACGGCAACACCTGCGTCATGAAGATCATGATCAGCTCTTCCGCCGGATCGATGAAGAATGAGGTCGTCGCAGCACCTCCCCAGTTGAACTCGCCGGGACTGCCGGCGATCAGCGTCTGCGCCGGATTCATGGTGACGGCGAAGCCGAGCCCGAAACCGATGCCGTTATAGGCCGCTTCCGAAAACAGCGAGCGCGACATCGCCGGCAGGTCGACACCGCCGGGCAAATGGTTCGCCGCCATCAGCTTCAGGGTCTTCGGGCCGAGCAGGCGAACGCCGTCGAGTTCGCCGCCATTAAGCAGCGCACGGCAGAATGTGAGATAGTCAGCTGCGGTCGAGCACAGGCCACCGCCACCGGAAATAAACGAGGGCGGCGACAGGAACGAACTTGTAGCCGGGTCGTCCTGCAGCGTCATTTTGGCCTCGCCGGCAGTCATGCCGATCTGCACGCCGGCCGAATAGCAGCGCGGCGAAACGATGCGCCTTTTCCTTCGGCACGAAGAAGTCGGTGTCGTTCATCCCGAGCGGATCGAAAATGCGCTCTTTGAGGAACTGCTCGAACGGCTTGCCGCTGATGACGCCGACGAGATAGCCGAGCACGTCGGTGGCGACGGAGTAATTCCAGGCCTCGCCCGGCGAAAACTCCAGCGGGATCTTTGCGAGATCGTCGATCATGGTCTGCAGCGAGCCGGCCTTGATCACCTCGCCGATCTTGGTCTCGCGATAGGCGGCGTCGACATTGCCGCGCTGCTGGAAGCCATAGGTAAGCCCGGAGGTATGGCGCAGCAGGTCGACGATCAGCATCGGCCGGGTCGGTGGGCGGGTCAGGAAGGCCGGATAGGTGCCGGCCATGAACACGCCGAGGTTCTTCCATGCCGGGATGTATTTGTGCACGGGCTCGTCGAGCGCGACGCGGCCTTCCTCGACCAGCATCATGAAGGCGACGCTGGTGATCGGCTTGGTCATCGAATAGATGCGGTAGATCGTGTCGTCCTTGACCGGCGCCTTGCGTTCGACGTCGGCAAAGCCCTGCACGGTGGAATGAACGACGTTGCCGCGGCGATAGATCAGGAGCTGCGTCCCCGGGAAGCGGCCGGCATCGATATAGCGTTGCTTAAGGTGATTTTCGAGGCGATCCAGCGCGGCCTTGGACATTCCGGCGGATTTGGGCGAGGCGGGGGCAGGGGCTAACATCGGGGCTGTTCTCCGGCAGGATATGACAGCCTTGATAGCCGAAAAGTGTGCCCCGTTCCAACCGGCCAAGCTTACCGAGGGCGGAGCGGTGGTATACGCTGAAACAAGCCACCGCGCATCCGCAGGAAGCCAGAAATGCCCCAATTCAACGAGACCGAACTGACCGCCGCCGTGATCCGCAGCTTCGACGATACGCCGGATACGCGCGCCAAATTCCTGCTGCAGGAGCTGGTGAAATCGCTGCACGACTACGTGCGCAGGACCGATCTCACCTTCGAGGAGTGGGAATACGCGATCGATTTCCTGACCCGCACCGGCCAGAAGTGCACGCCGATCCGGCAGGAATTCATCCTGCTCTCCGATGTGCTCGGTGTGTCGATGCTCGTCGATGCCGTCAACCACAGGGAGCGCGAGGGCGCGACCGAAACCACGGTGCTTGGTCCGTTCTATGTCGGCGAGCACAAGGTGACGCCGCATGGCACCGATATTTCGGCCAATTTGTCGGGCGAGCGGATGTTCGTGCAGAGCCGCGTCACCGACCTCGCAGGCAAGCCGCTGAGAGGCGTGCCGGTCGACGTCTGGCACGCCGATGACGACGGCTTCTATGATTCCCAGAAGCCGGCCTATGCGACGGAGGGGCCGTCGTCGCGGGCGCGCTTCATCACCGATGCCGATGGCCGGTTCTTCTTCCGGACCATCCTGCCATGCAGCTATCCGATCCCGACCGATGGTCCGGTCGGCGAAATGATCATTCAGACCCGCCGGCATGCGATGCGGCCGGCCCACGTGCATTTCCTGGTCGCCGCGCCCGGCCATCAGCCGCTGATCACGCACGTCTTCATGGATGGCGACAAATATCTGGATTCCGACGTGGTGTTCGGCGTCAAGGACGAGCTGGTCGCCAGGACCGAAAAACGCACCGATCCGGCCATGCCGGACGGCAAGCCGGCGGCCGTGCCGTGGCACCTCATGACCTACGAATTCCGGATGAAACCCGGCGACGGAAATGCGCCGAAACCGATGATGGCGAAGACCACCGAGAGCGCCTGACGCCCCGGTTTTTTGGTCTGCTCAAATCTTGTGCGCCGCACAAGATTTGAGCGAATTGCAAATTTAGAATGCGAATAACGGTCCCGAAAGCGGCGCGATGTTCCGCCGCAAGTATCATATAACTGATTGATAAAAATAATTCTTTTGCGATACGGAACGCTTGGCACGAAGCTTGAATAGCTTGTGCCGACGCCATTGAAGCCGTCCCTCGAGACCACTCATCCGAATTGTGACCGCCGCCATTCCGGGGCCTCCCTGGAACGCGCCCTTCTGCGCCCAGCGCGGCGACCCAATCGGACGGCCCGTTTAAGCACTGACCCAAAGGATAACGACGCTCATGACGAAACCCACCACTCCGACCTCGCGCCGTGGTCTCAGCCGCCGCCAGCTCCTGAAGGCGGCCGGCGGTACGGCGGCATTGCTCGCTGCCGCCAGGCTGAATTTCCCCGCCGGCGCGTTCGCGCAAGGCGCGGGGCCGGAAGTGACCAAGGCGATGCTCGGCTTCATCGCCTTGAGCGACGCCGGGCCGCTGTTCGTCGCCAAGGACAAGGGGCTGTTTGCCAAGTACGGCATGCCCGACGTCGAAGTCGCCAAACAGGCGTCATGGGGCACCACCCGCGACAATCTCGTGCTGGGCTCGGAAGGCAACGGCATCGACGGTGCGCATATCCTGACGCCGATGCCTTACCTTATCTCGTCCGGCAAGGTTACGCAGAACAACCAGCCGACGCCGATGTACATCCTGGCGCGGCTCAATCTCGACAGCCAGTGCATTTCCGTTTCCAACGAATATGCCGACCTCAAGCTCGGCGTCGACACCGCGCCGTTCAAGGTCGCGCTTGAAAAGAAGAAGGCCGCAGGCAAGTCGGTCAAGGCCGCCATGACGTTCCCGGGCGGTACCCATGATCTGTGGATCCGCTATTGGCTCGCTGCCGGCGGCATCGATCCCGACAAGGATATCGAAACCATCGTGGTGCCGCCGCCGCAAATGGTCGCGAACATGAAGGTCGGCACCATGGACTGCTTCTGCGTGGGCGAGCCGTGGAACCTGCAGCTGATCAACCAGAAGATCGGTTACACCGCCGTCAACACCGGCGAAATCTGGGCCAAGCATCCCGAGAAATCATTGGGCATGCGCGCGGCCTGGGTCGACAAATATCCGAAGGCCGCTCAGGCGATCCTGATGGCGGTGATGGAGGCGCAGCAGTGGGCCGACAAGGCCGAAAACAAGAAAGAGCTGGCGACCATCATGGGCAAGCGGCAATGGATGAATTGCCCGGTCGAGGACGTTTATGACCGTTCGGCCGGCAAGTTCGATTACGGCATTCCCGGCAAGGTCGTCGAGAACTCGCCGCACATCATGAAATACTGGCGCGATCACGCGTCCTATCCGTTCCAGAGCCACGATCTCTGGTTCCTCACCGAAGACATCCGCTGGGGCAAGTATGACGCGGGCTTCGACACCAAGGCGCTGATCGCGAAGGTCAACCGCGAGGATCTCTGGAAAGAGGCCGCCAAGACGATGGGCGTTGCGGCTGCCGATATTCCGGCCTCGACCTCGCGCGGCAAGGAGACCTTCTTCGACGGCAAGGTGTTCGATCCGGAAAATCCGGCGGCTTATCTGAAGTCGCTGTCGATCAAGCGTGTTGATGTCTGATCCAAACCGGGCCGCGCGGCAAGCGTGCGGCCCGCTCATTGAAACGCGGAGATACAATTTCAATGTCGATGCATGCGATGAAAACCGAAGCCACCGCGACGGCAATTCCGGTCACTACGCCGACGATGGCGGCGCCGGTGGTGACGATGAAGCCAAAGCTGGCGCCACGGACCGACAAGTACATCAAGATGGCGAGGGAGACCGCGGCGCGGGTCGTGCCGCCGCTCATCGTGGTCGCGTTGCTGATGCTGTTCTGGGAACTGGTCTGTCGTCGGGCGGGCTCCACCCTGCCGCCGCCATCGCGAGTCTTCACCGATACCAAGGAACTGATCTTCGATCCGTTCTTCGACCGCGGCGGCGTCGACAAGGGTCTGTTCTGGCATCTCTCCGCCTCGCTGCAGCGCGTCGCGCTGGGCTATTCGATCGCCGCCATCGCCGGCATCGCGCTCGGCACGCTGGTCGGGCAGTCGGTATGGGCGATGCGCGGGCTCGATCCGCTGTTCCAGGTGCTTCGCACCATCCCGCCGCTGGCATGGTTGCCGCTGTCGCTCGCCGCGTTCCGTGACGGCCAGCCCTCGGCGATCTTCGTCATCTTCATCACCTCGGTCTGGCCGATCATCATCAACACCGCGGTCGGCATTCGCAACATTCCGCAGGACTATCGCAACGTCGCGGCAGTGGTGCAGCTCAATCCGATTGAGTTTTTCACCAAGATCATGATCCCGGCGGCAGCGCCCTACATCTTCACGGGTCTTCGCATCGGCATTGGCCTGTCGTGGCTGGCGATCGTCGCAGCCGAAATGCTGATCGGCGGCGTCGGCATCGGCTTCTTCATCTGGGACGCCTGGAACTCGTCGCATATCAGCGAAATCATCCTGGCGCTGTTCTATGTCGGCATCATCGGCTTCGTGCTCGACCGCGTGATCGCGGGACTGGGCAAGATCGTGACCCGCGGCACGTCCGTGAGCTGAAGGAAAATGTCATGCAGGCCTATCTGAAACTCGACCACATCGACAAGACTTTCACCCGCGGCAACGCCACGACCGAGGTGCTGAAGGACATCAACCTGACGATCGAGAAGGGCGAATACGTCTCGATCATCGGCCATTCCGGCTGCGGCAAGTCCACGCTGCTCAACATCGTCGCCGGCCTCACCGACTGCACCACCGGTTGCGTGCTGCTGGAAAACCGCGAGGTCAATTCGCCGGGGCCGGACCGCGCGGTGGTGTTCCAGAACCACAGCCTGCTGCCGTGGCTGACGGTTTATGAGAACGTCCGGCTCGGCGTCGACAAGGTGTTCGCATCGACCAAGACCCGCGCCGAGCGCGACGCCTGGGTGATGCACAATCTCAATCTGGTGCAGATGGCGCATGCCAAGGACAAGCGGCCGTCGGAAGTCTCCGGCGGCATGAAGCAGCGCGTCGGCATCGCGCGTGCGCTCGCGATGGAGCCGAAGGTGCTGCTGCTCGACGAGCCCTTTGGCGCGCTCGACGCACTGACCCGAGCGCATCTGCAGGATTCGGTGATGGCGCTGCACCAGAAGCTCGGCAACACCATCCTGATGATCACCCACGACGTCGACGAGGCCGTGCTGCTGTCGGACCGCATCGTGATGATGACCAACGGCCCCAGCGCGCGGATCGGCGAGGTGCTGGAAGTGCCGCTGGCGCGGCCGCGCAAGCGGCTCGAGCTTGCGACCAACCCCGGCTACCTCAAGTGCCGGCAGCGCGTGCTCGAATTCCTCTATGAGCGGCACCGCTTCGTCGAGGCGGCCTGAGCTTTGTCGCGGTCCTGCGTGGGGCGGGGCCATGGAAGAGGCGGGAGAAGAAAATGACACCTGAGCAAGTCAATCTCGTGCAGCAAAGTTTCGCCAAAGTCGCTCCGATTTCCGAACAGGCCGCCGTGCTGTTCTACGACCGCCTGTTCGAAGTCGCTCCGACGGTCAAGGCGATGTTTCCCGCCGACATGAAAGAGCAGCGCAAGAAACTGATGGGGACGCTCGCCGTCGTGGTCAATGGCCTGAGCGATCTCGGTTCGGTATTGCCGGCCGCCAGCGCATTGGCAAAGCGTCACGTCAGCTATGGCGCCAAGCCGGAACACTATCCGGTCGTCGGCGGTGCGCTGCTGTGGACGCTGGAAAAAGGGCTCGGCGAGGCCTGGACATCCGACGTCGCCGAAGCCTGGACCGCGGCCTACGGCACGCTGTCCGGTTACATGATCTCCGAAGCCTACGGCGGCGCTCAAGCCGCCGAGTGAGGATACGCTATGAGCGAGCCGCTGGTAATCGTCGGCAACGGCATGGCCGCTGCCCGTCTGGTCGACGAACTGGCCAAGGTGGCGCTGGGCCGCTACGCCATCGCCGTGATCGGCGACGAGCCGCGGCTTGCCTATAATCGCGTGCTGCTGTCCTCGGTGCTGGCTGGCGAGACCACGTCGCAGGACATCGAGCTTCGTCCGGCCTCCTGGTGGCGCGACCGCGGCGTCACCCTGAAATATGGCTGCATGGCCACCGCGATCGACGTCGGCCGCCGTGAACTCAAGATCGAGAACGACGAGAGCGTCCCGTTTTCGAAACTGGTGCTGACCACGGGCTCGTCGGCGCTGCGGCTCAACGTGCCGGGCGCCGACCTCGCCGGCGTGCATACCTTCCGCGACAGCCGCGACGTCGATTTGTTGCTGACGCTGGCGGCGCAGAAG
Source organism: uncultured Alphaproteobacteria bacterium (assembly GCA_963742935.1). GTDB lineage: Bacteria > Pseudomonadota > Alphaproteobacteria > Rhizobiales > Xanthobacteraceae > Bradyrhizobium. The sequence goes on along the minus strand of CAVUOI010000029.1, from coordinate 219,609 downwards.
AAGCGCGTGGTGGTGGTCGGCGGCGGATTGCTCGGCCTCGAAGCGGCCTATGGCCTTGCCAAGGCCGGCGCGCCGGTGACGCTGGTGCACCTGATGGACCGTCTGATGGAGCGCCAGCTCGATGCCGCCCGCGGCCGAACTTTTGAAATCCCTCGTCGAGCGCAAGGGGATCGAAATCCTGCTCAACGCCAACACCGCGCGCATCCATGGCGCGAAGTGCGTCGAAGGCGTCGAACTGGTGGATGGCCGCCTGATTCCGGCCGAAGCCGTGATCTTCGCGGCCGGTATCCGGCCGAATATCGCGCTGGCAAAGGAAGCCGGCATATCGGTCAATCGCGGCATCGTGGTCGACGACCATCTGCAAACCGGCGCGGCGGACGTATTCGCGATTGGCGAATGCGCTGAGCATCGTGGCATCTGCTACGGGCTGGTCGAGCCGGCCTATGAGCAGGCGCGGGTGCTGGCGCGGCATCTCGCCGGGCGGGAAGCTTCCTACGCCGGCAGTGTCGTTGCGACTAATTTGAAGGTCTCCGGCGTCAGCGTGTTCTCCGCTGGTGATTTCATCGGCGGCGAGGGCAGCGAGGCCATCGTGCTCTCCGATATCAATCACGGCACCTACAAGAAGCTCGTGATATCAGGTGGGCGATTGACCGGTGCGGTCCTGATCGGCGATGTCGGCGACGCGCTCTGGTATCTCGAATTGATCCGAACGCGGCAGCCGACGCAGAGAATTCGCGCCGACATGATGTTCGGCCGCTCGCTCGCCATTCGTTCAGAAGCTGCATGATCCGGTTTCCGCCATGACTGCCATCGATCCCGACCTGCGTGCCATCAGCACCACCTGCGCCTATTGCGGCGTCGGCTGCGGCATCCTGGCGACGCCGGATGGGCGGGGCGGGGCGGCGATATCGGGCGATCCCACGCATCCTGCCAATTTTGGACGGCTGTGCTCGAAAGGCTCGGCGCTTGGCGAGACGCTCGGCCTCACCGACCGCTTGCTCTATCCGATGATCCGCTGCGGCAAGGGAAGCATGGAGCGGGTGGCCTGGAGCGATGCGCTCGACCATGTCGCGCACCGCTTCCAGCACATCATCGCGCGCGACGGCCCGGGGGCGGTCGCGTTCTATCTCTCCGGCCAGTTGCTCACCGAGGATTATTACGTCGCCAACAAGCTGATGAAGGGTTTCATCGGCAGCGCCAATGTCGACACCAATTCGCGGCTCTGCATGGCGTCATCCGTCGCCGGTCATCGCCGCGCCTTCGGCGCCGATACGGTGCCGGGCTGCTATGAAGATCTCGACGAGGCGGATCTCTTGGTGCTGGTCGGCTCCAACGCAGCCTGGTGCCATCCGGTGCTGTACCAGCGCATGCTTGCCAACAAGCAGAAGCGCGGCGCGCGGATGATCGTGATCGATCCGCGCCGCACCGATACCGTCGGCGATGACGATCTGTTCCTGGGTTTGAAGCCCGGCACCGATACGGCGCTGTTCAGCGGATTGCTGGTTTATCTTGCCGATAACGGCGTGCTCGACCGGGACTACATCGCGCGTCCACACCACTGGCTTCGAAGACGCCATCGCCCGCGCGCGCAACATCGCGGGCAGCGTCGGGGCCACTGCGCTCGCGACCGGCCTCTCCGAGCAGGACGTCGCGACATTCTTCCAGATGTTTGCGAACACCGAGCGCGTCGTCACGATGTATTCGCAAGGCGTCAACCAGTCGGCGCAGGGCACCGACAAGGTCAACGCCATCGTCAACTGCCATCTCGCGACGGGGCGGATCGGCAAGCCAGGCGCGTCACCGTTCTCGCTGACCGGGCAGCCCAATGCGATGGGCGGACGCGAGGTCGGCGGGCTCGCCAACCAGCTCGCCGCCCACATGGGATTTACGCCGCCGGATATCGATCGTGTGCGCCGGTTCTGGAAGGCGCCGCGCATCGCCACCCATGAAGGGCTGAAGGCGGTGCAGATGTTCGAGGCGATTGCGCGCGGCGAGATCAAGGCGCTGTGGGTGATGGGGACCAATCCCGCGGTGTCGCTGCCAAACGCCGACGCCGCGCGCGACGCCCTGAAGAAGCTCGAACTGTTCGTTGTTTCCGAGAATGTCATTTCCAATGACACAGTCGACGTGGGCGCCCATGTGCTGCTGCCGGCGGAGGCCTGGGGCGAGAAATCCGGCACCGTGACCAACTCCGAAAGGCGCATCTCGCGGCAGCGCGCGTTCCTTTCCGCGCCGGGCGAGGCGAAGCCCGATTGGTGGATCATGGGCGAGGTCGCCAGGCGCCTCGGTTTCGGTGCGGCCTTCGGCTTCAATTCGGCGGCGGATATTTTCCGCGAGCACGCGTCTCTCTCGGCATTCGAGAACGAGGGCGCGCGCGACTTCGACATCGGTGCGCTACAGTCGCTGTCGGACAGCGATTTCGATGCGATGGCGCCGGTGCAGTGGCCGGTCCGGCAGGGAAGCGAACCGCAGGCGCGCTTCTTCGCCGAAGGCGGTTTCTTCGCCAACGATTTCAAGGCGCGTTTCATCGCCCCGGAAATACCGACGCTGCGGACCGAGACCACGGCGGCGCGGCCGCTGCGGCTGAACACCGGCCGCATCCGCGACCAGTGGCACACCATGACGCGGACCGGGATGAGCCCGCGGCTCGGCCAGCATCTGCCGGAGCCCTTTGTCGAAGTTCATCCCGACGATGCCGCCAGGCACGGGCTCGCCGACGGCGACTTCGCGCGTGTCACCACCGATTACGGGCAGTGCACGCTTCGCGTCGTCGTCAGCGAACGCCAGCAGCGCGGCATGCTGTTTGCGCCGATCCACTGGAGTGAGGCCAACGCCACAGGCGCGCGGGTCGGTTCGCTGGTGGCACCGATCACCGATCCGTTCTCCGGCCAGCCCGAGAACAAGGCGACGCCGGCATCGATTACGCCTTACGAGTATGTATTCCGCGGCTTCGCGCTGTCGCGCAAGCCGCTGGCTCTGCCAGCAGCACGCCTGGAGCGCCCGCGTCGCCGTCAATGGCGGTTACGGCTATCTGATTGCCGACAACGCCGATCTGACGGGATGGCAATCCTGGCTCAAATCAATCGCGACGCATGACCTCGCCGAATACAAGGATTTCGGCGGCGGCGTCTATCGCGCGGCATGCTTTAGCGGCGACCGCATCGAAACCTGCCTGTTCATCGGGCCCTGCGCGGGACGCCGGCGACTGGAATGTGGTGAAGGGACTGTTTGCCGCCGATACGCTCGGCACCGACCAGCGCCGCATGCTGTTGTCGGGTAAATCGGCCGATGGCCTCGCCAATGCCGGCCCGATCGTCTGCGCCTGCTTCGGCGTCGGCCGCAACACCATCTGCGATGCCATCGCGGGCGGTGCGCGTTCGGCCGCGGACATCGGCGCCAGCTTGAAGGCGGGCACCAATTGCGGCTCCTGCATTCCGGAGCTGAAGCGCCTGATCGCGCAGGCGGGGCCGGGTGATGCAGAGCAGCGGAAGCTGGCGGTAGTGAACTAGGGCGGCCGCCCCACGTGTCTTACTCTGCTTCGAGTCGGGAAAAGCGAAAATTGCAGTGGCTGGCGCCGCCGGCCAGCGTTTGGGTTCGTTCCAGACGAATGCCACGGGTTGCGTAGGCCTCGAAATCAAGTCCGCAAATGTTCGGCAAGATTTCCTTATCTCCATGGCGAACCGCGAATTTGCAGAAGCCGCAAGCCTTGTAATCGATACCGAATTCAAAGCTGTCGCCGGGCCCCGGCTCGACGAATTCGTAGACAAAATCCTCCTTATATTCGTTCGCCAGGCTTCGCGCGGCCTGCTCGCGGAGAAGGGATTGGTTCTCCCGCGACATGAACTGACGTCCCGAAGCGAGCCGTTCGGCCTCCGGCACGGTCAGCAATTGAGCCTTGTAGGTCTCTCGCTCGATTTCGCCGATCACGGACAGCGACACGCCGTGTCGTCGAAGCACGCGGCTGATGGCCATGAAGCCCATCAGGCGCATGAAGAAATCACTCATACGGCTGGCCGCACCGCCGACATACGGCATCTGGCCGAGTACGATTTCGAATTCATCCATCACCTCCTGTTTGACTTTGTCGAAATCCACGAGATGTGCGCGCTCGCGCAACATCGTCTCAGCCAGATCGAGCCGCTGACGCATGGCGGCTTCCATTTCGCCGCGATGCACTTCGTAAAAGGGATGAATCGGTTTCGGCCATGGGACACTTCTCCAACACGAACCGACCGTAACCGGCGGCAGCATGCTGGCGCAAAGCATGGTTCCTTCGCTCCAGCGCAAGAAAATCTATTGCAAGGCCATCGCCTATCAGTGACAAACTGCAACGCTATGACCTACATCCTTCCTCCGCTCAATGCGCTCCGTGCGTTCGAAGCCGCCGCGCGGCATCTCAGCTTCAAGCTCGCCGCGCATGAGCTGCACGTGACGCCCGCCGCCGTGGGCCAGCAGGTGAAGGCGCTGGAAGCGCGCCTCGGCGTTCGCCTGTTCGAGCGGCTGCACAAGCAGCTCGTCCTCACCGAAGCCGGCCAGGCCTATCTGCCCGAGATATCCGGCGGCTTTCGCCGCATCGCCAATGCGACCGCGCATCTGAAGCCGGTGGGCGCGGTGCTGTTGCAACTCGGCGTGCATGGCAGCTTCGATCTGCGTCGCCTGGAGCTGGAGCAGTTTCGCGCCGCCAATGCCGAAATCGGCTTGCGGGTGCTGCAGCCCGCCGGCCTGCACGAACTGGTCGAGGGCAAGGTCGACGTGCTGATCGCCCGCGGGCTCGGCCACCATCCGGGTTATCGCTGCGACCGCGTGACGGAGGGATCGGGCATCGGCGACTGGCTGATCGCGCCTGCCGGCACTGCAGATTGTCCCGAGGTCATAAGCTTCCGCGATTGGCTGCGCGGTCTGCCGGCCGAGAACGCGCTGCCGCTGCATCGCCGCCGTCTGGTCGGCATCGTCAGAAGTTGAGGTGATCGTGAAACAGAAAAAATTCGGCACGCATGGCCCTGATGTATCCGTGATCGGGCAGGGCACCTGGTATCTCGACCGCGGAGACCGCAAGGCCGCCATCGCTGCGTTGCGCCGGGGCATCGAAACCGGCATGACGCATATCGACACCGCCGAGATGTATGGCGAGGCCGAACCCGTGATCGCGGACGCCATCGCGGGCCTGCCGCGCGAAAAACTTTTCCTGGTCTCAAAGGTATTGCCGAGCAACGCCTCGCGGCGCGGCACGATCACCGCCTGCGAGCGCTCGCTGAAGCGGCTGAAGACCGATCATCTCGATTGCTATCTGCTGCACTGGCGCGGCTCCTATCCGTTCGAGGAGACGGTGGCGGCGTTCGACGAGCTGGTCGCTGCCGGAAAAATCCGCTCCTGGGGCGTCAGCAATTTCGATAGCGACGATCTCTACGAACTGCTCGATGTCGCGGGCGAGGGCAAGATTGCCTGCAACCAGGTGCTCTATCATCTGCAGGAGCGCGCGATCGAGCACGCGGTGATCCCGTGGTGCGAGCAACATGGCGTTGCCGTCGTCGCCTATTCGCCGTTCGGACATAATGATTTTCCGTCGGCGCGCAGCAAGGGCGGCGAGGTGCTGCAGGCGATCGCGCAGGCGCACAACGCAACGCCGCGTCAGGTCGCGCTGGCGTTTCTCACGCGCGCGCCTCGGTGCTCGCAATTCCGAAAGCATCGAGCGCGGAACACGCCGCGGAGAACGCTGCTGCCGGCGACGTGACGCTTGATGCCGCCGAGGTCGTCGCGCTCGACATGGCCTTTCCGCGCGGTCCCAAGCCGCGCGGCCTGCCGATGCTGTAGGGAACACGCTCCTTAACAAACTGTTGCAATTGCACCCTCAGCGCATATCCGCATCCTGTTTTCGGGCCTAGTCGCACCGGGCTAATTGGTGTTTTTTCGAGGCTCGCCCGATTCGATCATTACTGCCTTTCGAGATTGCCGTGACACCGCCCCCCGCCGCAGCCGCAAGGCTGGACAGCGCTCCAATACCCTTGCCCGAAAAGAAGTCTGCCGCTTCGCAAGGCGCCTGCGCGTGCCGATCGGCCGTTCAAGGGCATCGCGCTGATTTTGGCGTCGACGATATTCCTCGGCATTTCGGATGTGACCGCAAAGTACCTGTCCGCGACGCTGCCGTCGATCGAGATCGCATGGATCCGGTTCGTGGTGTTCGCGCTGATCATGGCGCCTGCGATGATGCCGGGCTCGCCGCTATTTGCGCTTCCGACAAATCGTCTTGGCCTGCAGTTGATGCGCGGCGTGACGGTGCTGGCCTCGTCGCTGTTTTTCATTTCCGGCCTGCGCTTCCTGCCGATCGCGGAAGCCTCCGCCACCGGCTTCGTCGCGCCGCTGCTGGTCACCGCGCTGTCGATCGTCTTCCTCGGCGAGAAGGTCGGCATGCGCCGCTGGATCGCCACCGGCGTCGGCCTGATCGGCGTCATCATCATTCTGCGCCCCGGCACCGGCGCGTTTCATCCCGCGGCTTTCTTTCCGCTGGTCTCGGCGCTGGCCTGGGCCTGCACGCTGATCATGACGCGGATGATGAGCGGCACCGAGCGCGCCATCACCGTGATGACCTACTCTTCGATCGTAGGCGTCTGCATTCTTTCGGCGCTGGTGCCGTTCGTCTGGGTGACGCCGACCTGGCACGACATCGCCTTCGGCATCTTTATCGGCATCGCCTCCACCGCGGGGCAATGGATCGTGGTGCTGGCGTTCCGCTATGCCGATGCCTCCGTGCTGGCGCCGTTTTCCTACATGCAATTGCTGTGGGTCAGCGTGCTCGGCTTCTTGATCTTCGGCGAAGTCCCCGACGTCTACACCGTCACCGGCGCCGCCTTCATCGTCGCCTCGGGACTCTATACAGCCCATCGCGAGCGCGTTCGTCGCTCGCAGCTTCTGGCCGTTGCGGGTGAGTCGTCGCCGAACGCCTGAGCCTCGCCAACAAGGCCCTCGGCCAAGGCCGTCACGTCTTCATCGCCAAAACCGTGGCGCAGGTGCCACAGCAGCGCCGTAAAACGCCCGGTTGTGGCGCCGGTCTGGGGAATTCAACCCCGCATCCGTAAATATACGGCGGAACCCATGCTAACACGTTCGGATGGCGCCGCAGTGCGCCGGGGGAATGGGGTTCGGGCGTTTGCATTTTCAGTTGCTACCGTTGGCGCAAGGCCGACGCTGCCGCGATGTGGCTGCGCGGGCCGTCGCCATGTCCTTATTTGTCGCAGGCGTGAGCCTGTCGGCGGCGCCCGCTAATGCGGCCTGCACGCCCGATCCGGCGTCGAGCGGCCAGACCGTCACCTGCAGCGGCAACACCCCGGCCGGCTTTCAGGCCGGCGGCGGCGTCGACAATCTCATCGTCAACGTGCTGCCCGGCGCGACCGTCAGCAACGGCGGCGGCGTGATCATCGGCGTCAACGACTTCAACACCGTTACCAACAGCGGCACGCTCTCTGCCGGGCCAAGCAGCACCGGCATCTTCGCCGGCGTGAACAATACGATCGTCAACGCCCCATCCGGCGTCATTACCCTCGGCGCGGATGGTATTGGAATCTTCGCTGCCGGCAACAGCACCGTCACCAATGCGGGCGCCATCACGATCGGCAACGCATCCGGGTTGTCGGGCGCCATCGTCGGTATCAACGACGACAACACCGTCAGCAACCTTGCCGGCGCCGCCATTACCGGTGGCCTCAACGCCGACGGCATCCTGCTGCAGGGCAATCGCGCCATCGTCAACAACGCCGGTACGATCAACGTGACCGGTTCCGGCGCGGCCATCGACGTATTCGGCGACGATGCGTTGGTCACCAGCATCGGGCTGCTTAACGTCGGCAGCAGCGGTGCCGGAATCGCCACGCAGGGCGATCGCGCCCTGATCACGCATTCTGGAACCATCAATGGCGGTATCGCAAGCGTCGGTATCGCCTATAACGGCTTGTCGGGCACGATCAACCAGAATGGCACCTTGCTGCTCGGCGACAATTCCGTCGGCGTACTCGTATTCGGCGATTCCAACACCATCACCAACAGCGGGACCATCACCGTTGGAAATGGCGGCACCGGCCTCGACGTCACCAGTTTCGGCGGCAGCAATTCCGTCACCAACACCGGAACGATCAACGTCGGCGCGGGTGGCACCGGCATTCTCCTCGGCGGAACTGGTACCGTTTTCAACTCGGGCACGATCAACGCAGCGACCGGTTTCGCGGCGATCGAATTTTGCGGCTGCGGCAATAGCGTGCTGACGCTCGGCCCGGGCAGCGTTATCAACGGCCTCGTGCTCGGCAACGGCACCGACACGTTCCAGCTCGGCGGCACCGGCAAGGACAGCTTCAATCTCAGCCTGATCGGCGCCGGCCTGCAGTATGACGGCTTCGCAAGCTTCAACAAGATCGGCAGCTCGAACTGGACCGTCACCGGCACCGGCGCGCAGGACTGGAACGTTACCGGTGGCACGCTCTCGGTGAACGGCATCATCAACGGTCTCGTCAGCGTCGTTGCCGGCGGCACGGTGGGCGGCACCGGCACGATCGATCACGTCGTCGTCGATGTCGGCGGCGTGCTCGCGCCGGGCAATTCGATCGGTACGCTGAACGTGGCGGGCAGCCTGACGTTCTCGGCAGCTTCAAGCTACATGGTCGAGATTTCGGGGGCGAGCAGCGATCTGACTCGGGTCGGGGGTGCAGTAACCCTCGGCGGCGCCACGGTCGTGGTCGTTCCGACCGGCACGGTGACGAAGCAATACACCATCCTGACCGCAACTGGCGGCGGCTTGGTGGACACGTTCAACCCCGTGGTGTCAGGCGTTTCGTCCAACCTGAATCCGACGCTGAGCTACGACGCCAACAACGTCTATCTGAATTTCGCGCTAAGCTACGGCGGCGGCCTCAATGTCAACCAACAGAACGTCGCCAACGCGCTGGCCAATTTCTTCAACACGACCGGCGGCATTCCGGTGGGCTTCGCCTCGCTCTCGCCGGCCGGCCTGACGCAGGTCTCCGGCGAACTGGCGACCGGGTCGCAGCAGGCGACTTTCGACGCCATGAACCAATTCCTATCGCTGATGTCGGACCAATTCGTGGCGGGCCGCAATGGCGGCTTCGGCGGCAGCGCAGGCGCTGTCCCGTTCACAGAAGAGAGCGCGCTTGGTTACGCCGCGAAGAAGCCGGCCGCACGCGATGCCTTCGCCAAATTCCCGACCAAGGCCGACGTCGCGCGGGGCGATCTGTTCGACCAGCGCTGGAGCGTCTGGGGGGCGGCCTACGGCGGCGGCAGCAATACGTCAGGTAACGCCGTGCTCGGATCGAACGACGCCACCGCGCGCGCCTTCGGCTTCGCGGTCGGCGCCGACTATCGCCTCTCGCGCGATACGCTGGCCGGTTTTGCGCTCGCCGGCGGCGGCACCAATTTCAGCGTTTCCGGTTTCGGCTCCGGGCGCTCGGATCTGTTCCAGGCCGGCGCCTTCATTCGCCACAACGTCGGTAACGCTTATGTCACCGCCGCTGCAGCCTATGGCTGGCAGGACGTGACGACCGAGCGCACCGTTACGGCGGCGGGCTTCGAGCGTCTGCGCGCCCAGTTCAACGCCAATGCGTATTCCGGCCGCATCGAGGGCGGCTACTCGCTACGTGACGCCCTGGATGGGCTTCACGCCTTATGCGGCCGGGCAATTCACCACCTACAGCCTGCCGGCCTATGCCGAGCAGGTACTGGCAGGCACCGGCACCTTCGCGCTGAACTATGCGGCCAAGAACGTCACGGCCTCGCGAACCGAAATCGGCGTTCGCACAGACAAGTCGTTTGCGATTTCGAACGGCATCCTGACCCTACGCGGCCGCGCCGCCTGGGCGCATGATTTCAACACCGACCGCAATGTCACGGCCTTGTTCCAGACGCTGCCGGGCGCGGCGTTCGTCGTCAACGGCGCGGCGCAAGCGCATGACTCTGCACTGGTCACGGCTGCTGCCGAGATGAAATGGCTGAGCGGCTGGTCGGCGGCGGCTGTGTTCGAAGGCCAGTTCTCCAGCGTCACCGATTCCTACGCCGGCAAGGGCGTTGTGCGCTATGCGTGGTGATCCTCCGTGCTAAGGTGAACAAAAATCACCCGGAGGAACTCTCGTGCGCGCTGCCATTTTCAGAAACGGCGAAATCGTCGTCGATCAGATGCCGGAGCCCAAACCGGGTCCGGGCATGGTGCTGGTCAAGTCGCTGGCCTGTGGCATCTGCGGTTCCGACCTGCATGCGCGCAAGCACGCCCACCGCATGGTCGAACTCGCAAAGCATTTTCCAGGCCGCAAGCCGATGGACCTTTCCCGCGATGTCGTGTTTGGCCACGAGTTCTGCTGCGAGGTGCTGGACTACGGTCCGGGCACGACGCAGAAGTTCAAGCCCGGCACCAAAGTCTGTTCGCTGCCGGCGCTGCTGACCGCGGAAGGCCCGCAGGGCATCGGCTACTCCAATGACAATGTCGGCGCCTATGCCGAACGCATGCTGCTCAGCGAAGCGTTGCTGCTCGAGGTCCCGAACGGCCTCGCCGCCGAGCACGCCGCGCTGACCGAGCCGCTCGCGGTCGGCGTGCATGCGGTGGCGAAAGCCAACATCAGGGGCGGCGAGGTGCCGCTGGTGATCGGCTGCGGGCCGGTGGGCCTGGCCGTGATCGCGGCGCTGAAGATCAGGGGATTGCATCCGATCGTCGCCGCTGACTATTCGCCGGCGCGCCGCGCGCTGGCCGAAAAGCTCGGCGCCGACGTGGTCGTCGACCCCGCGCGCACGCAGCCCTACGCGACCTGGGCCGAGCATGCCCAGATGTCGCCGGAGGAAAAGGCCTCCCGCCCGCCGCTGCAGGCGCTGTTGCCAGCGCTGAAGCCTGCGCTGATCTTCGAATGCGTTGGCGTACCCGGCCTGATCCAGCAGGTGTTCGAGGGCGCGCCGCGCGACGCTCGGGTCGTCGTGGTCGGCGTCTGCATGGAAACCGACCGCTCCGAGCCGATGCTCGGCATCGTCAAGGAACTCAATGTTCAATACGTGCTGGGCTACACGCCGGAGGAATTCGCCTATTCGCTGCGCCTGATCGCGGAAGGGCAGGTCGATGCCGCCTCGATGGTGACCGCCAGCGTCGGCATCGACGGTGTGGCAAAAGCGTTTGCCGATCTCGCGAATCCTGAAGTGCACACCAAGATCATCGTCGAGCCGTGGCGGCAATGATCGTCGGAGCGGCTCGTAATGACGTGCGCGTAGCCCGGGCGAGCGCAGCGACCCCGGGGACCGCTATCCCCGCTACAATTTCGCCGCGCCCTGCAGACTGATTTGCTTAGGACACAAGCGCAACTTCATGCGGTGGCGTGCGACAAACTGGCACGACGGGCAAATCAATAAAAACCTGTCTAGCTCTTTGCGCGAAAATATTCCGCTTTCGTTCTCACGCAAATCAGTCGCATAACCCCGCTCGTCTCACGGCGGATGAGGGGCGCTCGCGAACGTCACGAACGCGCGGTGAGATGCGATGGACGCTGATGGCGCGATAGACGTACGCGCCGGAAGTGTACGGCGAAGTCGTGTGGTTCGGGCGCCGCGGTGCTGGCGTTAGCGTGCGATAAGAAGCGCAGGCGACGGAGGCAAAAGAGCCGTTCTCCGGGAAGAGCACGAAGTAAGCCGTAAAGCCATTGCGCAGGGAAGGCCGGGATGCCCCCGCTGCCCTGTATGCTCGTGTGCATTTTTGTTTGCGCAAATCGCACGCGGGATCGCGGGTGCAGCAAGCACCCGGTCTTCCCTTCGCCCTCAGATGGAGAGGGCCAAACGAGATGCAAAACCTCGGACGCAATGCGCCGCGAGAATGCCACCTCACATTCAACTGTCATCGTCCGCCTTGTGCGCGATTGCACGCTGGGGCGGACGATCCAGTATTCCAGAGGAGCAATGATTGAACCGATAAGCCGCAGCGTACTGGATTCCCCGCATGCGCGGGGAATGACGGCCGTGGTTATTGCGCAAGGTCGTCTACACCGGCAACGCGATCGAATACTTCACCTGGCTCAACGCAAAACTCGACTCTGATCGAGGCGATGCCGTCGAGCCGCGTCAGCTTGTTCTTGAGGAACGCTTCGTAGGAGGAGAGGTCGGCGGCGACGACGCGCAGCAGATAGTCGCGGTTGCCGGTCATCAGATAGCACTCCAGCACCTCGTCCCATTTCGAGATCGCTTTCGCAAACCGGTTGAGGTCCTCTTCCTTCTGCCGCGCCAGCTTGATCGAAATGAATACGCTGACATGGAGCCCCAGCGATTTCTGGTCGACGGTCGCGATATAGCGCGTGATGACGCCGCGCTGTTCCAGAAGCTTTACCCGCCGGTGGCAGGGCGACACGGAGAGACCGACCTTTTCGGCGAGTTCCTGCATGGTCATTCGGCTGTCGGATTGCAGTAGACTCAGGATCTTGCGGTCGATGGCGTCGAGGGAGGACATTGGGACAAACTCATGGTTTGAAAGCGAATTCTGGAACAATATCCCAATATTGGCCGATATCTCGCAGAAAATTGAGAAATCTGGCACCGTCATGCCCGCTAAAATCTGTTCACACTGACTCTTTACGGAGCACCGCTATGCCGATCGAGCCCGCACGCCTGGAATTGCTGTCTGCGCTGGCACGCAAGGTATTGTGGCTGTCGTCGTGGACGATTCATCACGCCAATCACATCAGGCCCAATGTGGACGGGCTGAAGGTCGGTGGCCATCAGGCGTCATCGGCCTCGCTCGCCAACATCATGTCGGCGCTGTATTTCTCGGTGCTGCGGCCGCAGGATCGCGTCGCGGTGAAGCCGCACGCCAGTCCGGTGTTTCATGCCATCCAGTACCTGTTCGGGCACCAGACCCGTGACAAGCTGGAGAATTTCCGCGGCTACAAGGGCGCGCAATCCTACCCGTCGCGCACCAAGGATGCAGACGACGTCGATTTCTCCACTGGCTCGGTCGGTCTCGGCGTCGCGCAAACCCTGTTCTCGTCGCTGGTGCAGGATTACGTCACCGCGCATGGCTGGATGAAGGACCGCCCCGAGGGGCGGATGATCGCGCTGGTCGGCGACGCCGAGATGGACGAGGGCAACATTTTCGAAGCCCTGCTCGAGGGCTGGAAGCACGGGTTGCGCAACACATGGTGGGTGGTCGACTATAACAGGCAGAGCCTCGACGCCGTCGTGCGGGAAGGGCTGTGGGAAAAATTCGAATCCATGTTCCGCAATTTCGGCTGGGAGGTCGTGATCGTGAAATACGGCCGCCTGATGCAGGCGGCGTTCGCCGAGCCCGGCGGCGAGGCGCTGCGGCGCTGGATCGATAATTGCCCGAACCAGAGGTATGCCGCGCTGTGCTTCCAGGGAGGTGCTGCCTTCCGCAAGCATCTGCAGGACGATATCGGCGATCAGGGGCAGGTGTCGCAACTGATCGACCGCCGCAGCGACAACGAACTGCTGGCGTTGATGTCCAATCTGGGCGGCCACGACATGGCCAGCATGATCGAGGCTTTCGAGGCGATCGATCATGACCGGCCGGTCTGTTTCATCGCCTACACCATCAAGGGCGTCGGCCTGCCGATGCAGGGCCACAAGGATAACCATGCGGGCCTGATGACGGTGGCGCAGATGGAGAAATGGCGCGGAACGCAGAACATCCGTCCCGGCCATGAATGGGACACGTTCGAAGGACTGTCGCAGCCGCCGGCCGAACTTGAAGCGTTTCTGGCGGCAGCGCCGTTCAACCAGGAAGGCCGCCGCCGTCTCACCGCGCCCACGATCGATGTGCCGCCGCAACTCGCGTTCAAGTCGGCGGCGCAGATGTCGACGCAACAGGGTTTTGGACTCGTGCTGAACGAACTCGCCCGCGGCGACACCGAACTGGCTTCGCGGATCGTCACCGCATCGCCCGACGTCACCGTGTCAACCAATCTCGGCGCCTGGGTTAACCGCCGCGGTCTGTTTGCCAAGGCCGAGAACCACGATTTGTTCCGGCAGGAGAAAATCCCGTCGACCTTCAATTGGGATTATTCGCCCAAGGGCCAGCATCTCGAACTCGGCATTGCCGAGATGAACCTGTTCATCATGCTGTCGGCGCTCGGGCTGTCGCACGCAATCAATGGCGAGCGGCTGCTGCCGGTCGGCACGCTCTATGATCCCTTCATAGAGCGCGGTCTCGATGCGCTGAACTATGCCTGCTACCAGGACGCCCGATTTCATGGTGGCGGCGACGCCGTCAGGCATTACGCTGGCGCCGGAAGGCGGCGCGCACCAGTCGATCGCGACACCCCTGATCGGTATGGCGCAGGATGGGCTGGCTTCGTTCGAACCGGCCTTTGTCGATGAACTTGCCGTGATCATGGGATGGGGCTTTCGCCATATGCAGCGCGAAGCGGGCGAGGGCGGTTCGGTCTATCTGCGGCTATCGACCCGCACGCTGGACCAGCCGCAGCGCATCATGGCGCCGGAGCTGCAACGGGACATTACCGAGGGCGCCTACTGGTTGCGCGAGCCGGGGCCGAACTGCGACATCGTGATCGCCTATACCGGCGCGGTGGCGCCGGAGGCGATCGAGGCGGTTGGCTTGATCGGCGAAAGCCACCGCGATGTCGGTTTACTGGCGGTAACTTCGGCCGACCGGCTGCATGCGGGCTGGTCCGCGGCGCGGAATTTGCGGCGCGAACGCCGTGGCATCCAGTATCTCAGCCATGTCGAAAAACTGCTGGCGCCGTTGCCGCGCGACTGCGGCATCGTGACCGTGATCGACGGCCATCCGGCGGCGCTCGGCTGGCTCGGCAGCGTGCGCGGCAACCGCACCGAGGCGCTCGGGGTCGAGCATTTCGGCCAGACCGGAACTATTCGAGACCTCTATCGCCACTACGGCATCGACGCCAACGCCATCATCGATGCGGCCGAAAGCCTCACGGTGGGAGCACCCGTGCGGCACCGCAAGATGGCGGTGTGATAATTCCGGTCGTCCCGGCGAAGGCCGGGACCCCTACGCAGCGGCCGTTGTTGTTCTGACGGCGGCCGACGGCTCTACTTCGCGACTGCCGCCGGTGGCTATGGGTCCCGGCCTTCGCCGGGACGACGAATGACGCACCTTGCCACCGTCGCATACCTGATCTTATATCCAGCGCCTGCCGCAACGCGGCACGCCGCATATGGCGGCTTCAACTGCCCCGGCTTTCGTGCAAGGATGCTTGCCGAACGCTTCCGTTCCTCCTCCATTGCTCCGAGATAAAGAGGTTTCCGATGGTCAATCGCATGCAGTTCTACATCGACGGCGCCTGGGTCGATCCCGCTGTCAAGAAGTCCACCCCCGTCGTCAACCCGGCGACCGAAGAAGCGATGTACGAAGTTGCGCTCGGCTCGAAGGCCGATCTCGACAAGGCGGTTGCCGCCGCCAAACGCGCTTTCGTGACCTTTTCGCAGACCAGCCGCGAGGAGCGCATCGCGCTGCTGGAGAAGATCATCGAGATCTACAAGGGTCGCATGAAGGAAATCGGCGCCTCCGTGTCCGACGAAATGGGCGCGCCGCTACCGATGGCGGAGCGGCTTCAGGCCGGCGCAGGCCTCGGCCATATCGCTGGTACTTTGGAAGTCCTCAAAAATTATCATTTCGAAGAGACGATCGGCACCGCCGTTGTCGTGCGCGAGCCGGTCGGCGTGATCGGCATGATCACGCCCTGGAACTGGCCGCTCAACCAGATCGCCTGCAAGGTCGCGCCTGCGCTCGCCGCCGGCTGCACCATGGTCCTCAAGCCGTCGGAATTCACGCCGACCTCGGCGTTGATTTTCGCAGAAATCCTACATGAAGCCGGCGTACCGAAGGGCGTGTTCAACCTCGTCAACGGCCTCGGACCGGAAGTCGGCGCCGCGATGTCCGAGCATCCCGATATCGACATGATCTCGTTCACCGGCTCGACCCGCGCCGGCGTCGATGTTGCCAAGCGTGCCGCGCCGACCGTGAAGCGCGTCAGTCAGGAACTCGGCGGCAAGTCGCCGAACGTCATCCTCGAAGGCGCCGACCTTGCCAAGGCCGTCACCGGCGGCGTGATGCACATGTTCAACAACTCCGGACAGTCCTGCAACGCACCGTCACGGATGATCGTGCCGCTGTCGAAGATGAAGGAAGTCGCCGCCATCGCCAAGGCCGTTGCCGACAAGACCAAAGCGGGCGATCCCCGCGCCGAAGGCACCACCATCGGCCCGGTCGTGTCGCGCATCCAGTGGGACAAGATCCAGGCGCTGATCAAGAAGGGCATCGACGAAGGCGCTACCCTCGTGACTGGCGGTCCCGGTCTTCCCGAGGGCGTCAACAAGGGCTTCTACGTGCGCCCGACCATTTTCGCCGACGTCACCAACGACATGACGATTGCCCGCGAGGAAATCTTCGGACCGGTGCTCACGATCCTCGGCGCCAAGGACGAAGCCGAGGCGGTGAAGATCGCCAACGACACGCCCTATGGTCTGGCCGGCTATGTCACCGGTGACACCGTTGAAAGCGCGCGCCGCGTCGGCAGGCAGATCCGTGCCGGCAACGTCAACCTGCAGGGCGTGCCCAACGAACGCACCGCACCGTTCGGCGGCTACAAGCAGTCCGGTAACGGTCGCGAGTGGGGCAAGTACGGCCTGGAGGATTTCCTCGAGGTGAAGGCTGTCGCCGGCTACAACGCCGCGTAAATTGATCCGGCGCTCGCGCCATCCATGAAAGATGCCGGCGGCCGAAAGGCAGCCGGCATTTTTTTGACCCAAATCATCGTCAGGCTGAAGCCTGCGCAACAAGAAAAAGATGGAGGATGCCCGTGAAGAAGATCGCCGTTGCGCTCATCGCGTTGTTGCCGCTTGGAGGTGTCGCGCAGGCACAGACCGTCAAGGACTTGCTTGCAGCCCTGCTCGTGAAGTGGAACACGCCGACCGAGCCGTTCAAGATGATTGGTAACGTCTATTACGTCGGCACCGACGGCCTCGCGTCCTACCTGATCACATCACCGCAGGGGCATATCCTGGTCGATACGGTGATGCCGGAATCGACCTCTCAGATCAAGGCGAGCATCGAAAAGCTCGGCTTCAAGGTCACCGACATCAAATATCTCGTCAACACCCACGCCCATATCGATCACACCGGCGGTCTCGCCGAGATGAAGCAGGCCAGTGGCGCCCAGATGGTGGCAGGCGAAGCCGACAAGCCGCTGCTCGAAGGCGGCTATTATCCCGGCGCGGAGAACGATACCGCGCTGAAATTTCCGCCGGTAAAGGTCGACCGCACGGTGCGCGAAGGCGACAAGGTGACGGTTGGCGACGTGACGCTGACCGCGCGCGAAACGCCGGGTCATTCGCCGGGCTGCACGAGCTGGGAATTTGCGGTGAAGGATGCCGATGCGACACGAACGGGGCTGATCTTCTGCAGCGGCACCGTGGCGCTGAACCGACTTGTCGGCAACCCGACCCATTCCGGAATTGTCGCCGACTACCGGAAAACGTTCGCAAGGGCCAAAGATATGAAAGTGGATGTGCTGCTCGCGCCGCATCCGGAAATGTACAAGATGGCGGAGAAGCGCGCGAAGCTTGGCGAAGGCGGACCGAACCCGTTCGTCAATCCCGGCGAGTTCAACGCCTATGCCGCGACGCTGGAGAAGGCGTTTGACGACGCCCTCGCCAAGCAGACCGCTGCCATGCAGGAAAAGAAGGGTTAATCCGAGGGGCGCGTGCGGACCTATCCGCCGGTCGCGCCCTGCGTGTTCACATAGAGCGCGTAGATCGACTGGCTCGCGGCCATGAACAGGCGATTGCGTTTCACGCCGCCGAAGCAGAGGTTGGCGCAGCGTTCGGGCAGCGCGATACGGCCGATCATGACGCCGTCGGGGGCGAACACCACGATGCCGTCGAGTTCAGGATCGCCCATGCCCCAGCCGCACCAGAGATTGCCGTCGATGTCGACGCGAAAACCGTCCGGCGTGCCCGGTCCGGCATCGACAAAGACGCGCTTGTTGGAAAGCTTGTCGCCGGAAGGCGAGACGTCGTAGGCGAGAATCTTGCGGGTGGGCACGCCGCGGGATTCGATGACATAGAGGATTTTCTCGTCGGGCGAGAAGGCGAGCCCGTTCGGTCCCAGCACGCCCCCCGCGACGATGGTGGCTTTGCCGGTGGCGCCATCGATCCGGTAGACGTTCATGTCGAGCTCGGGCTCGGCCTTGTAGCCCTCGTAATTGCCGAGCAGGCCGAATATCGGATCGGTGAACCAGATCGAGCCGTCGGATTTCACGACCACATCATTGGGCGAGTTCAACCGCTTGCCGTCAAAGGAATCCATCAGCACCGTGATCGAGCCGTCATATTCGGTGCGGGTCACGCGGCGCCCGCCATGCTCGCAAGTGACGAGCCGTCCCTGCCGGTCGCGGGTGTTGCCGTTGGCGAAGTTCGAAGGCTTGCGGAAGATGCTGACCGCGCCGGTCTCCTCTTCCCACTTGAGAATGCGCTGGTTCGGAATGTCGCTGCACAGCAGATACCGCCCGTCGCCGAACCACACCGGCCCTTCGGCCCAGCGCAGGCCGGTGGTCAGCCGCTCCACGGCCGAAAGCTTGAGCCAGTATTTCTCGAAGCGGGGGTCGAGGGCATGGATGGCCGGGTCGGGGTAATAGGTGGCTGGGTGCCAGCCGGCTGAGTGCGATGCTGCGTCGGACATTTGCTGTTCTCGTTGTTGCGTTCCCTGGGCGTTTGAGTTTGCTATCATTCCCGGCTAATGACCGCAAATCGGTCGCGAGATAAGAGGAACGAAATGCCACGCATATTGATGACGGGCGCCGCCGGCGGGATCGGCACATCCTTGCGCAAGCTGCTGCCGCCGATCTATCCGGACCTGCTGCTGAGCGACCTCAAGTCGCCGGCTGATCTGGCTAAGAACGAGCAGTTCAAGGCGGCCGACCTCGCCGATCTGGCCCAGGTCGAGGCGATCTGCGAAGGCGTCGACGGCATCCTGCATTTCGGCGGCTATTCGGTCGAAGGCAGCTGGGATCAGATCCATCAGGCCAACATCATCGGCTGCTACAATCTGTTCGAGGCCGCCTACCGCAAGGGCGTCAAGCGCGTGATCTTTGCTTCCTCGAACCACGCCGTCGGATTCTACCCACGCCATCACCGCATCGGCACCGATGTCACGCCGCGCCCCGACAGCCGCTACGGCGTCAGCAAGGTGTTCGGCGAGGCGGTCGGCGCGCTCTACGCCGACAAGCATGGGCTCGGCGTCACCTGCTTGCGGATCGGCAATTTCGGCGAGATGCCGCTGGATCATCGCAGGCTTTCGATCTGGCTGAAGCCGGAGGATCTGGTGCAGCTCTGCCGCATCGGGCTCGATCATCCCGATATCCATTTCGAGATATTCTACGGCGCCTCCTATAACGAACGTGCTTGGTGGGACAATCATCGCGCCTACGAGCTCGGCTATCGGCCGAGCGGCCGTGGCGAGGATTTCCGCGAACACGCGATGGCCGAGCAGGCCAAGCTGAAGCCAGACCCTGTCGGCGATTTCTACCAGGGCGGCACGTTCTGCAGCATGGAGTTCGACGGCGACAAGGATGGGATCATCGACTGGAGTAAGCGCTAGCGCTTACTCTCATCCTCCGCGATCCGCCCGAGATAGTCCGACTTGCTGAACTGCATGTGATCGACGCAGAGCTGTGCCAGACCCCAGCTGTCGCGGCCTTTCAACAGCTCGATCATCAGCTCGTGCTGGCGACGGGATAGTGCCAGCCCATCCTTATCGGCAAGATTCTTGGCGCGCATCGGCAGCGTCAAATTCATGTAGTCCTGCAGCGAGCGCACCAGATACGGGTTGCCGCAGGCAGAAAACAGCGCGACGTGAAAGGCATCGTTGGCCTCGTGGATGCCGCGCAAATCCTGCGCGTCGGCCCTGGCGCAATATTCCCGCTGCAATTCGCTTAGTTGCGCGATCAGGTCGGCGGGAGCGGGCAGGGCGATCATCAGCGCCGCCTGCCGCGTCAGCATTTCCCGCACCTCGTAGATCTGGCGCACTTCCTCGGCCGAATAGAACCGCACCGTGGCGCCGATGTTCTTCTCGCGCAGTACGATGCCCTGGCGTTCGAGCAGGAACAGTGCCTGCCGCACGAAGTGCCGGCTGGCGCCGTAGCGCTGCATCAGCGTATCTTCGACCAGCCGCGAGCCCGGCGCGAAGCGGCCGAAGATGATGTCCTCCTCCAGCCGGCGGATGACTTCCGCCTGCTCCTCCTCGCGCGTCGGCGCGGATGGTTCGCTCAATGCTTCCTGCGGCTTCATCGCAAGGCCTCCCAGCCCGACAGCCGATAGCAATCCTCGACCAGGCGCAAGGTCTCGAGATTGTCCTGCGGTGCCGTCTCGAAGGGCGTATTGTCGCGGAGCGCGTTGACGAAATGCGCGATCGTCCGGTTGTAGGAACCCTGATACTCGGTCGCGAGATCGTAGATGCGCTCTCCGGGCGACGCGCCCGAACATTTCAGTGATGGTCCGTCGAGTTTGATCGCGCCCTTGTCGCCGAGAATCTCCAGCCGGTCGACCTGCACAGCCGGATGGCCATGCGCGGCGAAGCTGGCAAAGACCGCGATGCCGGCGCCATCGCTGGTCGCAAGCTGGATCACCGCGCCGTCCTCGCCGACGAGGAGATCGCTGGAACGGGAGAGGCGCGCCGCGGTCACCTGCAGCGGCCCGAGTAGCATGCGCAGCGTGTCGAGATGATGGATCAGGACCTCAGCAACCAGCATGCGCCGCTCGCCGCGCATGAAGGGCTGCCGCTCCAGCGCCGGAGAGAGACCGTCTGGTTCCGGCAATACACCTGACGTCAACAGCGTCAGCTGCGCCTGTTTGACCTGGCCGATGCGTCCCTCGCGCAGCCACGCGGCGGCATCGCGGTAATAGCCGCGAAAGCGCCAGTTCTCATGCACCATCAGGCGCGTCGCGCCATCGACCTCGGCGGCGAGTTCGGTTGCCTCCTGCAGGTTGGGCGCGAGCGGCTTCTGGCAAAGCACCGGCAATCGCTTCGCAGCGGCGAGCCGCACCAGCGGCGCGTGCATTTGCCGTGGCGCTGCGATATCGATGGCGTCGAGTTCGCATTCCCCCAGCATCGCCTCGGCGCTGGCAAAGGTCCGCGGTATCTCGAACTCGCTGGCGCGCCGCGCGGCATTTTCGCCGGAGGGATCTGCGATAGCCAAGACGCGGGCTCGATCTGATAGGCTCGCCCAGGCGATGAGATGATGACGGCTCACCATGCCGGCGCCGATCAGGCCAATGCGCAATGGTTGGTTCATGGACACACGGTTCCGGTCATGACCGGAAGTCAGCCACGCGGCCGTATTATTGTCAATAATACCGCGCCAGATGCGGCAAAATGAGCCATATCCGCGCTGAATAATCAAGCATTGACAATAATTGGTCCGGCTTCTTAAGTGCCTACCGTAACGACAGGAAGAAAAAATGGCTGACGGACTTCGCAAGGGACTGGCAAGTTATGGCGACGCTGGCTTCTCGCTGTTCCTGCGCAAGGCCTTCATCAAGGCGATGGGTTATTCCGACGACGCGCTCAATCGCCCGATCGTCGGCATCACCAATACCTACAGCGACTACAATCCCTGCCATGGCAATGTGCCGCAGATTATCGAGGCGGTGAAACGCGGCGTCATGCTGACTGGCGCGATGCCGATGGTGTTTCCGACCATCTCGATCGCCGAAAGTTTTTCGCATCCGACCTCGATGTATCTTCGCAATCTGATGGCGATGGATACCGAGGAGATGATCCGCGCCCAGCCGATGGATGCTGTGATCGTGATCGGCGGCTGCGACAAGACTTTGCCGGCGCAGATCATGGCTGCGATCTCCGCCGATCTGCCGACCGTCGTCATTCCGGTCGGGCCGATGGTGGTCGGGCATCACAAGGGCGAAGTGCTGGGCGCCTGCACCGACTGTCGACGGCTGTGGGGGAAATACCGCGCCGGCGAAATCGATGACGAGGAGATTGAAGCCGTCAATGGCCGGCTCGCGCCGTCTGTCGGCACCTGCATGGTGATGGGTACGGCATCGACCATGGCCTGCGTCACCGAAGCGCTCGGATTGTCGCTGCCGATGAGTGCGACAATTCCAGCGCCGCATGCCGAGCGGTTTCGCTCAGCAGAAGCGAGCGGCAAGGTTGCGGCAGCCATGGCAAAGGCAAAAGGGCCGAAGCCGAGTGAGATTTTGACGGCGGCATCGTTCCGCAATGCACAGGTCGTCATGCAGGCGATCGGCGGCTCGACCAATGGGTTGATCCATCTCACCGCGATGGCGCATCGCTCGCCGCACAAGATCGACCTCGAGACCTTCGACAGGCTTGGGCGCGAGGTGCCGGTGCTGGTCGATCTGAAGCCGTCAGGCGAGCATTACATGGAGCATTTCCATCATGCCGGCGGTGTACCGAAGCTGATGGCGCAACTAGGCGACCTCATCGATCTCGATGCGAAGACCATCACAGGACAGACGCTGCGCGAGATCGTCGCCGACGCCGAGGACGTGCCGGGGCAGGACGCCATCCGTCCGCGCGACAATCCGATCAAGCGCGAAGGCGCGATGGCGATATTGCACGGCAACCTCGCACCGCGCGGAGCCGTCATCAAGCAATCGGCGGCAAGCCCGAAACTGCTGCAGCATACCGGCCGCGCCGTGGTGTTTGAATCCGTCGAGGACATGACGCTGCGGGTCGACGATCCCGATCTCGACGTCAACGCCGATGACGTGCTGGTGCTGCGCAATGCCGGCCCCAAGGGCGCGCCCGGCATGCCAGAGGCGGGCTATCTGCCGATCCCGAAGAAACTCGCACGCGACGGCGTCAAGGACATGGTGCGGATATCGGATGCGCGCATGAGCGGCACCGCGTTCGGCACCATCGTGCTGCACATCACCCCGGAATCCGCGGTGGGCGGCCCGCTCGGGCTGGTGCAGAACGGCGACATGATCCGCCTCGATGTCGCGAAACGCAGCATCGATCTCCTGGTCGATGCGGCCGAGCTGGAAAAGCGCCGCGCCGCGCTGGCGCCGGCCGCCACACCGGAATGGGCCAAACGTGGCTACGCGCACCTGTTCAACGAGACGATTTTGCAGGCCGACGAAGGCTGCGACTTCGATTTCATGCGCGGGCAGGGCAAGGATTAGCCTAGGTCGGCCTCAGATTATCGACAATCACTCGAATTATGATCGCTGATTGCCGAATATAGCAGATAATTCCGAGACTTTATTGACAATCGTGTGCCGCTGATGGTTTGATTGGGAAAAATCAAACCAAGGGGACGCGTCATGGAGAATCCAGGCAAATCGATATTCGCGGCGGTCGCCGCTGCAACGATCATGTTCGCTACTGGGGCAGCCGCCCAGGAAACCAAGCATTATCGCTTCGCGCACGACCAGCAGCTCAACTCCGGCTACAGCATCGCCTACGACATCTTTTCGGCAAAGCTGAAGGAATTGAGCAAGGGCACGATGCTGATTGACCAGTTTCCCGGCGCGCAACTCGGGCAGGAACCCCAGCTTCTGCAACTCGTGAAGGCCGGCGACCTCGATTTCGCGGTCGTGTCATCCGCCAACACGTCGACGATCTCGCCGCAGGCCGGCGTGATGTCGCTGCACTTCCTGTTCCGCTCGGAAGAACACAACATCAAGGCGCTCGGCGACGAGAAGGTGTTCGAAGCCGTTCGCGACATGATCGACAGCACCACCCAGGGCATTCATGCGATCGGCCTCGGCACCCAAGGCTTCCGGCACATGTACGGCAAGAGAGAAGTGCGCAAGCCCGAGGACATGAAAGGGCTGAAGGTCCGCGTCCAGGCGACCGCGACCGAAGACCTGATGTTCCCGGCCTACAGCGCCCAGACCGTGCACATGCCGTTCGGCAGCGTCTACACCTCACTGCAAACAGGTGTGGTGGATTTCGGCGAGAACGCGGTCAACGTCTATATGATCAACAAGCATTATGAAGTCGCGCCGGTGATGTCGATGACGAGCCACGAGGCCAATAACTGCATCCTGTGGATCAGCGACAAGCTGTGGCAGAGCCTCAACGACGACCAAAAGAAATGGGTGCAGGCCGCCGCGCGCGATGTCAGCGTGCAGGAGCCGAAGCGGGCGTTCGATCTGGAAAACACCGCTGCCACGAGGCTCGAGAAGATGGGTGTCAAGATCGTCAAGGACGTCGATAAGGCGAGTTTCCAGAAGATCGCCGATCCCTATCTCGACAAGCTCGCCAAGGATCTCGGCCCACACGCCGACAAGATTAAGACGCTGATCCGGGCGATCAACTAGGGCTCCGTCCTTACGTCGTCCCTGCGAACGCCGAGACCCATACGCCGCGGCCCTTCGGTCGAACAATCGGTCAACGGCGTCCGCATATAATCAGCAACTGTGGCTATGGGTCCCTGCGTTCGCAGGGACGACGATAGAGAGTGTGACGATGTCCATCGCCGATAAATTGGTCCTGCAGCGGCAGCATCACCTGAAATGGCGGTCGTTCGATCGGCTCGAACTGTTTCTGATGATGATCTGCGGCATATTGTGCTTTGGATTTTCGCTCTCGGTCACGGCCGATATCGTCACGCGGACCATCGGCAGTCCATGGCTGTGGCTGCAGGAAGCTACCTCGACGCTGTTCGTCTATGCCATCTTCATCGGCGCAGCGGTCGCCACGCGCCGCAACGACCATCTCTATCTGACGGCGGTCTCCGAGGCGATGCACGGCACGCCGCGGCTGATCGTCGAAATCCTGATCCGCGTCGTGGTGCTGACGGTGGCGGGGGTCCTGATCTATTACGGGTACGTCAACTATCTCAGGGGTTTTGGCAGTTTCCGGCTGCCGTCGAATACGCCGATCGCCTCGCTCTATGCCGCAATCCCGCTGTCCGGTGTCCTGATCGCGCTGTTCACCGTCGAGCAACTCGTCAACGGGATTCGCAACGGCTTCGACCATCCGGAGCCGCCGCTTGAAGATTCCGGCGACATTGCGCCGGCCGATACCAGCATCCAGAGCAGGGTGCAGCCGTGAGTTCACCCGTCATTCTCGGACTGATGACGTTCTGCTTCCTGTTCTTCGGCTATCTCGGCGTGCCAGTGCCGTTTTCGTTGATGGCCGGGGTCTTCGTCGGCGCGCTGCTATCCGACGTTTCGCTTGCCGCCATCATGCAGAAGATTTTCGACGGCGTGGATTCCGAAGCGCTGCTCGCCATACCGTTCTTCCTCCTGGTCGGCGAACTCATGAGTTCGGCGAACGTGGTGGTGCGAATAGCGAACCTGTCGCTGTCGCTGGTCGGGCATATCAGGGGCGGACTCTCGCAGGTCGTTGTCGTGTTCTCGATGTTCTTCTCGGAAATGTCGGGGTCGACCACCGCCGACGTCGCCGTGATGACCCGCGCGCTGGGCGGGCCGATGAAGAAGGAGGGTTACAGCCCTGCCTTCATCGCTGCGATCATCGCAGCCGCGTCGACCATCGCAGCCCTGGTGCCGCCGAGCATCACCGCTGTAGTCTATGGTGCGGTAGGCAACGTCTCGATTGCCGGACTGTTCATGGCCGGCGTTGTGCCCGGGCTGATGATCGGCTTCGGCCTGATGATCTATTGCTATTTCTTCGGACCGACGGGGATGCAGAGGCCGCGCGCGCCGTTGAAGCAGATCGTATTCGCGGCGGGCGACGCTGTTCTGCCGCTGATGATTCCCGTGATCCTGCTCGGCGGCATCCTCACCGGCGCCTTCACACCGACGGAAGCCGGCGTCGTCGCCGTGATCTGGATCATCGCGGTCGTGATCCCCGCGCTCAACCGCGGGCACTTCAAGAAAATTCCCTATGATTTCTGTCTCGCGGGTCTGATCTTCTCGTTGCCACTGATCACGATTGGCGCCGCCAACGCGTTCGGCTGGATGCTGGCCTACTTGCGCGGCGCCTCCGTGATCGCCGACTGGATCACCTCACTCGCCGGCAACGATGCGCACCTGATCATGCTGCTGCTGGTGCTGCTGTTTACCGTGGTCGGTGATTTCATCGAGCCGGTGCCGACCATCATCATCTTCATGCCGCTGGTGAATACGTTGACCCAGGCCGGCGACATCAACGCCGTTCACATGGGCGTCGTGCTGATCGCGACATTGGCATTCGGCCTGATCACGCCGCCATATGGGTTGGTATTGCTGATGGCCTCGAAGTTCGTCGGCGTCCCGTTCTCCAAGGCGCTACGAGCAGCGCTGCCGATCTATGTGGTGTTCCTGGTCACGATTACCTTCACGATCTATTTCCCGAAGGTGGTGCTGTGGCTGCCGAAGCAGGTGATCCCGGAATCGGTCGGCTGCTTCAAGTCGCCGTCGGGGACGGGGTATATCTGTCCGAACTAGTGTCGTCCCTCGCGAACGCAGGGACCCATACCGCGTTGTGCTATCGGTTGAAACAAGATGGCTAACGCCTTCCAAAACATTGCCGCCGCGGCGTACTGGGTCCCTGCGTTCGCAGGGACGACGGAGACGTGACTGGCATCCTCTCACTTCCCCTTGCTCGTAAACTTCTTCACCGCGACCCGGAAATCGTCGGTCAGCATGGCATCGATGATGCCTTTTTCCTCAGCATCGAGCTGCTGTTTCACCGGCGTGACTGCCGCATGATAAACCAGCGACTTGGTGTTCGCGATCGCGGCCGGCGGGTTCTGCGCCAGCCGCTCGGCGAATTTGCGCGTCTCTGCCTTCAGCTCCGCCGCCGGAACGACCCGGGCAACCAGCCCCCATTGATAGGCCTGCTGCGCGGTAAAGCTGTCCTCGGCCAAAAATATCTGCAGCGCGCGGCGGGTGCCGACGGTGCCGACGATACCGACCGTGCTGCCGCCGTCCGGCGAAACGCCGATCTTGGCATAGGCCGGCGTGAAGCGGGCGTCGTCGGCGGCAATGCAGAGATCCGTGACGAAGGCGAGTCCCATGCCGGCGCCTGCGGCTGAGCCGTGGACGCTGGAGAGAACGAGCTTCGGCATCCGCCGCACCGTCTCGATGAAGGCGTGGTAATGCCTGAGCAATTCGCCGACCACGGGCGCAATGGTATCGTTGGCGGAGGCGGCTCCAATGGTCTGCAGATCGCCGCCGGCGGAGAAGGCGCGGCCTTCGCCCTCGATGACAAGCACGCGGATATCGTCGTTGCCCTCGACCTCCGCGCCGAGCTGCTCGAGCTTTTGCGCGATCGACAGATTAATGGAATTGAAGGCTGCCGGCCGGTTCAGGGTGATGGTTGCAATCGGACCCTCGATCCGGAGAAGGGCGGGGGCGGCGGTATCATCTGATGTCGACATGGCTGGGCCTCGGCTTGGAGCTGAGCCGGTATTTAAATAGCAGAAGGTAACAGGTGACAATCCCGCCCCGGGCTTGCAAGATGTGATGCAATCCTTCGTCCCGGCGATGGCGCTCTTGCGTCCTTCGCGCCATGAGGTCAGATGGGGCCTGTCATCGTTCGGAACGGACACGAGCGCCGCTTCCAGGGACGAGACAGGCAAGCCGAAATCAGTGGAGAGGGAACGACATGGGCCATTCCCGTGCGCTCGACCGTAGGATGTTTCCATGACGGCAGGACCGGTTGTCATCATCGGCGCGGGCCACGCGGGCTTCCAGCTCGCGATGTCGCTCCGCCAGCACGGCTTTTCCGAACGCATCGCGCTGCTGAACGATGAAGGCCACCTGCCGTACCAGCGGCCGCCGCTGTCCAAGGCCTATCTGAAGGGAACCGGCGGACCTGACAGCCTGATGTTCCGACCGGAAAAATTTTATCATGACCAGAACATCGATCTGATCTCCGATCGCGCGGTGTCAATCGATCGCGCCGCGCGCAAGGTATTGCTCGGCTCAGGCCGCTCGCTCGATTACGGCCATCTGGTGCTGGCGACCGGCGCGCGCAATCGCCTGCTCGACATTCCCAACGCCAACCTCGATAGCGTGCGTTACCTGCGGACTCTCGACGAGAGCCAGTCCCTGCGCGACCACATCGCTCCGGGCCAGCGCGTCATCGTGATCGGCGCCGGATTCATCGGCCTGGAATTCGCCGCGACCGCGCGGGCCAAGGGTCTCGAAGTCGATGTCATCGAACTCGCGCCGCGGGTGATGGCGCGCGCGGTGACCGCGGAAATCTCGGAACATTTTCAATCGCGGCACGCCGCTTCCGGTATCCGTATTCATCTCGGCGTACAGGTCACCAGCATCGAGAGCGACGGCAGCAAGGTAACCGGTGTGAGCCTCAGCGACGGGCGTCATATCAAGGCCGATCTGATCGTGGTCGGCGTCGGTGTGCTGCCCAATGTCGAACTGGCGGCCGAGGCGGGGCTGAAGGTCGCGGCCGGCATCGTTGTCGACGAGCATTTGCTGACCTCCGACCCAGACATCTCGGCGATCGGCGATTGCGCGCTCTTTGCCAGCCAGCGGTTCGGCGGCTCGTTGCGGCTGGAGTCGGTGCAGAACGCCACCGACCATGCGCGCTGTGTCGCGGCGCGGCTGACAGGCGAGGCCAAGTCCTATGACGGCCTGCCGTGGTTCTGGAGCGATCAGGGCCCCGACAAGCTGCAGATGGTGGGGCTAACCACCGGCTATGACCGCGTGGTGGTGCGCGGCGATCGCGCTGCGGGGGCGTTCTCTGCGTTCTGCTACAAATCTGGACAGCTCGTCGGCATCGAGTTGGTCAACCGCGCCGGCGACCACATGTTCGGACGGCGCCTGCTCGCCGCCCACGGCTCGATTACGCCCGAACAGGCGGCTGATGCCGGCTTCGACCTGAAGAGCGCGCTAAGTTAAATAGGCGTCCCGGCTACGAGCGCAAAACGGCCGCTACCTCCGCGGCCGTCGGCATCGATGGCGCGGCGCCCATCCGCTGCACGGAGATCGATGCCGCTGCGTTGGCGTAGATGAGCGCGTCGCGGATGGCCTTGCCGCCTGCCAATTGCGCGGCGAGGGCGCCGACAAAGCAGTCGCCGGCGCCGGTCGTATCCACCGCCTTCACCGCGCGTCCGGCTATCATCGATGCCTCACCGTTCACAAGCGCTAGCACGCCACGCTTGCCCAGCGTGACGCAGATTATCCCGTTCTCTGCTGTTTGCAGGCGTTTCGCCGCCTCAACGAAGCGAGCAGGCGGGTCGCCATCGTGCAGCTGGGTATTCGCAAGAAACCCAAGCTCGGTTTCATTGAGGACCAGGACGTCAACGAGTTCGAGCAACTCCGGCCCGCAGGCGATGGCCGGCGCCGGGTTGAGGATCGTGGTTGCACCTGCCGCGCGCGCCCGTTCGAAGAAGGCGTCGATCGTGGGCAGCGGAATTTCGAATTGGCTGGCGGCAACGTCGCCCTTGCTAAATACAGCAGCAGCGACATCCTCGGTGCTGACACGAGCGTTGGCGCCCGGAACGACCACGATGGTGTTGTCGGCGTCCGCGACCGTGATGATCGCCGTTCCGGAGTGGATATCCGCGGTGTCCTTGACGAGCGCGAGATCGACGTCTTGGGCGGCGAGGAAGGTCCGCAATTGCTGGCCGAATGCATCAGCGCCGAGCCTGCCGATCAGCGCGGTCGATGCGCCCAGTTTCGCAGCGGCGACCGCCTGATTTGCTCCCTTGCCGCCGGGAAAATAATGCACGGATTGACCGGCAACCGTCTCACCGACCTTCGGATGCCGGCCGGAAGTTGCCACGACATCCATGTTGATACTGCCGGCGACGAAGACGCGCCCCATATTCTAATCCCAAAATTCCTTTTTACGCCCGATCTGGAATTCCTGCTTGAGGGCGTCAATATCGGCGAGCGTAGGCAATCCCGCTTCGTTGCCGAGGCGCTGAATCTTGTAGGTCGAGGCCGCGCGCGCGAACTCGAAATGATCCTGCCAGCCTTGCGAGGGATTGTTGAGGTAGGAAAACACGTAGGCGCCGTGAAATACGTCGCCGGCGCCGTTGGTATCGATCACGCGTTCGGGCGCGATCGACAGTGCCGGCAGCTTGCGGACGGCGCTGGTCTCGTCATACCAGAGCAGGCCTTGCTCTCCCATGGTGACGCCGCCGACCCGGCAGCCGCGGCTCTTGAGATAATCGAGCATGCCATCCGGGGTCTTGTCCATCTGCTCGCACAGCCGCTCGGCAACGATGGCGACGTCGATGAATTCCAGCAGTTCGTGCGTATTGCTGCGCAGGCCGCCGCCGTCGAGCGACGTCAGGATGCCGTCCTCGCGGCAGAGCTTTGCGTAATGGAGTGCGGCATCGGGCTGGTGTCCGTCGACATGCAGGGCGCGGCAGCCCTTCAGGTTGAGCATCGGGAAGGGATGGATATGCTCGTCGTCGCGGCAGCGCACGATGGCGCGCTTGCCGTCCTTTGGCATGATGAAGGACAGCGAGGACGAGTTGACTTTGCGCGGATGGATCGAGATCCCGTATTTCGCGCTCATGTCCTGAAACATGCGGCCGAGCCAGTCATTGGCGATGGTCGCAATCAGGTCGGGCACGATGCCGAGCTTGGCGCAGCAGAATGCCGCTGTGACGGCATTGCCCCCAAAAGACACCGCATAGTCGGAGGCGACATGTTTCTCGTCGCCGGTCGGCATGTGGTCGGTGATGAAGGTAACGTCGATATAGGTCTGTCCGATGAAGAGAGCCTGCATTCGTTTTCCGTCATGAGCTGAGGGGTGGTCCCGGCCCGGCGCGGCCACATTAGCACCGGTTATCGGATGCATTCGCTGAAATTATTCGCAACCCTGCCGTCTTTGCAGCTTGAGATGGGACTGTGAGGAGAATACGACCGTCCTTCGGGGGGTCTTGCCCCTGCCGGTCTTACGCTTACAGATTCTGGACATACTGCCGTATAACGGCTGACGGCTGCCCTGGTTTCCAGGCGGTGCGACAAAAGTGGAGGGAATGATGACCGTTTATTCCGGTCCCGTGTTCGACATGGCGGTCGACCAGTTCGGCGTCATCGCCAACCATCTCGAAATCCCGATGGACGAACGCGGCCGAATCCTGATGCCGAAGCGGGCCATTACCGTTTCCTGCCCGATTCACCGGGACGACGGCACGGTCGCGGTATTCGAGGGCTACCGTGTGCAGCATCACCTCACCCTCGGTCCCACCAAGGGCGGCACGCGATTCGCGCCTTCCGTCGACATCGGCGAGGTCGCGGCGCTGGCGATCTGGATGAGCTGGAAATGCGCGCTGGTCGGGCTGCCCTATGGCGGCGCCAAGGGCGGCGTCAATGTCGACCTCTCCACCATCTCCAAACGCGAGTTGGAAGCGCTGTCGCGGCGCTACATGCAGGAGATGATTCCCTTCGTCGGCCCGCACACCGACGTGATGGCGCCCGACATGGGCACCAATGAACAGGTGATGGCCTGGTTCATGGACACCTATTCGATGTACCAGGGTCGCACCGTGACCGAGATCGTCACCGGCAAGCCGGTATCCTCGGGCGGCACGCTCGGCCGGCGCGAAGCGACCGGGCGCGGCGTCGCCTATCTCGCCAGGCGCGTGCTGAAAGAGTTGTCGATCAATCCGGGCTCGGCGACCGCCGTGATCCAGGGCTTTGGCAATGTCGGCTCCTATGCGGCGCTGGAACTGCATCAATACGGGCTGAAGATCATCGCGGTCAGCGATCACACCGGTGCGCTGCATGATCCGGCCGGGCTCGATATTCCGGCGCTGATGCGGCATGCGGGCACGCATGGCAGCATCTCCGGCTTCTCCAATCAGCTCGCTTTCGATCCCGAACAGATCTTCACGCTGCCCTGCGACGTCCTGGTACCGGCCGCGATGGAACGCGTGATCGATGGCAAGGTCGCGGAAAACCTCAAATGCCGGGTGCTGGCCGAGGGCGCCAATGGCCCGACCACGCCGGACGCCGATCTGGTGCTGGAGAAGCGGCAGGGCGAAGTGTTCTTGATCCCCGACATTCTCTGCAATTCCGGCGGCGTCGTGGTGAGTTACTTTGAATGGGTGCAGGATCTGCAGCAATTATTCTGGGAGGAGGAAGAAGTCACGCGGCGCGAATACGCCATCCTGGACCGCGCCTTCGATAACATGGTGCAGCGGGCCAACGCTGACAAGATTCCGCATCGGACGGCGGCGATGGCGATCGGCGTCGAGAAGGTTCGCGCGGCCAAGAACACGCGAGGGCTGTTTCCGTGATCACCAGCCTGGACCACGTCGTCGTTCTCACCGGCGATATCAACGCAGCCTCCGCCGCTTATCAGACTTTGTTCGCTCGTGCGCCGGCCTGGCAATACGGTAGCGATGGCGCCGATCGCGTGCTGTTCACGCTCGATAACACGACGCTGGAACTAGTGGCGCCAAGCGATGAGGGTGCGAACGCGGACCGGATCCGTGCGGTGCTTACAGCCCAGGGCGAGGGGCTCGCGAGCATCTGCTTCCGGACCAGCGACATCGCCAAAATGCATCGCAGGCTGGATCGATTGACGCTGAAGCCGGAGCCGATTGCGGAAGTCGAAAGCCGTGACGCGGTCTCGGGAGCGACGCTGTCGTGGAAGCGGACCCGCGCTGCGACCGACGCCACGCGTGGTGTCCGCCTGTTCTTCCTCGAACGCAACAAGGAGCGGCCGCTGTCGGTGCGAACCACGACGGGTTCGATCACGGCAATGGATCATGTCGTGGTCTCGACGTCGGACCCGGAGCGGGCGGCAGCCCTCTATGGCGCGCGGCTTGGGCTCGACATGGCGCTCGACCGCTCGCATCCCGATTGGGGCCGGCTGATGTTCTTCCGCTGCGGCGATCTCATTGTGGAGGTGACCCATCGGCCGGGGAAGCAAGAAGACACCTCGCAGGATAGGCTACGCGGCCTGTGTTGGCGCGTCTCTGATATCGACGCCACCCGTGCGCGTCTCGTTCAGGCCGGCGTCGATGTCTCGGAAGCCCGCACCGGCCGCAAGCCGGGAACGCGGGTGATGACGGTGCGCAGCGGCACCTGCGGCGTGCCCACGCTACTGGTGCAGCCGTCGGCGGGGAAAGAGGCGTGAAACAACCTTCGTTCTCAAACCGCGCCTTGCATGCTAAGGCTTGCCCGATGCAATCACCGGGCGATTGATTTTGGCCAAGGCAAAACGCGTTCAAAAATGGCAGCGTGACCCCGAAGGGATGCGGATCCGCATTCTCGAGGCCGCCAAGCAGGAGTTCGCCGCCCATGGTCTGGCCGGCGCGCGGGTCGATCGCATTGCCGCCAATGCCGGCGCCAACAAGCGCATGCTGTATTACCACGTCGGCAACAAGGAAGACCTCTATCTCGCAGTGCTGGAAGGCGCCTACGACAAGATCCGTTCCGAGGAGCGCGAACTCGATCTCGAACATCTCGATCCGCCCGAGGCGATCGAGCGGCTGATCGACTTCACCTGGAATTATTTTCTTCGAAACCCGGAATTCTTGGCGCTGCTCAATACCGAGAACCTTGCCAAAGCGCGCCATCTGAAGCGTTCCACCAAGGTCAAATCGATGCATTCGCCGTTCGTCGAGATGATCCGCACGGTGGTGACGCGCGGCGTCGTGAGCGGTGATTTTCGCGTCGCCGTCGATCCGGTGCAGCTCTACATCTCGATCGCCGGGCTCTGCTTCTTCTATCTCTCCAACAGCGCGACACTCTCCGTGATCTTCGGTCGTGACCTCCTGAAGAAGGGCGCGAGGGACGAGCGCCTTGCCCACATGGTGGCGCTGGTGCTGGCGGCGCTGACGGGCAAGTCGACGGCGGATTTCGGCAAGGCCGCACTACCTGGCGTGCGATCTCCGGCGCCTCAGCCAGTTTGAGCCGTCGTTCCTGCGCGAAAGCAGGAACCCACACGCCGCGGCGGCTCGATGTCAGTCGCTAGTCATTGATCCTGCTCTCACAATTAGCGTCGCGGGTTATGGGTTCCTGCTTTTGCAGGAACGACGGCGGCCGTCCAAATTGCCGCACAAAACCCGCTTGCCAGTATTTATCCAACGGGTTAATTTCTCCGCCGAAAAGACGACCTCAGGGAGCGGGACGTGGCGGAGCTGAAGCGCGAGAGTGGCGTGTCGAAAGCGCTGAATGCCGCGTGGGTGCGGCCGTTTCTGTTCCTGATTTTCATCGTCGTTGCCTGGGATCTGACCATCCGGCTGTTCCGGATTCCGCCCTATCAAATCCCGGCGCCCGGCGATGTGGTTGCGGTGCTGTACACCGATTGGCCGGAGCTGCTGCGGCAATCCTGGCCGACTACCTACGCCACCATCTGCGGCTTCCTGCTCTCGGCGCTTTTCGGCATTCCCGTCGCCATGCTGATTGCGGGATCGAAGACGGTGGAGAGCTATGTCTATCCGCTGCTGGTGTTCTCGCAATCGGTGCCGAAGATCGCGATCGCGCCATTGTTCGTGGTCTGGTTTGGCTTCGGCATCATCCCGAAAGTAATTTCGGCATTCCTGCTCGGGTTTTTTCCGGTGGTGGTGTCCGCGGTGCAGGGCTTCAAGTCGGTCGATCCTGATATGGTCGATCTCGCCCGGGCCATGCAGGGCAGCCGGTTTCGCGTGTTCTGCGCCGTCAATTTGCCGCATGCGATGCCGGCGATCTTTTCCGGGCTGAAGGTCTCCATTACGCTCGCAGTCGTCGGCGCCGTGGTGGGTGAGTTCGTCGGATCCAATTCCGGCATCGGCTATGTGCTGCAGCGCTCGATCGGGACTTTCGACCTGCCGACGATGTTCGCGGCGCTCGTGATCCTCGCGCTGCTTGGCGTGGTGCTGTTCTGGGTCGTCGACCGTATCGAACGCCTCGTGATCCCCTGGCATGTCAGCCAGCGCGAGGACATCGTTTTTGCTTCGTAATCCAAACCAGCAAGCGGCCATCCAAAGGCAGCGCCAACACCACCGGGAGGAAGACAATGATACGAACGATGACGGCAATTTCCGCCGCTCTGATCTGGACCGCGCTTTCGGTTCTTCCGGCATCGGCCGCCGACAAGGTCGTGCTGATGCTGAACTGGTACGTCTATGGCGAGCACGCGCCGTTCTATTACGGCAAGGCCAAGGGCATCTATGCCGCCGAGGGCATCGACCTCGAAATCCAGGAAGGCCGCGGTTCGGCGGCGACCACGCAGGCGGTGGCGGCCAAGACCGCCAATTTCGGCTATGTCGACGTGCCCACCATGATGCGCGCGGCCGTGAAGGGCGCCCCGATCACGGCAACCGGCGTGCTGCTGCAGACCAGCCCGATGTCGGCGATGGGTTTTGTCGAAAAGAACATCAAGAAGCCCGAGGACATCAAGGGCAAGACGGTGGCGATCACGCCGGCCAACTCGATGACGCAGATCTGGCCGCTGTTCCTGAAGAAGACCGGCCTGAAGGAAAGCGACTTCCAGACGGTGGCGGGCGACGGCCAGACCAAGCTGAACGCCGTCATCAACGGCCAGGCCGACCTGTTGCTCGGCTACGTCATGGATCAGTCGATGAAGATCAAGGACGCCACCGGCAAGGACGTCAACGCGATCAAGTTCGCCGACTACGGCATCAACATGGTCTGCTCGGGCATCGTCGCCAACACCGAGTTCGTCAAGGCCAATGGCGATCTGGTCAAGCGCTTCATGTCGGCGACGACGAAAGCGGTCGAAGCCGCCGAGAAAGATGCCAAGGGCGCCGCGCAGTCGATCCTCGATGCCAACCCGAAGGGCGGCAAGATCGAAACGCTGACGCAGGGTTTTGAGCTGACGATCCCGCTCTACCGCACGGCGGAAACCAAGAACAAGCGGCCGTTCCAGGTCACCGACCAGAACATGACTGACACGGTCAACCTGATGGTCGAATATGGTGGGCTGGATGCCAAGGCCAAGGACAATCCGAAGGCGTTTTACACCAACGACTACCTGCCGCAGGGCGGTTCGTGAGGGGACGCGTGACAAATCCGTCGTCGTCCCCGCGTACGCGGGGACCCATAGCCACCGGCCTTGATTGTTGCAGAAGGTCTCTACCGCCGTGCCTCACTGAGATGGCACGGCGTATGGGTCCCTGCGTTCGCAGGGACGACGGGTGCAGAGAGCGTTTCCGATGAACCCGGCGACCAAACCATCCGAGGCCAATCCATCAACCGCGCATCTCCGCCTGGTGTCGGATCGCGCCGACGCCGCGGCGTCTGGCATCACACTCTCCGGCGTCTCGAAGACCTATCGTTCGCGCGACGGCGACGTGCCGTCGCTGCGGCCGCTGGATTTCCACATCAACGAAGGCGAGTTCTTTGTCGTGGTCGGCCCGTCCGGCTGCGGCAAGTCCACGCTGCTGAAGATGATCTCCGGGCTGCTAGCGCCGTCGACCGGCGAGATACTGGTCGAAGGCGAACGGGTAACGAAGCCGCACGGCAATGTCGGCATCGTGTTCCAGAACGCGCTATTGCTGCCCTGGCGTAATATCCTTTCGAACGTGATGCTGCCGATCGACATGAAGAAACTGCCGCGCGAAAAGTATCTGCCGCGGGCGAAGGCGCTGTTGAAGCTGGTCGGCCTCGAAGGCTTCGAGAAGAAGCTGCCCTGGCAATTGTCCGGTGGCATGCAGCAGCGCGCCTCGATCTGCCGCGCGCTGGTGCACGATCCCAAGATCATGCTGATGGACGAGCCGTTCGGCGCACTCGACGCCATGACGCGCGAGAAGATGAATGTCGAGCTGATGCGGATCCAGCGCGAGACCGGCAAGACCGTGCTGCTGATCACGCATTCGATACCGGAGGCCGTGTTTCTCGCCGACCGCGTGCTGGTCATGACCGAGCGGCCCGGCGCGATCGCGGCGATATACGACGTGCCGCTACCGCGCCCGCGCTCGCTGGATTCGATGGCTGATCCCGCCTTCACCGAACTGGTGCAGCGGATTCGCAAACACTTCTTCACCCAAAGCGCGCTGGACTGAAGGGCTGGCCCGATGCCGTATCGCCTGGTCGTACGAGACATCTCCTTTTTCGAGCGACCGGTCACGTTTGCCCGGCCGTTCCGATTCGGTGCGGTTGTCATCAACGCGACGCCACAGGCCTTTGTGCGTGTTGAGATCGATGTCGAAGGCAAGGGTAGGGCGACGGGAGCCAGCGCCGAATTCCTGGTGCCAAAATGGTTCGACAAGCGGCCGCATCTCTCACCGGAAGAAACGGTTACGGAGCTGCGACGATCGCTGCTGATCGCGCGCGAGCTCTATCTGGCGCATTCCGGCTTTGAGACCGCGTTCGGATTGCATGCAGCCTGTATCGGCGCGCAGATTGAGGCCTGCGCCAGGGAAGATATCCCGCCGCTGGCGGCGGCATACGGGCCGGCCGAAATCGACAAGGCGATCCTGGATGCGCTTTTGCGTTGCGCTGGACGTAAACTTCTTTGACGGCATGGCGACCAACATTGCCGGCGTCGATGCCCGGCTGTCGCGTGACCTGACCGACGCTGATGTGTCGAAGTTTCTTGCAGACCGCAAGCGGCTGGAGCGGGTCGCGATCCGGCACACGGTCGGCATGGATGATAAGGTCGACGGCGAGGGCGGTGTCGCCGACATCAGAGAAAACGCCGGCGCGCGTTATTTCAAGCTCAAGCTCAACGGCGATCCCGCGCATGACGCGGATCGTCTGAACCGCATCGGCAAGGAACTCGCCACGCTACCCTACGAATACCGCGTGACGCTCGACGCCAACGAGCAATACGCCGATCTGGCTGCACTAAGCGCGTTGGTCGATCGGCTCGATCGCGACGCCGCGTTGCGGCCGATCGCGCAAAATCTCCTCTATATCGAACAGCCGATGCCGCGCGACATCACCCGCCAGTCGCCGCTTGGCGCACTGGCGCAGCGCGACTTCATCGTGGACGAGGCCGACGATTCCTACGACGCGTTCCCGGCGGCGCGGGCGCTCGGCTATCGTGGCATCTCCTCGAAGTCCTGCAAGGGCATCTATAAATCGGTGATAAACGCAACCCGCGCGGCGAAATGGAGCGCCGGTGGCGAAAGCTGCTTTATCGCAGGCGAAGACCTGACCTGCCAGGCGGGGCTCGCCGTGCAGCAGGATCTCGCGCTCGGCGCGCTGATCGGCGTCACCCATGCCGAGCGTAACGGCCACCATTATGTTGACGGCTTTGGCGACACGCCGGCCGCCGAGGCGGAGGCGTTCCTCGCGGCACATCCCGATCTCTATGCGCGCGATGGCAACAAGATTCGCCTCGCGATCCACGACGGCGACCTGCTCACGGGGTCGCTGACCACACCGGGCTTCGCCACGGCAGTTCATCCGGACTGGTCCGCGATGTCGCCGCTCGCGCAGCCCACAGCAAAAATTCCCCTGGAGAAAGCAGTATGACGACCAAACGCCTCGGCCTGATCATGAACGGCGTGACCGGCCGGATGGGGCTCAACCAGCATTTGATCCGCTCCATCGTCGCGATCCGCGACCAGGGCGGCGTGGTACTCGCCAACGGCGACCGCATGCTGCCCGACCCGATCCTGATCGGCCGCGATGCGGAGAAGGTCGAGCGGCTTGCCAAACGCTTCAATGTCGAGCGCTGGTCGACCGATCTCGACAAGGCGCTGGCCGACAAGAGCGACACGATCTTCTTCGATGCCGCGACTACGCAGGCGCGTCCCT
Source organism: uncultured Alphaproteobacteria bacterium (assembly GCA_963742935.1). Classification (GTDB taxonomy): domain Bacteria; phylum Pseudomonadota; class Alphaproteobacteria; order Rhizobiales; family Xanthobacteraceae; genus Bradyrhizobium. The sequence continues at coordinate 181,017 of CAVUOI010000029.1, read as the reverse complement.
CGCTGCTGACGAAAGCGATCAATGCCGGCAAGCACGTCTATTGCGAAAAGCCGATGGCGACCAATCTGGAAGAAGCGGTCGCAGTGCTCAGGCTTGCCAACGCCAAGGGCGTCAAGCACGGCACGGTGCAGGACAAGCTGTTCCTGCCGGGATTGAAGAAGCTGGCGTTCCTGCGCGATTCCGGGTTTTTCGGCCGCATGCTCTCGGTGCGCGGCGAGTTCGGATATTGGGTGTTCGAGGGCGGCTGGCAGGAAGCCCAGCGACCGTCGTGGAATTATCGCAGCGAGGACGGCGGCGGCATCATCCTCGACATGGTCTGTCACTGGCGCTACGTGCTCGACAATCTCTTCGGCGAGGTCGAGAGCATTTCCTGCCTCGGCACGACGGACATTCCGGAACGTTTCGACGAGAAGGACAAGAAATATACCGCGACCGCCGATGACTCCGCCTACGCCACCTTCCGCCTCAAGGGCGGCGTGATCGCGCATATCAACATGAGCTGGGTGACGAGGGTCTACCGCGACGACCTCGTCACCTTCCAGGTCGACGGCACCCACGGCTCGGCGGTCGCGGGCCTGACCGATTGCGTGATCCAGGCGCGGCAGGCGACGCCGCGGCCGGTGTGGAATCCGGACGAGAAGCGCACCCATGACTTTTATGCCGACTGGCAGAAGGTTCCGGAGAACGTCGTTTACGACAACGGTTTCAAGGAGCAGTGGGAGATGTTTATCCGCCACGTCTGCGAGGATGCGCCCTACAAATACACGCTGCTGGAAGGTGCCAAGGGCGTGCAGCTCGCCGAATGCGCGTTGCAGAGCTGGCGCGAGCGGCGCTGGATCGACGTTGCCCCGATCAAGGTGTGAGGAGGCCTAATCATGAACAAGCCCGTCCTGCCCAAACCTGTCCTGCCGATGTCATCGCTGTCGCTGAAATTGCCGACGGCGGATCGTTCGATCGAAACCTATCGTCTGGCGGCGTCGCGGATTTTTCCGGCGAAGCTCGAAGGCACGCTCAATCGCGTGGCTTTCTCGGCCGCGCATGTGGTCGCTGATCCGCTGGCCGATAACGACCCATGGCTGTCATCCGCGATCGACTGGGACCGCACCATCGCGTTCCGCGAGCATGTCTGGGATCTCGGTCTTGGCGTTGCCGAGGCGATGGACACGGCACAGCGCGGCATGGGGCTGGACTGGCCAACCTCGCTGGAATTGATCCAGCGCTCGGTGAAAGCGGCGAAGGCCAAGGGCAATGCGCTGGTGTTTTCCGGCGCCGGCACCGACCACCTCGCGGTGGAAGATGCGAAATCGATCGACGACGTGATCCGCGCCTATGAGGAACAGATCGCAGCGGTGGAGAAGGCCGGCGGCCGCATCATCCTGATGGCCTCGCGCGCCTTGGCCAAGATCGGCCGCAGCGCCGACGACTATGCCAAAGTCTATAACCGCGTGCTCGGGCAGGTCCGCGAACCTGTGATCATCCATTGGCTCGGCGACATGTTCGATCCGGCGCTGGCGGGCTATTGGGGAACCGCCGATCTCGACAAGGCGATGGACACCGCAGTTGCCATCATCAACGCCAATGCAGCCAAGGTCGATGGCGTAAAGGTCTCGCTGCTCGACAAGCAGCGCGAGATCGACATGCGCCGGCGGCTCGACAAGAACGTCAAGATGTATACCGGCGACGATTTCAACTATGCCGAACTGATCGCCGGCGACGAAAAAGGTTTTTCGCACGCTCTGCTCGGCATCTTCGACGCCATTGCACCCGCGGCGTCCTATGCGTTGTCGCGGCTGGCGGCCGGCGACGAGGCGGGCTTCCACGACGTGCTGGGGCCGACCGTGCCGCTGTCGCGACACATCTTCCGGGCGCCGACGCGGTTCTACAAGACCGGCATCGTGTTCATGGCGTATCTCAACGGCCATCAGGATCATTTCACGATGGTGGGCGGCCAGGAGAGCACGCGCTCGACACTGCATCTGGCTGAACTGTTTCGCTTGGCCGACCAGGCCGGGCTGCTCTCCAACCCCGAACTGGCGACACGGCGCATGAAGACGGTGCTGGCAACGCGCGGTGTCGAACCCTGATGCGTGATTTTTCTTCCGACCATCGCTGGCTGTCGCTGAACACGGCAACGGTCCGTAAGCAGGGCGATCTCTCAGTCATCATCGAGGCCTGCGCGCAGCACGGGATACGCGCCATCGATCCCTGGCGCGATCAAGTCGCTTCCATCGGTCTCGACCGAGCCGTGCGGGCGGTGCGCGACGCTGGGCTGGAGTTGTCCGGCTACTGCCGCGGCGGCATGTTCACCTCCGACGCGTCGCGCCGCGGCGAAGTGCGCGACGACAATCGCCGTGCGGTCGACGAAGCCAAGGCGCTGGACGCGCCGTGCATCGTGCTGGTCGCCGGCGGCCTGCCGCAATATTCGCGCCCGGGAAGCGCGGCTTCGAAGGATATCGTGGCGGCGCGCACCCAGGTCTACGACGCCATCGCCGAAATGCTGGAATACGCCAAGCAGGCGAGCATGCCGCTCGCGATCGAGCCCTTGCACCCGGCCTACGCCGCCGATCGCGCCTGCGTGAATACGACAAAGCAGGCGCTCGATCTCTGCGATCAACTCGACCCGCGACGCACTGGCATGCTCGGCGTGGCGCTCGACGTCTATCACATCTGGTGGGATCCGGAATTGATGCCGCAGATCGCGCGTGCGGGGAAAGATCGTCTGCTCGCATTTCACGTCTGCGACTGGCTGGTGCCCACAAAGGACATTCTCAACGACCGCGGCATGATGGGCGACGGTGTCATCGACATCACATCTGTGCGATCGGCGGTCGAGGCGCAGGGCTTTGCCGGCTATTCCGAGATTGAAATCTTCTCGAACGACTGGTGGGCAAGGCCGATGGATGAGGTTTTGCGGACTTGCATCGAACGACACCGGACCGTTGTGTAACAACTCCGGTCAATCCCCAGCGCGCGTTGTGCCAACGGCGGACGATGTTGTTTCGTCGCTGAACGTGCGGCTGGTTTTTGGACAGCGTAGCAGAAAGCGTAGAATTGCAGGTTCCAGATTTAACCTTTGTCCACGGTATTTAGCTTAACAAAGGGTTAGCGTTGCGCCTCAACCGACTACGGCATTACCTAAGCCGTACGGAGATCGTCTCCGAAAATCGATGAGCGGCAACATGAAAATCCTCTACGCAATTGCGACCCTCGCCCTGCTGTCGACATCGGCGCAGGCCTGGCAGATCGTGGAACGCTGCACCCACAGCAAGTTTAATGGCAAGGTGTGCACGACCTCCTACCTGGATGATCCGGTGCGTAACGCTGCGCAGGATCAGGAAGACGAGAGAGCACGGCGCGCCAGCATTGAGAAATGGGAAGCCTTCTGCAAGCCGCAGCGCACCTATGACGATGAGGGTGTCGTCCGCCTGCAATACGCCCGCAAGGGCTGCGAGTTCGGCCGCAGCGAGTAATCGCGCCTTTGCTCCTCGCGGATGGCGAGGAGCAGTCCAGGTCCGCCGGCGAAGAAGCCGGCCCACCGGCGCGCCGGACAGACCGCTAAATCTTTATCGACCAAATTGCGGCCCGGTTAGTCACACAGCTTTACACCGCCTCAATGCTTGTCGGTCAATCCTGACTGACGGCATTCATCTCAAGAGGCAGTGTTCATGCGCGTCTTCATCGCCATCTCGGTTGTCGTCGCTTCCGTATCGTCCGCGTCAGCGCAACTTGCGACGGATAACGGCCGCGCGGCGGATGCCGCACAGGCCACTCCCGTGCCGACGCCTGCAGCCGATGCCAAGGCGCCTGCTGCCGCGCCCGGCGGGCCGCTGCTTCCCAGCCAGCAGACCAATTTCTACGTTGCCGGCGCCGGCATCGTGAAGATCGTATCGCGGTCAGCGGAAGATCTGAAGGTGGATGCAGCCGGCCAAGCGGAGTGGGCGGCGCGCTGCCGGCCGACCGTGGTCGAAGATCGCGACGGCCTGCGCCGCGTAAGATACGCCGAACGGGATTGCGATCTCTCCCGCTTCAACACCGCAGGCAATTGAGCCTCCCGTAGCGGAGCTACACGGAACGGCTGTGGCGCGCCGTCTGCCCGGTTTCGGCTAGGCCCCCCCAAGCCGAAATGCTAGAGCTTCCCCGATCACCGTTGGGGCGGCATGACCTTCACTTCCTGGCAGTTCGGCGTTTTCGCTGCGATCGTGTTCGCGGCGTATTACCTGCCCGCGTTGAGGGCCTTTCAGGTCCAGCTGCTGGTGTTCGCCAGCCTGTTTTTTTACGGATACGGCCAGCCGGAATTGCTGGCATTGCTGGCCGTCGCGGTTTTCGGAACTTATCTCTTCCTGCTCCTGGCGCTGCGAAACCGAAAAGTCTGGCTTCCGGTCGGCATCGCCTTCAACCTCGCGCTGCTCGCCTTCTTCAAATACAAGCTGCTGTTCATCGATCCGGCGTCCCCGAGTCTCGTCAATTTCGCGCCGCTGGATTTCCTGCTGAAGCTGCCGCTGCCGATCGGCATTTCATTTTTCGTCTTTCACAACATCAGCCTGCTGGTCGATCTGACCCGGCAGAAGGCGGCGCCGCCGACGCTGACCGGCGTCTTCCTCTACATCATCTTCTTTCCGCAGCTCGTGTCGGGACCGATCACGCGGGCTGAAATGTTCATGCCGCAGATCAAGCCCAAATATTTTGCGGACATTCCGTTCGTCGAAGCCGCCAAATGGATCGTGAGTGGATTTTTCTTCAAGCTGTACGTGGCGAACAACCTCAATGAGATGACGTCCTATATGAGCTTCCCGCTCTACGAGACGCTGCAGACGCAGGACCGCTGGCTGTTGGTGTTCCTCTACAGCTATCAGATCTATGCGGACTTCTTCGGCTATTCCGCCATCGCTATCGGGCTTGGCCTGTTGTTCGGCTACCGTCTGCCGATCAACTTCAATCTTCCCTACATCTCGACCTCGTTCTCCGAGTTCTGGACGCGTTGGCATATCTCGCTGTCGACCTGGCTGCGGACCTATCTTTACGTTCCGCTCGGCGGCAATCGCCATGGCCTGTGGCGGACGTATTTGAACCTGATGATCGTGATGGGACTGGGCGGGCTCTGGCACGGCGCCGGCTTCAGCTATCTCGCATGGGGCCTGATGCACGGCCTGCTGCTGGTGCTCGAACGCCCGTTGTTGTCGCGGCTGGCTTCGATCGACTTTGCGGCATTTCGCGCGATGCGGATGACCGTGGTCTTTGTCTGCGTCACCATGCTCTGGATCTTCTTCAAGCTGCCGGATTTCGATCATGCGCTCAATTATCTTACGGGCATGTTTGTCCCAAGCACGAATCCGAGCCCGACCAAACTGTTCTACAGCCTCGCGCTGCTCTATTCGTTGCCGGTCATGATTCAGCACCTTGGATTCCATGCGCTGATTGAGGGGAGACTTCGCCGGGCGGAGCCTTATCTCTACGGATCGATGGCCGCGCTGATGTATCTGGAAGCCGGCCCCGAAACGTCGTTCATCTACTTTCAGTTCTAGGGACGAAGAACATATGTCTGCGGCCGGGTGGTTGATGAAATGCGGTGTTGCCGCGGCGATCGTGCTGATCGCCTGCGGCTTCGCCACCGCGCGCTTCGGCAGCGGGCTGCAAATGCCGGCGACAACGACGCGGGATGGCACGCTGATCACCATGAGCCGTTACTCGCGAGAGCCGGTGCCCGACATCGTGTTGACAGGCAGCTCGATCACGTTTCGGCTCAAGGAGGAGTATTTTGCAGCGCCCAAGGTGAGAAATCTGGCGCTTGCAGGCGGCTCTCCCGTCACCGGGTTGGAGATCGTGGCCAGCCAGCCGCGGCTTCCCGGAATTATTCTGGTCGAAGCGAATGTTCTCGGCCGGCCCACCGACGCCGCGCTGGTCGATCGCTACGCACGCGGAGACACCGAGCCGCTTTTCTTCCGCCCGGTGCGGGCCGCGGTGGCCGCCTATGAGCAACAGCGTCACGCGCCGCTGACCTATCGGCAGGTCGCGCCGGAACTGCGCCGGCTGATCGCGCAGCCGCCGAGCGATTTCGACAACAGGATCTATGTGGACCGCGCGGTGCAGCAGTTCAATTCTGAAGACCCGACCGACGCCGCTCGGAGCAACGCGAAGCGGATCGGGGAGTTGATCCGGATGCTGGAACAGCGCGGCGCACGGGTGTTCCTGTTCGAGCTGCCTTATGCCGAACCAATTGAGGGCTCACGAGCCGCAGCGACCACACGCGAAATCATCCACGCCGCGTTTCCGGATGCGAAGCGATGGCTTTCCATCGAGGTGAACCGTAGCGAGCTGCGCTGGGCGGACGGCGTTCATCTCGACGAACGCTCCGCAGTGATCGTGACGCAGGCGCTGGAACGCGCCTTGGCGTCGGCGCGCGCTATAAGGTGATAGGTAGGCACCGGCGTTATCGCGATTGCGCGAGGAAACCGATAATCTTTTTTCTTTCACCGCCCGATGAGAGTCCACCATACGGCTTCATGTTGTGGCCGGGTACAACTTCATCGGGGTTTGCAATAAAGCGATCGAGCTTCTCCTCATCCCAGACGAAGCCGGCCTCCTTCATTGCGCTGGAAAAGCCGTAGCCCGGCAGCGACCCTGCTTTCCGTCCGACAATCTTGTGCAGGTTGGGGCCGAGCCGATTGTCACCCTCTTTCACCATGTGACAGGTTCGACAGGCATTGTTGAATGCCTGCTGCCCTGAGGCGTCTTCCGCGGCTTGTGACATCTGAGGCAGAGCGGAGGCCGATGCCAGCATGAACGCCATAGCCATCCGGATGGTTCGCAGAAGCATGGATCTCACCCCGTTGAGCTTAGCCGCGCCGCATTGTCAACGCGCGAGCGCAGAAATCGTTCGCTCGAGCTTGCCGATGGGATTGCAATCTTGCGACGCAGGACTTCTGCAGTTCATCCGCGGCCTAGCTGACAGTGCAAGGCACGCTCAGAAAGCCGCGAAAACGCACGCGGCCGCCGCGTACCGGCTCACCCGCGAGCGCATAGTCCGGAAAACGCGCGAGGAAGCGCGAGATCGCGATTGCGCCCTCGAGCCGCGCCAGCGCCATGCCGGCGCATTGGTGCGCGCCGGTGCCGAAGGCGAGATGCCGGTTCGGCGTGCGGCCGATATCAAAACGTTCGGGATCGGAGAAATGTGCGGGGTCGCGGTTGGCGGCGCCGATGCACAGCGTCACCGGCGTGCCCGGCGGCATCGCGATGCCGCCGAGTTCGAGCGGCTCGACGGTCATGCGGTTGCCGAGCTGGTTGGAGCTCTCGAACCGCAGCATTTCCTCGACTGCCGTCTTGATCAGTACAGGATTCTCGACCAGCCGCGTTTTCTCGCCTGCGTTGTTGAACAGCGCCACCAGGCCGTTGCCGATCAGATTGGTGGTGGTCTCGTGGCCGGCATTGAGCAGGAAGATGCAGTTGTGCATCAGTTCCTTTTCCGTCAGCCGCTCGCCATTGTCCTCGCCCTGGATCAGCCGGGTCAGCACGTCGCGGTCGGGATTGCCGGGCCTGGCCCGCCGCTGCGCTACCAGCCCTTCGAGATAGTCGAGAAAATCCCCTACCGCCTTGTTGCCGCGGGCAAAAGCTTCCGGACTGACCACCGGCTCCAGCGCGCCGAGGATGGCCAGCGACCAGTCGCGCAAGGGCTCGCGCTCGTCCTCGGGCACGTCGAGCAGGTTGCCGATCACCTCGATCGGGATCGCGGCGGCGAAATCGTCGATCAGATCGACCTTGCCTTTGGCAGCGATGGTGTCGAGCAGGCGATCGACCAGCCGGATCAGGTCCGGCTCCATGCCGGCGATCGCGCGGGGCGAGAGCGCGCCCATGATCAGGCGGCGCACGCGGGTATGGGCGGGGGGATCGTTGAAGACGAGGCTGGTGGTGTGGTGTTCGTAGAGCAGGGAGGCGCCGTATTTCGGCGCGAACTCCTTCTTCTTGTCCGACGAGAAGGCTTTCGTGTTCTTGTAGGCGGCGACCAGGTCGTCGTAGCGGGTCAGGAAATAAGAGCCGTTTGGCAGCCGCTTGACCGGATCGGTCTCGCGCAGCGCGCGATAGGTCGGGTAGGGGTTGGCATAGAACTCCGGCGTCAGCTTTTCGAGGTCGAAGGTGGCCGCCAGTTCGCGCGCATCCAAATCCATGGCCGCCATGCCCTCCGGGAGTTGTTCTCAGCGACATCAAAATTAGTCGCATTTGCAACTACCTTAAATGCCCTCCGCCAAGCGTCAAGCCGGAGCGCAAGACTGTTGCCTTGTCCCTTCAGGACCGCATGGGTATGGCGGGTCGACTGGCACGAGCCGGCAAAGCGACCGACGAAAAAGTAAGTCTAAACAAGGTAGTTGTCGTTGTGGCTTTGACGCCACCCCGCAGCGAAATCTGCCGGTTGCATCGCAATACCTCCTTGACTTCGAAGTGGTGAGTGATTACTCACGCCCGATGTCCACCCTGCGCATGACCAGTGACTTGCGGCGGCAGTTGATCCTGAGCGCCGCGAAACGATGCTTCGCCCGCAACGGCTTCGCCGGCACCACCACCAAGAGCGTGGCGGCGGCCGCCGCCATTTCGGAAGGGCTGCTGTTCAAGCACTTCCCCTCCAAGGCGGCGCTCTATGCCGAGATCCTCGCGGAGGAGTGCGAGGCCGATCCGGATTTCGCAAACCTGCTCGGCCAGGAGCCCTCTACTGCCACGCTGGTCGAACTGGTCAAGGGCATGGTCGGCCACTTCATGGAGGTATCCGACGGCTCAGACCAGGAGGAAGCGCAGCGAATGCGGCTGATGACGACGAGCCATCTCGACGATGGCGAGTTCGCGCGGCTGCTCTACGACAAGATCGGCGGCTTGATCGGACCGGTGTTCACCGCCTCGATCGAAAGCGCTGTCGCATCGGGCGACGCGGCGCGGATCGGCAGCGACCCGCTCAACCTGTTCTGGTTCGCCCATCACACCGTGCTGATGGCGGCGCTGACGCGGCTTCCCGCCGTGCCCTGTCTTGCCTACGGCAACGCCGCCGATCTGGAGCGGCAGCTTACTCAATTCATCCTGCGCGGCATCGGACTTACCGGGGCCGCAATTTCTTCTCATCTCGGCTGCGAGCTGTCACCGAATTCGGGACAATCGGTAAATGCAGAAAGTGCATGACATGAATATCGTGACTGAACCCAAACTGACGGGCAAACCGATCGCGGACAAGGCGCACAAGCGGCCGGTGCGGCTGGTGCGCTGGTTCATCGTCGTGGGATTGCTGCTGGCCTTGCTGGTCGGCGGCCTGGTCTGGTTCAACTATTTCCGCGGCAAGATGATCGCGCAGTTCTTTGCGAACAACAAGCCGCCGCCGACCAGCGTGAACGTCGCCACGGCGAAGTCCGAAACCATTCCGAACCTGCTGATCGCGGTCGGCGACCTCGCTGCCGTGCATCAGGTCAATGTCACGTCCGATGTCAACGGACGCATCACCGACATCCAGTTCACGCCGGGCGCCAGCGTGAAAGAGGGCACGCCGCTGCTGCAAATGTTCGACGCCCCGGAGCAGGGCGACCTCGCCAACTTCAAGGCTCAGCAGCGCGTGGCGCAGATTTCGCTGGACCGCGCCAAGCAACTGGCGGAGCGCCAGGTCGGACCGCAGGCGACGGTGGATACCGCGCAGGCGGCGTTCGACCAGGCCAGCGCCAGCATTGCCAAGACCCAGGCGATCATCTCGCAGAAGCTGGTCCGGGCGCCGTTCGACGGCGAACTCGGCGTTCGCAAGGTCGAGGTCGGACAATATCTCACCGCCGGCACGCAGATCGTCTCATTGACTGATCTGTCGGTGTTGTTTGCGAATTTCACCGTGACGGAAAAGGATTCCGGGCAGCTCAAGGTCGGCCAGATCGTTCGCATCGCGGTCGACGCCTATCCGGGCCGCAGCTTCGAAGGCAAGATCACGACGATCGAGCCGCAGATTGCGACTGACACACGCAACATTCGCGTGCAGGCGACGATCCAGAATCCGGAAAAGATCCTCAAGCCCGGCATGTTCGTGACCACCACCGTGGTGCTGCCGGACAAGCCGCCGGCCGTCACCGTGCCCGAAACCGCGGTCGACTACACGCTCTATGGCGACTCGGTCTATCTCCTCAGCGAGAAGAAGGAGGAGGGCGACAAGACCAGTCTGATCGTCACCCGTACCTTCGTGCAGACCGGCAAGCGCGTCGAGGGGCGTGCCGAGATCCTCAAGGGCTTGAAGGACGGCGACCGCGTTGTGTCGGTGGGGCAACTCAAGCTGCAATCGGGAGCGGCCGTGACGATCTCGACCGATCCGACGCCGCCTATACCGGCGAAGCCGCCGCGCTACTGATACATGAACGCGGTCCCCGAGGGGCCGCGCAGGCGAAAGACGGGCAGCGGTCCTCCAAGCGGGACCGCGCCTGAAAATGCTGAACTCAGCGGGATAATTTGCGATGGCCATAACCGATATTTTCATCAAGCGTCCGGTCCTGGCGGTCGTCGTCAGCCTGCTGATCCTGCTGATCGGTCTGCGGGCCGCGAGCGTATTGCCGATCCGGCAATATCCGAAGCTGTCGAACACGGTTATCAACGTCACGACAGTCTATCCGGGTGCATCGGCCAACCTGATCCAGGGTTTCATCACCACGCCGATCGAGCAGGCGATCGCTTCCGCCGAAGGTGTCGACTACATCACCTCGTCGTCGGTGCAGGGCACAAGCACGATCCAGGTCTACATCAAGCTGAATTTCGACCCGAACCAGGCGCTGACCGAAGTTCTCGCCAAGACGAACTCGGTCAAATATCTGATCCCGAAAGAATCGAACGACCCGATCGTGACCAAGACGACGGGTCAGACCACGGCCGTGATGTATCTCGGCTTCTCCAGCGACGAGCTCTCCGGCTCGGCGATATCAGATTATTTGACGCGCGTGGTGCAGCCGGTGCTGTCGACGGTCGACGGCGTGGCGTCCGCCGACATTCTCGGCGGGCAGACGTTTGCGATGCGATTGTGGCTCGATCCGGTGCGGATGGCGGGACGCGGCGTATCGCCAAACGATGTTTCGGCGGCGATTGCCGCCAACAACTTCCAGGCCGCGGCCGGACAAGCCAAGGGCTATTTGATCGTCTCGAACATTCAGACCAATACGGACCTGCGGAACCTCGATCAGTTCAAGAAGATGATCGTCAAGTCCAAGGACGGCGGCTTCGTGCGGATCGAGGATATCGCGACCGTCGAACTCGCCGCCCAAAGCTCGGATGCGAGCGTCGCGTTCAGCGGCGAGCGCGCGATCTTCATTGGCGTGCAAGCCACCCCGCAAGGCAACCCGTTGACGCTGGTCAAGGGCGTGCGTGCGCTGTTTCCGGAGCTGGAGCGCAACCTGCCGCCTTCGATGAAGATGAAGGTGGCGTACGATTCCACCAAGTTCATTCAGTCCTCGATCGACGAGGTGAAGAACACGCTGATCGAAGCCGTGCTGATCGTCGTGGTCGTGATCTTCCTGTTCCTGGCCTCGTTCCGCTCGGTGCTCATCCCCGTGGTCACGATTCCCTTGTCGCTGATCGGCGTCTGCAGCCTGATGCTGGCGATGGGCTTCAGCTTCAACCTGCTGACGCTGCTGGCGATGGTGCTCGCAATCGGCCTCGTGGTCGACGATGCCATCGTGGTGGTCGAAAACATCCATCGCCATCTGGAAGAGGGAAAAACCCCGGTCCAGGCGTCGCTGCAGGGCGCGCGTGAAATTGTCGGCCCCGTGATCTCGATGACGATTACGCTGGCGGCGGTGTATGCGCCGATCGGCTTCCTCGGCGGCTTGACCGGTTCGCTGTTCCGCGAATTCGCCTTCACGCTCGCCGGCGCGGTAATCGTGTCGGGCGTGATCGCGCTGACGCTGTCGCCGATGATGTGCTCGGTTTTCCTGAAGAGCGCGGAAGAGGGGCGGTTCGCCAAGCTCGTGAACCGCGTGTTCGGCGCGATGACGCGCTGGTACGGCCGCCAGCTCGACCGCTCGCTGGACTATCGTCCGATTACCGGGCTGTTCGCGCTGACGATCCTCGGCCTGGTCGGCTTCCTCTATATGCACACTTCCAAGGAACTAGCGCCCGAGGAGGACCAAGGTATCGTGTTTTCGGTGACCAAGGCGCCGAAATACGCCAACATCGATTATGTCGACTTCTACGGTGACAAGCTCGACAAGGCGTTCCAGAAGTTTCCTGAGACCGATCTGCGTTTCGTCCTGAACGGCATCAACGGGCCGCAGGGCGGCATCGCCGGCATGCTGCTCAAGCCTTGGGACGAGCGCGAGCGTTCATCGATCAAGCTGAAGCCGTTGGTGCAGGCTGAGCTCTCGAAGATCGAAGGTGTTCAGGCGTTCGCGTTCAACCTGCCCCCGCTGCCGGGCGGCCCCGGCGGCCTGCCGGTGCAGATGGTGATCAATTCGACCGCCGGCTTCCAGGCTGTCTATGACGAGATGGTGAAGCTGAAGGACGCCGCGCGCAAGAGCGGCCTGTTCATCGTCTCCGATAGCGATCTCGACTTCAATCAGCCGGTGGTACGCGTCTCCATTGATCGTTCCAAGGCGAGCGATCTCGGCATCAACATGGCTCAGGTCGGCGCCACGCTGCAGACGCTCTTGGGCGGCAATTACGTCAACCGCTTCAACCTCGAGGGTCGATCTTATCAGGTGATCCCGCAGGTGCCTCGCGGCATGCGGCTGTCGCCGGAATCGCTCGGCGGCTACTATGTTCCGACCAACACCGGGCAATTGGTGCCGCTATCGACCATCGTGTCGATCGAAACCGGAACCGATCCGAACTCGCTGACGCATTACAACCAGCTGAACTCCGCGACCTTCTCGGCGGTGCCGATGCCGGGCGTGACGGTCGGGCAGGCTGTGGACTTCCTGGAGGGCGAGGCGAAGAAGATGCCGGCCGGCTTTGGCCACGACTATCTGGCCGACTCTCGCCAATATGTGCAGGAAGGCAACCAGCTCGCGATCACCTTCGGCTTTGCGCTGATCATCATCTTCCTGGTGCTGGCGGCGCAGTTTGAAAGCCTGCGCGATCCGCTGGTGATCATGATCAGCGTTCCCATGGCGATCGTCGGTGCGCTCATCCCGTTGTTCTTCGGCGTAGCGACCATCAACATCTATACCCAGGTCGGATTGCTGACGCTGGTCGGCCTGATCACCAAGCACGGCATTCTGATGGTCGAGTTCGCCAACGAGCTGCAGCTCAAGGAAGGCCTCGACAAGCGTTCGGCGATCGAAATGGCCGCCCGCATCCGGCTGCGTCCGATCCTGATGACGACGGCGGCGATGGTCACCGGCCTGATCCCGCTGCTGACGGCGACAGGCGCGGGCGCGGCGAGCCGCTTCTCGATCGGTCTTGTCGTCGTCTCCGGCATGTCGATCGGCACGCTGTTCACGCTGTTCGTGCTGCCGGCGGTCTATGTCTGGATGGCCACCGACCACCAGGCGAAGGCCGGCTCGGAGCGGACCAAGGAGATCGAGGATTTCGATCTCGGCAACAAGGCGCTGAAGCCGACCTGAGCCTTCCTATTGGGCGAGAATGACGGGCGACGGCCGCGGAAATCGCGGCCGTCACTTTTTTTGTGTCCAGCGCCGGCGACGAACGCTAAGCTGTTCATGCAAGAAGAAGAGAAAGAGGGGGCACGATGACAAGCGACTTTCCCGCCGGCAACTACCGTTTCATTCCCGGCGTTTTTCAGTATTCCGCCGGAGTGGCCGCCAATCCAGGATATGAGATCGAGCGGGTACGCTTCGACAAATGGCTGCCGCTTGGCCGAGGGATTTGCGCAAATCGCAAAATACATCCAGGCGGCGGGCCGGCCGCTGACGTCGTTCTGCGCCTGCGAACTGCGCTCGCCTGCTGCATTCACCGACGAAGGCTTCCGCAATTTTAACCTGCACTACGTCAAGACGCTGGCGGAGTGGGGCGTGTACGACGGCAAGACCAATCCGGTGGCGCGTAGCAATGTCTGTCCGGAGATCGATCCGCCGGCCGAACCGTCGTTCTATGCGTTTTCGTTCACGCGGCCGAGCCAGAATACGGGCCCGAGCTTTGTGATCGCGGGCAGCGGCGAATCGCAGGAAGGCAACGCCAGCTATGCGGAGCGTACGGTGCGCTACCGCGATATCAGCCCGGAGGGTATCGCGGAGAAGGTCCGTTACGTCGTCGGCGTGATGGAAAAGCGCATGGGCGAATTCGGTTTTGGCTGGAACGACGCGACCGCGACGCAAACCTACACGATCCATGATTTCTATCCGGTCTTTGCCGATGCGCTGGTCTTTCCGTGGCGCCGCGCGCGCGGGGCTGACCTGGCATTTCGCCCGGCCGCCGGTCGTCGATCTGGAATATGAGATGGATTGCCGCCGATCCTGCGGGAGGTGATTATCGACGCATTTCAATGCACGTTCTCTGCCGGATATGAGCAAATGAATTGTAAGATAATCGCTGTCGCAGCCACGATCTGGCTTGCATCATTGGGCGCAGCCGCGGCTCAGGCCGTGCAGGTCGAGAACATCCGCGTCCAATTGTTTTATGAAAACAGCGGCCAGCTTTCGGACGATTTGACCAAAAAGAAAAATCTGGCGCTGTGGAACACCATTTCGGGGAAGGAGATTCTGGTGGACCTGCGACAGCCTTTCTGGCCTCGGTCGTTCTGAAATCGAAGCCGGGTTCGCTGGTGAAGCGCGAAGTCGTGGTCACCATTATGGACGACAAGAAGAAGCGAAGGTGATGGAGCGGCGCTTCAGCGGGCTGTCGTTCGGAAAGGACGGCCTGCGTCAAACCTGTGCTGGTCGAAAATCGTACATGCAGTCCTACCACCATTTCGGTGAGCACGGGGACTAGCACAAGTCGGTGGCATTGCCGTTCGAATGCGGTGAGTGAGCTAAACTACCGCTCCCTCGGATCCAGCGCGTCGCGCAGGCCGTCGCCGACCAGGTTGAACGACAGCACCACCAGGAATATCGCAAGCCCCGGCCAGATCGCCATCCAGGGCGCGTTGGTGAGAAAGCGCTGCGCGGCGTTCAGCATGCTGCCCCAGGACGGTGCGGGAGGCTGCTGGCCGAGGCCGAGGAACGACAGCGCGGCCTCCGCGATGATCGCGGCGGCGGCCGACAGCGTCGCCTGCACCAGCAGCGCCGGCATGATGTTCGGCAGGATGTGAAACAGCGCGATGCGCCAGCGCGGATTGCCCATCGCGCGCGCCGCCTCGACATAATCCTCGACCTTGACGCTCATCACCTGGCCGCGGGTCAGCCGGACGAAGATCGGCGTCGCCGAGATACCGATCGCGATCATGGCGTTGCCGAGGCTCGGCCCCAGGAATGCCGCGAGCGCGATGGCGAGGATCAGGAACGGGCAGGCCAGCATCGCATCGGTGATGCGGCTGATCAGGGCGTCGATAAAGCCGCCGCGATAACCGGACAACAGGCCCAGCGGCACGCCGATGGAAAGCGCGATCCCGACAGAGATCGCGCCGGCCAGCAGCGAAGCCCGCGCGCCGTAGATCACGCGGGTGAGAATGTCGCGGCCGAGGTCGTCGGTGCCGAACCAGTGCAGGGCAGATGGCGGCTTGCGCACCAGCGACCAGCTCGTGGCGATCGGCCCGTAAGGCGAGATCAGCGGGGCAAACACCGCGAGCAGCAGGAAGATTGCAATCACGACAAGGCCCACCACCGCGCCCTTGCGCCTGAACAGCCGGCGTAGCGCCCGACGCGCCGGGCTCTCCAGTTCGTCGGAAGCGGTCAGCTTGATCGCGCCAAGGGTCGCGTCGGTCATGGCCTAAGCCCTCAGCCGGGGATTGACGAGGATGTAGGCGATATCGGCGACGAGATTCAGCGCAATGTAGATCGTCGCCGTCGTCAGCACGACGCCTTGCACGACGGCGTAATCGCGGTTGAACACAGCATCGACGATCAACTTGCCGAAACCCGGAATCGAAAAAATCTGCTCGGTCAGCACCGCGCCCGACAGCAGCGTACCGAGTTCGAGCGCACCCAGCGTAATGACCGGCGTCAGCGCGTTGCGCATGGCGTGCTTGAGAATGACGGAGCGCTCGGAGAGGCCCTTGGCGCGCGCGGTGCGGACGTAATCGCTCTCCAGCACCTGCAGCATGGCGCTGCGGGTATGCCGCATCAGGATCGCGGAAATCGCATTGCCCAGCACGAAGGCCGGCATGATGGTGGAGGCGATGCTGGCGCGAAAGTTTTCGGTCAGCGGCACATAGCCCGACGCCGGCAACCAGCCGAGTTCGACCGAGAACAGGAAGATCATCATGATGCCGAGCCAGAAGTTCGGCGTCGAAATGCCCCATAATGCGAACAGGTTCGCGCCATAGTCCCACGCCGTGCCCTTCTTCACCGCGGAGACGATGCCTGCGGGAATACCAATCAGGAAGGCGATCACGATCGCCATCGACGCCACCTGCATCGTCACCGGCAGTTTCTGCGCGATCAGCTGCAGAACCGGCACCTTGATGCGCAGGGACTCGCCGAGATCGCCCGACAGGACGCCCTTGACCCAATAGGCATATTGAACAGGGATCGGCTGATCGAGCTTGTACTGCTGGCGAATTTGCTCGATGACCGCGGGATCGCGCTCCTCGCCGGCCATCACCAGAGCGGGATCCCCGGGCAGGAGATGCTGAAGCGAGAAGATCAGGACCGACACGAAGAACAAGGTCGGGACCAGCTGCAGGATGCGCTGGCGAGAATTCGCGTTCCGCCCGCGAGAAAGTTGAGGCATCGGCTTCATCCGTGTCCGGTCGCCGCGCTCACTTCAGTTTCAGCCCGACCACGCGCACGAGCCCGTCCGGCATCTGCCTGTAACCCTCGAGCTTGGTGGTATGCGCGATCAGCAGCTTGGGATGATAAAGATAGATCAGCGGCAGGTCGTTGAGCACGACCTTGGTCAGTTTCTCGTAAATCGCCATGCGCTGCGCCTGGTCGTTCACGAGGCGGGCGTCCTCAAGTGCCTTGTCGGCTTCCGGATTGGAATAGCCGCCGTCATTCTGCGGCGCCTTGCTGTGCAGAAAGACATAGGCGTTGCCATCAGGATCGATGCGCCCGCTCCAGGGGATCAGGAAGGCCTGGAATTCTCCGGCCTGGGCCTGTTTGAAGGAGGTCGCGAACTCGATGGTGCGGATCTTCAGGTCGAACCCCACTTCCGACGCCATCGACTGCAGAACCTGCGCAACGGCCTCGTTCTCCGCGCCCAGCGGCACCATGAGATCGACGGAGACGGGGAGGCTTACGCCGGCTTCCTTCAACAAGGCCTTGGCCTTGGCGGCGTCGCGAGGTTTGACCGGAAATGCCTTCTGATAATAGGGATGATCGGGGCTGACCCATTGGTTGCCGGGGAAGAATTCGCCGTTGAACACGACCTGATTGAGGGCCTCGCGGTCGATCGAGAGATCGAGCGCCTGCCGCACCTTGGCCGACTGACTGAGCCCGCCCTTGTTCTTGTCGTTGTTCACATTGAGGGTGAGACCCATGTAGCCGATCGCCGGCGCCGTCGACAATTTCAGTTTGCTGTCGGAGCGAACGGCCTTGATGTCGGTCGCCAGGACGCGTTCGATCAGGTCGAGGCCGCCTGATTTCAGGTTGGCAAGCCGCACCGTGGAATCGACGATCGGCAGGAACACCACGCGATCGATGAAGATGTTGCCCTTGTCCCAGTAGTCGGCGAACCTTTCGAACACCATGCGATCCTGCTGCACGCGCTCGACGAACTTGTAGGGCCCGGCGCAAACCGGATTCTGTCCGAACTTGTCGCCGAGCTCCTTCGCCGCCTTGGGCGACACCATCATTCCCGCACGGTCGGTGAGTTGTGCGATCAGCGGGGCAAACGGCGATTTGAGCACGAGCTTGATCGTCAGGGGATCGACGACGTCGACATGGTCGACCGTCGCCAGTTCGGGCTTGCGAAACGAGGTCGGCAGCGTCAGGTGACGCTCGATCGAGAATTTCGCGGCTTCGGCATCGAAGGGCTCACCGTCATGGAATTTGACGCCGGGCCGCAACTTGATCGTCATCTCCTTGCCGTCGGCGGACGTCTCATGAGACAGCGCCAGTTGCGGCACGATATTGAGCTTCTCGTCGATATCGAACAGCTTGTCGCAAAATGCCGCGAACACGATGCGTCCGACATAGGTGCGGCTGATCGAGGGGTCGAGCACGTCCGGATCCTGGGCAATGCCGATGCGCAGCGTGCTCTGGGCATGCACGGCCGCTTCGGACGACACCAGCAGCGCTGCTACGGCAAATGCCAGCCGCGAGAATTTCATCATGGACGACCCCATATCCGTTAGCTCACCGTTGTTGCTGCGCTGTCCATATTAACCCCGTCGCCCCTTGCAGCTTCCGTGCCTTTGCTGAACGCCGCCACTAATTTTTCCAGAGCGGGCGAAAAGTCGCCGTCCTCTGCCGCGATCGTCTCCGGTGGCGGCAGTTCCGCCGTGCGGTGACAGGCTGTGGCATGTCCTGCACTATCCGCGAGCAATTGCGGCACCTCGATGCGGCACCGGTCGATCGCGTAGGGGCATCGGGTATGAAACCGGCAGCCCGCAGGCGGATTGAGTGCGCTCGGCATTTCCCCCTGCAGCACAATTCGGCTGCGCCTTGCCCGCGGTTTGGGCACGGGGATGGCCGACAGCAGGGCCCGGCTATAGGGGTGCCGGGGCGCTGCAAACAGCGTCTCGGCATCCGCGGTCTCGACGATCACGCCGAGGTTCATCACGGCAACCCGGTCGGCGATGTGCTTCACCACGGCGAGGTCGTGGCTGACGAAGATATAGGCGAGGCCGAGCCGGTCCTGCAGGTCGCGCAGCAGATTGAGGATCTGCGAGCGGATCGAGACGTCGAGCGCCGACACCGGCTCGTCGCAGATGATGAGTTTCGGCTCCACCGCCAGCGCCCGCGCTATCGCGATGCGCTGGCGCTGGCCGCCGGAGAATTCGTGCGGATAGCGGCGCGCAAAGCGCGGCTCCAGCCCGACCAGCCGCAACAGTTCCTCGACCCGCTCGCGCCGGCGCGCGGCCGGCACCAGGTCGTGCAACGCCAGCGGCTCGGTCAGGATCTGGCTGACGGTCATGCGCGGGTTGAGCGATGCGTAGGGATCCTGAAAGATGATCTGCGCGTCGCGGCGAAAAGCGCGTAGAGCGTTGGCATCTAGCGAACCAAGGTCGCGGCCTTCGAAGCGGATGGTGCCGGCATCCGGCTCGATCAGCCGCAACACCAGCCGGCTCACGGTGGATTTGCCGCAGCCGGATTCGCCGACCAGCGCCAGCGTCTTGCCGGCCTCGACGGTGAAGCTGACGCCGTCGACTGCTCGGACATGGGCGGTCGGCCTGCCGAACACCGAACGCGCGGCGACGAAATGCTTCACCAGCCCTTTGACTTCGAGCAGAGCGGTCATCGCCGGCCTCCCTCCGAGCGCGGCGCAGCGCGAAGCGATGCGCTGCAGAACCTGGACCCATGGTGCCGTGGATCAACGGTGGGCCCCGGTTCAGCAGCGCACCACTGCGCTTCGCTTGCGCTGCACTGCGCCCGGGGAACGGAGAGCGCTGTGGTCATGACACTAGCCGCTCCAGCGGCGCGCGGATGCAGCGGGAGGCATGGCCGGGGCTGACGGTGGCCAGTGGCGGTGGCGCGGCGACGCAGGTTTCAACGACAAACGGGCAGCGCGCCGCAAAGCGGCAGCCGGCCGGCGGGTTCGCCATGTTCGGCACCATGCCTTCGATGGTCGCCAGATGTGTCGTGCGGCGGCCGAGCCGCGGGATCGAGCCGAGCAGGCCAACGGTGTAGGGATGCTGCGGATTGGCGAACAGTTCATCGACCGGCGCGCGCTCGACGATCTCGCCGGCATACATCACCGCGACTTCGTCGCAGACCTCGGCGACCACGCCGAGATCATGGGTGATCAGGATGATCGCCGCGCCGCTCGCGGCCTTCAGTTCGCGCATCAAATCGAGAATCTGCGCCTGCAGGGTGACGTCGAGCGCGGTGGTCGGCTCGTCGGCGATCAAAAGCTGCGGGTCGCAGGCCAGCGCCATCGCGATCATCACGCGCTGGCGCATGCCGCCGGAAAGCTTGTGCGGATATTCGTCGATGCGCTTGTCGGGCGAGGGAATGTGGACCCGGCGCAACAGCGCGATGGCGCGCTCGCGCGCCTGCCGCCGCGAGCCGCCGCGGTGGCGCAGGATCGTCTCGACGATCTGGTCGCCGATGGTGAAGCTCGGATTGAGCGAGGTCATCGGCTCCTGAAAGATCATCGCCAGCCGGTTGCCGCGCAGGTCGCGCAGCGTTTGCGTCGGGCACATCGAGCAGATCGAAGCCGTCGAAGCGGATCGAGCCGGAGACCTCGGCGGAATGCTTTTGACAACAGCCCCATGATGGCGAGCGAGGTCACGCTCTTGCCGCAGCCGGATTCCCCGACCAGTCCCAGCGTCGCGCCGTTGGCGACGCTGAGATCGACGCTGTCCACCGCATGCGTGGTGCGGCCGTTGTCGCCGTGGAACACCACGCGCAATTTCTCGATTTCGATCAGCGGGCGTGCCGTCATGCTTTTCGCACCAGCGCCGCTTCGATGGTAGCGTCGATCACCTTGCGGTCGGTAATCCCCGCGGGATTGCCGCGCGTCGGCAGGAACTGTCGGAAGTGCACCCAGCGCTCGCGGCTGACCTGTTCCAGCCGCTCGAGTTCGGCCAGCGGATCGGTGTGGTCGTCGACGCGCAGATCGAGGTCGGACCATTCCTCCTCACCCTGGATCACCAGCGCTGCCGATTGCTTGCCGCGCTTGTCGCCGCCGGCGGCTTCGCCGGCCTTCATCGCGGTGATCAGCCGTTGCGCAAAGGGCAGGGCGGCGTTGTCGGCAAAGGCCCGCGCCGTGTCTGACAGGACGGCCTCGCCGGCCAGCATGTTGCCGGCGAGCGAAAAACCGTCACCCTGGATGCTTCCGCACCAGTCGATGCAGTCGCGCCCGGTATGCGCGGCGATGCGTCCCTTGATGTCCATGACATGCAATTGCCGGCTCTCGCGGCCGGCGTCCGTGGCGATCATCGTATCGATCACCTCACGCGGCGATTTGCCTTCGCGCAGCAGCTTGACGCCGTCGATGCCGTAATAGGGATTGACCAGCGCCTGCGTTGCGATGCCGCCGAGGCCGGGGGCAATGTGCGGCACGCGCGCGCCGACCGCGAAAAACCTCGTCGCGACGGCGATGCCGATCTGGCCGGTGAGGGGATCGCGGGCGATGATCGACCAGGTCATCTTGTCATCCCCTCTGGCTACCGGCCTGCCGCGTAGCCCTGCATGCCCCGCGGATTGGCGGCTGCACGGCGGCGGCGGCCGACTTTAGAGGCGGCAGTGAGGCGACCTTCCGACCAGTCAGGACCGATCTCGACGACGTGGCCGCGGCCTTTCAGCGTCTCGACGGTCGCTTTCGGCACGCGGTTCTCGACCACCAGCACGCCCGGGCGCGCGGTGCGCGGCCAGAACGAGATCGGGAAATGTTCGGAGTGCCATGCGGGCGCGTCGATGGCTTCCTGCAGGTTCAGTTTGGCGTGGACATGCCGCAGGAAGAACTGCGTGGTCCATTGATCCTGCTGGTCGCCGCCCGGCGAGCCCCAGGCCATGTACGGCTCGCCGTCGCGATAGCACATGGTGGGCGAGAGCGTGGTGCGCGGCCGCTTGCCCGGCGCCAGCGCGGCCGGATGATCTTCTTCCAGCCAGAACATCTGCGCGCGGCTGCCGAGGCAGAAGCCGAGTTCGGGAATCACCGGTGAGGATTGCAGCCAGCCGCCGGACGGCGTCGCCGAGATCATGTTGCCGGCCGTATCGATGATGTCGAAATGCACGGTATCGCCGCGCACTTCGCCGAAGCGGCCGACGGTCGGCTCGCCCGCGCCCATGGCGCCGACCGCCTCGCGATGTCCTTCGGCGCGGCGCATCTTGACGACCGAGCCAAAGCCTTCCACCGAACCGGGGAGGAAATCCAGCGAGGCCTTGTCCCTGGAAATCAGTTTGCGGCGCTCGTCATTGTAGGCGTCCGACAGCAAGGTCTCGATCGGGATGTCGGTGAATTTCGGATCGCCATAAAATTTCTCGCGGTCGGCAAAGGCGAGTTTGGCGCATTCGATCTGCAGATGGATGAACTCGGTGCCGGCAGGATCGAGCCCGTCGAGCTCAAAGCCTTTCAGCAGCGCGAGCTGCTGCAGCATCACGGGGCCCTGGCTCCAGACGCCGGGCTTGCAGACGGTGTAGCGGCCATAGTCGTATGTGAGCGGCGCCTCGATGGTCGGCTCCCAGCGCGCCATGTCGTCGGCGGAGAGCACGCCGCGATGTGGCGAGCCGGAGACGTCCATCACTTCCTGCGTGCGGCAGAACTTGTCGATCGCTTCCGCGACAAAGCCGTGCGACCAGGATTTTCGGGCACGCTCGATCTGTGCAACACGGTCGGAGCCGGCGCTTTCCGCCTCCTTCAGGATGCGGGCGTAGGTTTCCGAAAGCTGCTTGTTGGTGAACAGCGTGCCGGGCCTCGGCACTTCATTGTTTGGCAGATAGACGGCGGCCGATGTCTTCCAATGATTGCGGAACAGTTTTTCGACGACCTGAATCGTCGCTGCGGCGCGCTCGACCAGCGGATAGCCGTCGCGGGCGTAGGCGATTGCGGGCTCCAGCACGTCGCGCAGCCGCATCGTGCCGTAGTCGCGCAGCAACAGCATCCAGGATTCGAACGTGCCGGGCACGCAGGCGGCGAGCAGCCCGGTGCCGGGCACCATCTCCAGGCCTTCGCTCTTGTAATGCGCAATCGTCGCCTTCGCAGGCGCGGGGCCTTGGCCGCAGATCACTTCGGTGCGGCCGCGCTTGGTATCGTGGACGATGATCGGCACATCGCCGCCGGGACCGTTGAGATGCGGCTCCACCACCTGCAGCGTGAAGGCGGTTGCGACGCCGGCATCGAAGGCGTTGCCGCCCTTTTCCAGAATGCCCATGCCCACCGCGGTGGCGATCCAGTGGGTCGAGGTGACGACGCCAAAAGTGCCTTCGATTTCCGGGCGGGTGGTGAACGGATCTGGATTGATGTTGCTCATGGGAGTCCAATTCCGTGCAGGTATTTTGATGCGCGCGCACTTGACCACAGGCGAGGCTGGATGCCAACCGCTGGGATGCCACGCATTGCACCCATCTGCGTGATCATACCAGAGCCGCGGCTTCAACCGGATGGTTGACGGCATGGCAGGCGACGCCGTCGATCAGGGCCGGCGCCTCCTTCCGGCAGAGGTCGAACACCAGCGGGCAGCGCGGGTTGAAGGCGCAGCCGGGTGGCGGGTGGATCGGATTGGGAATTTCCCCCTTGACCGGGATGCGCTGGCGGCCGGACATCGCGAGATCAGGAACGGCGCCCAGCAGCATCTTGGTGTAGGGCATCCGCGGATTGGCGAACAATTCGCGGCCTTCCGCAATCTCGACGATGCGGCCGAGATACATCACGCCGATCCGCGTCGCCATATGGCGGACCACGGCCAGATTGTGGCTGATCAAAAGGTAAGTCAGCCCAAACTTGTCCTGCAGGTCGCGCATCAGATTGAGGATCTGCGCCTGTACGGAAACGTCGAGCGCCGAGGTCGGCTCGTCGCAGACGATGAATTCGGCTTCTGACGCGAGTGCGCGTGCGATCGCGATACGCTGCCGCTGGCCACCGGAAAATTCATGCGGGTATTTCAGCCCGTCGTCGGGATGAAGGCCGACGACGCTCAAGAGTTCACCGACACGCGCGCGAATATCGCGCTCGCCCTGAATCAGGTCGAAGGCGCGAATCGGCTCGGAAACAATGGCATCAACCCGGAAGCGCGGATTGAGGCTCGCGTACGGGTCCTGAAAGATCATCTGGATGCGGCGGCGCAACCGCTGCCGCGCCTGGGCCTGTTTTGCATTCGTCATCGAGACGCCGTCGATGACCACTTCGCCCGAACTCGGCGGCAGCAATCCCACCACCATTCGCGCCACGGTGGTCTTGCCTGAACCGGACTCGCCGACGAGCGCGAAGGTCTCGCCCTTCCTGATGTCGAAGGTGACGCCGTCGACGGCCTTCAAGTATTCCAGATGGCCGCCTTCGAGCACGCGGTTGAGCCACGGTTTCGAGACGTCGAACACCCGTCGCAGGTTTCTCACGTCGACAAAGGAGGCCGTCATGCCGCGGTCTCCGTGGCCTTGTCATAGAGATGGCAGGCGACCGCATGCGATCCCTGCCTGATCGGTTCCGGCCGCTCGACGCGGCAGCGGTCGAATGCAAAGGAGCAGCGCGGATTGAACGAGCAGCCCGGTGGAATCGCCGACAGCCGCGGCATCGAGCCGGGAATTTGCACGAGGCGTTTTTCTTCGCCGGCCAGCGTCGGGATCGCGCCCATCAGGCCCTTGGCGTAGGGATGCAGCGGGTTCTGTACCACGTCCTGCACCGGGCCGATCTCGGCGATCCGGCCCGAATACATCACCGCCACTCGATCAGAGGTTTCGGCGATCACGCCCATGTCGTGGGTGACCAGCATCACCGCCGTGCCGTGATCGCGGCCGAGGCGCTTGATCAGCGAAATGATCTGCGCCTGCACGGAAACGTCGAGCGCGGTGGTCGGCTCGTCGGCGATGATCAGTTCCGGCTCGGCGCAGATCGCCAGCGCGATCACGACGCGCTGGCGCATACCGCCGGAGAATTCGTGCGGGTAGGCGTCGATGCGTTTTTCCGGCGCAGGGATGCCGACCTCGGCGAGCAGATCGATGGCGCGCTTGCGCGCCGCGGTCTCCGACAGGTTCATGTGGGTCCGGATCGTCTCGACGATCTGGTCGCCGATCCGGTAGAGCGGGTTGAGGCTGGTCAGCGGATCCTGAAAGATCATGCCAATTCGTTTGCCCCGGATGCGGCGAATTTCTTCCGGCGGCAGGTGATCGATCCGCGTCCCCGACAGATAGATCTCGCCGGCAGCGATGCGGCCGGGCGGGTCGATCAATCCGATCACGGCAAGGCCGGTGACCGACTTGCCGGCGCCGGACTCGCCGACCACGCCGAGCACTTCGCCCTTGGCGATCTCAAAGGAAACGCCATTGATCGCGCGCAGCGTGCTGCGGCGGGTGAGGAATTCCACCTCGAGGTTGCGCACGGAGAGGACGGGTACGGTCATCGGAGTTTTGGATTGAGCGCGTCGCGCAGCCAGTCGCCGAGCAGGTTGATGGAGAGGATCAGCCCCGCCAGCCCAATGCCGGGGAAGGCGACGATCCACCATTCGCCGGCGAACAGATAGTTGTTACCGATCCGGATCAGGGTGCCTAGCGAGGGCATGGTGTCGGGCATGCCGGCGCCGAGGAACGACAGCGTCGCCTCGGTGATGATGGCGAGCGCGAGGTTGATGGTCGCGATCACCAAAATCGGTCCCATAGTGTTGGGCAGCACGTGCCGGAAAATGATTTTTGACGCGGGAAGGCCGATCAGTTGCGCGGCCGCGACATAGTCCTTGTTCTTCTCGACCATGACCGAGCCGCGCACCGTGCGGGCATATTGCACCCAGAAACTCAGCCCGATCGCGACCACCAGCACCGCCAGCGTGCTCATGGCGTCCAGCCGGTTGCCGAACACGGATTTGGCGACGCCGTTGACCAATAGCGCAATCAGGATCGCGGGAAAAGTGAGCTGCACGTCGGCGATGCGCATGATCAGCCCGTCGACCGCGCCGCCGACATAGCCCGCGACCAGGCCGAGCGTGATGCCGAGCGCACCGGCAAAGATGACGCCGAGCACGCCGACCACGAGCGAAATCCGCAAGCCGTAGAGAATGGCAGAAAACACGTCGCGGCCCTGTTCGTCGGTGCCGAGCAGGAACGGGCTCTGGCCGTCGGCGGTCCACAGCGGCGAAATGCGCGAATTCATCAGTTGCAGTTGCGCCGGATCGAACGGGTTCTGCACCGCGAGTTGCGAAGCGAAGATCGCCAGCAGAAAGAACAGCAGCGTGATCGCTGCCGCCACCATGGTCATGCGGGAGCGGCGGAACGAATAGAAGATGTCGCTGTCGAGTGCGCGCTTCAACCAGCCGGTGCCGGAGCGCGCTGGCGGCGCGCTGGGCTCTACTCGGTGTGGGACAACGGCGTCGGACATTGGATGTCTCGCTTAGGCCGGGCGGCTGATGGTCGAGCGCAGGCGCGGATCGACGATGGTGTAGAGGATATCGACCACCAGATTGATGGTGACGAAAATCAGCGACACCATCAGCAGGTAGGCGGCCATGATCGGGATATCGACATTTTGCACCGCCTGCACGAACAGCAACCCCATACCCGGCCACTGGAAGACAGTTTCCGTGATGATGGCAAATGCAATTACCGAGCCAAACTGCAGGCCCGCGACGGTGATGACCGGCACCAGCGTATTCTTCAGCGCGTGACCGAAATGGATGGCCCGGGTGGTCAGGCCGCGGGCGCGGGCGAAGCGGATGTAGTCGGTGCGTAGTACTTCCAGCATTTCGGCGCGCACTAGCCGCATGATTAGGGTCAGTTGGAACAGGCCGAGCGTGATCGACGGCAGGATCAGCGCCTTGAGGCCGGAGAGGGTCAGCAGGCCTGTGGTCCACCAGCCAAGACGCACGACGTCGCCACGGCCGAATGACGGCAGCCAGCCTAGCGTCACCGAGAACAGATAAATCAGCAGAATGCCGATCAGGAACGTTGGCAGCGAGATCCCGATAAGCGACACCGCCTGGAAGAGTTTTGTGAGAATGGTGTCACGCCGCAGCGCCGAATAGACCCCCATCAGGATGCCGAACACCATGGCGAACACGGTGGCGCAGGCCGCAAGCTCCAGCGTCGCCGGCATCCGCTCCATCAGCAGGTTCGAGACCGGCTGGCGGAATTGATACGAGACGCCGAATTTGAATTGCGCGGCATTGATGAAGTAGCGGGCGAACTGCACCGGCACGGGATCGTCGAGGCCGAGCGATTTGCGCACCGCCTCGCGCTCGGCGGCCGGCGTATCCAGCGACACGATCTGGTTGACCGGGTCGCCCGCGAAACGGAACATCGAGAACGCGATGACGCCGACCGCGATCATGACGCCGACGGCCTGGAGTGCGCGGCGAAGCGTGAAAGCGAGCATGTATTCCTTTCACTGCTCTTGGATGTGGCGGCGGACGTCGCTGTCGCCCCGAAAAGAAAAGTCCCGGAAGCCGCGAAGCCGCCGGGACCCGTGTTGAAGCCTGACTAGTCCTGTTTGGTCGCCCAGTACAGCAGGACCTGGTTGTCGGCGCGCTGGTTCAGCTTGACCTTTTTCGACACGCCCCACGCCAGCGCCTGCTGATGCAGCGGGATATAGCCGAAGTCCTTGGCACCGACTTCGTAGGCCTGCTTGATCAGGAGGTCGCGCTTGTTCGCGTCGGATTCCTGCAGCACCTGATCGGCGAGTTCGTCGAGCTTCTTGTTGCAGTAGCCGGCGAGATTGGCCTCGCCGCGGCTGGATTTCGGGTCGTCGCGGCAGCCCATGATGTCGAACAGCACGTTGTGGGAATCCAGCGTGCCGGGCGTCCAGCCGAGCAAATAGAACGAGGTCTGGTAGCCGCCGGGCTTGAGCACCTTGGCGAAATACTGCGCCTTCGGCTGGGCCAACAGCGTCACCTTGACGCCGATGCGGGCGAGCATGCCGACGACCGCCTGACAGATCGCGGAGTCGTTGACATAGCGATCGTTCGGACAATCCATCGTGACTTCGAATCCGTCCGGATAGCCGGCTTCGGTCAACAGCTTCTTGGCGCCGTCCGGATCGAATTTCGGCCGCGTGAAGTCACCGGACAGCTTGAACAATTGCGGCGCGATCATCAGCGCCGAAGGCGTCGACAGTCCGCGCATGACGCGGTTCTTGATCAGTTCGATGTCGACGGCCTTGAAGAAGGCCTCGCGCACCTTGATGTCCTTGAACGGGTTCTTGCCCTTGATGTTGGAATAGAGCAGTTCGTCGCGCACCTGATCCATGCCGAGGAAGATGGTGCGAAGCTCCGGCCCCTTCATCACCTGGGCGTTCGGGCTGGAGTCCACCCGCGAAATGTCCTGGATCGGAACCGGCTCGATGATGTCGACTTCGCCCGAAAGGAGAGCGGCGACGCGGGTGGCATCCGATCCGATCGGGGTGAAGATGATTTCCTTGATGTTATGTTCGGGCTTGCGCCACCAATTCGGGTTGGCCTTGTAGACGGTTTTGACGCCGGGCTGATGGCTCTCGACGGTGAAGGGGCCGGTGCCGTTGGCATTGAGCGAGGCAAAGCTCGGTGACGTTGCCGCGGCGGGCGTGGGCTCGACGGCGTTGTTCGCCTCGGCCCATTTCTTGTCCATGATGTACCAGGTATCCCATTGCGAATTGAGAATGGGATTGGGCGTGGGCAGGATGAAGTCCACCGTGTGATCGTCGATCTTGACGACCTTGGTGCCGCTGGGAATGCGGGTCTGCAGGTTCGAGCCCTTTTTCTGGACGCGCTCCGCCGAGAAAACCACGTCGTCGGCGGTGAAGGGATCGCCGTTCTGGAATTTGACGCCCTTGCGCAGGAGGAACCGCCATCGGGTCGGCTCCGGTATCTCCCAGCTTTCGGCCAAAGCGGGGATGATCTTCAGGTCCTTGTCGCGGGCCACCAGGCCTTCGAAGACATGCCCGAGATGGGCATGGGTGGTGCTCTCGTTCAGCGTGTATGGGTCCAGCGACTTGAGATCGCCCTGGTTGGCATAGCGCAGGGTCTGGGCCGATGCGGGCGCCATCGCCAGGGATGTCGTCAACCCAAGAATTGAAGCCGTGGCCGCTGCAAACAAGCTCCGACGTACCGACATTTGTTCGATTTCCCTGCTTTGGTCAGCCATTTTCTTCGCGATTGGCGGCGGATATTGCCGAGCCATGTTGCCAAAGTCCAGCCACCGCGCAAGCATCATTATCCCGCACTGCGTGCCGGTTTGCGCGGCGGTGCGGCAATGGCTAGGTTCACCATAAGACGTGGGCGCAAGCGCGTGACATTGAACTTTCGGAGTGCTGGATGGCGGAACTGAAGGCCGACGTACTCGTCCTGGGTGCGGGCATGGTCGGCGTGAGCGCCGCCTTGCACCTGCAGAAGCGCGGCCGGCGCGTGGTTCTGATCGATCGGCACGAGGTCGCCGGCGAGGAAACCAGCTATGGCAATGGCGGACTGATCGAATGCGCCTCGGTCTTCCCTTACATGTTTCCGCGCGATCTCGGCCAGATCCTGCGCTACGCATTCCTTCGTGCGCCGCAGGTGCAGTACCATTTCAGGGATTTGCCGGCCTTCCTGCCGTGGCTGACGAAGTACTTCTTCGCCTCCTCGCCGCAGCGGGCGCTGAACAGCGCGATGGCCGAATTGCCGCTGATTCAGCGCAGCCTGATCGAGCATGAAGCGCTGATCGCGGAAGCCAACGTGCCGGAGCTTTTGCGGCGGAGCGGCTGGATCAAGTTGTTTCGTTCCGAGAAAACGCTTGCGGCCGCAATGGGCGAGTTGAAGCGGGCCGGGCAGTATGGCGTTACGGGTGACATCCTGGACACGGCCGCGATCATGGCGCGCGAGCCGCATCTGACCGGCGATTTCAGCGGCGCCATCCATTTTCCAACGCCGGGCTTCGTGCCGGATCCCGGCGGTTTGGCCAAAGCCTATTCGGCGCTGTTCGGCCGCAAGGGCGGGCGATATCTCGTTGGCGACGCGCGGACGCTCGAACAATCCGGCGGACGGTGGCGGGTCGCGACGCTGGAAGGCACCATCACGGCACGCGATGTCGTGGTGGCGATGGGGCCGTGGTCGGACCAGATTTTTGCGCCGCTCGGCTATTCGATCCCGCTGCAGGTCAAGCGTGGTTACCATTTGCACCTCAAGCCGCGCGGCAACGCGGTGTTGAACCATCCCGTGCTGGACACAGACCTGGGCTATCTGCTGGCGCCGATGAATCGCGGCATTCGCCTGACCACCGGCGCCGAATTTGCCCACCGCGACGCGCCGCCGACGCCGGTCCAGGTCGAGCGTTCCCTGCCGCGGGCGCACCGGCTGTTCCCGCTGGGAGAGCCGGTCGACACCAAGCCCTGGATGGGCGCGCGGCCCTGTCTGCCAGATATGCTGCCGGTAATCGGCAAGGCCCCCCGCCATAATGGGCTATGGTTCGACTTCGGCCACCAGCACCACGGCCTGACGCTCGGGCCGGCCACCGGCCGCCTGCTGGCCGAAATGATGACCGGCGAGACCCCGTTCGCCGATCACAGGCCCTTTGCCGTTGAGCGCTTTGATTGACCATACCGGGAACTGAGAGGACCCGGGTTCGGCTCTTGTCCTTGCGCGATCATAATTATCGTGGCGATACTGCGACGAGCCAGCAAAAGGAGCGGTCATGAAAGTTAACGTCGAAGTGGATTGCACGCCGCTGGAGGCCAGGCAGTTTTTCGGTCTTCCGGACGTGCAGCCGATGCAGATGGCGGTGATGGACAAGATGCAGCAGCAGATGATGGCCAACATCGACAAGGTTTCTCCGGAGAAGCTGATCCAGAGCTGGTTCACATTCGATCCCAAGATCGCGGAACGGTTCCAGGACATGTTCGTGACCATGACCGGCCTCAGCGGCATGGGCCAGAAGGACAAGAAGTAAGTGGCCGTCGCGGAGGAAGGGGTGGCGGAAGAGCGACGGCTTCGGCCGCCGAGCCTGTTCCTGATGCTGGCCGAGGCGAGGGGCCTGTTCGAACTGAACTCGAGCCTCCTGCTGTCGCCGCTATTGTTGCGCGCGCCGAAGGGCGACGGGCATCCGGTGCTGGCGCTGCCGGGCTTTCTCGCCAGCGATCTGTCGATGGCGCCGATGCGGCGTTACCTGAAAGAACTCGGCTACGACGCCCATGCGTGGAACATGGGCCGCAATCTCGGCGGTGTCGCGTCCAAGCGCGAGGCCTTGCGCGGCCTGTTGCGGCGCATTCACAGCGAGACCGGCCGCAAGGTCAGCCTGGTCGGCTGGAGTCTCGGCGGCGTCTATGCGCGTGATCTCGCTTTGCAGGCGCCGGACATGGTGCGCGACGTGATCACGCTCGGCAGTCCGTTTGCCAATGACATCAGGGCGACAAACGCCACGCGGCTCTATGAGCTGCTCTCGGGGGAGAAGGCTGACGACAATCCGGAGATACGCGAGGCGATCGCTGGTGACATGCCGGTGCCGGCGACCTCGATCTATTCCCGCACCGACGGCATCGTGAACTGGCACACCAGCCTGCAGCGTCCGTCCGGAATGGCCGAAAACATCGAGATATACTTTGCCAGCCATATCGGGCTCGGCGTCAACCCTGCGGCCTTGTGGGCGGTGGCCGATCGTCTGGCGCAGCCCGAGGGCGAATTTAAGCATTTTGACCGATCAGGACCGTTTGCCATTGCCTACGGCCCCTCTGAAAATGCACAATCCTGAGCTAACGCCTTGAGCTTAAGAGCATGATCCCGAAAGACCAGCCCTGCAATTGATGCAGGATGGTGAGAGGTTTTCGGATATGCTCCAATAACTAAAAGTTATTTTAGACGCCAGAAGCGCCACACAGGCGCCGCGTTTTGTACCGCGGGAGGAAGATATGGCGGACGCCAAAAAGCTGTCTTCGATGGACGCGTCGTTTCTGTATCTGGAGACGCCGGAAATGCCGATGCATGTCGGCAGCATGGCGATCTTCCGCCTGCCGGAGAACTACAACGGCAACTTCTTCGAAGACTTCAAGGCGATGATCGCCTCGCGGCTGCACATCGCGCCGATCCTCAAAGCCCGTCTGGAAAAAGCCCCGCTGGACATCGATCATCCGTCCTGGGTCGAGGACGACCAGTTCGACATCGACCGGCACATTTTCCGCGGCAGTCTGCCGGCGCCCTACGATCGCGCGACGCTGGAACGCATCGTCGGCTGGATGCACGCAAAACTCTTGAACCGCGCCCGGCCGCTCTGGGAGTTCTACGTCTTCGAGGGCATGAAGGACAACGAGATCGGGCTCTATTCGAAGATGCACCACGCCTGCATCGATGGCGGCGCCGGTGCGGCGCTGACCAACATGATCTACGATGTTACGCCCATCCCGCGCAAAGTCGAGGCGCCGATCCCGCAGGCCAAGGGCGCCAACGAGCCGCGCGACATCGCCGCCACCCTGATCGATTCCTACCAACAGCTATGGCGTCAGCCCTTCGACGGCTCGTCAACGCCGAAGACAATCGATCTGCCACGTTCCGGAAAGAGCGATCTCGGATCGATCCTGTTCGACAACGCCATGTTCCAGATCGAGAGCGCGGTGAAATTCGCCGGCAGTATTCCGTCGATGCTCAAGAGCGTCTCCGACGTCGTCGGCAAGATCTCCGATCCGAAGTCGCGCGACAGCATCGCCAGCATGGTTTCGCCGCCGACGATCCTGAACAAGGCGATTTCGTCGGAGCGCAGTTTTGCCGGGACTTCGATTTCGTTGTCGCGGGCGAAAGCGGTCGCCAAGGCATCCGGCGGCAAGCTCAATGACGTGGTGCTGGCGCTGTCCTCCGGCGTGGTGCGGCGCTATCTGCTGGAGCGCGGCGCTCTGCCGGCCAAGTCGATGACCGCGGCGGTGCCGATCTCGCTGCGCGAGGAAGGCAACACCGAGGCCAACAACCAGGTGTTCGGCATGATCTGCTCGATCGCCACCAATATCGAGGATCCCAAGGAGCGCCTCGAAACCATCATCGCGCAATCGACCAAGTCCAAGGAGATGTCGCATCCGCTGCGGGCTTTCATGCCGCAGGTCTCCAATGTCTCGATGCTCGGCGCGCCGATCCTGGTGCAGATCATGGCTCTGCTCTACAGCCGCTCGGATCTGTCGAACGTGTTGCCGCCGTCCGCCAACATCACGGTGTCCAACGTGCCCGGACCGCGGCAGACGCTGTACGCCGCCGGCGCGGAGTTGCTGCACATCTTCCCGGTGTCGATCTCGACTCACGGCATCGCGCTCAACATCACCGTGCAGAGCTACCGCGACCAGCTCGATTTCGGCTTCATCGCGGGTGCCAACATCATTCCCCATGTCCAGGTCATGTGCGACATGCTGCCTCGCGAATTCGAGGTGCTGGAAGCGGCGTTCTTGGCACCGCCGAGCATGACCAGCGCCGCTGAATAGGGTTTTGTGATGATTGAAATGCCGCCGCTGCAGTTCGCCCAGGTGAACAATATTCGCATGGGCTATTACGAGGCCGGCCCGGCCTCGGACAAGCCGCCGGTCATCCTGTGCCATGGCTGGCCGGAAATCGCGTTCTCCTGGCGTCACCAGATCAAGGCCCTGAGCGAGGCGGGCATCCGGGTGATTGCGCCGGATCAGCGCGGCTATGGCGACACCGACCGGCCCGAGCCCGTCGAGGACTACGACATGGAGCATCTGACCGGCGACCTCGTCGGGCTGCTCGACCATCTCAAGATCGACAAGGCGATCTTCGTCGGCCACGACTGGGGCGGCTTCATCGTCTGGCAGATGCCGCTGCGGCATCCGTCATCGCGTGGCCGGCGTCGTAGGCGTCAACACGCCGCATTGGGACCGCGCGCCGGCTGATCCGATCGAGCTGTTTCGCCAGCGTTTCGGCGACAAGATGTACATCGTGCAATTCCAGGATCCCGGGCGCGAGCCGGACAGGATTTTCGGAAGCCGCGTCGAGCAGACCTTCGATGCGTTCATGCGCAAGCCGGTGGCACGCCCCGAAGGTACGCCGGAGGAACAGCCGATCGCCGGCGTCGGCGCCTCGCCGCGACTCAATCTGGCATTTCCGCAGATGATCGCGAATTACGACGCCAAACACGATCCGCGCACGCCGATCCTGTCACCAGAGGAAAAGAAGGTGTTCGTTGATACCTTCACCAAAACCGGCTTCACCGGCGGCATCAACTGGTACCGCAACTTTACGCGCAACTGGCAGCGCTCGAAAGGGCTCGATCATCATGTGCACGTCCCGTCGCTGATGATCATGGCCGAGAACGACGCGGTACTGCCGCCATCGGCCGCCGACGGCATGGAGAAGCTCGTCCCCGATCTGGAGAAATACCTGGTGCGCGACAGCGGCCATTGGACGCAACAGGAAAAGCCGGACGAGGTCAGCGCCAAGCTGATCGAATGGCGTAAGAAGCGGTTTGGATAGGGCAGAGAAGGTTACTCGTCGTCATTGCGAGGAGCTCTGCGACAAAATTGCGAGGCAATTTTGCGCTGAAGCGACGAAGCAATCCATTTTTTCTTTCCGCCGAGCGATGGATTGCTTCGCTCACAATGACGGTTGAGACAGGGCAGGAGATACTTCGACAATGGCGTCCCCCAACAAGCTAGACCCGATCCCGCATCCGCCGAAGAAGCCTGTCGTCGGCAACATGCTGTCGCTGGATCCGAACGCGCCCGTGCAGGATCTGGTGCGGCTCTCCAAGGAACTGGGGCCGATCTTCTGGCTCGACATGATGGGCGCGCCGCTCGTCATCGTTTCCGGCCATGACCTGATCGACGAACTCTCCGACGAAAAGCGCTTCGACAAGGCGGTGCGCGGGTCGCTGCGCCGCGTCCGCGCCGTCGGCGGCGACGGGCTGTTTACTGCCGACACATCAGAGCCGAACTGGAGCAAGGCGCACAACATCCTCCTGCAGCCGTTCGGCAACCGCGCGATGACGTCCTACCATCCGAGCATGGTCGATATCGCCGAGCAACTCGTGAAGAAATGGGAGCGGCTCAAC
This sequence comes from uncultured Alphaproteobacteria bacterium, assembly GCA_963742935.1. Lineage (GTDB taxonomy): Bacteria > Pseudomonadota > Alphaproteobacteria > Rhizobiales > Xanthobacteraceae > Bradyrhizobium. Next base: position 146,251 of record CAVUOI010000029.1, on the reverse strand, counting down.
GGCGACGAGGAGATCGACGTCGTCCACGACATGACCGCGCTGACGCTCGACACCATCGGCCTCTGCGGCTTCGACTATCGCTTCAATTCGTTCTACCGCCGCGACTACCACCCGTTTGTGGAATCGCTGGTGCGTTCGCTCGAGACCATCATGATGACGCGCGGTATTCCGCTGGAAGGCCTGTGGCTGCAGAAGCGCCGCCGCGACCTCGCGCAGGACGTCGCCTTCATGAACAAGATGGTCGACGAGATCATCGCCGAACGCCGCGGCAATGCCGAAGCCGCCGAAGGCAAGAAGGACATGCTCGGCGCCATGATGACCGGCGTCGACCGCGCCACCGGCGAACAGCTCGACGACGTCAACATCCGCTACCAGATCAACACATTCCTGATCGCGGGCCACGAGACTACCAGTGGACTGCTGTCGTGCACGATCTATGCCTTGCTGAAGCATCCCGAAGTGCTCAAGAAGGCCTATGAGGAAGTGGACCGTGTGCTCGGTCCCGACATCGACGCAAGGCCGACCTATCAGCAGGTCACGCAGCTCACCTACATCACGCAGATCTTGAAGGAGGCGCTGCGGCTGTGGCCGCCGGCGCCGGCCTACGGTATCTCGCCGCTAAAGGACGAAACGATCGGCGGCAAGTACAAACTGAGGAAGAATACGTTCGTCACGGTGCTCGTGATGGCGCTGCATCGCGATCCCAGCGTCTGGGGGCCGAACCCGGATGCCTTCGATCCCGAGAATTTCAGCCGCGAGGCCGAGGCCAAGCGCCCGGTCAACGCCTGGAAGCCGTTCGGCAACGGCCAGCGCGCCTGCATTGGTCGCGGCTTTGCGATGCATGAGGCGGCGCTTGCCATCGGCATGATCCTGCAGCGCTTCAAGCTGATCGATACGCATCGCTATCAGATGCATCTGAAGGAGACGCTGACGATCAAGCCCGACGGCTTCAAGATCAAGGTGCGGCCGCGCGCCGACAGGGATCGCGGCGCTTTTGCCGGCCGTGCCGCCGTGGCCGCAGCCGCGTCGAACGCAGCGGCACCGCAGGCGCGGACCCGTCCCGGGCACAACACGCCGTTGCTGGTGCTCTATGGTTCCAACCTCGGCACGGCGGAAGAACTCGCGACGCGGGTGGCTGATCTGGCCGAGGTCAACGGCTTTGCGACTAGGCTTGCGCCACTCGACGATTATGTCGGCAAGCTACCGCAGGACGGCGGGGTGCTGATCTTCTGCGCTTCCTACAATGGCGCGGCTCCTGATAACGCGACACAGTTCGTCAAATGGCTGGACAGTGGCCTGCCGAAGGACGCGCTCGCCAAGGTGCGCTACGCCGTGTTCGGTTGCGGCAACAGCGACTGGGCGGCGACGTATCAGTCCGTGCCGCGGATCATCGATGAGCAATTGGCGGGGCATGGTGCGCGTAGCGTCTACGGTCGCGGCGAAGGCGACGCCCGCAGCGATCTCGACGGCCAGTTCGAAAAGTGGTTCGCAGCACTCGGGCCGGCGGCGGCAAAGGAGTTCGGTCTCGCGTCGAATATCACACGCAGCGCCGATGATGCGCCGCTATACGCGATCGAGGCGGTGGCGCCCTCGGCCGTCAACACGATCGTTTCGTCGGGCGGCGTCGCGCGGATGAAGGTGTCGGTCAACTCCGAACTGCAGAACAAGTCCGGCGCCAATGCCTCCGACCGTTCGACCCGGCATATCGAGGTGCAACTACCGCCCGGCATCTCCTATCGCGTCGGCGATCATCTCAGCGTCGTGCCACGCAACGACCCGGCGCTGGTCGACTCCGTCGCGCGTCGTTTCGGCTTTCTGCCGGCGGACCAGATCCGGCTGCAGGTCGCCGAAGGCCGCCGAGCGCAATTGCCGGTCGGTGATGCCGTATCGGTTGGACGATTGCTGACCGAGTTCGTCGAGCTGCAGCAGATCGCGACCCGCAAGCAGATCCAGATCATGTCGGAGCACACGCGCTGTCCCGTAACGAAGCCGAAACTGCTCGCCTATGTCGGCGACGATGCTTCCGCGGAGCGTTACCGCACGGATGTTCTGGCCAAGCGCAAATCCGTGTTCGATCTGCTGGAAGAGCACCCGGCCTGCGAACTGCCGTTCCATGCCTATCTGGAAATGCTGTCGCTGCTGGCCCCGCGCTATTATTCGATCTCCTCGTCGCCTTCATCCGATCCTGCGCGCTGCAGTGTCACCGTCGCCGTGGTGGAAGCGCCCGCCAGTTCGGGGCGCGGTGTCTACAAGGGCGTCTGCTCCAACTATCTTTCGGGCCGTCGCGTCGGCGATACCGTTCATGCGACCGTGCGCGAGACCAAAGCTGGCTTCCGCTTGCCCGATGATCCTGCCGCGCCTGTGATCATGATCGGCCCCGGCACCGGGCTGGCGCCATTCCGCGGCTTCCTGCAGGAGCGCGCACACCGCAAGGCGCAAGGTTCAAAGCTCGGCCCCGCGATGCTGTTCTTCGGCTGCCGCCATCCCGATCAGGATTTTCTCTACGCCGACGAGTTGAAGGCTTTTGCCGCCGACGGCATCGTCGAACTGCACACCGCGTTCTCGCGCGCCGACGGACCGAAGACCTATGTGCAGCATCAGGTGGCGGCGCAGAAGGATCGCGTCTGGAACCTGATCGAGCAGGGCGCGATCGTTTATGTCTGCGGTGACGGCGGCAAGATGGAGCCCGACGTCAAGGCCGCGCTGGTTGCGATCTACCGCGAAAAGTCTGGTGCGAATGCCGATGCCGGCCTGCGCTGGATCGACGATCTCGGCACGAAAAACCGTTACGTGCTGGATGTGTGGGCGAGCGGATAGATCTTCGTAGGGTGGGCAAAGCGCAGCGTGCCCACCATCGCGCAGCAGGTTCGCTGGCAGATGGTGGGCACGTCGCTAACGCTCCTCTGCCCACCTACGGCTGCGTTCGCAGGGACGACGGGGATTGAAACGGCATGCTACAAGCCCTTGCATGATTCCCTGGGAAAAACTCGACACCGCGCGCATCCCCGGCACTGACGATGAACTCCGCCTGATGCGCCGTGGCAAGGAGTTCTCCATCATGCTCGGCACCAACGAGCTGATGAACAGTCGCCTTTCGGGCTCGGAGGCCGCGCTGGCGACGCTCGCGGCGAAGAAGATTGAGCAGGTCGCAAAACCTTATATGCTGGTCGGCGGTCTCGGCATGGGCTTTACGCTGCGTGCCGCGCTGGGCGCGCTTGGCGACAAGGCGCAGATCATGGTGGCCGAACTCGTCCCCGCCGTCGTTGCCTGGGCGCGCGGCCCGATGGCGGAGATCTTTGGCGACAGCCTCGGCGATCCCCGCGTCAGCATCCGGGAAGCCGATGTGACCGAGATCATCCGCACTCAGCGTTCAAAATTCGACGCCATTCTTCTCGACGTCGATAACGGCCCCGAAGGCCTGACCCGCAAGGCCAATGATGCGCTCTACAGCTCGGCGGGACTGAAGGCGGCGCACACCGCGCTGCGCGCGGGCGGCGTTCTGGCGGTCTGGTCGTCCGGGCCCAATCCGGCCTTCGCAAAGCGCCTGAGTGGCGCAGGCTTCGACGTCAACGAAGTCAACATCCGCGCCACTGGCAGAGGCGGCGGCGTGCGGCATGTGATCTGGATCGCGATGAAGGGTTAAGCCGCCTTTGCCGCCGCGCGATGGGCGTGCTCGTCGATCGCGCCGATGATCTGTGGCCACATCGGGACCGGCAGCGCGTGGCCCATGCCTTCGATCATCAAAAGCTTCGCGCCCGGTATAGACGCGGCAGTGTCCTTGCCGCCTTCGGGGCGCACCAGCGGGTCGACGGTGCCGTGAATCACCAGCGTCGGAATTTTCAGCTGTTGCAGCCGTTCCTTGCGGCTGCCGGAGGCCAGCACCGCGCGCAATTGGCGGCCGACGCCGGCCGGATTGAGGCCGCGCTCGAAGGTGCGGGCGGCGCGTGAGGGATCGAGTGCCTCATCTTCCGGGAACGAGCCGACGCGCAGCACTTTCCAGGTTTTGGCGAACCGCGCGAAATACTCTTCCTTGGTGGTGGGCGGCGGCGCCATCAGCACGGCGGCGGCCTCGCGGGTCGGCGGCGGAACCTTTGGATTGCCCGTGGTCGACATGATCGAGGTCAGCGAACGCACCCGCTGCGGAAACGATAGCGCGACTTCCTGCGCGATCATGCCGCCCATCGATGCGCCGACCAGGTGCGCCGATTGGATGCCGAGCACGTCCATCAGGCCGACGGTGTCCTTGGCCATGTCGATCAGCTTGTAAGTTGACGCGACCGGGATCTTGAACAGCCGCAGCTTGATCAGTTCGAACGGGGTCAGGCGCTTGCCGCCGGAAAGATGCGAGGATTTGCCGATGTCGCGGTTGTCGAAGCGGACGACGCGAAAGCCGCGCGCGGCGAGCTGGCGGCAGAAATCGTCATCCCAGTGGATCATCTGGGCGCCGAGGCCCATGATCAGCAGCAGCGGTTCCGCGGCCGGGTCGCCGAAAATCTCGTAGCAGATGTCGATACCGTTGGCGCGAACGATCTGTGGCGGCTGATGGGCGAGCATCGCGTTTGTCTTTCCTTGGACGATCTGAGCTTTCAGTAATTATGGCACGGTTTCCCGCACCGCAGAAGGCTCGGCGGCGGTTGAAGGCTTGGCGGCGGTTGACCGGCCCGCCGCAACGGTGTGGTATGGGCCAAACACATGCGAAGCGTGGCAAGCGCTCGTCACTTTCCGGGAGAGGGCGCGATGGCAGACAAAGGCAACGATCCTGCCGCGATCTGGCAGACCATGATGGGTGAAATGGAAAAGGGGTTCAACTCCTTTGCCAACCAGGCGATGACGTCGCCGGAATTCTCCAAGGTCATGAACCAGGTCGGCGGCGTTTCGGCGGGCGCGCAGAAGCAGCTTGGCGAGATGATGGAGAAATATCTGCTCGCGATGAACCTGCCGAGCCGGGCGCAGATGGTCGGTATGGCGGAGCGGCTGCAGTCGATCGAAGGCCAGCTCAACGAGATCAAGGCGATGCTGCATCAGGTGCACCATAATTCGCTGGCACCCGACGGCAACGCGACGCCGCGGCCGCCGCGCACCAAGCGGCCGCCATCGGAGGGAGAGCCAAAATGAACGCTCCCGCGGGCCTCGATCTGGCATCGATCCCGGAACGGATCCAGTCCGAGGTGCAGCGCGCGATCCAGCGCAGCATCAAGGGCGTCGAGTATTTCTCCTCGTCCGGTCCCTCGCTCGGCTCGACGCCAAAGGACATTCTCGCCGTTCGCGGCACCATGAACCTCTATCACTATCGGCCGATGGCGGATGAGATCTACCGCGTGCCGATCCTGATCGTGATGGCGACCACTAACCGTGGTTACATCCTCGACCTGGTGCCGGGCCAGAGCTTTATCGAGTTCCTGTTGAAGCGCGGTTACGACGTCTACATGCTGGACTGGACCGCGCCGAAGCCTGAGGAAAAGAGTTTAGGGATGGAGGACTATGTCCTCGACTTCATCCCGGACTGCATCCGCCGCGTGCAGCAGGATTCCGGCGAAAACGACGTCAATGTGATCGGTTATTGCTTCGGCGGCGTGCTGTCGCTGCTGTATGGCTCGATCTTCAACGACGGGCCGATGAAGAACCTGATCTGCTTCACCACGCCGATCGATTTTCGCGAGATGAAGCTGTTTTCGAATTTCTCTGACCGGCGCTATTTCGACGTCGACAAACTGGTCGACAGCATCGGCAACGTGCCGCCCGAGATGATCCTGTCGTCATTCGAGATGCTGCGGCCGGCGTCGCGCGCGGCCAGCCAGGTGCAATTGTGGGAGAACATCTGGAACGACGAATACGTCAAGGCCTACCGGATGATGGATCGCTGGGGCACCGACACCCTGCCGCTGGCCGGCGAATACTTTCGCGACATCACCAAGAACCTGATGTGGGACAACAAGCTGTTCAACGACACCATGTCGGTCGGCGGACGCGCGGCTAACATCGCCGACATCAAGGTGCCGATCCTGCATGCGGTGGCCGAGCACGATCACATCGTGCCTTATGATGCGGCCAAGCATCTGATCACCAAGGTCGGTTCGACCGACAAGGAGGAGATCATGCTGAAGGGCGGTCACGTCAGCCTCGTCGCCGGCGCCAACGCGGTCAAGCGGCTGTGGCCGAAACTGGATTCCTGGCTGGGTAAGAGATCAACATGAGCGAAACACGTTCCTATCCGCGCCACGTCAAGACCGACGGCGGCGATATCGAATTCCGCTTAATGGCGCGCAGCGACGAAGCCGCCGTGCTGGCCTTCGCGCAAAAGCTGCCGACGCATGATCTGCTGTTCCTGCCGCGCAACATCAGCCAGCCAAAGGTGCTGTCGGCGTGGGTCAACGAGATCGAGCGCGGCGCCATCACGAGCCTGCTGGCGGTGAAGGGCGGGGCGGTGGTCGGCTGCGGCACACTGGTGTGCGACCCGCATTCCTGGTCGCCCCATGTCGGCGGCATCCGGATGGTGGTGTCGCTGGACGTCCGCGGGCAGGGCGTCGGCCGGGCGCTGTCGCAGGAGACGTTCGCGCTGGCACTCGGCTCCGGGCTGGAGAAGCTGTCGGTGCAGATGACGGTCGACCAGCAGGCCGCGATTGCGCTGTTCGAGAGCCTGGGCTTCAAGGCCGAGGCGCTGCTGCGCGATCACGTCCGGGACGTCGACGGCAAGAAGCACGACATCGTCGTGCTCGGGCATAATGTGGCGCAGGTGCGGGCCCAGATGGAGGCCTATGGGTTGCCGGGGGCGGTCCAGCACTGACCGGTCGGGCACCGCCTGGCCGGTCACCGCCCGGACAAAAACTCGCAAAACAACCCCATGCACAGTAGCCCGGGCCAGCTCCGGCATGAGACTAAAGTGGAACTTTTGCCGGTTCTCCAGGCAAAGCGCCCACGCATCAGGCTATTCACGGATTCGTGATATCGCAATGCAACATTGATGTTGCGTCGCACCATTAACTATGGCACAACGCATCTCGCCCCGGGCCACACCGGACGGGGTGAGCCCATAGCTCAAACCTGAGGATGGAGAAACCCCAATGACCACCGAAACCAATTCCGTGCTGAACACCGTCAAGGAAGCCTTCGCGCCCGTCACCGAGGCGTTCACCAAGCTCCAGAACCTCGAAGTTCCGGAAGCTGCCCGTGAGTTCGTGAAGAAGCAGGCCGAGACCGCCAAGGTTCGCGCCGCCGACATGCATGCCGGCTCCGAGAAGGTCACCGCTGCCATCGAGACCGCCGTCGCCGGTTCGGTCACCGAGGCCGCCAAGATCAGCCGAAACATCCAGCAGGCGTTCTATCAGGACGCGGCAACGTTCTTCGCCGGCATCGACAAGCTCGCTTCGGCCAAGTCGCTGAGCGAAGCCGCCCAGATCCAGTCGGAAGCGGTCCGTGCGCACGGCGAAGTTCTCGTCTCGCGGGCGAAGGCCACCAGCGAATATCTCGGCAAGCTCGTCTCCGAGGGTGCCAAGAACGCGCAGGACAACTTCTCCAAGGTCTATTCCAAGACCGCCTGAACGCGATCTGCCTGACAACTGCAATTTCGAAGGCCCGCTCTGGCGGGCCTTCTTTTTGTCGGGTGTCCGCATAGATCAGGTTGGATCCTCATGGTGAGGAGGCGCTCTTGCGCCGTCTCGAACCATGAGAGCCCCGATGCCGCCATCCTTCGAGACGCCGCGGAGCCTGTCATCGGGCCGCGCTTCGCGCGGACCCGTTGGCGGCTCCTCCCGAGTGAGCGCAAGTGCGCTCATCCGGGGATGAGGTCCGTTGTCCATTCGAAAGCCGCCATGAGCCTTCCCGCCAGTTTCGTCATCGACACCCCCGGCGACGCCGCGCGTGCCGCCGAGTTGCGGCGCGTGAAGTTGCTGGCGACGGGGGTGCTGGCGGCGACGTTTGTGATTTTCCTCGGTGCGAAGGCGTTGGTGCCGATGCACCCCGTGTTCGGCTTCATCGCGGCCTTTGCGGAAGCCGCCACCATCGGCGGCCTCGCCGACTGGTACGCCGTGGTGGCGTTGTTCAAGCGGCCGCTGGGGCTGCCAATCCCGCACACCGCGATCATCCAGAGCAACCAGCAGCGCATCGCCGACAAGCTCGGCGAATTCATCGAGGTGCATTTCCTCGAATCCGCGCCCGTCGAAGCCAAACTGCGGCAGATCGATTTCGGCTCGTTCATCGCCGACTGGCTGCGCGACCGCAAGCGCAGCGAGGATCTCGCGCGCTTTGCGCTGCGGCTGTTGCCCGAAGCGTTATCAGCGACGGAAAATTCCGGGCTGATGACGTTCGTCAGCCGCCGCATCACCGCGCAATTGATGGCGATCGATCTGGCGCCGCTCGCCGCCGGGACGCTGCGCGCGTTCGTGAAGGAAGGACGCCATCAGGGCCTGCTCGACGATCTCCTGCGCGGGGTGCACGAGACGATGAATCAGGCCGAGACCATGGCCATGATCCGCGAAAAAATCCGCGCCGAACTGCCGACGCTGCTGAAACTCTACCGGGCCGACAAGTTTCTGGTGAACAAGATCGTGGCCTCGGCGTCCTCGTTCTTCGAGGAAGTGCGCAACGATCCCGCGCACCCGTTCCGCGGCGAGTTCGATCGCATGGTGCTGACCTTCGTCGATCGTCTCGGCACCGATCCGGCCTATGCCGAGCGCATCCAGGGCCTGAAGCGCGATCTGCTGGCGCGGCCCGAACTGACGAACCTCGCGCGCCACATCTGGGACAATGCGCGCACCTTCTTCGAGCGCAGCGCGTCGGGCGAGACGCAGGTGCTGGAGCAATATCTGGTGCGCATGTTCATGACGGCAGGCGAGGCGCTGGCCGGTGACGTCGAACTGCGCACCGAAATCAATCAGGGCCTTGTCGCCGTGCTGCGAACGGTCGTCGCCGAACAGAAGAGCGGCGTCTCCACCTTCATCTCCGATCAGGTGAAATCCTGGGACATGGGGCAGTTGATCTCGCTGATCGAAATCAACATCGGCCGCGACCTGCAATACATCCGCTTTAACGGCTCGCTGATCGGCGGGCTTGCGGGGCTGGCGCTCTACACCCTCGAATACCTGCTGCGGCTGTTGTGACTAATTAATCACGTCAATGCTTTTAGTTGTCCCGACCGTGCTTGGCCGGCTTGCAAGACCAAAACTCGGTTCCTTAGCTTTTTAGTAACAATGTTGCGTTGCGGAACGATTCTGCTGCGTTTGCGTCTACTTCACTGAACCAGTGGCCGGCTGCCGCGACGTACAGGGGCCGACCCGAGAGGAGACATGATGTCCGTTGCTGCACAGACGCTTTCGCCGCCGTCCAAAACGCTGATGTTTCTGGAGGGGCGAGCCATTTCCGAGTTGGGTGCGTTTCTCGGCGCTTTGCCGCTGCTGAGCCTCGCGCCGCGGGGCGACGGTCATCCGGTGCTGGTATTGCCCGGGCTTGTTGCGTCAGACACGTCGACCCGTCCGCTGCGCAGCTTTCTGAAGGGCCGCGGCTATGCCGTCTCGGGCTGGCGTCAGGGCCGCAACCTCGGACTGCGCCATGGCGTGCAGGACGCGATGGTCGATCTGGTGCAGGAGCTGAACGACACGCATGGCGCGAAGGTCTCGCTGGTCGGCTGGAGCCTCGGCGGTCTCTACGCGCGCCAGCTCGCCAAGATGATGCCGGAGCGCGTGCGCTCGGTGATCACGCTCGGCAGCCCGTTTGCGTCGGGTCCGAAGGCGACCAACGCCTGGCGTGTCTACGAGATGGCGAGCGGCCGCCGCGCTGACGAGGAAGACCATCGTTTCGGCGGCGCGCTGGCGGATGCTCCGCCGGTGCCGACCACCGCGATCTTCAGCCGCACCGACGGCATCTGTGCCTGGCAGGGCTGCGTCGAAAAGACCTCGGCGATGTCGGAGAGCATCGAGGTCGAGAGCAGCCATTGCGGCATGGGCCATCACCCCGCCGCGGTTTATGCGGTCGCCGATCGCCTGGCGCAGGCTGAAGGCGAATGGGCGCCGTTCGATCGAAGTGGCTGGCGCAGCATGGTTTATCCGAACCCGCATCGGTAGTTCGCCCGGAGCCATGGTTCGGGGCTTTCATCCTTCGAGACGCGCGCGTTGCGCGCTCCTCAGGATGAGGTCTCAGATCAGGCGCAGGGCCAGTCTGGATCCTCATGGTGAGGAGCGCGGCAAGGCCGCGCGTCTCGAACCATGTAGCCCCCGACCCATCAACGTTGTTTCGCATCCACAAAACGCGCTATGCCCTGACGCATGACGCCGCCGCTTGCCCGCATTATCCAGCAGTTGAAGCGCGAACCGTCGCGCACCGGTTCGATCGCCGTCACCTTGTTCGGCGACGCCATCGTGCCGCGCGGCGGCTCGGTCTGGCTTGGCACGGTGCTGGAATTCTTCGAGCAACTCGACATCGACGCCAGCGTGGTGCGCACCGCGATGTCGCGGTTGACCGCAGATGGCTGGTTCGAGCGCAATAAAGTCGGTCGCAACAGCTTCTACAGTCTGGTGCAGAGCGGGCGGCAAACTTTTGATATCGCAACGAAACACATCTACGGCCCGCCGGCCTCCGACTGGACGGGGCGGTTCGAACTGCTGCTGATCGGCAATGGCGGTGATCGCGACGCCGCGCGCGAGGCGCTGAAGAATGCGGGTTTTGGCAGTCCGCTGCCGGGCGTATGGGTGGCGCCGTCGGGCGTGCCGGTGCCGGAGGAAGCCGCGGGCGCCATTCGCCTCGAAGTCTCGGCCGAGGACGACAGCGGGCGGCGCCTGCTCAGCGAAAGCTGGCCGCTCGACCGCACCGCCGACGCCTATCAGAAGTTCATGAAAACGTTTGAGCCGCTGCACGGCTGGATCGGCAAAGGCGAGCGACTGGCGGAAGCCGACGCCTTCACCGCGCGAATCCTGTTGATCCACCATTACCGCCGCGTCGTGCTGCGGGACCCGCTGTTGCCGACGGCGCTGTTGCCACCGGACTGGCCGGGCCGGGCGGCGAGGGGGCTGTGCGGCGAAATCTATCGCGCGCTGCTTCCTGCGTCCGAGCAATGGCTTGATGGCCACGCCACCAACGAAACCGGGCCTCTGCCGAAGCCCGGCGCGGAACTTACGAAGCGGTTTGACAATCCGTAAACGTGTTACAGAAATGTATTGCATATCTTAATTTGTGTTATATATTAACTCCCAACAATTCCAGGGGAGGTCCGCCATGTATACGCAGGCGCTCAATTCGTCCGAGGGCGAAGACCGCACTATTGAGGACGCCGCGCGGGCCGCGCAGTTTCAGGCGCGCATCGATGCCGAGGAGCGCATCGAGCCGAACGACTGGATGCCGGCGGCCTATCGCAAAACCCTGACGCGGCAGATTTCCCAGCACGCGCATTCCGAAATCGTCGGCATGCTGCCCGAAGGCAACTGGATCACCCGCGCGCCGTCGCTGCGCCGCAAGGCGGCGTTGCTGGCAAAAGTGCAGGACGAGTGCGGCCACGGGCTTTATCTCTATGCCGCCGCCGAGACATTGGGTACCTCGCGTGAAGAACTGGTCGACCTGATGCTGGCCGGCAAGGCGAAGTACTCATCGATCTTCAATTATCCTACGTTGACCTGGGCCGACATCGGCACGGTCGGCTGGCTGGTCGATGGCGCCGCCATCATGAACCAGATTCCGTTGTGTCGCTGTTCCTATGGTCCCTACGCGCGCGCGATGATCCGCGTCTGCAAGGAGGAGTCGTTCCACCAGCGGCAGGGGTTTGAAATCATGCTGACGCTGTGCCGCGGCACGGCAGAGCAGAAGGCGATGGCGCAGGACGCGCTGAACCGGTGGTGGTGGCCGGTGCTGATGATGTTCGGTCCGCCCGATGGGGCCAGCCAGCACAGCGACACATCCACGAAGTGGAAGATCAAACGGTTTTCAAACGACGAGCTGCGGCAGAAATTCATCGACGCCACCGTGCCGCAGGCGCAGTTCCTGGGGCTTTCGATTCCCGATCCCGGCATGAAGCAGAACGAGAACGGCAACTGGGAATACAGCGCGATCGACTGGGACGAGTTCAAGCAGGTACTCGCAGGTAACGGCCCCTGCAACCGCGACCGGCTCGCCGCGCGGCGCAAGGCGCATGATGAAGGCGCCTGGGTGCGCGAGGCTGCGCTCGCCTTTGCCGAGAAACGCCGGCAGCGGGCCGCCTTGCAGGCCGCAGAGTAAGGAGAAGCGCTATGGCAACGCCGAACATTCCGCTCTGGGAAGTTTTCATTCGCAGCCGCAACGGGCTGGCGCACAAGCATGTCGGCTCGCTGCACGCCACCGACGCCACGCTGGCGCTGCAGGCCGCGCGCGACATCTATACCCGCCGCGGCGAGGGGCTCTCGATCTGGGTGGTGCCGTCGAACGCGATCACCGCGTCCGATCCGTCCGAGAAGGGCATGATGTTCGAGCCGGCGGAGTCCAAGATCTACCGGCACCCGACGTTCTACGACGTGCCGGATGAAGTCGGGCATATGTGAGTTCCTCATCCTGAGGAGGGCGCAAAGCGCCGTTCGAGCCATAAGGTGTCGGGCTAAGAATACAGACCTCATCCTGAGGAGCTTGCGAAGCAAGCGTCTCGAAGGATGGCAGCAACGGGACTCGCGGCCCATCCTTCGAGACGCGCCTTCGGCGCTCCTCAGGATGAGGTCGGAATGTGAAGAGGCAGGAAGCATGACCGTCGCCAACATCTCCGTTTCCGAAACGCCGCTGGTGCTCTATACGCTGCGCCGCGCCGACGATGCGCTGATCCTCGGTCACCGGCTGTCGGAATGGTGCGGCCACGCGCCCATGATGGAAGAGGACATGGCGCTAGCCAATATGGGCCTCGATCTGCTCGGGCAGGCCCGCGAACTCTACTCCTATGCCGCAAAAGTCGAAGGCAGGGACAATGACGAGGACAAGTTCGCTTATCTTCGCGACGTCAGGCAGTACCGCAATCTCCTGCTGCTGGAACAGCCGAACGGCGATTTCGCCCGCACCATGGTGCGGCAGTTCTTCTACGCCACCTTTGCCGATCTTTATTGGCGCGCGATGATGCGCTCGACTGATGCGACGCTGGCGGCGATCGCGGCAAAGTCTGAAAAGGAAAGCGCCTATCACGTGCGCCACTCCTCGGAATGGATCGTCCGCCTCGGCGACGGAACCGAGGAAAGCCATGCCCGCGCTCAGGACGCCATCGATCTGCTCTGGGCTTTCACCGGCGAAATGTTTGAGATCGATGACAGCGAGCGCGGCCTGATCGATGCCGGTATCGCGATCAACCCCGCGCCGCTGCGTTCGCAATGGCTGAAGACGATCACCGGCGTTGTGGGCGAGGCGACGCTTGCACTTGCCGAAAAGCGACTGGATGCAGCAGGGCGGCCGCAGCGGGCGGCACAGCGAGCATCTCGGCCATCTCCTGAGCGAGCTGCAATCGATGCAGCGGACCTTTCCGGGGGCAACATGGTAGCGGCTGTTCTCGACGACAGCGATCTGCGCCGGCGCGCCTGGGAGGCGGCGGCGCAGGTGGTCGATCCCGAAATTCCCGTGCTCACCATCGCCGATCTCGGCGTATTGCGCGAGGTCGAGGTTCATGACGGCCGCGTCGAGGTCGCGATCACGCCGACCTATTCAGGCTGTCCGGCCATGAACATGATCGCGCTGGAAATCGAACTGGCGCTGGAACGCGCCGGCATCGCGCGGCCGACCATCCGCACCGTGTTGTCGCCGGCCTGGACCACCGACTGGATGAGCGAGGATGGCCGCAGCAAGCTCCGGGAATACGGCATCGCGCCGCCGCAGGCGTCAAACTCGCGCCGCGCGCTGTTCGGCGAGCAGCAGGTGGCATGTCCGCAATGCGGCTCTGACAATACCGAGCTGCTGTCCGAATTCGGATCGACCTCCTGCAAGGCGCTGTGGCGCTGCAAGGCCTGCCGCGAACCCTTTGATTACTTCAAGTGTCATTGACCATGTCCGTAGCACCGCGCTTTCACCGTCTTGCCGTCAACGATCTGCGCCGCGAAGCCGCGGACGCGGTGTCGATGACTTTCGCCATTCCGAAGGAGCTGGAAGGCGACTATGGCTTCAACCCCGGCCAGTACCTTACCTTGCGCACGACCATGGACGGCGAGGAAGTGCGCCGTTCCTATTCGATCTGCTCCGGCCCCGATGATGGCGAACTGCGCATTGCCGTGAAAAAGGTCGACGGCGGCGCGTTCTCGAACTGGGCCGCCGACGAGTTGAAATCCGGCGACGAACTCGACGTGATGACGCCGACCGGCCGTTTTGGTATCGCCCATGCGCCCGGTGAAGCCCGGGTCTATGTCGGCTTCGCCGCCGGAAGCGGCATCACGCCGATCCTGTCGATCGTCAAGGGCGTGCTCGCACGCGAACCGGGCAGCCGCTTCTTCCTGTTCTACGGCAACCGCGGGACATCGAGCATGCTGTTCCTCGAAGAGCTGGAAGAATTGAAGGACCGCTTCATGCAGCGGCTCTCGCTGTTCCATGTCATCTCGGGCGAAGAGCAGGATATTCCGATCCTGCATGGCCGGCTCGACGGCGACAAGGTGCGCGTGTTGTTGCGCTCGCTGGTGCCGGCCTCACATGTCGACCACGTCTTTATCTGCGGTCCCCTGGGGATGAGCGAGGATATCGAGGCGACCTGTCGCGACATCGGCATTGCCGAGGATCGGATTCACGTCGAGCGCTTCGTCTCCGAATTCGGCGGCAAGCCGCGCCCGAAGAGGATCGTAGCGACGTCGGCGCCGCCCAGGGCGATGGCCTCCCTGATTATCGACGGCAAGCGCCGCGAGGTGCCGGTCGCCATGGAGGAATCGATTCTGGATGCCGCGTTGCGCGCCGGTATGGATTTGCCGTTCGCCTGCAAGGGCGGCATGTGCTCGACCTGCCGCGCCAAGCTGGTCGAGGGCGAGGCGCAGATGGAAGTCAATTATTCGCTGGAGCCGTGGGAGCTGAAGGCGGGCTTTATTCTCACCTGCCAGGCGCGGCCATGTTCGGACAGGGTGGTCGTGGACTACGACCACGTTTAGAAAGACGCGGGATCGTTGACACCTCGGGTGCTTCGTCCCAACACTGACTACGTAAAGAGGCCCGCTCAAAAGGCCCGTACGCACAGGGAGAGAATGTCGTGAAGCCGTCTTGCAGCGCGGGCAGTCCGCCATGAACGTCGCACTTTCGCCCGACGAGATCGCCCGCGCTTGCGCGGACGCGATGTGGAAGGAAGACGACGCCAGCAAGGGCCTCGGCATGAAAATTGTCGAGGTGAAGCCCGGCCTTGCGACGCTGACGATGACGGTGCAGCCGCACATGGTCAACGGCCAGCGCATCGCCCATGGCGGCTTCATCTTTCTGCTGGCCGATTCCACCTTCGCCTTTGCCTGCAACTCGCACAATCAGCGTGCGGTCGCCGCGCAATGCGACATCGCCTTCATCCGGCCGGGAAAACTGGGCGACGTGCTGGTGGCGACCGCACGGGAGATTTCGCGCAGCGGCCGATCCGGCATTTACGACGTTCGCGTTACTGCCGGCGATGCCGTGATCGCCGAATTCCGCGGTCACTCCCGCACCATTGCCGGCACGTGGCTGCCGGTCGCGGACGACGCGGGCACACAAAAATAACGAGAGGGAAGCGCGTCATGGCCATGGCACGGTTGAAATCCAGCGGAAACGGTTACAGCGCCGAACTGGACGAGGCCGAGCGCGCCTCGCGCGACGAGATCATGGCGCTGCAGACCAATCGTCTCGCCTGGTCGCTCGGGCACGCCTACGACAACGTCGCGCATTACAAGAAGGCGTTCGATGCGGCCGGCGTGCATCCCTCCGATTTCAGGGAACTCGCCGATCTCGCTAAATTCCCGTTCACGGTGAAGACCGATCTACGCGACAATTATCCCTTCAAGATGTTTGCCGTGCCGCGCGATAAGCTGGTCCGCGTGCATGCTTCCTCGGGCACGACAGGCAAGCCGATCGTGGTCGGATACACAAAGGGTGATATCGATATCTGGGCGGACGTGATGGCGCGCTCGATCCGCGCCGCCGGCGGGCGCACCGGCATGCTGATGCACAACGCTTATGGCTACGGCCTGTTCACCGGCGGCCTCGGCGCGCACTACGGCGCCGAAAGAC
The DNA here is from genome assembly GCA_963742935.1 of uncultured Alphaproteobacteria bacterium. GTDB lineage: Bacteria > Pseudomonadota > Alphaproteobacteria > Rhizobiales > Xanthobacteraceae > Bradyrhizobium. Next base: position 130,111 of record CAVUOI010000029.1, on the reverse strand, counting down.
TGGGCTGCACGGTGGTGCCGGTGTCCGGCGGCATGACCGAGCGACAAGTGCAGCTGATCAACGACTTCAAGCCAGATATCATCACGGTGACGCCGAGCTACATGCTGGCGATATCAGATGAGTTCAAGAAGCAGGGCCTCGATCCCAGAAAATCATCGCTGAAGTTCGGCATCTTCGGCGCCGAACCCTGGACCAATGCGATGCGCGCCGAGATCGAACAGACTTTTGATATGGACGCGACGGACATTTATGGCTTGTCGGAAGTGATCGGCCCCGGCGTCGCGCAGGAATGCGTGGAGACCAAGGACGGCCTGCACATCTGGGAGGATCATTTCTACCCTGAAGTGATCGATCCTGATACGGGCGCGGTGCTGCCCGACGGCGAGAAGGGCGAACTGGTGTTCACCTCGCTGACCAAAGAGGGCTTTCCGATCATCCGCTACCGCACCCGCGATTTGACGCGGCTGCTGCCCGGCACCGCGCGGCCCGGCATGCGGCGCATGGAGAAGGTGACCGGGCGTTCCGACGACATGATCATCCTGCGCGGTGTCAACGTGTTCCCGACCCAGATCGAGGAAGCGCTGCTGGCGACCGATTGGTGCGGCGGCCATTTCATCATCGAACTGACGCGCCAAGGGCGGATGGACGAGATGACGGTGCTCGCCGAAGCCCGCCCCGAAAGCTGGGACGGCAGCGGACTTGCCCGCGCACACCGAAAAGGTGTCCGTCTTCATCAAGAACACCATCGGCATCACCGCCCGCATCAAGGCCGTCGCCCCCGACACGCTGGAACGTTCGCTCGGCAAGGCGAAACGGGTTTACGACAAGCGGCCGAAAGGGTAACTCCTGCTCGGAAACCGAGCGGGAAGCCTGATGTCCGTTGCCGAGAAGCCTGATGTTCGACCTGCCGCCGTGCAGGCCCGCTGCGTGCGCCTGCCGGCGAAGGCAGCCGACGCCACGTCGATCTCGCCGCTCATCGAGACGCAGGCGCTGTCGCGCGGCGCAAATGATCTGCTGATCGAGGTCAAGGCCGCGGCCGTCAATCCATCCGACGTGAAGGCCGCGACCGGGCTGATGCCCTATGCCGTGTTTCCGCGTACGCCGGGCCGCGACTATGCGGGCGTCGTGATCGATGGGCCCGAGGGCTGGACCGGGCGCGAGGTGTTTGGTTCGTCCGGCGATCTCGGCATCCGCCGCGACGGCACCCACGCTACGCATCTCGTGGTCGAGGCGGAGGCCGTGGTCGAGAAGCCCAAGGGTATTTCATGGGAAGAGGCCGCCGGCATCGGCGTGCCGTTTGTCACCGCGATGGAAGGCCTGCGCCGATCAGGCATTCCAAAGGCCGGCGAGACCGTGCTTGTCATGGGCATCAACGGCAAGGTCGGGCAGGCGGCGACACAGATCGCAAGTTGGCACGGCGCGCGCGTGATCGGCGTGGTGCGCAAGCCCGAGCACTATGAGGGGCACGCGAATTCGAACGTCGAGGTGATCGACGCGTCCACGACCGACGTCGCGGCGCGGGTGCGCGAGCTCACGGGCGGCAAGGGCGCCGACATCGTTTTCAATACCGTCGGCGATCCCTATTTCGAGGCCGCGCACAAATCGCTGGCATTGCGCGGGCGGCAGATCCTGATCGCCGCGGTCGACCGCATCGTGCAGTTCAACATTCTGGAATTCTATCGCGGCCAGCACACTTATGTCGGCATCGATACGCTCGGCCTGTCGTCGGTCGCGACCGGCGCGGTGTTGCGGGAACTCGGTCCCGGCTTCGCCGGCGGTCATCTCAAGCCGTTCCCGATCAAGCCGAGCGCGATCTATCCGCTGGAGCAGGCCAGGGCCGCCTTCACGGCAGTGGCCGGTTCGTCGCGCGACCGCGTGATTTTGCGGCCGGCGTGACGGGAGCGCAGTGATGGATAGCGCCAGCATCGTCATTGTCTCTGCGCTCGCGATCGGGCTCGTTTATGGTTCGGTCGGGCTGCTGAGCGGCTTCTGCCTGATGAGCGGCATGCGGGGCTGGCTGGCGGAGGGCGACGGCCGGCTGATCCGCACCTACGCGCTGGCGATTGGTGTTGCGGTTGCCGTGACGCAATGGCTGGCGGCGGCGGGTTTTGTCGATATCGGCAAGTCGATCTATCTGCAGCCGACCTTCTCGGCGCCGGTGATGTTTTTCGGCGGGCTGCTGTTCGGCTATGGCATGGTGCTGTCGAACGGCTGCGGCTCGCGAGCGCTGGTGCTGCTCGGGCGCGGCAACCTTCGCTCTTTCGTGGTCGTCGTGGTGCTGGCGATTTTTGCGCAGATGACTCTGAAGGGTCTGATCGCGCCCGCGCGGATCGCGATGGTCGGCGCGTCGCAGACGACTGCCAGCGCCAACTCCGTTCCCGCGCTGCTGGCGTCCGCGGGGCTGAGCGCAACGGCGGCGCGCATGCTGGCGGCTTCGATCGTCGCGGCGGCGCTGATCATCTTTGCCTTTGCGCATCCGGGCTTCCGCCGCTCACCGGGGCAGATCGTAGCCGGCCTCGCGGTCGGCCTGCTCGTTGCGGCCGGCTGGTTCGCCAGCGGCTATCTCGGCGCTGACGATTTCAATCCGACGCCGGTCACCTCGCTGACCTTCATCGCGCCGATCGCGGACGCGCTGCAATATGTCATGTTGTCGACGGGATCGACGCTGAATTTCGGAATCGTCACGGTGTTCGGCGTGCTCGTGGGCAGCCTCGTCACGGCGCTGGCTACCGGCCGCTTCCATCTCGAAGGCTATCAGTCGCCGCGCCATATGCTGCGCTCCGGCGGCGGCGCGGCGCTGATGGGCGCGGGCGGCGTATTGGCGCTCGGCTGTTCGGTAGGCCAGGGCCTGACCGGATTTTCGACGCTGGCGCTGGCGTCGCTGATCGCGTTCGCCGGAATTTTGCTCGGCACAGCCGCAGGCCTGCGTGGCGCGCTGCGTGTGCGCCCGTTGGCGGCGGCCTAATCCGCCGCTTTCGTTACGATGCGTATCTCGGACGTCAGCGTGCGGTGCACCGGGCACTTGTCGGCGATTTCCATTAATCGTTTGCGCTGATCGGCATCGAGGGCGCCCTCGATCGAGATGACACGGTCGATCTGATCCAGCATGCCCTCCCGCGTTTCGCATTCCTCGCAGTCCTTTGCATAAATCTTGCTGTGCTTCAGTGTCACCGTGACGCGATCGAGCGGCAGCGACTTTCGGTCGGCATACATCCGCATCGTCATCGAGGTGCAGGCGCCGAGCCCCGCCAGCACGAAATCATACGGCCCCGGTCCGCTGTCCTGACCGCCGGCGGCGACCGGTTCGTCCGCCAGCATCTGGTGAGGGCCCGTGGTGACGGTCTGCTGGAATTTGCTATTGCGGGTTTCGCGTACCACGACGTTGCGCGGCACATCGCCGGCGGGCTGCGCGGTGGCGGGCTCGATATAGCGTTCGGCCCAGGCGGTGATGACGTCGGCGACATAGGCCGCATCGCGCTTGCCGGACAGCAGATGATCCGAGCCCGCCAGCGACACAAAGCTCTTGGGATGTTTCGCCGCGACGAAAATGCTGGTGGCGTTGTCGATCCCGACCGTGTCGTCGGTCGGCGAATGCATCACCAGCAGCGCCTTGTGCAGCTTGGCGACCTGCACCGTCAGGCTGTGTTCGGCGATGTCGTCGAGAAATTCGCGCTTGATGCGGAACGGCCGGCCGGCGAGCTGCACTTCCACCTCGCCATCCCTACGGATGTCGTCGATGCGATCCCCGAACAGATGGGTGACGTGGGCGGGATCGGAGGGCGCCGCGATGGTCACGACCGCCTTGGCTTCCGGAATCTGTCCGGCGGCGGCGAGAATTGCCGCGCCGCCGAGGCTGTGGCCGATCAGGAGCGCAGGCGCGCCGCGGGTTTCGCGCAGATGATCGGCGGCGCGGACGAGATCGGCGACGTTGGACGAGAAGGTCGAGTTGGCGAATTCGCCCTCGCTGGCGCCGAGGCCGGTGAAGTCGAAACGCAACACCGCGATGCCTTTGGTGGCCAGCGCGGTGGCGATGCGTTTTGCCGCCAGCACATCCTTGCCGCAGGTGAAGCAATGCGCAAACAGCGCGTAGGCCTGCACCTCGCCATCCGGCAGATCCAGCGCGGCGGCGAGTTGATGGCCGCCTTCGCCGGTGAATTGAAAGCGTTCATGCGGCACGGGCGTTCTCCCCGGTCAATGTTGCGGTCTTCAGTCGCTTGAATATCGCTGTTCCTGCCACGGGTCGCCGCGATTGTGATAACCGCGGACTTCCCAATAGCCAGGCGCGTCCGCTGGCAAAAATTCGATGCTCTGCAGCCACTTTGCGCTTTTCCAGAAATACAGATGCGGCACGACCAGCCGCACCGGGCCGCCATGCTCCTGCTCGAGCGGCGCGCCCGACCAGCCGTGGGCGAGGATGGCATCCTCGGCGGCGAAATCCTCTAGCGCCAGATTGGTGGTGTAGCCGTCATGGGAGTGCAGCACCACGAACCGCGCTTCCTCACGCGGCCGGCAGGCGTCGAGCAGGTCGCGCGTCGAAAGCCCTTCCCATCGATTGTCATAGCGCGACCAGGTGGTGACGCAGTGGATGTCGGATACGAACTGGCTCTGCGGCTGGGCGGTAAACTGCGCGAAATCCCAGAACAGCGGATTTTCGACCGCGCCGTACACATCGAGCCGCCAGCGCTCGCGCGAAATGTTCGGCGTCAGGCCGAGGTCGAGCGTCGGCCAATCCTTGGTGAGATGCTGTCCCGGCGGCAGCCGCGCTTCCTCGGGCCGCGAAACCTTGCCGGTGAGGAATTTTCCCTCGCGCGCCCAGCGCGCCTTGCTGCGCGTCAGCTTGCTTTCCGGGGGCGGTTCGTTGTCGTCGGCCATATCTTAAACAGTCGCTTCAGGACCAGTTATTCGTGTCGATGCATCGCGGACGCATGTTTGGTGTCGCGCATCGTCGCATAGATGATGAGCGAGAGGAAGATCATGCCGCTGAGATAATAGTAGAACCAGTCCTCATGCCCCTGCGTCTTGAAATAGAGCGCCACCGCTGGCGCCGTGCCGCCGAACAGCGACACCGTGATGGCGTAGGGCAGGCCGACGCCGAGCGCGCGGACATTGGTCGGAAACAGCTCGGCCTTTACGACGGCGTTGATCGAGGTGTAGCCGGCGACGAAGATCCAGGCGGCGCAGATCAAAAGAAACGCCGTGAACGGCGATTTGGTCTCCTTCAGCGTGGTCAGGATCGGCACCGTCGCCAGCGTGCCGACGACGCCGAAAAAAATCAGCAGCGGCTTGCGGCCGATGCGGTCGGAAAGGCCGCCATAGATCGGCTGCAACAGCGTCGCGAAGATCAGCGAACCGAAGATGACGTAGGTGGTCTCGTCCGCGGTGAGGCCGACGGATAGTCTGACGAAGGTCTGCATGTAGGTGGTGAACGTATAGAACGCCGCGGTGCCACCGGCGGTAAGGCCGACTCGCGCACGCACGCACGACAGCAGGTCTGCGCCGGCCCGAGTCGCCCATACTTCGCAGCAGGCGCCAACGCGGATCGCCAGCCGCGTCCGGCGTCGAAACTTCTGCACAGCACGCACGATCATGCGGTGAGCTGGCCGCCGATCGTGACGTTGGGCTCGAATACGCCTCGGTGTGGATCGGCGACCTCGGTGATAGGTGGCGCTGGCGCCGTATCCCCGCCGGCTCAGCCCCTCTGGAGGCCAGCGCCATGCGCATGCAGTGGCAGCGGCGAGCGAAAGATCGCGCGCAGCGTCAGCGACAGCCGCCGATCGGCGGAGGCGAACGCCAGCCGCCGAGCGGGCGCATCAGGAAGGTCGCCGCGAACAGCACCGCGGCGTTGAGCTGCTTCCTCTGGATCGCTGTTCGGATGCCGGCGAAATACAGACGAACGCCGTGAGGCGTAGAAATCGTACCTTCGACGAGATTGCCGATCGAGCCGATGAAGATTGCCTTAGTTGCCGCTCCACGTCCTGGAGTCTAAACGATCATCGGTGGGCTGATGGCTGATCGGTCATGATCGGTCTCCAAAGGGACGAAGTACGATCCCTTTGTTCCGGATCAGTTCGCCGCACACAACAGCGGCTAACGAGGACGGGCTATGCCGGGTTCCCCGATCACGAAACGGAGAACGCGGGGCGGACGACAAGATCGCTCTGACGATCCCGCTTGCTTGCGCTTATTTGGGCGCCCGCGGATCGATCGGGGTCGTGCCGCGCACGCCCAGAATATCTTCCAGCACCCTGGCGCCCGCGAGCAACTTCGCCTCGCCGCGCGGCGGCGCCACCATCTGCAGTCCGACCGGCAGGCCCGAGGCGGTGAATCCACAGGGCAGCGACAGCGCCGGGCAACACACCAGCGTGATCGCGTAGACGATGCCAAGCCATTCGACGTAATTGTCGAACTTCTTGCCGGCGCATTCGGCAACATAGCGGTTCTCGATCGGGAACGGCGGCACGATCGTGGCCGGGCAAAGCAACAGGTCGTATTTCTCGAAAAACTCGAGCGTGCGCGCGCTCATGGCGACGCGCTGCGCCTGGGCGCGTTCGAGCTGCTCGACGGTGAGCTTGAGGCCTTCCTCGATATTCCAGATCACCTCGGGCTTGAGCAGGTCGCGCTTGGTGCGCAGCAGCGCCGCCTTGGATAGCGCAAAGTCGAACGCGCGCAGCACATGGAAGCATTCATGGGCTTCGCGCAGGTCGGGATGGGCTTCCTCGACGATCGCGCCGGCTTCCGCGAAGCGCTGCGCGGCCTTGCGGGTGATGGCCGCGACTTCGGGATCTACCGGCGTGATGCCGAGGTCGGGCGAATAGGCTACGCGCTTCGGCTTGCTACCGGAGCGAACGGCGGCGAGAAAAGAATTCGGCAGCACCGGCAGCGACAGCGGATCGCCGGGATGTTCGCCGCTCATGGCATCGAGCAGCAGCGCGACGTCCTCGACGTTGCGCGCCATCGGTCCTTGCTGGCCGAGATTACGATCGATCCCCGCCGGGGCTATCGTGTGCGCGACGCGGCCGATGCTCGGCCGCAATCCGACGATGCCGCAGAAGCTCGCGGGGTTGCGCAAGCTACCGCCCATGTCGGAGCCGTGCGCCAGCCAGGCGGTGCCGGTGGCGAGCGCCACCGCCGCGCCGCCCGACGAGCCGGCGGCGGATCGCGAGGTGTCCCAGGGATTGCGGGTCGGACCGAACACTTCGTTGAAGGTATTGGCGCCGGCGCCGAACTCCGGCGTGTTCGATTTGGCGTAGATCACCCCGCCATTGTTTTCGAGATGCTCGACCAGGATGTCGGACTTCGCCGGGATGTTGTCCTTGTAGATCGGCGATCCCTGCGTGGTCAGCACGCCCTCAACAGCGGTCAGGTCCTTGATCGGGATCGGCAGGCCGGCGAGCAGCCCGCGCTCGCTGACAGGCTTCTTCATCAGCGCGGTGGCATGCTTGCGGGCGCGATCGAAGCATAGCGTCGGCAGCGCGTTGACCGGACCGTCCACTTCGGCGATTCGCTTTTCCAGCACATCGAGCAGGTCGAGCGGCGTAACTTCGCCCGATTTCAGCTTGCCGACGATGGCAACCGCAGTCTCACGCACCAAACCCTGATCAGCCACTTCGCTTTCTCCGCTTGTTATCCGTATCTTGATCGCAGATGTTGCTGTAGAACATTTTCCGGCAAAGTAGAACGTGCCTACGCCATATTCGAGCGGAGATATTGCATGACGACATTGTTTTCAGCGCTGGACTGGCGCGCCATGAGCCAGGAGGCGCGCGACCTCGGCCTCAACAACGGCGTTGCCGTGCCCGGCAGCGTCGACATGGCCGCGGGTTGGGAGCAGCGCTCCGCCGACGTGCGCAAGCGTTTCCCCGGTCATCTCGATCTGCGATATGGCCCGCGCGAGCGAAACCGGATCGATTTCCTGAGAGCGGGCGAGGAGGCGCCGACCCTGCTGTTCATCCATGGCGGCTACTGGCAGGCGCGCGCGAAGGAAGTTTTCACGATCTTCGCCGAGGGGCCGATGGCGCACGACATTAATGTCGCGCTGATCGGCTATACGCTGGCGCCGGAAGCCACGCTGGACGAGATCGTTGGCGAGATACACGCCGGCATCGATTTCCTTGTCGGGCAACTGCCTGCGCTTGGCGCCGCTACAGGCGGTATCGTGGTGTCGGGCTGGTCGGCCGGCGGGCACCTGACCTCGATGGCGTTGTCGCATCCCAAGGTGAAGGCGGGGCTGGCGATATCAGGCATCTACGACCTCGAGCCGATCCGGCACTCCTATCTCAACGAGAAACTGCGCGCCGATGAAGCGACGTCCCACCGCAACTCGCCGATGATGCAGGAGGGCGGCCCGCCAAAACCGCTGTCGCTGGTGGTCGGCAGCGGCGAACTGCCGCTGTTGCGCAAGCAGAGCGCCGATTTCGCCGGCCACCGCGCGCGATATGGCTTGCCGGTGACGTATGAGGAAATTCCCGACGCCAACCACTTCACCATTATGTACGAGATGATGTCGCCGAGGGGCAGGATCACGACGCTGATCCGGCAATTGTTCGAGCGGACGACGGGGTAGTTCGTCGTCATTGCGTCTGTCCGACCCTCATGGTGAGGAGGCGCGAAAGCGCCGTCTCGAACCATGAAGGCCCCGACAGTGCCCGTTGCCCATCCTTCGAGACGCATCGCTTCGCGATGCTCCTCAGGATGAGGTCTGTGGGTGTTACTCAGGACGAGGTCTGTCGGGGCTGCGAGTACCTAACCCCACCCCGACGTATGCCCGCCGTCCACGGTATAGATCACGCCCGACGTATAGCCCGCGCGGTCCGACGCCAGGAACGCCATCAGGTCGCCGATCTCGCGCGCATGCGCGGGGCGGCCGAGCGGCATGTGCTTCTGGAATTCCTTGTAGCGGTTCTCGTCGCCGAACTGATTCTTGGCCCGGGTCTTCAGCAGCGTGACGTGGCGGTCGGTGCCGACGGGGCCGGGATTGATGCCGACGACGCGGATATTGTCGGCGAGGCTTTTTCCGCCGAGCGCACGGGTGAACGCCATCAGCGCGGCATTGCCGGCGCTGCCGCAGATGTAGTTGGCGTCGAACTTTTCGCCGGCAGCGCCAATGTCGTTGACGATGACGCCGCCGCCGCGCGCCTTCATCTGCGCATAGATCGCGCGGGTCAGGTTGATGTAGCCGAACACTTTCAGCTCCCAGGCGTGACGCCAGGTCGCCTCGTCGATCTTGTCGATCGAGCCGCCCGGAATGTCGCCGGCATTGTTGACGAGGATGTCGATCTCGGCGGCTTCCTTGGCGAGCCTGGCAAGATCCTCGCCCTTGCGGAGGTCGACGACATGGGTGGTCGCGCCGATCTGGTGCGCGGAGCGCAGCCGCTCGGCGAGCGCCTTCAGCGCCTCGCCGTTGCGGGCGGCCAGCATAACGTCGCAGCCTTCTTCGGCAAAGGCTTCGGCCGCGGCCGCGCCAATGCCCTTGGAGGCGCCGGTGATCAGGACGCGTTTGCCGCGCAGGTGCAGATCCATGGGATTTCTCGCTTGGGTGAGGGGCAGGAAGAGGGGCCGCAATTGTTAGGCTCGCGGCGCTGTGGCGGTCAACATTGCAGTGCAGCGTTGCGCAACCGGCGGGTTTGGTCCATTGCAAGGCAATCAAATCAGCGGCATTAGCCGGTCCAGCAGAGACTAAGGAAACTCTCCATGAGCACGAAAAAGCAGTATCGGATCGCGGTCATTCCCGGCGACGGCATCGGCAAGGAGGTCGTGCCGGAGGGGCTGCGGGTGCTCGAGGCGGCGGCGAAAAAGCATGGCGTCGCCGTGCATTTCGACCATTTCGACTTCGCGTCCTGGGACTATTACGAAAAGCACGGCGAGATGATGCCGGAGGACTGGAAGACGAAGATCGGCAAGCATGACGCGATCTATTTCGGCGCGGTCGGCTGGCCGGCAAAGATCCCGGATCACATTTCCTTGTGGGGCTCGCTGATCAAATTCCGCCGCGAGTTCGACCAGTACGTCAATCTACGCCCGGTGCGGCTGATGCCCGGCGTGCCGTCGCCGCTCGTCAACCGCAAACCCGGCGATATCGATTTCTGGGTGGTGCGCGAAAATACCGAGGGCGAATATTCCTCCGTCGGCGGCCGTATGTTTCCGGACACCGACCGCGAATTCGTCACGCAGCAGACGGTGATGACGCGCGTCGGCGTCGACCGCATCCTGAAATTCGCGTTCGAACTGGCGCAGTCGCGGCCGAAGAAGCATCTGACCTCGGCGACCAAGTCCAACGGCATCTCGATCACGATGCCCTATTGGGACGAGCGCGTGGAGGCGATGGCGAAGAATTTTCCGAAGGTGAAGTGGGACAAGTATCACATCGACATTCTCACCGCGAATTTCGTGCTGCATCCGGACTGGTTCGACGTCGTGGTCGGCTCGAACCTGTTTGGCGATATCCTCTCCGATCTCGGCCCGGCCTGCACCGGCACCATCGGCATCGCGCCGTCGGGCAATATCAATCCTCCCGGACTTTTTCCGTCGGTGTTCGAACCCGTGCACGGCTCGGCGCCTGACATCGCAGGGCAAGGCATCGCCAACCCGATCGGCATGATCTGGTCGGGCGCGATGATGCTGGAGCATCTCGGCGAGAAGGAAGCGGCCGCCTCCATCGTCGCCGCCATCGAACGCACGCTCGGCGAACGCACGCTGCGGACGAGGGACCTTGGTGGTAACGCGGATACGACCGCGTGCGGCAAGGCTGTGGCGGACATGGTGGATTAGTTCTTCCTTCTCCCCTTGTGGGAATACGTCATACCGCGTACCCCATTGAAATCACACTGGAAGTGCTGGGTGGTGTCCTAATGGTATCCCAAAGACGAATGCCCCTAGGATCGATTTGGAAGGCCGTTGAGTGGCCTTAGTTTCGGGGTGGTATTTTGGGCCGTCCCGATCGCGTTTATCTCACGACTGCGTGTTGGCCGAGTATCAAAGTCAGAACAACAGAGAAAGCCAGACTCTGATCGCGTGGTACAAGTCGAGAAGCAGCCGCGCTACTTCCGCCCATAGTGGTGCCGTCACGTTCTTTGCGACTTCGCGCACTCCAAGTTTCGCGCCTTCGGCCGCCAATTTTTTCACCCGAGTGCCGATACTCTCAGAGAGCGTCGGCATCTTCTCGGCGTACCCCGCAATGAGACTCCGCTCAGCGACTGACGGGTTTGGTCCCTTTTCCTGAAGGAGTGCCAGAAGGTGTGCGCTTTCCGCATCCAGTTCTTCGATCTGAAGCGGCGGGCCTTGGTTGTGACCTATCCCGATATCCCGGCCACTTGATTACCGATGATTTTCTCGATGTAGATACGGCAATCGCTTTGCGTTCCGCACCCATCCGCACGACCTGCCGTGGCGGAATGCTGTCGCTTGAAGTACCTTGCATTGCCGTAGGGCGGAGGCGGGATGAAACAATTTGTAGCGATCACGTTGAGCGCGATAGCGGTCGGTTTGGCCGCTGATGCCGCGAACGCTCAGCCCGATATTGCGACCGACCAGGAGCTTGTTAGCCGCGTACTGCTTAGGGGCGGCAAATGCTGTTGCTCGCCAACCCACCGGGGACGCGCAACTTGACACGATGATTGAGCAAGATCACCAAGCAAAGTTAGTTCGGCTTCGCGCTTACTTGGGGGCCAAAGGCTACTTTCCTACCTTCGTCCGCTCGAAGGCGGCCTCGCAAGGCATCTTGCTTTTCGCCCGGCGCGGCAAGGCCGACGAAGAGCGGTGCCACGCTCGCATCGCTGCTTGCGTGCCGGTCTGTGCCGGGCAGCCCGATGCCGGTGCGATAACAACATGCATGGAGAAGTGTCGCAATCCCGAACCTGCCTGCCCGCCACTTGCGCGATGCGCCAGTGACAAGCTGCCCTTCTGATCCGCATCGGGTTATCACCCATCATCTTGCCACCGCATAGTCGGCAATGATGGCATCCGGCACGGCCATGAGGACATGGTCTACGCCGCCACCCCATCTTCCTTATCGACACCACGCGCCACGATCTTAAGCGCATCATCCGGCAACGGCCGCTGTAATGCCTTGGCCTCGTCCCATGGTGCGCGCATCCAAACGTCACGTTCTTCATCGGTGGTCAGGATTACCGGCATCGCCTTCTGGTGGATGGGCTCGACGACGGCGTTGGGCGATGTCGTTAGGAAGCCATAGACGTTATGTGCCCCCGGTATTGGCTTGGACTTCGTGCCACGGGTAATCGTCTGTCGATTTCGCTCGCGCTGATCGCCAGGATACGCGCTCGTTGTCGTGGCGTGAAAGCACAAATCATTGGCGCGCAATAACAAGACTTGGTGCAGCCCGTTCTGGTAGCGCATCAGCGCCCCGAGTTCGCACTCGCGGCCAAACTAATGTCGATCGGCAAAACTGGACAATGAGTCGATACCACGTGCTTGACTGGCTTACGCTTGCTGGGGTTTTCACTGCCTACTGTGTGACGATGTGGGCGTTTTTTCCGCTTGGGGACTGAAAGTGATCAAGCGACTGGACAGAGTGAAGCTCACCGCCCGCGCCGCAGCCGTGTTCAACAACAACAAGCGCCCAAGCATGTTTGACTGGACCGCTCGGCGCGGCGTGGTCGAGCGCGTCACCGCCAACAAAGCCAACGTGGTCGTGCTGTGGGACGGCCGCACGTCGTTGGACGTCGTCCCAATCCGCTGCGTTGAGCTCGAACCAGAGTTAAGACGTCCCCAAACCGAGCACCGACTGTGAACCGAGACGACGTATTCATTTGCCTTTCGCTGTTTTGGTTTGTCACCCTATGCGGTTTGGTGATTTGGATGCTGCTATCCACTTGATCGCGGGCGATAGCGACGGCCGGCAATGGTGGCTGCGGTCGCACGTAGACAGGGCAAGGAACCGCCGGCAACCTGACCGCAAGCTCGTTTGATTTAGATCAATTCGGCGGCCAAGGCCCAAGTCTACCTGCGATAACGGCGCGGTACGATCGGACATATGTACTGGCACATGCGGCCACGCTGATCCTTGCCCTCTCCGGAGGGCCGGCCCCACTTCCGCTCTGGCCGGATGTCCGCTCCTAGGCGAAATTCGGACATGGTTTCTCTCAGTCTCGCTCCCCCGGCCACCATGTTGATGCGGGATCGTTGGCCGAAATCTTCGTCGGCCGCAGCGCCACCAGATGGCTGCGCTTGTACGGCCGGCCCTGTAGCCGAGAGCAATCCTTACACCGCATGTAGCGCTCCAGTTCATGGATCGGCGTTGCCTTAAGGACTTCGGACAATGTTCAGCGCAACGGTCTGGTGGGTATTGCAGCCAAGACATTTGACTTCGAGATAGAAGTACCCGGCGTTGGTCGCATCACCAAAGGCCGGGACGGCTGCGCCGGTCCCTGAAAGCCTAGCATGCGCTGATTCCACGGCTCGCACGCCAATCGGTCGGCGGCTTTGCGCGCCTCTGCCGCCCGTTCTGCGGCAGCGCGAACCGATGCGCTCATTACCACTTTCGGGTTTCGCAGTCAGCATTGCAGCTAGGACGCGGATTGTTTTTGGTGCACCATTGCATGCATTGTTGCTTATTCGTCGGCTTACCTCCCACGCAAACCGGTCTCGCTGAACAATCCGACCGACAGCTATCGGTTGGACGATTTTGATTGCACTAATTGTAACAGCTTTCCTTGCAGAGTTGAGCCGACGCGGCGTGCGGCAGAAATGCGAAAAGAAAAACAAACAATGAAAAAATGTAATGCCTCATGCTTGCTCCCAAGGTTCGACTAGCGCTCCAATGCGGGCAAGCTGGACATCAATGCACTGCATGCGATCGTTTTAGAACTGTTGATCCAACCACTTTTCTAAGGCTTGCCGCTTGGCGCTGCGCTTGCGCATCCAAGAAAAGTGCATTGGTCTTGCGATCGAGATGTTCAAGGCGCTCTACAACCGCGCCCATTTCTGTGTGTAGCTCCATCAACTGGTCGCCGACAATTCGCTTAACGGTTAAATGCACGGTGGCGACGAACACGCGGTAAATGAGTGTCGCAGTCAAAAGGCAAGCAAGGATCGTTCTCAATTCTGGAGTACGATCCAAAGGACCACACCAATCATCGCGCCCGCAATCCAACCGGCGATCTCAAAAATTCGATCCATTCCCGTACTCCTACAAAACGGTACGTTGAAAAATTGGCTCTCACCCGCTGGGTCGCGCACTACGACCAGCGGGCTTTAAAAACATTGGGCAAAAGCCCCTTAAAGGCTGGTTCAAACTCAGGCGGGTGTGTAGTCCAAATAGTGGTTCCCGTCGAAGGAACAACGTGACTGTTGCTGTTTTGCTACAGTCAACCGTGGGTCACTAGGTATCAACAACTTCCCGCTTAGGTCAGGCAGTCTGCGCGGCGCATAGGAAATGCTCTCCGGCCAACCAGGACTAGGCAAGTCCCAAGTCCAAATCGATTGGATGGCGCTGCTCTCGACGTGAGCGGCACCGGCGTCTCGAAACTCGCGCGTGGCTTCGCCTCTGCCTGTTCCTGGAACAGTCATGCGTTGCTCGCTCATGCCGTCGCTCAGCAGAACGTAGCCTTCATCCGAACCTTCTTCGCAATCCTGCACTAAATCGCGGCCGAAGGCGTGCATGTCGATACGGCTGTCGCCGGAACCGAGGAACGTATGTTCGCGTTCGCCGAGCTCCTGCTCGTAGACCGCGAGCCGCAGGCATGGGAATCCGCAAGCCAAGCGCGCTTATCCCCGCTGAACAGCGGCTTCTTGAAGATCACAGCATATGAACCTCATAGACGGCCTCCTGTCGCGACGCTTTCTGTTGTCGCGAGGCAGCGCCGGTCTGTTCAAACGCGTATCCCCGCGCGGCTATTTTCTCCTCAGGATGAGGGCGGAATGTGCGGCGCGGAGTGCTTTTCCTTCTCCCCCTTGTGGGAGAAGGTGGATCGCTGACGCGTAGCGGCAGCGAGACGGTTGAGGGGTTCTCTCCGAGAGCTATGTTCGTTGAGAGAACCCCTCATCCGGCGCTTTGCGCCGCCTTCTCCCACAAGGGGAGAAGGAAGAGTGGCGACTATTTTCCCTTCACGATCCGGCGGCAGTGCTCCCACGCCGCGCGCATCAGGTTCTCGCTGGCTTCCGGTGTGCGGAAGGCGGAATGCGCCGACAGCGTCACGTTTTCCAGTTTCGTCAGCGGATGATCCGCCGGCAGCGGTTCGATGTTGAAGACGTCGAGGCCGGCATGACGGATATGTCCGGATTTCAGCGCGTCCATCATCGCCTCCTCGTCGACGATGGCGCCGCGCGCGGTGTTGACCAGGATGACGCCGGGCTTCATCGCCTCGATGCAGGCGCGCGAGACCATGCCGCGCGTCTCGTCGTTGAGCAGCAGATGGATCGAGATCACGTCGCTCTCGGTCAGCACCTCGTCGTAATCGAGGAACTCGACCTTCGGGTATTTCTTCGTCGACCGGTTCCAGGCGATGACGCGCATGCCACTGCCAAGAGCGATGCGCGCGACCT
The DNA here is from genome assembly GCA_963742935.1 of uncultured Alphaproteobacteria bacterium. GTDB lineage: Bacteria > Pseudomonadota > Alphaproteobacteria > Rhizobiales > Xanthobacteraceae > Bradyrhizobium. The sequence continues at coordinate 114,610 of CAVUOI010000029.1, read as the reverse complement.
CGGCGGCGATGCCGCCGAAGCCGATCAGGCCGAGCGTCTTGCCCGTCAGCTGCATGCCGTCGTCACGCAGCCAGTTGCCGGCGCGGATGCCGCGGTCCATCTTGGCGAGCCCGCGCGCGCCCTCCCACATCAGCGAGATCGCGCATTCGGCGACGGCGGTATCGCCATAGCCCTTGATCAGGTGGACATGAATGCCGGTCTCGGCGAGTTCGTCCGGGTTCATGTAGCTGCGCGCGCCGGTGCCGAGAAACACGACGTGCTTGAGCCCGGCGCACTTCTTCGCGATGTCGGTCGGCAGCGCGGTGTGGTCGACGATCGCGATCTCGGCGCCGTCGAGGATCGCGGGATAGTCCTCCGGCTTGATGTCGGGATTCCGATTGATCCGCACTTCGGGATCGCCCTGCTCGTTAAGCCGCTCGAAGATCACGGCCAGCGATTCATTGGCGTCGACGAAAACTCCGCGCATGGCATTACCCCAACTCTGTTTGTCAGCCAGTCTGTTTCTTCACGACGCGACGCCGGCCAGCGCCAGCACGGTATGCATCAGCACATTGGCGCCCGCCGCGCAATCGGCCTGCGTGGCATCTTCGAGTTCGTTGTGGCTGATGCCGTCCTTGCAGGGCACGAACACCATCGCCGCAGGGATCACCGTGTTCAGGTTGCAGGCATCGTGACCGGCGCCGGAGGTGATGCGCCGGTGCGAAAGCCCGAGCATTTTCGCGGCACTCTCCACCGCTTCCACCAGCTTCGGATCGAAATGCGTCGGTGGCTTGCGCCAGATCAGATCGAACTGGACCTCGACCTTGCGGCGCGCGGCGATCTCGACGATGGCGGCGCGTAAATCCTTGTCCAGCGTCTCCATGATGGCGGCATCCGCGCTGCGACAGTCGACCGTAAAGGCGATTTCGCCGGGAATGACATTGCGCGAGGGGTTGGCAATGACGGCTTCGCCGACGGTGCCGACGGCCTTCGGCCCGTGCTTCTTCGCGATGGCCTCCATCGCCAGCACGATTTCCGACAGCGTCGCCAGCGCGTCGCGCCGCAACGGCATCGGCGTCGAGCCGGCGTGGCTTTCGAAGCCGGTGATCTTGCCGTCATACCACAGCACGCCCTGGCCGGAATTGACCACGCCGATGGTCTTGTTTTCGGCTTCGAGGATCGGCCCCTGTTCGATGTGCAACTCGACGAAGCCAGAGAATTTCTGCGTTCCCACCGCGGTCGCGCCGCGATAGCCGATGCTGTCGAGTGCCTGCGCCACGGTGACGCCCTCGGCATCCTTCCGCGACAATATGTCATCGGTGGTGAAGTCGCCGACATAGGCGGCGGAGGCCATCATCGCCGGTGCGAACCGCGAGCCTTCCTCGTTGGTCCAGTTGCAGATGCAGATCGGCGTCTCGGTCTCGATGCCGGCATCGTTGAGCGTGCGCACCACCTCCAGCGCCGCCAGCGTGCCGAGCACGCCGTCATATTTGCCGCCGGTCGGTTGGGTATCGAGGTGGGAGCCGAGGCCGATCGGCGCCTTCGACATGTCGCGGCCCTTGCGCAGGCCGAACATCGAGCCCAGCGTATCGACATGGACTTCGAGGCCTGCGGCCTCGCAGGCGCTGCGGAACCAGTCGCGCACCTGCTTATCCTCAGGCCCGAGCGTCAGCCGCCGCACGCCGCCTTTCGGCGTGGCGCCAAATTTGGCGGTTTCGTGAATGGTGCCCCACATCCGGGCGGAATCGATTTGCAGGTTGGAAGCGATTTTGGTCATGGGCCGTTCCGGTCTTCGGGAGTGCTCCCCGTTTCAATGACGCGGCGACGGCGGCGCGTCAACAAGACCCGCCGATGAAGGCGGTAGGATGGGTTGAGCTCTTCGCGAAACCCATCATGCTTCCGCGCAAGAATTTGATGGGTTTCGCGAAGAGCTCAACCCATCCTACGAGTGTCCGTGATCCGGCAGCGTCAGCCCGAACGTCTTCGTCAAATCCTTCACCTGCTCCGGCGACAGATACCGCGGATTTAGCCCGCGCAGCAGCAGATAGAGTTTTGCGGTTTCTTCCAACTCCTCGATCGCAAACACGGCAGCTTCCAGCGTGTCGCCCGATACCACCGGGCCGTGATTGGCAAGCAGCACGGACGAGTATTTTCCCGCTAGCCCCTTGATGGCGTCGGCTACAGCAGGATCGCCGGGGCGAAAATATGGCACCAGCGCGGTGTGCCCGCATTTCATCAAATAATAAGGCGTCATCGGCGGCAGCGCCGCGCGGGGATCGATCTCGGGAAGCATCGACAGCGCCACCGAATGGGTCGAATGCAGGTGCACCACGGCGCGGGCCGCGGTGCGCGTCTGGTAGAGCGCGGTGTGCAGCGGCACTTCCTTGGTCGGCGCGTCGCCGGATACCAGCTTGGCCGTCGGGGCCGAGCCGCGACAACCGCGCCGGGTCGAGGAAGCCCAGCGAGGCGTTGGTCGGCGTCACCAGCCAGCCACCGTCGTCGAGTTTCACGCTGATATTGCCGGAGGAGCCCGGCGTCAGGCCGCGCTCGAACAGCGAGCGGCCAAGGCGGCAGATCTCCTCGCGAATCCTTGTTTCGCTCATGCACATAGCCCGGTTTCCTTGAGCCTTTTCTCACGCTTTGGCAGCGCGGCCAAGCCGTGATACCCAGAGGCAAGCCGCCGCCCGATCCTGGCCGGAACAGAAACCATCGAGGGACCGCCGCATGCCAGAACCCACCAAACCGCGCGTTGCCGTGATCGGGCTCGGCTCGATGGGTTTTGGCATGGCGACCTCGTTGCGCCGCGCCGGGTTCGACGTGACCGGCTGCGACGTTTCGCCGGATTCCGTGCAGCGCTTCGTGGCCGATGGCGGCAAAGGCGCCGGCACGCCGGCGGAGGCCGCGAAAACGGCGGATATCGTGGTCAGCGTCGTCGTCAATGCCGCGCAGACCGAAGCCATCCTGTTCGGTGCCAATGGCGTCGCGGAAACCCTCGCCAAGGATGCGGTGTTCATCTCCTCCGCGACCATGGACCCCGATGTCGCACGGCGGCTCGCAAAGCAGCTGGAAGCGAGCGGGCGGCATTATCTGGATGCGCCGATCTCGGGCGGCGCGCAGCGCGCGGCGCAGGGCGAACTCACGATCCTTGCGTCCGGCAGTCCGGCGGCATTTGCAAAAGCGCGCCCGGCGCTCGATGCGATGGCGGCAAAGCTCTACGAGCTCGGCGACGACGCAGGGCAAGGCGCCGCGTTCAAGATGATCAATCAGCTTCTTGCCGGCGTCCATATCGCCGCCGCCTCGGAAGCGATCGCGTTTGCCGCCAAGCAGGGCCTCGACATCCGAAAAGTCTACGAGGTGATCACGGCATCCGCCGGCAATTCCTGGATGTTCGAGAACCGCGTGCCGCATGTGCTCGACGGCGATTATACGCCGCGCAGCGCGGTGGAGATTTTTGTCAAAGACCTCGGCATCATCCAGGACATGGCGCGCACGCAAAGATTTCCTGTGCCGGTTGCCGCCGCTGCCCTGCAGATGTTCCTGATGACGGCCGCATCCGGCATGGGCCGCGACGACGACGCCTCGGTAGCGCGGATGTATGCGAAGGTCACCGGCACGCATCTGCCCGGTGAGCCGAAGTAACAGTTTTGATCAGGAAGGGAACGTTCGATGCCGCGCTTTGCCGCCAATCTCTCCATGATGTTCACCGAAGTGCCGTTCCTCGATCGGTTTGACGCCGCGGCGAAGGCGGGTTTTACGTCGGTCGAATTCCTGTTTCCTTACGATCATCCGGCGGATGCCGTCGGCGAACGGCTGAAGAAGAACGGCCTGACGCAGGCGCTGTTCAATCTGCCGCCGGGCAATTGGGACGCCGGCGAAAAGGGTTTTGCCGCGCTGCCCGAGCGTTTCGACGATCTGAAGCGCAGCCTCGAGACGGCGCTGCCTTATGCCAAGGCGACCGGGGTCAAGCGGCTGCACCTGATGGCCGGCATCGCCAACCGCAGCGAGGCGAAGGCCGTCGAGCAGTTCTACAAATCGGTGACGTGGGCCGCGGAGTTCTTTGCGCCTCATAACCTCGATGTCGTGATCGAGCCGATCAACCCGCGCAACGTGCCGGGCTACTTTCTCAACGACTTCCTGTTCGCGCGCGACCTGATCACCGAGCTGAAGATCCCGAACCTGAAGCTGCAGTTCGACATCTATCACTGCCAGATCATTCATGGCGACGTCACCATGCGGCTGCGCGAGATGATGCCGATCATTGGCCACATCCAGATCGCCAGCATTCCCTCGCGCAACGAACCCGATGGCGAGGAGCTGAATTATCCTTTCCTGTTCACTGAACTCGACCGGCTCGGCTATGGCGGCTTCGTCGGATGCGAATACAACCCGCGGGCCAAGACCACCGACGGGCTCGGCTGGTTCAAGCCCTATGCCGGAGCAAAACCGTGAAACTGTCTTTGGGCTGCATCGCCGACGATTACACCGGCGCTTCCGACCTCGCCAACACGCTGACCCGTCAGGGCCTGCGCACGGTGCAGACCATCGGCGTGCCGCCGGACGATCTCGCGCTGCCCGAGGTCGATGCTGTCGTGGTGTCGCTCAAGAGCCGCTCGATCAAGGCGGGCGTCGCGGTCGAACGTTCGCGCGCCGCGGAAAAATGGCTGCGCGGCCGTGGCGCCGGCCATGTGCTGTTCAAGATCTGCTCGACTTTCGATTCCACCGACGCCGGCAATATCGGTCCGGTCATGGATGCGCTGCGCGCGGATAGCGGCGACGCCATCGTGCTGGTGACGCCGGCCTTTCCGGAGACCGGGCGCACCGTCTATCAGGGCAATCTGTTCGTCGGCGCCGTGCCGCTGAACGAAAGCCCGCTGAAGGACCACCCGCTCAACCCGATGCACGATTCCAATCTGGTGCGGGTGCTGGCGCGGCAGAGTGCGACCGATGTCGGGCTGGTGGATCTCGCCACGTTGTCGCGCGGCGCAGACGCGGTTCGCGCGCGGCTCGCTGAGCTGGCAGGCAAGGGCATCGGCGCGGCTGTTATCGACGCTGTGTTCGACCCCGATCTCGAAACCATCGGCGGCGTCGCGCTGGATCATCGCCTGTCAGTCGGCGCATCCGGCATCGGCCTCGGCCTTGCCCGGGCGCTGGTTGGCTCCGGCAAGGTCAAATCGGGCGCGGCTGGCGCGGCGTCCGGCGCACCGGTCGGCGGGCCGGCGGCGTGCCTGGCCGGGAGCTGCTCGCAGGCCACGCTGGCCCAGATCGCCAACGCCGAAAAGACCATGCCCGTGTTTCATCTCGACCCCGAGCAGGTGGTGGCGGGGGCTGGTGAGGTACGGCGGGCCCTGGCCTGGGCGAACGAGCGAATCAGCGGTGGCCCGATCCTGATCGCCTCGAGCTCGACGCCGGACCAGGTTGCAGCTCTGCAATCCCGGCATGGCCGCGATGCAGCCGGGCATGCCATCGAGCAGGCGATGGCTGACATCGCCGAGGGCCTGGTCGGTTCCGGGGTACGACGGCTGGTGGTTGCCGGTGGTGAAACTTCAGGCGCGGTCGTCGATCGCCTGCGCATTCCCGGATTCCTCGTCGGCGCAGAAATCGCTGCAGGAGTGCCGGTTTTACGGGCCGTCGGCGTCAACCAGGGCGACATGTTGCTTGCCCTGAAATCCGGCAATTTCGGCGGTCCGGAGTTCTTCTCGGATGCCCTTGGGCTGATGCGCTGATCGCCTCGCGCGCTGATTTTCTGGCGGACTAAATTGCGTGCCGTAAATTTACGGTGCGATCGCGTTAACGCAACCTCAGGGAGCACCGGGTTTGATGCCTGCAGTAGTGATTCTCCTGCTCGCAACCTTGTCGCATTCGACCTTGTCATAATCGGCGCGTCCGCCGCGCCCAAAACCAAGAGATTCCCGCCATGCTCGCCAAATACTCCATTCGCACCAAGATCATTGCCGTCGTGGCGTTCCTGCTCGTCGCGATGACGGGCATGGGCCTGCTCGCGGTCAGGAACATGCGGGCCATCAACGCCAACACGGTGGACATCTCGTCGAGCTGGCTGCCCAGCGTCCGCGTGCTCGGCGACCTGCGCGCCGGCGTCATCACCTATCGCAACGTGATCCGTGAGCACATGCTGTCCGAGACGATGGAGCAGAAGCTTGCGATGGAAAAGACGCTCGCCACCGTCATCGACGGCAACACCAAGATCCGCGCTAGCTACGAGCCGATGATCACCTCGCCGGAAGAGCGCGCGCTTTTCAATGAATGGGTCAAGCTGTGGGAAAGCTACAAGAAGGGGACCGAAGAGGTCATGGCGCTGTCCCGCAAGGCGGCAGGCCAGTTTCCCCGCGAGGCCCATGAACTGAACACCAAGACGGTCAACAAGATCGGGCTCGACGCCGACGCCGTCCTGAAGAAGGACATCGATCTCAACAATGCCGGCGCCGACAAGGCGGCGCAGGACGCGGCGGACAGCTATTCGTCCGCGCTCATGATGCTTGCCGTGATCCTCGCCGCCGCCGTCGTCATCGGGATCGGCGTCAGCTTCTATGTGATCCGCGACGTATCGAGCGGAATTGCCTCCATCGTGGCGCCGATGCAGGCGCTTGGCAAAGGCGATCTGAGCGCTGACATTCCGCACCAGGGCGAAGCCACCGAAATCGGTGCCATGGCGGATACGCTGCAGGTGTTCAAGCAGGAGCTGATTGCCAAGAAGGCCGCCGACGAGGCCGCGGCCGTCGACGCCGAAGCCAAGATCGAGCGCGGCCGCCGCGTCGATGGCATCACCCGCAACTTCGAAACCGTGATCGGCGAGATCGTGCAGACGGTGTCGTCGGCTTCGACCCAGCTCGAGGCTTCCGCCAGCACGCTGTCGACGACAGCCGAACGGTCGCAGACGCTCACCTCGACGGTGGCGTCGGCGTCCGGCGAAGCTTCAGCCAACGTGCAGTCGGTGGCATCGGCGACCGAAGAGCTCTCCTCCTCGGTTACCGAGATCAGCCGCCAGGTGCAGGAATCGGCGCGGATGGCGACCGGTGCGGTCGGTCAGGCCCGTACCACCAACGACCGGGTCAGCGAATTGTCCAAGGCGGCCAGCCGCATCGGCGACGTCGTCGAACTCATCAACACCATCGCGGGCCAGACCAATCTGCTGGCGCTCAACGCCACCATCGAGGCGGCGCGCGCCGGTGAGGCCGGCCGCGGTTTTGCGGTCGTGGCGTCGGAAGTGAAGGCGCTCGCGGAGCAAACGGCCAAGGCTACCGGCGAGATCAGCCAGCAGATCACCGGCATTCAGGGCGCGACCCAGGAGTCGGTGAACGCGATCAAGGAGATCAGCGGCACCATCGAACGGCTGGCGGAGATCTCCTCGGCGATCGCGGCGGCCGTCGAAGAGCAGGGCGCGGCGACCCAGGAGATTTCGCGCAACGTGCAGCAGGCGGCGCGCGGCACCCAGCAGGTTTCCACCAACATCTCCGACGTGCAGCGTGGGGCCGGCGAGACCGGCGCCGCTTCCGCGCAGGTGCTCTCGGCGGCGCAGTCGCTGTCTGGCGACAGCAATCGCCTCAAGCTCGAGGTCGGCAAGTTTCTGGACTCGGTGCGGGCGGCCTGATAGCCGGCCGGCAGCAGATAAAAGGCCGGCTCCCTGCATGGGGAGTCGGGCCTTTCTCGTTTTGCGAGAAGTTACTTGAACTGCAACCGACGCAATTTCCCGTAGTTTCACGCAAGCGGAAATTAACCGGTTACCCCTACGCTGGCCCGCATCACCGGGATTCGCAGGCGAAGGTTGCCGGCTCCTTCGGCGGCCGCAAATCCCGCCTCAGGAAAAACTGCTTAAGAATTTGGGGTCGTCGACATGATCAAGCTCAACCGCATCGGAAACAAACTGGGCTTGGCCGGCGCGCTCGGCGTCGTGCTGGCGATCGGCATGGTGGCCAACCAGATGATCACCGAATCCAAAATCCAAGAAGGCAGCGAGCGGGCGACCCGGTTGCAGCGGATATCCGACAATTCGCTTGCCGCGCATATCGACCTGCGCAAGATTCAGCTCTCCGCTGCCGCCGTCAGGCTGGCGAGAAGCCCGGCTGAGGTCGAAAAGGCCATGGCCGATTTGCAGCGCTACAAGGCGAGCCAGGCAAAGGAACTCGACGCAGCGCTCGCGACCGCCCAGCGCCCGGATACCAAGGAGCGGTTGCAGAAGATCAAGGACTTGATGGACGGCTTTACCACCGCGGTGGAGGACCTCGCCAAGGCGCAGACCACGCTGCTTTCGCAGATCGACAAGCGCTCGGTCGTTTCAGAGGAGTGGACCAAGGCCGTCGCGGCCCAGCTCGGTTCGCCGGCCATGGCGAAGCTGGACAATCGCCTCGACATCGAACGTCTGCTGTTTCAGGCCGACGCCAGGGTGAACGCGCTGCGCGCGGCGGCCTGGAAGCTTGGCGCCACCGGCGATGCCAATCTGGTCACCGAGATGGGCAAGACCGAGGCTTCGCTGAAGGATGTCTTCAACAAGCTGCGTGGTGAGGCGGATGATCGGGACTTGCTGGTCGTCGTCTCCAACCTGTCCTCGATCGTCAAGCGCTTCCTGGCGGCCAATGAGGAGTCGGTCAAGACCGAGCAGGTGAAGAACGACATCATCGCCAACCGCACCGTAAAGGCCGCGGCTGATGTCGCCGACCTGATGGAGGGCACCGTCACCGGCGCGCAACAGGGAGCGAAGACCTCCAAGGACGAGGTGATGGCCGATACCGAGCGTGCCAACCAGATCAACCTGATCATGGCGATCGTGGTCGTGCTGTCGCTGATCGCCTCCGTCGTCTTCTCCTTCCTCGGGGTTGCTCGTCCGATGACGCGCCTGAACGGCGCACTGGGCAGGATGGCTGCCGGCGATCTCGACGTCGAGATTCCGGGCGCCGGCCGCGGCGACGAAATCGGCGACCTCGCCAAGACCGTGACCGTCATTCGCGAGAACGCCGAGCACAAGGCGCGCGAGGAAGCCGAAGCCAAGGTCCAGCAGGACCTGTCCGCGGCGCAGCGGCGCAAGCACGAAATGATCAAGCTCGCCGACGATTTCGAAGGTGCGGTCGGCAACATCGTGGAGACCGTGTCGTCGGCATCGAGCCAGCTCGAAGCCGCCGCCGGTACGCTGACGACGACCGCCGAACGCGCCCAGGAGCTCACCACGATGGTGGCCGCAGCATCCGAGGAAGCTTCCACCAACGTGCAGTCGGTGGCATCGTCCACCGAGGAAATGGCCTCGTCCATCACCGAGATCGGCCGTCAGGTCCAGGAATCGGCGCGGATGGCCAATGAGGCCGTCGATCAGGCCCGCACCACCAATAGCCGGGTCAGCGAATTGTCGAAGGCGGCGGCGCGGATCGGCGCGGTGGTCGAACTCATCAACACCATCGCCGAACAGACCAACCTGCTGGCGCTCAACGCCACCATCGAGGCTGCCCGGGCCGGCGACGCCGGCCGAGGCTTTGCCGTCGTGGCGTCGGAAGTGAAGGCGCTAGCCGAGCAGACGTCAAAGGCGACCGGCGAGATCGGGCAGCAGATCACCGGCATTCAGGCGGCGACGGAGGAATCCGTCGGGGCGATCCAGGCCATCAGCACCACGATCGAAAAACTGTCGGAGATCTCCTCGACCATCGCGGCTGCGGTGGAAGAGCAGGGCGCCGCCACCCAGGAAATCTCCCGCAACGTGCAGCAGGCTGCGCGGGGTACCCAGCAGGTCTCCGCCAACATCACCGACGTGCAGCGCGGCGCCGGCGAGACCGGCACGGCTTCCTCGCAGGTGCTTTCCTCGGCCCAGTCGCTGTCCTCGGAAAGCGGACGCCTCAAGCACGAGGTCGGCAAGTTCCTGAATTCGGTGCGCGCGGCGTAACAGCCGATCCATCGTCGGCCAAAATGCCCGCCCCGGAACAGGGGCGGGCATTTTTGTGTTCGGCACCTTGGTAAACGGAAACTCAGTATCTCTACGGAGTAAAAATTAACGGGAAGAGAGCAGCTGTCATATACGATTACGTGCATCGAGGGCGGACGTCCCCGCCGTGCGGAGATCTGACATGATTGGAATGATGCGTCAGGCCAGGATGACGGTCGGCCGAAAGATCTATGCCCTGATCTGCTTGAGCTTCTTAGGCCTGCTGGGCGTCGCCTTTCTCGGCTCGCGCGAACTTGCATCGAGCCTCGATCAGCAGAAGCAGATCGAACTACGGCATCTCGGCGAGCTCGCACTTGGCATCGTCAAGGAAGAGCATGCCGCGGCACAAAAGGGCGCCGTTTCGGACGCCGATGCGCAGAAGCGCGCCATGGCGCGGATCGCGGGGCTCCGCTACGGCAGCAACGATTATTACTGGATCAACGATATGCATCCGAAAATGGTGATGCATCCGATCAAGCCGGAAATGAACGGCAACGATCTTTCGACCTACAAGGACCCGAACGGCAAACTGCTGTTCGTCGATTTCGTCACGACGGTCAAAAAGGACGGCGCCGGCTTCGTTCCCTATGAGTGGCCCAAGCCCGGCTTCGACAAACCGCAGCCGAAACTATCCTATGTGGTCGGCTTTGCGCCCTGGAACTGGGTGATCGGCACCGGTGTCTACATCGACGACCTGAAGGCGCAGGCCTGGGTATCGACCCAGCGTTCCCTGATCGCGGTCGGTGCGATCCTGCTGTTCATGCTTGGGGTGTCCATCTTCGCAGCGCGCAGCATCACCGTGCCGTTGCAGCGCATGACCGTCACGATGAACGATCTTGCCGGCGGCAACCTCGGCGTCACGGTGCCCGGCATCGGCCGCGGCGACGAGATCGGCGAGATGGCCAAGGCCGTCGAAGTGTTCAAGAGCAATGCCGTCGCCCGCCAGTCGCTGGAGGCCGAACAGCGCGCAGCCGAGACCCGCGCCGTCGCAAGCCGTAAGGCGGACATGCACAAGATGGCCGACGACTTCGAGGCAGCGGTCGGCCGGATCGTCGAGACTGTGTCGTTTGCGTCCAGTCAACTCGAGGTCTCGGCTGGCACGCTCACGTCAACTGCGGAACGTGCACAGGAACTCGCTACAACGGTCGCAACCGCCTCCGAGGAAGCGTCGACCAACGTGCAGTCGGTGGCATCGGCGACCGAAGAGATGGCGTCGTCGGTCAACGAGATCAGCCGTCAGGTGCAAGCGTCGGCGCGGATGGCCGGTGATGCCGTGGACCAGGCCCGCACGACCAATGACCGCGTCAGCGAATTGTCGAAAGCGGCGACGCGGATCGGCGATGTCGTCGAACTGATCAACTCCATCGCGGGCCAGACCAACCTGCTGGCGCTCAACGCCACCATCGAGGCAGCGCGCGCCGGCGAGGCCGGTCGCGGCTTCGCGGTGGTGGCGTCGGAGGTGAAGGCGCTAGCCGAGCAGACCGCCAAGGCGACCGGCGAGATCGGTCAGCAGATCACCGGCATCCAGGCGGCGACCCAGGAATCCGTGAACGCGATCCAGGCGATCAGCGGCACCATCGAGAAGCTGTCGGAGATCTCGTCGACCATCGCAGCCGCGGTGGAAGAACAGGGTGCCGCGACGCAGGAGATCTCGCGCAACGTTCAGCAGGCGGCGACGGGTACCCAGCAGGTGTCTTCCAATATTGGCGATGTGCAGCGCGGCGCCAGTGAAACCGGATCGGCGTCCGCGCAGGTGCTGACGGCGGCGCAATCGCTTTCGGGTGACTCCAACCGCCTCAAGCTCGAGGTCGGCAGGTTCCTCGAACTCGGTGCGGGCGGCTTGATCGTACTGACAATTCGGTCCGAAGCCGGTTCCTCATGCCGGCTTTGGAACCGCCGATGATTCGAATCAGTTGTGCAGGCGGCCTTCGGGCAGCCCGTTGTTCGGATGTGCGAGGATCATGAAACATCCTCAGGTCGCAAAATGGAGATTGCGGCATGGGCGGACCAATCGCCCTGAGCGAAATTGACGGCGAATGTGGCCAACCAATTTCCAAGTTGGGAGAAATCGGTAAGATACAGAGGCATCGTGAACGCCTGATGTCAGAAGTTCCGATGCCATGTGTTCTGCGTCAATGAAGACGCGCCAGAACTCAAGACGCTTCATCCGATGGCAGGGTGCATAGAGGCACCCATCCGCCATTGTCAAGTTGCGCCTACGGTCCCTCTCAATTCCGGCTAGCGCTTTTTTTTCGTTGTTGCGACGATCGCTACCGATGGCTCGGATGACAGCCGCGTGTCGTTGCTTGATCAACTAGTTGACTCTGACTTCGTGAAGATCAGCCGGTCTCCGGATTTCGATCATTTCCGGAGTATCGACGGATTGGGCGAGGCCAACAGCATTCCGATCGATTGCCGGAATTTTGCCGCATCATTCGCATCGCTGAGGCTGAAGGACTGCACGATCTATCTGCAGCGAACATTCCCGCGCATTCTTCAGATGCAATACTCCACGACCGGAGCGATCGTCGGTCTGATGATGGACGATGCGGCTTCGCTGATCCTGAACGGCATGGAGGCCCGCGCACCGGCATTCCTACTGGTCAAGGGCAGCGCGCAGTGTGAGATCATGGAGCAGCACGCCAATCTGGTCGTTCTGGTGAACTTCGATTGCATCGACGATCGCGGCTGGCCGGGCGAACTCAACCGCGCTCAGGTGATCGCGACCGAGCTCGCCAAATTCGAGGCGCTGCGCACGACGCTGCACGATGTCCTGATGCTCGCGTCGCATTCGCCCGATACCCTGGTTCAGCCTGATGTGATCGAAAGCATCGAAGAATCGATCCTGCAGGCGGTCGATCTGGCGATGGCTGCCGCATCGCCGGCGTCCGAAGCCAAGCGCCTGAGCCTGAGCCACTATCTGGCGCTGGTCCGGAAGTTCGACGAGTTCGTCGCCGTCAACGCCGGCATGACGCTGTACAGCGCCGATGTGGCACGACAGTTTGGGGTCTCGGTCAGGACGCTGCATAACGCCGTGGTTGCGATTCGCGGCATGAGCATGCATCGCTATATGCGGCTGCGGCGGCTGTGGAGCGTGCGTCAGCAACTGTTGCAGGCTCGGTCGCCGCAATCGATCAAGGCGGTCGCACTCGTGAACGGCTTCTGGCACATGGGCGAATTCACGGCGCTGTATCGCGAGTTGTTTGGTGAAACGCCGCAGCAGACATTGTCGGCGGCGCGGAACAACTCCAACGCACAATCGTGACGCTGGCGAAGCGAACGGCGATACCGTAGTTCTACGATTTCGCCAGGCCGCCCGATTTAGCCTCGCATTAACCACCGTATGAAACCTTGGCGGTATGAGTGCCGCTCTGTGGCGAAGCAGCCGCAGGAGCCTTTCGTCCGCTACGAACGGGCTCGTCCGATTATCCGGCCCGGCGCTTCTTCAACCGTGATCCCGCTGCGCGGGAAACAACGGCATCGCTGCGATTTCACTGACCCAGCTGCTTTTTAAGGACGCTTATCCATGTCGAGCATCACCCGCTTCCTTCTGAATCTCTCGATCGGCGCCAAGCTTGGCATCGCCTCGGGCCTCGGCGTTCTGCTCGTCGCCACGATGGTGATCGTCCAGATGCACGCCAATACGGCGATACGTGGTCTCGATGCGCGGATGTCGGGGCAACAGACGATCGCGCGGGATGCGGTAGAAGCCAAGGCGTCGGTTGCCGGCATGCAGATTGCCGTTCGCGATCTTCGTCTCGCCAATAATTCGGCAGACCTGCAAAAGGCCATCGACAATCTCGCGGCCCGGCTGAAATCGGCGAACCACTATGCCGACGAGATGCTCAAAATATCCAAATCGACTGAGAATCGTGCGCGCATCGAGAAGCTCAAGACGAGGGCGGGAGACTATGCGAAAGGCGCTGAGCAGATTGTGGCCGTTCGCAGCGAAGCGATAACCGCCGCGGGCAGCGCCGATGCGGCAGCAAAGGTTACGAAACTGAACGAAGAACTCGTCCGCATTGCCCGCGACGTCACTCTGCCGATCGTGGCCGAGCTGGAGCCGCAGGCCAACCAGATTGCCGAATTCGCCAAGCACAATGTGGAAGAGCAGGCGGCCCAGGGCGCCCGAGAGATGGCCACGGCGGAATGGGAATCGATGGCGCTCGGCATTGGCACGATCGTGTTGCTGATCGCAACCAGCATATTCTCCTTCTTCACCATCGCACGTCCGATGCGTGCGCTCAGCGTGTCGATGGAAGAACTCGCCGGCGGCAATTTCGCGGTGGTGCTGCCGGGCCTCGGCCGCAAGGACGAACTCGGCGCGGTCGCGGCCGCTGTCGAGAAATTCAAGATCGTCTCGGAGCAGAAGTCGCGCGAGGAGGCGGAAGCCAAGATCAAGCAGGACCAGATCGCTGCGCAACAGCGCAAGGCCGAAATGGTCAAGCTTGCCAATTCCTTCGAGGCCGCCGTCGGCGAGATCGTCGAAACCGTGTCGTCGGCTTCGACCGAACTCGAAGCATCCGCCGGCACGCTAACGGCGACCGCCGAGCGCGCGCAGGAAGTCACGACCATGGTGGCGGCGGCTTCGGAAGAGGCATCCACCAACGTGCAATCGGTGGCCTCGGCGACGGAGGAACTGTCTTCCTCGGTCAACGAGATCAGCCGCCAGGTGCAGGAATCGGCGCGGATGGCAAGCGAGGCGGTCGATCAGGCCCGCGTCACCAACGACCGCGTCGGCGAATTGTCGAAGGCGGCAAGCCGCATCGGCGACGTCGTCGAACTCATCAACACCATCGCCGGCCAGACCAATCTGCTGGCGCTCAACGCCACCATCGAGGCGGCGCGCGCGGGCGAAGCCGGCCGAGGTTTTGCGGTCGTGGCGTCGGAGGTGAAGGCGCTCGCCGAGCAGACCGCGAAGGCGACCGGCGAGATCGGGCAGCAGATCACCAGTATCCAGGCCGCTACCCAGGAATCGGTAGACGCGATCAAGGCGATCAGCGGCACCATCGAAAGGCTCTCCGAGATCGCTTCGACCATTGCGGCTGCGGTTGAAGAGCAGGGCGCGGCGACCCAGGAAATCTCGCGAAACGTGCAACAGGCGGCCCACGGCACGCAACAGGTGTCTTCCAACATTACCGACGTGCAGCGCGGCGCGAGCGAGACCGGTTCGGCTTCCTCGCAGGTGCTTTCCGCCGCCCAGTCGCTGTCGTCCGACAGCAACCGTCTCAAGCTCGAGGTCGGCAAGTTCCTGGATTCGGTCCGGGCGGCCTGAGGGGGCTGTTTGCAGCCGTTTCGGCCCCGAGCTATGCCAGGGAAGTGAAGGGCGGTTGCGCTGCCGGTCTTGGCCTTTTGGCCGGTTCCGGCTAAATCAGCGCAGTCGGCTGGGCTTTTTGCAGCGCCAGTTTCCATCCCACTGCAGGGCCCTGGGGAATGCATCTTAAATGATCGCGCTGGTCCGTATCGCGCTGAGCCGGCCGTATACGTTTGTCGTGCTCGCTTTGCTGCTGCTGATCATCGGGCCGCTGGCCGCACTGCGCACGCCGACCGATATCTTTCCGGAGATCCGGATTCCCGTCATCGGGGTGGTCTGGAACTATACCGGCCTGCCGCCCGATCAGATGGCCGGCCGCATCGTCTCGCCGTTTCAGCGCTCGTTGACGACGACGGTCAATGATATCGAGCACATCGTCGCCAACTCCTATACCGGCATCGGCATCGTCAAGATCTTCTTCCAGCCCAATGTCGATATCCGCACCGCCAATGCGCAGGTGACGGCGATCGCGCAGACGATCATCCGGCAGTTGCCGCCCGGGGCGACGCCCCCGCTGATCCTGAACTACAGCGCCTCGACCGTCCCGATCATCCAGGTCGCGCTCTCGGGCGAGGGGCTGACCGAGCAAAATCTCGCCGACATCGGCATCAACCAGTTGCGCACGCCGCTGGTGACCGTGCCGGGCGCGGCTATACCCTATCCGTTCGGCGGCAAGCAGCGCCAGGTTCAGATCGACCTCGACCCGGCCGCGCTGCAGGCCCGCGGCCTCTCCGGGCAGGACATCGCCAATGCGCTGGCCGCGCAAAATCTGATTACCCCGGTCGGCACCCAGAAGATCGGTCAGTTCGAATACACCATCCAGCTCAACAACTCGCCGCTGCGGATGGAGGAACTCGGCGATCTCCCGGTGAAGACGGTGAACGGCGCGATGGTCTATGTCCGCGACGTCGCGTCGGTGCGCGACGGCAACCCGCCGCAGACCAACATCGTCCATGTCGACGGCAACCGCTCGGTCCTGATGATGGTGCTGAAGGCGGGCGCGACCTCGACGCTCGATATCATCGCCGGCATCAAGCAGAAAGTGATCGACGTCAAAGACCAGCTTCCCGAGGCGCTGAAGATCGGCTTCATCGGCGACCAGTCGGTGTTCGTCCGCGGCGCCATCGAGGGCGTGGCGGTCGAAGGCGTGATCGCGGCGCTGCTGACGAGCGTGATGATCCTGCTGTTCCTCGGCAGCTGGCGTTCGACCGTCATCATCGCCGTCTCCATCCCGCTGTCGGTGCTCGGCGCCATCATCATGCTGTCGGCGATCGGCGAGACGCTCAACATCATGACGCTCGGCGGGCTGGCGCTGGCGGTCGGCATCCTCGTCGACGACGCCACCGTGACCATCGAGAACATCAATTACCATCTGGAACAGGGCAAGCCGGTCGAGCAGTCGATCATGGACGGCGCCAACCAGATCGTGACGCCGGCCTTCGTATCCCTGCTGTGCATCTGTATCGTGTTCGTGCCGATGTTCTTCCTGCAGGGCGTTTCGCGCTTCCTGTTCGTGCCGATGGCCGAAGCCGTGATGTTTGCGATGATCTGGTCGTTCATCCTGTCGCGCACGCTGGTGCCGACGATGGCAAAATACCTGCTGCAGCCGCACGTCCATCACGAGGGCGGGCCGCCGAAATCGCGCAATCCGCTGGTGCTGTTCCAGCGCGGTTTTGAGGCGCGGTTCGAGCGGCTTCGCGCCACCTATCACGATCTGCTGGGGATGGCGTTGCGCCGGCGGCCGCTGTTCGTCACCGGCTTCCTCACCGTGGTCGCGCTGTCTTTTCTGTTGGTGCCGTATCTCGGCCGCAACTTCTTCCCGGCGGTCGATGCCGGCAACATCCTGATGCATGTCCGCACCCAGGTCGGCACCCGCGTCGAGGAGACCGCCAACCAGCTCGCCGACGTGCAGAAGGCGATCCGCAAGATCATTCCGCCTGATCAGATCGACACGCTGACCGACAATATCGGCATGCCGATATCGGGCATCAACATGACCTACAACAACACCGGCGTGATCGGTCCGGCCGACGGCGACATCCAGATCAAGCTCAAGGAAGGCCACAAGCCCACCGATGATTATGTTCGCGAGCTGCGCGAGCAATTGCCGCAGCTGTTTCCGGGCATGAATTTTTCGTTCCTGCCGGCCGACATCGTCAGCCAGATCCTCAATTTCGGCGCGCCGGCGCCGATCGACCTGCAAATTCGCGGCGCCAATCAGGAAGCGAATTTCGTCTACGCCAACAAGCTGCTCAGCCGTATCCGCAAGATCCCAGGCATTGCCGACGCGCGCATCCAGCAATCGCCCAACGCGCCGACCTTCAACATCGAGGTCGACCGGACGCGCGCGCAATATGTCGGCCTGACCGAGCGCGACGTCACCAACAGCCTCGTGGTCAATTTGGCCGGCAGTTCGCAGGTCGCGCCGACCTACTACCTCAACCCCGATAACGGCGTGTCCTATTCGATCGTGATGCAGACGCCGCAATACAAGATGGACTCGCTGAGCGCGCTGCAGGCGCTGCCGATCACGGCGACCGGCAATACGCAGGCGCCGATCCTCGGCGGCATCGCCGACGTCAAGCGATCCACCTCCAGCGCGGTGGTTTCCCAATACGACATCCAGTCGATGGTACAGATATTTGCCACCCCGCAGGGCCGCGATCTCGGCGCGGTCGCCGCCGATGTCAGGGCCGTGATGGCGGACACGGCAAAGGATGTGCCGAAAGGCTCGACCGTGGTGCTGCTCGGTCAGGTGCAGACCATGAACAGCGCGTTCTCCGGGCTATTGTTCGGACTGCTCGCTGCCATCGTGCTGATCTACTTCCTGATCGTGGTGAACTTCCAGTCATGGTCCGATCCATTCGTGATCATCACGGCGTTGCCGGCCGCACTCGCCGGCATCGTCTGGATGCTGTTTACGACCCAGACCACGCTGTCGGTACCCGCGCTGACCGGCGCGATCATGTGCATGGGCGTCGCTACGGCGAACAGCGTTCTCGTCATCAGTTTTGCCCGCGAGCGCTACGAAGAACTCGGCGATCCCGTTGCCGCTGCGCTGGAAGCCGGATTTGTCCGCTTCCGCCCGGTGCTGATGACCGCGCTTGCCATGATCATCGGTATGTTGCCGATGGCGCTTGGCCTCGGCGAGGGCGGCGAGCAGAACGCGCCGCTCGGACGCGCCGTGATCGGCGGTCTGATTTTTGCTACGATCGCCACGCTGATGTTTGTTCCCGTGGTGTTCAGTATGGTACACAAGAAACACGGCGCCAAAGCTGCCGCCGCACCGGAGATGACGCATGCCCACTGAACCGCGCCCACCGGTCTCACACCGGAAATTGGGCCTATTCGGGGTAGCGACCTTGATCGGGGCGGGGCTGATCGTCGCCACCGGCATCCGTGCCCGGGAAGATTCCAGCGCGAAGCTGAAGGAATGGACCGACGCCCAGGCGATCCCGACGGTGGCGGTCGCGCCGCCCGCCGCCCGCGCGCTCAATCCCACCATCGATTTGCCGGGCCGGCTGGAGGCCTATTCGCGCGCGCCGATATTCGCGCGCGTCAGCGGCTATCTCAAGAGCTGGAGCGCCGACATCGGCGCCAAGGTCAAAGCAGGCGATGTGATCGCCGAGATCGAGGCGCCGGACCTCGACCAGCAATTGCTGCAGGCAAGGGCCGACCTCGTCAGCCAGCAGTCGAGCGCGCAATTGTCGGAAGCAACGCTGACGCGGCGCAAGACACTGCTCGCCTCGAACTTCGTTTCGATGCAGGAAATCGACGAGCGCACCGCGGACCTCAACAACAAGAAGGCCGCCGTCAAATCCGGCCAGGCCAATGTCGAACGGCTGGAAGCGCTCGCCGGCTACAAGAAGATCACCGTTCCCTTCGATGGCGTGGTGACCTCGCGCGATACCGACGTCGGCGCGCTGATCAACGCCGGGGGCGGGTCGGGGCCGGCGATGTTCGTGGTCTCCGACATCACCAAGCTGCGCGTCTATGTCAACGTGCCGCAGAACTATGTGCCGGCCGTCAGGATCGGTGCCAAGGCCGTGCTGACGATGCCCGAATATCCGAACCGCACCTTTGCGGCGACGGTGGAGGCTTCCTCGCAATCGGTCGACATCGCCTCGGGCACCACGCGCATGCAACTCGCGCTCGACAATGCCGGCGGCGAACTGATGCCCGGCGGCTATGCCAGCGTCCGCCTGCCGCTGGAGCGTGGCGCCGTGCCGCTGCACATTCCGGCCAGCGCGCTGATCTTCAACCGGGGCGGCCTTCGGGTCGCCACTGTCGGCCCCGACGACAAGGTGCTGTTCAAGACCGTGACGATCGCGCGCGACCTCGGCAGGGATATCGAAATCGCCTCGGGTCTTGGCGCCGAAGACCGTGTCATCACCGCGCCGCCGGACGGTCTTTCCGATGGCGACCCGGTCCGGGTCGTCGGCCCCGGCGCCAAGGGCAAGCCCGCGACGGCGTCGGAGAAGCAGGACGTCAAGGGGTAGAGCGGCCGCGCCTCACCACCAGCGTGGCTGGAACGGCTGATATTCCTGTGCGCCGCGCCGGCGCGTATTGACGGCTTGCGGATTCCAGGCGGGCTGGAAGAACGGGCTGAAGCCGTCGTCGCTGGAATCTCCAACGAGCATCTCGGGCGGCGTCGGCTTGCGCGTGATGAAGCCGCCTTGCGGCTGGTTGCTCAGCACCGTCACAAACTCGGTGCGATAGTTGGTTTCCTTGCTCAGCGGCTCATCCGAGATCACGATCGAGGACCGCGGCATCGCGGTCGGCGCAACGCGGTCGAGCACCTCCTGCGGAATCGTGATGCGGTCGAACGCGGATTTCGCATCGTCGCCGTGATCGATGGTGACAGCCGTCCAGCGCAGGCCGGAGTTGTTGCGCGCCACCGCCGTGAACACATGCGTGCCGATCGGCCTTTCCGGATTGCGAATCTTGATCGGGACCTCGATCGACGCATCGAACACTACGCCGCCGCCGTCGGGCGCGGGCTTTTGCGTTTGGCGCCGCACGTAAAGCTTCTGCGTTTCGCGGCTGATGTAGATCGAGACCGGCTCGAGCGCGAGCTTGGCCTCGCTAGCCGTCCTGGCGGTGTCGGCCTTCCGCGTCTGGGCCGCTTTGGCTGCTTCCTTGGCGGCGGCCGCGGCGTCGAGCTTCGATGCCGCATCGGCCTTGGCGGTGTCGAACTGGGTCGCAAGTTCTGCGGCCTTGGCGAAGGCCTTCTGCTTGAGGTCCTCGGCCCGCACCTTGGCCTCGTCGGTCTTGGCTGAGACGATCATCTTCTCGGTGGTGGCGAGTTCGGCGTTGGCGCGGGCTTTCTGCACCTCCAGCTTGCGCAGCGCCGCCGTCAGGGATGCCGTCTCGCGCGAGGCCGTCGCCGCGGCCTTCTTGGTCTCATCGGCCGCTTTGGCAGCCTCGGCCGCTTCGCGTGGCAGCGCCTCGGCCTTGGCCGGTGCGGCCGCGATGGCCTCGGCCTTC
The DNA here is from genome assembly GCA_963742935.1 of uncultured Alphaproteobacteria bacterium. Classification (GTDB taxonomy): domain Bacteria; phylum Pseudomonadota; class Alphaproteobacteria; order Rhizobiales; family Xanthobacteraceae; genus Bradyrhizobium. The sequence goes on along the minus strand of CAVUOI010000029.1, from coordinate 93,911 downwards.
GGCACCGGCAGCGCCGGATGGGAGAACTCCACCGGTTCGGCGTCCTCGGGCGAGATGATCACGCGCATGCCGAGCCGCGTCTTGTCGAACAGTCTTTCGGCGAATCCAAACGGCATCCGCACGCAGCCGTGCGAGGCCGCATAGCCGGGCAGCGGTCCGCCGTGCAGCGCGATGCCGTTCCAGGTGATGCGCTGCATGTTCGGCATCGTAGGCATCGTCATACATGTTCGAGCGGTGATCTTTTTCCTTCTCGACGACCGCAAAAATGCCGGCTGGCGTCTCGCGCCCGGTGGTTCCGGTAGACACCGGCGCGCGCAGGATCCAGCCCTCGGCGTCGTAGAGCGTGACGTGCTGGGTCTTGATCGACACGATCGCCATGATCGGCTCGCCGGCCGTGCGCGGGGCCGCCGTCTCCTTGACGGGCGCGGGGCGCCTCGGCGCGGCGTCGGCGGCAGGTGCCGTCAGGGTGGCCATCGCCGCGAGGGCTACAATGGCAGGACCGCCCCAACGCCGCGCCGCCACGGCAGGTCGCGCCGTCCTGGATCGATATGCCATGTCATGCCCTGGTCGAAGTGCCTGTCGGTGCTTCGTCCATACATACACGACAGTCCAGGCGGGGCGAAGTGCGGTTAGCTGACGCAAGCGCGGCGGGAACCGGGGCTAAGGCTACGCCACCCGCCACTCCAGCACGCCATCCTCGGCTGTGACAACGTTGCCGAGTGAGCCCACCGGTGTCCGGTCCATGTTCATCAAATGCTTGAGCGTGGCAGTGTCCGCGGCGGGAACCCGCGCCAGCGCCCGCGCATCGGCTTCGGTGCGCATCATCACCACACCGTGCTCGACCTCGCCCTTGCCCTTGTAGATCACGGTAAAGCTCTCGACCTTGCCTTTGCCCGAGGCCTCGGTGACGAAGTCCGGCACGGTTCCCTTGCGCCGGTCAGCCTCGGCCTGCACGCTGGTCTCCTGGTTGAGGGCCTGTTTCGGCGCCTCGCGCGACAGCACCAGACCGTGATGCTTGGTCACAAAGCCGCCCTGGCCATAGAGCAGGCCGAGCTTGCCGCCCTGGCGCAGCTTGCGCACGATCGCGATCGCCGCGTGCGTCATATAGGTGTTGAGCGGCGCGCCGAAGAAGGTGAGGCCGCCGGTTACCGTCGGCTGAACGTCGGGCCCAAGGCCGAGCGTCCGCCGCGCCATCTTGGGCACGCAGGGGAAGCAGCTATACAACTCGATGGCGTCGAATTTCCTGCCGTCGCCTTCCACGAGATCCATGACGGATTTCAGCACGGCGTTCTGCGGATGGCTTTCGTAGAACTGGTCGCGCACCAGATAATCGCGCGGCTCTTCCGCTGAGGCGCCGCCGGTCGGATAGATCAGGCGCTCTTCGGGCACGCCGGCCGCGCGGGCTTTTGCCCGCGACGTCAGCAGCACCGCGCCGCCCATGTTCACGGTCGGATTGGCAACCATCAGTTTCGTATAGGGCCAGGCGATCAGACGGTTCTCAGGCGTCGGCGTCGTGATCTCGTCGGGCGTCAGCCGCTTCTTCATCCATGAATTTTCATTTTCGGAAGCGACGCGCGCATAGGTCGACCACAGCGCGCCGGATTCGGCGAGCGCCTCGCGCGGCGTCTGGCCCCAATGCGCTGAGGTGGCAGATTCATACAGCGGATAGACCGTGATCGGGCGGAACACGCCGAGTTTCACCGCCATCGGTTTCTGGAAAGCTGCGCCGCGCTTCGGCTCCTCGACGTCGTGGGCGAACGGCGTCCACGGCAACGTGATGCCGCCGCGTTCGGCCTTGGTCGCGGTCGATTGCGCCTCCGCGCCGCAGACCACCGCCACGCTGCATTCGCCGCGCGCGATGCGCTTGGCGGCTTCGTGGATGTAACGGATCGGGCTCTCGCCGCCGACCGGGCCGTAATAGCAATGCGCCGGATCGGCGCCGAGCCTTGCCGCGAGCTGCTTCTCGGGATCGCGATAGCGCCAGCTCAGGAAATTGACGACGTCGAGCGAACCGAGCTCGCCGAGCAGTTTTGCCCCGCTGTCCGCCTCCGCGCGCCGCACGGCTTCCTCGAGCAGCGCCATCGGCTCCAGGCCTGCGGCGATGTCCTTTGGCCGGTCGGCGATTTCGCCGACGCCGACGATGACGGGAATGCGGTCTTCGGGGAGGGGGGAGTTGGTTCGGCATTTTTTCTTGCTTTGCTTTCTCGGATTACACAGACCTCATCCTGAGGAGCCGCGCAGCGGCGTCTCGAAGGATGGGCCACGGGCCTCATGGTTCGAGACGGCGCTTCGCGCCTCCTCACCATGAGGGGCTGACATTCACTCCTCCATCAGCATGTTCATATGCTCCACCGCGTCGGCAAAGTCTTCCTTGAATTCCTGCACCACCGCGCCGGCCGACTTTACGCTGTCGATCAGGCCGACGCCCTGGCCGACGAAGTAGCTGACGAGATCGCGCGCCTGCGTATTGCCCGCGGCGGCGGCGCGGTCGATCGAGTTGAAGGCGTCGCGGCTGATGATGCTTTGCAGCGGCATCGGCAGCGCGCCGGGACTATCCGGCCCGCGGTCCCACGCGTCGGTCCATACCGAGCGCAACTGCCGCGCCGGCTTTCCGGTGCGGCCCTTGGAGCGGATGGCGTCGCGTGAGGATGCCGCGATCATTTTCTCGCGGAAGATCTCTGTCGTTTCGGACTCGACGGTCGCCAGCCACACCGAGCCGGTCCATGCGCCCGCCGCGCCCATCGCCATGCAGGCCGCCATCTGCCGCCCGGTCATGATGCCGCCCGCCGCCAGCACCGGCACGTCGCGGATCGGCTTGATCGCCTTGATCACCTCGGGCACCAGCACCATGGTCGAGACCTCGCCGCAATGGCCGCCGGCCTCGGTGCCTTGCGCGACCAGGATATCGACACCGGCCGCGACCTGCCGCAGCGCGTGTTCCTTGGAACCGATCAGCGCCGCCACCGGCACGCCATGCTTGCGGCCCTTGTCGATCATCGCCTTCGGCGGCACGCCGAGCGCGTTCGCGATCAGCTTGATCGGATGCTGGAACGAGACATCAAGGACGTCGAGCGCGCGCTGCGCGTCGAACGGCTGCGGCTGGTTGTCGGCGACGTTGGTCGTCGTCAGCTCGATGCCGTATTTCTTCAGCAGGTTGCGGGTGAAGTCGCGGTGCTGCGGCGAGATCCGCGCCTCCAGGCTTTTCCAGGTGACGTCCTTTTCGCCCGCGGTCGAAATGTTTTCCGGGATCAGCACGTCGAGCCCGTAAGGCTTGCCGTCGGTATGATCGTCGATCCACTTCAATTCCAGCTCGATCGTCTCCGGCGAATGCGCGGTCGCGCCCAGCACGCCAAACCCGCCGGCGCGGCTGACGGCCGCGACCACGTCGCGGCAATGACTGAAGGCCAGCAGCGGAAACTCTATTCCCAGCATGTCGCAGATCGGCGATTTCATGGTGTGGTCCTCCCGGCGGCGGTACTTTGATGAAACGCTAGCCCATCGCAACCGTGGATGCCAAGCACTCTCGGTCCCCACAATGCACCGGCCTCCATCCTCATCCTGAGGAGCCGCGTTAGCGGCGTCTCGAAGGATGAAAGCCCGGCTGCCGCAATAGCGGGGCAACATGGTTCGAGACGGCGCTCGCGCGCCTCCTCACCATGAGGATCTGCCAATTCCACCTCGCAAAATATGCATCGCAAGCACGCGGATTTGCGTCTTGCGCTTTGGCGCTACGGCAGGAATGCTGCTTGCCAAAGCAAAGAAATTTCAGGGAGAGAATATTCATGTCCGCCATGCCTTCCGTTACCGCCAAGCCGACCGAGACCTATGACGTCATCGTGGTCGGTGCGGGCTTTGCCGGCATGTACATGCTGCACCGGTTGCGCGGGCAGGGGATGACGGCGCGGGTTTTCGAGCAAGGCTCGGGCGTCGGCGGCACCTGGTACTGGAACCGCTATCCCGGCGCGCGCTGCGACGTCGAGAGCATGCAGTATTCCTATTCGTTCTCCGAGGAACTGCAGCAGGAATGGGACTGGAGCGAACGCTACGCGCCGCAGCCGGAAATTTTGAAATACGCCAACCACGTCGCCGACCGCTTCGACTTGCGATCCGACATCCAGTTCGACACCCGCGTCGAGCGCGCGGCCTTTGACGAAACGACCGCGCTATGGTCGGTCGCCACCTCCGACGGCAAAACGGTCACGGCCAAATTCGTCGTGCTCGCGACCGGCTGCCTGTCGAACGCGCGGATGCCCGACATCAAGGGCCTCGATCGGTTCAAGGGCAAGGTCTACCACACCGGCCACTGGCCGCATGACGAGATCGATTTCACCGGACTTCGCGTCGGCGTCATCGGCACGGGATCGTCAGGCATCCAGTCGGTGCCGGTCATTGCCGAGCAGGCGAGCCATTTAACGGTGTTCCAGCGCACCGCGAACTTCTCCATTCCCGCCCGCAACGCCGCGCTCACCGCGCCGGAGCGGCAGAAGTTCCGCGACAATTATCCTGAGATCCGGCGCTTTGCGCGCGAGGTGGCGCGGAACGGCATTTATACCGAGGTGCCCGATCGCGGCGCGCTCGACGACGGCGACAATGAGCGCAGCTCGAAATACCAGGCGCGCTGGGATCGCGGCGGGCTTACCTTCATGTCGGTCTACAACAATCTCGGGCTCGACAAGACGGCCAACGACACGGCAGCGGATTTCGTCCGCGAAAAGATCGCGGAGATCGTCGAGGACCCGGAGACGGCAAAACTGCTGCAGCCGAACGACCATCCGATCGGCTCCAAGCGCATCTGCATCGACACCGACTATTTTTCGACCTTCAATCGGGCGAACGTGACGCTAGTCGACATCCGGTCCAATCCGATCGAGGAGATCACGGAAAATGCCGTGCGCGTGGCCGGCAAGGATTATGAAGTAGACGCACTCGTGTTGGCGACTGGCTTCGATGCCATGACGGGCTCGGTGGCGAAAATCGATATCCGTGGCCGCGGCGGCGAGACACTGAATCATAAATGGGCGGCCGGCCCGCGCACGTATCTGGGCCTGATGAGCGCAGGTTTTCCCAATCTCTTCGTCGTCACCGGTCCCGGCAGTCCGTCGGTGCTGTCGAATATGATCGTCTCGATCGAGCAGCACGTCGACTGGATCGCCGACTGCCTGGCCCATATGCGCGACGAAGGCCTCGACACCATGGAAGCCGCTGTCGACGCCGAGGATAAATGGGTCGCCCACGTCAACGAGGTCGCCTACGCCACGCTCTATCCGACGGCCAATTCCTGGTACATGGGCGCTAACGTTCCGGGCAAGCCGAGAATCTTCATGCCCTATATCGGCGGGGTCGGCCCTTATCGGAAGATCTGCAACGACGTCGCGGCGAAGGGGTATGAAGGGTTTGTGATGGAGCGGGCGGAGACGCCGAGGAAGGTGGCGGCGTCCTGAGCGCCGTTTCGTAGGGTGGGCAAAGGAGCGAAGCGACGTGCCCACCATCTATCGCCGAGTACGCTGTGAAATGGTGGGCACGCTACGCTCTGCCCACCCTACAAGTCAGCCTCGCAGCCTCCGCGAGAGTACCTCCACCAAACGATCGGCATCGGCTTCGTCATTATACACATGCGGCGATACACGCATCCGTCCCAGGCGCGGCGCGACGTAGACGCCTTCGCTTGCCAGCCCCGCGACGAGGCCCGCCGGCATTCCGCCCTTGAAGGCAAGGCTCAATATATGCGGCGCCCGCAGATGCGTCGCGGGAACGCTAACGCCGATGTCGCGCACGCCCGTTGCAATCCGCTCCGACAGCATCGCGAGGCGTTGCGCGATCGCGGGCGCGCCCCAGTCGGCCATCATCTCCATGCCGATCGACGCCATCTCCAGCGAGATGAAAAAATCGCGCTCGCCCATGTCGAAGCGGCGCGCATCCGGGACGTAATCGAGGTCGGTGAAATAGACCGCGTTCTCGGCGCGCACATTGCGGCGGCCGGCGGCGGTCTGCTCCAGCGGGACGCCGTTCTGGTGCCGCTTGGCGACATAGAGAAAGGCGCGGCCATAGGGGCCGACCAGCCATTTGTAGGTCGGGAAGATCACAAAATCCGGATCGAGCCGCCGCACGTCCAGCGCCAGCACGCCGGCGCTTTGCGTCGCGTCGATCAGGAAGGCCGCGCCCCGCTGCCGCAGCGTTGCACCGACTTTTTCAATATCGATCAGCCCGCCGTCCGACCAGTGTACCGACGAGATCGAGGCGAGGCTGACCGGCGGCGCGCCTGACCGTTCGATGCTAGCGAGAACCGCCGATGTCCAGTCGGCATCGTCCGGTTGCTTGATTGTATCGACCGCAAAACCCTGCGCTTCCGCCCGCGCTTGCCATTCCAGCACAGGGGAGGAGTGATCGTTTTCCAGAACGAGGACACGCGTGCCGCGGCCGGGTGTGAATAGTTTCGCCGCCGTCGCCACGCCATAGCTGATCGAGGGGATCAGCGCGATATCGGAAGGATCGGCCTGGATCAGACGGGCGGCGGCGGTTCTTGCACGCTCGTGCTGCGTATTCTGAAAGCTGGCTTCGATCGTCCAGGGCCGGCCCTTGCGGCCGACGGCGGCGCGGCCGGCCTCCAGGGTCCGGATCGGCAGCGGGCTGTAGGAGGCGGCATTGAGGTAGCAGATATCGCGGGGGACATCGAACGAGGCACGTTGGGACGGAAGCATTTGAATGATCTCGTAGTGGCGACCATTCCAATATGGCTTATTGCGGCCGCGCCAGCCACAAAGGCATTGCTCCGAGTTGTACCTGAAGCGCCGCGATCCGCTGGTGCCGTAGGGTGGGCAAAGCGAAGCGTGCCCACCGTCTAGCGGCTTGCTCGATGATAGATGGTGGGCACGTCGCTTCGCGCCTTTGCCCACCCTACGAATTGCTTCCGCGCCCGCTAAACTTCCAGCCACTCCTTGCGCACGCCGGCGTTGGCCGCGAGTTCTGCCGGCGTTCCCTCGAACACGATGCGGCCGTGGCCCATAACGTAGAGACGGCGGGAAATTCTCAGCGCGATGGTGAGCTTCTGTTCCACCAGCAGGATGGCGGTGCCGCGTTTGGCGATTTCGTCCAGCAGCGTGCCGACCTGCTCGACGAGTTTTGGCGCGAGCCCCTCGGTGGGTTCGTCGATGATGACCAGATCGGGGTCGCCCATCAGCGTGCGGCACATCGTGAGCATCTGCTGCTCGCCTCCCGACAGCACGCCGGCGGGATTTTCCTGGCGCGCGGCGAGATTGGGGAACAGCGAGAACACGTCCTCGAATTTCCAGCGCCCGACGACGCCGGCACGCTTCAACCCGAGTTCGAGGTTCTGCCGCACGGTCAGTCCCGGAAACACCTGGCGGTCTTCCGGCACATAGCCGATGCCGAGATGGGCGATCTGGTCGGGCCGCAGGCCTGCGATCGGGCGGCCCTTGAAGCCGACCTGGCCGACCGGCGCCACCAGCCCCATGATGGTCTTGCAGGCGGTCGAGCGGCCGACCCCGTTGCGGCCGAGCAGGCTGACGATCTCGCCTTGGTCGACCTTGAGGTCGACGCCCTGCAGGATGTGGCTCTTGCCGTAGTAGGCGTGGAGATCGCGGACCTCGAGCATCATGCCGCCACCGCCCCGAGATAGGCTTCCTGCACGGCGGCATTGCCGCGGATCGCGGTCGGCGTGTCGGACGCGATGACCTGGCCGTAAACCAGCACGGTGATGCGGTCGGCGAGGCCGAACACCACGCTCATGTCGTGCTCGACCATGATCAGCGTCTTGCCTTCCGAAACGCTGCGGATCAGCGCCACCGCGCTCTCGGTTTCGCTGTGGCTCATGCCGGCGGTCGGCTCGTCGAGCAGGATGGTTTCGGCGCCGCCGGCGATGGTGATGCCGATCTCCAGCGCGCGCTGCTCGGCATAGGACAGCAGGCCGGCCTGGAGATTGCGCCGGTCCGCGAGCTTCAGCCGTTCCAGCAATTGATCGGCCGCGCGATTGAGCTCCTTCTGCTGCCCGAGCAGGTTCCAGAACGAGTAACGATATCCTTGCGACCACAACAACCCGCAGCGGATGTTCTCGAACACGCTCATGCGCGGAAAGATCGAGGTGATCTGGAAGCTGCGCGAAAGACCCAGCCGGTTGATCTCCTGCGGCGCGAGGTCGGCGGTTGATTGGCCGTTGACCGTGATCGAGCCGGAGCTGATCGGGAAGCGTCCCGAGATCAGGTTGAACAGCGTGGTCTTGCCGGCGCCGTTGGGGCCGATGATGGCATGGCGCTCGCCGCGCGGAATCGAGAGGTTGACGCCGCGGATGATTTCGGTGGCGCCGAATTTCTTGCAGACATCGCGCAGTTCGACGGCGGGCGCGCCATCCGTGCTCATGACATCGCCTCCTGCACCTTGACGCCCTTTAGCTTCACGTCTTCCTGGATTTTGGCGCCCTCCATCAGCGCGTCCCAGCGTTCGCGGAAAAATCGGGATTCGTGGCGCAGCCACAGCCCGCCGAGGACCAGCGCGGCGATGGCGACCACCCATGGCAGCGGCGCCGTGGTGTCGATGATGCGGCCCGCGATCGAGAATTTCTTGCCTTGGGCGGCGCCGATCGTGGTGAAGGACGCCAGTTCGACCAGCATCACGAAGCCCAGGAACACCAACAGCGCCGACGGAAATGCCCGCGCGTAGGGCAGCGCCAGTTCGCGCAAGCGTCCAGCACGCCAGATCGGCACATGCATGAAGATCAGCCCGATCAGCCCGCCCGGCGCGTACATCACCATCACGATGAAGAGCACGCCGACATAGAGCAGCCAGGCATTGCTGAGCAGGCTGACGCCGCTTTGCAGCAGCACGACCACGATGGTGCCGAGGACGGGTCCGAAGAAACCGCCGGCGCCGCCAATATAGACGGCGAGCAGCGCGTTGGCCGACTTCGCGGCGGACACCGTGTCGAAAGTGACGATTTCGTAGATCAGCACGTACAGTCCGCCGCCGATGCCGGCGAAAAAGCCTGATAGCGCGAATTGATAGAGCCGTATCATGCGTGGATCGTAGCCGACGAACTGGGCCCGCTCGAAATTGTCACGGGCGGCATTGGCCATGCTGCCGAGCGGTGTTTGCGTCTGCAGCCGCATCAGCGCGGCCGCGATGAAGGCCCAGGCCAGCACCAGGCAATAGACCTGCCAGGACGATGTGTATTTGATGCCGAACAGGCTGGTATCCATCACGCGATCGATCGCGATGCCGCCTTCACCGCCGAAGAAGCCCATGAACATCAACGCCGCGGCGGACACCAGTTCGCCGAGCCCCATCGTGATCATCGCAAATGCCGTGGCGCGCTGCTTGGTCACCAGCCAGCCGAAGACATAGCCGAAGAACAACCCGCCGAGCCCGCCGGCGAGCGGCACCAGTTCGGTCGGCAGCCAGAACGAGCCTGCCTTTACGAGAAGCACCACGTGCGCCGCGCAATAGGCGCCCATCCCGAGCAACACGGCGTGTCCGAACGACAGCAGGCCTGCCTGGCCCATCAGCATGTTGTAGGACAGCGCGAAGATCGCCATTACGCCGATCTCGCTCATCAGCGTCAGCACGAAGCCGGAATGACGGCCTTTGCTCCAGTCGTAGAACAGGAACGGGAACGCCAGCAGTATGGCGAGGGCCAACAACCAGGGCCAATGGCGGCGCAGCATGTTCATGTATCGCGCGTCCCCATCAGCCCGCGTGGCCGGAACACCAGGATCAGCACCAGCATCAGGAACGGCAGCAGCGCGCCGACCCGCGGCAGGGTCACATTGAGGACCTCGGCAAACGGCGTACTCGACGTCACCGTGAAGCCGAATTTCGCCAACAGGTCAGCCAGCGACACATCGAACACCACGGCAAAGGTCTGGATCAGTCCCATCAGGATCGAGGCGATGAAGCAGCCGGTCAGCGAACCCAGCCCGCCGAACACCACGACGACAAAGACGATCGGTCCCATGGTGAAGGCCATCGCGGGTTCGGTGACCTGGTAGTTGCCGCCAATCACCCCGGCGAGGCCGGCCAGCGCTGTGCCGGCGGCGAACACCAGCGTGAAGATGCGCGGCACGTTATGGCCCAGTGCTGAGGCCATGTCGGGATGGGTTAGTGCTGCCTGGATCACCAGGCCGACGCGGGTGCGGGTCAGGCCGAGCCAGATCGCGCCGAACATCAACGCCGAGATCGCCAGCATGAAGGCGCGGTAGGCGGGAAATTGCGTGCCGTAGATTTTAAACAGCGGGAAGTCGAGCAGCTCCGGCACCCGGTACGGCACCGGCAGCAGGCCCCAGGACATCTGCACGACTTTTTCGATGATCAGGGCAAGGCCGAATGTGAACAGCAGTTCGGCGATGTGGCCGTTGCGATGGACGCGCCGCAGCCCCCACATCTCGATGGCCGCGCCAATCAGCCCGCAGAGCAGGGGAGCGATGATCAGCGCCGGCCAGAAGCCGATATAGGTGCTGATGGTGTAGGCGAAGTAGGCGCCGAGCATGTAGGCGCTGGCATGGGCGAAGTTGAGCACGCCCATCATGCTGAGGATGAGCGTGAGCCCGCTCGCCAGCATGAACAACAGCATGCCGTAGACGAGGCCGTTCAGTAGGGAGACGACAAAGACTTCCATTGCACCTGACCACTCAAAGCGCGACGCCTGCTCCCCGGTCAGGGGAAGCAGGCGACTGTTGTTGCGGTCAGGAGGCGCTGGGACGCTTCATCTTGCAGGTATTGGGCTGGTCGACGTCCTTGGCGAGGATGGTCGCCGACGTTGCCCAGCCGAGGCCAGTGCCTTCGGCGTCGTACTTCACGCCCTTCTTGAAGGTGCCGACGAAGTATTCGGTGATGATCTGATGGTCTTCCTTGCGCATCCTGGTGTCGAAGCCGAGGAAATCCTTGACCGTGAGGTCTTCCAGCGCCAGTCGCGATCTTGGTCGGGTCGACCGAGCCCGCCTTGTTCACCGCGCCCTGCAGATATTCGAAGATGGTGCGGAAGCCGGCCGCGGAGAAGTCGAATTTGTGCTTGTCGCGGAAGCCCTTCGTGAACGCCTCGGCCTCGGTGTTGCCGATCTCCGGCGCCACGTTCTCGCCGAACGACATTACCGCCAGCACCCGGTTGTCGCCGCCGACGCCAATGGCGGTCGGGCCGCCGGCCAGATGCGCATAGAAGGTGTAGTAGCGCAGGTCGGCGCCGGCATCGACGCCGGCCTTGATCAGGAGGTTCATGTCCGGGCCCCAGTTGCCGGTGAGCAGCGCCTGCGCGCCCGAGGCGTTGATCTTGGTAATATACGGCGAGAAGTCCTTGACCTTGCCGAGCGGGATCAGCTCGTCACCGACGACCTGAACGTCCGGCCGCAGCTTGCCGAGATAATTCTTCACCTCGCGCTGCACCGACTGGCCGAACAGATAGTCCTGGTTGATCAGGTAGACCTTCTTCACTTCCTTGGGCAGCGAGCGCACCATCACTTCGGCCTTCATGCCGACGTGCAGGTCGAAGCGGAAATGCCAGAAGCTGCACTGCTCGTTGGTAAGCTCGGTGGCGACCGCGCCACAGTTCAGATAGATGATGCGGTTATCCGGGTTGCGGTCGTTGTGCTTGTTGACGCCGTCGATCAGGGCGGCGGCGATGTTGGAGCCGCTGCACTGCATGATGAAGGGCATGTTCTGGTCGGTCGCGCTCTTCAGCGCAATCAGCGCGTCTGACGGCTGCGACTTGTTGTCGAACGGAACCAGTTCGAACTTCTTGCCGAGCGCGCCGCCCTTGGAATTGATGTAATCGATGATGTACTGCATCTGCTTCAGGTTGGCGTCGCCGACCTGCGCGAACGGTCCTGAGAGGGGATCGGTGTAGGCGACCTTGATGGTCGCTTGCGCCGAGGCGTGGCCGCCACCGGCGATCGCCAGCATGAAACCAAAGAACGGCGTCAACCACTTGCTTCGCAGCATGGTGCATTCCTCCCCTGATGTTGCCCGCGCTTTGTTTTGTTGCGGTGCTGATATGAAACCGTAACATGGAGATCGCGCCGGCCGCCACAACGAATTGTCCTGACGCGCCGCCCTTGTGGCGGTACTGGGTAGAGGCAATATAAGAGGCACAATAATTCCGCCGTGCGGCAGACCGCCATCACAAAACATGGCCGAAAGAAGCCTGGAGCCAAACCAATGTCCGACGCCCCCGTCACCGATCCCGCCGAATACGTCCCGCCGAAAGTCTGGACCTGGAATAAGGAGAGCGGCGGACGCTTCGCCAGCATCAACCGTCCGATCGCAGGCGCCACGCATGAAGCCGAGCTGCCGGTCGGCCGGCATCCGTTTCAGCTTTACTCGCTGGCGACGCCGAACGGCGTCAAGGTCACGGTCATGTTCGAGGAATTGCTCGCGGCCGGCCATAGCGGCGCGGAATACGACGCGTGGTTGATCAAGATCGACGGCAATCAGTTCGGCAGCGGTTTTGTTGCGGTCAATCCGAACTCGAAAATCCCGGCGCTGATGGATCGCAGCGGGTCGACACCGATCCGCCTGTTCGAGTCGGGTGCGATCTTGGTGCACCTCGCTGAAAAGTTCGGGGCCTTTTTGCCGGCGAGCGGCCAGGCGCGGGCTGAATGCCTGTCGTGGCTGTTCTGGCAGATGGGCAGCGCGCCGTTTCTCGGCGGCGGCTTCGGTCATTTCTACGCTTATGCACCGACCAGGATCGAATACGCCATCGACCGCTACGCGATGGAAGTGAAGCGCCAGCTCGACGTGCTCGACCGGCGTCTGGCCGACAATGAATTTCTGGCGGGCAGCGAATACACCATCGCCGACATGGCGACTTGGCCGTGGTACGGCGCGCTGGCCAAGGGGCTTGTTTACGGCGCCGGCGAATTCCTGTCGGTGCAGGACTACAAGAACGTACAGCGCTGGACCGATGCGATCGCAAAACGCCCGGCGGTGAAGCGCGGCCGCATGGTCAACCGCATCTCGGGCGATCCGGCGAGCCAGCTGCACGAGCGGCACGAGGCCAGCGATTTCGAAACCAAAACGCAGGACAAAATCGGAGAACCCGCGAAGACGTAACGCGGGCAGGGGGTAACGCTATGGCTTTTTTCGAAAAGGGTTCCGTTCGCATTCACTATGAGGAAGCCGGCTCCGGCTTCCCGCTGTTGCTGATCGCGGGTGGCGGGTTGAACTCGAACATTTCAGGGATTACCGGCGAGTATCCGCCCTTCAACGCCATCAAGGAGTTCGGCAACGAATATCGCTGCGTCGCCTTTGATTTGCGCAACGCGCCGCCCGGCCAGTCGTCCGGTCCGCTCGAGATCGATCGTCCCTGGGATTCCCACACCGATGATCAGCTGGCGCTGATGGATCACCTCGGCTTTGAGAAATTCATGGTGCTGGGCTTTTGCATCGGAGGCCCGCTGATCTGGAATCTGATCAAGCGCGCGCCGGATCGCGTGGTGGCGGGCGTGCTGGCGATGCCGTCAGGCTCGCGCCCCGAGAAGCGCGAGCTGTTCTATGACAACAACATCAAGGGCTGGGCGCCGCAGCTCGTCGAGCGCCGGCCCGACATCACGATGGAGCAGGCCGAGAAATTTTTGACGAAAATGTATCGCACCGATCCCGATTTCGTCTTCACGGTCTCGCGCGATTTCGTCCGCCGGTGCCAGACGCCGGTCTTGATCCTGCCCGACGACATCCCGGCGCATCCCTATGCGGTCGCGATGGAGAGCGCGATGCTGGCGCCGAACGCGGAAGTGAGTTTATTTCCGTGGAAGGAGCCGAAGGAGAGGGTGCCGCTCGCGGTGCGCCAGATAAGGTCGTTCCTGCGCGCGCACCGGCCGGCGTGAAGGTGTAGGGTGTAGGGTGTGGTAGAGCGAAGCGAAACCCATCATTTCCTTGCGCTGAGGGATGATGGGTTTCGCTTCGCTCCACCCATCCTACGACTACACCTTCGTCTTCGTCCCTTCCGCTGGCGGAAACACCACGCGGTCATCGGTCCGGCAATAGCGATCCGCGAACATGCGGCCGATCGGGTGATAGCGATCCATGTGCACGCGCATCGCGGAATGGTCCCAGAGATCGTCGCGGATGTGGAAGTGGATGCCTTCGCCCATCACCAGCAGGCGATCGCCGTTGACGTCGATTTCCTTCCAGGTCTTGCATTCCATCGAAAACGGCGCATCCGCCAGCCGCGGCACGCCGATCTTGGTCGAGGGCGCGACCTTGAGCTTGAGATAGTCCGGCTCGCCGATCTCGGGCGGGAAGTCGCCGCTGCTCTCATGCATCGCCAGCGCCAGCGCCTCGTCGGTCATGTTGACCACGAACTCGTTGGTGCGGCGGATGTTGATCACGGTATCCTTGACGCGGCCATCGGGGCGCAAATTGGCCGCGAACATGCACAACGGCGGATCTTCGCAGAACACGTTGAAGAAACTGAACGGCGCGGCGTTGACCACGCCGGTCGGGCCGATCGTCGTCACCCACGCGATTGGCCGCGGCAACACGAAGGATGTGAGCACCTTGTAGCGCTCGCGGGGTTTCAGGTCGTCGGGAGCGTATTGCATGAGAGGACTCGCGATAGCTTCGTAGGGTGGGCAAAGCGCAGCGTGCCCACCATCTTGCAGCTTGCTCGGGGAGGAATGGTGGGCACGGCGCTTGCGCGCCTTTGCCCACCCTACGCAGATAAGCCTACGACATGCTCAGTTCGTGCCGGCCGACCACCATCCAGTGCACTTCATCCGGACCGTCGGCGAAGCGGAGGTGACGGACGTCCTGGTACATTTCGCCGAGCGGGCTCCAGTGCGAAATGCCGGTCGCGCCGTGCATCTGGATTGCCTGGTCGATGATCTTGCAGGTGCGCTCCGGCACCATGGCTTTCACCATGCTGACCCAGATCCGCGCGTCCTTGTTGCCGAGCACGTCCATCGCCTTGGCCGCCTTGAGCACCATCAGCCGCATCGCCTCGATCTCGCAACGCGCCTGCGCGATGATCTGCATATTGCCGCCGAGATGGGCGATCTTCTTGCCGAAGGCTTCGCGGGTGAGGCCACGCTGCACCATCAGGTCGAGCGCCTTTTCGGCCTTGCCGATGGTGCGCATGCAGTGATGGATGCGGCCCGGTCCGAGGCGGACCTGCGAGATCTCAAAGCCGCGGCCTTCGCCGAGCAGCATGTTTTCCTTCGGCACCTTGCAATTGTTGAAGCGCAGATGCATGTGCCCGCGCGGCGCGTGGTCGTGGCCGAACACGTGCATCGGGCCCAGGATCTCGACGCCGGGGGTGTCGATCGGCACCAGGATCTGCGACTGCTGCTTGCTCGGCGGCGCGTCGGGATTGGTCTTCACCATCACGATCATGATCTTGCAGCGCGGATCGCCGGCGCCGGAGATGTAGTATTTCTCGCCGTTGATCACCCACTCGTCGCCGACGAGTTTTGCGGTGGTCGAGATGTTCTTGGCGTCAGACGAAGCCACGTTCGGTTCGGTCATGGCGTAGGCGGAACGGATCTCGCCGGCCAGCAACGGCTTCAGCCATTTGTCCTTCTGTGCTTTGGTGCCGACGCGCTCCAGCACCTCCATGTTGCCGGTATCGGGCGCGGAGCAGTTCATGGTTTCCGAGGCCATCGGATTCTTCGCCAGCTCGACCGCGATATAGGCATAGTCGAGGTTCTTCAGGCCCTGGCCGGTCTCGTCATCGGGCAGGAAGAAGTTCCACAGCCCGACTTCCTTGGCCTTGTCCTTGGCCTTCTGAAGGCACGCCAGCTGTTCCGGCGTGAAACTCCAGCGGTCCTTCTTGCCTTCGCCGAGCCTGATGAACTCGACCGACATCGGGTCGACGGTCTCGCGGATGAATTTCTTGACGTGCTCGTACAGCGGACGAACCTCGTCCGACATGCGGAGATCGTTGAGTTCCTCGCCCGGATTGAGATTGTAGCTCGTGGTTCGCGGGATATAGGCGTGTTTCATGGATTATTTCCTCCCATTTGCGCAGATTTATCGATCTGCGGGCGCGCGCTCAGGCTCGTTGGCCGGCAATGTAGACGCGAGGGCAGGGCTTGCACAAGCGCGGGAAGGGCGCGGCGATTTTCCGTCGCATGGCAAGACGGGAAGGTATCCGGGATTGATCAATCCCAATCCCGTCCCTCACTTCCGCCGGGCCTTCTGATCGAACACACCGAGCACCGCGAGCGTCATCGCGGTGATGCCGGTCTCGATGGTCGGCTTCGGCACCGGCGCGAACAGTGGCGAATGGTTGGCCGGTACGGGCGGGCCGCCATTACGCGCGGCGGTGAAGCGTTCCTGGTCGTAGATGCCGATGTTGAACATCATCGACGGTACCCCGGCGCCGGCGAATTCGGAGAAATCCTCGCTGGCGGTCGACGGCGGCGACATCCTGAACTTGTCGCCCAGCGCGACCTTCAACACGTCAGCGACGGCTGCGACCACTTCGGGATCGTTGATGACGGACTTGGTGCCTTCCGTGATCTTGATGTCGGGCGCAGGCGCATCCGACATCGCGGCGGCGGCCTTTGCCGTCCGCTCGATCCCGGCATGCAGTTTGGCGCGGACCTCTGGCTTGTAGGTGCGGATGGTGCCTGAGAGCTGCACGGAGTCGGGGATGATGTTGGGCGCGGTGCCGCCGTGAATGCCGCCGAAGCTGACGACGCCGAATTCGGACGGGTCTTTTTCGCGGCTGATCACGCTCTGCACTTCGACGATGAAGCGCGCCGCGATCCCCACGGGATCGATGGCCGTGTGCGGCGCCGCGCCGTGGCCGCCGCGGCCATGGAACGTGATCTCGATGCCGTCGGCGGCCGACGAGCCGGGCCCGGTACGATAGAACACCGTGCCGTGCGGGGCAGGGCCGTCATGCAAGGCAAGCGCGATGTCGGGCTTTGGAAAGCGTGTGAACAGGCCAGCCGCCAGCATCGCCCTGGCGCCCGCCACGATTTCTTCCGCCGGCTGGGCGATGAACATCAGCGTGCCTCGCCAATGGTCTTTCAGGCCAAGCAGCGTCTTCGCGGTCCCGACCCAGCTCGCCATGTGGATGTCGTGGCCACAGCTATGGGCGACAAACACCTCCCGGCCCATCCAGGTGGCCTTGTCGCGGCTCGCGTAGTCGAGGCCGGTCTTCTCTTCCATCGGCAGGCCGTCGAGTTCGGTGCGGACCATGATGGTCGGCCCGTCGCCGTTTTTGTAGATGGCGACCAGTCCGGTCTTGCCGACGTTCTCGGTGACGTCGAAGCCGAGCGCGCGCATTTCCGCGGCGAGCCTGGCAGCGGTCTTCACTTCCTGGAACGCGAGTTCGGGGTGGGCGTGGAGTTCCTTGTAGAGCGCGTCGAGCTTTGGATAATCGTTCGCGATCGACGTCTCGATGGCCTTCTTGAGTTGGATGGCGTCGAGTTCGGCGTGGGCCGGCAGCAGTGTTGCGACGAACAGCGCGGCGGATGACACAAGGGATCTAACACATGGATTCATGGCGTGGCCCCCCGGATTGGTGCGTAGGGTGGGTTAGGCGTAAGCCGTAACCCACCGCCCCGCAAAGAAAGAGGGTGGGTTACGCTTCGCTAACCCACCCTTGAATTACGTCGGCAGCCGATGCATCGCGCAGATCTTGTTGCCGTCGGGATCGCGCAAATACGCCAGATAGAGTTTTCCCGCCGCGCCTTCGCGAATGCCGGGCGGCTCTTCGCAGGACGTCGCGCCATTGGCGATGCCGGCCGCATGAAAGGCATCGGCCTGCTCCGGCGAGCTGGCCATGAAGCCAATGGTACCGCCATTGGCAGGCGTCGCGGGCTGGCCATTGATTGGCTTCGACACCGAGAAAGTACCGGTCTTGGTGAAGTAGAAAATGCGGTGGCGGTCCACCTTGGCCGGCCGGACCTCCAGCGTGCCGAGCAGCGCGTCGTAGAACGACTTGGCTTTGTCGAGGTCGTTGGTGCCGATCATGATATGCGAAAACATCAGTCAATTCCTCCCAGGTTTTTCCGACGAACAGACGCGATTGCCTCGCGCTTTGGTTTCGCTGGCCGGAACGATGCCTTGCGCTGCTCGTTGCCGGGCAATGTAGACGGCGGTGTTGGCGTTGTACAAGCCGGCGATAGGCAACCGCCGGGAAGCCGGGGAGCAGCCTGAAGATTACCGTTCGGTAATCCGGGCCCCGGAGGCGGTTACCGCCGGCAAACGCGGCCCCTCGACGCACCCCGGCATCTTGAAGCGCCGGCGGGGGAATTCCTACCTTTGGGATGCCAGCCCCGGCATCCGGCCGCGGGCGGCGCACGGAGGCGACAATGAGCTACTTCAAGACTGCCATTCTGCTGGCTGGTCTTACCGGCCTCTTCATGGGCGTCGGCTATCTGATCGGCGGCGCCGGCGGTGCTGTGATCGCGCTCGTGATCGCCGCCGCGATGAACCTGTTCGCCTACTGGAATTCGGACCGCATGGTGCTGTCGACGTATGGCGCCCATGAGGTAGACCGCAACAGCGCGCCCGACCTTGTCAACCTCGTGGCCGAGCTGGCCGGCCGCGCCGGCCTGCCGATGCCGCGTGTGTTCGTGATCGACGAGGCGCAGCCCAATGCGTTCGCCACCGGCCGCAATCCGCAGAACGCGGCGGTCGCGGTGAGTGCAGGCCTGATGCAACAGCTTAGCCGCGAGGAACTCGCCGGCGTGATTGCGCATGAGCTGGCGCACATCAAAAACCACGACACGCTGCTGATGACCATTACCGCGACCTTCGCCGGCGCGATCTCGATGGTGGCGCAGTTCGGGATGTTCTTCGGCGGCCACCGCGACAACAACAACGGCCCCGGCATGATCGGCTCGATCGCCATGATGATCCTGGCCCCGTTCGGCGCCATGCTGGTGCAGATGGCGATCAGCCGGACCCGCGAATACGCCGCCGACGATATGGGCGCGCGCATCTGCGGCCAGCCGATGTGGCTGGCGTCCGCGCTCGCGAAAATCGAGAATGCCGCGCATCAGGTCCCGAACATGGAAGCCGAGCGCAATCCGGCAACGGCGCATATGTTCATCATCAACCCGCTCTCGGGCCGCGGCATGGACAATCTGTTCACGACGCACCCCTCGACGGAGAACCGCATCGCCGCGCTGCAGCAGCTCGCGGCGCAGATGGGCGCCCAGGGCGGACCGCCTTCCATCGGCACAAGCGGCAACTCTCCGCGACGCGGTCCGTGGGGCAGGTCGACGGCTTCGCGCGGGCCGTGGGGGTAGTCGTCTCTGTCATTCCGGGGCGTGCGAAGCACGAACCCGGAATCCATTTCACCACTAAGCTTGCGGCTCAATGGATTCCGGGTTCGCGCCAAGTGGCGCGCCCCGGAATGACAGAGAGAATCTTTCCAAGGGCAAGTGCAAATTCTGCGGCCGATCGGCAGCCTCAGAACGCCGTATACCCACCATCGATCACAAAACAATCCGCCGTATGGTACGACGATGCCTTGCTCATGATGTACACCGCGATGCCGCCGAAATCCGTCGGCTCGCCGAAGCGGCGCACCGGGATGCGCGGCATCACGTTGGCGACGAATTTTTCGTTGCCCATGATGTTGGCGGTCATGTCGCTCTTGATCCAGCCGGGCAGGATCGCATTCGCCGTGACGCCATGGCGGGCCAGTTCGACCGCAAGCGCACGGCACAGCGCGTTCAGCGCCGCCTTGGTGCCGGCGTAATGCTCGTTGCGCGCGGTGCCGAACAGCGATGCCAGGCTGGATGTCGCGACCAGCCGGCCGAACTTGTCGCCGGCCTCGGCGCGCTCGGTCATGTGGCGAGCGGCGACCTGGAACACATGAAAGACGCCGTCGAGATTGGTCGCGAACATGCGCCGCCATTCCTCCTCGGTGCGGTCGATGAAGGCGCGCCGTCCGCCGCCGCCGATGCCGGCATTGGCGAAACAGCCGTCGACGCGGCCGAAGGTGTCGAGGGTGGCCTTCATCGCCGCCTTGACGGAGGCAGGATCGGAGACGTCGCAGATTACGGTGTCGACCTTGCCGGGGCCGGCCGACAGGGTGGCCGCCGCGCTTTTGTTCTTGTCGGCGTTGCGGCCCCAGATCGAGACGTTGCAGCCCTGGGCGTTCAACGCCTGCGCGATGCCAAGGCCGATGCCGCCATTGCCGCCGGTGATGACAGCCGTGCGGCCGGTGAGGTCAAAGATGCTCATGGGATGTTTCCATTTGGTGTGGCGCGGGCTATGTCGTGCGCCCAGTGGCGGGCAGATGTTCAGATGCAACCATGGACAAGCGCGCCCGGAAAATCAAATATGGGCCGAGACATCCGCCCTTCCGCGCAGCGAAATAGCGCGTAAACACAAGTCATGAGGAAGCAATGCAGTTCAAGCACGTCACGCTCGATTTCGATGGCCCGGTCGCCATTCTCAGGCTCGATCATCAAGAGGTCATGAACGCGGTCTCGATGGACATGCTGGGCGGGCTTTCCGAAGCGCTCGACGCCATCGACGACAAGCGAGACGAAGTTCGTTGCCTGGTGCTGACCGGCGCCGGGCGCGCGTTCTGCACCGGTGCCAATCTGCAGGGCCGCAACAATCAGAAGCCCGGCAAGAGCAACGCCGGGCAGTCGCTGGAAATCGGTTTCCATCCGTTCCTGCGGCGGTTGCGTAAGCTGCACTGCCCGATCGTGACTGCGGTGAATGGTCCTGCCGCCGGCGCCGGGATGAGCTTTGCATTGATGGGCGACATGATCGTGTGCGCGCGCTCATCCTATTTCCTGCAGGCGTTCCGCCGCATCGGCCTGGTGCCGGATTGCGGCTCGACCTGGCTGCTGCCGCGCATGATCGGCAAGGCGCGTTCGGTCGAACTGTCCTTGATGGGGGAGCGGCTGCCGGCGGAGAAGGCTTTGGAATGGGGCCTTATCAATCGCGTCTATGACGATGCGGTCCTGATGGAAGAGGCGATGAAGCTGGCGCATGATCTCGCCAACGGGCCGACGATCGCACTGTCGCTGATCCGAAAACTGTATTGGGACAGCCCGGAAAATTCCTTCGAGGAGCAGCTCAACCTCGAATTCGAATCGCAACGCATCGCGGGCGCGGCGGAAGATTTCAAGGAAGGTGTCACGGCGTTCCTGGAGAAGCGCCCCGCCAAGTTCAAAGGCAAATGATCGAGGACCAACTCGGACGCTGCGTCGCTTCCTGGTATCAAGGGGCGACCGGCGTGACCGGCGCGGCAAAGCTTTCGGGCGGCGCCAGCCAGGAAACCTGGACGTTCGACATCGTTCACGCGCGCGGCAATGTAGGTGCTATCCTGCGTCGGGCGCCCCCGGGCTATGGCGCGTCGCCGGGACGTGCGGCCGGGCTCGATGCCGAGGCGACGCTGATGCAACTCGCGCATGACGCCGGCCTGCCGTCGCCGCGCGTAATGCATGTGCTGAAGCCGGAAGACGAACTCGGCACCGGCTTCATCATGCAGCGCATCGAGGGCGAGACCATCGCGCGCAAGATTCTACGCGATGAGCAGTTTGCCGCTGCGCGGCCGATTTTGGCGCGGCAGCTCGGCCGGGTGATCTCCAGGCATTCACGGTCTGCCGGTTGAAAAATTGCCGAAGCTGCGTGAGATGAGCGCGACAAAGGAAATCGTCGACCTGGAACGCGAATACCGCAGTTTCGGCTGGCCGCGGCCGGTGTTCGAACTGGCGCTGCGCTGGCTGCGCGAGCGCGATCCCGGACCGTCTGATGAAGTGACGCTGGTGCACGGCGATTTTCGCCACGGCAACCTCATCATCGGCCCCGACGGCGTGCGCGCGGTGCTGGACTGGGAGCTCGCGCATTTCGGCGACCCGATGGAGGATCTCGGGTGGATCTGCGTCAACTCCTGGCGTTTCGGCGAGATCGACAAGCCGGTCGGCGGTTTCGGCTCCCGCGAGGAACTGTTCGCAGGCTACGAGGAAGCAGGCCGCAAGGTCGATACGGATCGCGTGATGTTCTGGGAAGTGATGGGCACGCTGCGCTGGGGCATCATGTGTTGCGGCATGATGCAGCGTTTTCGGAAAGGCCCTGACCATTCGATGGAGCGCGCCATGATCGGCCGGCGTTCGTCGGAGACGGAAATCGATTTGCTCAGGCTGCTGGCCCCGAGAGGGAGATAAAGATGCAGGACGAACCGACACCCACCGAACTGATCAAGGCGGTAGCGGATTTCCTCCGCAACGAGATTGCGCCTGAGATCAAGGGGCACAACGCCTTCAAGCTCCGCGTCGGCATCAACGCGCTTGATCTCGTCACGCGGCAACTGGCGCTGGAGCAGGGTGGCGATGCGGCGGAGGCGGTGCGGTTGAAGCAGTTGCTTGGCGCCGATGGTTCGCTGATCGAACTCAACCGCGCGCTGTCGGACAAGATCGCAAAAGGCGAGGTCGATCTGCAAACGCCGGGACTGGCCGAGCATCTCTGGCAGACCACGATGGACAAGCTCGCCGTCGATCAGCCGAACTACGCGTCATACAAGAGGGAGCTGGGGACCAAGTAGGATGGGTAGAGCGGAAGCCAAATCCATCCTCTGTCAGTAGTCGTCCCTGCGAACGCAGGGACCCATACGCTGCGGCCGATCGGTAGACGATGGTGCCGATAGTCTTCACATCAACTTGCATCGGTGGCTATGGGTCCCTGCGTTCGCAGGGACGACGGCAGATAGAGTGTCGCGATCCCTACTTCCCCAGCCATTTCGGCGGGCGCTTCTCCGAAAATGCCTTCGGCCCCTCGATGTAATCCTGCGAGGCCGCCATCGCCTTGACGGCCGGGTATTCCCGCTGCTCGGCCATCGCCTGTTCCAGCGACACCTCGAGCCCGCGCTGGATCGCCTGCTTGGAGGCGCGGATCGACATCGGCGAGTTCTTGGCAATCGTCTCTGCCCAGCGTTCCGCCGCCGCCAGTGCTTCGCCGGCCGGAACCACCTCATTCACGAAACCGAGTTCGAGGCCTTCCTTGGCCGAGACGTGGCGGGCGGTGAGGATCATACCCATGGCCCGCTTCAGCCCGATCTGGCGCGGCAGGCGGTGTACGCCGCCGGCCAATGCTGCGAGGCCGACGCGCGGCTCGGGCAGGGCAAAGGTGGCATTCTCCGACGCAATGATGAGGTCGCAGGCCAGCGCGATCTCGAAGCCGCCGCCCATCGCGACGCCGTTGACGGCGGCGATGATCGGCTTGTCGCAGTCGAACCGCGTGGTGAGGCCGGCAAAGCCGCCCTTGTCCCAGCCGCGTTTGCCGCCGGCCGCCTGCCATTTCAGGTCGTTGCCGGCGCAGAACGCCTTGTCGCCGGCGCCGGTGACGATCGCGACCCATTGCTCAGGGTCCGCGGAGAAATCGTCGAACACCTTGTTGAGCTCGAAATGCGCGTCGATATGCAGCGCATTGTACACTTCGGGCCGCGACAGCGTGACGATCGTGATCGGTCCCTTGCGCGTCACTTTGGAGAATTTCAGGTCCATGTTTGCTCCCGTTTCGATTTTCTGCGGCGAAGAATTCTGGCTGCGATCATAGCGCCGGCGCGGCGTCCGTTACCATCCAATTACGCAAGGCGCCTGCGCGTGCCAAGGTCGAATTCCGTTGCTTGACTTGAGCGCGGTCTTCCAACCTAAATCGATCCGAGCAGGAGCGCTGCGTAGCGCCTAAACGCAAATCAACAACATACGACTTTTCCGGGAGAGACCGCCTTGGATTTCAACCTGCCTGCCGACCTCACGGCCTATCTCGACGAACTCGACGGCTTCATCGCGCGCGAGATCAAGCCGCTGGAAGAGGCCGACGACAACATCCGCTTCTTCGACCATCGCCGCGAATGGGCGCGCACCGATTTCGAGAATGGCGGCCTGCCGCGACACGAATGGGAAGCGCTGCTGCGCAAGGCCAAGAACCTCGCCGACGACGCCGGCCATCTGCGCTTTGCGATCCCGAAGCGTTATGGCGGCAAGGCCGGTTCCAACCTCTGGATGGCCGTGATCCGCGAACATTTCGCGGCCAAGGGCCTCGGCCTGCACAACGACCTGCAGAACGAACATTCGATCGTTGGTAACCTGCCGATCGTCACCATGCTCGACCGCTACGGTACCGACGAGCAGAAGGAGATGATCGACGGCTCGATCAGGGGAAAGTTCCGCATCACATTTGGTCTGACAGAGCCCAACCACGGCTCGGATGCGACGCACATGGAGACGCGGGCGGTTCAGGCGGCGCGCGACAACGTCAAGGGCTGGATCATCAACGGCGAGAAGATGTGGACGACCGGCATGCACGTCGCCACCCATTGCGCGCTGTTTGCCCGCACGTCAGGCGATGACGGCGATGCCCGCGGCATCACGTGTTTCCTGGTGCCGGCCAAGAGCCTTGGCGTGAAGGTCGAGGAATACATGTGGACCTTCAACATGCCGACGGATCATCCGCGTGTCAGCTTCACGGATGTATTTGTTCCGGAAGATGCGCTGTTCGGCGAGGTCGGCCGCGGCCTGTCGCTGGCGCAATGTTTTGTGCACGAGAACCGGATCCGGCAGGCGGCGAGTTCGCTGGGCGCGGCCGTCTACTGCATCAACGAAAGCGTCAAATACGCGCGCGAGCGAAAGCCGTTCGGCAAGGCGCTGGCCGAGAACCAGGCGATCCAGTGGCCGCTGGTGGAACTGGCGACGCAGGCCGAGATGCTGCGGTTGCTGATCCGCAAGACCGCATGGGAGATGGATCAGCTAACGCAGGCGCAGGTCGAGCACACGCTCTCCGACCGCGTGTCGATGTGTAATTTCTGGGCCAACCGTCTGTGCTGCGAAGCCGCCGACCGCGCCATGCAGGTGCATGGCGGCATGGGCTACTCACGCCACAAGCCGTTCGAACACATCTACCGCCACCACCGCCGCTACCGCATCACCGAAGGCAGCGAGGAAATCCAGAAGCGCAAGGTGGCAGGATTTTTGTTCGGGTATATGGGCGCGGGGAAGCATTAGTCGCGCGCACCACTCTATCGTCGTCCCCGCGAAAGCGGGGACCCATAACCACAGGACGTGGTGTGAGGCACTAAACGAAGGCAACTAACACTTCGCACATATCCAACGGCACGGCGTATGGGTCCCGCTTTCGCAGGGACGACGATGGGGATGGAAACGCCGCTATCAAACCACGTGCGGGGGTTGATCAATTCACCTGGCGATCTTTCCCCGCCCAGTACGGGTCGCGCAAATTCCGCCGCAAAATCTTTCCCGACGGATTGCGCGGCAACGCCTCGAGAAAATCGACCGATTTCGGCGTCTTGAATCCGGCGATGCGCTCGCGCGTAAAATTGATGATGTCGGTGGCGGTGGCCTGCTTGCCCGGCTTCATCACCACGACCGCCTTGACCGCTTCGCCCCATTTGTCGTCGGGGATGCCGATCACGGCGGCTTCGGCTACGTCAGGGTGATCGCAGAGCGCGCTCTCGACTTCGGCCGGATAGATGTTCTCGCCGCCGGAGATGATCATGTCCTTGATGCGGTCGTGGATATAGAGGTAGCCGTCCTCATCCATGTAGCCGGCATCGCCGGTGCGCAGCCAGCCGTCGGCGCCGAGCGTCTTGGCGGTGGCCTCAGGCAGGTTCCAGTAGCCGGCCATGTTGGATCCGGAGCGGGTGGCGATCTCGCCGACCTCGCGCGGCGGCAGCGGCTTGCCGTCTGGATCGAGGATCGCAAGCTCAATGCCCGGCAGCGCCTTGCCGGCGGAGCGCATGCGCTCCAGCCCCTCGACATGGTCCTCGGGCGGCAACGCGACGATGGTGCCCGTCGTCTCGGTCATGCCGTACATTTGCACGAACCCGCATTTGAACACCTCGATGCATTCCTTCAGCAGAGCTGCAGGAATCGGCGAGGCGCCGTAGAGCATGTATTTCAGGCGCGAGAAATCGACCTGCCGCGCGCGCGGCTGGCGCACCACGAACTGCATCGCGGCCGGCACCATGAACAGCTTTCGTAATCCCGGACTGCTCGAAGAAATCCAGCACCTTGGTCGGGTCGAATTCGCGCGCGATCACGCCGCGCGCGCCGTGATAGAGCCCCATGACGCCCCAGCCGGAGCCGCCGATGTGGAAGATCGGCATCGCCACCAGCGAGACGTCGTCGGTCGACCATCTGTTCCAGTCGGGCTTCTCGTCCGCGTTGCCGGTCTGCACCAGGTTGAGGAAGTTGGCGTGCGATAGCATCGCGCCCTTCGGTTTGCCCGTGGTGCCCGACGTATAGAGCTGGATCGCGATGTCCTTTGGGCTGATCGACACCTTTGGATCGTCGGGGCTCGCCGCATCGCGCCACGCCGTAAAATCCTGCCACTCCGGCGCGCCGCCTTCGGTGGTGATCACGTGGCGCACATCAGGCAATTGCGGCTTGATGTTGTGGACCTGGGTGATGAATTCCGGCCCGACGAACAGCACCGGCGCCTTGCAGTCGCCGACGATGAAGGCGACCTCCGGTCCGGCGAGGCGCCAGTTCACCGGCGCCATCACCACATTGGCCTTCATCGCGCCCATCAGCAGTTCGAAATAGATGTCGCTGTTCTTGCCGAGATAAGCGATGCGCTCGCCCGGCTTGACGCCCAGCGCGATGAGCGCGTTCGCAACGCGGTTGGTCTTGATGTCGAATTCGGCGAAGCTGGTCTGGCGGCCCTCGAATTCATAGGCCAGCGCGTTACCGCGGGTCTTGGCGCGGTCGCGCACCATGTCGGCAAGGTTAGTCAGTTGCTGCGAAGTAGACATGTCGCTCCCGTAGCGTCTTGTTATCGTTACGCGGAGTGTGGCGACAACGCGTGGGAAAGACAATATCCGACGTCGTCCCTGCGAAAGCAGGGACCCATAAGCCGCGGCCTATCGGTGACACGGTGGTCCTAACGACCTTTCGTCCCATCTCCGCTGGTGGCTATGGGTTCCTGCTTTTCGCAGGAACGACAGCGGAAATTTTCGCAGGGACGACAACCCAGATAGCCTCACCCCCTCGCCGCGCGGTCTTTCTCGTTCTGTGCCTTGATGGAGTCGCGCGCCTGGTTCCAGTCGGCGTCGCTCCAGTCGCGCAGCTGATAGAAATTGCCGCCCATGGCGAGCGCCTGCGCGCCGTCCATGGCGATGGTTTCGCCGTTGATCCAGTCGCAGCCGCCGGAGATCAGAAACACCGCGAGGTTCTGCAACTCCTCCATGGTGCCGACCCGGCCCATCGGGTTCTGCGCCTTGGTGCGCGCGCCGGCCTCGTCGCCGGGCTTGATGCGCTTGCTCATGCCCTCGGTCGGGATTTCGCCCGGCGCGATGGTGTTGAGGCGAATGCCGTGCTTGCCCCATTCGACCGCCAGCGACATGGTCATGGCGTGGATAGCCGATTTGCTCATCGCCGACGGAACCACATAGGGCGAGCCGTTGCGCACCCAGGTCACGGTGATCGACACCACGTTGCCGCGCTGCTTGGCCGCGATCCAGCGCCGGCCTACCGCATGTGTCACGTAGAACGTGCCGTGCATCACGATGTTGGCGACGGCATCGAAGCCGCGCGGCGAGAGCTCTTCCGAACGCGAGATGAAATTGCCGGCGGCGTTGTTGATGAGGTCGGTGAGGGGACCGGAAGTCGTCCAGATCGCCTCGATCATCTCGTCGACGGCCATCGCGTTGCGGATGTCGACGCCGTGGCTGACCACGCGCCCGCCATACTCGTCCATCAGTTCGGTCGCGGTCTCGTCGCAGACGATCTTGCGGCGGCCGCAGATATGAACCTCGGCTCCGAGTTGAAGAAACCGCGCCGCCATGGACTTGCCGAGGCCGGTGCCGCCACCGGTTACGAGGATGCGCCGCCCGGCGAGAAGCTGATCGTTGAACATCGTTTCCACCCACGGGAATGTCTGTTAATTGGTCGATTGACTAAATCTCGCCAAGGCCGTTCTGTAAAGCGCCAAGCAATCAAGAGTGGAGGATTTCTCATGGAGCAACGCGTCTCGATATCGATTTCGGACGGCATTGCCGATGTCCGACTGGTGCGGGCCGACAAGATGAACGCGCTCGATGCCGCGATGTTCGAGGCGCTGGTGGCCGCTACCGAGCGGCTCGCCCATGAGAAAGGCGTCCGCGCGGTAGTATTGTCCGGGGAGGGGCGGGCATTCTGCGCCGGTCTCGACATGGGGCGCTTCGCCGCTATGAAAGAAGGCGGCGGAAATGGGGTCGCCGGTGGCGAGAAACGCGATCTTTCTGCACGCACGCATGGGTTGGCGAATTTCCCGCAACAGGCGGTGTGGGGTTGGCGGCAGCTCCCGGTGCCTGTCATCGCGGCAATTCAGGGCGTGGCGTTTGGCGGCGGGTTCCAGCTCGCGCTCGGCGCCGACATGCGCTTCCTGACGCCGGATGCGCGGATGTCGATCATGGAGATCAAATGGGGCCTGGTGCCCGACATGGCCGGCACGCCGATCCTCGCGAGTCTCGTACGCGACGATATTTTGCGCGACCTCACCTATACCGGCCGCATCTTCTCGGCGCAGGAAGCCATGAGCTATGGCCTTGCGACCCGGATTTGCGACGACCCGCGGGCCGCGGCCCTGGAGGTCGCGCGCGAGATCGCCGGCAAGAGCCCGGATGCGATCCGCGCCGCCAAGCGCATGCTGAACAATTTGTCCGTCGATCCCGGCCCGGCGCTGCTGGCCGAATCCGTCGAGCAGCAGAAATTGTTGGGCAGTCCCAACCAGACCGAGGCTGTGCGTGCCAATATGGAAAAGCGCGCGCCGCGGTTTGCGGAGGCTTAGTTCCGACCTCATCCCGAGGAGCCGCGCAAGCGGCGTCTCGAGGGATGGGCCACGGGCTCCATGGTTCGAGACGCGCGAAGACGCGCTCCTCACCATGAGGGCTTACATAAACCCGACGACAGATCGGAACGTAACAATGTCTACCTCATCCCCCTTCCTCGGCATCATCAGCGGCCCGCGCCGACGCGGCCACGACGAGGTCGCCGATCGCGCCGAGCGCATCGCCAGCGGCTTGCAGAAGCTCGGCGTCAAGCAGGGCGACAGCGTCGCGATCCTGATGCGCAACGACATCGCCTTCGTCGAGGCGGCCTATGCCGCGATGCGGCTCGGCGCCTATGGCGTGCCGATCAACTGGCACTTCAAGCCGGAAGAGATCAATTACGTGCTGAAGGATTCCGGCTCGGCCGTGCTGATCGCGCATGCCGACATGCTGCATCAGCTGCGAGAGGCGATACCGCAAGGCGTCACCGCGCTCAGCGTTCCGACGCCGCCGGAAATCATCGCCAACTACAAGATCGATCCCGATCATCTGGCGACGCCGGATTTTGCGATCGATTTCGAATCCTGGCTCAAACAACACCCGCGCTATGACGGACCGGCCGTGCCGCAACCGCAGAACATGATCTACACCTCGGGCACCACGGGCCATCCCAAGGGCGTGCGCCGCTACGCGCCGACGCCGGAGCAGATCGCCAACGGCGAAAGCTATGCGCAGCATGATTTACGGCCTCAAGCCGGGCGCCCGCGCGCTGCTTCCCGGGCCGCTGTATCATTCCGCGCCGAACTCGTTCGGCCTGCGCGCCGGCCGCCTCGGCGGCGCGCTGGTGATCATGCCGCGCTTCGACCCCGAGGAGTTTTTGCGCGTGGTCGCGACTGAAAAGATCGACACCATCTTCATGGTGCCGACCATGTTCATCCGGCTGATGAAACTGCCCGCGGAAATCCGCAACAAGTACGACATGTCGTCGCTGCGCCACATCATCCATGCCGCGGCGCCGTGTCCGGCCGATGTCAAGCGGGCGATGATCGAATGGTGGGGGCCGGTGATCTATGAATTCTACGGCTCGACCGAGTCCAGCGCCGTGACGTTTGCCAATTCCGAGGATGCGCTCAAGAAGCCCGGCACCGTCGGCAAGATTTCGCCGGGCGCGGAACTGCGCTTCATCGGTGACGACGGCAAGGAGCTGCCGCAGGGCGAGATCGGCGAAATCTATTCGCGCATATTGGGCAATCCGGATTTCACCTATCACAACAAGCCGGAAAAGCGCGCCGAGATCGATCGCGACGGCTTCATCACCTCGGGCGACGTCGGCTACATCGACGCCGACGGCTATGTCTTCATCTGCGACCGCAAGCGCGACATGGTGATTTCTGGCGGCGTCAACATCTATCCCGCCGAGATTGAAGCGGCGCTGCATGCGCTGCCGGGCGTGCATGATTGCGCGGTGTTCGGCATTCCCGATGCGGAATTCGGCGAGGCGCTGATGGCCGTGGTGGAGCCGCAGCCTTCGGTGACGCTGGACCTCGCTTCGATCCGCAGCCAGCTCAAGGTCTCGCTGGCCGATTACAAGGTGCCCAAGCACATCGAAATCCAGACCAATCTGCCGCGCGAAGATTCCGGCAAGATCTTCAAGCGCCGCCTGCGCGATCCCTATTGGGAGCAGGCGGGGCGGAAGATTTAGAGTAACGGCGGCGGAGCTAGTGGTTGTCGTCCCTGCGAACGCAGGGACCCATACGCCGCGGCTTCTAGATTTAGAACGGCTGTTCGACGGCTTTCGCGCAACAACGACCGCAGGTGGCTATGGGTCCCTGCGTTCGCAGGGACGACGATGGGGCAAGGCGCCCAAACATCGCCTCCATCTTTATCTTGCACTGCGGCAAAAAACTTGCACACTCGAACTGCTGGGCAGTTTCTGAGGTAGCGAGCCATGTCTTTAGAGACGATGCCATCCCAGACCACGCCTTCCGAGACCGAAGCCCGGTCAAATCGTGTCGAAGATGCGGAAGATGCCCGGCTGAGGACCGATATCCGCCTGCTTGGGCGCATTCTCGGCGATACCGTGCGCGACCAGGAAGGCGCCGAGATATTCGACGTCGTCGAGCGCATCCGGCAGACCTCGATCCGGTTCCACCGCGACGAGGACAAGCTGGCGCGGCGGGAACTCGAAATCATGCTCGACAGCATGTCGACCGCCGATACGGTCCGGATCGTCCGCGCCTTCAGCTATTTCTCGCATCTCGCCAACATCGCCGAGGACCAGAACAATATCCGCCAGATGCGCGGGTGGGGTGTCGGCGGCGGACCGCGAACGGGCACGCTTGCGCAGACATTGTCGCACGCCAAGGCAGCCGGTTTCAGCGCGACGGATCTTTTGCGCTTCTTCGGGGATGCCCAGGTGAGCCCGGTGCTGACGGCCCACCCGACCGAAGTCCGCCGCAAGAGCACGATGGACCGCGAGATGGAGATCGCGGCGCTGCTCGACCGGCGCGAACGCATGCGGATGACGCCGGAGGAAGCCGACGCCAGTGACGAGCAATTGCGCCGCGCCGTGCTGACGCTGTGGCAGACCAATCTGTTGCGCCGGACCAAGCTGACGGTGCTCGACGAAGTCGAGAATGGCCTGTCGTTCTACGACTACACGTTCCTCCACGAAGTTCCCCGGCTGCATTGCGCGCTGGAGGACCAGTTGAACCAGGAGGAGGGCGCATCCGGCGAAGTGGCGTCGTTCCTGACCATGGGAAGCTGGATCGGCGGCGATCGCGACGGCAACCCGTTCGTGACCGCCGACGTCATGCGCGGCACGCTGCACCTGCAGTCGAGCCGGGTGATGAACTTCTATCTCGAGCAGTTGCACGAACTCGGCGCCGAGTTGTCGCTTGCCGCGCATCTCGCCGACGTTTCCGAAGAGCTGCGGGCACTGGCCGGGCGCTCACCGGACTCCTCGCCCCACCGTAGCGGCGAACCGTATCGGCTGGCGGTTTCGGGTATCTACGCCCGGCTGACTGCGACCGCGCTGAAGCTCGAAGTCGAGACCACACGGCGTCCGGTCGGCGAGGGCGCGCCCTACGCGAGCGTGAAGGAATTCAAGGCCGACCTCGACGTGCTGGATCGTTCGCTGATCGCGAATAATTCGAGCGTCATTGCTCGGGGCCGTCTGCGGCTGTTGCGCCGCGCCGTGGATTGCTTCGGCTTCCATCTCGCCCGGCTCGACATCCGGCAGAATTCGGCCGTGCATGAACGCACGGTCGCAGAGCTGTTCGACGCCGCGATCCCGGGCATGTCCTATCTGGCGCTCGGCGAGGAAGCCCGCGTCAATCTGCTGCTGGGCGAGTTGCGCAGCGCAAGGCCGCTCAGTTCGGCATTTGTCAAGTACAGTGAGGAAACGCTGGGCGAACTGGCGCTGTTTCGCGCCGCCGCCGAGGCCCACGCAAAATTTGGCAGCGACGTGATCTCCCAATGCATCATCTCGATGTGCAAGGGCATGTCCGACATGCTGGAGGTCGCGGTACTGCTGAAGGAGGTCGGCCTCATCAATCCATCCGGTCGCAGCGCGATCAATATCGTGCCGCTGTTCGAGACGATCGAGGATTTGCAGGCATCATCAGTCATCATGGACCGGATGCTGTCGCTGCACGATTACCGCAAGCTGGTGGACAGCCTCGGCAGCGTGCAAGAAGTGATGCTGGGCTATTCCGACAGCAACAAGGATGGCGGCTTCGTCACCTCGGGCTGGGAACTCTACAAGGCCGAGATCGGCCTGGTCGAAGTGTTCGAGCGCCACCACGTGCGCCTGCGGCTGTTCCACGGCCGCGGCGGCTCGGTCGGCCGTGGCGGCGGCCCGAGCTATGACGCCATCATCGCGCAGCCCGGAGGCGCTGTGAACGGTCAGATCCGCATCACCGAGCAGGGCGAGATTATCTCCAGCAAATATTCCAACGCCGAAGTCGGCCGCAACAATCTGGAGATCCTGGCGGCCGCAACCCTGGAAGCGAGCCTGCTGCACCCCCGTCAGAGTGCGCCGCGCGCGGAATATCTGATCGCGATGGACGAGCTATCGGCGCTGGCGTTCAAGGCTTATCGTGGCTTGGTCTACGAGACCGAGGGCTTTGCCGATTATTTCTGGGGCTCGACGGTCATCACCGAAATTGCAACGCTGAACATCGGCAGCCGTCCGGCTTCGCGCAAGAAAACCCGCGAGATCGAAGACCTGCGCGCGATTCCGTGGGTGTTCAGCTGGGCGCAATGCCGGCTGATGCTGCCGGGCTGGTACGGTTTTGGCTCGGCGGTCGAAGCATGGATCGCGGAGCATCCGGAGCAGGGCATGCCGTTCCTGCAGGAACTCTACCGCGAGTGGCCGTTCTTCCGCATGCTGCTGTCGAACATGGACATGGTGCTGGCCAAGAGCTCGATTGCGATCGCCTCGCGCTACGCCGAACTGGTGCCCGACGTCAAACTGCGCGAGAGCATTTTTGGCCGCATCCGGCGCGAATGGCATTTGTCGATCGAGACGCTGCTCGACATCATGGGCCATGAACGGCTGCTGCAGGGCAACCCGCTTTTGGACCGCTCGATCCGCAACCGCTTCCCCTATCTCGATCCGCTCAACCACGTGCAGGTCGAACTCCTGAAGGAGCACCGCGCGCAGAACCCGGACGAGCAGGTGCTGCGCGGGATTCAAATCACCATCAACGGGATTTCGGCGGGGCTGAGGAATAGCGGATAGGGGCGAATAGCGAATGATCTTCTATTCGCCATTCGCCGCTCACTATTCGCCGATCTTACGGCTTCATCGCACCCTGCGCACTGGTGTAGACCGCATACAGCGACGACGAGCCGCAGATATAAAGCCTGTTCCGCTGCTGGCCGCCGAAGCACAGATTGGCGACGGTTTCCGGAATGTGGATCTTGCCGAGCAGATCGCCCTCCGGCGTGTAACAGCGCACGCCGTCCTCGTTCGGATCGCCCCAACCTACCGAGCACCAGAGCCGCCCGGCGGTGTCGCAGCGCAGCCCATCGGTGATGCTGGGCTTCGGAATATCCGCGAAGACCTTGCTGTTCGAAAGCTTTCCGCCGGCGAGATCGACGTCGAACACGCGGATATGTGACGGATTGTCCGGCCCGTCGGTGAAGCCGGTATCGCAGATATAGAGCTTCTTCTCGTCTGGCGAGAAGCACAGGCCGTTCGGCTCCACGAAGTCATCGACCACCACCTTGATGTCGCCGGACTTCGGGTCGACCCGGTAGACGTTCTTCTTTTCCTGCTCGGCGTCGGCCTTGATGCCCTCGTAAAAGCCGCCGATGCCGTAGGCCGGGTCGCAGAACCAGATCGAACCGTCGGCCGCGACGACCGCATCGTTCGGAGAGTTCAACTTCTTGCCATTGTACTTGTCGGCGATGATGGTGATCGAGCCGTCGAGCTCGGTCCGGGTGACGCGCCGGCCGGAATGCTCGCACGTAATCAGCCGTCCCTCGCGGTCGATCGTGTTGCCGTTCGAGTTCATCGACGGATGGCGGTAGACGCTGACGTGACCGTCATCCTCCGAGAAGCGCATGATGCGGTTGTTGGGAATATCAGAGAACAGCACATATCGCCCGGCCGCAAAGTAGACGGGCCCCTCGGCCCAGCGGAACCCGGTCGCGACGCGCTCCACCGCCATGGTGCCGGCGAACGCTGGAAAGCCGGAGGGACCGAACGAAACCGTGGGCTTTTTCATCGACTCCAGCCGCGCGTCCGGATAGCGGGCGCCGGGAAGTGGGCCGAGCGGCAAAGGCTGCGTGGCCGTGGTCGGCGCGCCGGTCTGGCCGAGCGGGGCAACGGAGGCGGCGGAAGCCGTTTTCATCGTCACGGCGGAGGCGGCGAGTGCCGCGGCACCGGTCAGCATCTTGCGGCGGTTGAAACCGCCGCCTTGTCGGGAATTCGGGAAAGGTCAGTGAGCTTGTCATGTTTGCCTCCCATGGTTTTTTCTTGGGAGGAAAACATCAGCCCGCATTCCGGCATAAAGCGGGCGGGTTGTCGTCAAACAACCGGAGATGGTCGCAGGGTGGCAAATTTGTAGGGTGGGCAAGGCGCAGCGTGCCCACCCCTTGCGACGGTGATCTCTGGTGAAGGGTGGGCACGGCGCTACGCGCCTTTGCCCACCCTACCTCAGAATTTCAGATCGGGTCCCAAGGGAAGATGTCTGCCGAACGATCGAGCTTGTAGAAGGACTCCTTGAGCGCCGGCATGCCGTGCTCGGCGATGGTCTGCGGCGTCCAGCCTTCGGCGCGATGCACCGAGCGCAGCGGGCGGTTCTGGCTGAACAGGAAAATTTCGTTCATGCGCACGCCGAAGATTTGCCCCGAAACGTCCTTGGCGGCATCGGACATCAGATAGGCGCACACCGGCGCGATCTTCTCTGGGCCCATCTGCTTGATCTTCTCGACCCGCTCCTTCTGGGCTTCCGTCTCGGTCGGAATGGTGCCGATCATGCGGGTCCAGGCGAACGGCGAGACGCAGTTCGAGCGTACATTGAAGCGGCCCATGTCGAGGGCGATCGACTTCGACAGGCCGACGATGCCGAGCTTTGCCGCGGCGTAGTTGGCCTGGCCGAAATTGCCGATCAGGCCCGAGGTCGAGGTGAAGTGCACGAAGGAGCCGCTTTCCTGCTCGCGGTAAATCCGGGCCGCGGCGTGGGAGACGTAGAACGAACCCATCAAGTGCACCTTGATGACGGCCTCGAAGGCTTCCACGCTCATTTTGTGGAAGATCATGTCGCGCAAAATGCCGGCGTTGTTGACCACGCCGTCGAGCCGGCCGAAATGGTCGGTCGCGGTCTTGACGATCTTGCTGGCGGGGATCGCTTCCGCCACCGACTCGAAATTGGGAATCGCGGTGCCGCCGCGCTTCTTGATCTCCTCGACCACTTCCTCGGCGGGCGCCGCGCTCGAACCGGCGCCATCGGCGGCGCCGCCGGGATCGTTGACGACGACCTTGGCGCCTTCGGCGGCGCACAGCAGCGCGATCTCGCGCCCGATGCCGCGGCCGGCGCCGGTGACGATGATGACTTTATCTTGCAGTGATTTGGCCATGATGTTTTTCCGTCCTGTTTCCGATGGCTGACGCAGACCCTCCACTCGTCATGCGCGGGCTTGACCCGCGCATCCATCCTTTCAGAAGAGGATGGATTGCCGGGTCAAGCCCGGCAATGACAAATCATGAGGCCGCTAGTCCTACTTCTCGTTCGTAAAAATAATCGTGCCTGATGCCGCGAACATGCCACCGACGCCGTGGCAGACCGAAATCTTCGCGTCCTT
The DNA here is from genome assembly GCA_963742935.1 of uncultured Alphaproteobacteria bacterium. Taxonomy (GTDB): domain Bacteria; phylum Pseudomonadota; class Alphaproteobacteria; order Rhizobiales; family Xanthobacteraceae; genus Bradyrhizobium. Next base: position 57,910 of record CAVUOI010000029.1, on the reverse strand, counting down.
CACCTGTGCGGGTGCGATGCCGCGCATTTGTCGCACGCTTTCCTGCAGTGCGTACATGCCGTACATGCCGGAATGCATGTAGCTCAGGCCGCCGCCGTTGGTGTTCAGCGGAAGTTTGCCGCCCGGCCGGGTGTTGCCGTCGGCGATGAACTTGCCGGTTTCCTCATGCGGCATGAAGCCGAGATCGCCGAGGCCATAGAGCGGCAGATGCGCAAAGGCGTCGTAGATCATCAGATGATCGACGTCCTTGTGGGCGATGCCGGCTTCCTTGAACGCCAGGGGTCCGGCGACCTTGAAGGCGCGCGAGCTGTCAAAAGTCTCCATCTGGCTGACCATCGGCGTTTCCACGCTCTCGCCGGTGCCGAGGATGTAGACCGGCTTGTTCGGAAAATCCTTGGCGCGGTCGGACGAGGTGAGGATCAGCGCGCCGCCGCCGTCGGTGACGAGGCAGCATTGCAGGATGCGGAACGGATAAGCGATCATCCGCGAATTCAGCACGTCCTCGACCGTGATCGGCGCCTTCATGGTGGCGCGCGGATTCTTCGCGGCCCATTCGCGCTGCACCACTGCGACCATGGCGATCTGCTCATGGGTGATGCCGTGGGTCTTCATGTAGCGCAGCACCGGGATCGGGAACATGCTGGGCGGGCCGTAGACGCCGAACGGGGCTTCGAACTGGCCGTTCAGGCTGTCCGCCGGCGTCGAGCGCGGCTGCTTGCCGATCATCGACTTGCCGCTTTCGGCATGCGTGATCAGCACGGTCTTGCAGAGCCCGGCCTCGATCGCGGCTGCCGCGTGACGGACGTGCAGCATGAACGAGCAGCCGCCGACGGAGGTGCCGTCGACCCAGGTCGGCTTGATGCCGAGATAGTGGGCGATCTGCTGCGGGGTCTCCACGGCGGTGGCGATGCCGTCGATATCGGACAGTTTCAGTCCGGCATCGGCGATGGCGTTGAGCGCCGCATCCGCATGGAGCTGGATCTGCGACATGTTCGGGATGACGCCGAGTTCGGTGGTTTCGGCTGCGCCGACGACGGCGACTGCATTTTTGCGCATGGTGCTTAGCCCTTCGCCGGACGGAACAGAGGAAGGGTGATCTTGTCGTCGAGTTTCTCGAACGCGACTTCGAGATTCATGTCGAGCTCCAGCGCCTCCGGCGTCTGCGGGCAGTCGATGATGTTGCTCATCATGCGCGGGCCCTCGGCGAGTTCGACGACCGCGATGGCGTAAGGCGGGGTGAAGCCGGGTGCCGCCGGGCGGTGGTTGATGACGTAGCTGTAGAGCGTGCCTTTGCCGCTCGCCTTGAACACCGAGACCTTGCGCGAGGCGCAGGAGGGGCAGAACGGGCGAGGCGGAAAGTAGACGTTGGCGCAGGCGTCGCAGCGCTGCAGGCGCAATTCGCCGGCCTGTGTGCCGTCCCAGAAATGCTGCGTTTCAGGCGTGGGTTTTGGTTTAGCGCGCGCGGGCTCCGCCATATCGGCTGTTCTCCTTGGGACACGGGCGCCGGAGGCGCTTGTTGCAATCTTGATGCGACATTTGACCATTGCCCGTCAACGGTCCAGCAGCGGTGCTGTCGCATGGCTGCATTCCCGCGCCGGAGAGCGCTTGTATGCCAGCGATTTTCCGCGTTAGGGTATTTCTCACTGCGAAACACCGCGCGCGCAACGGCGATGGAGACAAGGTGCGAACAATTCGAATAGGCTCCGGTGCCGGCTATTCGGGCGATCGCATCGAGCCCGCGATCGAACTCGCTGAAAAGGGCGACATCCAGTATCTGGTGTTCGAATGTCTTGGCGAACGCACGGTGGCGCTGGCACAGCAGGCCCGGATGAAGAATCCGGAAAGCGGCTTTGACCCGCTGCTCGAAGAGCGGATGCGCGCGGTGCTCCCGGTCTGCGCCGCCAAAGGCATCAAGATCGTCACCAACATGGGCGCTGCCAATCCGGAAGCGGCGGCACGCAAGACCGCCGATATTGCAAAATCGCTCGGACTATCCGCGCTGAAGATCGCCGCCATCGTCGGCGACGACGTGCTCGACGCCTGCAAGGCCGGTGATCTCCCGATCATGGAATTCGACGGCACGATCAAGCAGCTCGGCAACCGGCTGCTGTCGGCCAATGCCTATCTCGGCGCGGAGCCGATGGCGCAGGCGCTGACGGCGGGTGCCGACATCGTCATCACCGGTCGCGCGTCCGATCCGGCGCTGTTCCTGGCGCCGATGATCCATGCCTTCGGCTGGGCGATGGACGACTGGAATCTGCTCGGGCAGGGCACCGTCGCCGGGCATCTGCTGGAATGCGCCGGCCAGATCACCGGGGGCTACTTTGCCGACCCCGGTTACAAGGACGTCGCTGATCTGGCGCGGCTCGGCTTTCCCATTGGCGAAGTCGGCCAGGACGGCAGTCTCGTCGTCACCAAGGTTGCGGGATCGGGCGGTGCGGTGACGGCGCAGACCTGCAAGGAACAATTGCTGTACGAAGTGCACGATCCCGAAAAGTATTTCCAGCCGGATGTGGTCGCGGATTTTTCGCAGGTGAAAGTCGAAGAGATCGGGCCAGATCGCGTCCATGTCAGCGGCGGGCGCGGCACAAAGCGAACCGACACGCTGAAGGTCTCGGTCGGCTATGTCGACAGCTATATCGGCGAAGGCCAGATCTCCTATGCAGGCCCCGGCGCGCTGGCGCGTGGGCGGCTGGCGCTAGAGATTGTTCGTGAACGGCTGAAGCTGACCAATGTTGCCACAAGCGAATTGCGCTTCGAACTGGTCGGCGTCGATTCCTTGCACGGGCCGGACGTTTCCGCGCGCGCCGGCGAACCTTACGAAGTGCGCGTACGTGTCTCGGGACGCACCGAGAATTTGCGCGAGGCGGTCAGGATCGGCAACGAGGTCGAGACGCTCTACACCAACGGCCCGGCCGCGGGCGGCGGGGCGTGGAAGTCGGCGCGGGACGTGGTGGCGGTGGCTTCGGTCTTGCTGCCGCGCGAACTGGCGAAGCCGCAAGTCCGGTTCGTGGGGGTGTGAGAATGAAGCTGCGCGAGATCGCCCATTCCCGCACCGGCGACAAGGGCAACATTTCCAATATCTCCGTCATTGCTTATGACGCAAACACTATCCGCTGCTGCTCGAACAAGTGACGGCCGCGCGGGTGAAATCGCATTTCGCGGGTGTCGTTCAGGGCGAGGTGGTTCGTTATGAACTGCCCAACCTTTCTGCGCTGAATTTCGTGATGGATCAGGCGCTGGGAGGTGGCGTGACGCGCTCGCTGGCGCTCGATGCGCACGGTAAATCGCTGAGCTCGGCGCTGCTCGATCTGGACATCGAGCCCGCGCCGGATAGCCAATAGCAAAGAGAGTGACCGATAATCATGCCAGCTAACCCGACCCTCGCCACCCTGGCCGCCGATCTCGATGCCGGACGCACCACCGCGCGCAAATTGGTCGAGGGATGCCTCGCAAGGATTGCCGATCCCACCGGCGAGGGCGCGCGAACTTTCATTCACATCGACAAGGACGCTGCGCTCGCCGCCGCTGACGCGATGGATCATCTGCGGAAAGCGCGCGCTGCGCCGTCGCCTTATGCCGGCATTCCCGTGTCGATCAAGGATCTCTATGACATCAAGGGACAGGTGACCCGCGCCGGCTCCCGCGCGCTGGAGGATTCCGCGCCGGCGGAGACCGATGCGCCCGTGGTGGCGCGGCTGCGCCGGGCCGGCTTCATCGTCATCGGTCGCACCAACATGACCGAATTCGCCTATTCCGGCATCGGCATCAACCCGCATTTCGGTACGCCGAAAAGCGCCTGGAATCGCAGTGTCGGTCACGTGCCCGGCGGCTCGTCCTCGGGCGCGGCGGTGTCGATCGCCGATCGCATGGCCTACGGCGCGCTCGGCACCGATACCGGCGGATCGTGCAGGATTCCGGCGGCCTATAACGGCATCGTCGGCTACAAGCCGACGCAACGCCGCGTGCCGCTCGACGGCGGCGTGCCGTTGTCCTTTTCGCTCGACAGCTTTGGCCCGCTGGCGCGCAGTGTTGCCTGCTGCGCCGTATTGGATGCCGTGCTGGCCGATGAAGCAGTGCAGCCGCTGCAACCTCGCCCGGTCAAGGGCATGCGGCTCGCCGTGCCGACCACGATCGCGCTCGACGATCTCGACGATGAGGTGGCGAAAACTTTCGAGCGCGCGCTGGCAAATTTGTCGCGGCAGGGGGCCTTGATCGAGCGGATCGAGGTGCCGGAATTCCACGATGTCGTCGCCATGAACAGCAAGGGCGGATTCGCCGCCGCGGAAAGTTTTGCCTGGCACCGTTATCTGCTCACCAGCAAGGGCGACGTTTACGATCCCCGCGTTCGCATCCGCATCCAGCGCGGCGAGGGCATCAGCGCCGCCGACTACATCGATATCCTCGGCGCCCGCCGCTCCTTCATTGCGCGAACCGAACAGCGGATCGCGCCCTATGACGCGCTGGTGCTGCCGACCACCGCCAACACCCCGCCGGTCATTGCGGATCTTGCCGACGACCAGGTCTTCACCACGCAGAATTTGCGCGCGTTGCGCAACTGTACGCTGATCAACATGCTCGACGGCTGCTCTATCTCGTTGCCGGCGCATCGCGAAGGCGAGGTGCCGGTCGGGCTGATGCTGGCCGCCGCGGGCGGATCGGATCGCCGCATCTTCGAACTGGCCGCCGGAATGGAAAGTGTCATCCGTGTATGATCTGACGTTCGGAAGATCAGCCGCGGATACGACGCTGGCTTAGGTTTTGATACTGTCCCCGGTGTCGTCCCGGCGAACGCCGGGACCCATAATCCCGGTCATCTGTTGTTGAAAGATGCTGTCGACCTTTGTGCTCAACCATAGCCGCCGCGGCGTATGTTTCCCGGCGTTCGCCGGGACGACGATGGAAATTTCCGGAAATCGGGTGGCTTGACGCTGCGGGTGCTGCGAGACTGCCTGCCATGAGAGCAACCGCAAGAAATATCGACCGTTCCCCTGACATCGCCGCCCGTGTCGAGGCCATCGACTGGACGCAGGCGACCGCCGATCTCGACACACAGGGCTGCGCCGTTCTGAAAGGATTGCTGTCGCCGGACGAATGCACTGCGCTCGCAGCGTTGTACCCGGACGACAAGAATTTCCGCAGCCGGATTGTCATGGGGCGTCACGGCTTCGGCCGCGGTGAGTACAAATATTTTGCCTATCCGCTACCCGACCTGATCGCGCAATTGCGCCGCGAGCTTTACGCACGGCTTTGTCCCGTCGCCAATCGCTGGAACGAGACGATGGGGATCGACATCCGCTATCCCGATGGCCACGAGGCATTCCTGAAACGCTGCCATGATGCCGGGCAGACGCGTCCAACACCGCTGCTGCTGCAATATGGCGAGGCCGATTACAACTGCCTGCATCAGGACCTCTATGGTGAGCACGTGTTTCCGCTGCAGGTTGCGATCCTGCTATCGGAACCAGGACGTGACTTTACCGGCGGCGAGTTCGTGCTGACGGAGCAACGGCCGCGGATGCAGTCGCGGCCCGAGGTGGTTCCGCTGACGCAGGGCGATGCGGTGGCGTTTGCTGTGCATCACCGGCCGGTGCAGGGGACGCGCGGGCCTTACCGCGTTAATCTGCGCCATGGCGTCAGCCGGATCCGTTCCGGCCATCGCCACACCGTCGGCGTGATCTTTCACGATGCCAAATGAGCGCGGGCTGAGTTGACTGCGGATTTGTTCGATGCGGTTCCGGATGTGCGTCCGTCACGCGAAGCGATGGCGGAGGGCGCGGTATTGCTGCGCGGATTTGCACGGCCGTTCGAAGCCGAGCTGCTTCCGGCACTTCGCGCGATCGTCAAGCATGCGCCGTTCCGGCATCTGATCACGCCGGGCGGCCACCGCATGTCGGTCGCGATGACCAATTGCGGCAGTGTCGGCTGGGTGTCGGACGACACTGGTTATCGCTATGACGGCATCGACCCCGAGTCCAGGCAGCCGTGGCCGGCGATGCCGCCGGTGCTGCGCAGGCTGGCGGCCGACGCGGCTGACGATGCCGGGTTCGGCGGTTTCGCGCCGGAGGCCTGCCTGATCAACCGCTATGTGCCCGGCGCAAAACTGTCACTGCATCAGGACAAGGACGAGCTGGATTTTGTTGCGCCGATCGTATCGGTATCGCTGGGGCTGCCCGCGATCTTCCTGTTCGGCGGCGCAAAGCGCGCCGACAAGCCGAACCGTTATCGGCTGGAGCATGGCGACGTCGTGGTGTGGGGCGGTCCGTCGCGGCTGTTCTTTCACGGCGTTGCCCCGTTGGCCGATGGCGAACACGCCGTCATGGGCCGCCAGCGGATCAACCTGACATTTCGCAAAGTGCGGTGATCTTCCTTTTCCCTTCTCCCCTTGTGGGAGAAGGTGGATCGCTGACGCGAAGCGGCGGCGAGACGGTTGAGGGGTCTGTCTCTGCAAGTTTGCTCGTTGAGAGAACCCGGCGCTTCGCGCCACCTTCTCCCACAAGGGGAGAAGGGAAGAGGCGCTACATGGGCCTAGGTGTTCTTCGCCGGGTGAATGAACGCCCATGGGCTCACTTCCGAATCCGTCGGCACTTCCACGGAAATCACATACGGCCCGCCGTCGGCCAGCGCCTTTTCCAGCGCTGCCTTGAAATGATCCGGCGAGGTCACGCGCGCGGCGCCGACGCCGAAGAACTCCGCGAGTTTAACGAAATCCGGATTCACCAGGTCCGACGCCACCACGCGGCCGTCAAACCGTTCACGCTGGTCGCGGCGGACGTTGCCGTAGGCGTTGTTGTTGAACACCAGCGTCACCACGCCGATCTTGAACTGAACGGCGGTCGACAGTTCCTGCACGCCAAACATGAAGCCGCCGTCGCCGGTGATCGCGACCACCGGCCGGTCCGGGTTGGCGACCTTGGCGCCGAGCGCGGTCGGGAAGCCCGAGCCGAGCGTGCCTTGATAGCCTGAGGTGATGAAGGTGCGTGGTTCGTAGACCGGAAAGCCGTACCAGGAGGCGAAGCCGACCTGCGACAGCTCGTCGGTGACGATGGCATTTTGCGGCAACACCTCGCGCAGGATGTTCAGGTACGCCATTTGCGGCTGCACCTTCTGGATCTCCTGCTGCGCGGCGGCTGTCGCTTCTCGGATTTCGCCGCGCCGGCCGCTGCTCCTGCTGAAGCCGGTTTTCTTCATGGCGGCCACCAGGTCAGCCGTGCCCGCCCTGGCGTCGGCGACGATGGCGGCATCTGACGGCACCCGGCGCATTTCGACGGGATCGATATCGATACGAACGGACTTCAGTCCCTTCGGCTGATACGGCCAGCGGAAGCCGGAAGCCGGCAGCTCCGCGCGGGTGCCGATCGCGACCATCAGATCGGTGGCCGGCCATAGTCTGTAGGCCGCCGCCATGGTCAGCCCAAGTTCGTGCGCGTTGGAGACGATGCCGCGGCCGCTGCGGAACGCCACTACCGGCGCGTCGATCATCTCGGCAAGTTCGAGGATCTCCTCGCGCGCATGGATCGCGCCGCCGCCGACGAAGATCATCGGCCGCTTGCTGCCCTTGATGAGATCGGCGGCCGCCTTGATGCGATCAGGGTCCGGCTGCGGGGCGGGAAGGGTGTCGAATACCTTGGCAGGGCCGACCTCGGTGCGCTGGGTGAAAACGTCCCACGGCATTTCCAGCGACGCCGGACCACGACGCCCCGACATCATCTCCTGGAACGCGCGCGACACCATTGCGGGCGCGACATCGGGATATTCGATGCGGTCGGCCCATTTCACAAAAGTGCGCAGCGTCGCGAGCTGGTCCGGCATCTCGTGCAGATGGCCGCGGCCTTTCCCGAGAAACGAAGTCGGCACCTGGCCGGTGAGGCACAGGACCGGCTCGTTGCAGCCGAAGGCGGTCAGCAGCGCCGCGCCGGCGTTGAGCACGCCGGGACCGGGTACCACGCTGAACACGCCGGGCTTTCCCGACGAGCGCGCGTAGCCGAACGCCATGTAGCCGCACGCCTGCTCATGCCGCGCGCCGATCACCTTCAGCTGGGCCTGATGAAAAGCGTCGAAAAGGCCGTAAACTTGCGCGCCGGGCAGGCCGAACACGGTGTCGACGCCATGCGCGACAAGGCCATTGACGATCGCTTCGCCGCCGGAAGTTGATTTCATTGCTTTACCACTCACTTGCAGGATTGATCAGGCTTCGTCGGCCACGCCGTTCTTCAGCACGCCGACGCCCTCGGCTTCAACCTCGATGATATCGCCGGGCTTTAGATAGCGCGGCGGGTCGAACCTTGCGCCGGCGCCGGTCGGCGTTCCCGTCACGATGACGTCACCCGGCACCAGCGTGGTGAAGGTCGAGAGATAGTTGATGAGATAGCGGAAGCCGAAGATCAGCCGGCCGGTGCGGTCGTCCTGCCGCGTCTCGCCATTGACCCGCGTGGTGAGGTGGATGTCGGCGATCTGGCTTTCGGCGGTGTAGGGCACCAGCCACGGCCCGAGGCTGCCGGTGGAGTCGAAATTCTTACCCTGCGTGACGTTGAACTTGGCGTGGCGCACCCAGTCGCGAATGGTGCCTTCATTGCAGAGTGTGACGGCGGCGATGTGATCGAGCGCGTCGCTCTCCTTGATATGCCGCCCGCCCTTGCCGATGACCAGCACCAGCTCGCCTTCGTAATCGAGTTGCGCCGAAGCGCGCGGGCGAACCAGCGGGGCGTTGTGGCCGACAAAGGAGCGCGGCGTACGCATGAACATGCTCGGATATTTCGGCGCGTCCTGCCCGTCCTTGTATTCGGCGTTGCGGTCCGGATAGTTGACGCCGATGCAGATGATCTTTTCCGGCGAGGGAATTGGCGGCTGCCAGGCGATTGCATCCAGCGCATGGTCCGGCGAATGCCGCGCGCCCTCCTCGGCGAGCTTCATCAAGGCTCCGCATGCGATGGCTTCGCGCAGCGTCGGGTATTCCTTGCCGAAACGCGCGGAGAGATCGACGATGCCGGCATCGGTCACGGCGCCGTATTTCTGCGCGCCGTTGACGGTAAAGGTGGCGAGACGGGGAGTGGCCATTTTCTATTCCCTTAATCCGCAATCGTGACGTCGGCGACGAAGGCTGGCTCGCGCATGTGCTGGCCTGTGAAAGGCGTACCTTCCTCGAACCAGGAACGCGGCGCGGGCGCGCCCCACAGCGTCTGCCGTCGCGGGTCCTTTAGCGACCAGCGCAGCGGTTCGTGGTCGTGATCGCCGGTGAAGTAATCGCTGGTGTAGAGCTCGAGGCGATGGCCGTCGGGATCCCGGACATAGAGGAAAAACGCGTTCGAGATGCCGTGACGGCCGGGGCCGCGCTCGATGTTCTTCAGATATCCGCTGGAAGCCATGACGTCGCAGAGATGCAGGATGTTCATCGCCGTCGGCGTCCAATAGGCGATGTGGTGCAGGCGAGGGCCTTTGCCATTGGTGATGGCGAAGTCATGCACATTGCCCTTGCGATGCATCCATGCGGCGGCGATGCGCCCGTTCGGCCCGTCTTCCTCGCCATATTCGGTCAGCCGGAAGCCGAGCCGGGCGTAGAAATCGACGGTGTTTTGAACTTCGGGCGAAAAGACGTTGAAATGGTCGAGCCGCTGCGGATGGCAGCCCTTGTAGAGGTCGTAGCGCCGCAGCAGATGCGGACGCTTGTCCATCGTCGCGTAGAGTTCGAGCTGGAAGCCGGCGGGATCGGTGAATTGCAGCGTGCGGCCCTGGAACGGCTGATCGGTGAAGGCATAGGTGATGCCGTTCTCGGAAAAGAAGCTGGCGGCCTTGTCGAGATCGCCGTCGTTGCCGACCTTGAAGCCGAGACGGCTGCAAGCCGCAACAGGGGCCTTCCGCAGAACCAGCGAGTGATGCTGATGCTCCTCGCTGCCGCGCAGGTACACGGCCTTGTCGTCGGCGTCCTCGACATGCAGGCCAACGGTGGTCTCGTAGAACGCGCGGCTCTTGCCGAGATCGACGACATCGAGCACGGCGTGGCTGCAGCGGATGATGTTGAAGGGCGGGTCGAAGATGTGTGTCGGAACGGGCATGGCTTTTATCCAGTCCTCAATGGTTGATCCTCATGGTGAGGAGGCGCGCAAGCGCCGTCTCCAACCATGTAGCCCGCGGCCCATCCTTCGAGACGCGGGCTTGCGCCCGCTCCTCAGGATGAGGGCAGGCCCAGCTTCTGAATCTTGTGCGTCCCGCGCGCGAGCGAGACGTGCTTGGTTTCCATGTAGAAGTCGAACGAGTAGTCGCCGCCGTCGCGGCCGATGCCCGACGATTTCATGCCGCCGAACGGCGTCGGCAGATGGCGGACGTTTTCGGAATTGAGCCAGATCATGCCGGCCTCCAGCGCATCGGCGACGCGCAGCGCGCGGCCCAGGTCGCCGGTCCAGACGTAACCTGTCAGGCCATATTGCACGCCGTTGGCGATCTCGATGGCGGCCTCTTCGTCCTTGAACGGGATCACGGTCAGGAACGGGCCGAACACTTCCTCCTGCGCCACGCGCATGTTGGGGTGTGCGCCGGTCACCAGCGTCGGCTGCACGTAATGCCCGCCGCCGGGGCCGTCATGCCGCTTGCCGCCGACCGCAATGGTGGCGCCGTCCTTTTGGGCGACGTCGAAATAGCTGCAGACTTTTGCCAGATGCCGCTCATGGATCAGCGGCCCGATCTCGGTGGCGGGGTCGAGCGGGTGTCCGACCTTCAGTGCCTCCACTCGTGCGGTGAGCTTTTCGATGAACTTGTCGGCAATGCCTTGCTGAACCAGCAACCGGCTCGACGAGGTACAGCGTTCGCCGTTCAGCGAATAGATCATGAAGACGACCGCATCCAGCGCCCGATCGAGATCGGCGTCGTCGAACACGATCACCGGGTTCTTGCCGCCGAGCTCGAAATGCACGCGCTTCAGGGTGGGCGCGCCCTGCGCCATGATAGCGGAGCCGGTCGCGCTTTCCCCGACAAAACCGATCGCCTTGATGGCGGGATGTTCGGTCAGTGCCTTGCCGGCTTCCTCGCCCATGCCGTGAACGGTGTTGAGCACGCCGTCGGGCAGGCCGGCCTGCTTCGCGAGCCTAGCCAGAAGGTCCGCCGTCACCGGCGACCATTCCGCCGGCTTGTGCACCACCGTGCAGCCTGCCGCCAGGGCAGGGGCGATTTTCCAGGTCGACAGCATGAACGGCGTGTTCCACGGCGTGATGACGCCGACCGGACCGATCGGCACCCGGGTCGAGATGTTCCAGTGCTCCTCGCTCGGCGTGTTGAGGCCGTCGCGGGCTTCACCGCATTTGTCGGCAAAGAAGCGGAAATTCTCCGCAGCTCGGATCGCGGCCTTGGCCATGAAGCGGTGCGCCTGGCCGGTGTCGATGCACTCCAGCACCGCAATGTCGTCGGCGTTGTCCTCGATGGCATCGGCTACGCGATGCAGCAGTTTCTTGCGCGCCGCCGCCGGCATGTCGCGCCACGACTTGAAAGCCGCCGCGGCGGCGGTCGCAGCGCGGTCGATGTCTTCGGCATTGCCGCGCGCGACCGTCGCCAGCACCGTGCCGTCGACGGGCGAGGCCGTCTCGAACGTCTGGCCGGAAACCGACGCCACGGTCTTGCCGCCGATCAGGTGGCCGATGCCCTCGCTCTTTAACTTGGCAAGCAGGGGCGCTGCGCGATCGCGGTTGGTCTGAAATACGTCCTTGGGTGTCACTTTATCCATTGAGAGCCTCCACTTTCAGAGCTTCGTGGATGTTGTTGCGTTTCCAGCTGGTGTCCTTGTCGTTGATCTGCATGTCGAACGACAGCGCAAACTTCTCCTTCGCAAACATCGGGTCGAGATAGGCCGACAGGGCCTTGAAAATGTGCTCGCCGGCCTTCTTGCGGGCGGCGAGGTCGCGGCCTTCGCCGAGCCGCAGCACCATGTCGAGAAAGGAAAAGTTCTTCTGGCCGTCGGCGATCGCATAGTGCTCGCACCTGACCGCGCGGACTCTGATACCGCCCAGCGGGAAAATACCGGTCTCGACGGCGGCCCTGCGAACCAGTTCCACGACCGCGCCCATGTCGATGTGGCGATCGAGATTGCCTGAATATTCAATCGTGAAGTGCGGCATGTGGCGGTCGCTCCAACTCTCTTAAAGCATCAGGCGAAGTAGCAGCTCACGGAACCGTAAGGGCCATAGTCCGCCTGGATCGTATCGCCCTTGCGGGTTTCGATCGGGCGGATGAACGAGCCGGCCAGCACCACCTGTCCGGCTTCCAGCGCCAAACCGTTGGGCGCGATCTTGTTTGCGAGCCAGGCCACCGACGTGGCGGGGTGGTTGAGGACGCCCGCCGCCAGTCCGGTCTCTTCGAGCTGGCCGTTGCGGAAACACAGCGCGCCGATCCAGCGCAGGTCGGCGTCCATCGGGCGGATCGGGCGACCGCCGAGCACGATGCCGGCATTCGCGGCGTTATCGGCGATGGTATCGAAAATCTTCCGCGTCGCCTTGGTCTGCGGATCGACCCGCTCGACCCGCGTGTCCAGAATCTCCAGCGCCGGCACGACGAAGTCGGTCGCGTTCAGCACGTCGAACATCGTGCAGTCCGGTCCCGAGAGCCGCGACTTCATCACGAAGGCGAGCTCTGCCTCGACGCGGGTGGCGATAAAACGATCCGACGGCACCAGCCCGCCATCGGCAAAGAACATGTCGTCGAGCAGGATGCCGGAATCCGGTTCGTCGATATTGAGCGCGCTCTGCATCGCCTTCGACGTCAGGCCGATCTTGTGGCCCTTCACGACGCGGCCCTGGCCGACCTTCATCTCGACCCAGGCTTTCTGGATCGCGTAGGCGTCCTCGATCGTGATGGCGGGGAATTCGAGCGAAAGCTGGCGGATCTGCTTGCGGGTCTTTTCGGCCTGATCGAGCCGCTCGGCGGCGCTTCTTATATCGTCTCTGGAAAGGGCCATGGGCGTCCGGCTGCTTCGACAAAAACCACGTGTGTAAATCTGCTTAACATGTTAAGTTATCCGGCGCAAACTCATTTGATGCTTGTTGCGGCGCAAAACTTTATCGTTTCGGAAAGCGCCGATTCCTTGAGATAGCGGACCACTGAAGATGGCAGGCAAGAAATCGCCGAACGGATCGCGTTCGGATCTGGAGGAGGCGCTTGAACCGCGCCGCGCGCCGATGCGTGAGTTCTCCCGTTCGCTGCCGATGTCGCTACTGCGCGCGCGTGAAGCGGTCATGCGGCAGTTCCGTCCGTCGTTGCGCAGCCACGGCCTGACCGAACAGCAATGGCGCATTCTGCGGGCGCTGACGGCGGTCGATACCATCGAGGTGACCGAACTGGCGCGCGTCGCGTTTCTGCTCGGGCCGAGCCTGTCGCGCATCCTGCGCGATCTCGAGGCGCGCGATCTGGTCGAACGCCGGACCGCCGAAGCCGATTTGCGCCGCGGCGTGGTGTCGATCTCCGCCAAGGGGCTGAAACTGATCGAGGCCGTCGCGCCGAATTCGGAAGCGATCTATGCCGAGATCACCCATCGCTACGGCGCGCGCAAGCTCGCCGAGCTGCAGGACATGCTCGGTGAACTCGAGCACAGCCTCGCCGCGATGGAAGTGGCCGGCGAGGGCGGCACTGAGGCAGACGAGTAAGCACAAATCTGCATGATGCTACCGGCCCGGTGCATAGCGGGTCGGCAAATGATTGCAATCATTCGTCCAGAGCCCTCTTTCGTTCCGATGGTATCGGAACGGGTCTCCGGATTCTTAGTTTGACGCGTTTTCTTGATGCGAACCGGTCTCCGCTTCGCTTGAAAACGCTCTAATGGTGGACACGCGCGCGAATTTTCGGTCAAAGTGCCGATCAAGCCGGTCATGAAAACCGGTGTGGGAGTGTTGGGGTTCGCCGCTGACGGTCGGGTGCCCCGTTGCAAGGACAGGCTGAAATCCGGACATGGTCACCATCAAAGTCAACAATCTGATTGATTTCGTCGCCGAGGTTTTTGCGCATTCGGAATCCTCGCCCGAGGAAGCCAGGCGGATCGCGACTTATCTCACGACGGCCAATCTTACCGGCCATGACAGTCACGGCGTGATCCGGGTTCCGGTCTATGTCCGCTGGAAGAAGACGGGCAATGTCATTCCCAACCAGACCCCCGAGATCGTCGTCGATACGCCGTCGCTCGCCGTCGTCGACGGCAAGTTCGGCTATGGCCAGACCGTGACGCCGTTTGCGGTGCGGGCCGGCATCGAGAAATGCAAGAAGGCCGGGCTGTCGGCCGTCGCGCTACGCAATGCCGGACATATCGGCCGCGTCGGCGACTGGGCCGAAATGGCCGCCGCCGAAGGGCTGGTGTCGGTGCATTTCGTCAACGCCGCGGGCTCGTTGCTGGTGGCGCCGTTCGGCGGCGTACAGAAGCGGCTCTCGACCGCGCCTTACTGCGTCGGCATTCCGCGCCAGGGGCAGGATCCGATCGTGCTCGATTTCGCCACTTCCGTCGTCGCCGAGGGCAAGGTGCTGGTGGCGAGCCGCGGCGGCAAGAAGCTGCCCAAGGGCGCGCTGGTCGATGCCGACGGCACGCTGAGCGAAGATCCGACCGTACTCTATGGTGCTCACACGACGGATGGCCCGCGCGACCATACCAAGGGGACGGGGGCGATCCGCGCCTTCGGCGAGCACAAGGGGTCGGGGCTGGCCTTCATCTGCGAGTTGCTTGGCGGCGCGCTCACCGGCACCGGCGCCACTTCCGGCGACCGCCAGTTCGCCAACGGCATGCTCGCCTTCTACGTCGATCCCAAGGTGATCGACACCTCAGGCTATTTCGACGGCGAAATCTCGCGCTATACCGACTTCATCCGCCAGACCAAGCCGATTGACGGTGTCGAGAGCGTGCTCGTCCCCGGCGATCCCGAACGCAAGACCCGCGCCGAGCGCACCAAAAACGGCGTACCGTTGCCTGACGACACCTGGGCGGCGATCGTCAATACCGCCCGCGAGGTCGGCGTCAGTGAGGCCAGCATCCAGCGGGCCGCCAGCTAATCAATTTCGTGAACTCCAACAATCGCAACAATCACAAAGGGAAAGCGATCAATGACAACCAACAACGTCAAGAAAGTATGGGCCTCCGGCAAGGCCGTGGTGAACGCGTGGCTGGCAATTCCGTCCGGCTTTTCGGCCGAAGTGATCGCGCAATGCGGCTTCGACAGCGTCACCGTCGACATGCAGCACGGCGTGCAGGACTACCTCTCGATGGTCCAGTGCTTCCAGGCGATGAACGGCCACCCGGTCACCCCCATGGTCCGCGTGCCGTGGAACGAGCCCGGCATCATCGGCAAGGTGCTCGACGGCGGCGCCTATGGCGTGATCTGCCCGATGATCAACACCCCGAAGGAGGCGAAGGATCTCGTTCAGTTCGCCAAATATCCGCCGAAGGGCACGCGCTCGAACGGTCCGATCCGCGCCGGCATGTACGGCAGCGCCGGTTCCTACCAGCAGACCGCCAATGACGAGATCGTGCTGCTGCCGATGATGGAGACCAAGACCGCGATCGAGAACATGGAGTCGATCCTCGATGTCGAGGGCATCAACGGCGTCTATGTCGGTCCGTCCGATCTCCGCTTCTCGTACGGCCTGACGCCGAAGCTCGATGGCGACGAGCCGGAAATCATGAAGATCTACGAGAAGATCATCAAGGAATGCGGCAAGCGCGGCCTGCATCCGGGCATTCACTGCTCGGGCGCAGAAGGCGCGGCGCGGGCCGTCAACATGGGCTTCAAGCTCGTGACGCTATCCAACGAGGTCGGCCTGATGTCGGCCTATGCCAGGATGCAGGTGAACCAGACCCGCAAGGATTCCGGCGGTAAGGCATAAGATATACGAATAGCGAGTAGCGAATGGCGAATGGGGTAGAGAGTAGCGACTATCAACACTATTCGCCACTCGCCATTCGCTATTCGCCCACTTCAAAGGAGACACCCACATGACCCCGGCACCCGTCATTCGCCTGCATCCCGACGATGGCGTGCTGATCGCGCGCTCCAGCCTGCCGCCCGGCATGGTGGTCGCCGATGGGGTCACCACGGTCGAGCGCATCCCGGCCGGCCACAAGGTGGCGATCAAGCCGATCGCCGTGGGCGAGCCGGTACGTCGCTACGGCCAGATCATCGGCTTTGCCACGGTGCCGATTTCGCCGGGCCAGCATGTGCACACGCAAAACTGCGGCATGGGCGATTTTGCCAAGGACTATGCCTATGGCGTCGACGTCAAGCCGGTGCCGAATTTCGATCTGCCCGCGACCTTCGAGGGCATTCGCCGCGGCGACGGGCGGGTGGCGACGCGCAACTATATCGGCATCCTCACCTCGGTGAATTGCAGCGCCCATGTCGCCGGCATCGTCGCCGACATGTTCAAGAAGAATCCGTTCACCGGCGACAATCCGCTGGCCGGTTTTCCGAATGTCGACGGCGTGGTGGCGCTGACCCACAAGACCGGCTGCGGCATGACGCAGGACGAACCGCTGGCGCTGCTGCGGCGGACGCTCGGTGGCTACGCGCGGCATGCGAACTTTTCCGCTGTCGTCGTGCTGGGTCTCGGTTGCGAGGTCAACCAGATCGGCGGACTGATGCAGGAACAGAAACTCGCCGGTCGCCTGCGCGCGATGGACATCCAGGAAGTCGGCGGCACCCGCAAGACGGTGGAGGCCGGCATCGCCTTCGTAAAGGAGGCGCTGACCGACGCCGACAAGGTAAGGCGCGAGCCCGTGCCCGCCAGCGAATTGACGGTCGCGCTGCAATGCGGCGGCTCCGACGGTTACTCCGGTGTGTCAGCCAACCCGGCGCTCGGCGTGGCCAGCGATCTGCTGGTCGCCCATGGCGGTACCGTGATCCTCTCAGAGACGCCTGAAACCTATGGCGCCGAACATCTGCTGACCCGGCGCGCGGTCAGCCGCGAAGTCGGCGAAAAGCTCGTCGGGCTGATGCGCTGGTGGGAGGAATACACCAAGCGCGAAGGCGCCGAGATGAACGCCAACCCGAGCCCGGGCAACAAGGCCGGCGGCCTCACCACCATCCTGGAAAAATCACTCGGCGCGATGGCCAAGGCCGGCAGCACCAATCTGGTCGATGTGCTCAACTATGCCGAAGCCGTCACCAAGAAGGGTTTTGTCTTCATGGACACGCCCGGCTATGACCCGGTCGCGGCCACCGGGCAAGTGGCGGGCGGCGCCAATCTCGTCTGCTTCACCACCGGCCGCGGCAGCGTGTTCGGCTGCAAGCCCGCGCCCTCGATCAAGCTCGCTACCAACACGCCGATGTACCAGCGCATGGAAGACGACATGGACGTCAATTGCGGCACCATCCTCGACGGCGAGGAGAGCGTGCAGCAATGCGGCCAGCGTATTTTCGAACTGATGCTGAAAACGGCATCGGGCCAGCCGACCAAGAGCGAAAGTTTCGATTTCGGCGGAGCCGAGTTCGCGCCTTGGGTGCTGGGCGCGACGATGTAAGCGATCACCTGCTCCTATTTATCGCGATGGATAATGCGCGGAAATAGTTGTCCGGCACGTGATCGCGAATAATCGCGCGGCAGAGATTGAGAGTTGTCGAGCAGATCGTGCAGTCCCTTTTGAATGTTGAGCTGAAGCGTAATGCCGGGAATGAGCTGAAGCGCAGCGAAAGCTGCGGCGTCGGAAAAGCCGGCTTGTGCGGCGCTTTCGACGAGATCGGGCTTGTTCCGATTTCGCGCCATGGGCGCTACGCCTTGGAAATGTCCGCCGGTCGGGCACTGCACGGCCTGTCCGACATGACGATAGATCATCGAGCAACGTCGGCGGGACCGTTGGCACGATGTCGGTGCCGTGAACCATGCGAAACGTGAAATCGCCGAGCCGCGGCGTATAGTCGTTAAAGAATTCCTGACCGCCATTGCGCGGACTACCGAACGTGTAGACCACGATCTCTGGGGCGTTCGGCAGGCGCGAAATCCGCCATGCGGCAAGGATCGCGAGCGCCCCACCCAGACTGTGGCCGGTGAAGAAAACCGTTTGGTTGGGCGCGGCACGCTTGCCAAGCGCCATCCGGATGTCAGGCAAAACTGTTTCGACGGCTTGTTCAAAGCCGCTGTGAAGATTGCTGGGTGACGGCATGGCTGAGAAATCCGTGATCCAGTCCTGAAATTTTAACGGATCGCTGCCGGCAAACGTCACGAATGTCGCACCTTGCCCTTCAGCCACCACGACACAAGCACTGTGTGGGGGTAGACCAGTGCCCGGATCGTTGCTCTTGAAACCAAGTTTCATCAGCTCCCAGTCACTGAGGATGCTATCGACCTTGCCCTCGTCGATCGGTCTCGTAAGCGAGTTGCGACAGCCACATCATGGCTCGCGCGATAACCAGATCAAATTGCCTGGATGCCGGGAAGCCGGCGAGGAGGGCTTGGGATAGGCGCTTCGGTCTTTCCTGACGAGTGCACTCATCGACCAGTCCTCCTGCGACCGCACAAGGAGTAATTAATCAACCACGGGTAGACGGAACCGGCAAGCGCTAATGCAAAGCGGTTTTCAGCCTTCCCGTAGGCACCCCATGCCCGTTGTTAGTGCTTGATCCCACCGGGACACAGTGTTCTGCTCAAAAAAGCTGCTGGAGTTCCCGGTCCGTGTCGATCTTCGTCGCACTACATCACGTCACGCACTACAAATACGACCGACCGATCGATCTCGGCCCGCAAACCGTTCGCCTGCGCCCGGCGCCGCATACGCGCACGCCGATCCTGAGCTATTCGCTCAAGGTCACGCCATCCAATCACTTCGTGAACTGGCAGCAGGATCCGCAAGGCAACTGGCTGGCGCGGTTCGTCTTTCCGGAGAAGGCGACCGAACTGAAGATCGAAGTCGACTTCTCGGCGCAGATGACGGTGGTCAATCCCTTCGACTTCTTCGTCGAGGGTTACGCCACCAGTTTTCC
This sequence comes from uncultured Alphaproteobacteria bacterium, assembly GCA_963742935.1. Lineage (GTDB taxonomy): Bacteria > Pseudomonadota > Alphaproteobacteria > Rhizobiales > Xanthobacteraceae > Bradyrhizobium. The sequence goes on along the minus strand of CAVUOI010000029.1, from coordinate 38,981 downwards.
GTTTGGATATACCGACGATCTCAAGATCGAGCTTGCGCCTTATCTCGCCACGTCAGAGCAGGGGCCGCTGTTCGCGGCGTATCTGAAGGAGATTCCGCGCGAGGCCGACAGCACCATCAATTTCCTGGTCGACCTCAACGCGCAACTGCAGAAGAAGATCAGCTACGTCATCCGGATGGAGCCGGGAATCCAGACGCCGGAGGAGACGCTGGCTGCCGGCTCCGGATCGTGCCGCGACTCCGCGTGGCTGCTGATCCATATTTTCCGTCACCTCGGCCTCGCGGCGCGCTTCGTCTCCGGCTATCTCATCCAGTTGCGGCCCGACATCGATCCGGTCGAAGGCCCGCGCGAGGTCGAAAGCGATTTTACCGATTTGCATGCCTGGGCCGAAGTCTATCTGCCGGGTGCGGGCTGGATCGGGTTCGACGTCACCTCGGGCATGCTGACGGGCGAGGGGCACATCCCCGTCGCCGCCACGCCGCATTATCGCTCGGCGGCGCCGATCTCCGGCAGCGCCGGCTTTGCCAATGTCGATTTTGGTTTCGAGATGAGCGTCAAGCGCATCCGCGAAGCGCCGCGGATCACGCGGCCGTTCTCCGACGCATCCTGGGCGCGTCTCGATGCGCTCGGCGAACAGGTCGATGCCGATCTGAGAACTGGCGACGTGCGGCTGACCATGGGCGGCGAGCCGACCTTCGTCTCGATCGACGATCTGGAATCGCCGGAATGGAACATCGCCGCCGTCGGACCGACCAAGCAGGCGCTGGCCGATGAGCTGATCCGAAAACTGCACGCGCGCTTTGCCCCGGGCGGGTTGCTGCATTACGGGCAGGGCAAATGGTATCCGGGCGAAAGCCTGCCGCGCTGGGCCTTCGGCCTCTACTGGCGCAAGGACGGCGTGCCGATCTGGAAGAATGCCGACCTGATCGCCAAGATCGACAACCCGCGCAAGGCCGAGATCGCGGATGCGCAGCGGATGATGGAAGGCACCGCGAAGCGGCTCGGTCTCGATGCCGGCTACGTGATGCCGGCGTATGAGGACCCCGTGCATTGGCTGCAGAAGGAAGCGGCGTTGCCGGCTAACGTCGATCCCGGCGATTCCAAACTGGCCGATCCCGAAGAGCGCTCGCGTATGGCGAGGGTGTTTGACGAAGGGCTCAACAACGCCAAAGGATTTGTGCTGCCGATCCAGCACGCGGGCGCTGACGTCAAAGGCTGGATGAGCGAACATTGGAAACTGCGACGGACGCATCTGTTCCTGATACCCGGCGATTCGCCGCTCGGGCTGCGGCTGCCGATGTCGTCGCTGCCCCATATTCCGCCCGAAGAGTATCCTTATGTCGTCGAGCAGGATCCGATGGACCCGCGTCCGGAGCTTGCGGCTGAAGACAAGGGCACCGAAGCAGGCGGGGTGGCGGCGAAGCCAAAACCCCAGCGAAAGCTCAAGCCGGTCCGCACGGCGATATCGGTTGAAATCCGTGACGGCGTATTATGCGTCTTCATGCCGCCCGTGGAGAAGGTCGAAGATTATCTCGAACTGATCGCGGCGGTGGAAGCGACCGCCGAGGAAATGCAGATCCAGGTTCATGTCGAGGGCTATGGGCCGCCCTATGATCCACGCGTCGAGGTGATCAAGGTAACGCCTGATCCCGGCGTCATCGAAATCAACGTGCAGCCGGCGCAGAACTGGCGTGAGGCGGTCGATATCACCTTCGGCCTGTATGAAGACGCCGCCAAAGTCCGCCTCGGAGCCAACCGTTTTCTGGTCGATGGCCGCCACACCGGCACCGGCGGCGGCAACCACGTCGTGGTCGGCGGCTCCACGCCGCAGGACTCGCCGTTCCTTCGACGCCCTGATCTCTTGAAGAGTCTCGTGCTGTACTGGCAGCGCCATCCCTCGCTGTCGTATCTGTTCTCCGGCATGTTCATCGGCCCGACCAGCCAGGCGCCGCGTATCGACGAAGCGCGGCACGACGGGCTCTATGAACTGGAAATAGCACTTGCCCATGTGCCGCCGCCCGATGTCGAGGCGCCGTTGTGGCTGGTCGACCGCCTGTTCCGGCACATCCTCGTCGACATCACCGGCAATACCCATCGCGCCGAAATCTGCATCGACAAGCTCTATTCGCCCGATGGGCCGACCGGCCGTCTCGGGCTGGTCGAATTTCGCGCGCTCGAAATGCCGCCCGATCCGCAGGATGTCACTGGCGCAGCAACTCCTGATCCGCGCGCTGATCGCAAAGCTGTGGCGCGAGCCTCAACAAGGCAAGTTCGTGCGCTGGGGCACTGCGCTGCACGATCGCTTCATGCTGCCGCATTTCCTCTGGGAGGATTTTCTGGGCGTGCTCGGTGAGCTCGGGCAATCCGGCTATGAATTCTCGCCGGAATGGTACTCGGCCCAGCTCGAGTTTCGCTTTCCGGTGTTCGGCCGCGTCCATCATGGCGGCGTCGCGCTGGAATTGCGGCAGGCGCTGGAGCCGTGGCATGTGCTCGGCGAGGAGGGCTCGGCCGGCGGCACCGTGCGCTATGTCGATAGTTCGGTGGAGCGGCTGCAGGTCAAGGCCGAGGGCTTCGTCGAGGGCCGCCATATCGTGACCTGCAACGGCAGACGGATGCCGATGACGCCGACCGGGCGCGTCCGGTGAGGCCGTCGCCGCCGTCCGCTTCAAGGCCTGGCAGCCGGCCTCGGGGCTGCATCCGACCATTCCGGTCCACGCCCCGCTGACATTTGACTTAATTGATACCTGGAATGGCCGTTCGCTCGGCGGCTGCGTCTACCATGTCGCCCATCCCGGCGGGCGCAGCTACGACACCAAGCCGGTCAATTCCTATGAGGCGGAAGCGCGGCGGCTGGCCCGGTTTCAGGACCACGGCCACACCCCGGGCCAAATCGACCCGCCGCCCGAGGAACGCACAAATGAATTCCCCTTGACGCTCGACTTGAGGACGCCGCTCCTGATCTAATCGGGCGCGACGGGTCTTTAAGGGAATTGGAATGGCGAGCCAAGGCAGCAATCAGGAAAGCAAGGCCCGTCCGGGCCAGCGCCGGATCGCGCAATGGACCCGCGACTATGCGCGGCTGCCCGGCATCCCGGACGAATATATCGGCGAGGACGGCGCGCCCCGCGCGGCGTGGAGCCGGTTTTTCGACGCCTTTGCCGCACTTTCGCCGGCCGATATCGAGCGGCGCTTCGCCTCCGCCGACCGGCATCTGCGCGAGGCCGGCGTCACCTATCGCGCGCCCGGCGAGACCGCCGACCGGCTGTGGCCGCTCAGCCACCTGCCGCTCATCATCGACGAGGCCGACTGGCAGCAATTGACCGCGGGCATCGCCCAGCGGGCCCAATTGTTCGAAATGGTGCTGCGCGATCTCTATGGCGAAGGGCGGCTGGTCTCAGACGGCGCGGTGCCGGCGGCCGCGATTGCCGGCAGCAACGAATATCTGCGCGCGGTTTGCGGCGTCAAACCGCCCGGTGGCCGCTATCTTCACTTCTACGCCGCCGATGTCGGCCGCGGCCCCGATGGGCGCTGGTGGGTGTTGAACGACCGCACGCAGGCACCGTCGGGGGCGGGCTACGCGCTGGAAAATCGCCTGGTGCTGTCGCGGGCTTTTTCCAACCTCTACAAGTCGATGAATGTCGAGCGCGTCGCGCCGTTCTTCGAAGCGTTCCGCGAGAGCCTGCGCGGCAGCGCCGAGCGCGACGAACCGCGGATCGGATTGCTGACGCCGGGTGCCTTCAGCGAGACCTACTTCGAACACGCCACGCTGGCGCGTTATCTCGGCTTCCTGCTGGTCGAGGGCGACGACCTCGCCGTCAGCGGCGACCGCATCTACATTCGCACCGTTGCGGGGCTGAAGCGGCTCGACGTACTGCTGCGCCGTGTCGATTCGAATTTCCTCGATCCGCTGGAGTTGAATGCGTCGTCGCATCTTGGCGTGCCCGGCCTGATCGACGTGCTGCGCAAGAACGGCGTCGTTGTCGCCAACATGCCGGGCTCCGGCGTCCTGGAGGCGAGGGCGCTGCTCGGTTTCCTGCCGAACCTTTGCCGGCGGCTGCTCAGTGAGGATCTGATCATGCCGCACATCGCGACCTGGTGGTGCGGCCAGAAAGCCGCGCGCGAGGAGGTGCTGTCGCGGCTGGAGGATTTTGCGATCGAGGGCGCCTACGGCCGCGGCGTTCCCGGCTTTTCCAGCCACGACCCTGTACTTGCCGGCGAGTTGCCGCCCGCTGAGCGCGATCGGTTACGGCAGGCGATCACCGATCGCGGCATCGACTTTGTCGGCCAGGAACTGGTGCGGCTGTCGACGACGCCGGTGTGGGAGCAGGGCCAGATCACGCCGCGCCCGTTCGTGCTGCGGGTGTTTGCCGCGGCAACGCCGAATGGCTGGACTATCCTGCCCGGCGGCTTCTGCCGGATTGCCGAACAGCCCGATGCCCGTGCGGTCTCGATGGGCGACGGCGCGCGGTCGGCGGATGTATGGATTGTTTCCGACAAGGCGGTGTCGGCCTCGACGCTGCTGCCGGGCGCCGAAGCCGTGCGCATCCGCCGTATCGCCGGCGTCGTGCCGAGCCGCGCGGCGGACAATCTGTTCTGGCTCGGCCGCTATCTCGAGCGCGCCGAGGCGACGCTGCGACTGATCCGTGCGCTCGGCGCGCCGGTGCGCGATCCCGCCAAGGGATCGTCGACCGCGCTGCCTTCGGTCGATCGCATCCAACGGCTGCTGGTGACATGGGGCGCGGCCTCCCAGGCGACGCGGACGAACCCTGCAAAGGTCGTCGCCGAGGCACTGCAGAGCCCGGAAAAATTCGGCTCGGCGCTTTCATTGGCGAAATCGGCGCAGCGCACGGCGAGTTCGCTGCGTGAGCGACTTTCGCCCGATGCCTGGCAGATCATCACGGAGATGGTGGAACGGCTCACCCTGCAGGTCGACGACGATGACAGCGTCGTCAGCGCAGCCGAGCTGACGCTGCAAGAACTGGCAAGCCTCGCGGGTCTGGCGCAGGAAAACATGAATCGCGCCGCGGGCTGGCGCTTCCTCGATATGGGCCGCCGCGCCGAGCGTGCCATCAACACCGCGCGATTCGCGCGGCAATTCGCCTATGACGAGGCCGGCGACGAAGACCTCGATGTGCTGCTGACGCTGGTGGATTGCCAGATCACTTATCGTTCGCGCTATCTGGTCGGCCCGTCGCTGGCGCCGGTGCGCGATCTGGCGGTGCTCGATCCCTACAATCCGCGCTCGGTCGCGTTTCAGGTGGCGACGCTGAACGATCACATCGCCGCACTCCCGACCCTCAAGGAGCACGGCCTGATCGAGCGGCCGCAGCGGCTGGCGGTGGCATTGCAGGCGACGTTGACGACAGCCGAGGCGGCGACGCTGGATGTCAAAACCCTGTTTGCACTCGAACAGGATCTGCTCAACCTCGCCGACGCCATCGGCCTGCATTACTTCCCGCACGGGTCCAATGCGAGCCGGCCGGAGAAACTCACGGGTCTCGCGTGATATACGACATCCGTCACGTCACGACCTATAGTTACGAAAGTCCGGTGAGTTTTGCGCGCTGCTCGCTGCGGCTGGAGCCGAGGTTGGGCGACGGTCAGCAATTGATTTCCCATACGGTCGAGATCCGGCCGCGGCCCGCGGAGCGCACGGTGCGGCGCGATTTTTTCGGTACCCATACCGAGAGCGTCCTGATCGAAACCGCGCACCGCAATCTGCGGATCGATTCCCGCTCGCGCGTTTCGGTATCGCGCAAGGCCCCCGACCGCGCCGCGCCAAGCCCGTCATGGGAGGATATCCGCGAAGTGGCGTTCGAGGCCACCAGCCTCGGCCCCGCATCGCCGGTCGGTTATGTCTTTGCGAGTGCGCTGGTGCCGGTGCAGGGGCCGGTCACCGCCTATGCCATGGCGAGTTTCCCGTCGGGCGGTGGCATTCTTGCGTGCGCCGCCGATCTGATGCGCCGCATCCGCAGCGATTTCAAATACGATCCGAAGGCCACGGTGATTTCGACGCCACTCAAGGAAGTGTTCGAGAAACGCCACGGTGTCTGCCAGGATTTTGCCCATGTGATGATTGCGGGCCTGCGCGGTCTCGGCCTGCCCGCGGCCTATGTCAGCGGCTATTTGCGCACCATCCCGCCACCGGGAAAGCCGCGCCTGCAGGGCGCCGACGCCACCCACGCCTGGGTATCCGTCTGGTGCGGCACCGGGCTGGGCTGGGTCGGCTTCGATCCGACCAATGACATCATGATCGCGAACGATCACATCGTGCTGGCGACCGGGCGCGACTTCTCCGACGTCTCTCCGGTCGACGGCATCATCGTCGGCTCGCGCAAGCAGAAGCTCGGCGTGGCCGTCGACGTGCTCCCGGTGGAGTGACGATCGATGTCAGGTCCCGGTCCTGCGCACTTCCTCGGACGAATCCGCACGCAAATTCCGGAAGAATGTTTCGACTTCGCGCGAAAGTGTTTCAGCGGTGGCCGTCAGTTCGCTGGATGCGGTGAGAACCGACGCAGCCGCCGTGTTGGTCGTGCCGATGGCGTCGCTGAGCGAGGTGATATTGACCACCAGCGTTCCGTTGCCCTGCGCCGCCAATTGCGCATTCGACGAAATCTCGCGGGTTGCTGCATCCTGCTGCTCGATCGCGCTGGCGATGATGGAAGTCACTTCGTTGATGTCGCGCACCGCGTTGCCGATCTCGCGAACCGCTTCGACGGAGGTTTTGGTCGAGCTCTGGATCAGGCCGACGTTCTGGCCGATTTCGGCGGTCGCTTTCGCGGTCTGTTCGGCGAGCGCCTTGACCTCATGGGCGACGACGGCAAAGCCGCGGCCGGCGTCGCCGGCGCGCGCGGCTTCGATCGTCGCATTGAGCGCCAGCAGATTGGTTTGTTCGGCGATCGCCTGGATCAGGCTGAGCACGCCGTCGATGCGCTGGGTCGCGGCCGCAAGCCCTTCGATTTCTGCAACCGATCTCTCGGTGCGCTGGCCCGCCTGCTCGACGGCGCTGGCCGATTGACGCACCTGGCGGCCGATTTCCTCGACGGATGCGGAAAGCTCTTCGGCGGCGCTGGCGACGGCGGAAACGTTGCTGGAAGCCTGCTCGGTAGCGCCGGAAGCCGCCACCGCGCGCCCGCTGGCCTCTGAGGAGACGCTGGCGATAGTCTGGGCGGTGCCGCGCATCGAGGTCGCATTATCGGTGACCGCGCGGAGCACGCCGCCGATCGCTTCGCGAAAGGCGTCGACCGAGGCTTCGATGTGGCGGGTGCGCTCGTCGCGCGCCTTCGAATCCTCCACCACCTGCGAATTGAGGTTGCGGTTGCGATCCATCGCCTCCTGGAAGATCTTGATGGCGCGGGCGAGTGCGCCGATTTCGTCGCCACGTCCGGTATGCGGAACCTCGACGCCTTCGGCGCCGTCGGCGACCTGCTTGATGGTCGCGGTGATCACTGAAAGCGGGCGGGCGATCGAACGGGCGATGATCAGCACGCCGATAACGACCACCGCCAGCGCGATGACGCCGAGGCAGGTGAGTACGAGCGCCAGCGTGTGGTTGGTGTCGGTCTGCTGCGCTAACTTCTTGCTGCGCTCGGCGTAGACCTTGGAAAGCGCTTCGAGATCCTTGTTCAACGCGACGCGCACTTCGCGGTTGGCGTCATTGTCGCCCCATTCGCGGCCTGCTGCTCCATTGATCTCGACACCGCGGCGAACGAGTTCCTTGCGGAAATCGATGAATTGTTCGATGCGCTTCTTGAAGGTGGCGAACTGCTGCGCGTCGTCGGCCTGGACCAGCGCCTGCCAGTTCTTGACGACCTCAAGAATGCGGTCGTTGAATTTGAGCAAGCCGTCGCCGTACTTTTTTACGACAGCCGGCTCGGCGGACATATAGACGCCGCGGGATTCCATCACGACAGCATAGACCAGCGAATTGATGCGCTCGACATTGAGCGCGCCGCGGCTGGCGATCGAGACCGCTTCGGTAAGTTCGGTGTTCTGCCGGCTGTTGTAGTCGGACAAGACCGTGATGGCGGCGACAAGCACCGCAAACAGCGCGAAGATCGAGTACAATTTGGCTGCGAGCGAAAAACGGGATGCCATGGTGCCACCAGAACGAAAATGAATTTGACAATTCGGCCGTATGGCACGCCGGAACGTTTTCCCAGCGAGTGCCTTGGGCGTAGGCAAGTGTGATGAAGTTTGATGGAGATTGTCTTAACGCGCGAAACCGAACGAACTGCAACTAAGGGAAGATAATAGAACAATTTCAGATAGTTGTGGTGGTGTGGCAAGTTGCCTCGCCGGGAAAAATTGGCACCGACCCGCGACCGTAGCGGCGGCCTTGATATACTCAGCGCAATTGGAGGTGGCTGTCCGAGCGGAGGTGTGCGACAGCCGCTGGTCCACCTTCCGCACGCTGGCCGGCGTGATGATAGGATAGCGCGGCAGCGAAGCGCTCCGCGCGGGAAGGTCAGCATGGTTCATCGCCAGGTCATCGGCGCCACCTCTTATGTGTTCGGCGACTTGCGCGAACTGCTCGCCAAGGCGACGCCGCTACGGTCCGGCGACCGCCTTGCCGGCGTCGCGGCCGAAAGCGCGGAGCAAATGATTGCGGCGCGTATGGCGCTTGCCGATGTGCCGCTCAAGCAATTTCTCAACGAGGCGGTGATCCCCTATGAGGATGACGAGGTCACCCGGCTGATCCTCGATACCCACGCGGCGCAGGCGTTCGCGCCGATTTCGGCGCTGACCGTCGGCGGCTTCCGCGACTGGCTGTTGTCCGATGCCGCAACCGGTGAAACGCTCGCACAGGTCTCGCGCGGGATCACGCCGGAAATGGCGGCCGGTGTTTCAAAACTGATGCGCAACCAGGACCTGATCCTGGTCGCCAAAAAATGCGCGGTGACTTCGGCGTTTCGCAACACCATTGGTTTGAAGGGGCGGATGAGCGTGCGGCTGCAGCCGAACCATCCATTCGACGATGCCAAGGGCATTACCGCGTCCATCCTCGACGGCATCCTGCTCGGATCGGGCGATGCCTGCATCGGCATCAATCCGGCGAGCGACGATCCCGCCGTGATTGGAGACCTGCTGCGGCTGACAGACGGCATCATCTCACGGCTGCAGATCCCGACGCAAAGCTGCGTGCTCACCCACGTCACCACCACGCTCGGATTGATCGGGCAGGGCGTGCCGGTCGATCTGGTGTTCCAGTCGATCGCAGGAACAGAAGCCGCCAACCGCAGTTTTGGCGTCGATCTCACGCTGTTGCGCGAGGCGCGTGAGGCTGGGCTATCACTTCGCCGCGGCACGGTTGGGGACAATGTGATGTATTTCGAGACCGGGCAGGGCTCGGCGCTGTCGGCCAACGCCCATCACAATGTCGACCAGCAGACCTGCGAGGCGCGGGCCTATGCGGTGGCGCGCGCGTTCGATCCGCTGCTCGTCAACAGCGTGGTCGGCTTCATCGGTCCGGAATATCTGTACGACGGCAAGGAAATCATCCGCGCCGGCCTCGAAGATCACTTTTGCGGGAAGCTGCTCGGCCTGCCGCTCGGCGTCGACGTCTGCTACACCAACCATGCCGAAGCCGATCAGGACGACATGGACAATCTGTTGACGCTGCTGGCCGCAGCCGGTGTGACGTTCATCATGGGCGTGCCGGGCGCCGACGATGTCATGCTGAACTACCAGTCGACCTCGTTCCACGACGCGCTGTATATCCGCGACCTCTTCGGCCTGAAACGGGCGCCGGAGTTCGACGACTGGCTATTGCGCACCGGCCTTGCCGATACCAATTTCCGGCTTGCGGGTAACGCGGGCCTGCTGCCCGAATTCGCATCGCGGCTGATCGCCTGAGGGGGACACCGACCCTCGGTTTTGATGCAACCATTGAACCTCACGCGGGTTAGAACCGACTGCTGCACATGCGAAGGTCGCCACAATCTTGAAGAAATTCTGGCCCAGCTTTCAATGTCGTGCTTAGATTTGTGAAAGCTTTGTCTGAGGAAATTTGATGAGAGCTGAAGGCATCGAGACGGCACGGCGCATCCTGTGCGTCTTTCCGCGCTACACTTCTTCTTTCGGTACGTTCGAATACGCCTATCCGCTGACCGATGGCGTGCAGGCGTTCATGCCGCCGCAGGGCCTGTTGCTGATCGCGGCCTATCTGCCGGAGAACTGGCCGGTCCGCTTCGTCGACGAGAACATTCGTCCCGCGACCAAGGAAGACTTCGAATGGGCGGAGGCGGTTTTCGTCAGCGGCATGCACATCCAGCGCCAGCAGATGAACGACATCTGCCGACGCGCCCATGCCTTCGACCTAGCGGTAGCGATCGGCGGACCGTCGGTCAGCGCGTGCCCGGATTACTATCCCTCGTTCGACTATCTGCATGTCGGCGAACTCGGCGACGCCACCAACGATCTTATCGCACGCCTGGCGCACGACCCGTCGCGGCCGGAGCAACAAGTCGTTCTGAAGACCGCCGACCGTCTGCCGATGACCGAGTTTCCGCTTCCGGCCTACGAGATGGCCGAGATGACCAAATACTTCCTCGGCAGCATCCAGTATTCGAGCGGCTGTCCGTATCAGTGCGAGTTCTGCGATATCCCCGGTCTCTACGGCCGCAACCCGCGTCTGAAGACGCCGGAGCAGATCATCGCCGAACTCGACAAATTGCGCGAATGCGGTGTCACTGGATCCGTCTATTTCGTCGACGATAATTTCATCGGCAACCGCAAGGCGGCGCTGGACCTGCTGCCGCATCTGGTCGAGTGGCAGAAGCGTACCGGCTACGTGATGCGGCTCGCCTGCGAGGCGACGCTCAACATCGCCAAACGGCCTGAAATTCTGGAGAGGATGCGCGAGGCGTTCTTCGTCACCGTGTTCTGCGGCATCGAGACGCCCGATCCCGACGCGCTGAAGGCGATGCACAAGGACCACAACATGATGGTCCCGATCCTGGAGGGTATTAACACCATCAACTCCTACGGCATGGAAGTCGTCTCCGGCATCATCATGGGGCTCGACACCGACAAGCCGGAAACCGGTGATGCGCTGCTGCAATTCGTCGACGAGACCCAGATCCCGCTACTCACGATCAATCTGCTGCAGGCGCTGCCGCAGACCCCGCTATGGGACCGGCTGGAGAAGGAAGGCCGGCTGGTCAATGACGATGACGGCCGCGACTCCAATGTCAAATTTCTGCTGCCCTACGATCAGGTGGTGGATTCCTGGCGCAAATGCATGGAGGTCGCCTACCAGCCGGAGAAATTGTTCGCGCGTTACCAGTACCAATGCGACTACACCTATCCGCGGCGGATCAAGGTTCCGGTATCGCCCGAACAGAAAAGCTGGGCCAATATCAAGCGCGGCCTGATCATGCTGAGGAAAATCTTCTGGAAAGTCGGGGTGCTCGGCGACTACAAGAGGGTTTTCTGGAAGTTTGCGTTGGGGCGATTGCGGCATGGCGATATCGAGGGGCTGATTGCCTCTTCGCTGCTTGCCCATCATCTGATCATGTTCGCGCGCGCCGCTTCGGTCGGTAAGCAGAACGCCTCGAACTATTCGATCCGGCTGCGCGAAGCATCGGTCCCGGCCGAGTAGGCCCAGGAATATTTCATGAAAACGCCGGCGCCGCCGTCCCGCCCGCTCGAGGCCTTGCGGGAGCTGACGTCGGCGCGTGTCGGGCTTGGCCGCTGCGGCGCCAGCATGCCGACCGATGCGCTGCTGGCCTTCACGCTCGACCACGCCCGCGCGCGCGATGCGGTCCATACCGCTTTCGATGCGCCTCATCTGGTGGCCGGATTGGCCGGCCTCGGCCTGCAGGTCATTGAGGTTTCCAGCCAGGCGCGCAACCGGCGCGACTATCTGCGCCGTCCCGATCTAGGACGCATGCTCGATGCGGATTCACGGCGCGCGCTGGAGCAGCAAGGCAGCGGGGGAAACGAACTAATGATCGTGGCCGGCGACGGACTGTCGCCGGCGGCGGTCAACATCCATGCGGTCGAACTTGTTCGCTATCTTGCGCCACGCCTGACGGAGGCGGGGATCCCGTTCGGCCGCGCGGTGATCGCATCGGGCGCGCGGGTGGCGCTGGGCGACGAGATCGGCGCCGTGCTCGGCGCGCGGATGGTGGTGATGCTGATCGGCGAGCGGCCCGGCCTGTCGGCGCCCGACAGCCTCGGCGCGTATCTCACCTTTGCCCCGCGCATCGGCCTCACCGACGAGCGACGCAACTGCGTGTCGAACATCCACGGTGCCGGCCTGAGCTACGATGAGGCCGCCTTCAAGATCGCCTGGCTGGTGCGCGAAGGTATGGTGCGTCAGGTCACCGGCGTGGCGCTGAAGGACGAGAGCGGAACCGCGCTGATCGCCGCCAAACCGATCGATTGAGCCGGAAACGGATTCGACCCGGGCGGACGCTTCGCCGTTGTGAGCCAACTCGCGCCTGATATAAGCGGGACGAGAAGCGGCAGAGACAGGCGATGGGGAACACGGGGGCGGCACCGACGGCCACAAGCACGCCTGGGATCGGTGACGCGTTCCGGTTCGATATCAACGCGCTCCGTGCGCTCTCAGTGGTCGCCGTCGTCGGCTTTCACTTCCAGATACCGGGTTTTGCCGGGGGCTTTGTCGGTGTCGACGTCTTTCTGGTAATCACCGGCTACCTGATGACGGCGAAGGTGCTGAACGAGCTGACGCGCGGCCGGTTTTCGCCGTGGACCTTCTGGATGATGCGGATGCGCAGGATCTATCCTGCGCTTGCGGTGCTCACCATTACGTCCGTCATCGCCGGCTGGTTCGTGACCTTGCCGGCCGAATATTCGCGGCATTTGCTCCAGGCGCTGTCGGCGCTCGCCTTGCTGTCGAACTTCGCCTTCAAAAGCGATAGCGGCTATTTCGCCATGGCGGCTCAGACCAAGCCACTGCTGCACACCTGGTCGCTTTCGTTGGAATGGCAGTTCTATTTCTTCATGCCACTGATCGTCGGCCTGGTCTGGCGGCTTGCCGTGCGCGCCATATCAGGAATTGACGCGGTGGTCGTTGCGCTGCAGGTCTTCGCCGCCCTGTCACTGGCGTGGTGTCTGTGGGCAAGCCAGCAAGATGCGACGGGATCGTCCTTCTTTTCTCTGCAGGCGAGAGCCTGGGAGCCATTGGCTGGCGGATTGATCGCTGCGGCAGAGATCCGGCGCCGATCTGAGGCAATCGCCGATCCTTTCTGGCTGCAATCGCCAATCGTTGCAATCGCAGGCTGGCTACTGGTCGCCGGCTGCATCGTCTATCCCTTGCCTGAAGCGGGATGGCCCGGCGTGCTTACGATCCTGCCGGTCCTGGGCTCGGCCATGATCGTTGCGGCGCGACAGGGTAGCCGCGAACACGGTCTGCTGGGGGCGGCTGCGATCCAGCGCGTGGGCGACTGGTCCTACTCGATCTATCTCTGGCACTGGCCGGTCTGGGTCTTTGCCCTGAGCTTTCTATCCGTGCGCGGGTATGGCGTGGGCGCCACGCAGAAGACGTTGATGGTGCTGCTCTCGCTGGCGCTCGGCGCGATTTCCTACCGCTATGTCGAACAGCCCTTCAGAATCCGCGGGGATTTCTGGACGCCGCGCCGGCTGCTGGGAGGCTCAGCCGTCGCGTTCGCGTTGTTGGCGGGCTTCGTGTCGCTGACTTTTCTCAACAAGGGGTTTCCGGGCAGGCTGCCGGAATATCTGCTGCCCGCCGAACTGGCGCGAAGAACCAGCACGCCGCGGGATGAGTGCTTTCGAAACGCGAACTCTACCAAGAAGGCAACGGAGACTTATTGCAGTTTCGGCAGCGAGCAGGCGGCCCAAAGGCCGTCCGCTATCCTGTGGGGTGATTCGTTTGCCAATCAGTATCTCGACCCTGTTTCCTCAGCCGCGCTTGCCTATCGGATACATGGTCTGATCGCGACGCAGAACGCGTGCAGGGCCTTCATCGACGATGCGGCGAGAAACGCCCGCGATGAGCGGCCGTGCCGGGAATTCAACCGCAGCACGCTCGATTTCGTACTGGGACCGATCGGGCCGCGCATCATCGTGCTCGGAAGCAACTGGACGAATGCGCTCGAGATCTCCGTCATCGTCGACAGCCTGCTGTCTGCGGGCAAGACCGTCGTCCTCATCATGCCGTTATTGAACATCGGCTTCGACCTGCCGCAGCGGTGGATCGAAAACCAGATCCGCGCGGGAAGGGCCATCGACGAATGGAAGGTCGAGGCCGGCCCCGGGCTTACGATGCGCGCCTTCCGGGATGAGATCGTGCGCGTCCTCGATCGGTACCAGGATAATCCGCGTCTCGTTGTGGCGGACCCGCAGTCCGTCGTCTGCGAGCAGGGCTATTGCTATCTGGTCCGGAACGGACAGGCCAATTTCCGCGACACCGCGCATATTTCCAACGTCAATGCGAGCCAGTACCGCGGCCTGTTCGACGTGGCGTTCAGGGCGGCGCTGCGTGCCGGGACGGAAGTGGAGGCGAAAAAGGACTGATCGCTGCACCACCTCAGAGCCGGTTTCCTCGCGGGAGCGGTTTCCCGAAAAGTTGACTGAAATTGAAGCACGACGCCGTTGCGACAGGCGTCGGCACTGCCCCGCTGGAACGGCTCGAAGCGCCGCTGGCAGGTGTGGCAAATCAGAGACTTAACGCCCATTTTCGGTACCTTCAGGTCGATTTGCCCCGTCGGCTGCGCTTGCCGGATGAGGTCCGGCCCTGTAAAACGGCGCCGATTAATTTACCGCGTGATTTCAATGGCTAGCGCCGATCTGACGGGGCTGGCAAAGCCGCATTCGCGCCACCAAACTGCATAAAGCCAAGCCGCAGGCCGACGTGAGAACTGGACAGGGTATGCTCGACAAGAATTCCGAAAGTCGCGTCCACGTCGAAGCCATCGAGGAGCCGCCGCCGCCGGGCAAGAGCATCGCCTTCGGTCTGGAGCGCATGGGCCTGATCGCGGTCAAGGCGCCGATCATGTCCTTGATCATTCTGGCCGTGCTGATCGTGGCCGCGATCTTCGGGATCTACCGGATCAAGATCGACGACTCGCTGAGTCAGTTGTTCCGCTCCGATTCCAAGGACTACAAGCAATACGAGGCCGTGACCAAGCGCTTCCCGGCGACCGAATTCGACGTGCTGGTCGTGGTCGAGGGCAAGACGCTGATGGCCCGCGAGAACCTCGAAAAGATCCGCGACATGGTCACCGACCTGCAACTGGTCGAGGGCGTGCGCGGTCTGGTGTCGCTGTTTTCGGCGCGCCAGGCGCCGGAGCCGGGCAAGCTGCCGGCCGCGCTGTTCCCGCCCGAGCTGCCGCAAGGCGCCGCCTACGACAAGTTCGTCGAGACCGTCAAAGCCAACGAGATCATCCGCGGCAAACTGCTGTCCGAGGACGGCACGCTGGCCCTGATCGTGCTGTCGCTCGAACCGAGCGTCGTTTCCTCGAACGATCTCGGCAAGGTCGTCGGCGAAATGCGCAAGATCATGGCCGATGATCTTGCCGGCAGCGGGCTCAACGCCCAGCTTTCCGGCGTTCCTGTCATGCAGCTCGAGATCCGCAATGCGGTCAAGCGCGACGGGCTGACCTACAACATCCTCGGCATTCTGGCTGGCTGCATCATCGCGATCATCTTCTTCCGCAAGATATCGTTCATGGTGGTCGCGGCCTTTCCGCCGATCATCGCCATCCTGCTCGCGCTCGGCGGCCTCGGCTGGGCCGGTTTCAATCTCAACATGTTCCTGAACGTGATGACGCCGCTCATCATGGTGATCAGCTTCTCGGACTCGATGCAGCTGACCTTTGCCGCGCGCGACCGCCTGATCGCGGGCCAGGACAAACTCACCGCGTTCACCAACGCGGTGCTGGTGGTGGGGCCGGCCTGCGTGCTGACCCACGGCACCGCCGGCATCTCGTTCATCGCGCTGCAATTCTCCGACTCTGAGCTGATCCGAAAGTTCGGCGAGGCGGGCCTTGCCGCCACCATCATCGCGCTGATCGCGGTGCTGTCGCTGGTGCCGGTGTTTGGCGTGCTGTTCGTCCGCAACGAGAAGGTTTTTGCGGTAAAATTCCAGGGCGCGGATGCCGGCGTGCAGGCGCTGCGCAATTTCTGCTACTGGATCGCGGTGCGCATGGTCGGCCGACCCGGGCTGTTCAGCCTGCTCGCGTTGCTGCTCGTCGCCGGCCTCGGCTTCATCTACGCTACGCTGGAGCCGCGCTATCGTCTGGCCGACCAGGTGCCGGACAAGCGTCAGGCGGTGGCAGCCTCCAGCCGCCTTGACGCCAAGCTCACCGGCGCCAATCCGATTGACGTGCTGATCGAATTCCCCAAGGGTACCTCGCTCTATGCGCCGGATACCTTGAAAATCATCGCCGAGGTTCATTCGATGGTCGAGAAATCGGCCGGCGTCGGCAACGTCTGGTCGCTGGAAACCCTGCGGCGCTGGCTTGCCGAGAAGGCCGGCAGCAACGACGTCGCGACCTTGAAGGAGTATGTCAGCGTCATCCCCGAGCATCTGGTTCGCCGCTTCATTTCGGCCGACCAGAATGCGGTGGTGGTTTCGGGGCGCGTCCCCGACCTCGATTCCAGCGAGATCCTCCCTGTGATCGACAAGCTCGATGCGTCGCTGAACAAGGTGAGGGCGGAGCACCCCGGCTTCGAGATCGCGGTCACCGGACTGTCGGCGATTGCCGCGCGCAACAGCGCCAACATGATCTCGAAACTCAACCACGGTCTGACGATCGAATTCCTGCTGGTCGCGGTCTTCATCGGCCTGGCATTCCGCTCGGTCGTGGTGATGTTCTCCTGCATCCTGCCCGGCATCTTCCCGGTCGTGGCATCGGGCACGGTGCTGTGGCTGTTGGGCGAGGGGCTGCAATTCGCCAGCGTGGTCGCGCTGACGGTGTCGTTCGGCCTCGGCTTGAGCGCTACCATTCACTTTCTCAACCGGTTGCGGCTGGAGAGCAAACCCGGCATCACGCCGGAGCTCGCGGTCGAGCGCGCCACCGTGCTGGTCGGCCCGGCGCTGATCCTCACGACGGTGGTGCTGGCCTGTGGTCTGGTCGTCACGGTGTTTTCCGACCTGCCGTCACTGCGGCTGTTCGGCTGGCTCAGCGCGTTCTCGATGGTCGCAGCCCTGGTCGCGGACCTCTTCATCCTGCGGCCGACCTCGATGTTCCTGATCAACCTGTCGGAAAAGATCCGCGGGATTGATCACACCAAGCCGGTCCAATAGCCCGGCCCGACGCGTCAGGGTTCGAGCACGATCTTCCCGATCACCTCGCGCGCCTGGACGCGCGCAAGCGCATCGCCGAATTCCGCGAGCGGCAATCTCGCGTCGACCAGCGGGTGGAGCTTGCCCGCTTCAAACAGGCCGAATAACTCACGGTACAGGCCACGCACCCGTTCGCGCGTCGCCGCATCCGCTTTCGTCTTTCCCCACGCCATGTAGAAGCCCCAGTAGAGCCCGATCACGGTGAGGTTCTTGACCAGGACGAGGTTGGCCGGAATGTCGGGAATGCGGCCCGATGCGAAGCCGATCGGCAGCAGCCGCGCCAGCGGCGCGACGCAGCGCAATGACCGGTCAAACACGTCGCCGCCGACCGGGTCGAACACGACGTCGGCGCCGCGTCCGCCGGTGATGTCGAGCACGACAGCGCGAAAATCATCGGAACGATAGTCGATCGCGTGATCGGCGCCATGGCGTTTTGCGGTTTCGAGCTTGCGCGCGCCGCCCGCAGTGGCGATGACGCAGGCGCCGATGGCGCGGCCGATCTCGACGGCGGCCAGACCGCTCGCGCCGGCGGCGCCGTGCACCAGCAAAACCTCGTCGCGCGCGAGTGCGGCACGCCACACCAGCCCGGCATAGGCGGTGGCGTAGATGGTCGGAAACAGCGTCGCCGCGGCAAAATCCAGCGTGTCGGGTATGGCGAATACATTGTCCGCATCGACGACGGCTTCTTCCGCAAAACCGCCCGAGGGCAGACCGGCACAGACGCGATCGCCGACCCGCAGTCCGTTTTGCACCTCAGGCGCGATCTCGGTCACGATGCCGGCGATCTCGGTGCCGGGAATGAACGGAAGGCTTGGTCGGTTCTGATGTTTGCCGGCGATGAACAGGAGGTTCGCGAAGCTGACGCCGGCCGCGCGCACGGCGACCCGCACCGTTCCTGCCGACAGCGCAGGCGAGGGGGCCTCTTCAAGCCTCAGACATTCTATCTCGCCGAACTGATGACCGACTACCGCGCGCATGAGCTGCAGTTCAACCTCGTATCACCGACCTTGCATTGAGGTGGTGGGTGGAATGTTATAGCTACCTGTCAACATGTAAACACGGGGGCGAAAGCGCTTCGCGGATTCGCCTGTTGTGGAGGAATGACAGATGAATGCCAACCAGGCTGCACGCGGCGCAACCGCCGATGCCGCCGCCTACCGTGCCATCGAGCACATCTATCACTCGTACCTCACCGGGCTGATCCTGATGCTGGCTTCGCGGGCCGGTGCGCCGCGCGCGGCCGACGTGGTGTTCCGCACCTTCCGGCGGCAGCAACTGGCGCGCTTTCTTCCCGGCTTGAAGAAGCTCGGCCTCGACAAGCTTCCGCATGCGGTGGCCTGTGCCCAATATCATTACCTGTCGAACCAGGTCGGCGGGGTGAAGGTCGAATATGTCTACGAGAGCGACACCAAGGCCTGGGTGCGCTATCCGCCGCCGCGCTGGATCTGGTCGGGTACGGCGATCTGCGGCATCCCGTCGGACGTATCACGTGCGATGCTGCGCGGATGGCACGCCAACAATGGCGTCGTGCTCGGCAATCCCAGGCTCGGCTTCGTCTGCACCGGGCAGACCGTCGATGGGCAGCCGGGGCTGGAGGGCTATTACAAGGAGTGGGATCGCGATCTCGCGCCCGAGGAGCGGCTGCAGTTTTCTCCCGGCGAGCGATGTCCGCCGTTCCGCGCAGATCTCGCGCCGAACCTGCCGGAGAACACTTGGCCGGAAGAACGGCTGCAGAAGGTGCTGCGTAATTATGCAATGGAGTACGTCACCTCGATCGTGCCGGAAACGATCGCCGTGCTCGGACCGGAAGAGGGGGGCCATCTCGCCGGTGCTGCGGCGCGGCTCGTCGGGATGCACACCTTCGACGAGGTAGCCCGGCTGTTGGGCGGTGTGGAAGCGGGCGCGGCGGGTTTCGCCAAAGCCTTTGCCCGGCTTGCCCGTGGGCAGGACGACGATGCGGAACTGCAGCAGGAAGGTTCGAGCACGACCGTGCGCCAGACGTCGTGGCGCCTGATGGCGGAACGTAAGGCGCTGTCGCCTGCGGTGTTCGATGCCTGGAACGAATTATGGGTAGGGGCAGCGCTGGCGCATGATCGCTTCATGCGCATCGAGGTGACGGAACGTCGCGACCGTGGCGACCCCAGCTGGCGCTGGACCTTCGGCTGATCAAAATAAAAGGCAGCGCCGGGGCGCTGCCTTTCAGCGGATTCAAAAAGACCCGCGTCAGGTCTTGCTCATCGTGATCTTGACGCCCCTGATTTCGCCCTTGGAGTCGATCTGCACGTTCTGCTTGTTGCCGTTGGTGCGCAAATTCAGGTTGGCGGCAAATCCGGAAGCCTCGACGAACACGTCGATCTGGCCGCCGCCGGCAGTGCCCTGCAGATTGCCGAAGATATTCCGGCTCTTTTCGCTCCAGTTGCCGGAGATCCGTTCACCCTGGCTGGTGACGTCGCTGGAGAGATCGAATTTGTAGCTGTCGCTGGCGCAGTGCAGGTTCTGCTTCAGGCCGAGCCCGCTGGCGTTGACCTTGTAGTCGGCCTTGCAGCGGATGTTTTCGATGGTACCGTTGGACAGCGCGACCGTGCCGGTGCCGCTCCAGTTTCCGTCAAAGCCGGCGAACGGGCCTCCCGCCTGCGCATGGCTTGCGGTGGCCGACAACATGAGCGCGGCACTGACGCCAACAGCTGCGAGAGCCTGACCGAACAAGCTGGAACCGAACAGTTTCATCGTGAGTTTTCCCCTGAAATAGACGCCTCTTTTGCAAGATACGTCTCACCGCATCGAAGATTTAGTGTTTCCGCAGTATCTTAGGTTCAAATGACGGAATGCTGTTTCCGGCGATAGCGGCAGGATAAAAGGCCGCAGGCGGCCAAGAAGAATCAGCCGTTCACAACAGTCCCGTGGCGCAGCATCTAGCTATGCACCGCATCGTCCGCAACAGCCAATTACTTTTGCAGGTGTGACAAAAATACACGTTAAATATCAGTTGGTTATTTAACGTGCGCAGATCGTCGCAAATTTGGCCGCAATTGCCATGCTTGTCCTTTAATCGTCGCTGGGTTACGCGGCACCTGCCCATCCAAACAGATCCGTTCCGGCAATGCCGACGTGCAAATCGGGAACAGGATTTTTTGCCGCCGAATGAAGGAATACGATGCGCACATTTCTCCTCGCACTCACCCTGTTGTCGATCTCTGTTTCATCCGGAGCCTTCGCCCAGCAGTCACGCAGCGGCACGGCGGAGGAGCAGAAGGCCTGTAACCGCGACGTCCAGAAGTTCTGCCGCCCGGTGATCGACCAGGGCGATTTCACCATCCTGGCCTGCCTCAAGGAGCACCGCGCCAAGATCAGCACCGCCTGCGACCAGGTTCTGAAGAACAACGGGCAATAAGGCGCGGCTTGCGCCCGTTAACGCGAGCGAAAGAGCCATTTTCGGCTCTATGACGCGCGTCACGGGCGGGGCTAACGGACCAGATAGCATTGGTTTTGGCGGCGTATTCCCCTATATGGGGCACGCGTTTTCCTGGCATGCGCCGAACATCGGCGCATGCGGCCAACTCCAATTGATGTAGCCAGTTCCCGATGACCAGCGCGAGCGACCTGCGATCCGGAAAGACCCACCGCGACGAGAATTTTCCGGTCGCGTCGTGGATCATTCATCCGCGCCACCGGGCCCTGATCCTCTCATACTATAATTTCGTCAGGACGGCCGACGACATCGCCGACCACGCGACGCTCGGCGCCGACGAGAAGTTGCGTTATCTCGACCTGCTCGAGGCCGAATTGCTGGGCAACGGCGACACGCAGAAGGAAGCCGTCGATCTGCGCCATGCGCTGGCCGAGCGGGCGATGGCACCGCGCCACGCGCTCGACGTGCTGATCGCGTTCCGGATGGACGTCACCAAGCTACGCTACGAGAACTGGGACGACGTCATTCACTACTGCCGTTATTCGGCCATGCCGGTCGGCCGCTTCATGCTCGACGTCCACGGCGAGAGCACCTCGACCTGGGCGGCGTCGGATGCGCTGTGCGCGGGGTTGCAGATCAACAACCATCTGCAAGATTGCGCCAAGGATTACAAAAATCTCAACCGCGTCTACCTGCCGCGCGATGCGCTGGCCGCCAGCGGCGCCACCGTCGAGATGCTGGGCGAAGCGAAGTCGCAGCCGGCGCTGCTGCAATGCCTGCAGGCGCTCGCGGTGCGGACCGAGACGCTGCTCGATGAAGGCAAGTCGCTCAGCGCCGAGGTCAAGGATTTCCGGCTCGGGCTCGAGGTCGCCGTGATCCAGGCTTTTGCCGACAAGATCGTCGGGATGCTGAAGGTGCAAGACCCGCTCAGCGAGCGCGTGCATTTGAGCAAGCCCGAACTGCTCGCGCAGAGTATCGGCGCGATCACAGGTGAAATGATCAGGCGCGCCGCGGGCCGGCGCCCCGTGGTGAAACCGGCGGCGGGCGCATGACGGTGCAGACGGCGGCGGCCAACGCAGATTACGGCACAACCGCGTCCGGCAGTTCGTTCTATGCCGCGATGCGCGTCCTGCCGCGCGCCCAGCGCGAGGCGATGTTCCAGATCTACAGCTTCTGCCGGCAGGTCGACGATATCGCCGATTCCGACGGGCCGCGGCCCGAGCGGCTGGCGGCGCTGCAGCAATGGCGTGACGACATCGATGCGCTATATCACGGACATCCCCCGCCGCGCGTGCAGGATTACGCCGCCTCGGTGAAACGCTTCGGCCTTAAGCGCGAGGATTTTCTCGCCATCATCGATGGCATGGAGATGGACGTGCCACAGGACATTCGCGCGCCGGATTTTGCAACTCTCGATCTTTATTGCGATCGCGTCGCGAGCGCTGTCGGGCGACTGTCGGTGCGGGTGTTCGGTCTGCCCGAGGAAGACGGCATCCAGCTCGCCCACCATCTCGGCCGCGCGCTGCAATTGACCAATATCCTGCGCGACATCGATGAGGACGCTACCCTCGGCCGCCTGTATCTGCCGCGCGAAAGCCTGATGCTTGCCGGCATCACGTCGGACGATCCCAACCGGGTGATCGCCGAGCGCGCGCTGCCAAAGGTTTGCCTGCCGCTCGCCGAGCGCGCGAAAAAGCATTTTGAGAAATCTGACGAGATCATGAAGCGCAATTCGCGGCGCAAGGTGCGCGCGCCGCGGATCATGTCGAAATATTACCGCGCGATCCTGGACCTGCTGCTGGCAAGGGGCTTTGCCGCTCCGCGCGAACCGGTTCGCGTCCATAAATGGGCGAAGATCGGCATCCTTCTCCGTTACGCGATCATCTGATGCAGAAAAACGCTCATATCATCGGCGCCGGCGTGTCCGGCCTCGCGGCGGCCGTACGGCTGGCCAACGCTAGTTATAAGGTGCACGTCCACGAGGCGACGCAGCAGGCCGGCGGCCGCTGCCGGTCGTATTTCGACGCCGCCACCAACCTCACCATCGACAACGGCAACCATCTGCTGCTGTCCGGCAACCGCCATGCGCTGGCCTACGCCAGATCGATCGGCACCGAGGCCGGGCTGGTCGGGCCTAAGGTTGCGCAGTTTCCGTTCGTCGACATCACGACCGGCCAGCGCTGGCAGCTCGACCTCGGCGACGGCAAATTGCCGCTATGGGTGTTCGATGAGGCGCGCCGCGTCCCCGATACCGGGCTGCGCGATTATCTCGCATTGGCGCCTCTTGTCTGGGCAGGCACCGGCAAGCTGGTCGGCGACGCGATCCCCTGCAAGGGCACGCTGTACGACCGGCTGGTGCAGCCGCTGCTGCTGGCCGCGCTCAATGTCGATCCGCCCGAGGGTTCGGCGGGCCTCGCCGGCGCGATCGTGCGGGAAACGCTGCTGGCCGGCGGGCAGGCCTGCCGGCCGTTGATCGCGCGCGATGGCCTGAGCGCGGTTCTGGTCGAGCCGGCGATCAAGCTGTTGCAGGACAAGGGCGCCTCGATCCAGTTCGGCCATGAGCTTCGCGAATTCGCGACGACAGGCGACAATGTCGGCGAGTTGAAATTCGGCAGCGACACGATCGCGCTCGGCCCCGGCGACGTCGTGGTGCTGGCGGTGCCGCCGCGTCCGGCGGCCGCGCTGCTGCCGGGCCTGAAGACGCCGTCGAAATTCCGCGCCATCGTCAACGCGCATTTTCGCTTCGATCCGCCGCGCGATGCCGCGCCGATCCTCGGCGTGGTCGGCGGCCTGGTGGAGTGGCTGTTCGCGTTTCCGCAGCGGCTGTCGGTCACCATCAGTAATGCCGACCGGCTCGTCGACTTGCCGCGCGAAGAGCTGGCGCTGGCGATCTGGCGGGATGTCTGCAAGGCCGGCGGGCTGCAGGGCGACTTGCCGCTGCCGCCCTGGCAGATCGTGCGCGAGCGCCGCGCGACATTCGAGGCGACGCCGGAGCAGAACGCGCTACGGCCGGGGCCGGTAACATCGTTCAAAAACCTGT
This sequence comes from uncultured Alphaproteobacteria bacterium, assembly GCA_963742935.1. Classification (GTDB taxonomy): domain Bacteria; phylum Pseudomonadota; class Alphaproteobacteria; order Rhizobiales; family Xanthobacteraceae; genus Bradyrhizobium. Next base: position 15,254 of record CAVUOI010000029.1, on the reverse strand, counting down.
TTCTCGCCGGCGACTGGACTGATACCGGGTTGCCGGCAACCATCGAAGGATCGATACGGTCAGGCGATCGCGCCGCCGATCTGGTCCTGGCGAGGCCTTGAGGCCTGATCGGACGTTTCCGTGACCGGCTTCACAGAACCCGGCCGCGAATAGAGGGATGTCTAGCGCATGCTTTCCATAGACAAGAAAATTGCAGCCGACCCCGTCGCGCCAGTCGACGTCGCGGCAGTCGATGCCGTCGCGCTGGAAAAGAGCATCTCCTCAGCGACCGAAGCGCTGCTCGGCTATCGGCAATCCGACGGACATTTTGTATTCGAGCTGGAAGCCGACAGCACGATCCCGTCCGAATACGTTCTGCTGCGCCACTATCTGGCTGAGCCCGTCGACAGCGAACTCGAAGCCAAGATCGCCAACTATCTGCGCCGCACGCAAGGCGCACATGGCGGCTGGGCGCTGGTGCAGGACGGCCCGTTCGACATGAGCGCCAGCGTCAAATCCTATTTTGCGCTGAAGATGATCGGCGATTTCGTCGACGCCCCACACATGGTCCGCGCGCGCGAGGCGATCCGCAGCCGTGGCGGGGCTGCCCGTGTCAACGTCTTCACGCGATTTCTTCTAGCGTTCTACGGCGTGCTGAGCTGGCGCGCGGTGCCGGTGCTGCCGGTCGAGATCATGCTGCTGCCGATGTGGTCGCCGTTCCACTTGAACAAGATTTCCTACTGGGCGCGCACCACGATCGTGCCGCTGATGGTGATGGCGGCGTTGAAGCCGCTGGCGAAAAATCCCAAGGGCGTCGGCGTCGACGAGCTGTTCCTGCAGGATCCCAAATCGGTCGGGCTTACGGCGAAGGCGCCGCACCAGAGCTGGGGCTGGTTTGCGCTGTTCAGCACGCTCGACAAGATCCTGCGCATGGTCGAACCATTGTTTCCGAAGAAGCTGCGCCAGCGCGCGATCGATGCGGCGCTTGCTTTCACCGAAGAGCGGCTGAACGGCGAAGACGGCATGGGCGCGATCTATCCGCCGATGGCCAACATCGTCATGATGTATGAGGCGCTCGGCAAGGGACCGGATTTTCCGCCGCGCGCGGTCACCCGCAGGGGCATCGACAAGCTGCTCGTGATCCACGAGCACGAGGCCTATTGCCAGCCCTGCGTCTCGCCGGTGTGGGACACCGCATTGACCTGCCATGCGCTGACGGAGGCCGGCGGCGAAGCCACGCTCGCGAAAATGAAGCAGGGTCTCGACTGGCTGAAGCCGCGGCAGGTGCTCGACCTCAAGGGCGACTGGGCGGTGAAGGCCCCCGACGTGCGCCCTGGCGGCTGGGCGTTCCAGTACAACAACGCCCACTATCCCGATCTCGACGATACCGCCGTGGTCGTGATGGCGATGGATCGCGCGCGTCGCGCGTCGGGCAGCAACGAATACGACGAGGCGATCGCCCGTGGCCGCGAATGGATCGAGGGCCTGCAGAGTTGCGACGGCGGCTGGGCTGCGTTCGACGTCAACAATCTCGAATACTACCTCAACAACATCCCGTTCTCGGACCACGGCGCGCTGCTCGATCCGCCGACCGAGGACGTCACCGCACGCTGCATCTCGATGCTGGCGCAGCTCGGCGAGACGGCCGAGACCAGCAAGACGATGGCGGACGGGATCGGCTATCTGCGCCGCACCCAGCTCGCGGAAGGGTCGTGGTACGGGCGCTGGGGCCTCAACTACATCTACGGAACCTGGTCGGTGCTGTGCGCGCTAAATGTCGCAGGGCTCGGTCACCAGGACCCAGTGATTCGCAAGGCGGCGGATTGGCTGCTGTCGATCCAGAACAGCGACGGCGGCTGGGGTGAGGATGCCGTCAGCTATCGACTTGATTACAAGGGATTCGAGGATGCGCCATCGACTTCCTCGCAAACGGCATGGGCTTTGCTTGGACTGATGGCGGCCGGCGAAGTTGAAAATCCGGCAGTAGTGCGCGGTGTGGAGTACCTAAAAGCCACACAGACCGAGAAAGGGCTGTGGGATGAGGCCCGTTACACGGCTACAGGCTTTCCGCGGGTGTTTTATTTGCGTTATCATGGCTACGCGAAGTTCTTTCCGCTCTGGGCGTTGGCGCGGTATCGGAATTTAAGCAGCACCAACAGCAGGGTGGTAGGGGTCGGGATGTGACTTTGCGGGCGGGGGCCGCCGCGATCGTGGACAATTCGATTGATCGCAATTCGAATGATCCACGACCGGTTTTGATCGTTACAGGATTGGTGCAGGAGGCCCGCATTGCAGCTGGGCCCGGCATGATCGTCATCTGTAGTTCGAGCGATCCGCAGCAGTTGCGCTCATTGCTGGCAACGCTGGATTCCACCACTTTCAGAGGTGTCATCTCGTTCGGCGTCGCCGGCGGGCTGGATCCTTCGTTGAAATCTGGCGACGTGGTGGTGGCGACCGAAGTTCTGGCCGGCGATACCCGCTTTCTGGCAGGTTTGGCGCTGAACGAGGAACTGATCGCCCGTGCGGCGTTGCATCGCCGGCGTGTGGTTCGCGGTGGCCTCGCTGGTGTGGAGCAGGTGATCGCTGCGACCGCCTGCAAGGCCGCGCTGCATTCGGAGACGGGCGCGGCGGCAGTCGATATGGAAAGTCATATTGCTGCGGCCTATGCGGCCAAGGCCGGCCTGCCGTTCGCGGCTCTGCGGGTGATCTCCGATCCCGCCAGCCGCTCGCTTCCGGCGCTGGCCAAGAGCGCGATCAAGCCGAACGGCGACATCGATCTCGGCAAAGTGCTGCGCGGCGTGGCGCGCAATCCCACCTCACTGCGCGCATTGGTCTCCACGGGACTCGATTTCAATCGTGCACTGCGCTCCCTGCGTGGCTGCCGCGGATTTCTGCACGGTGAAGAGGGACTCGCCACCGCGGCGACCTGATTCGCACCGGTGCTTTTTAGGTTTCAGAAGGCGTTAGACAGAAAGAAAAGGCCTCGGTTCATTCGAACCGGGGCCTTTTCCGATTCCAGGCACTCGCGTCGGCATGCCGACATCTGGGTCGTCAGATACTTGACAGCGGCAGCTTTTCCGCCAATTGTGAATAATGATCCGGAATTCATGAATTAAGGTTCATTATGGCAATTGCTGCGATCCGCCTCAATCAGCTCGTTGAGACCAGGGCGCGCATCCTGGATGCGGCACGGGACGCCGTGGCGCTGAGCGGGTGGAAGGATGCCCAGATCGCTCTGATCGCCGCACGGGCGGGCGTGGCCACCGGCAGCGTGTACCGCTACTTCGACTCGAAGGCGGACCTCTATGCGCAAGTGCTCGGGCTGGTTTCCGAACGCGAGGTCGCCGTGGTCGCTGCCATCGCCGAGGCCGAGGGATCCGCATCCCAGTGCCTGGTGGACGCGATCTACACGTTTTCAATGCGGGCGATGCGCGGCCGCCGTCTGGCTTACGCGCTGATCGCCGAGCCCTGCGAGCCGGAGATCGACGCGGCGCGCCTGAAATACCGGGCGGCGCTCGCCGATCAAATCGCCAGACTGGTCCGGCGCGGCATCAAGAGCGGCGAATTCGTCGAGATCGATGCGAATGTCGCGGCATCGTGCGTGACTGGCGCTTTCATGGAGGCGCTGGTTGGGCCTCTGGCGCCGGAGGCCGCTCCCGATTCCGAAGCGGCGAGGGCGATCGCACAGTCCATCGCGGGCCTTTCCGCACGAATGCTGTTTCGGCACGCCTCGCCTGAATTGACACCCGTATCGAAGGTCTCCGCATGAACGCGCGCGTCGAGCCGGTTGCCATCGTGGAAGCGAAAACCGGTCCGATGGTGACCCACGAAGTCTGCAATCAGGCGCGGCCAGCCGTCGGTTTCAATGCATTCGATGACGATCGCGCGTTGAGCAGTCTGATCGCCGAGATCGCGCCGTGGGCACGTGAAAAACTTTCTGCGCTCGGAGCCCATGCCGGCTCCGAACCCGTGCAGGAGGCCGCGCGCCTTGCCAACGAGCACGAACCGAAACTGCTGACCCATGATCGGTATGGCAACCGCAATGACTGGGTCGAATTTCATCCAGCCTGGCATCAATTGATGTCGCTGGCGTTTCAAAGCGAGGTCCATAGTCTCGCCTGGTCGACGGGCGAGCCGAATGGACATTTTGCGCGCGCGGCGCTGAGCTATCTCTGGAACCAGATCGAGAATGGCGTGGGTTGTCCTACCGGGATGGCTTATGCCGCGATCTCCGGATTTTCCGGCAAGCCGCAATTTGCGATGTGGCGGGAGCGAACGCTGGCGGCGGACTACGATCCGCGTCGTCTTCCCATCGAGGCCAAGCGCGCGGCGGTCATCGGCTATGCGATGACCGAGAAGCAGGGCGGCTCCGATCTGCGTGAAACCCAGACCACCGCGCGGTTCATCGAGCGCGGTGCGCATGGCGAGATCTATTCGATCACCGGCCACAAATGGTTTTTCTCGGTGCCGGTGGCCGACGGGTTCTACACGCTGGCGCGGACCCAATCCGGCGTGAGTTGTTTGTTCGTGCCGCGCCTGCTGCCCGACGGCAGCGCCAACCGCATCTTCATTCAGCGTCTGAAGGACAAGTGCGGCAACCGTTCGAACGCTTCGAGCGAGATCGAGTACCACGATACGTGGTCGATCCTTGTCGGCGAAGAGGGGCGCGGCATCAGGGAGATCCTTTCGCATGCGCATCTGACCAGGTTGGATTTTGCGGCAGGCTCCGCCGGGCTGATGCGGCAGGCGTTGAGCCTGGCATTGAATCACGCGCAAACGCGAACGGCATTCGGCAAGCCGATTTCCGAACTTCCCATGCAACGCAATGTGCTCGCCGACCTCGCCCTCGAGAGCGAGGCGGCGATGCTTGGCGCACTTCGGGTCGCGCGTGCAACCGACGGCATGGAGACCAGCGAACACGAACGGTTACTGGCGCGGGTCGCCACGCCCGTGGTGAAATTCTGGAATTGCCAGCGCGCCCCGGCTTTCGTCTACGAGTGCCTGCAGGTGCACGGCGGCAACGGCTTCATCATGGAGAATGCGATGGCGCGCCTTTACCGGGAGGCGCCGCTGAATTCGATCTGGGAAGGCACATCGAACATGATGTGCATGGACGTCTTGCGGGCCATGCAACGCGACGCACGCTGCCGGGACGCCTTTGTCGACGAACTGCGGGCGAGCAGGGGCCTCAACGGGATCTACGACAGGTACACGGATGATCTCGCCGACCGGCTGCGTGCGCAATATCCCGACGACGGTCACGCAAGGGCACTCGTCACCCGCATGGCGCATGCGTTGCAGGCTGCCGGGATGTTGCAGCACGGCGATGCCGATGCCGCCGATCTCTTTGTGAAATCCAGGTTGGGCATGGACGGGATGCATGTATTCGGGGCGCTTCCGTCGTCGGAAAGCCTTGGTCGGATCGTGGAGCACGCCACGGTCATCCGCCATTAAAGGGGGCCGCGGTCGCGGCAAGTAACATGCGTCAAACCGAAATTCGCTCCGTCGACGATATTCGGACCGCTGTGGGGGAAGCGGAGTGGGCGGCGCGGGTCGATCTCGCGGCGTGCTATCGCCTGGTGGCGCTCTACGGAATGACCGACCTGATCTACAACCACATCAGTGCGCAGGTCCCGGGGCATGATGACCAGTACCTGATCAATCCGTACGGCATGCTGTACGAGGAAATCACCGCGTCGAGCCTCGTCAAGATCGATATCGAGGGGCGAACTCTGTTGCAGCCCGACCATGGCTACAACGTCAACGTGGCCGGCTTCTATCTTCATGCCCCGATCCATCGGGCGCGGCCCGACGTGAAGTGCGTTCTTCATACCCACACCAGGGCAGGCACGGCCGTCAGCACGCTTGCCGAAGGGCTGCTTCCGCTGTCCCAGACGGCGATGCGGTTTCACGGGCGGATCGGCTATCACGACTTCGAGGGTCCGGCGATCGACCGGGACGAATGCGACCGGGTCGTCGCCGATCTCGGCCGCAACAACGTGCTGGTTCTGCGCAACCACGGCCTGCTGGTTTGCGGCAATACGATTCCGCAGGCGTTCAACGCGATCTACTGGCTGGAGCAGGCTTGCCGTATCCAGGTCGATGCGCTCGGCTGCGGCCGGCCGCTGCACGCGCCGACCGAGATAGCGATCGGCAACACCGTGACCTGCTTTGCGGGCACCGAGATCACGCTGGACAATGAGCGCGACACCAATCCGACATTGAATGAAGCGGCGCAAAATCTGCAAACCGGCTACGGCCTGCTGGAATGGCCGGCGCTGCTGCGCAAGCTCGATCGCATCGACCGGAGCTATGCTCAATGAGCGCGGCGCTCGCGGCATTGCGAATTGGTTTCATCGGCGCCGGTCGTGTGGCGCAGACGCTGGCGCCGGCGTTTGACCGCGCGAACCTGAATGTCGCGGCGTTCCATAACCGCGGTCCCGATGCGGCACGTCGACTGGGCTCCCGCGTACCGTCAGCGCGACCGATGATGCATGCACAGCAGGTCGTGGACAGTTCAGATATGGTCTTCCTGACGGTGAGCGACGACGCGATCCTGCCGGTCTGCCGCGATCTGCGCTGGGAGCCACGTCATCGCGTCGTGCATTGCAGCGGAGCAACCGAACTGGCGGCGCTGGATCACGCGAAATCCGCAGGGGCCGCCACCGGCGGATTTCACCCGATGCAGATGTTCGCAAATCCTGATGTCGCGCTGGAGGGGCTGCGCGGATGCACCGTCGGCATCGAAGCCGAAGCCGGTTTCAGGCCTGATTTGGAAATGCTCGCCACCAGCATTGGATGCGAGCCGCTGGCGCTGCCGCCGGGCGTGCGGGCGCTCTATCACGCCTCGGCCTACTATGTCGGTCCGTTCCTGATTGCCCTGCTCAAGGAAGGCGTCGAACTCTGGAAGAGTTTTGGCGCCAGCGAGGCCGACGCGCTGCGGGCCATGATGCCGCTGCTGCGGGGGACGGTCGCGGCCGTTCTTGATGGCGGGCTGGCCAACGGCATGGGCGGTTGCGTGGCGCGCGGGGACCTCGGAACGATCACCAAGCACCTCGACGCATTGGACGCGCGTTTTCCTGCCTCCGGGGCGCTGTATCGCGAACTGGCTCTCCGGAACGTTCCGCTCGGGATCGAGCGTGGCACACTCAGCCCCCAACGTGCGGCGGAGATCGAGAACCTGCTTCGGCAGCCCCATGGTGATGCGCCGCGGGCATCTGGATCGAAACCCGGCTAGCCGCTCCAGCGGCACCATGATCATTCGGTAAGCGCTCGGAAAGGAAAGGGCCCCGGTTCGCATGAACCGGGGCCCCAAATCGTTGGCTCCATTGCCGGCTCAGGCGGCGGTGGAAGCCTTCTGTGCTTTCGCATGCTGCTTGGCCGCGGCACCAGCCGCCTCGTCGCGGCGAATCTCGGACAGGCGCTTCTGCACCTCGGACGAGAAGATGTACTGCGCCGGGCGCTGAGCGGACATATCGATTTCGGGCGCCATCGGTCCCGTGGTGCGGACGCCCCGCAGCGCGACCCACATCGCCTTCAGCGGATTGGCCAGCGCGGCGTTGGCCGCGGTCGGCTCATAGCCGCAATGGGCCATACAGTCGGCGCACTTCTCGTACTTGCCGGTGCCGTAGGTGTCCCAGTCCGTCGTCTCCATCAACTCCTTGAAGGTCTTGGTGTAGCCTTCGCCGAGCAGGTAGCAGGGCTTTTGCCAGCCGAAGATATTGCGGGCCGGCATGCCCCACGGCGTGCACTCATAGCTCTGGTTGCCCGCGAGGAAGTCGAGGAACATGCCGGAATGCATGAAGTTCCACTTCTTGCCCTTGCCGAGCGCAAACACGTCGCGGAACAGCTTCTTGGTCTTGGTGCGGTTCAGGAAGTGCGCCTGGTCGGGCGCGCGCTCATAGGCGTAGCCCGGCGACATCGAGACGCCGACGCCGAGTTCGGTGGTGAAGTCGAGGAATTTGGCGATCTCTTCCGCCGCATGGCCATCGAAGATCGTGGCGTTGACGTTGACGGTAAAACCGCGCGCCTTCGCCGCCTTGATTGCGGACACGGCGCGGTCGAACACGCCCTTTTGCGACACCGCCTTGTCGTGGTGGTCCTTCAACCCGTCGAGATGCACGGAGAAGAACAGATAGGGCGACGGCTCGAACAGATCGAGCTTCTTCTCCAGCAGCAGCGCGTTGGTGCACAGCGAGACGAACTTCTTGCGGGCCACGAGGCCGCGCACGATTTCGCCGATCTCCTTGTGGATCAGGGGTTCGCCGCCGGGGATCGCCACCATCGGCGCGCCGCATTCGTCGGCGGCGTCCCAGCACTCCTGCGCCGACATGCGGCGGTTGAGGATCGCATCGGGATAGTCGATCTTGCCGCAGCCGACGCAGGCGAGGTTGCAGCGGAACAACGGCTCCAGCATCAGCACCAGCGGATAGCGTTTCCGGCCAAGCAGTTTCTGCTTGATGAGATAGCCGCCGATACTCAGTTCCTTGAAAAACGGTATAGCCATTTTGGGGATTTTCTTTCTGGACTTAAGTCTGGGCCCGGGGCCCAGACTTGAATTCGTGGAGTACTCAGAAACCGTGAAGTGGATCAGCCCGCAGCAAGTTCGGCTGGAAGCCGAAATTCGATGTTCTCCTCCCGGCCGGGAAGCACCGACACCTTGACGGGTCCGATACGCCTCAATGCCTCGATCACGTCGTCAACTAAAACTTCGGGCGCAGATGCACCCGCCGTGATGCCGACTGCTTTTGCATCCTTGAGCCAATCGGGATTTAACTCGCTCCCGTCGGCAATGAGATAACTCGCGACGCCGACCTCGGTGCCGATTTCGCGGAGCCTGTTTGAGTTGGAACTATTGGCGGCCCCCACCACCAAAATGACGTCCACCAGCTTGCTTAGGTCCCTTACCGCAGATTGGCGGTTCTGTGTCGCATAGCAGATATCCCGGATGTCGGGGCCTTGAATATCTGTAAATTTGGCTTGAAGGGCCGCAATTATATCCTTTGTGTCATCCACGCTCAGGGTCGTCTGGGTGATATAAGCCACCGGGGCGTCGGTCGGCAGTGGCAAAGAAGCCACATCGTCGACATTCTGAACCAGCAAAACCGGCCCTGGAACCTGACCCATGGTTCCCTCGACCTCGGGATGGCCGGCATGCCCGATCAGGACCAGGGCACGGCCCTTGGACATGTACCGCTTGCCCTGGTTGTGGACCTTGGTGACCAGGGGGCAGGTAGCGTTGAGGACGGGCAGGCCCCGGGCGGCGGCCTCTTCCTCGACGCTGCGGGCCACGCCATGGGCGCTGAAGACGGTCACCGCCTGGGGCGGAACCTCCGACAGGTCCTCGACGAAGATCGCGCCCTTGGCTTTCAGGCTTTCGACCACGTACTTGTTATGTACGATCTCGTGCCGGACATAGACCGGCGGGCCATACTTCTGGAGCGCACGCTCTACGATTTCGATGGCACGCACGACTCCTGCACAAAATCCGCGGGGCTGCGCTAGATACACTTCCATGGGACGTCCATTATGATTGTTGCACCAGGAACAGAATTCGCAAATTCGCCCGAAGGTCTCCGTGCAGCCGGTCACATCCGGATTTGCAATATCCGCACCACGACCGGAACTCCTGGGTAGTCCCCACCACCCAAGCAGATGGAAGCGCAGGTCTATGTGGCAAAAATAGCGCGGCTAGAAAAGGTGCATCGCGCAATGGTTACCAAAGTAAAGGTAATAGAACACCATTAACGCTTTCTTGAGAGGGCGATGGCTGCTCACCGGTTCGTCACTTTGTCCCCCACCCGAACGGGCTATACCGACCCGAACACCCGTTCCGGTCCGGTTGGCAGCTTGGAATTCAACCGTCGGCGAGGCCGTAAAACAACATTAGATCGGCCTCGGGAACTCAGCTAGACAGCGGGCGTTTTCGCCCAGCTCTCCTTTTAGATTTAGAAAGAAACGAAGTGCTGACCAGTATTGTCGTCTCGATTGTCAGAACCTGTACGCGGTTTGCCACTCTCGTCGTTATCGCCTCCCTGCTTCTGGCAGTTGGAGCGAGCTTCTATACGGTCCGGCATTTCTCGATCAACACCGACATCAACACGTTGATTTCGCCCGATCTCGACTGGCGCAAGCGCGACAACCAGTTCGAGCAGGCGTTCGATCGCGAAAAGCTTATTCTCGCCGTCGTCGAGGCGTCGACGCCCGAACTCGCCAGCGCTGCCAGCAAGGCGCTGGCCGAAAAACTCGCCGGCGACGCCAATTTCGAATCGGTGCAGCCGCTCGGTTCCGGCGAGTTCTTCGAGAAGAACGGACTGCTGTTCCTGCCAGTCGAAGAGGTCGGCAAGGTCGCCGGCCAGCTCGAAGCCTCCGCTCCGCTGGTAGAGATCATGGCCGGCGATCCCTCGATCCGCGGCCTGACCGGCGCGCTGGAGACCGGGCTTGCCGGCGTCAAGCGCGGACAAGTCAAGCTCGACAATGCCGAACGGCCCTTCAACCTGATCAGCCAGACGGTCGAGGACATCCTGAACAAGGGAACGGCGACGTTTTCCTGGCGCGAACTCGTCAGCGACAAGCCGCTGACCGCCGCCGATCGCCGCGCCTTCATCGAGTTCAAGCCGAAGCTCGACTACAACGCGCTGGAACCCGGCAAGGACGCCACCGATGCGATCCGGAAGGCGGCGATCGATCTCGACTTCGCCGGCCAATACCACGCGCGGGTGCGGTTGACCGGCCCGGTTCCGATCGCCAACGAGGAATATTCGACCGTGCAGGACGGCGCGATCGTCAACGGTGTGGCGACCGTCCTCATCGTCCTTGCGATCCTCTGGATGGCGCTGCATTCCGCAAAGATCATCTTTGCAGTGTTCGTGAACCTGTTCATCGGCCTCGCGCTTACGACCGCGGTTGGCTTGATGATGGTGGGATCGCTGAACCTGCTGTCGATCGCCTTTGCCGTGCTGTTCGTCGGCCTCGGCGTCGATTTCGGTATCCAGTACAGCGTTCGCTACCGCTCCGAGCGCTTCAAGAACGAGGATCTGGCGCTAGCTCTGGAGAATGCGGCGAGACGTTCGGCGGTTCCGCTGTCGCTCGCCGCGATGGCGACCGCGGCCGGTTTCCTGTGCTTCCTGCCGACCGACTACAAGGGCATTTCCGAACTCGGCAAGATTGCCGGCGCCGGCATGATGATCGCGTTCATCACCAGCATCACGGCGCTGCCTGCCATGCTCAAGCTGCTTCACCCGCCCGGCGAAAGCGAGCCGGTGGGTTACGCGTTTCTGGCGCCGGTGGACGAATTCCTCGAAAAGCATCGCATCATCATCATCGTAGGTACGCTGCTGCTCGTCGTAGCCGGCCTGCCGCTGCTCTATTTCATGAAGTTCGACTTCAACCCGATCAACCTGCGCAACCCCAAGGCCGAATTGATCGCCACCTTCCTCGACCTGCGCAAGGATCCAAATACTGGCGCCAACGCCGTCAACGTGCTGACCAATTCGGAAGCGGATGCGAAGAAGATCGAGGCGAAGCTGGAAAAGCTGCCGGAAGTCCTGCGCGTGATGTCGCTCGACAGTTTCGTGCCCGAGGATCAGCCGGCGAAGCTGCAACTGATCGCGAAGGCGGCGAAGGTGGTGGGGCCTGCGCTCAATCCCGATTCTGTCGACGCGGCGCCCACCGATGAGGAGAATGTCGGGGCGCTGAAGAGCTCGGTCGACAGCCTGCGCCGAGCCGCAGGCGACGGAAAGGGACCGGGCGCGGTCGCCTCGCGAAGGCTGGCCGACGCGCTGTCGAAACTGGCCGGCAGTAACCAGGCGACGCGCGACAAGGCGCAGAACATTTTCGTCGCTCCGCTCAGAATCGTGTTCGATCAGCTCAAGAACACGATGCAGGCTGGCCCGGTCACGCTGAAAACGCTACCGCCGGAGCTGGTGAACGGCTGGAAATCCAAGGACGGCTTGATCCGCGTCGAGGCATTGCCGAAGGGCGATCCCAACGACAACGACAACCTGCGCCGATTTGCCGATGCGGTGTTGGCAGCCGAGCCGAATGCGATCGGCGGGCCGGTGTCGATCCTCAAATCCGGCGACACCATCGTGAGGGCGTTCATCCATGCCGGCATCTGGGCGCTGGTGGTGATCAGCGTGTTGCTCTGGCTGGCGCTGCGACGGGTCAGCGACGTGCTGATGACCATGGTACCGCTGCTGGTGGCCGGCGCGGTGACGCTGGAGCTCTGCGTGCTGATCGGGCTGCCGCTCAACTTCGCCAACATCGTTGCGATGCCGCTTTTGCTCGGCGTCGGCGTCGCCTTCAAGATCTACTACGTCACGGCCTGGCGCGAGGGCAGGACCAATTTGCTGCAGTCGAGCCTGACGCGCGCGATCTTCTTCTCGGCGCTGACGACCGCGACCGCGTTTGGAAGCCTGTGGCTATCCAGTCATCCCGGCACCGCCAGCATGGGTAAATTGCTGGTGCTGTCGTTCGTGATCACGCTGGCCGCGGTGCTGTTGTTCCAGCCGGCGCTAATGGGCAAACCGCGCGATGTCGGGGAGTAGGCAGATATCGCCGATATCGGCGGGCTGTCCGGGTTGGGCAGCCGCCTGTTTCTGGGCGGGCGCGGCCTTCGGTGCGGGGGCAGGGCTTGCGGCAGGACTTGCAGGCGCGGGATTGGCCGCACCTGTGGTCTTCGGTGCTGCAGGCGCGGGCGCCGGAGCTGCGGTTTTCGGCGCCATAGGCGCTGTTGCCGGAGCTGCGGTTTTGGGTGACGCACCGGGCGGGCCCTTTGGCGCACCCTTGGCCATACTGTTGGCAGGGCTCGAGGGAATCGGCGGCGCGACGCGGGTCCAGGTTTCACCACCGCACAAGAACCCGAGCACGCAGCCCTGAATTTCAAGCTGGTCGGTGCCAACAGGCTTGATCGTCGAGCTGTAAAGCTGTCCGTCCTTGGCGTTGTAGACTTGGCCTTCCCAGGAATTGACGCCGGGCTTCTTCTTCATGTCGATCAGGATCGGCATGGCGAGCGTCGGCCGGCTCTGCTTGGCGGCCTCGGGATTGTTCTTGTCCTTGCCGCCGGGTGTCTTTTCCCAGGCAACCACGCCCCACATGTTGCCGTTACATTGGGCGACGCGAATGTTGGCGACGCCATCGGCTACTTTCCAGTCACCGGTGGGGTCGGCGGCAACCGCAGCGGTAATACCTGTGGCTAAAAAAACTCCCGAATAAACTATTGTACGCGCGATGGTTTTTGGGCAGTGCAACATGGTTCAAACCTATGTTTAAGTAGATGATCCAAAGCGGGGGTCAAAACGCCGCATTGAGTGTTTTCAGTTGACGAAGCAACCATCAACCGACGTATGTAGCCAATGCCAAGTTCATCTCTAGACGTTTCCGGGCTGTTTGTAGAGCGGCAGGCGCAGCGCAGTTCCATGCATGCGCGTCACCTCAACGAGCAACTCGTCCGTGTGCTGAAGACCATCGGCTACGATGTGGGCTTCCAAAAGGGTCAAGGTCAATACCTGTTCGATCGGGACGGCGCCCGCTATCTTGATCTACTGAGCGGATTTGGCGTTTTTGCGATTGGCCGCAACCATCCGGCGTTGCGCGAGGCGCTGAAAAGCGTGCTGGACAGCGATTTTCCCAATTTGGTTCAACTTGACGTGTCCACGCTCGCGGGCGTGCTGGCGGAACGCCTGCTGGAACATGTTCCATATCTGGACAAGGTGTTCTTTGCCAATTCCGGCGCCGAGACGGTAGAGGCTGCGATCAAGTTCGCGCGTGGCGCGACCGGCCGCCCCGGCATCGTCTCCTGCTCGCATTCGTTCCATGGCCTGTCCTACGGCGCGCTGTCGCTGATGGATGATCCCAACTTCCGTTCAGGCTTCGAGCCGCTGCTGCCGGGATGCACGCAGATTGCCTTCAACGATCTCGCCGCGCTCGAGCAGGCGCTGTCGTCGCGCCAGGTCGCGGCCTTCATCGTCGAGCCGATCCAGGGCAAGGGCGTCAACCTGCCTACGGATGAATTCCTGCCCGGCGCCGCCGCGCTGTGCAAAAAATACGGCACGATCTTCATCGCCGACGAAATCCAGACCGGCATCGGCCGCACCGGCAAATTCCTTGCGGTCGAGCACTGGAATGTCGAGCCCGACATGGTGCTGCTGGCGAAGGCGCTGTCGGGCGGTCACGTGCCGGTCGGCGCGCTGCTGACGCGCAAGAGTATCTTCGACAAGATCTTCAACCAGATGGATCGCGCGGTCGTGCACGGTTCGACCTTCGCGAAGAACGATCTGGCGATGGCCGCGGGTATCGCAACGCTGGAAGTGATGAAGCACGAGAAGTTGGTCGAGCAGGCCGCGAAGCGCGGCGCCGAGCTTCGTCTCGCGCTGACGCGGATGGTGCCCGGCTACGAATTGATGAAGGAAGTGCGCGGCAAGGGATTGATGATCGGCGTCGAGTTCGGGCCGCCGAAATCGCTGCGGCTGAAGGCTTCCTGGAATTTGCTGGAGACCGCAAATAAAGGGCTGTTCTGCCAGCTCATCACGGTGCCGCTGTTCAAGGATCACAAGATCCTGACGCAGGTCTCCGGCCACGGCAGCCATACCATCAAGCTGCTGCCGCCGCTCGTGATCACGGAAGAAGACTGCAACTGGATCGAAAAGTCGTTCGACGACGTCATCGCCGCCAGTCACAAGGTCCCCGGCGCGATCTGGTCGCTCGGCAAGACGCTGGTCGACAACGCGGTGCGCAAGTCGGCGTAGGCCGCGCGACAGTAGGCCGCAATGGCGGGGCCATTGCGCTGAAGCCGCCAATCTCCAAAAGTATCGAGCGGGCAGGGCTTCATCGATCGGAGGAGAACATGGTCAACGTCACCGGCGGCTGTCACTGCGGCGCGGTTCGCTACGAAATCGCGGGCGAACCGATCGTTCACGCACTGTGTCACTGCACCGACTGCCGGCGCCATGCCGGCGCGCCCATGGTCGGCTGGACGATGTATCCGCAAGAGCAGCTCAAGGTGACCAAGGGTACACCCAAGGTCTACGAATCCTCCGAACATGGCCGGCGGCAGTTTTGCGCCGACTGCGGCACGGGGCTGTTTTACATCAATGCGAACGTGCTGCCCGGCATCGTCGATATCCAGAGCGGGACCTACGACGATCCCGAGGCTGTTCCCGCGATGGTGCAGATCCAGACCGCCGAGCGGCTGCGTTGGATGGAGAGCGCGCACGAACTGCCGAGTTTCGAGCGTTACCCGCCGCAGACGTAGCATGCGAGATTCGTAGGGCGGA
>CAVUOI010000028.1:0-152977 GCA_963742935.1 uncultured Alphaproteobacteria bacterium | reverse complement strand
AGGTGAGCGCCGAAGGCTGCAGCGATCGCGATTGCATCCTCGGCGACCGTCGGCGGGGTGGGGTCGGGATAACTCGTCAATGTCAGCAGAATGTCCTTGAACGCCATCGGGCTCTCCTTTTTCCAGAACTAATTTAGCGTCCCGCCGGCTTGCGCGTTTGATCCATCGCAAGCTTCGGTGAGGCCGAAAAATGGTTTCACGGCTCAAAGATAAGATACCGCCGTCACCCGGTAGGTGTGCATCTTGCCGCCTTCGTTGAGCGAGACATACTCGCCGACGACGAAACGTTCGTCCGCGAAATGATAGCCGACCTCGTCAGGTACGCTGTTCTCGCCGTCATCATAGTGAAAAGCCCAGCCGCCGCCGGGCCGGTGAACCAGATGACCACGCTTATCCTGCTGATCCGGGCGCTGGCGCACGACCCGGCAGGCGTCGCGATGCTTGCGCCACAGGCCTGCATCGATGCGATCCTCGGAATTGAGCGGCGCCACGATGATATAGGCCACCTCGGCATCGCCATCGGGATGGCCGGGCTCGCGGGCCAGCGCGAGGCGGAATTGCCGGAATTGCGAGGGCAGGGAAGCATTCAGGATCGGCTTCGGTTGGGTGTTGGCTCTGGTCTTGGACATCTCGTATCGCTCCTTGGATTTCTGGTATGAAGCCGCTGCCACCGCCGCGATCAGTTCGGCTCAGCTGCGGCCTTCGCCGGGGCGGTTGCCCTGGATTTCTTCAGGCTCTTGACGATGATCGTGATCAACGGCACCAGCATCAACGGCAGCGCGCTGTTCAGGGGATGGTGCACCATGCCGGTGAATTGCGATTGCAGCGCGCGGGCCTCGCCCTGCAAGGCTTCAATCGCGGAGCCGTGAATTTCTGTGGCGAGTTCGAGTTCGCGGCCTGCGGGCGACCTTCCGCCAATCACGAACAGGACGGCCGCGATCACGAAGTTGGCGACGCCAAGTATTGCGGCGGCAGAAATCGCGCTCCAGATCTGCACCAGCGCGAAATAGGCCGATAGCTCCAGCATCAACAGGCCGAAGGCCGCGATCAGCGCGGCAAACGCCCGCAGGCCCAGCCCGACCAGCATGTGCCGCATCCGGATTTCCGCGATGATGCGGTCGGTGCGCCACAGCGCGCGCAGATGCTTGACGACGTTCTCGCTGTTCACGTCAATGTCTCCTCAGCATGAAACCGATGGCAAGGCCGAGCGCGAAGGCGGATGCCAGCGCCGCAATCGGCCGCTCTGCGATCAGCTGTTCGACATGCTCCTCTTCTTCGCTCAAGGTTTCCCCGAATTCGCTTAAGGTGGCCTTGATCTGCTCGGCGAGCGCTTCGGATTTGTTCCTGGCGGCGTTAAACAAGTCGTCGGCAGGCGTATTCAAAAGGCGCGACATCTCGCTTTTGAGCGCCAGCAACTCGTCACCCAGCTCACCTGATTTGAACATCGCGCGCACCTCGCCTTCCTTGCGCTCTAATTGTAGGTGAGACGCAAAAGCGCCATTTGATTTGGGTCAAACGGGGATGCGCAGGCGGATCTGCCGCTTTGAGGCAGGTCAACATGGATGCGGCGCCCGCAGCCTAGGAAACACCGCTATCTAATTGAGGGAACATCATCTTGGCGACGGCACCTCTGCTAACGGCGACGTCATCGGGCGATGCGCTCGAACTGCGTCCGGCCGGCTCCTGGACGGCTTCGAATGCAGCGACACTTGAGCGGCTATCCAATGACATTGCGCCGCAGCTCGATCGCGCCGCCGCCATCAAGCTCGATATGGCCGGGGTTCGCGAACTCGATACGCTCGGCGCCTGGCTATTGGAAAAACTGTCGCGGCGCGCCACTTCCGCCGGCCGCCGTGCCGATATCGTCGGCATTGCCGACAATTACGCCGGGCTGATCGACGAGGTTCGTCAGGTCAACCGGCGAACGCCCGCGCCGGCTCCCGCACGCAATCCCGTCGTGGCAAAGCTCGGCGACATCGGCCGCGCTACCATCGATGCAAGGGAAGACGTTGCCGCATTCCTGCAGATGCTGGGCGCCCTATGCATCGCGATCCTGGGCATCCTGCGCCGGCCGCGATCGCTGCGGCTGACGTCGCTGACCTACCAGCTCTATCGCGTCGGCTGGCAGGCGATACCCATCGTCGTGCTGATCACCTTCCTGATCGGCGCCATCATCGCGCAACAGGGCATTTTCCATTTCCGCAAATTCGGCGCGGATTCCTACGTCGTCGACATGGTGGGCATTCTGGTGCTGCGCGAACTCGGCGTGCTCATCGTCGCCATCATGGTCGCCGGACGCTCGGGCAGCGCCTATACCGCCGAACTCGGCTCGATGAAGATGCGCGAGGAAATCGACGCGCTCTCGACCATGGGACTGGACCCGATCGAAGTCCTGATGCTGCCGCGGATCCTGGCGCTGATCTTCGCGTTGCCGATCCTGAGCTTCATCGGCGCGATGGCGGCGCTTTACGGCGGTTGCATCGTTGCCTGGTTCTACGGCGGCATGGGGCCGGCGATCTTCCTCGCGCGGCTGCATGAGGCCGTCTCCGTCACCCATTTCGAGGTCGGCATCATCAAGGCGCCGTTCATGGCGCTGGTGATCGGCATCGTCGCCTGCAGCGAAGGCCTGCGCGTAAAGGGCAGCGCGGAGTTGCTCGGCAAGCAGACCACCACGTCGGTCGTCAAGTCGATTTTCCTGGTAATCGTGCTCGACGGGCTGTTTGCGGTGTTCTTTGCATCGATCGGAATGTAGCGATGCAGGAAGCCGCCGAACAATTTGCCATTCGGGTGCGCGATCTCGTGGTCGGATTCCGCCGCCACGTCGTGATCGATCACCTCGCGCTGGACGTCCGCCGCGGCGAGATTCTCGGGCTGGTCGGCGCTTCCGGCGGCGGCAAGTCGGTACTGATGCGGACCATCATCGGCCTGATCCCGCGGCAGGGCGGCGAGATCGAGGTGATGGGTTCGCCGATCAACCACGACCGCACCACGCGGAGCGCCGCCGGGCAGTGGGGCATCCTGTTCCAGCAGGGGGCGTTGTTTTCATCGCTGACGGTGCGGCAGAACATCCAGTTTCCGCTGCGCGAAAATCTCGTGTTGTCGGACGCCCTGATGGACGAGATCGCCACTGCAAAACTCGAAATGGTCGGGCTCAAGCCGGAGGATGGCGACAAGTTTCCCTCCGAATTGTCGGGCGGCATGACCAAGCGCGTGGCGCTGGCGCGTGCGCTCGCGCTCGATCCGGCGATCGTGTTTCTCGACGAGCCGACCTCGGGATTGGATCCGATCGCCGCCGGCGATTTCGACGCCCTGATCAAGACACTGCAGAAGACGCTGGGGCTGACGGTGTTCATGGTCACCCATGACCTCGCCAGCCTCAATACCGTCTGCGACCGCGTCGCGGCGCTGGCCGACGGCAAGATCGTCGCCATCGGACCGATGCGCGAATTGCTTCAATCCGAGCATCCCTGGGTGCGGGCCTATTTTCACGGCAAGCGTTCCCAGATGCTGCAACCCAAAGCGAGCTAACAAGATGGAAACCCGTGCCCCCTTCGTCATTGTCGGCGCCTTTGTGCTGGCGGCCATCGTGGCCGTATTCGGCTTCGTCTATTGGCTGCAGAACACCGGCGGGCTCGGCGCGCGCGCCAGCTATCGCCTCCAGTTCGAGGGCTCGGTGCCAGGGCTGCTGGTCGGCGCGGCCGTGCTGTTCAATGGCATTCGGGTCGGCGAAGTAACGGAGCTTGGCCTCGCTCCCGGCAACCCGCGCGGCGTCAATGCGACCATCTCGGTCGCGGCGACGACGCCGGTGCGTGCCGACACCAAGGTCGGCCTCGAGTTCCAGGGCCTGACCGGCGTGCCCGTAATCGCGCTCGAAGGCGGCACGCAGGTCGCGCAGACTGGTGAAGTGCCGACGCTCATCGCCGAGCCAGGCGCAGGGCAGGGCATGACGCAGGCCGCGCGCGACGCGCTGCGCAAGGTCGATACGGTATTGTCGGAGAATTCGGGGGCGTTAAAGGACACGATCGGACAATTTGAAGGTGTTTTCGGAAGGCCTGGCACGCAACACCGGCAAGCTGGACGGCATCGTCGCCGGCCTCGAACGCATGACCGGGGTCACCAGCCCGCCGCCGAAGATCACCTATGATCTGCGCGCGCTGCAGAATCCGGGACCGGTGGGCAAGGCGATCAACGTGCAATGGGCGATCCCGGAGCCGACGGCGGTTGCGATGCTGGAGACGCAGCGCTTCCTGTTTTCGCCGGCGCAGGAATATCCCGGATTTCGCGGAGGCGATGTGGGCCGATGCGCTGCCGAAACTGATCCAGGCGAGGCTGATCGAAAGTTTCGAGAATTACGACATCGCGCATGCGCCGCTGCGCGTGACCGATATCGGGCAGACCGAATTCCAGTTGCTGATCGACGTTAGGCGGTTCCGCATCGCCATCGAATCCGAGCCGGTAGCCGAGATCGGCTTGTCGGCGAGGATCGTCGACAAGAACGGCAAGGTCGTTGCCTCACGGCTGTTCGAAGAACGCGAGAAATTTGCCAACGTCGCACCGGCCGAGGCAACCGCCGCGTTCAGCGAAGCGTTCGGCCGAATTGCCAAGAGCGTCATCGCCTGGACGGTCCAGGCGTATTAGGTGAGGCAGGGGGCTATCTCGCGACGCTCGTCGCCGGGCGGCTTGAGATGCGCCTATTCGAGCGTCTTCAGATACGCCAGCAGATCACCGATCTGGTCCGGATCGAGCTGGAAGACCGGCATCGTCGGATGCCCGGTGTAAATGCCTTCGGCCAGCGCTTCTCCGATGGTTTCGATCGGGTAACGCTTGTGCAGCGTCCGGAACGGCGGCGCGATCTCGAGTGGGCTTGGGGTAACCTTGTCGATCGAATGGCACTTCGCGCAATTGTTCAGCGCGAAAGTCTTGCCGCGCTGCTCTTGCGGCGAGGCCGCCATAGCCGGCGTCAGGGTGACGAGCGTAAACGCCAGCGGCATCAGAATTCGTCCGATCATTGCAACTTCAACTCCGTGGAAAGTGCGGCTTCCCAGCCCCGAGTCGTAGTGTGAAGGTTTAATCAGCGCCCGGTTTGATCTGGATCAACCAGCGAACGGTGGATCCGCTAGAATGAAATATATCTCCGGCAGGTCTGTCATGACCGGAAGGCAGCGCGTCAATCCGGCGCTTGAACGGTGGGGCAATGATACGAACCATCTCTCCGAATCGGGCAAGTTTCGGCCGCTGCTCAGCCTGTGCCGTGCGCTCGCTCAGCATCTGCGGGGCGCTTGATCATGCCGACCTTGCGGAGTTTGAGCGGATCGCCCGCCAGGTTCAGTTCGCGCCCAATGAGGCGCTGTTCACGGCGGGCCAGGTCGCGACTCGATGCATAGTCTTACGGCGGGCGTCGCGCGTCTGTACAAGCTGCTGCCGGATGGCCGGCGTCAGGTGATCGGTTTCGCGCTGCCGGGTGATTTTCTCGGCACGGCGCCGTTCGACCGCTACAGCTTCTCGGCCGACGCCATCGATTCCGTGACAGTGTGCCGCCTCTCCAAAGAAGCGTTCACGCATTTCATCGAACGGAGGCCGCATTTTCTGATTCGGATCAACGAGTTCGCGGCGCGGGAACTGATGCTGGCACAGGAGCAGATGCTGCTGCTGGGCCGGCGCACCGCGGAAGAAAAGGTCGCGTCCTTCCTCGTGGGCTGGCGGGAGCGCCTGGCCCAGATCGGCGACGACCGGCAAACCATTACGCTGCCGATGAGCCGGCAGGACATCGCGGATTATCTGGGGTTGACGATCGAAACCGTCAGCCGAACGCTGACCCGGTTCGAGCGCGAGAAGATGCTCATCATCGTCGCGGGTGGCGTCCGTCTGCTGGACCCGAGCCGGGCGGCAGCCATGGCCGCAGCGTAACGCGCCGCGGGGACATTTAAAATCCCGTGCAAGCGGCGGTGCCGTTTGATTCAGGTCAAAGCCTCGATCAAGGCTGGCTGGCATGCTTCCTCCATCCACCACAGGAGATCAGCCACATGCCAACCGAATCCTTGCTCGTTTCCGTCTGCGTCGTTGCGATGTTCGTGGTGTTTGGTGCGGCGCTGTACTGGGGCGACCTGCAGACCCGGTCCAAGGACGTAGCCGACTCTTCCCACGGCAAGCGCCGCGCCTTCTGACAGGGCCGAGCATGCACGTCTCATGCGCGGTGACGCCTGTCCGCGCTTTGGTTAGGCCTGCTCCTAAGGTTTCGTTGGATCATGACCGCCGATACGGAAGGATTGACCGCCATCATCGGCTGCCGGATGCGGGCGCTGGCCGCCCGGTTCAGGCGTCCCGCCCAACCGCATCCGGAATTTTTTCGGATTCAGGTTAGACACGTTGATTTTCCAGACGTCGGAAACGAGCATCTCAGCAAGTCCGATGTTTCTTCGGAGCATGCCCAGGCAACGCAGGCTTATCTGCCGATTGGCCCGTCCTGTTGCTGACTTCGCGCCCCGATCAACTTCCATCTTTTTCCCATTGGGCAAAGCGGAAAGAAATTGACCTCGATCAATTTACCGGTCGCGAAGCTGTGATCAGTGACGCTGGCATTCGCACAAGAGAATCTCACCCATGACCCAATCTTCAATCGCAAAATCGATGACACATGGCGAAGCCGGTCTGGTGCTGGTCTTTTCGCTAACCGCGTTTCTGTGCCTGCTTGCGGCAGCCAACGCGCAGGACACGGCGTTTGCCTTCCATGCCTCGTTGTCGAGTGCCGCCAGCCTGGCGTCGGTCATTGTCATCGGGAATCGGTATTTTGCGCGCACGTCGCTGCCGCCGCAGGAGATCAACGGCCGCCCCAACTACAATATGGGTCCGATCAAATTCTCGGCCGTCATGTCGGTGATCTGGGGCATCGCCGGATTTTCCGTCGGACTTCTGATCGCTTCGCAGCTGGCGTGGCCCGCGCTCAATCTGGACCTGCCGTGGACCAGCTTCGGCCGCCTGCGTCCGCTGCACACATCGGCGGTGATCTTCGCCTTCGGCGGCAACGTGCTGATCGCAACCTCGTTCTATGTCGTTCAGAAGACCTGCCGCGCGCGGCTGGCGGGCGATCTCGCGCCCTGGTTCGTCGTCGTCGGCTACAACTTCTTCATCCTGGTCGCCGGCACCGGCTATCTGCTCGGCGTCACCCAGTCCAAGGAATATGCCGAACCGGAATGGTACGCGGATCTATGGCTGACCATCGTCTGGGTGGTGTACCTGCTGGTCTTCCTGATGACCCTCATCAAGCGGAAAGAGCCGCATATCTTCGTCGCCAACTGGTTCTATCTCGCCTTCATCGTCACCATCGCCGTGCTTCATCTCGGCAACAATCCCGCGCTGCCGGTCTCGGTGTTCGGCTCCAAATCCTACGTCGCCTGGGGCGGGGTGCAGGACGCCATGTTCCAGTGGTGGTACGGGCATAATGCGGTCGGCTTCTTCCTGACCGCCGGCTTCCTCGCCATCATGTACTATTTCATTCCGAAGCGCGCCGAGCGGCCGATCTATTCCTACCGGCTGTCGATCATCCATTTCTGGTCGCTGATCTTCCTCTACATCTGGGCCGGCCCGCATCATCTGCATTACACGGCGTTGCCGGACTGGGCGCAGACGCTCGGCATGACGTTCTCGATCATGCTGTGGATGCCGTCATGGGGCGGCATGATCAACGGTCTGATGACGCTGTCGGGCGCATGGGACAAGCTTCGCACCGATCCCGTGTTGCGCATGCTGGTCGTGTCAGTCGCCTTCTACGGCATGTCGACCTTCGAAGGGCCGATGATGTCGATCAAGGTCGTGAATTCGCTCAGCCACTATACCGACTGGACCATCGGCCATGTGCACTCGGGTGCACTCGGTTGGGTCGGCTTCGTTTCCTTTGGCGCGCTGTACTGCCTCGTTCCCTGGCTGTGGGATCGCAAGGGGCTCTACAGCCTGAAGCTGGTCAACTGGCACTTCTGGACCGCCACCATCGGCATCGTGCTCTACATCTCGGCGATGTGGGTTTCGGGAATCCTGCAGGGCCTGATGTGGCGCGCCTACACTTCGCTTGGCTTCCTCGAATATTCCTTCATCGAAACCGTGGAAGCGATGCATCCATTTTACATCATCCGCGCCGCGGGCGGAGCGTTGTTCCTGATCGGGTCGTTGATCATGGCCTATAATCTCTGGATGACGGTGCGCGTTGGCGAAGCGGAAGTGCAGTCGCCCTTGGCTCTTCAGCCGGCGGAATGAGGAGCGCACACATGTCTTTCTGGTCGCGGCATCAAGTCTTCGAAAAGAACTCGATCGTTCTGGTCGCGGGAATCCTGGCAGTGATTGCGATCGGCGGTCTGGTCGAGATCACGCCGCTGTTCTATCTCAAGAGCACGATCGAGAAGGTCGACGGCGTCAGGCCGTACACCCCGCTCGAGCTTGCCGGGCGCAACGTCTATGTCCGCGAGGGCTGCTACCTCTGTCACTCGCAGATGGTCCGGCCGCTGCGCGACGAGGTCGAGCGTTACGGCCATTACTCGCTCGCCGCCGAGAGCATGTACGACCATCCGTTCCAGTGGGGCTCGAAGCGTACCGGTCCTGATCTGGCGCGCGTCGGCGGCAAATATTCCGACGAATGGCATGTCACGCACCTGAACAATCCGCGCGCGATCGTGCCGCAATCGGTCATGCCCGGTTACGCCTTTCTGTCGCAGACGGAAGTCGACGTGAGCAGCGTCGCGGCCCATCTGCGCACCAACCGCGCGGTCGGCGTGCCTTATTCGGATGAGCAGATTGCCAATGCCGTCGCCGATTCAAGGCGCAGGCCGATCCCGACAATGCCGGCGTGGATGCGTTCACCAAGCGCTACCCGAAGGCGGTCGCCCGCAATTTCGACGGCAAGAGCGGCGCGCCGACCGAGATGGATGCGCTGGTCGCCTACTTGCAGATGCTCGGCACGCTGGTCGACTTCAAGCTCTACAACGAAAAAGCAAATCTTCGCTGAGCAATGTTTCTCTGAGAAAGCACAACGATGAAAGCAATTCTCACTGTCCATAACATCGCGTCGGATCTCGTCACGTCGGTCTGGACGCCGATCTTTGTCGGAATCTTCATCGCCATGGTGACCTACGCGCTTTGGCCGCGCAACCAGGCTGCCTTCGACGAAGCGGCCAAAATGCCTTTGCGCGAGGATGACTCGATCATGACCGAACACGGCGATATCGACCACGTTTCCGGAAGATCGACCACCGGTCACCAGTGGGACGGCATCAAGGAACTCAACACGCCGCTGCCGCGCTGGTGGCTGATCACCTTTTATCTGACGATCGTCTGGGCGATCGGCTACTGGATCCTGTATCCGGCCTGGCCGCTGCTCTCGAGCCATACGACCGGGATCTGGAACTACTCCACGCGCGCCGACGTCGCCGTCGAGCTCGCCAACCTGGAAAAGATCCGCGGTGACAAGATGGTGGCGCTTGGCGCCGCCTCGCTGGACGAGATCGAGAAGAATCCCGCGCTTGCTGGCGCTGGCCCGCGCGCGCGGCAAGACGGTATTCGGCGACAATTGCGCGCCGTGCCATGGCAGCGGCGGCGCCGGCGCCAAGGGCTATCCGAACCTGAACGACGACGAATGGCTGTGGGGCGGCAGCCTCGACCAGATCATGCAGACGATCCAGTTCGGCGCCCGCTCGGGGCACGCGAAGGCCCATGAGAGCGCCATGCTGGCGTTCGGCAAGGACGGCATCCTCAAGAAGGACCAGATCGTGACCGTCGCCAATTATGTCCGGTCCTTGTCCGGCCTGCCGACGGCTGCTGGATATGACGCGGCTGCCGGCCAGAAGATCTTCGCCGAAAACTGCACGTCGTGTCACGGCGACAACGCCAAGGGTAACCAGGAACTCGGCGCCCCCGATCTTACCGACAAGATCTGGCTCTACGGCTCGGACGAGGCGACGCTGGTCGAGACCATCAGCAACGGCCGTGCCGGCGTCATGCCCGCCTGGGTCGGCCGGCTCGATCCCTCCACGATCAAGGCGCTGACGGTCTATGTGCACTCGCTCGGCGGAGGCAAATAGCCGCCGGGCAGGGGTAGGCCTCCCTCCGCTTTGAGGTGGATCAAACGCCGCTGCGGGGCCGGGTCTACAGTGAACTCCTGAGAGACCGACCCAGCGATGAACAAGCCCGTGAACCCAACCGACCTGCAGCTTGAAGACGACGGGCCGCTCTATGTGGCCCAGAAGAAGGTCTATCCGCAGAGCGTCTCCGGAACCTTCCGTCGCACCAAATGGGGGCTGATGGCGTTCTGCCTCGGCGTCTATTACCTGCTGCCGTTCGTGCGCTGGAATTGCGGCCTGGGTGCGCCCGACCAGGCGGTGCTGGTCGATCTGCCGAACAGCCGCTTCTATTTCTTCTTCATCGAGCTGTGGCCGCAGGAAGTCTATTACTTCACCGGCCTGTTGATCGCGGCAGCGCTGACGCTGTTCCTGATGAACGCCGTCGGCGGCCGCATCTGGTGCGGCTATCTCTGCCCGCAGACGGTCTGGACCGATCTGTTCTATGCCGTCGAGCGCATGATCGAGGGCGACCGCCGCGAGCGGATGCGGAAAGACGCCGCCAAGGGCACGATGAAGCTCGAGCGCTTCGCCGAACTCCTGCTGAAACATTCGATCTGGCTGATGATCGCGTGGTGGACCGGCGGCGCCTGGGTGCTGTATTTCAACGACGCGCCGACGCTGGTGAAACAGCTCGTCACCTTCCAGGCGCCGATGCTCGCCTATATCTGGATCGGCATCCTGACGGCGACGACCTATATCTTCGCCGGATGGATGCGCGAACAGGTCTGCGTCTACATGTGCCCGTGGCCGCGCATCCAGGCCGCGCTCACCGACGAGTGGGCGCTCAACGTCACCTACAAATACGATCGCGGCGAAGCGCGGACGTCGCTGAAGAAGGCGAATGAGCTGCGCGCGCTGGGCCAGCCGGTCGGCGATTGCATCGATTGCTATCAGTGCGTGGCCGTGTGCCCGACCGGGATCGATATCCGCGACGGATCGCAACTCGATTGCATCCAGTGCGGCCTGTGCATCGATGCCTGCGACACCGTGATGACCAAGATCGGCCGCGAGACCCGGCTGATCGGCTACGACAACGACGTCAACATCCACCGCCGCGAGGCCGGCAAGCCGCCGATCTACCGCATCGTGCGGCCGCGCACCATCACCTATGCCGTGATGATCGCCGCCGTCGGCGCGATCATGCTGTATGCGATGCTGACGCGGACGCTGCTCGACATCAACGTATTGCATGACCGCAATCCGGTCGCGGTGAAGCTCGCCGACGGATCGATCCGCAATGCCTATACCGTCCGCCTCCTGAACAAGCGCGGCTTCGACCGTGTCATCGCGATCGATGTCGACGGCCCGGTCAACGCCACGCTCCATGTCGTCGGCGCCGATTCGGTGACGCAGGACCGGCCGATGATCGTGCTGGCGCGCGACACCACCACCGAACTGCGGCTGCTGGTGACGGCGCCTGCGGAGAACAATCCCGGCAAATCCGTGCCCGTGCGGTTCCGCGTCACCGATATCGGGCTCGGCGAGGTTGCCTCCGCCACCGATCATTTCGTGTCGCCATGACGGTTTAAGGAAATTCACATGAGCCGGACACAGCCGAACCGACCGATCACCGGGCGCATGGTGTTCTTCATGATGGTGGCGTTCTTCGCCGTCGTGATCGGGGTCAACCTCATCATGATGCGCCTTGCGATCCAGACCCTGCCGGGCACCGAAGTCGACAGCGCCTACAGCGCCAGCCTGGCCTACGGCAAGGAGATCGCCACCGCCCGCGACCAGAATGCGCGCAACTGGAAGGTCGATGCCCATGTCGAACGCGGCGGGCAGGGCGGCGCAACGCTGCAGGTCGAGGTGCGCGACAATGCCGGCCGTCCGATGTCCGGGCTGAACTTTCAGGGCCGGTTCGAGCGGCCGACTGATCGCCGCGCCGATCAGCCGATCGAACTCGCCGAAACGGGAATCGGCATCTATCGCGGCAGCGCGGAGACCATCGCGCCGGGTCAATGGGACCTGGTGCTCGAGGCCGTCGCGGCAGGGCAGCGGCTGTTTCTGTCCAAGAACCGCGTGCTGCTGAATTAGAGCATGATCCGGAAAAGTGGGAACCGGTTTTCCGAAGAGATCATGCTCAAACAAAGAGACCGGATCATGCAGGCGACGCGAGATTTTTCACATTACGTCCGGCATCTCGACTCCGGGCTGTCGCATATCGATCTGGCGGTCGAGGGCGTCAGTTGCGCCGGCTGCATGTCGAAGATCGAGCGCGGGCTCTCCGCGCTGCCTGACGTGACGCTGGCGCGTGTCAACCTGACCGACCGCCGCGTGGCGCTGGAATGGAAGGAAGGCACGCTGGACCCGGCCCGTTTCATCGACCGGCTGGCAGAGCTCGGCTACAAGGCCTATCCGTTCGAGCCGGTCCGCGCCGAGGCTGACGAGACCGCGCAGGCAAGCTTCCTGCTGCGCTGTCTCGGCGTCGCCGCCTTTGCCGCGATGAACGTCATGATGCTGTCGATCCCGGTGTGGTCCGGCAATGTCAGGCGACATGATCCCGGAGCAGCGTGATTTCTTCCACTGGCTGTCGGCGCTGATTGCCTTGCCCGCGGCGGCCTATTCCGGGCAGCCGTTCTTCAGGTCGGCATGGCGCGCCTTGCGGGCGCGCCACACCAACATGGACGTGCCGATCTCGATCGGCATCGTGCTGGCGCTCGCGATGTCGGTGGCCGAGACGATCAACCACGCCGAGCACGCCTATTTCGACGCTGCGCTGATGCTGCTCGCCTTCCTGCTGGCCGGCCGCTATCTCGATCAGAGCATGCGCCGCAAGACGCGCGCGGTGGCCGGCAACCTCGCCGCACTGAAGGGAGAGACCGCCACCAAATTCGTCGGCGCGGATGAAATCAGCGTCGTGCCGATCGCAGCGGTAGAGGCAGGCGACATTGTGCTGCTGCGTCCGGGCGAGCGCTCCGCCGTCGACGGCGTCGTGATCGAAGGGCAGTCCAAGATCGACCAGAGCCTGATCACCGGCGAAACCTTGCCCGTGAAAGCGGGGCCGGGGACGTCCGTCTATGCCGGCACGCTCAACCAGTCGGGCGCCTTGCGGGTGCGGGTGTCGGCGGCGGCCGAAGGCACGCTGCTGGCGGAGATCGGCCGGCTGCTCGACAATGCCGTGCAGGCGCGCTCCCGCTACGTACGGCTCGCCGACCGCGCCTCGCGGCTCTATGCGCCCGTCGTGCATGCGGCGGCGCTTCTCACCATGCTGGGCTGGGCGGCGGCCGGCGCGACCTGGCACGACGCCATCGTCACCGCGATCGCCGTTCTCATCATCACCTGTCCCTGTGCGCTCGGGCTGGCGATTCCCGCGGTGCAGACCGTCGTCGCGGGCGCCATGTTCCGGACCGGCGTGCTGCTCAATTCCGGCGACGCGATCGAGCGGCTGGCCGACATCGACCATGTCGTGTTCGACAAGACGGGCACGCTGACCTTGCCGGAGCTCGACGTCACCAATGCCGCCGATGTTCCTGCACGACATGTTCGAACTCGCCGGGCGGCTGGCACTGGCCAGCCATCATCCCGTCGCCGTCGCGGTGGCGCGGGCTTCCGGCGCCAAGGTGCCGTTGGCCGGGGTCGAGGAGATCGCCGGCCAGGGCGTGCGCGGCCTTGTCGACGGGCTCGAAGTCCGGCTGGGCAGGCCGTCGTTCTGCGATGCGGACGAGATCGCCCAACAGATCCTTGGCAGCGATCCCGAGGCGTCCGTGGTCGCTTTCAGCCATGGCAAGACGCGGCATGTGTTTGCCGTCCGTCAGCGCCTGCGCGCCGACGCGGCCGGCGCCATCGCCACGCTGCGCAAGGCCGGGATCGAGGTCGAGATATTGTCGGGCGACCGCGAGGCAGCGGTACGCCATGCCGCCGAGACGCTCGGGGTTCATGAATGGCGCGCGGGCGTCACGCCGGCCGACAAGATCGCCCGCATCGAGGAATTGAAACGGCGGGGCGCCAAGGTGCTGATGGTCGGCGACGGCATGAACGACGCGCCGGCGCTTGCCGCCGCCCACGTCTCGATGTCGCCGGTCAGCGCCACCCATCTGAGCCAGGCGACCGCCGATCTGGTGTTCCTCGGCGATCGCCTCGCGCCGGTCGTCACGGCGATCGGCTTCGCGCGAAAAGCGCTGCGGCTGATGCGGCAGAACCTGTGGCTGGCCGCCGGCTACAATCTCTTTGCCGTGCCGCTCGCCATTGCCGGCCTCGCGACGCCGCTGGTCGCTGCCGCCGCGATGTCGGGTTCGTCGCTGCTGGTGATCCTGAACGCATTGCGCGCCCATCGCGGCGCGAAGGAGTTTTGCTGATGGAAGTGCTGGTATTCCTCGTGCCGCTGGCACTGACGCTCGGCGGCCTCGGCCTGATGGGCTTTCTCTGGTCGCTCAAGAACGGCCAGTATGACGACCTCGAAGGCGCCGGCTGGCGCGCGATCGCCGATGACGAGCCTGTTGCTCAAAATTCACCCCCGGGCCGCCGCGGACCGGACATAACGGCGCCATAGGTTTCCAATCCCCAAAGTGCCGGGAAGACGGCGGTGCGCCGTTTGCCCGCTCGGGATCGGGCGCGGTTGCGGCGCACAAACTGTTTTTCTTTCAACCAGAACGAATCTGGGCAAAGTTTAACAAGCGACATTTCATCGGGGACGCGCATGGATGTTGTAGAGTTGATCATCTACGGGGCGCTGTCGCTATGGGGCCCGCCGATGTTGTTGACGGCGTACCTGTTGTCGCCGATCAAAGCGAGGCAGTGAAGTAGCGCACGGACGGTCGCGGCATCGATGACCGTCCTTCGGACTCGCTATCGCTTCATGCTCATTCGACCATGACTTCGGTTTGACGCCGAAGGCGCCAACTTCCGCCAAGAATCAGACCCAGCCTGAACACGCCATTCCGGGAGCGAGCCCCGTGGTGGTGATGGCCCGGCGCATGTCGTCCGGAACCTGTCGTGCGCCGGGCCAACAATGTACTGCGATCGACCGCGCTCGGGAGCGACGCGCGACGCCGCAAGTCGCTTTTTCATCGCTGCCAATAAATTGCTAGCCGACCAATAGAAAGAGCCGTCCGGGCGATCACCGGACGGCTCATTTCCGCAACTGCCGGTTCGCGACCGGTTCCATTGCCTGATTTCGGCGAGGCCGCGCGCTGGCTTCGGCCTCTAATCGTTCGGGTATTTGGCCCCGCGCGACTGACAGAGATACTAATCCATAAAATTTTAACGACAAGCGAAACGGAAAATTAAGGTTACCTGGGGTGTTGTACTCAAGGATGGAGTGGACTTGCAGTGCCAAACCTGCCGCCGTCGATCGCACGACACTGGTCCTGCTGTAGCCTCGCGGACATTTAGTCATTCGACAGTGGGCATCTGCCAGCCACAAAAACTATCGCGCGATTGGTTCACCACGGCAAAGCGTGTTCCGCCGCAACGGTGTCTCCCGCGTGCACTTCAAACAGCGCTGTCTTGTATCCGTTCGGAGTACATGAAGCAGGCCCCGGGCAATTGCTTGAAAAGACAACCGTTCCACCAATCGAGGCATCTATCCCGCGTCGGTTGAGTCAATGCGATGTACACAACAAAAGACTGCTCGGAACGACGGATCTGTCAGTCGGATGAGCCTTGCTTTATCCCAACTTTGGGCACTGCGGGCGCAAATTGGTGCCCCAATTCGGCAATCCTCTGCAAGCCAACAAGGGAGACGTTACATGAATTGGTTGCTGGCTTGGCTGGCCTTAAATGCTGTCGTTCTCGTGTGGCGGCTAGAGGCGGCCGATCGCGAAGGCAGAATGCAGTAACGGCGAGTCGTATTACTGCAAGCTCACGGCCTCTCAGGCGTCGCGCTTGTATTGCCACTTGCCGTTGACTTTGCGGCGCCACGCCTGGCCAGGAAAAATGTTTGTCCAGCCGCCGTCGACTGTGCGGCGCGGCCAAAAGGGCGGGCGACATTCCTCCCAAGCAGGCTCGTCTTTGATCGCCTCGGGAACAGGGGTCTCCGAAACAGTCTTCGCGTCCATCTCACAAAATCCTGACGGTCCGGTGACTACCAAACTTGAGACTCGTCTGAGTAGGAAACGTTCCTCACCAGGAAATTCTCTCGTTCAAAAGAGTTAACCCCCAGGTGCGCTTCAAGCGACCTCCGCGTGTGGTCTCTTATGACCCGTTTTCTAAGAAGCGCGACGTACACAACAGACCGCCCGTGGGCGGCCCAAATGCTGTGCAACGAGCAGGCGTTTAAGCGACGCGAAACGCGGTCACGTTGTGCGCGGTCACGTTCTGCTTCTTGCGATAGGCCAAGAAGCCCAAGGCAAGGAATCCCAAAATCATCATTGCCCAAGTTGAGGGCTCGGGGACCCCGGCAACCATCGCCGAGGAAGCGTTGACGAATTCCGAAGAGCCGGGGAACTGGGTATTCACTCGATAGATTCCGTTGGAGCTTTGATTGAAGAACGTCACCTTATTCTGCCCGTTGCTGCCTGCCGTAAAGAAGGTAACACCCGTTCCATCAAGGAACGACGGGCCAGTAGTGAAGTAATTGCCATAGCCCGCCGAGTTTGTCGGAGCCAGGATCTCGAAGCCATTTACGGCCCCCGTGATCGAGAGGATCGAAAGGGCCGTTTGCCCGCCAACCTGCGTAGCAGTGTCAGAAGTCGTGAATGTCCCGCTACCCGAGACCGGGGCGCCTAAAAGTGCCTGGCTCGGTGTGAAGCTAAAGTTATAAATGGCAGCAGAAGCGGCTGTTGGTAGTGCCAGAGTCGCGGCAAATACTGCCCCCAGAATAAAGTTACGCATTAATGTCTCCCTGAAATCGCTCAACCACGGGCCCGCGGCAAGGTTTCGAGAGCAGCTACAGATTAATGAGCTTTGCAGTTTCAAAACGATGAAAACATATTAATTCGCTTGAGCCGAAACTAAACCGATTATCGATCGTATCGCGTTGGTAAATCGAACGGCTCAAACAAAGACCGCCCGAAGGCGGCCTCTCTGATTAGGGAATGTCCGCTAGTGGACTACCAACACCGGCACGCTTCCGTCCCCCAAGACCTCCGATGTTTGACTCCCCAAAAATAACTTCCTGAGGCCTCGGCGGCCGTGAGAGGCCATGACGATCAAGTCGCAGCCTTTGGACTTTGCGGTTTCGATAATCGCAGTGGCTGGGTGCGCATTTGGAACATGCAAAAGTTCTGCAGTAATGCCAATCTGGTCCGCCTTAGCTCGAGCTTCATCAAGCACTTTGCCCGCACTTTCCTTGCTTGCTGCGTCGAAGCTATCAAACTCTTCCTTCGATGGAATCCACCCAGAAGCGTGTCCGCTCCCATAATCGACCGGCAGCGGTTCCGTCACGGTGATGATTGTCACTTTAGCGTTCAACGCCTTTGCTAAAGCAATCCCTTGCTCAACGCCTTTTCTCGCGACATCTGATCCGTCCGTGCTCAAGAGAATATTGGCGTACATTGGAGGCTCCCTCTTCGCTGCCTCACATCCAACCGCAACCAGCGGTGGAGGGCAAGCTAGGACGAGCCGCGGCGCCCCGAAAGGGGATGGATTTAGCCCTTGGACTTCGCCTTCAGCCCCAGCTCGACCAGCCGGCGGATGGCTTCGGGGCGGGCCAGCGCATCACAATTTTTCCAAGTACTGGAGCAGTGCCAAGAGCGCGGCAAAGAGGGCTGCCAAAAACAAGGCCAGGAAAGGTAGAAAATGCGCGGCGTCGAACTCCGGCGCCGAGGCCAGGAGTGGCTCTGGCAGCCAATGCGATGCGGCGATAGCGATTGCAATCAGCGTTCCAATAGTAGACGTTTTTTGGGCTGCTGTGCTTGGAGGGAGTGATTGATTATCGCTCAAGCC
Source organism: uncultured Alphaproteobacteria bacterium (assembly GCA_963742935.1). GTDB lineage: Bacteria > Pseudomonadota > Alphaproteobacteria > Rhizobiales > Xanthobacteraceae > Bradyrhizobium. Next base: position 135,047 of record CAVUOI010000028.1, on the reverse strand, counting down.
ATACCTGAACGCCACGAGCATACTTATTACTTGTGTCAAACTGAACGCGATGATGGCGACAATGAACGCCCACATAGAAGGACTTCTTTCGGGGGAAACGCCAGTATTGTTCCCTTCCTTCGTGCACGCCGCAAGTTAGTTTGGTCGACGCAACGCGAAAGCCGGCGATTGTTTCCATTGCACACGCAACTCCGGCCGTCGACGGGGTTTCATCTCGCACACTTCGCCTTCATCACCAGCTCGAAAAGCCTCTTACTTGTTTGGCCGATCCCTTCCGTGCTTCGCGAAATACGCTCGGCCCGTCGACTAGCTTGCGCTTGCGAACCTTGCGCTCTTCCTTCGAGGCGGCGGGGTCCAAGTGCTTGTCGATCGTCGTAGCAGCCAGTTCCCGAGCGCGGGCGGCGCTCTGCTTCGCGGTTGAGAGCACCTGCGGGCGCTTTGGCGGCTCGGATTTTGATAACTCCAGCTCGACAAGCCGGCGGAGCTTCATCCTCACCGACGTGCTGCTCGCACCAGGGCCGTAGCCGAAACAAGAATTCCGACCGCCACGATTCCCATCGTCACAATTCCCGCAGGCGTTAAGCGTCCGTGGCCGGTCAGCCTGATGTTTTTTCCGATGCTCAGGTCGAAATCTCCGCGCATCTCTTCCGGGTGAGTTATCGGTTGGTCGGATATTGCTTCTGCCATTGAATGCCCTCGCTGTCCGGCGGCAATTATTAGCTTTCAACCCCAGCTCGACCAGCCGGCGGATGGCTTCCAAGGGCTTCAGGTGGCGTCCGTGACCTTACCCTTACCGTCGCAGGACGTGCATTTGACCGGATAAATTCTGCGGCCTAGCTGCGCTGGCTGCTTCACGAGAGGGTAGCCCGTTCCACTGCAGGCCGGGCACGTGTGCTCTTTGATCTTCGGTGTCATATCGGACCTTTCATGCGACCTGATTGAATTCGCCTACGGCTTCTGCAGGAGCACCCAGATCAGGAAAACCAGTCCGCCTATAATCCAAAAGAGGACCTTGGGATCTTGAAGCCATTTCCAAACATTTATTTCGAAGCGGAGCTTCACTTGATCGGCCGATCTTTGCGGGCTTCGCGGAAGACGCTCGGCCCTTGGATCAGCTTCCGTTTTCGAACCGTGCGCTCATCGTCCGATGCGTTTTGGTCGGAGTGCTTGTCGATCGCCGTGCCGGCAAGTTCTACGGCGCGAGCGGCGGACTGCTTGGCGGTTGAGAGCACCTGCGGCCGCTCGTTCGGCGGGGATTTTGATAGTCCGATCTCGACCAGCCGTCGCATGGCTTCGGGTCGCGTCAAATCGGGCTCACCGTGTTTGACGATCCAGGCATCCAACGTTGCCAAAGGAGCATCCAACAGTCGGACGCCTATGAGCGTGCCCTTGCCGGTGGTGACAGGTCTGCCACGCCTCTTTTTTGTGATAACACGAATTGACTTTGCCATGAATTCGGGATAACACAAAATAAAGCCGAGGGGAAGCTGTAACTTCCCGCTCGGCTCTAACGCAAGCCACAAGGGGTTCCAAATGGCTCAAGCTACTGTCGATAATAACATAACAGGTTGCCGAGTTATCCAGTTCGCCGGCTTCCTCGCCGCCAAAGAAGCGGCCAAGCCCGTCAAGGAGGAGGGCGCCCCCTGCAGATACAAAGAGGCCCGGGCGGAAAAGCACGCAGCAAAAATGCTGGAACTGGAGACCTCGCCGGAGAAGTTTTCCACCACCGGACTGAACGCCCGCTTGCGGCATGATCGGTGGGAAAAGTGGCGGGTTGCCCCGACGGCTGGAGCGCTACTGGCGCGCCCGGCTGGATTGGAATTCCGCGCTGGTCATCGCGCAAGAGGACGATGTCGCCGACGCTAATACGTTCGCGAAATGCGACCGAGAGCAGAGCAATGTCATTTGCGGGCTGTGGCGCGTGGCGCTTGTCGGTCAGATGCTTTCCCCCGTCCCGGATGCCGCAGCGGTGGAGTGGAAGCGGGCCCACCTCAAGGCCGGGCAACATCGCTTCGTCGCTACTGTGACGGAAGAGCAGATCCAGCGATCGATCGATCAGGACGTGCAATGGCTGCAGGCCCATCCGACCCGCCGTCACGCGAAGAAAGGGGCGGCCAATGATTGACGAGCGCCTGATAGACCGCGGCAGCGATGTTTACTGTCACGGAATTGCCCGCGTCGATCAGCTGGGACCTAATCGGCGGCTTGTCTTTACGGTCCCAAGCCTCGACGGCGGGAAATAGCAGGACGTCGTCATCAAGCTGATCGTGCCGGCCGAGTTGCTGACAGCGCTTGCCTGTATGGCGGTCGGCGCGGACCAAAACACGGCCTCGCTGGCGCTGCTGGCCGTCGGCACCAGCACTGCGAATTGAGGAGCAACAAAATGCGCCTCATCCAGCTTCTCATCGCGCGCTATCGGCTCAAGTTCGAACGGTGGCGCCTGCTCGCCAAGCGTTCCTTAACTTCCCGCGAATAAGATAACTGCAATCGCGGGGCTGGGGGCAGTGCCGCGAGAATTAGAGTAGAGCCGTCGCTGTCTCAACCCAGCGGCGGCTTTTTCGTCCCCGCTCTTTCAGCAAAACCCACGCAGTCATGGGCGCGGTATCGGACGCTTTCTAGGTAGCGGAATACGTCCCTTGATCGGTAGCTCATCGGCACTCGCGGACGCCTGCGCTATTGGCACTTGCCTGAGGATTGCCTGGGCGGCTTCAAGGTAGGCAGTTGCTGCCTTATCGTTATGAGCTGGATGCCTGCCAAAGCCTATCGAAGCCGTTGTGTCAGGATCACTGGATGTAGGCCTGCTAACATAGAGCCGATGTTCATCTTTATCCCGGCCGACTGGTGAATGAACGAGATAAGTCACGCATGCCGCGACGGTAGCAGCAGCTAGAACAGCGGAAATAATGAGGTGCAAACCGATCATTTCCTGGGGCTTTAAATCTAAGTTTTAAGGATTGCATCTCTTTCCCGGGCGGCATCCGTTGCCCGGAATCACCAGCAGCAACAGAATCAGAGCGCTGGACGCGAATCATTTTGACTGTGCGGCAACGTCCGACGTTATAATTGCATTTATTGCTGCCGCATATTTATACCTCTAGGCCGACCCGATGTTTTTTGAACTGATCACTGCAGTTCTTTTAATCCTTAGCGCAGGCATATTGGTTGCCCACGCTCTCGATGCATATCGATCGTGAGGCGGTCCCGGTTCATGCTGGCGGGCCTATCACCTCGTACTCAAAGGCCACGCCTTCGGGATCGTTTTCCGCAAACCAAGCCTCCGCGGCGTCGGCATTCGCAAAGACCTTGAGGTGTTCGTGGTCTCCAACCTGCTTGCTCGTATCCACGTAGATCAGAGCGGTCATTGGTCCCTCTTGAGTTTGCGCTTTCCCCAATGCGTCTCCTTGCGATCGGGATTGAACTCACGAACGACGTGACGGTTCAGCGCCTTCATGACCCCGATCCGCGCCATCATCGCGTGACCACCGCGGCTGCACAGCATCAGCGTCTCGATCGCGGCTTGCCATTCCGGCAAGTCGGATTCCTTCTTTGACAGCTTGGTGATGTAGTCGGCTGCGTCCTTCAGCGTGAGCAGCTGTCGGCCGTCGGGCAAAACGATGGGATCATCAAAGCGGGTCGACCAGTGCAATAAAATACTCAGGCAATATGCTTTGTGTGTTCCCGCTCAGCTCAGCCTATTCCTGGCGGCTTGTCATCTGGTTCACGATTTGTACTATTGGGATGATCTGGTAAGCGCGGAGGGTGACTTGCTGCACGGAACATCGACTGAGTTTGAAGCGTTGGATAATCATGACAGTTACATGGACAATTATCCTCGCCTGGCTAGTCGTTCAAATCCCGCTCGGGGTGCTGATCGGCAAGACCATCAAGTTCGGCACGGCCGGGCACACCAAGCAACGTACTCTTTCGAGAGATCCTCGGTACTACCCGGGCGTCGTCTGGGGCTAGGGCTCACTTGCTGATGCCCGAGCAACTGAAATGGTACGACAAGGACGATAGCTCGCACTGGATCGATGCGCTCGCCGAGCTGCGCCAGCGCGCCATTGTGCGTAGGCAACCGCATACAAGGCAAACTGTAGTAAAAGCAGATAGATAGGATGGCTTCTGGCGGAAGGGGTGGGATTCGAACCCACGGTACCCTTGCAGGCACGCCGGTTTTCAAGACCGGTGCCTTAAACCACTCGGCCACCCTTCCAGCTCAGGAATTTCAATCGCTTAGCGTAGCGCCCGTCCGAACGCAATGCGGACGTGGCCTCGCTGGCGACTGATCTCATCGTTTTTGAAGAAACCCGCCGAGCCATCGCTGGCCGCCTATCTCCAACCCGTGGTCAACGCGACGGGGAGAGGGGACTGGCCGAATCGTCCCGGCATCAGCCACCGCGGACAACAGCAGAACCTTGTCTAGCCGAACGCCGCCGCCAGAAGACCCGAACACAGCAGCACGAGGCTGGCCGTGGTCAGGGCTAGAAATCCGTTGGAGACAATGTCGTGGTTGCGCATGTTACACCTACCACCGAGATGTTCGTCCGAATTTATTAAAGCTTTCGGAATCCTTGGCCGGAACTGCCAAGCTTAGTTCACTGCAAGCCTGGTTCTCTTTGCGCCCGGGGCAATTCCCGGCCGCCCGCCGTTTAAAACTCAAGCCCTGGAACGATAGCCTTCAAATGCATGCGCCAGAAAAATGCCTGCGCTCACCAAACCCATCACCGCTGTAACCGTCTCGATCATCGCTCAAATCCTTTGCGCCCCCGCGCAATCCACAGAACGATGACAGCCTTGCACAGTCAAAAAGATTCAAAGGCTGGAATCGCTATCGGCGGTGAGTGATGATTTGCTGCAACAGATTCGCTCATACACTGTGTATCGAAGCGCCAAAGCCCCGTAATTCAACGGGTGCGCGAAGCAACGTTTCGTTCACCACGCGGCAGCAGATCGTTCACTACGTAACAGTGCTCCCCATTTCCGCCGTCTTCCGGTTGCGATATCTTCACGACGCGATGCGGGTGGGACTGCATCGGTGGGGGTGCGGCCGCAACGCTTCGACAGAGGCAACCGGCCGCTGAAAGTGGTAATTGGGGACGATGGGGAATCGACGAACCGAAACGATCGTCCTGGCGGCGCGTGCGACCGTTGCCGTAGCAACGTGCCTTCTGCTCGCCAATTGCGCCTCGTCGGAAAAATTCGCCAGCCGGGTCGACCCCAAATACGGCGTCTCCTCGAGCGCCCGCGTGGTGGCGTTCGGCGAGACCGTGCCAAAAGGGGGCGGGACCTACCGCGTCGGCAAGCCCTACACCGTCGCCGGCCGGGTCTACGTGCCAGAGGAAGACCCGAACTATCGCGCCGAGGGCATGGCCTCCTGGTATGGCGATGACTTCCATGGCCGGTTGACGGCCAACGGCGAGGTCTTCGACATGACCTCGCTCACCGCCGCCCATCCGACCCTGCCGATCCCGAGCTACGCCCGCGTCACCAATGTCCGGAACGGCAAGTCGCTCATCGTCAGGGTCAACGACCGCGGCCCTTACCACGGTAACCGCCTGATCGACGTCTCCAATAAGGCCGCGGAACTCCTTGATTTCAAAGCCAATGGCGTCGCCAAGGTCCGCGTCGAATATGTCGGCCGGGCGCCGCTGGAAGGTTCCGACGACCGCCAGCTGCTGGCGACCCTCCGCACCGGCGAGCCGGCGCCGTCGCCGTCCACGGTCCGGGTGGCTTCAGCCCATCCGTTCGTACCCGACATGCCGTCGTCCGCCGCCCGGATCCGGGGCGAGGTTCCGATGCCGGAGGGGCGGCCCTATAATCTGGGTAACAGCTCGGCCGACTACGCCTCGATCAACGCGACCTCGGAAATGTCGGCCTCCAGTCGCTCGCGTGGACGTTCCGCGCCGAACCCCCGTGCTGTGTCCTACGAGAACGACGCCCGTTATGCCCCGAGCCAGGCTTACCTGCCGGTCGACCCGCGGGGGCCGAGCGAAGTCCTCAGCGGGCGCGGGCTGTATTAGCCCTTCAGGAACGCGATCAAGGCGGCGTTGACTTCGTCCGGCCGCTCCTGCTGGACCCAGTGGCCAGCCCCGTCGAGAATCAGCTTCCGCCGCAAATTGGGCAGCACACGCTCCATTTCCTTGACCAGTTTGGCGCCGATCAACCCGGTGATGACGCCATCCTTCGATCCCGCGATGAACAGGGAAGGCTGGTGGATCTGCGCGCCCTGCCACGGCGCGGTCAGTTCCCAGTTGCGGTCGATGTTGCGGTACCAGTTCAACCCGCCGCGGAAGCCGGATTTCTGGTAGACGGCGGTGAAATAGGCGAGGTCGACCTCGGTCAGCCAGCCTGGCAGCGGCCTGGCCGGATCGGCACCGGCGAGGAAGCCGCCTTCGTGGACGAATTGATGGGCGGTCGGGTCGGAGAAGCCGGGGCCGGCCAGCACGGCCCGCATGGTGGCCGCGACATCCCGCTCGAACTCGGCTTCGGCCACCCCCGGCGGTTGAAAATACTGCCAGTAGAAATTGGTGATGCCGTTGTTCCTGAGGGTTTCGAGCGGCAGGCCGCGTCCGCGGGAAGGGGGCGGAACGCTGAGGCCCGCGACCTTCGTGAAGACATCGGGCCGGTACATCGCCGCGTGCCAGGCGACGGGCGCGCCCCAGTCATGGCCGACGATGACGGCCTGCTTTTCGCCAAGCGCCGTCACCAGCGCGACCATGTCGCCGACATTGTGGAAGATGGTGTAGGCGGCCACATCCGCCGGCGCGCTGGTCCGGCCGAAGCCGCGCATGTCGGGGGCGACGACATGGAAGCCGGCTGCCGCGATAGCGCCGATCTGGTGCCGCCAGGAATAGGACAGTTCGGGCCAGCCGTGGCAGAGCAGCACCAGCGGTCCCTGTCCCTCCTCGACGACAAAGAAATCCAGCCCGTTGGCGGAGATGGTGCGTGAGGATGACATCGCGTTTCTGCCCTGTTTTTCGTATTTTATCGGGAAGTCGCCGCACCGCCACGATACGTTCCTTCGCGCGGTACCGCAATCCGATCGGCACGATCGGCAAATCCCAAGCCTGTGTTGTTTGCGATACTTCCAACTGTTACAACGCAAGGATTCAGGACATCGCCGATGGCAGCCGAGACTTCCGTTTCCCGCATATCCGCCGCCGCGGCCATCATCCCGTGGCGCGGCCTGATGGCCGCCGCCGTGGCGCTCGCGGTCGGCTGGGGCGGGATCGTCTACGCCGCCAACAACAGCGTGCAGGGCGCGCCGAAGAAGGAAGAGGGCGGCTTTGACGGCGACGCGCCGACCGCGATCCTGATCGAGGCGTCGAGCGGCAGCGTGCTGTTCGAGAAGAGCGCCGACGAATTGCGAGCGCCGTCCAGCATGATGAAGCTGATGACGGTCGAGGTGGTCTTCAACGCCCTGAAAGAAGGCAAGGTCAAGCTGACCGACGAATACCGCATCAGCGAGAACGCCTGGCGCAAGGGCGGCGCGCCGGCCGGCGGCTCGACCATGTTCGCCATCCTCAACAGCAAGGTGTCGGTGGACGATTTGCTGAAGGGCGCGATCATCCAGAGCGGCAATGATTCCTGCATCGCGCTGGCCGAAGGCATGGCCGGCAATGAGCGGATCTTTGCCGCCGACTTCCTGACCAAGCGGGCGCGCGAACTCGGCCTGATGAAGTCGACGTTCGGAAACTCCAATGGCCTGCCCGACCCCGCCAACAAGATGACGGTGCGCGAACTCGGGAAACTCGCCCGCCACCTGATCCTGACCTATCCCGACATGTACAAACTGTTCGGTGAGAAGGAATTCACCTGGAACAAGATCCGGCAGCAGAACCGCAATCCGCTGCTGAACTCGCTCAACGGCGCCGACGGGCTGAAGACCGGCTACACCAAGGAGGGCGGCTACGGCATGGTCGGCTCCGCCGTGCAGAACGACACACGGCTGATCGTCGTGATCAACGGGCTGGAAGATCCCGACGATCGCGCCTCCGAGGCCAAGAAGATGCTGGAATGGGGCTTTCGTAATTTCGAGACGCGCACTCTGTTCGCGGCCAACCAGCAGGTCGGGTACGCCAAGGTGTTCGGCGGCGAAAGCCGCTCGGTGAAGCTTGCCAGTCCCGAGCCGATCAAGGTGATGGTGCCGAAGAACGGCAGCGAGAAGCTGATCGCGCGCATCGTCTACAACGGTCCGGTGAAAGCTCCAGTGCAGGCCGGCCAGCCGGTGGGGCTCGTCAAGGTTTGGCGCGGCGCCAATATCGCCGTGGAGGCGCCGGTCTATGCCGCGGAGGCAGTCGGCACCGGCTCGACCATGCGCCGCGCGATCGACGGCGCCAGCGAACTCGTCATCGGCATGTTCCGCGCGAGCGCGGAGAAGCTCTGAGCATGAACCAGGCAATGCCGCAGCGACGCTCCGGACGCGGGAAGTTCATCACGTTCGAAGGCGGCGAGGGGTCTGGAAAGTCGACCCAGATCAAGAAACTCGCCGGGCGTCTGGCAGCGAAAAAGCTGCGCGCCATCGTCACCCGCGAGCCGGGCGGTTCGCCGGGCGCGGAGATCATGCGGCACCTCGTGCTGTCGGGCATGGGCAAGCTGCTGGGGCCGGAGGCGGAGACGCTGTTGTTCGCGGCCGCCCGCGACGATCATGTTCGCACTGTCATCCAGCCAGCACTCGGCCAGGGAACTTGGGTGCTGTGCGACCGCTTTTCGGATTCGACCCGCGCCTATCAGGGCAGTCTGGGGCAGGTCGCTCCGGGCGTGCTCAACGCCATGCAGCGCGTCACCATCGGCGATCTCAAGCCGGACCTGACCATCATTCTGGACATCCCGGTTGAAGTTGGCCTGCAGCGCGCCGCCGCGCGCCGCGGCAGCGGCGTGCCGGACCGGTTCGAGTCCGAAAACCTCCAATTCCATCAGGAGCTGCGCGACGCTTACCGGCAGATCGCCGCCGAAGACCCGCAGCGCTGCGTGCTGATCGACGCCGATGCCGATGCCGACACGGTTGCTGACCGGGTCTGGACGGCTGTGCGCGATCATGTGTTCGCGGTCCCGAGCGCGGCGGATACGGCATGAGCGCACGCAAGGTCGAGCAGGAGACGGCGGCCCGGCCCCCCCGCGAGACGACCGACCTTTTCGGCCACCGCGAGGCCGAGACGGCGTTGCTCAATGCCTATCGCAGCGGGCGCATTCCGCATGCCTGGCTGATCGGCGGTCCGCAGGGCATCGGCAAGGCGACGCTGGCCTATCGCATGGCCCGCTTCGTACTTGCGAATGCAAATCCCACGGCGCCTTCGGTGCAACACGCCGAGACGCTTGCGCTCGATGCGGATGATCCCGTGGCACGTCAGGTCACGGCCGGCGCGCATGGCGGGCTATTGGTGCTGGAGCGCGGGCTGAACGATCGCGGCGTGATGCGGACGGTGATCACCGTCGACGAGACGCGGGAGACGATTTCGTTCTTCGGCTCGACCGCGGCGGTGGACGGCTGGCGCGTCTGCATCGTCGACACCGTCGACGAACTCAATCCGAACGCCGCCAATGCGTTGCTCAAGATCCTCGAAGAGCCGCCGCAGAAATCGCTGTTCCTGCTCGTGAGCCATTCGCCGGCGCGGGCGTTGCCGACGATCCTGTCCCGTTGCCGCAAGCTGCCGCTGCGGCCGCTTTCGACCGACGACGTCATTCGCGCGGTCTCGAAGGCCGCCGATATCGCCCCCGACGATCCGGCGCTGATGGAGGCGGCCGATGCCTCGGAGGGCAGCGTGTCGCGCGCGCTGACGCTGCTCGGCGGCGATGCGCTAAAACTGCAGCAGCGGACCGCGGCGCTGCTGGCGACGTTGCCGCAGGTCGATCCGCGCGAGCTGCATGCGCTGGGCGAAGCGCTGGGCACCAGCGACCGGGTGGCGCTGGCGGCTTTCGTCGACGGCATCGACCGCTGGATCGGCGAAAAACTGCGCACGGGCGACGCCAACGCGAATCTGCCCCGCCTTGCACGGCTGGCCGAGGTATGGGAAAAGATCATCCGCGCCGCGCGCGACACCGAATCCTATAATCTGGAACGAAAACCGCTGGTTTTCTCGGTGTTTGGGATGCTCGCGGAAGCGACGCGGTAACGCTCAAGCCGGCAATAATCCCTGATATCGTTGAGTTGAAAAGGAATTCGTGGTGGCGAAGGCTGCAAAGAAAGCTTCGAAAAAGCGCAAGGCAAAGAAGGTCCGCAAGTCGCCGCCCGCGCGCACCGGCAAGAAGGCCGCGAAGAAGCGCGCCGTCAAGAAGGCTGCAGCGAAGAGCGGCCGCGTCGTGAAGAAGGCCAAAAAGGCGTCAAAGAAAACGGTCGGCAAGGCCGCGAAAAAGTCCCCGAAAAAGGCTGCAAAGAAAACGGCCGGGAAGGCTGCCAAGACACTTGCCAGCAAGAGACCTGCCAGCAAGACACCTGCCAAAAAGCCGGCAACGAAATCCGCGACGAAGGCGCGCGCGGTAGCGCCGCGAGAAGCGAGCCCCGCCGTACAGGCAGCAGCCCCTATCGTCAAACGCGCAAAGCTGACTATGCCGCGCGCGAAGGCCGCTCCTGCGGCCCAACCGGCGGCGGCCGCCGAGCGCAACACCTATTTCATCACCACCGCGATCGCCTATCCCAACGGCGCTCCGCATATCGGCCACGCCTATGAGGCAATTGCAACCGACGCGCTGGCGCGGTTTCAGCGGCTCAACGGCAAGGATGTGTTCTTCCTGACCGGCACCGACGAGCACGGCCAGAAGATGGTGCAGACCGCCCAGAGCGAGGGACTGGACGTTGCCGAACTCGCCGCGCGCAATGCCGCCCGGTTCAGGGAAATGGACGAGAGGTTGAACGTATCGTTCGACCGCTTCATCCGCACCACGGAGCCTGACCATCATCGTTCGGTCCAGGTGATCTGGAACCGGATGCAGCAGAATGGCGACATCTACATCGACACCTATGCCGGCTGGTATTCGGTGCGCGACGAAGCCTATTACGCCGAGGAGGAGACTGTCCTCGGCGACGACAATGTGCGCCGCGGCCCGCAGGGCTCGCCGGTGGAATGGGTCGAGGAGAAGAGCTACTTCTTCAAGCTGTCCGCCTACCAGGACCGTTTGCTGGCGCTGTACGAGAGCCAGCCGGACTTCATCGGCCCGGATTTACGCCGCAACGAAGTCGTCAGCTTTGTGAAGGGCGGGCTGAGGGATCTCTCGATCTCGCGCACGACGTTCGACTGGGGCGTCAAGGTGCCGAACGACCCCGAACACGTGATGTATGTCTGGGTCGATGCGCTGACCAACTACATCACCGGCGTCGGCTTCCCCGACGAGAGCGCCGACAACTGGCGCTACTGGCCGGCGGACGTGCACATCATCGGCAAGGACATCATCCGTTTCCACGCGGTATACTGGCCGGCGTTTCTGATTTCGGCAGGCATCCCCGTGCAGAAGCGGATCTTTGCGCACGGCTTCCTGTTCAACAGGGGCGAGAAAATGTCGAAGTCAGTCGGCAACGTCGTCGACCCCTTCAACCTCGCCGATCAATATGGCGTCGACCAGATGCGCTATTTCTTCCTGCGCGAGGTGCCGTTCGGGCAGGACGGCAACTACAATCATGAAGCCATCGTCGCGCGCATCAATGCCGATCTCGCCAACGATCTCGGCAATCTGGCGCAGCGTTCGCTGTCGATGATCGCCAAGCAACTGGGCGGCGTGTTGCCCGAGCCCGGCGCGTTCACCGACAGCGACAAGGACATACTGGCGGAGGCCGATGCCATGCTGGCGGCGTCGCGGACGGCGATGACGACCCAGCAGATCCATCAATGGCTGAACGTGGTGTGGTCCGTGGTCGCCGAAGCCAACCGCTATTTCGCGGGCGAGGCGCCATGGGCGCTGGCCAAGACCGATCCTGACCGGCAGAAGACCGTCTTGTATGTGACGGCGGAGGTGGTGCGGCAGGTCGCTATCCTGACCCAGCCGGTGATGCCGGATGCGTCGAGCAGGCTGCTTGATAGCCTCGGTGTGGCCCAGGACGCGCGCGACTTCGCAGCGCTCGGCACGCGGATCACGGCTGGCGTAACCCTGCCGCCACCGGTCGGCGTGTTCCCGCGCTATGTCGAACCAAAGGCGGATTGAGCCGTTTGCAAACCATGCTCGTCGACAGCCATTGCCACCTCGACTTTCCGGATTTTGCCGATGATCTCGACGCGCTCGTCGCGCGCGCCGAGACGGCCGGCATCGGACGGATCGTCACCATCTCGACGAGGGTGAGGCGGCTCGGCGGGCTGCTCGCCATCGCCGAGCGGTTTCCCAACGTCTATTGCTCGGTCGGCACCCATCCGCATCACGCCGATGAGGAAGACGGCATTTCGGACAGCGAACTGATCGAGCTGACAAAGCATCCAAAGGTCGTGGCGCTGGGCGAGGCAGGGCTGGATTATTTCTACCAGCACGGTTCGCGCGAGGCGCAGGAGCGCGGCTTTCGCGCACATATCGCAGCCGCCCGGGCGACGGGCCTGCCGCTGGTGATCCACACCCGTGAGGCAGACGTCGATTGCGGCCGCATCCTCGAAGACGAGGTGGCCAAGGGGCCATTCCCTGCGGTGCTGCATTGCTATACCGGCGGGCGTGAGCTTGCGATGAAGGCGATCGGTCTCGGCCTGTCGATCTCGTTCACAGGCATCCTGACGTTCAAGAAATCGGAAAGCTTACGCGAACTCGCTGCCGAACTCCCGGCCGACCGCATCATGGTCGAAACCGACGCGCCGTATCTGGCGCCCGGCAAATTTCGCGGCAAGCGCAACGAGCCGTCCTACGTGGTCGAAGTCGCAAAGGTCTTGGCTGAAACGCGCGGCGTCTCGCTGGAGGAAATCTCGCGGCAGACCACGGAAAACTTCTTCCGGCTGTTTTCAAAAGTGCCGGCGCCGAAGGTTGCGGCATGACGGTGACGCTGACGATCCTCGGCTGCGGCTCCTCGGCAGGCGTGCCGCGCCCGGCGCTCGGCTGGGGGGCCTGCGACCCCAAGAACCCAAAAAACCGCCGACGCCGTTGCTCGATGATGGTGGAGCGCACCGGCGCGCACGGCACCACGCGGATCGTGATCGACACCTCGCCGGATCTGCGCGAGCAGTTGATCGACGCCGAGGTCGACCATATCGATTCAGTGTTTCTGACCCATGAGCACGCCGACCAGACCCACGGCATCGACGATCTGCGTTCGGTCGTGCTGCATCAGCGGCGCCGCATTCCCGTCTATTTCAACCAGTCGACCGCCAAGGACATCATGGCGCGGTTCGCCTATTGCTTCATCTCGCCGGAGGGCAGCGACTATCCGCCGATCCTGACGCGCCATTCGATCGAAGCGGGCGAGAGCCAGGAGACCGAAGGGAAGGGCGGCCCGGTCAAGCTTTCCGCGTTCCTGGTTCACCACGGCAAGATTCCCGCGCTCGGCTTCCGCATCGGTGACGCCGCCTACACGCCCGACCTTCACGACATTCCCGAGGAAAGCTGGCCGGCGCTGGAAAACCTCGACCTCTGGATCGTCGACGGGCTGCGCTACGCCGGCCATCCCAGCCATTTCAGCGTCAACGATGCGCTGTCATGGATCGAGCGCTTCAAGCCGAAACGCGCCGTCATCACCAACATGCACTCCGATCTCGATTACGAAGTGCTGCGCCAGAGCCTGCCGGCCGGCGTGATCCCGGCCTATGACGGCATGCGGCTGGAGCTGGGCTAGGTCTCATGATTGGTCTGTTCTTTGAAGTCCAGACAAAACCCGGCCACCGCGAGCAATATCTCGATCTCGCCGCCGCGCTGAAGCCCGACCTCGAGGCGATCGGCGGCTGCCGCTTCATCGAACGCTTCAGAAGCCTGACGCGGGAGGACCTGTTGCTGTCCTACCAGATCTGGCAGGACGAGGGCGCGCTGACGGCTTGGCGGGCTCACGCTCACCATCATGATGTCCAGACCCTTGGCCGCGAGCGGGTGTTTTCGGATTATCGCATCCGCGTTGCGCAGGTGATTCACGAGGAAAGGCCGGGGCAGGCGGTGTGGAAGCCCGAGCGGCGCACTCCCTACAACGATCCCGCTCGGCGCAAGCCGACCTATCTCCTTGCCGCGGAATCGAAGCAAGCCACGCTGGCGGCGGAAACCGAGTGGACGCACGATGCTTTCGCCAGCGTCTATCGCGACGGGCAATTTGCGCATCTGGTGGATTTGCCGGATGAGCAGGCCGGCATCGAATATGGCTCACGTTTGTTTGCGGATAAAACGGTCGAGTATTTTCGTGTCTTTGAAGTAATGCGCGATTACGGGATGTTCGAACGCTCCGAAGCGCCGCAGTATTATCCGCCAGTGGGGCAAGCTTTGTAGGGTGGGCAGAGGAGCGAAGCGACGTGCCCACCATCTATCGCCGAGCAAACCGAGAAATGGTGGGCACGCTGCGCTTTGCCCACCCTACGGCGCTCAGAACACAATCTACGCCGAAATCGCCTTCGCCGAATCCACCTGGTTGCGCAGCAGGAATTTCTGGATCTTGCCGGTGGAGGTCTTCGGGATGACGCCGAACACCACTGCCTTCGGCGTCTTGAACCCGGACATGTGACTGCGGCAGAAGGCGATGATTTCGGCCTCCGTCGCCTTGGCGCCTTCTTTCAGTTCGACGAAGGCGCAGGGCACTTCGCCCCATTTGGAATCGGGTTTTGCCACGACGGCCGCGAACAGCACGGCCGGGTGCTTATAGAGGATGTCCTCGACCTCGACGGAGGAGATGTTCTCGCCGCCTGAGATGATGATGTCCTTCGAGCGGTCCTTGATGATGACGTAGCCATGCTCGTCGAGCACACCGAGATCGCCGGTGTGAAACCAGCCGCCGGCGAATGCTTCCTGTGTGGCCTTCTCGTTCTGCAGGTAGCCCTTCATCACGATATTGCCGCGGAACATCACCTCGCCGATGGTTTCGCCATCGCGCGGCACCTCCTGCATGGTCTCGGGGTTCAGCACAGTGACGGCTTCCTCCAGCGGATAGGGCACGCCCTGCCGGCGCTTCAACTGCGCGCGCTGGTCGGCGGGCAGTTCATCCCAACCCGGCTGCTCGGCGCAGACGGAAGCGGGGCCATAGACCTCGGTCAGGCCGTAGACATGCGTCAACTTGATGCCGATGCTTTCGGCGCCTTCGAGCACGGCGACCGGCGGTGCGGCGCCCGCGATCAATCCGACGACGGGACGCGCGGCCTTGCCCTTCGGCGCGCTTGGGGCATTGATCAGCGTGTTGTAGACGATCGGCGCACCGCACATGTGGGTGACGCCGTGCTCGGGGATCAGTTCGAAAATCTTGGCGGGATCGACCTTGCGCAGGCAGACATTGATGCCGGCGGACGCCGCGACCGTCCACGGGAAGCACCAGCCGTTGCAATGAAACATCGGAAGCGTCCACAGATACACCGGATGCTGGCCGAGATTTCCGGCCAGGATGTTGCTGACGGCATTGAGGTAGGCGCCGCGGTGATGGGTCACGACGCCCTTCGGATTGCCCGTGGTGCCCGACGTATAGCTCAGCGCAATCGCGTCCCATTCGTCGCCGGGCCGCCTTGCGACGAAAGCCGGATCGCCAGCGGCAACGGCCGCTTCATATTCGATTTCACCGATCCGCTTGCCGCCGGCGAAGGCCGCATCGTCGACATCGACCACGAACGGTTTTGGTCCCTTCATCAGCGTCAGCGCTTCCGCGATCACGCCGGAAAATTCCGGATCGACGAGAATGATCCTGGCGCCGCCGTGGTCGAGCTGGAAAGCGATCGAGGTCGCGTCGAGCCGGATATTCAACGCGTTGAGCACCGCGCCGGCCATCGGCACGGCAAAATGCGCCTCGTTCATGGCCGGGATGTTCGGCAGCATCGCTGCGACCGTATCGCCGTTTCCGATGCCGCGCCCGGCAAGCCAGGACGCAAAGCGCCGGCAGCGCGCATAGGTCTCAGCCCAGGTGAAGCTGCGGCCTTCATAGACCGTGCTGACGTGATCGGGGTAAACGGCGGCGCTGCGCGCGAGGAAACTCAGCGGCGTCAGCGGCACATAGTTGGCCGGCGTCTTGTCCAATCCGACTGAGTACTGGTTCTGGGCTGCGCTCATCGGCTATGTCCCATCTGAAGAGTTTACAAGAACCCGATGGAAATCCACGGGAAGATCGCCACGATAATCAGGCCGACCATCAGCGCCAACAGGTAACCCCAGATTGGCCGGATGCCTTCCGCCGGGTCAACGCGACCGATGGCGCAGGCGGCATAATAGCCCACTCCAAAGGGCGGCGCGAACAGTCCGATGCCCATCGCAAGGATGACGATCATCGCGTAGTGCACCTCGTGCACGCCGACAGCGCGGGCGATCGGAAACAGCAGCGGCCCGAACAGCACGATGGCCGGAATGCCCTCGAGTACGCTGCCCAGGATCACAAAGGCCACGATCGACACCGCAATGAATGTCGCTGAACCGCCGGGCAGGCCGGTCATGGCGGCGGCCAGTGTCCGCGAAAAGCCGGATTGCGTGAGCCCCCAGGCCATGCCGGTGGCGCAGCCGATGATCAGCAGGATCGCGCCCGACAGGCACGCCGTCTCGACCAGCATCGGCACGATCCGCCGCCAGTCGAAATTGCGATAGATCAAGAGCCCGTAGATCAGGTAACCGACGACAAAGGCATAGACGATGCCGATGGTGGAAACCTCGGTGGCGGTCGCGATGCCCTCCACCACGGCGTAGCGGATCACGAACGGCAGCGCGATAGCGGGCAGGGCGATGACAAACGCACGCCCGATCTCGCCGCCGCTCGCCCGCGTGACATGCCGCAGATCCTCGGCCCGGTAACGCCACCACACCAGCGCCGACAGTGTGATCGCCAGCACCAGGCCGGGCAGCAGGCCGCCGGTGAACAGCGCCGCAATCGAGACGCCGGTGACCGAGCCGATGGTGATAAGGACGAGGCTCGGCGGAATGGTCTCGGTCTGCGCGCCGGTGGCGGAGAGCAGGGCGACCAGATCGCCCGGCTTGGCGCCCCGCGCCTTCATCTCGGGAAACAGCACCGGCGCCACGGCGGCCATGTCGGCGGCCTTTGAGCCCGAAATGCCCGACACCAGATACATCGCGCCGACCAGCACGTAATGCAGCCCGCCGCGGACATGACCCAGCAGGCTCGCCAGGAACGCCACCATGGCGCGCGCCATGCCGGTCATCTCGATCAGTAGCCCCAGGAAGACGAACAGCGGCACCGACAGCAGGATGAGGTGGCTCATGCCTTCGTCCATGCGGCCGACCAGCACCATCAGCGGCGTGCCTGTCGTGAGCGCCAGATAGCCGTAGGTCGCCAAGCCAAAGCCGAACGCGATCGGCACGCCGGCGAACACGCAGAAGCCGGCGACTCCGACAAAGAAGATGATCAGGTTGAGATTGCCGAGCGGCTTCAGCGAGCCCTTCAGGAGCCAGAAGATCGCAATGACCAGCGCTACCGACGCCATCGCAGCCAGCAAGGTCCGTACGTTGCCCGATCGGGCCAGCCGCAGCAGCGCAAACAGCGCCATCAATGCGACGCCGACCGGCAGCGCGGCGGCACGCCAGATATTGGCGATCTGCAGCGCCGGCGTGGTGATGTAGCTTTCCTCGTAGGCGTATTCCCAAGCCGGCCACGCGATCAGGATGAGAAACGCCAGCGCGGCCGACGTCGCCACAAGATCGAGATAGGCGCGCATCGCGGGCTTTGCGCTGGCGACTATCGCCGTCATCCGCATGTGCTCGGCGCGGCGGAATGCGACCGCGGCGCCCAGCATGGCCAGCCACAGGAACAGGATCGAGGCCAGTTCGTCCGACCAGATCAGCGGCCGGTGCAGCGCGTAACGCGCCACCACGCCGGCAAACAGGATGACGATTTCGGCGACGACCAGGAACGCGGCCGGAAACTCGACCAGCATTCCCAGCGCATGTTCGAGCGACGCAAGACGAGATCGGCGGCGAGGGGGCTGACCCACCTCACCGCCAACGGCTTCACTCAACCCGGCATGAGCCACGACGGCCCCTCAGACGTTACAAGGCGTTACGACAAGATCTTACGACAATTTGCCGACGGACTTTTCAAGCAGATCCCACGCCTGGTCGCCGTACTTGCCTTTCCACTCCGCGTAGAAGCCGGCGGAACGAAGCTTTTCGCGGAACGGCGTCACGTTGGGCTGGTTGAAGGTAAGGCCCTTGCCGGCCAGTTCCTGCTGCAGCCCGGCATTCAGCTTGGCGACGTCGTCGCGCTCCTTGACGCCGGCGGCATTGATGTTCTTGGCGACGATCGTCCGCACGTCCTCAGGCAGCTTTTCCCAGGCGCGACGGTTCGCCAGGAACCAGAAGCCGTCCCACATATGGTTGGTCAGCGAGCAGAACTTCTGCACTTCATACAGTTTTGCTGTCGAGATGATCGCCAGCGGATTTTCCTGGCCCTCGACGATCTTGGTCTGCAGCGCGGAGTAAACTTCGCTGAAATTGATCGAGGCGGGGGCTGCATCGAACGCCTTGAACATCGACGTCCACAGCGGCGATACCGGCACGCGGATCTTGAAGCCCTTGAGGTCGTCCGGGCCGTTGATCGGCTTGGTCGACGACGTGGTCTGGCGGAAGCCGTTGTCCCAGATCTTGTCCATCACCACGAGGTTCGCCTTGGTGATCTCGCCGCGGATATGGGCGCCCAGGTCCCCGTCCATGGCCTTCCAGACCGTGTCGTAGTCCGGGAACGCAAAGCCGATGCCGCTGATCGACGCCGCCGGCACCAGCGTTGCCAAAATCAGG
The DNA here is from genome assembly GCA_963742935.1 of uncultured Alphaproteobacteria bacterium. Lineage (GTDB taxonomy): Bacteria > Pseudomonadota > Alphaproteobacteria > Rhizobiales > Xanthobacteraceae > Bradyrhizobium. Next base: position 116,240 of record CAVUOI010000028.1, on the reverse strand, counting down.
CCCGACAGCGTGAAGAACTCGACGCCGCCCGAGCGAATTTGGCTCAGCATGTCGGTATCGGAACCGAGCTGGTTGTTCGGGAAAATCTGCAGGTCGAACCGGCCATTGGTCTCGGCCTTGATCGCCGCCGCCATTTCCTTGGCGCGGGCGTTCATGGGATGGCCGTCAGGAAGATTGTTGGCGTACTTGTAGGTAAATTCGGCGGTCTGGGCCCGCGCCACCAGCGGCGCTCCGATGCCGCCCAGAACCGCTGACGCAGCGGAAGCCTTGAGAAGCGTGCGTCGTGAAAAACTCATTGGGATCTCCCTTGAGGTTATTGTTCTTGCGATGACCCAATATCGCGAGTCATCAACGTTACTCGCGCGCTTATTACAGCGTCCGCAGACGGCGGCAACACCAGCCTTTGGCGGATCAGGATTGCCTGCGCCAAACGAACGCCTGTAAAGCCGCCGGATTAGCTTGGATTGCCAGAATGTCCGCCTAAATATCTGATCTAATTGTACATAATTATATTCCATAATATACCTTATGCGAATCGTGGATATTGGGGCCAAGGTACGCCCTCTGCAGCCGTTTGAGCCAGCGTCGGCTGGCGGGCAGCCAGTCGGAAGCCCTGCTCAGAGCAAAAATGAAAGCGCCGTCTCACAGCGCTCTTCGATCTTGAGCGCCAACAGATCATCGGCGCGCGTCCGGCCGATGTTGACCGCGGCGATCGGGATACCGCGCGTGCGGCGGCCAGGCAAAGCGATACCCGGAATAGACCATCAGGACGAGCCGACGATCAGCATTGCGTCCGCAGCCTCCAGGTGCCTGTGGGCCTTGGCGATCTGATCACGCGGAACGTTCTCGCCATAGAACACAACGTCGGGCTTGAGAACGCCGCCGCAGCATTCGCAAGTCGGCACGGCAAACGATGAGAAATCCATCCCGTCGAGATCAGCGTCGCCATCCGGCAGCGCGCAGCGTCCAGTCGGCCCCATGCCGGGTTGAGGCGGATCAGCTGGTCCTGAAAGTCGGCGCGTCGGATCGTATGCGAGCAGGCCATGCACCTGACGAGGTCGAGGCGCCCGTGCAGGTCGATGACCTCCCTGCTCCCGGCGGCCTGGTGCAGCCGGTCGACATTCTGGGTGAGGAGCAGTTGGCACTGGCCATTGGCTTCCAGCCGCGCCAGCGCGTGATGTGCATCGTTGGGCCGAGCCTGTCCGAACCGCCGCCAGCCAATCATGCTTCGCGCCCAGTAACGCTGGCGCGTCTTCTCGTCGGCAATAAACGCCTGGAACCGGACTGGCTGCGTTCGTTTCCAGTTGCCATTGCCGTCGCGATAGTCGGGAATGCCGGAGTTCGTGCTGCAGCCGGCTCCGGTCAGGACAAACAGCCGCTGGTGCTTTTCGACGAAGGTCTTGAGTGCGGAATTTTTCATGCCTGACGGCATCTAGTTCGCCTGTGGCCGCGATGCCAGTGGTGGCTGCTAGACACTCAAGGCGCATCAGTCGCCTTCGCGGCGATCGCCTTCAAGGCACCGGTCATCGCGTCGACCACGGGTTTGATCTGGTCCCCGAGCCCATGCCGGCCCGCCAGGTAGGCCGGATCGTTGTAGGACAGAAACGTCTTCCCCGCCTCGTCCTGCCAGACCAGCGCCTTCAGCGGCAGATCTATCCCGATCGTCTGCGTCGCCTGCATCAGCGGTGTGCCGCCTTTGGCAGCGCCGAAGATCAGCAATTCGGTCGGCCGCAGCGGCAATCCTGCTTCGGCGGCGCCAGCGGCGTGGTCGATGCGCGCAAAGATGGTCATCCCTTTGGCCCGAACCTCGGCCTCCAGGCGCATCAAGGTCTCTTCGGGACCGAAACTGCTTGATACCGTGATCAATCCATCCGCGGACATTGCAGAATCTCCGGGAAACAAGCATCGAAGCGATAGCGGCCTGTTCGCCGCTATCGCCGCTGCGCCGGTCAGACCTTTTCCACCTCTCCACCCGCATCGAGCCAGCCCTTGAAGCCGCCGAGATTGCGGACGTTGGAATAGCCCATGTCCTTGAGGGTCTTTCCGACGAGCGCTGAGCGTCCACCTGAAGCGCAATAAGCGATCACCGTCTTGGCGCGGTCGAAGGCTGCGTCATGCATCGCCGAGGCCGGATCGGCGCGGAACTCGACAAGGCCACGCGGGATGGCTAGGGCGCCGGGTACCTTGCCCGAGGTCGCCACTTCCGCAGGCTCACGAACGTCGAGAAACAGCACGTCGGCCCTGCCCAGCAATCCCTTGGCTTCGTCCGGGCTGATCCGCGGCACTGCGGCCTCCGCTTCTGCGAGCATCGTTTGAACTGTCTTCATATTGGTTCTCCCTGAAAGGCCCTGATCTATAGCGATTTGGTTTGACCATGATTGCAGAAGTTCTTCAGAATTCCGCGATTTTTTCGTGAGGTCGGCTCAGCTACGTCGCGCACCGACTTATCTGCCCCTGAACCGCGGCTTGCGGCGTTCCAGAAACGCCGCGACGCCTTCCTTGTGGTCCTCGCTCATGCTTGCCAGCGCAAACTGGTCGATGTCCATATGGCTCGCCAGATCGTCCAGCGCGTGGGCCAGACGGTTGACCGTGAGCTTGGTCATGGCGACCGATAGCGGCGGCTGGGCGGCCACCTTGGTGGCGAGCGCCATCGCGGCGTCGAAGGCCTTGCCGGGATCGGCCACCTCCTCCACCAGATGCCACTCATAGGCCTCGGCAGCTGAAATGCGCTGGTCGGCCAAAATCACCGCCTGCTTGGTGCGGGCCGGTCCCATCAAATGCAGCATGCGCGGCACGCTCTGCCAGCTCATGTTCATGCCAAGCCCAATTTCAGGCACGCGCATATGGGCGTCCTTGGCCATCACGCGGAAATCCAGCGCGACCGCCAGCGCCACGCCGCCGCCGACGCAAAAGCCTTCGATGGCGCCGATCGTGATCTGCTCCATCTCCTGCCAGGCCCGCGTCAGCCGCGGCCCGAGTTTCATGTGCCGGCGGAGCGCGCCCATGTCCATGGATTTGCGGGAGCGGCCTTCCGGGTCCTTCAGATCGAAACCCGCGCTGAACGATTTGGCGCCACCCGTCAGCACCACGACCGAGGTCGCATCGTCATCCTCAAAACTTCGCGCGGCGTCCGTGAGCTGGCGCAGCGCCTCCGGCGACATCGCGTTGATGCCGTCGCTGCGGTCGAAACGCACCACAGCGATACGGCCTTCCGGTCCGAGGCCCTTTTCGATCTTTACAAAATCAGCCAACGCACGGCCTCCCTGCCCTTTGATTTTCAGAAACCTTAGCGCAGAAAGCGGCCGTGCGTGGGAAGCGCCGCCACGCGAGGCAGCCTACAGATGGCCCGTGCGGTGGTGCTCAGGCTTGCCGCCAGGCACCGGGAAACGGATCGTGGTGCCAAGCGTGATCCAGTTGGCGTTTTCGCCCGTGATGTTGCGGCCGTAGATCAGGTCGACCGAGAAAATCTCGTCAGGCCGGTAGCGCACGCCGGTCTGGAACCGCGGCCGGACCACGCTTGGCGTCTCGGATTGGCCCGCCTGCCCAAAGGCTTCGATGGTCCATTGCAAGGTTTCCGTGAACTTCCAGTCGAAGCCGATGCCGTAGGTGCAGATAATGGCGATCGACGCTGCGGTCCCACAGCCAGCCGCCGTTGAAATTGAGCCGCATGTTTTCGTTGAGCCGGAACGTCGCCGGGACCACCGCAAAGGCGGTGAGATTATCCCCTGTCAACGCATCGAACGAACCGCCGGCATAGAACGAGAAACCGAGCTTGCCGATCCCGGTCGGCATGATGTTGGTCTTGGCCTTCGGCGCGAACGTATTGCTCCACTCCCCGTCGCTGCGCGCGCGGTTCATGTTCATGCTGAACTCGACCGGCTTGAACGGATCGACCACGCAGGACGGGTTGGCCACGGCCGAAAAATCGGTGTTGGTCGCGGCCGACAGCCAGCTCTCGATCTTGCAGGAGCCGACCTCGGAAATGTCGGCGGCATCGACCGCATAGGCGCCGTTGGCCGCCTGCGCCGCTCCGGCCGGAAACCCGGCCAGAATGGCGGCTGCCGCGACCAAACCGATGCGCCCTGCCCCGATCCCCATGGCCGAATGCTAACAGAGTCCCTGCCTCGACATAGCCCGGATTTTGCGACTATCCTGTCCTCATGAGCGACCATGATCACGATCACCACGACCATCACCACCACCACGATCACGACCATTCGGAGCTGTCAGAGACCGAACTGCGCGTGCGCGCGCTGGAGACGATCCTGACCGAGAAAGGCTACGTCGATCCGGCGGCGCTCGATGCCATCATCCAGGCGTACGAGACCAAGATCGGCCCGCACAATGGCGCGCAGGTCGTCGCGAAAGCCTGGACCGACCCCGCGTTCAAACAGGCCTTGCTCGACGACGCCAGCAAGGCCGTCAGCACGCTCGGCCATGTCAGCCGGGTCGGCGACCATCTCGTCGCGATCGAGAACACGCCGCAGCGTCACAACATGGTCGTGTGCACGCTGTGCTCCTGCTATCCTTGGGAAATGCTCGGACTGCCGCCGGTCTGGTACAAGGCCGCGCCCTATCGCTCGCGCGCGGTGAAAGACCCGCGCGGCGTGCTCGCCGACTTTGGCGTCAGCCTGCCGAAGGAAATCGAAATTCGCGTCTGGGATTCGACCGCGGAAACGCGCTTTCTGGTGCTTGCCGATGCGGCCCGAGGGGACCGACGGCTGGAGCGAGGCGCAGCTCGCGGAACTGGTGACGCGCGACTCCATGATCGGCACGGGGTTCCCGAAAACGCCGGGCGCGCCATCATGAACGGCGTGCACGACATGGGCGGCATGGACGGCTTTGGCAAGGTCGAGCCCGAGCCGAACGAGCCGATGTTCCACACCGAGTGGGAAGCGCGCGTGCTGGCCATGGTGCGGGCGATGGGCGCCGCCGGCGCCTTCAACATCGACACGTCGCGCTTCTATCGGGAGATGCTGCCGCCGCCCGTCTATCTCGCGAGTTCATACTACAAGAAGTGGTTTCTTGGTCTCGAAGACATGCTGGTCGACAAGGGTTTCATTGCCGCCGAGGAAGTCGCAGCCGGGCACGCGGTGCAGCCGCCGAAGCCGCTCAAGCATGGCAAGTTCGCATTGAAGGATGTCGAGCGCGTCATGGTGCGCGGAAAGTTTGGGCGCCCGGCTCCCGCCGCCGCCAAATTCAAGCCGGGCGATCGCGTGCGCGCCAAGAACATTCACCCGGCGACCCACACGAGGCTGCCGCGTTATGTGCGCGGTCATGTCGGCGTCGTAGAGCGCGATCACGGCTGCCATGTGTTTCCGGATACGGCCGCGATGGAGGCCGGAGAGAACCCGCAATGGCTCTACACGGTCGTGTTCGACGGCGCCGAACTATGGGGCCCGGACGCCGATCCGACCGTGAAGATATCCATCGACGCGTTTGAGCCCTATCTGGAGGCGGTGTGATGGACTCCGCCGCCGCCGCGCGAGCGGCCGCCGTCGTACCGGGTATTCCGCGTGACGATGCCGGCCCGGTGTTTCGCGAACCCTGGGAGGCGCAGGCCTTCGCGATGGCGCTGGCCCTGCATGAGCGCGGCCTGTTCAGCTGGCCCGAGTGGGCCGCAGCCCTCGCCGATCAGATCAAGCGCGCGCAGGCTGCCGGCGATCCGGACACAGGCGAGACCTATTACCGGCACTGGCTGGCGACGCTGGAACATCTGGTTGCCGCCAAAGGCGTCGCCACATCAGAGACTCTGCACCGCTATCGCGACGCCTGGGACCACGCCGCCGATCGCACGCCGCACGGCATGCCGATCGAGCTGACGCCAGCGGATTTCGACCGCTAGGGTTTTGCCGCGTATTCCCGCCAGCCCTTCGCCCGCAATGCGCAGGCGGGGCATTCGCCGCAACCATAGCCCCAGTCATGCTGCGCGCCGCGCTCGCCGAGGTAACAGGTGTGGGAGTGCTCGCGGATCAGGTCGACCAGCCCTGCCCCGCCGAGCTCATGCGCCAGCTTCCAGGTCGACGCCTTGTCGAGCCACATCAGCGGCGTATGCAATTCAAAATTCTTCGCCATGCCGAGATTGAGCGCCGACTGCAGCGCCTTGATGGTCTCGTCGCGGCAATCCGGGTAACCGGAATAATCGGTCTCGCACATGCCGCCGATGATGTGGCGGATGCCGCGCCGGTACGCCAGCGCCGCCGCGAAGGTGAGAAACACCAGGTTGCGGCCGGGCACGAACGTATTGGGCAGGCCGTCCGCGCCCATTTCGATCGCGACGTCGCGGGTCAGCGCGGTGTCGGAAATCTCCGCCAGCGTCGGGATTTCCAGCGTATGGCTCTCGCCAAGCCTCGCCGTCCAATCCGGCCGCAGCGATCGGATGCCCGACAACAGCCGGTCGCGGCATTCAAGCTCGATGGCGTGGCGCTGACCGTAACTGAAGCCGAGCATTTCGACGCGCGCAAAACGCTGCAGCGCCCAGGCGAGGCAGGTGGTGGAATCCTGCCCGCCGGAAAACAGCACCAGCGCGGTTTCGGGCGATGATTGGTCGTTCATGAAGGGCCATTAGCATTCCCGCGCCTTGAGGCCAACCGGTGGAAATGGCCTGATTTCCGTTCGTTCCGCTGGGATCGGCGCAGCGCTTGCGGCATAAAGCTCTCGTCCTCCCAGGCAACGGAATTCCCATGACCCCTTCCCGCGATATTTCACGGCTGCTCGAAATCATGGCGGCGCTGCGCACGCCCGTCACCGGCTGCCCGTGGGACCTCGAGCAGAACTTTGCGACCATCGTGCCCTACACCATCGAGGAGGCCTATGAAGTGGCCGACGCGATCGCGCGCGGCGATTTCGAAGACCTACGCGAGGAATTGGGCGATCTCCTGCTGCAGGTCGTCTATCACGCCCGCATGGCGGAGGAGCAAAACGCTTTTGCGTTCGGCGACGTGGTCGAAGCGATCACCCGAAAGTTGATCCGCCGCCATCCGCATGTGTTCGCCGACAAGGACGGCAATATCTCCCCCGCCGGCGTCAAGAGCGCCTGGGAGCGCATCAAGGCCGAGGAGAAGGCGGAGCGCGCCGCGCGGCGGCCGCCGGAAGAGACCACGCATCACTCGCTGCTGGCGGACATCAAGGCCGGCCAGCCCGCACTGACGCGAGCGATGGAATTGCAGCGCAAGGCCTCCACCGTCGGCTTCGACTGGAACGATCCCCGCGCGGTGCTCGCCAAAATCCGTGAAGAGGCCGACGAGATCGAAGCCGCCCTGGACAACGGTAATCCTGAAGAGCTCGCTGACGAAACCGGCGATCTGCTGTTCGCGCTGGTCAACCTCGCCCGCCATGTCGGCGCCGATCCGGAAACTGCGCTGCGCGGCACCAACGCCAAGTTCGAACGGCGCTTTGCGTACATCGAGCGTGCGCTCGCGGCGAAGGGCCGCTCGCTCGAGGATGCGACGCTGGAAGAAATGGACGCGCTATGGAACGAGGCGAAAGCCGCGCAACAACCTCTCTCGTCGTCCCGGCCTTGAGCCGGGACCCATACCGCGGAATCTCACGATAAGGCACGCGGCTAGTATCGCGCGCAAAACCACAGCCGGTGGCTATGGGTCCCGGCTCAAGGCCGGGACGACAGCAAGTTCACGCCACATGCGGCACGGCGTCGAACCGCGACACCACGATATCCCGCTTGGTCTCGTCGACACGAACCGTCATGTCGAAGCGGCCCTCGCGGAGCTCCTTGTTCAGCACTTCGGCATTGCGATGCAGCCAGCTGATGCCGGCGCCGTCGGCGGCGTCGATCGACAGATCCAGCGTCGTGCGCGTCGCCGCGAGCCGGTCCTCGATCGCGGTCAGCAGCTCGTTGACGCCCTCGCCCGATACGGCGGACACCAGGAAGCACGGCCGCTCCGGAGGACGGCGCGCGGCGATGTTGCGCAGGTTTTCACGTTCCTCGGGATCGAAGCGATCGATCTTGTTCCAGACTTCGAGGATGCCCGCACCAGAGTCGGGATCGATGCCGAGCTGGCGCAGCACGGTGTCGACGTCGCGCTCCTGCGCCTCCGCGTCCTCATGCGAGATGTCGCGGACGTGGAGAATGATGTCGGCCTCCAGCACCTCTTCCAGCGTGGCGCGAAACGCCGCGACGAGTTGCGTCGGCAGGTTGGAAATGAATCCGACGGTGTCCGAGAGCATGGCCTTGCCGCCATGCGGCAGGGTCAACGCACGCAGGGTCGGATCGAGCGTCGCGAACAGCATGTCGGCGGCCTGCACGTCGGCGCGCGTCAGCCGGTTGAACAGCGTCGACTTGCCGGCATTGGTGTAGCCGACCAGCGCCACCACGCGATACGGCACCCGTTGCCGGCCGGCGCGATGCAGCCGCCGCGTCGCCTGCACCTTCTTGAGTTCGTTCTCCAGCCGCGCGATGCGGTCGCCGATCAGGCGGCGATCGGCCTCGATCTGGGTCTCGCCGGGACCGCCCATGAAATCCGAATCCGCCGCGCTGGCGTTCCAGATGGGTCCAGGACCGCACCAGCCGGCTGCGCTGATAATTGAGATGCGCGAGTTCGACCTGCAGCGATCCCTCCTTGGTCTTGGCGCGGCGGCCGAAGATTTCCAGAATCAATCCGGTGCGGTCGAGCACCTTGGTGTTCCACGCCTTCTCGAGATTGCGCTGCTGGATCGGCGACAGCGCACAATCCATCACCACGAGTTCGATGTCGTGGCCCGCGATCAGGCCGGTGATCTCCTCGACCTTGCCCTTGCCGAGATAGGTCGCGGGCCTGATCTGGCTGATGGGCGCGAGCAGCGTCTCGGCGACCACCAGATCGATGGCGCGCGCCAGGCCCGTCGCTTCCTCGAGCCGGGCCTCGGAATCGCGCGCGACCTCGCTCGCCTGCGCCTCGGCGTCGCCGCGGCGCATGCGCAAATACGGGCCGATGACGATCACCCGCCCGCTTTGCTTGCCCTCCGCCGACCGCGGACGGTCGGCATTCCCTTCACGGTTGAGGGGTTCCAATCAGTTCACTCTCAAGCCGGAGCATCCTCGCCGCCTTCGAACAACTGAATCGGTGCGCCGGGCATGATGGTCGAGATCGCATGCTTGTAGACAAGCTGCGAATGACCGTCGCGCCGAAGCAGCAAGCAGAAGTTGTCGAACCAGGTAACGATCCCCTGCAGTTTAACTCCGTTGACCAGAAAGATCGTCAGTGGCGTTTTGGTTTTACGAACGTGGTTCAGGAAGGTGTCTTGTAGGTTTTGTGCGCGGTCTGCCGCCATTGTTTTTATCCCGCTTGTGTTTCTTTTTGTTCAGCCGGCTGTTGCTCTCTGATGGAGCCTGCCCCCGACTCGCCGGCTTTCCCTGAGATCCCCCTCTGGTCGGCTCGGCAGGACGATTAGAGTGCAGGCGCGCTTTTTAGGCAAGCCGGTTCGGGCCTCGCCTCGCCCGAACCCAGCGGCCATTCTCTGCAAGTGCACGGAAAGAGATAAATATTCCAAAGCAATTGCATGGATCGGCGCGAAGCGCGCGAAAACCGCCGCTGGTAGGGCAAGGTAAGAACGAGTGATTCACTCAAGCTCAACCAACCCCAAGCGCCTTTAGCTTGCGGTGTAGCGCCGAGCGCTCCATGCCGACGAATTCGGCCGTGCGCGAAATGTTGCCCGAGAACCGGCTGATCTGGGCGATCAAATAGTCCCGCTCGAACACTTCCCGTGCCTCCCGCAACGGCAGGCCCATGATGTGCTCGCCATTGTTGCTGGTCGGCATCGCCGGTACCATGGAACCGACGTCCTGCGGCAGCATGTCGGCGGTGATGATCGCCTCCGGACCGCCGCCCGCCAGAATCATCACGCGCTCGACGTTGTTGCGCAGCTGGCGAACGTTGCCGGGCCATACGTGGGACTGCAGCACCGCCATCGCATCCTGGCCGATCTGGCGCTTCGGCAGTCCGGTCGCCGAAGATATCTGGTCCATGAAATAGTCGATCAGTTCGGGGATGTCCTCACGGCGCTCCGACAGCGGCGGAACGCGGATCGGCACGACCGAAAGCCGATGGTAGAGATCCTCGCGGAAACGGCCCTCCGCGATCTCCTCCTCCAGATTGCGTGCCGTCGAGGAAATGATGCGCACATCGACGTGGATCTTGGCGGTGCCGCCGGAGCGCTGAAAGGTCTGGTCGACCAGCACGCGCAAAATCTTGTTCTGGGTCTCGCGCGGCATGTCGGCGATCTCGTCGATGAACAGCGTGCCGCCATGGGCCTCTTCCAGCGCGCCCGGCTTGCGCACCTGTTCGCCGTTCGACTGTTCGATACCGAACAGTTCGACTTCCATCCGCTCCGGCGTGATCGCCGCGGCGTTGATGCCGACGAACGGTCCTTCCGAGCGGCTCGATGCATTGTGCAGCGTGCGCGCGGCCAGTTCCTTGCCCGACCCGGAGGGGCCGACGATCAGGATGCGGCTGTTGGCCTTGGCCGCCCGGTCGATGGTCTGGCGCAACTGGTTCATGCAGGCGGAGCGGCCGGTGAGTACGCTCGCGGTGGGCGCCAGTTGCTTCAGTTCCTTGACCTCGCGCTTGAGACGCGAAGTTTCCAACGCCCGCGTCGCCACCAGGATCAGCCGGTCGGACTTGAACGGCTTTTCGATGAAGTCATAGGCGCCGCGCTTGATCGCAGCCACGGCGGTCTCGATGTTGCCGTGACCGGAGATCATCACCACGGGAACGTCGGCATGCTCCTTCTTGATCTGCTCGAGCAATTGCAGACCATCGAGTTTGGAACCCTGCAGCCAGATGTCGAGAAACACCAAATTCGGGCGCCGGTTGGAAATCTCGGTCAGCGCCAAATCGCTGTCGCGCGCGGTCCGCGTGCTGAAGCCTTCGTCGTCGAGGATGCCCGCAACGAGGTCGCGAATATCGGCTTCGTCGTCGACAATCAGAATGTCACTGGCCATGGGTTACACCTGTCTTGTCAGCTGCCTGTCGCGGCTTCGGTTTTTGCGTGATCATTGGTCGCAGTTGCCGCCTCGCTGGTTCCGCCTGGCGGCGCTTTTGTTTCATCAACCTGCGGCTTGGCGTCCGAACCCGGCGGTTTCGCTTCCGCCTTCGGCGCCTGACCGGATACAGCGAACCTCAGCCGCATCCAGGCGCCACGTTGCCCGGGCCGGAAATCGGAGGCGTCCTTGAGTTCGATGCGGCCGCCATGGTCTTCCAGCACGCGGCCGACGATGGCGAGCCCAAGCCCGGTGCCCTTCTGGCGCGTGGTCACATAGGGCTCCAGCAGCCGTGCACGGCTCACCTTCGGCAGGCCGATGCCGTTGTCGATCACGTCGATCAATATGTCGTCGTTTTCGCGCGTGGCGACGACGTCGATGCGGCCCTTGCCTAGTTCCTCGGGCGGCACCTGCTCGATCGCCTCCGTCGCGTTCTTGATGATGTTGGTGAGCGCCTGCGAAATGAGCCGGCGGTCGAACTGCGCGCGTAACGGATCCTGCTTGATATCGGTCTCGATATCGAGGTCGGGATGTCCGACCTTCATCAGGAATACCGCCTGTCGCACAGTGTCGGCGACGTCCTCGCCTTCCATGACCGGCTTTGGCATCCGCGCGAAGCGAGAGAATTCATCAACCATCCGCCTGATGTCGTCGACCTGCCGTACGATGGTGTCGGTGCATTGTTCGAAGATGCCCTTGTCTTCGATGATGACCTTGCCGAATTTGCGGCGGATTCGTTCGGCCGACAGCTGGATCGGCGTCAACGGATTTTTGATTTCATGCGCGATACGGCGCGCAACATCGCCCCATGCCGAGGTTCGCTGCGCGGAGACGAGTTCGGTGATGTCGTCGAGCGTGATGATGTAGCTGTCCCGCGACTGGCTGGTCTGCTCGGCGCTGACGCGGACCGACAAATTGCGCTCGTGGCCGTCGCGCATGATCGTGATCTGGCCCTGCACCAGCCGCTGCGTGCCTTCGCGCGCGGTCTTCATCATGTCGTCGAGCTCCGGCAGCACGTCCGAGAGCGGATGATCCAGCGTCTCGGACTCGGCGTGACCGATCAGCTTCTCGGCCGAACGGTTCAAAATGCCGACGCTGCCGGAAGCGTCGACACCGATGATGCCGGCGCTGGCTGAGGAAAGCACCGCCTCGATGAACCGCCGGCGGCTGTCGATCAGGTCGGACGCGCTGACCAGTTCGTCACGCTGGGTGCGCAATTCGGCCGTCATCTTGTTGAAGGTCTCGCCGAGTTGCGCGAGGTCGCCTTCGGACTTGTGCACGGGCACCTGGACATGCAGATCGCCGGTGGAGACGATATTGGCCGCGCTCATGAGATTGCGGATCGGCGACACCAGCCAGTTGGCGAAATTCAGGCCGATCAGCACCGAGGCCATCAGAATGGTCAGCGCGATCACCGCAAACATCAACGCGAAGGCGACCTGAATGCCGAGCCGCCGCGATTCGATCTGGGCATATTCGGCGACGCTGGCCTGGGTCTGCTTGAGCTGGCTGACCACCCGCGGGTCGAGCAGACGGGCAACGTAAAGGAACGTGTCCGTGAAGCCGCGGAGGCGAATGATCGCCGCGACGTAATTCTCCTCGGGGAAGACCGCGATCTCCGGTTTGGTTTCGTCGATGTTGTTGAGGAAGTCCTGCGGCGGCGTCGAGAATTGCTGCTTGATACCGGTCTGCGCCGTCACCAGGACGTTGCGGTCCTTGTCGATCAGCATCGCGCCCGGCAGATTGCGGGCGGCGGCATTGTTCGTCAGCAGCTCGAAAAACGACTGCCGGTCCTGGTCGAACAGCGGCCGCGCGTTGGACAGATCGTTGGCCATCCCCAGGATGTCGCCATTGATCAAATAGGCGTGCTCGTTGACATAGGCGTGCGCAATGTTCAACGAGTTCTCGATCGCCGCGCGCGTTGGCCCGGAAAACAGCCTGTCGAGACCACGGTCGAGGGTGATGTTGGCAACGATGGCGACCACCACCGCCGGCAGCACGGCGATGACGGAAAACAGGCTGACGATCTGCACGTGCAGCCTGGCCGCGGCCCGGCCGCGCCGCCGCGCCTGGATCACTTGCCAGACTTCGCGGACGATGATGGCGACAAGCAGCAGGATCGTCGCCGCGTTGATCAGCAGGAACGAATAAACAATCTGCCGGGTCGGCTCGATCGGGGTCAGACCGCTCAGCACGACGAAGGTCAGAAAAGCAGACAGCAGCGCCGTCGCGACCGCGAGCGGCGCCACCCATTTCCGCAGGACTCCCCCTCCGGATTCGGCATGCGACGGATCGAACGATGGTGCCGAGGTCGTCTCTGCGGTGGTCATTCCGGCAATCGGTGATGTGAAAGAGCTTGGGTTCGCGGTTCGCGAACTGATGCATTCATATCACAATGTTGCCGAATTACGACAATTCCACGGCGCAGTCGACCACTAAAGTGATCGGCAACGCATCCAATCAACCGCTTTTTGCCGCAGCGGGTAGTTCTTAGCCGCCGCTCCGATAAACCTGAATATCGAGATCCCTGATCTTCTTGCGCAGCGTGTTGCGGTTCAGACCGAGCAGGTCGGCCGCGCGGATCTGGTTGCCGCGGGTGGCCGCCAGCGCCGCGGTGAGCAGCGGTACCTCGATCTCCTTGAGGATGCGGTGATAGAGACCCGGCGGCGGCACGCCGTTCGGGAACCCGGAGAAGTGCGATGACAGGTAGGCCTCGACCGCGCCACCGAGGTTTTCCACGCCCAACGGCGCGTTGCCGCCTGACGTGACCGCTGGCGGCGCCAGTTCGCCGTCGATGACGGAAGCCGTAATGACGTCCTGTGGATATAGCGCCGCCAGCCGGCGCGCGAGGTTTTCGAGCTCGCGCACGTTACCGGGCCAGCGGTGCTGCTTGAGCCGTTCCAGCGCCAGGGTATCGAGCTTCTTGGGCGGCAGGCCGTCCTTTTCGGCGAGCGAGAAGAAGTGCCGGATCAGATCGGGCAGATCCTCGATCCGTTCCCGCAACGGCGGCAGCCGCAGCGGCACAACATTCAGCCGGAAGAACAAATCCTCCCGGAACAGGCCCTGCTGGATCAGGATACGCAAATCCTTGTTGCTGGCCGCCACGATCCGCACGTCGGTCTTGATCGGGGTACGGCCGCCGACGGTCGTGTATTCGCCCTGCTGCAGCACGCGCAGCAACCGCGTCTGCGCTTCCATCGGCATGTCGCCGATTTCGTCGAGAAACAATGTGCCGCCCTCGGCCTGTTCGAAGCGGCCGGACGCGCGGGTATTGGCGCCGGTGAACGCGCCGCGCTCATGGCCGAACAACTCGGACTCGATCAGGTCGCGCGGGATCGCCGCCATGTTGACGGCGACGAACGGACCATTGCGGCGCTTGCCGTAATCATGGAGCGCGCGGGCGACCAGTTCCTTGCCGGTGCCGGACTCGCCGGAAATCATCACCGTGAGGTCGGTCTGCATCAGCCGCGCCAGCACCCGGTAGATTTCCTGCATCGCCGGCGAACGGCCGACCAGCGGGATCGAGTCGAATTCGCCCTCGTCAGGCGAACTTGCCACCCGCTCCTTTGGCTCGGCGAGCGCACGGCCGACGATGGTGATGAGTTCCTTCAGGTCGAACGGCTTTGGCAGATATTCATAGGCGCCACGTTCAGAGGCCCGGATCGCCGTCATGAAGGTGTTCTGCGCGCTCATGACGATGACCGGAAGGCTCGGCCGCATCTTCTTGATCCGCGGCAGCAGGTCGAACGCGTTCTCGTCAGGCATCACCACATCGGTGATGACGAGATCGCCCTCGCCCTGGCTCACCCAGCGCCACAGCGTCGCGGCGTTGCCAGTGAGGCGAACTTCATATCCGGCGCGCGAAAGCGCCTGGTTGAGAACAGTGCGGATGGCGGTGTCGTCATCGGCAACGAGTATGCTACCTGCGGGCATTGCTATTCCTCATCTTGCGTTCTGTGAGGCAGGCGGCAGCGTACCCGGAACGCCGTCGCGGTTGCTTTGGTCGAACTGTTTGGTGGGATTGAACATCGGCATCAGCACACGGAACGTGGTCTTCCGCGGCTGGGATTCGCATTCGATGATGCCGCCGTGATCGCCGACGATCTTGGCCACCAGCGCCAGGCCAAGCCCGCTGCCGGTTTGCTTCGTCGTCACGAACGGATCGAACAGGTTCGGCAACAGGTCCTCCGGCACGCCGGAGCCGTTGTCCTTGACGCAAAATTCGAGCGGCAGCGACACCCGCGACTTCTTGCCCGGCACCGACAGGCGAACGCCGGGGCGGAAGGCCGTGGTGAGCTGGATTTCCGCGTCGGAGCCGAGATCGGCGACCGCTTCGGCGGCGTTCTTCACGAGATTGAGGAACACCTGGATCAGTTGATCCTGATTGGCCAGCACCGGCGGCAGCGACGGATCGTAGTCCTCGACGAAGCGGATGTTGCGGGCGAAGCCGGACTGCGCCAGCCGTTTGACGTGGTCGAGCACGGAATGGATGTTGACCGGCCCGCGCGCCACCGGACGGTCGTCGCCGAACACTTCCATGCGGTCGACCAGGGTGACGATGCGGTCGGCCTCGTCGCAGATCAGCCGGGTCAGCATCCGGTCTTCGGATGACGCGGCCTGTTCCAGCAACTGCGCCGCGCCGCGGATGCCCGACAGCGGATTCTTGATTTCATGCGCCAGCATCGCAGCCAGCGCGATCACCGAGCGCGCCGCGCTTCGATGCGTCAGCTGCCGGTCCATCTTATCGGCGATGGTGCGCTCCTGCAGCATCACGACGATATGGCCGGGGCGTTCGGTAAGCGGGGCGACGTGCAGATCGACCTGGCGGTCGCCGCCGATGCGCGGCGTGCCGAGATCGACCTTGTATTCGTTGACCGGCGAGCCGCTCGAGCGCACCTGATCGATCAGCGCCAGCAGCGGGCTGCCGAACGGCACCAGCTCCTTTAGCGACTGCCGCCGCAGGAACTGCGTCGAAATCTCGAAGAAGGATTCGGCGGCGATGTTGGCGTCCATGATGCGGCCGTCGGGCGCCACCAGCAGCACCGGATTGGGCAGCGCGTTGAGGATGGCGTCGCTGTCGGAAGGTACGACGCGGCGATGTTCTGCGGCTGACGTCATGCGGCAGCACTCCATGCAAAATCGTCGAACGCATCCTGCAATGATCGGTGCACCCGGTTCGGGTCCTCCGACGTCAGGATCTTTTGCCGCCAGCCCTTCAGCGTTGCCGCCGGCGCGCAGCTGTACCGGGCTGCGGTTTCCAGCGCCCAGCCGAGATGTTTCCGCGCGTGCTTCAGGCCGATACGCAGCCCGTAGTGGCTGCAAACCTCGTCGTAGAGCGCGCGTACATGCGCGAGTTGTTCCGTGAGCGATGGCGCCGTCTCGGCCTGCCCGGTTTCGAGCCGGCGGCCGATCTGGCCTGGCAACCAGGGCTGGCCCTGCGCGCCGCGGCCGATCATCACCGCGTCGGCGCCCGACACGTCCAGCGCCCGGACCGCCTTTTCGTATGAGGTGATATCGCCGTTGACGACGAGCGGCACGGAGACCGCATCTCTCACCGCGCGCACCGCGGCCCAATCGGCGACGCCCTTGTAGAACTGGCAGCGCGTGCGCCCGTGCACGGTGATCATCTGCACGCCGGCAGCTTCCGCACGGCGCGCCAGTTCGGGCGCGTTGAGCGAGCGATCGTCCCAACCGAGCCGCATCTTCAGCGTCACCGGAACCTTCACCGCCGCGATCGTGGCTTCGATCAATTTGAGCGCGTGATCGAGATCGCGCATCAGCGCCGAGCCGGACTGGCCGCCGGTGACATGGCGCGCCGGACAACCCATGTTGATGTCAATGATGTCGGCGCCGCCGGCTTCCGCGATCTTGGCGCCCTCCGCCATCCAATGCGCCTCGCAACCGGCGAGCTGGACGACATGCGCACCGACCCCGGCGGTCTCGCAGCGCAGAAGCGACATCGGCCTGCCGTGGACGAGTTCGTCGCTGGCGGTCATTTCCGAGACGACCAGACCGGCACCGAGCGTAGCGGCCAGACGTCGAAAGGGCGCATCGGTGATGCCTGACATCGGCGCCAGCAAAACCCGGTTGGCGGCAGCAATCTCGCCTATCTTCAACGGCTTAGAGCGTGAACTTTCCGGGCCGGTCACATCGTTCTCGTGGTTGGGACCGCGGCTTCATTGCCGCCGTCGGCGTATATTGTGAGCACAAATCTTGGGCAGTCAAGCTTCTTGCCTACACTTTAGACAGATCTATCATTTGTGCAAGTGCACTGCAACAAAAACCGCTTTTCCCACAGCCATGGTAAATCGCTCTGTCTTTCGGTCTTCGGCATGGTAGGGCTGTGCGCCCGCCGGCAGACGCCCCCTCCTCACCTCCGACACGCCAGTATTCGAGTTCAAATGCCGAAACCCGAGCGCACTGCAGCTATCCTCGTCGCAGCCGGGCGCGGGCTCCGCGCCGGCGCTGGCGGGCCAAAGCAGTATCGCGAGATCGGCGGGCAAACCGTGATCTTCCGGGCCATGGAAGCGTTCTGCAGGCATCCGGACGTCTTTGCGGTGCAGCCGGTGGTCAATCCGGATGACGCCGCCGTCTTCAGTGCAGCCGTTGCGGGCCTGCGCCATCAGCCCCCCGCCAATGGCGGCGCGACCCGTCAGGCTTCGGTGCATGCCGGCCTCGAGGCGCTCGCCCCATCGAAGCCCGACATCGTCCTGATCCACGACGCCGCGCGCCCGTTCGTAAGCCCGGCCGTTATCTCGCGCGCAATCGATGCGGCCGGACATACCGGCGCGGCGGTGCCTGCGATCCCGGTCACAGACACGATCAAGCAGGTCAGCGATACCGGCAATGTCGAGGCGACGCCCGAGCGCGCGCGGTTGCGGATTGCGCAAACGCCGCAAGCCTTTCGTTTCGACGTGATTCTGGACGCCCACCGCCGCGCTGCGCGCGACGGCCGCAGCGATTTCACCGACGATGCCGCGCTGGCGGAATGGGCGGGATTGACGGTTGCGACTTTTGAAGGCGATCTTGCAAATATGAAACTGACAACGCCTGAAGATTTCATCCGCGAGGAAGCCCGCCTCGCCGCCCAGCTCGGCGACATCAGGACCGGTACCGGCTACGACGTTCACGCCTTCGGCGACGGCGATCATCTGATGCTCTGCGGCGTGCGCGTGCCGCATACAAGCGGCTTCCTCGCCCATTCCGACGGCGACGTCGGCCTCCATGCGCTGGTCGATGCCATCCTCGGCGCGCTGGCAGACGGCGACATCGGTTCGCACTTTCCGCCGACCGATCCGCAGTGGAAGGGCGCGGCGTCCGATAAGTTTCTCAAATACGCCGTCGACCGCGTCACCGCGCGCGGCGGCCGGATCGCCAATCTCGAAGTCACGATGATCTGTGAGCGGCCGAAAATCGGCCCGCTGCGCGATGTCATGCGCGCCCGCATCGCCGAGATCACCGGACTCAGCATTACGCGGGTCGCCGTCAAGGCAACGACCAGCGAACGGCTTGGCTTCACCGGCCGTGAAGAAGGCATCGCCGCGACCGCGAGCGCCACCATTCGCCTTCCCTGGGGCGAATAAGATGGGCAGCAGCGACGCGCGCGCCCTCTCCCGCTCGCTGCTCGATTTGTGCCGGATGCGCAAGCTGACGATCGCGACGGCGGAGTCTTGCACGGGCGGGCTGGTTGCCGGCGCGCTCACCGATATTCCCGGCTCGTCGGACGTGATCGACCGCGGCTTCGTCACCTATTCCAACGACGCCAAGCGCGCGATGCTCGGCGTCAAGGCCACGACGTTGGCGACCTTTGGCGCGGTCAGCAAGGAAACCGCGACCGCGATGGCGGTCGGCGCGCTGGAAAAAGCTGGCGTCGATCTCGCGGTCTCCATTACCGGCATTGCCGGCCCCGGCGGCGCTACGCCGGGCAAGCCGGTCGGCCTCGTCCATTTCGCGGTCGCCTCACGCGACGGCAAGATCCTGCACCGCGAATTCCGTTTCGGCGCCATCGGCCGCACCACCGTGCGCCAGCGCTCGGTGGTGGAGGCGCTACGCATGCTGATGGAGCTGGCGCGCGGTCCGCAGCCGCCTGCAAAGCCGCGGCGCGAGACGATGAGCCGGCTGCGCCAGCGGGTGGCGCGCACCCCACGGCGCAGCGCCGTCAAGCGACGGCGGCCGGCGAGGACATAAAATCCCGTATCAGTGTTGCGCGGCCAACGCCTTGGCGCGGGTTTCGCTGAGCGAAGCTGCCGGCGTCAAGGCTTCCGGGCTGATCGAAAGCTCGATGATGGCCGGAAGGCCGCTGGCCGCAGCCTCATCGAACGCACGGGCAAAATCCTCGGTCCGCTCGACATGGGCGCCAAAACCGCCGCAGGCGCGCGCGAGCGCCGCAAAATCGGGATTGGCGAGATCCGTGCCGGAGACGCGGCCGGGATATTCCCGTTCCTGGTGCATACGGATCGTGCCGTACATGCCGTTGTTGCAGACGATCACGATCAACGGCAGCCGGTTCTCGACCGCAGTCATGAACTCCATCCCCGTCATCTGGAAGCAGCCGTCGCCGGCAAAGCAGATGACCGTTCGTTCCGGATGCTGCAGCTTGGCGGCGACCGCCGCCGGCAGGCCATAGCCCATCGATCCCGAGGTCGGCGCCAGTTCGGTGCGATATTGCCGATAGCGCCAGAACCGGTGCACCCAGACGGCATAGTTGCCGGCGCCGTTGCAGATGATGGTGTCGTGAGGCAGGCGATCGCTCAGACCGCGAACGATCTGCGAAAGTTGCACGTCGCCCGGCGAGCGCGTCGGCTCGGCAAATCCGAGATAGTCGGCATGCGCCGCCTTGATATGGTCGGCGCGCGATCGATGCTTCGGCTCCAGCCGCTTGATCGCCGCCGCAAAGGCCGCGTTGCTCGCGACCACGCCCAGCGTCGGCGAATAGACCCGGCCGATCTCCTCGGGATCGGGATAGATGTGAACCAGCGGCTGCCGTGGTTTCGGGATATCGAACAGCGTATAGCCGCCCGTGGTAGCCTCTCCCAGCCGCGCGCCGAGCACGATCACCATGTCGCTGGTGCGGATCCGTTCGGCAATCTTTGCGTCGAGCCCGATGCCGATATGGCCGCCATAGCAGGGATGCAGATTGTCGAAATAGTCCTGACAACGGAAACGAGACACCGACGGGCACTTCGTGTGCCGTCCGCAAACGCCTCGAGATCGCGGCGCGCCTGATCGCTCCATCCGCCGCCACCGACAATCAGAAAAGGCTTCTTCGCCGCCGAAAGCAGCGCATGGAACTGCCGCAGCGTGCCGTCGTCGGGCGCGATCGGAAGCGGGGTATAGGGCGGCGCGTCCGGCACCTCGGCGGTATCGGTCAGCATGTCCTCCGGCAGCGCCAGCACGACGGGGCCGGGACGGCCCGAGGTCGCGGTATAAAAGGCGCGCGAGATGAATTCCGGAATCCGCCGCGCGTCGTCGATCTGGGCGACCCATTTCGACATCGGCCCGAACATCTGGCGATAGTCGATTTCCTGAAACGCCTCGCGCTCCATCATGTCGCGCCCGACCTGCCCGAGCAGGAGGATCATCGGCGTCGAATCCTGGAATGCAACGTGAACGCCGGCCGACGCATTGGTGGCGCCGGGCCCGCGTGTGGCGAACGCGATGCCGGGGCGGCCCGTCAGCTTGCCATAGGCGTCCGCCATCATGGCGGCCCCGCCCTCATGGCGGGCGTTGATGAACCGCACGCGCTGGCTCTGGTACATGCCGTCGAGCGCGGCCAGATAGCTTTCGCCGGGCACGCCGAACACGGTGTCGGCATTGTGCAGCGCAAGCTGCTCGATCAGAATATGGCCGCCGGTTCGAAGATTTCCGTCCATTGCCTCGTCCTTCCAGGATTGCGGATTTCGGTCCGGCTTAGAGAATGCCGCCGGCGCCAGCAACCGGTTTTCCTGCGCGATCAGCCATCCCTGCGGGTCATTTCGCTTTCGGCGCGACCCGCGCCTCCACGCCGGTGACGGCCTCATAAGCCTTGATGACGGCGGTGCAGGACTCGCCGTCGTGCCCGAGCAGCGCCGCCTGGCGGTAGGTCTGGTGCACCGCCTCCGCCATGAAACCGGGCAGACCCGCATCCTCCAGCCAGCGCGCATAGTAGCGGACGTCCTTGCGGGCGTTCGCCAGCGACATCAGCGGGGTGAAATCGCCGTCGAGGGTGGCCTGCCCGTAGAGATCGAGCATGCCGCTCCTGCCGCCGGCGGCGGAGATGATGCTGATGACCTGAGAGAGGTCGAGGCCGTCCTTTGCGGCCAGCGCAAACCCCTCGCACCACGCCGCCACATTGGCGAAGGCAATATAGTTGTGGATGAGTTTCAGGCGGATGGCGTGCCCGAGGGGGCCGATGTGGAAGATGTTTTCGGAATAAAGCTCGAAATAAGGCCTGAGATCGTCGAGCAGTTCCGTCTCGCCGCCGAACAGCACGTTGACCTTGCCGATATCGGCATGTTTCGGCGTCCGCGTCATCGGCGCTTCGGCGTAGCGGCCGCCGGCCTCCCGCACCATCCGGTCGAGCTTCGCGACCATTTGCGGGCTGCCGGTGGTGTGGTCGACGATGATGAATCCAGGCGCCGGGCCGGCCAGCAGGCCGTCGCGCGCGACCATCAGCGCCTCGACATCCTCGGCTTCATTGACGCAAATCATGACGATGCGGCACGTTTCGCGGATTTCCTGAACGCCGCTGGCGGCAGTCGCGCCGAGCGATTTGACGGCGGCCACGGCAACCGGGTTGAGGTCATAGGCGCTGACCGCCACGCCTTTGGTGACGAGATTCTTCACCAGCCCGCGCCCCATGCCGCCGAGGCCGATAAAGCCAACGCGTTCGAATGTCGTCATCTGCACCCTTCCGATCCGGGCTCGCGCTCTCTTGAACTTCCGTGCATCGGCTCGGCCGTTCTGCTGCACTGCGGCTATTTCCGCCAGGCGGCCATTTTTGCCCGGCTACCACGCTCACAGGCTGTCTGACAACCTCGTTGATGCAATTTGCGCGGCAGGTCGTGTTTCGATATGCCTGTTAACTCGCGTGGATCGCAACGGCGGGTTGAGGGCGACGCCGCCATCAGGACAGGACCAATCAGGTGAAGTTCAAATCCCTCGAGCGCACCCCTTCATTGCCACGGGGAATTGTCGCGAGCCTGACCGGCGCCCTGCACGCCGGCGAGCTTCAGCCCGGCGATCGCCTGCCGTCCGAACAGGCGCTGGCGACCGAGTTCGGCGTCGCGCGAACGGTGGTGCGAGAAGCGATTTCACAGCTCAAATACGACGGCATCGTGCAGAGCCGCGTCGGCGTCGGCGCCTTCATCTCCCAGCCGCAGGAACGGACGGCTTTTCGCATCAGCCCGGAATGCTTCAAGAGGCGCAAGGAGCTGTTGAAGCTGTTGCGCTTGCGGAACGGTGTCGTCATCGAGGCGGCGGCGGACGCGGCACAGGCGCGATCCAACCGCGACATCGTCCGCATGGAAGCCATTCTCAAGGAGATGCGCGACGCGATCGTCGACGGCGTTCACGGCGCCGAGCGCCACTTCGAAGCCGAACGTCAGTTGATCCACGCCATCGCCAAGGTCGCCGACAACGAACACGCCCTCAATTTCATCGTGATGATCGACAGCCAGATCGCCGAAAACCTTCGATCGGTCGCCGTCAAGAATACCAAGGCGACGGAACTCGCCGCGGCCGCGATCGAGGAGCAGGTGCGGCTGGTCGAAGCCATCAAGCGTGGCGACCCGGTCGCGGCGCGGGAAAAAGCCCGCAAGCATTATGACAATGCCGCACAGCGGCTGGCCGATCGTGCCGATTTCGTCGACGTCTAACCAATCTTGCCTGTTATCACGCTGCCCTTTCCATAGACCGCATCCGCCCGTTTTTCGAACGCGGCGGCGAAGCGCTGGAACGCGGTATCGAACATCGTGCCCATCAGCATCGCCAGCATCCGGCTCCTGAATTCGTAGGAAAGGAAGAAACCTACGTCGCAGTCGGTTTCGGACCTCGGCTCGAACGTCCAGCGGTTTTCCAGATTGCTGAACGGGCCCTTGAGATATTCGACCAGGATCTTCAGGTTCGGCCGGTCCAGTGTCACCCGGCTGGTGAAGGTTTCCCGCACCAGCTTGAACGACACCGTCATGTCCGCGATGATGACCTCGGTGCCGTCATCCTTCGGCGTGCGCTGACGGATTTTCAGCGACTGGCATAGCGGCACGAATTCCGGATAGCGCTCGACGTCGGCGACCAGATCGAACATCTGCGACGCGGTGTGATGAACGCGGCGCTTGCTGGAAAAGCGCGGCATCAGTGCACGCTCGCCCGGTTCTGCTACAGCGCGATCGTCTTCAGATAATCGTTTGCCTGCGTCCGATCGGTGAAGCAGACCAGCGATTGATCGGCACGCATGTCCCACGAAATAATCCAGCAGTTTTGGCCGCTGCTGCCGGCGATAGGTCCAGACATAGCGAAAAAATTCGAGGTCGAGTCGCTCCTGACACCCTGCGGCCATTTCAGGTCGAACCTGGCCATAGCTGCCGGCGATCCGCCGCAAGATGCCGAGCATGCAGCTCCGGCGCGGCAGGTCGAACCAGATCACGGTGTCGCTGGTTTGGCGACGCAACTCGCCCGCGCCGTAGCGGGTGAAGTTGCCGTCCATGATCCATCGCGGCTGGCGCGCGATTTCGGTCACGCGCTGTTCGAACTCGGCATTGTCCGAGGCGACCCAGCCGGGCTTCCAGTACAGCCCATCCAGCGAGACAAAGGGAATGCCTGTTATCTCCGACAGCCGTCTCGCAAATGTCGACTTGCCGGACCCTGACGATCCCATGACAAGAACGCGTTGCATTGGTTCGATCCGAAACTAGCGGGTCCGTGCGAGGCGCGCCGCCTGCAGCTTGGCAAAATCCTCACCCGCGTGGTGCGAGGAACGCGTCAACGGGCTCGCCGACACCATCAGAAATCCCTTGGTGTAGGCAACCTTCTCATAGCCAGCGAATTCATCCGGCGTGACGTAGCGCATGACGGCATGATGCTTGCGGGTCGGCTGCAGATATTGCCCGATGGTCAAGAAATCGACGTCGGCCGAGCGCAGATCGTCCATCACCTGCAGCACCTCGTGCCGCTCCTCGCCGAGGCCCACCATGATGCCTGATTTGGTGAAGATGGTCGGATCGATTTCCTTGACCCGCTGCAGCAGCCGGATCGAATGGAAATAGCGTGCGCCCGGGCGCACCGTAAGATAGCGCGACGGCACGGTTTCCAGATTGTGGTTGAACACGTCGGGTTTTGCAGACGCGACCACCTCCAGCGCGCCTTCCTTGCGCAGGAAGTCGGGCGTCAGGATCTCGATGGTCGTGGTCGGGCAGCGCGCGCGGATGGCGCGGATTGTCTGCGCGAAATGCTCGGCACCACCGTCGGCGAGGTCGTCGCGATCGACCGAGGTGATGACGATATGTGCAAGCCCGAGCTTGAAGGTCGCTTCCGCGACATGCTCTGGCTCGCTGGCATCAAGCGCGCCGGGCATGCCGGTCTTGACGTTGCAGAACGCGCAGGCCCGGGTGCAGGTGTCCCCCATGATCATGAAGGTGGCGTGCTTCTTGTCCCAGCACTCGCCGATGTTCGGGCAGCCCGCCTCCTCGCACACGGTGACGAGGCCGTTCTCCTTGACGATTTTTCGCGTATCCGCATAACCACGGGTGTTCGGCGCACGCACCCGGATCCAGTTCGGTTTTGGCGGCGACAGCGCGTCCGGCCGGTTCACCTTTTCGGGGTGACGCGGTCGCACCTGGTTTGCAGAGACGGTATCGACGAGAACGACCATTTTCAGTCCGGATCCTGCGAGAAACCTTAGCTAATCGGTGCCGCCGTTGGCCGCAACCCCAATGGCCGCAGGACCGCAATCCAAAGGTGGGAAGACTCGCTGAGGCTAGCAGAAACGTGCAACATATTGGGCAGTATTCACCCCATTCCACCTGATTCCCACCTGAAAATGGCTCCAAATCCATCGCCAACCGATGCCGCCGTCCCTCGCCTTGGCAAGCCGCTGAAACGCTCGTTCTTCGGCCGCAGCGTGCACGAGGTGGCGCCCGACCTGATCGGCGCGACGCTGCTGGTGGACGGCGTCGGCGGCATCATCACCGAGGTCGAGGCCTATCATCACACCGATCCGGCGGCGCATTCCTACAACGGGCCGACGCCGCGCAATCTCGTGATGTTTGGCCCCCCCGGCTTTGCCTATGTCTACCGCTCCTACGGCATCCACTGGTGCGTCAACTTCGTCTGCGAAAAGGCCGGCTCGGCCAGCGCCGTGCTGATCCGCGCGCTGCAGCCGACCCACGGCCTGCCCGCGATGCGCCGCCGCCGCGGCGTGCCGGAGGAGCGCGCGTTGTCCTCCGGGCCCGGCAAGCTCTGCCAGGCGCTCGGCATCACCAACAAGCACAACGAACTACCGCTCGACCAGCCGCCCTTCGCGCTGCATGCGCGACGAGAAAAGCCCGAGATCGTCGCCGGCGTGCGGATCGGAATTACCAAAGCGGCCGATCTGCCGTGGCGCTATGGGTTGAAGGGATCGCGGTTTTTGAGCAAGCCGTTTTAGGGGTTGGAGCATGAGATCGTCACTACGAGCGTGGCCCGTTGGATGGTCGGGGCGAAGCGATATTCATCGCCAATAGGCGCTGGCTACGATAGCTGCGACTTTCTCGCGACGCACAACGGACCTTTGGGTTGATTTGCCCGTCAGGCAAATTGATGTAGGATTTCGCTGCGCTGCTTTTTGCAGAACCCGGGTGGACCTAAGTCCAACTACTTGACGCCACTGATGCCGAGGTAATTTCGCCGCCCGGAGTGTCGTCGCAGTCTGAAAAGGGAACTCATTCATGTCACGTCGAACCATTATTTCGCTCGCCGCATCGGTCATCATCGGCATCGGATTTGTCGGCACTGTTTCAACCGACGCGTCAGCATATCGCGCTGGTGTCGCACGCGGTGGCGTCTATCGTGGCGGCGCTTACCGTGGCGGCGCTTACTACCGTGGTGTACGCCCGGGCGTGGCGATTGGCATCGGTGCCGCTGCGGTTGGTGCTGCCGCCGTGGGCGCCGCTGCTGCGGGAGCTTATTACGGGCCAGGATATTACGGCGCTGCGCCGGTCGGGTGTCCATACGGCTACTATTATTATGCCCCCTACAACCGATGCGTACCCACGCCATAATGGCGTCGCGGCATTAAACGGGAAAGCTGCACCCGATAGCCTCCTCCGGTCTGACGCCCTTGCGAGCGCAAGGGCGGGACTTCAGCCTGGTGCACGCCCGTTGCGAGAACACGTCAAGCTCGCCGCCCCGGAAGCGGGATGAGCATGGCTGCGCGCTGGCGGTAGTGGCGATACTGGTCGCCGAACTGCTTGACCAGATCGCGCTCTTCCAACTGGATGCCGATCAAAATGTAGCCGGTTATCATCCCGGCAAAGAGCAGATGGCCAACGGTCATCGAAGGCGTTGCCCAGACAGCGAGCAAGACCCCCAGATAGATAGGGTGGCGGACGTACCGATAAAGTAAGGGAGTGCGGAATTTCGGGTCCGACAGTTGTTTGCCGAACAATCGCGCGAACACCTGGCTCAGCCCGAACAGCTCGAAATGATTGAGCAGAAACGTGCTGGCCACCAACACGACCCAGCCCAGCCAGAAGATGCCGTTAAGCATGCCTGCGGCAACCGGGTTGTGCACGGTCCAGACCGATGCGGGGATCGGCTGCCACTGCCAGTACAGCAGCAACAACGCGAGACTGGTGAACAGCACGTAGGTGCTGCGCTCGACCGAAGCCGGCACGACCCGTGTCCACCAGCGCTTGAAACCCTGGCGCGCCATCACGCTGTGCTGAATTGCGAACAGCGCAATCAGCGTCGTATCGCCGATCACGCTCTGGAGCAGCGGTCCTGCCGCACCGGAATTGATCGACTTCGGAACGACGAGATCCCCAACGAAGCCGATGAGATAGAGCAGCGCAACGAGGGTGAAGCTGTAAGCAACGACGCCGTACAGGACAGCAACAAGGCCTGCCATGAGGTTCCTCCTGGTGATTTCGGGATTTGTATTTGTGGTGCGGGCTGCTGGACTGGGGTGATCAACCGGGGTTTTGCGCGGTCACCATCCAGGAGCTCGAATTCATCATCACCCCTTCGGGGTGGACGAATTCCTTCAACTCTTCCTTCAGCGCCGCCACTAACTTGCCATGCTGGCGCTCTGCCAGCTTGCCAGCCTCGCGATACACCTCGCCGGCGGGTCCGATCGCGAGCTGGAACGCGACCGCTTCATCGAGGTCGCGGCCGACCAGAACTTCGGCATCGATACGCTCGAACCGGGCATCGGTGTAGCCGGCGATCTGCAACTGATGGGTCACGGCCTCGATATCGGTCATCGAGAACGGCCCAGGTCCACAAGTCGCTGCGTCCTCTTTCACTGCGGGCAGGTAACGCAGCAAGACTTCCTTTGACAGTGTGAGCCACGGATTATCTGCCCGTGCGCGCCACACGATCATCGTCATCAAGCCGCCCGGCTTGAGCGCCGACCTCATGTTGCGCAGACCGGCAACCGGATTTTCGAAGAACTGGGTTCCAAAGCGAGAAAAGCAGAAATCATGCACTGGCTCGAACGGATAGGTCTGAACGTCCGCTTCGCGAAAGGTCAGATTTGTCAATCCCGCTTGCGCCGCATCCGCGCGGCCGGCGTCCAGAAAGGCGCCACAGCAGTCGAGACCAACGACCGAGCCGGCCGGCCCCACGCGCCGCGCAAGTTCGATCGCTGTATCACCCCAGCCGCATCCGACATCCAACGCGTGATCGCCGCTATGGAGAGGCAGCGCCGGGAAGACTTTTGCGCTATGCAAATGGAGGCCGCCGGCCAGGATGTGCCGCCACGAATTGAATTTTGGAACCAGCACGGCGTTCCAGAAGTCGATATATTGATTGCTGGTTTCGATAACCCGCGCGGTGTTCATAATCAGGATGCCCGTCTTCTGAAGGTAGCGTTCATGAACGCAATCGTGGCCTTGGTTACTTGCCTGGCCACCGTTTTCCGTCGCTGTCCTGGTTGAGGCATGAGCCCCGACGCGACACCAACTGCTCCAGTGTGACGTGACGACAAGCGGCGGTCGATTGGCAGTTCATCCATGGGCGCGGTATACAGCGTGAGCCTGACCGGGCGAATGATCGTCCAACCGGATCACCTGATCGTTCGTCCAAATCTGAGATTGGCCATAATGATTGATCCGCTTTCAGACGTGCTTCATTCGGTTCGGCTGAAGGGCGGCATTTTCCTTGACGCGCGCTTTACAGCGCCGTGGTGCGTGCACACGAATATCCTTGCCGAGGACTGCGGAGCCTTCTCGGTCAAGCCGCCGCTCTTGATCGCCTACCATTTCGTCATCGCAGGAAAATTGCTTGTCAGTGTGAGCGGTGAGCCCACCATCGAAGTGCGCGCCGGCGAGATCGTGCTCCTGCCGCGAAATGACGTTCATACGCTGGCCAGCGCGGCCGGTCTGGTGCCGACGAGCGCGCGTCAATTGATTTAGCCGTCAGCGGATGGCGGACTGGCAAAAATCTCGCATGGCGGCGGCGGCGAGGCAGCGCAGATTGTGTGCGGCTTCCTTGGCAGCGACGAATCCTACAATCCGCTGATCGCGACATTGCCAAGAATCCTGAAGCTTGACGTCCGCGAGGGCGTGTCGCGCGATTGGGTAGAGGCCTCCGTGCGGTATGCCGCCGGCGAACTGACGGCGGGCCGATTTGCCTCGTCCAGCCTGATGGCGCGGCTTTCCGAACTGCTCTTCGTCGAGGCGATGCGTCAATATTCGGTGACGTTCACCGATCAGGATGCCGGATGGTTAAAGGGCGTCGCGGATCCGCAGATCGGGCGTGCCCTGGCCGCCATTCATCACAACATCGGCTCGCCCTGGTCGGCCGAGTCCCTCGCAAGCGAAGTATCGATGTCGCGCAGCGCCTTCGTAGATCGGTTCACAACTCTCATCGGCATGCCGCCAATCCGTTATCTGACCATCTGGCGGCTCCAGGTTGCCAAGCGCAGTCTGCGAGAAACCCGCAAGACAATTGCGCAGGTGGCCCAAGACGTGGGTTACGGTTCTGACGAGGCATTCAGCCGGGCGTTCAAGCGAGAGATTGGGTTGTCGCCCGCACGGTGGCGAGATCAATAGACGGCAAATTGATGCCGCTGATTTGCATTCCCCAACCCCGCATGATCACGCGCATCGAGCGTCATTTGCCGGCTGGATTTCCGGTGCGCGTGGTCGTCACGCCGGGTGAGCAGACCGGCGTGGTTGGCAAGTAGCCGTTATCAGCGCGAGGCCATTCACGATGCCAATGCGGTGCGGATCATCCGCGCGAGATCGGAGCTGAGATAAGGTTTTGGCAGTAGCAGCACGCCGGCGTCGAGCCGGCCATGATGGACGATGGCGTTCTCGGTATAACCGGACGTATAGAGCACCTTGAGGTTCGGGCGTCGCTTCTGCGCCTCTGTCGCGAGCTGCCGGCCGTTCATTCCGCCAGGCATGATCACGTCCGTGAACAGCAGATCGACGTGTTCGGGACCGTCAATGACCACCAGCGCCTCGGCCGCGTTGCCGGCCGCCATGGTGTGGTACCCGAAGCGGCCGATCTGCGTCATGACGTATTCGCGGACCAGCGCATCGTCCTCGACGATCAGGATCGACTCCTCGCCATATTCAGCCCCGGAGGCGCCGGCCTCGGCGGCCTGCGCCTCCGGGACGCCAACCGCGGCCGGCAGATAGAGCTTCACGGTGGTGCCGTGTCCCTCCTCGCTGTAGATATTGATGTGGCCATTCGACTGCTTGACGAAGCCGTACACCATGCTGAGGCCGAGCCCCGATCCCTTGCCGACGTCCTTGGTGGTGAAGAACGGTTCGAACACCTTGTCGAGCAGGCTACCGGGGATTCCCTGGCCAGTATCGCTCACCGCGACCATCACGTAGTTGCCCGGTTTGATCTCGCTGGTCATACTGGGATAGCTCTCGTCGAGCACGACGTTCTTGGTTTCGAGCGTCAGCTTGCCGCCATCAGGCATGGCGTCGCGTGCGTTGAGAGCGAGGTTGAGGATCGCGGTCGAAAGCTGGCTGGGATCGATCAGGGCCGGCGCGGAATCGTGCCCCAGCATCGATTCGATTTCGATCTGTTCGCCCAACGTCGGCCGCAGCAACCGCGCGGAATCGATCACCAGCGCATTGACGTCGGTGTTGCGCGGCTGCAGCGGTTGCCGGCGCGAGAAGGCCAGCAGATGCCGCGTCAGGTCGGCGCCCCGCGCCGCGGCGGCGCTGATCATGTCGGTGATCTGGGCGAGGTTCGGCCGATCCTTGACCGCGTCGGCGAGGATTTCGATGGTGCCGGTGATCACAGTCAGAATGTTGTTGAAGTCGTGCGCCACGCCGCCGGTGAGCTGGCCGATGGCTTCCATCTTCTGCGCCTGCCGGACCTGGGTCTCGTTGGCCTCGATCTCCTGAAAACGCCGCACCATCGCTTCGGCCTTGCGCCGGTGTTCGATTTCCTCCTCAAGCGCCGCCTTGGCGTGCGCAAGCTGCACGCGGGTCGGCAGCACCAGGAGCCGCGGCAGCATCAGCAACAACGCCGCTGTCACGCCGAGCGATACCAGCGCGAGGAAGCCTTTAACGAGGCTCTCGATGCCGTAGGCCGGTACCCACAAGGTGAGGATCGACAGCACCCGGGTCAACCCGCAGAACGCGGCGAAGACGGCGAAGGTCCAGAAGACGCCGCGGAACATGACGTCACGGCGGTGTCGCAACACGTAAGACCCGAGGACGAACGTGGTAACGAAGAAGGCGATGGCAAGCAGGGCGTCGGAAGCGGCGTTCAGCCAGATCAACTCCGGCTTCCACAGCAGGCACGCGCCATGCGGGGTGAGCATCGACATGTCCAGAATATCCTGTCCCGGGCTGAGGCTGGTCTTTCGATACTTAGAGCATGATCGGGGAAAGTGGGAAACCGGCTCACTGCGCCCGGTGGCAGGCCGCCTCGACTTCGTTACCGTCGGGGACTACGGGACAGTCCATCTAATCGCCGGTGAAGAATGCACTGTCTCCGCGATGCGCCATGATCGCAGGAACGCTCCCCGGGAAGAATTCACGACGCCAGTGCGGTTCGGATCATCCGGGCGAGATCGGAGCTGACATAGGGTTTTGGCAGCAGCAGCACACCGGCATCGAGCCGGCCGTGATGGACGATGGCGTTCTCGGTATAACCGGACGTATAGAGCACTTTGAGGTCCGGACGACGCTTCTGCGCCTCGGTCGCGAGTTGCCGGCCGTTCATCCCGCCGGGCATGATCACATCGGTGAACAGCAGATCGACGTGTTCGGGACTGTCAATGATCGCCAGCGCCTCGGCGGCATTGCCGGCGGCGATGGTGTGATAACCGAAACGGCCGATCTGCGTCATGACGTATTCGCGGACCAGCGCGTCGTCCTCGACGATCAGAATGGACTCGTCGCCATGTTCGGTTCCTGACCCACCAGCCTCGGCGGCCTGCGCCTCCGGCACGCCTGCCGCAGCCGGCAAATAAAGCTTCACCGTGGTGCCGTGGCCCTCCTCGCTGTAGATATTGATGTGGCCGTTCGACTGTTTGACGAAGCCGTAGACCATGCTGAGGCCAAGCCCCGATCCCTTGCCGACATCCTTGGTGGTGAAAAACGGTTCGAACACCTTGTCGAGCAGGCTGCCGGGGATGCCCACACCGGTGTCGCTCACCGCAACCATGACGTAGTTGCCCGGCCTGATCTCGCTGCTCATGCTCGGGTAGCTCTCGTCGAGCACGACGTTCCTGGTTTCGAGCGTCAGCTTGCCGCCATCAGGCATGGCGTCGCGCGCGTTGAGGGCGAGGTTGAGGATCGCGGTCGAGAGCTGGCTGGGATCGATCAGCGCCGGCGCGGAATCGTGCCCCAGCATCGATTCGATTTCGATCTGCTCGCCCAGCGTCGGGCGCAGCAACCGGGCGGAATTGATGACCAGGGCATTGACGTCGGTATTGCGCGGCTGCAGCGGCTGTCGACGCGAGAAGGCCAGCAGATGCCGCGTCAGGTCGGCCCCCCGTGCTGCGGCGGCGTTGATCATGTCCGTGATCTGGGCGAGGTTCGGCCGATCCTTGACCGCGTCGGCGAGGATTTCGATGGTACCGGTGATCACCGTCAAAATGTTGTTGAAGTCGTGCGCCACACCGCCCGTGAGCTGGCCGATGGCTTCCATCTTCTGCGCCTGCCGAACCTGGGCCTCGTTGGCCTCGATCTCCTGAAAACGCCGAACCATGGCCTCGGCCTTGCGCCGATGTTCGATTTCCTCCTCGAGCGCCGCATTGGCTTGCTGCAGTTGCGTACGCGATGGCTGCACCAAAATCCGCGGCAACGCCAGTAGCAGCACCCCCGCAATCCCGACCGATAGCAGCGCCACGAAACCCTTGACGAGGCCTTCGATGTCGTAGGCCGGCACCCACAGCGTGAGGACCGCCAGCAGGCGGGTTATCCCGCAGGCCGCGATGAAGATCGCGAATATCCCGAACACGCTGCGATACATGAGATCGCGGCGCCGCAGCGTGAAGAGCCCGACGACGAACGCAATCGCGAAGAAGGCGACGGCGAGGATGGCGTCGGAAACCGCGTACAGCCAGATCAATTCCGGCTTCCACAGCAGGCTCTCGCCATGCGGGGTAAGCATCGACATGTCGAGGATATCCTATCCCGGGCTGAGGCGAATATTGTCGATACTTAGAGCATGTGATCAGGAAAAGTGGAACCGTTCACTCCCCGGTGGCACACCGCCTCGACCTTGTTGCCGTCGAGCGCAACAATGCCCCCGCAACGGGCAGCGTACGACCGTTGCAGGCCGGTGCCCGTCTTCGGGGCTGAACCGACCTGCCAGAGCGCGTCGACCGCCCTGTGTCAGGACGCCAGCTTCAGCCGCTCCAGTGCTTCCTGCAGTTTCGCCTTGCGCTCCACCGCCGCCTCGCGCTTTTCCTTCTCTTCCTCGACGATTTCCTCGGGCGCGTTGGCGACGAATTTCTCGTTGCCTAGTTTGGCGTCGACGCGCTTGATGTCGGCGTCGGCCTTGACGATTTCCTTGTCGAGCCGGGCCTTTTCGGCGGAGAGGTCGATCACGCCCTTGAGCGGCAGCGCCACCACCTCGCCGCGCACGATCAACTGCACCGCGCCTTCCGGTGGGCGATCGGCGAAGGAAATCTCCGCGAGCCGCGCCAGACGCTTCACGGTATCATTCCAGCGCTGCGCGCGGGCCTGCGATTCCGTGGACGCACCCGACAACACCAGCGGAATCAAGGTCGCCGGCGGGATGTTCATTTCCGAACGCACCGAGCGAATGGCGGTGACGAGGTCGACCACCCAGCCGATTTCGGCTTCGGCGGCAGGATCGCTGAAATCGCCGGCGTCGAGCGCGGCCATGACAGGCGCGATCAGCGGCTCGCCGGGGCCTGCCAGCGCCATCGTGGCGATCTGCTCCGCGGTCAGTGAGCTGGCCCTGCGCGGCCATTCGGCCAGCACCAGAAGGCCGTCGCGCTTCGCCGTCACCGCCCACAGTTCCTCGGTGATGAAGGGCATGAACGGATGCAGCAGCTTGAGGATCTCGTCGCGCGCCCAGGCGGTCATGGCGCGGGTCTCGGCCTTGGCAGCCCCCTCCTCACCCATCAGGACGGGCTTTGCGAGTTCGACATACCAGTCGCAATAGACGTTCCAGACGAAGCGATAGATCGCATTGGCCGCATCGTTGAAACGGTAGCCCTCGATCGCCTCCGAAACTTCGCGCGTGGCGCGCGAGGTCTCATGCGCGATCCAGCGGTTCAAGGTTTCCTGCGCTTCCGTCGGATCGAATCCGTCGGGCTTCTCGCAGCCGTTCATCTCGGCGAAGCGGCAGGCGTTCCACAGCTTGGTCGCGAAATTGCGGTTGGTTTCGACCAGCTGCGGCGACAGCTTGATGTCGTGGCTGTGCGCGGCGCCGCGCGCCAGCGCAAAGCGCAGCGCGTCCGCGCCGTATTCGTCGATCACGCCGAGGGGATCGATGACGTTGCCCTTCGACTTCGACATCTTCGCGCCCTTCTCGTCGCGAACCAGGCGGTGGATGTAGACGGTCGAGAACGGCGCGTCCTTCATGAAGTGGATGCCCATCATCATCATGCGGGCGACCCAGAAGAAGATGATGTCCCAGCCGGTGACGAGGACGTTGGTCGGATAGTAGCGCTCCACTTCCGGCGTTTCATCGGGCCAGCCGAGCGTCGAGAACGGCCACAGTCCCGAGGAGAACCAGGTGTCGAGCACGTCCTCGTCGCGCGTGATGAAGCCCTCGCGCTTGGCGGGATCCTCCGCCATCGCGCGCGCCTGCTCCTCCGTGATCACTTCATGCTCGACGTAATAGCCGAGCGCATTACCGACGGCTTCCTCTTCGGTCTCGGCGACAAACATCTTGCCGTCCGGGCCATACCAGGCCGGGATCTGATGGCCCCACCAGAGCTGGCGCGAGATGCACCAGGGCTGGATGTTCTCCATCCATTCGAAATAGGTCTTTTCCCAGTTCTTCGGCACGAAGTTTCGTCGCGCCCGATCGCACCGCCGCGATCGCCGGCTGCGCCATGCGTCTTGGCGTCGACATACCACTGGTCGGTCAGATAAGGCTCGATGACGACGTTGGAGCGGTCGCCATGCGGCACCATGTGCGTGTTCGGCTCGATCTTTTCCAGGAAGCCGAAGTCCTCCAGACGCGCCACGATCTGCTTGCGCGCGGCGAAGCGGTCGACGCCATGCAAGCTCTTCCGCCAGCATCAGCGCGCCTTCGGGCAATCCGCGCAGATAGTCCTCGTTCTCGTTGAGCGTCAGGCAGCCCTCGCGATCGAACATGTTGATCTGCGGCAGATCGTGCCGCTTGCCGACCTCGAAGTCGTTGAAGTCGTGCGCCGGCGTGATCTTGACCGCGCCGGACCCCTTCTCGGGATCGGCGTAGTCGTCGGCGACGATCGGGATGCGGCGGCCGACCAGCGGCAGGATGACGTGCTTGCCGATCAGGTGTCCGATCCGCTCGTCGTCCGGATGGATCGCAACGGCGGTGTCGCCGAGCATCGTCTCGGGCCGCGTCGTCGCCACGACGACAAACGTCGAGGGATCGTCGGGGTTGAAGGTCTTGCCCTCGATCGGATAGCGCAGATACCACAGACTGCCCTTGACCTCGACCTGCAGCACCTCGAGATCCGAGATCGCGGTCATCAGCTTCGGGTCCCAGTTGACCAGTCGCTTGTCCTTGTAGATCAGGCCTTCGCGGTGCAGCTGGACGAACACCTTCACGACGGCGCGCGACAGGCCCTCGTCCATCGTGAAGCGCTCGCGGGACCAGTCGCAGGATGCGCCGAGGCGCTTCAACTGGTTGACGATGGTGCCGCCGCTCTCGGCCTTCCACTGCCAGACGCGTTCGAGGAATTTGGCGCGGCCCGAGGTCGCGCCGGTGCTCCTGCCGTTCCATCAACTGCCGCTCGACCACCATCTGGGTCGCGATGCCGGCATGGTCGGTGCCGGGCTGCCACAGCACGTCCCGGCCGCGCATCCGCTCGAAGCGGCAGAGGATGTCCTGCAGCGTGTTGTTGAGCGCGTGGCCCATATGCAGCGAGCCCGTCACGTTCGGCGGCGGGATCACGATGGTGAACGGCGCGGCGTCTTTTCGTTCCGGGCGGCCGGCCATGAACGCGCCGCTCTCCTCCCAGATGGCGGACATGCGGCTCTCGATATCGGCGGGCTGGTAGTTTTTCTCGATCATGGCACTGGAACCGGAATGGTGGGGACGTTCTCGAACCCATCCGTCGCCGGCAAGATCGAGAAGTGTCAAATCAAATCAACGTGGTAGCGCCCGGCCTGAATGTCGTCGGCGCCGGGCTGAGCCGGTAGAAAGCCGTCACAGCGCCTCAAGTCAACCGACCAGAGCCATTCTACTTTGCATGGGGTTGTTTTCGCAATTTTTGTCGGAGGCCGCGCCGAAGCCGATCCGTGCCCGCATCCGGGCATCGGATCATCTGTGCTTGGGGAGACCTAGCGTCCGCCGCGCGAGACCCGCTCGATTTCCGCCTTGACGATCCGCTCCACCAGCCCCGGCAGATTGTCGTCCAGCCAGGACTTCAGCATCGGCCGCAGCATCTCCTTGACCAGATCCTCCAGCGTCCGCGCATTGTTGCTCAGGACGGTATTGGCCAGCGAGTTGAAGGCTGATTCCACCGCGGAGACGGTCGAATGCGATAACATGGGCCTTGCTGGGGGGCTCTCGAACGGCGGTTCCGGCTGGCGGCGAGACGCCCTGGCTTCGGTGAATTCGATGTCGTCCTGAGGCTCTACCTTGTTGAAGGTCGCCGCTGGTGGCGGCGCCGGCACCGCCATCTCGTCGGTGAGTTCGAACACGTCCGGCTCGGGCTCCGGCTCAGGTTCGGGGCGCGCCGGCCTGATCTCGGCTTCGGGCGTCGCCGCGTCGAGGCCCGCCAGCATGGCGTCGATGTCGTCCTGGTTGTTGCTGACGACCGGAGCGGGCGCAGGGGCAGGCGGTGGAGCCGGCTTCGGCGCGGCAACAGGCTTTGGGGCCGGAACAATCGCCGATGGCGGGATATCCTTCATCACAGCCGGCTTGGCGGCCGCCGCCGGGCTCGCCGGTTTTTCGGCAGCGGCAGGCTTTGCCTCGTCGTCGGCTATGATGCGACGGATCGACGCCAGAATCTCCTCCATCGAGGGCTCTTGGACCTTTGCAGGTTGCGTCATCTCCGACTCCACATCGAAACCATTTTATACCAAAGCCACGAAGGAATTGCCGGTTCCGGATGTGAGGGCCGGGATTTTCATCGCACAAGCCCTACTTGTCCCCAGATCAAAGCCCGCCCGCGACATCGCGCGCGGGTCCTGCTCCCCTCAAAACGACCCCAAACCCCGCGTCCATGAGATGCAAGGACACGGGCCACGAATCGCTCAGCTCGCCCCGGAAACGCTACGTCATCGCCACAATTGATTGCAAGCAAAGCGCCCGGCGCTTGGGGCGCCGGGCGTTGATTTCATCCCGCCTGTGCGGAAAATGACTCGGTTATCAGCGGCCGTCGGGTGTGCGGACACCGGCCCAGCTATCGCGCACCTGATGATAGTGCACG
Organism: uncultured Alphaproteobacteria bacterium; assembly: GCA_963742935.1. GTDB lineage: Bacteria > Pseudomonadota > Alphaproteobacteria > Rhizobiales > Xanthobacteraceae > Bradyrhizobium. The sequence goes on along the minus strand of CAVUOI010000028.1, from coordinate 79,038 downwards.
CTCGGATCGTAGACCGTGGTCGGCAGGTTGAGTACCTGCGGCGACAGCCGTCCGACGGTGTTCAGCACGGAGTATGACGCGACCACGCGATCATGCTGTGCGGTGACGAGCGCGACGCGTGCATTCACCAGCGCCTGCTGGGCATTCAGCACGTCGAGCGTGGTGCGCTGTCCGGCCTTCGCTTCCTCGCGCACGCCATTCAGCGCAATCTCGGAGGCCTGCACCTGCGCCTGGGCGGACTGCACCTGCGCCTTGCCGGCGACAAGCTGGCCCCAGGCCGTGACCACGTTGGCTCGGGTCTGGTCGCGGGTCTGGTCGAGAATGAGGCGTTGCTGCGCGGCCGTTTCCTTGGACTGGCGGATCAGCGAGTACTCGGCGCCGCCCTGATAGATGGGAACGTTGAGTTGCGTGATCGCGGACGCACCGAACGACCTGTACTGGATCAGGCTCTGCTCGTAGGTCTGCTGCACCGAGGCCTGCAACGTGACCGTCGGCAACAGCGCGCCTTCGGCCACCTTGACCTGGAGATAGCTGACGTCGATGCCGAACATTGACGCGGTGACATTCGGATTTTGCGTCAGGCCGAGTTCGACGGCGGCCGGCAGCGTGCCGGCAAGTAGCGGTCAACCGGCGAGCCCGGTGCGAGCGCTTGCGGCTCGTTGCCGATGATGCGGCGGAAGTTGCCGCGCGTCGTCGTCAAATTGGCTTCCGCGGTCAGCAGCTGCGTCCTGCCGGCAGCGAGTTGCGCTTCCGATTGCGCAACGTCGGTGCGGGTGACTTCACCGACATTGAAGCGGTCGCGCGTCTGCTTCAGCGTCTGCTCCAGCACGCGCACGTTGCTCTTCTGCACCTCGACGATCGCCGAGTCGCGCAGATAGTCCATGTAGATCGTTGCGGCACTGAGCAGGACGGACTGTTCGAGTGCACGCAAGGCTTCGCGCGCGCCGGAAACCTGGCTCTCTGCGGCCCTGGTCCGGTTCGCGGTCTGTTGGCCGTTGAACAGCGTCTGCGTGACGGTAGCTCCGACGCTGCGCGGCGCATTGGCGCCGTTGATTGGGGTTGACCTCGCGACATTGAGATCGCCGGTGTTGGTAAGGCTGTCGCTGTACTGGTAGCCAGCACTCGCCGTTACCGAGACTTTCGGGCGATAACCCGACAGCGCCTGCGGCACGTTCTCATCGGTGACGCGCACCTGCGAGCGCTGCGCATTGAGTTGCGGATTGCTCTGATAGGCGCGCACCAGCGCTGCCTCGATCGTATCGGCGAGAGCGGGCATTGGGCCCATACAAGCTATTAGAAGGACCGAAGCCGCCGCCCCGGTTAAACCCTTCACCCCACGCATCCCTGGTAATCCATTCGTTTTAATTGCCAGTCCAAAATCACGAGCATGACCAAGGACCGGACACCGCTTCAGTCGAAGTGAGTCCGGGCTCACCTTAGTCCGCACGTAAGCTGGACGGAACTACCCCGCAAGCAAACGTCGTCGAAACTCTTCACGTGGGGCAATCGGGCCACACTTCTGATTTCGAAGAGGATTTAGCCGGTAACGGGGGGCGAATATTGGGCGCGGAAACGGCCGAAACGCTAGAAAACGAAGGCCGGAACACGTTCCATGCCGGGCAGCACCGGGGCAGCGGCATCGAACAAGGTCCGGTGACCGAAATCGCCATGCGAGGCCGTCACGATAGTGGCCCGCGCCGGCTGGGATATTGCGAAAACGCCCACCAAACGGCCGCCGCTGCGCATTTGCGCATAAAGATGCTCTGGAACGATCTCGGTCGCGCCGTTGAGGACGATGACGTCGTAAGGCCCCCTCGCGGCATCGCCATAGGCCGACGCCGCGGGCCGGACGGCCACATTTCCACAGCCATTATTGGCCAGAATCGACTGTGCTTTCGCGGCCAGCGCCGAATCGCCCTCGATCGCGCTCACCTCGGTCGCGAATCGGGCGATCACGGCGGCGGCGTATCCGCTCGCGCAGCCGACCACCAGGACGCGGTCGCCCTGCTTGATCTCGGCCGCCTGCAGCATCTTAGCCAGTACCGCCGGCTTGATCAGGAACCGCTTCGCAGCGCCGCCCTCGCTGACATCGAGATCCAGGTCCAGATAGGCCAGGGCCTGCTTGCTTTCGGGAACGAAGGCCTCGCGCGGCACTGCCAGCATGGCATCGATAATTCGGATATCGGTCACGTCGCTCGGACGCACCTGACCATCGACCATTTTCTGGCGCGCGGTCGCAAAACCGGACATAGCTTTAAGACCCTGAGAGCAGGCGGCATGGCCGCCGATAGAGCTGAAACCGGCGTCATCTTTGGTACAAGCGTCGACAAAACGCAACATGCGGGCGTTCATTGCCGGACTGCCTGCCAATGGCGCGGGCCCTACTCGATCGGGACGGCGAGCCGCGAGATCAGCCGCGCAACCTCATCAAGATGCCCACCATCCGGGGCTTCGATGGCTTGCGCGAGCCGAAGCAGGCATTCGTCATCACTCATGGCGGGAATGTCATCAGGCACGATCGAAGGTCCCGCGCTGGTCGGGTCGCTCTCAATGTCGGGCATCGAATCAGCTCCCGTGCAACGTGGCTTACGCTGGGTTTTGGCCGGTTGAGTCGAAAGCGCCCCGGTCGATCGCCCCCTATATGACGGCTTGCCTGGCACCCCGGTTCCGACGACCATCAGCCGGACTGCGAAAAAACCTGCAAATCCTTGTCTCGCCGAAGCTTCCCGGCCCAGCTTCATCCGGCTGAGCAACCCGCGATTTGGTCCTTTGCAAGCCCGAAAGGCTTTGTTATACGCTCCCCGCGCGCGAACCTCGGTTCGCCTGTTCCTCGGTAGCTCAGCGGTAGAGCATTCGACTGTTAATCGAATGGTCGCTGGTTCGAATCCAGCCCGGGGAGCCAATAAAATCAATGTCTTATACCCTTTTTCTGACCGTCGAAGATCGATTAAAGTCTTCCGGGGCCACACCAGGGGCCACCTCTGCAAATCGCTAAATAAACTTTTGTGAAGCGCGCAGATCTACCGGGCTGACGAATACGAATGGGGCCCTCGCAAGACCGCGACGCGACGCAATCTAACGAGCGGCTTGCCATCTCGACGAGTCGCCGTGCTCGAAGAACGACGACACCACGCCGACTTCCGATGACACCCTGCCGCGGGCTCCTTCGCGATCGCTCGCTTCTTGCCGGCGATTGGGGTTTCCTGCCTAAGCGGCGAGCCGAAGGGTGTGAGATAGAATATGAAGACCTGACCTTTGCTATGACAAGGCTGATCGGCCCGCACATCGACAAGGCTTCCGCCAAACAATTTCACGAAGTGTGGACGAACACCGTAAGCGCCCGGCGTGCCCGTTTGAGCCGCTGACAGAACAGGTTTGACGTGACATTTCGTGGATTGCCCCTGACGCTCAACGGGCTGATCCGCATGACCGCCGAGCCGGAACGGCTGCCAGAAAATCGATCTATCTGATTCCAAGCAGGGAACGCCGAAAGCCGCCCGCGCGAGCTTCGCTCTGACAAACGAAGCTTCCCGTGCTGCCGCGTCCGTACCTCTTATGCCGCTTGAGGTAATAAATCTCCTTGCGGAAATCGAGCCAGACGACGGTATCGCCGAGGCAATGCTGTCGCGCCTGTGCTTCATGCCGAAACGGAGTGAGCGGCAGAGCCGCCGCTGCAGGCGGCACCATCACCAGCATTGCAAATAAAAGGACCGCGTCCACGCGAGGACGTCGAAGAAATAGCAGCGCGGGGTGCACGATCATTTCTTCAACGAAATCACGACCTGGCTGAGATTGCCGGCAAATTCCATTCCGGCCCTGGGTCCCTGCAGGGCGAGCTTTACGCCCTTTTCATTTCCGAGCTGAACGCCTCCGGCCCCGCCAACAAAGGCGCCGCCACCTCCGACGGAGCTGTAGGTCCCGGCAAAGTCGCTGACCTGCTTGATACCTGAGGCCCAGCCTTCAAGCCGGCTGACGGATGCTCCCGCTGCGACACCCAGGCTTAGGCCGGATACTCTGAACGGATAGTCACGACCGCGATACGTCAAGACACCGCTGCCGCCACCAGCTCCCACCATCAGCGCCGCCTTCACCAGCTTGAGCCGGACGTGGCCGGGCGCCTGCGCGAACGATGATGTCGCCGAAAGCACCACGACGAACAGCGTAACCGTAACGAGCCTGACTATCCCTGACATCGCTTCGGTCATCCTGCGCTTACGGAGCAGCCACACTCACTTTTTTCCAGGTCTGATCCGGGTCGAACAGGAACAGTCGCTTGGCGACGAAGTCGGTTTTTGTTCCGAGATCCTTTTCGTAGACGGTACCGGCATGATTGACCAGGAAGGTCTTGACGCCGGAATTACCGTATTCGGCAGGCCACGCGATCAGCGCGAAGCCGCCGATCATCTTGCCCTTGACGACATAGTTGAGCGCGCCACCGGGCGCATCCGATCCCTGGGCTTTCAGGATACGAAAGTAATAGCCGTGATACGGCGACGGCGTGTCACCGGCCTTGTAGCCTTCGGCCGAGGCCTCCGCCGCCAATGTGCCGAGCGGGCTCGGGTCACTATCGTCACGCCAGAACAGCCCGTCCTTCTTGCCTGGCGCCGATACGATCCGCTGCGCGTAGACACCGACGCCCTCGCCGCGATCCTTGTCGGCATATTCGTTCTGGGCATCAACATAGGCGAGAGAGGTCTGGACCGCGTCGAGCTCGTTGCGGCCGATGCGGCGATACAGTATCTCCTGACGTCCGGCGTCGGCGTCGAATTCCCAGCCCGCTCTGTTGTTTACCAATGGTATCGGGAACGCAAAATCCTCAGCGCCCAGGATGAGCGTCGCTTTCTTGTTTCCTTCCGCCTTGATCGAATGCTTGGCCTCATAGGTGGAGATGAACGCCTTGCGCGTCTCCGCGTCTGCAACGTCGTCGCCGGACTCGATGATGTCTTCGGCGCCCCTGCCAAGCACCTTGAGGATCTCCCGCTTGGCACCGGTCTTGACCGCGGCGGCCAGCGCCGCCGCGGCATCCTCCGGCGAAGAATAGGCCTGCTGCGCATGGGACACTGAGCTCATCAGAGCCAGCGCAACGATTGCAGCAACGCCTGCCGACGCCACGCGATGCAATGATGTCAGAGCGGTCATGGCGACACCTCCACGGGGATACTGGCGCCGCGCGCAACCCAATCGCGATAGGTGCGGAACGTCAGTCCGAGTTTCTCGTAATAGACCCGCAAGTAGCCGTCGCCACCGCGCGTCACTGCATCCGGCATCACGCCTTGCACCTCCTGCGCCATTACGCCGACATAGGCCTTGCTGCTGCCGAGATAGCTGAAGCGGTAATAGCCGAGACCGCTGGCGAGATGGCCGAGCAGGACGACGTCATGCTTCAGCGCGATGTCGGAACGCCGCCCACCGCCGCCACCGCCGCGGCCACCACCGCCTCCGCCATGGAAGCCGCCGCCGCCGCCGCGCCCGGCGAAGCTCGCGCCACCGCCGCCGCCACGCGGCATGCTCGCCATGCTCGACCGCCCGCGGGCGGATGCCGCCGCCGCCGCCCTGCCGGACGACACGTTCATCGCGCCGCCGCGATTGCCTCCGCCCCGATTGGCGGCCTTCGCGCGGTCACTACCGCCTTTGGCTCGGTTCGCAGAGCTGGCGCGATCACCACCACCCTTGGCGCGGTCAGCGGTACCAGCGCGATCGCCGCCGCCAGGCCGGTCACGCGTACCAGCGCGATCTCCTGCACGGTCACCTGCACGGTCTCCCCCACCCTGGTTCGGACGCAGCACCTGCTGTCCGTCGCGGCCGCGGAAATCCATCCGGTTCGAGGCGCCGGCCTTCAGATTATTGTTGCCGAAGCGCTGCTGAACATTGACGTTGTTGTAGCGTACGCCCTGACGGTGCGCCGCGTTATGCTGCCAACCATTTCCGATGTTAGTGGTGCGATGGTTGACATAGACGTTGCGGTTGCCCCAGTTGCAGCCACCGCCCCAGTAATTGCCCCAGCGCCCGACCGCCCAGGCTGTGCCAAAGGCGAGACCGGCCGCAACGACCCCCGCGCCGATATAGGACGGGTACCCGAAATAGTAAGGCGGATATTCGGCGTACGGCCAGGCGCCGTAGACGGTCGCCGGTTCGTAATACGGCACATACATCGTCCCGGCCTGGGCCGGCTCGATGACGACCACCTGTTTGTTTTCCTGGGTCTGGACGCTCACCTTCTGCTGCTTTGTCGTGACGAGCTTCTTATTGTCATAGGCCTTGGTGCGCAGCCGCTGGATCGCATCCATCACGTCCGGCTGCTGCGCGAGCACCGCATCGCCGAGATTCTTGGTCCATTCGATCTTGTCGCTCATCATTGTCAGGACGTCTGCGGTACTGGCTAGCGCCTTGACGCTGTCGTCCCAGGACTGCTTGTCGACCTCCGTCTTCAGCGCGTCGCCCTTGAGCGACTTGCGCTCCTTCAGCCAGCGATCGGCCTGCACCACTTCGAGCGGATAGGTCGAGGCCGCCAGCACGTTTGCCACCAACTCATCAGGATAGAGCGCAATCGGCGCGACCACGGCCTCGAGTTGCTCGGGCTTCAACAGCTCCGCACTGGGCGGCGATTGGCTCGTCGGCTGCGCCGAACTGCCTAGTGCGGGCGCTTTGTCAGCTGTTTGGGCCGAGACAGCGACAGGGATCGCCATCACCAGCGCCAGCGCGATCAGAGTATTGCGGCAACGGAACATCGCACCCTCCTATGGGCCTTACCGCCGCAAGCGTCGACCGGAGGCAGGATCGTTCCTTGACAAAGATCAAGGAAACCCGGCGCTACACCTTGCTGCAACGCGAGAACATTGACCGCATCACCGAAGGTGATTACCTGCGGGCCATAGGAAATTTGATTGTAAAAAGCGCGCCGCCCGACGGCTGCTTCTCCGCCGATATCTGCCCGTGGTGCGCTTCGATGATAGTACGAGCAATCGCCAGTCCCATGCCCATGCCCTGCGGCTTGGTCGTGAAAAACGGATCAAAAATACGTTTCAAATCGCCAGCCGCAATTCCGGGACCGGTGTCTTCAATTTTGATCTCGGCGTGCGAGTTCGACCGGGCCGTCGATACCCGGACTTCGCTCGTCTGCGAGCCCGCGTCCGAGATCGCGTCCATTGCATTGATGATCAGATTGAGAACGACCTGTTGCAACTGGACGGGATCGCCCTTGACGCGCAGTTCGCCGGAGACGCCAGCGAACTTCAATGCGATGCCACGTCGATCAGCGACCGCGGCCACGAAACCGATTGCCTCGCCCACTGTGTCGTTCAGATTGATGTCTCTGATTTCGAACGACGTTTTCTTTAGCACGCTGCGAAGCCGGCGGATTACCTCGCTGGCCCGCAGATCGTCGCGCCTGATATCTGCGAGGATTTCCCTGACTTCGGCGAGGTCTGGCGAGGCGCCCTTCAACATGAGTTCCGCCGTCTCGGTGTTGGTGAGGATGGAGCCGAGTGGCTGGTTTAGCTCGTGCGCGATGGAGGTCGTTAGCTCTCCGGCGGTCGAATAACGGTTGACGTGCGCAAGCTCCGCCAGCCGCTGCCGCAACTCAACCTCGGCGAGGCGCCGCCGGCGACGCTCGCTCAGCAAGCCGCCGATCAACGCCGCCTGGATCAGGATCACGGCCGCGATCAACGCGACCTGCCAGCGATACTGTTGCCAAATATCCGGATCGCGAAACAGGATCTCGCTGCCCGGTGGCAGGTTGCCTTGGCTGATGCCCCAGCGCCGCATTTCTCGCCAATCGTATTTCGGCGCAGCAAATTCGATCGGCTCGAATTTGATATTGCCTGGCTTTTCGCCACCGATGATTCGGATCACGGCGTTGACGGTCTTATTGCTGGTTTCGGCAATCGAATGCATGGGACCGCCGACAGTTTCGCGGTTGAAAAATGCTTCCTGGTAGGAAAAGATCGGCGCATTCGCGACCGCATGCAGACGGCGCAGCGCCAGATCACCCTCGTGGGCGACACCGTCGCCGTCCACAGACATCAAACCCCAGAACAGGGCGGTGTGCGGCGGCAGCGCCGACGCCCTCTTGAGGATTTCAGCAAGCGACAGGTCCGCGTAGTAGACGAAGGCAACCTGGTCCTCCAGGGGCTTCAATTCCCGCTTTAGCTCGTCGAGCCAGAATTTCTCCAAAGCAGAGGCGCCGATCACCACAGCGATCGTCTGCGTGTCCGGCATGACCTGAAGAATATTTCGGAAAGCGGCCAGAAAATCATTGCGGACCGAAATGACGCAGTCGTTGTCCGTTAGCGCGACGCGGTTGACCAGCCGCTGTTCCACCACCGTCAGGACCATCGGCGTCGCCGGGAAGAGACGCTCGCGATACTTTTGGACAAATCTCGCCGCGGGCGCCCCAATGCTCACCACGATGTCGGGCGGATGGCCCTGGTAGAGCGAGTCGAGATAATCGGCGAACGGCGCTTCCGGGCCCGGATTGTTGAACCTCGCCGTCAGCAGCGCGTGTTCCTGAATGTCCAGCGACCACGGCGATTGCTGCCCAAGCGCGGCCTTGATGCTCCTTGCATATTCGCCCCAGGGACGAAACTCCCGGCCAAACGAATGCAGCAGCAGCACGCGCTTGACTTCGCCGCGCTCGGCACCGTCAGCTGGTCGGGGCAGGACGAGCAGCCAGACCAGCAGGCAGACACAGAGACGGGCGGCCAAACGTGGCAGATCGACGAGAGCAATGGGCGCCAGTCCTCTCATCCCCCTCCCCAGCCGCCTCAGACGTCCGAACTGCCGCCATCAAAGCACAATTTCAGCACGGGTGCATTTCAGCCGGACGGCAGCGTCCCGACCGCCGATTTCAGCAGCGGGTCGTGACCCTCCCGTAGGGCGTCCACGACCTGCACGCATGAGGAGCCGTAATAGGCGCCAGCGGCGCTGGCGGCAGCGCCTACCGCAACGGCCACCCCGGCATAGCTCATGTCGCTCGTGCCTATACGCAGCAGCGACGTATGACCGAGCCCGGTCGCATTCTCCCGTCGGAACGTCAGGTCGCCGTGCACCGTGGCTTCACCCAGGCGCGGTTTGCTTGATTTGGATCAACGGACCCTGGTCGGCCGAACTTAGCCTCGTGGCAGTGCTGCAACCTATTACCACCCAGGAGCCATCAGCCATGCCCGACAGCATCGATGATCTCATCCCCAACGCCAAGAAGATCCGCGAAGAAGCGGCGCTCAAGGAGGCCGAAAAGGCGGATCAATTTTCCCGCCTTGCCGCGGCGGCCGATGCCGAGAAACGCGCGTTGATCGACCGTCTGACCCAGCCGTCCGGCAAGAGCGAGGCCGAGAAGATCCAGCTCGCCTCAACCATCATCCAGCGGGCAGTACGAAACGGATTGACCGAAGTTCAGGTCTATCGTTTCCCCAATACGCTATGCACCGACAGAGGGCGCGCCATCAATCAGATGGAACCGGGCTGGGAGAACACGCTGACGGGGATTCCGAAGGAAATCTTTCAGCTCTGGACCGACTATCTGAAGCCTCGGGGCTATCGCATCGGCTACCAGATCATCGATTTTTCCGGCGGCGTACCGGGCGACATCGGCGTCACCATCTCCTGGGGAGATTGAAACACGTTCGGCACCTCGTGCAGCGAAGGGATCAGTATGGCAAAGGACGCGCCCGCGGAAAAGATGAAGCGCAAGGACTACGAGAAGGAGCTGGAAAAGCTCCAGGTCGAGCTTTGCCATCTCCAGGAATGGGTCAAGGCCGAGAAGATGAAGGTCATCATCATCTTCGAAGGCCGAGATGCCGCCGGCAAGGGAGGTACCATCAAGGCGCTGACCGAGAAGGTGAGCCCGCGGGTGTTCCGTGTCTGCGCCCTGCCCGCGCCGTCGGATCGGCAAAAATCCCAGCTTTTCCTGCAGCGCTATATCGAGCAGTATCCGGCCGGGGGCGAAATCGTGATCTTCGACCGCAGCTGGTACAATCGCGCCGGCGTCGAATATGTCATGGGCTTCTGCTCGCCGACCGAACACAAGCGCTTTCTTGAGCTTTGCCCGTTGGTCGAAAAATTCGCCGTCGATGCCGGGATCACGATCATCAAGCTGTGGCTTGAGGTCGGGATGGAGGAGCAGGAACTTCAATTCAAGGCCCGGATCGAAGACCCGCTGCGGCAGTGGAAGCTGAGCCCGATGGACACCAAGTCGTTCGGGCGCTGGTACGACTACTCGCGGGCGCGCGACCTGATGTTCGAGGCGACCGACACGAAGCATGCGCCTTGGCGGCTGATCCGCTCCGACGACAAGCGACGGGCACGGCTCAACGTCATCTCGCATATCCTCAAGACGATCCCGTACAAGAAGATCACACAACAGAAGATCAAGCTGCCAAAACGAACCCACAAGGGCCGCTACAACGACCAGGACAGCCTGCGCCGCATGAGGTTCGTCGAGGAGCGGTTCTAGCCTATCAAAGGGACGGCTTGAGAACGGGACGCCGCGTAAAGCGGCGCTCCGTATCGATGATCATTGCATTGTGATGGTGACGGCGCCGACCGCCGCCGAAGCTTCAACGCCGATCCGTGGCCCGCTGAGCTGCAGGATCACGCCGTTGGCATTCTGCAACTGGACGCCTCCGGCCCCGGCCGCGAGCGCGCCGCCCGCCCCACCCACAGCGTAGCTGCCGGCCAGATCGCCTGGACTACGGAGGTTTATTGCTCTCCCAACGAACTTGCTGGTCGAGGCACCAATCGTGAAGCCCACGCTCATGCCCGACACCGTGAAACGATATCGCTTGCCTCGGAAGGTGAGCACGCCCTCGCCGCCGCCAACGCCGACGATGAAACCGCCCTTGGTGAAGACGACGGCCACCTGGCCGACTTCAGCGTGCGATGACGTACTGAAACCGGCGGTCCCCCCGAGCAAAGCGAACAGAGCGGCGTAGATTCGCAAATATTTCGCATAACTTTCGTCCTTCTGGTTGTGACACAATGCTGTGCGGATGCTGAGGGCCGTCTGGTCGAAACTGGTGCCGCTCCCGGGGGCGTATCTTGATCCAAGTCAAGCGCGGCCTGATCTTGCGAGCGGCGCCTCGCGTCCGCGTACCGCGGTGCGCAAGGTCAATTGCCTCTCAAATCGCCGAGCAAGCTGTCCATTCTCCGGGTCCAGTTGGCGCTTTCGGTCTTCTCCGCGAGGCCATCAGCCTGCAAGACATCGCGGACTTGCCCGCGGGCGCCGACGATCTGGAAGGCGATGCCACGGGAAGACGAGTTCACCATGGAGGTCGTGCAGCATTTTGGCGCCCGCGAGGTCAATAAAGGGCGATGACGAGAGGCCGCAGACGACGAGCTTGATGTCAGGCGCCGCGTGGACCCTCGCCATCACGGTTTCCATCACCGTTTCAGCGTTGATGTAGAGTAACGAGGCTTCGGGACGGAATGCGATCACATCCGCCAGCGGCTCGACGTCAGGGTGCCGCGCGCTGTCGGCATACCGGCCGGTTCCCGGCAAGCGACCGAGGATCGCCACGTTCGGTTGAGACGCGCGTGCCAGCAGCAGGAAAATGGAAGCAATCGCAGCCAGCAGGATGCCCTGAAGAATGCCCAGTATCAACACGGAGACAAGAGCAATCACCGCAGCGTAAAAGTCGATCCGGCTGATACGCCACATTCGCACCAGCGCGGCGATATCAACGAGCTTGTAGACCGCCGTGAAAACGATCGCGGCGAGTACCGCCTTCGGTAGATTGGTCAACAAGCCCGTGAGGAATAGCAGGCAGATCGCCAGTGTGGCCGAGCAGATGACGAGCGCAAGCGGCGTCGTCGCACCGGCCTGGTCGTTGACGGCGGATTGCGACAATCCGCCCGCCACGGGATAGCCATGTCCGAATGATACCGCGAGATTGGCGGCGCCGAGCCCCAAAAACTCCTGCCGCACATCGAGAGAGTAACCGTGCTTCGCCGCAAAACTTCGTGCGGCAGAAACGCCTTCGACGTAGGCGAGCAACAGGATGCCGGCGGCCAGCGGAAACATTTCGTCGAATTCCAGCAGCCCGAAGGTTGGCATGGCAAAGCTCGGCAAGCCCTTCGGGATCTCGCCGGTAACGGGAATGCCAAGTGCCGGCAGGCCAAACACCGTCGCGATAACGATCGAGAGAATGACCACGGCAAGTCCCACCGGCCTGCCGGGCAGCAGGCGTTCGCCAAACAGGAGCAGCAGGATCGCAACCAGTCCGATCGCGAGCACGATTAGTGGAAGCCACTGAGTTGTCCGACGAGCGTGATAACGCGATCAAAGAAATTTCGTCCGCCGCCGGCAACGCCGAACAAACTCGGCAGCTGCGTCATGATGATGGTGAGCCCGGCGCCCGCCTTGAAGCCGACCAGAATACTGTCGCTGATCAGGCGCACCAACATGCTGAGACGGAAAATCCACGCAATCAAGCAGAGAGCCGCAACCGCAAGGGCTGCCATGCTCGCAATCTGCGCATACCGGACCACATCGCCTGCCGCGAATGCGCCGACCGTGGACGCGATCATCAACGAGATCGCCGAGGTCGGACCGACCGCAAGCTGCCGCGACGAACCCAGCAGCGCATAGCCGATGCCGCCCAGCATGTAGCCATAGATCCCGATCTGCGGTGGCAGGCCGGCAAGCGCGGCATAGGCCAGCGACACCGGGATCGCGTAGGCGGCCAGCGTGACCCCGGCGACGATGTCATGGCGAAGCCAACCAACGCGATATTCGGCAAGCCATTGCGCCGGCGGAACGAATTTCAGCCCGTTCGAATTCATGGCGGCCTCTTGTGGAGATATCGAGATAGCAGCCGGCGAAAGTCCGGAGTTCCTCGCGGCGCATTCGCGGATCTACAGCACGCTTCGCGGATATGCCTGAGGCCGAACAGACGCCCCCCGCTCATCGGCCCGGATTGATCTAAATCAATTGTTCTCCGGAATTTCATCCGCCAGATCGCAACGCGAAGCGACTGCGGGAAACGCCGATCGGCTGAAGGAGCCCACCGCTGATCAACGAAATGAACGCAGGGAAGACGCTGCGGTTGGAGTTCGTGGATTCAAACCTGATGTCGCTCGTAACGTAGCTCCCGCTCGGCCATTTCGCCATCGCCTACAAAGGCGCGCCAGCGCAGACACTTCAACAGGACATCGATGAATGAGGCGACGGACTCTGCTAGGCGTCCACCGCGCGGGCCCGCTCGACCGCCGCGATGAATGACTGCGCCGTAAAGGGCTTGTTGAGGTAGGCGATGCATCCCAACTCAATCGCGGCCAGACGGTTCGCCTGGCTGTCATTGCCGGTGATAAAGATAACCGGCGCAGCGACACCCTCATTCGCAAGCGACCGCCGCAATTCGATACCGGATTGGCCGTTCAGATTGATATCGATGATGATGCAGATCGCGTTACTGAAATCGCCGTGATCGAGCAACGCTTGCGTCGAGCCAAATAACGTGGCGATGAAGCCGTGCTCCCGCAGCAGCCGCTTGATGCTGATGCGCATCGAAGCATCGTCATCAACGACAAAAACGGACGAGCGTTTCGACAAGAACATCGGCCTCTGAATGTGAATGGTACCGACAACGTTCAGCATTGCGGTCGGTTCCAACGCTTATGTTGTCCGTCGATCCGCAATCGAGATTCATTGCGCGCTCCCTGTTGTATTCTGTCAACGACGTTTCATATTGTCCCTTGGTACAGGTCACGGCGCGGGAAGCTGAAAGCGAAATCAAAACGCGTCTCAATCGCGCATTCCGAGCCGCTCGGCGATGGAAACGAGCTCGGCAAACGAAAGAACCTGCATCTTCTCCATCACCTGATGGCGATGCGCCTTTACCGTGCGCTCGGTCATTCCCAGCTCATAGGCGATTTGCTTGTTGATTTTTCCCCGTACCATCAAGTCGAACACCTGTCGCTCCCGCGGCGTCAGGGATGCCACGAGGCTGCGAAATGACTGAAGCCTGCTGCGCTGGCTGCTTGCAGTCTCCTGTCGCAGCAACGCGCGCTCGATTGCGTCGATCAACTGCTGCGACGTCACCGGTTTGGTCAGGAAATCCTCAGCACCGGCCTTGATCGCTCGCACCGTCGTTGCAGTATCGGCATGCCCCGTAAGAAAAACGATAGGCACGGTCGAGCCGAGCTCGATCAAGCGGCTTTGCAATTCCGGACCGCTCAACCCAGGTATCTGCACGTCAAGCAGGATACACGCCGGCTCCTCTGCTGCGGGCAAGTGATCCAGCAATTGCTCTGCCGATGCGTAGGTCGCGACATCATAGCCGGCCAGTTTCAGCCGGCGCTCGATCGCAGTTCGAAATGAAGCGTCGTCGTCTACCACATGGATGAGGCCAGGCATGTCCCCTCCGCACTCCAATCACTATCGCGGCAATTTCTATCCATAAAACTCCAAGGTCGGCCGTGCGTCGCACCCAAATGCCCTCAAATTTTACTGCCGGCGTCTCAATCCAGCCGTCTGACTGCCTGACCGATACCGGGCATATCGGATGAATTCGCAAGTCGACATAATATCTACGAGATGAGACATCGCCCCTTACCTCGGGACGCGCTCATTGCGTGCATCATTGTCACATTGTCCCTTAGTACAATGACCCTTGAGCCAATGGTCAGGAATACTGCCTTCGTCGTAGATCAACTTCGGCGGGAAGTGCGATGGCGCGGCGCATTTGTCGCGGTGCAATATTATTCTTCTGACGGACCAATTCAGTGAATAGTTGAGGAGTTGGCCATGTTTGTTCGGACCACGACCGACCCGACGCCCCGTCCCAATTCGCTCCGTGAACTCGGCATGACGAGCGATTTAAATCCGATCGTGAGTTTAAATGAATTCACGTACAAAAAAGGCACTGAGATCTACGGCGAAAAAGAACCAGCCGAATACGTTTACCAGGTCAAGTCAGGTGCGGTACGGAGCTATAAACTGCTCTCCGACGGACGCCGCCAGATCGGCGCCTTCCACCTCGCTGGCGATATTTTCGGGCTTGAGAACGGCGGCGAGCACCGGTTCACCGCCGAAGCCATCGTGGACACCGCGGTTCGCCTCATCAAGCGTCAAAGCCTCGAGATGGTCGCCGAAAGCGACGCCATGGTCGCCCGTAACCTGCTCACCATGACAACGAGCAACCTCCAGCATGCGGAAGACCACATGCTTCTGCTCGGCCGCAAGACCTCGCTGGAGCGCGTCGCGGCCTTCCTGCTCGAGATGGACAAGCGGTTGACAGCCGCCGGCGTCATGGCGCTGCCGATGTCGCGCCGCGATATCGCCGACTATCTGGGGCTGACGTTGGAGACCGTCTCTCGCGCGCTATCACGGCTGCATGACCTCGGCACCCTTGGCTTCATCGGCAGTACCCAGCGCCAGATTGTACTCCGGGATCGGCACCGGCTCGCTACGCTCGACCTGCAGGGCTGAAGCCGCGTGCGTCGTCAGTCGCGCCCAGACCGGCCCGCGAGGTGCGACTGATCGCCCTCGCATCCACCCGATCGGCTTTAGTTCTTTGGGTTAAAGATACCCGTCGCAGCCTTCATCGCAGTCTCACCCATGCTCCTTGCATGGTCGGTCAGCGATCGCATCTGTTCCTGGAAAAAGTCAGACTGGATCTTGGCGGCGTCCTGCATATCCTTGGCTTGAATTAGCCTATCGCCGAGATCGAATGTTGCGGATGACGTTGCGCTGCATGTAGTCGCAGAACTGCTTGGCTTGGCCCGCGACCGGCAGCGGCGAGGAGCCAAGGCCCTTCTCGAGCAGGTCAAAATACTCCGCGCTGGCCTTTCGAAGGCGCCCATTGGCTTCGGCCAGTGTCGTACGGATCTTGTCGGCGGAGACGTTCGCGTCTGACATAACAAACTCCTCTTTTTTCAGGACGATTTGATTTCGACTTACGCTCGGAGGCTTCCGAACCATGCTCCAAAATAGCCGGCGAAGAGTGCCGGCATTCCCCCGGTCATGATGACCTCCTCCTGGTGGAGTTTCACCAAAACACTAGGTGGGACCAGCGGAGGAGCGTTGATTTAGCTCAACGGAATCCCCTTCCGGGGGGGGAGTATCAGGGGAGCGCGGCTGTCGCACGCCAACCTTTTCTCACCGTCGGCTTCTCTTGATCGCCTGACGACCGGAGCTCCATCATGAAGGCTGTTTCAGTGGAAGAAGCCGTTGCAATGATCCCGGACGGCGCAAGCATCATGGTCGGTGGGTTCATGGGCGTTGGAACACCGGAGCGCTTGCTCGACGAATTAGTGCGGCAGAAGAAGTCGGAGCTTTCCTTGATCAGCAACGACGCGGCCACGCCCGGAAAGGGCGTCGGGAAGCTGTTCGACGGCGCGCAGGTGTCGCGCATGATCGGCACCCATATCGGGCTCAATCCGAAGGCGCAGCAGCAGATGCTGGGCAAGCAGATCGTCGTCGATCTGATCCCGCAGGGCACCTTCGTCGAGCGCATCCGCGCCGGCGGCTGCGGGCTCGGTGGCGTCCTGACGCCGACCGGCGTCGGCACGCTCGTCGAGCAAGGCAAGCAGAAGATCGAGGTGAACGGCAAGACTTACCTGCTGGAGACCGCGCTGCGCGCCGACTTCGCACTGGTGCATGCTTTTCTCGCCGACTATGCCGGCAACCTCTCCTATGCCCTGACCGCTCGCAACTTCAACCCTGTGATGGCGATGGCCGCGGACACGGTGATCGTCACCGCCGAACATATCGTTCCGGTCGGTGTCATCGCGCCTGACCATGTCGTGACGCCCGGCCCGCTGGTCGATTACCTCGTCGCGAACGGGTGACCCATGGATGCACAAACCATCATCGCCCGGCGCGTAGCGCAGGAACTTCGACCCGGCAACCTCGTCAATCTCGGCATCGGCATTCCGACCCTGGTTGCAAATTACCTGCCCGAAGGGGTTGAACGTGTTCTTCCAGTCCGAGAACGGGCTGATCGGCACCGGCCCGATCCCCGAGCAGGGCATGGCGCATCCGCTGCTGACCGATGCCGGCGGCAAGCCGATCAGCGCGCTGCCGGGCGCAGCCACCTTCGACAGCGCGATGTCGTTCGGCCTGATCCGTGGCGGCCATGTCGACATCACGGTGCTCGGCGGCCTGCAGGTCGATGCCGGCGGTCATCTCGCCAACTGGATGATCCCCGGCAAGATGGTGCCCGGTATGGGCGGTGCCATGGATCTCGTGAGCGGGGCCAAGCGTGTCATCGTCGCCATGCAGCACGCGGCCAAAGGCAAGTCGAAGATCGTCAAGACGTGCAACCTGCCCCTGACGTCGGCGCGGCCGGTCGACCTCGTGGTGACCGATATGGCGGTGATCGCCTTCCCTGACGGCAGGGCGACCCTGATGGAGACCGCGCCGGGCATCAGCATTGGCGAGGTCCTCGCGGTCACGGACGCCGAACTCATCATCCCCGACAACGTCCCGGAAATGAAGCTCTAAGGTACGTCATGCGGATATTCAACGACTTCAATGAGATCAAAGCCGCACCGGCTTGCGTTGCTGAGCTGATCGCGCTGCACTACAGCTAGGCATTGCATCGCCTATTGCGCCGCTCCCGTTCAGTCGATGATGTGATAGCCGCCATCGATATAGAGCACGCTGCCGGTAATCAGCTTGGCGCCGTCGAGCGCCAGGAATGCCGTCGCGTTGCCGACATCGTCGATGCTCACGAGGCTACGCGCCGGCGCCTTAGACTGCGCCTTGTCCATCAACTCGTCGAAGTCCGGGATACCTGAAGCCGCCCGCGTAGCGAGCGGACCCGGCGAGATCGCGTGTACACGAATGCCCTTGGGGCCCAGCTCGGCGGCGATGTAGCGGACGGCGGCTTCGAGCGCAGCCTTTGCTACGCCCATCACGTTGTAGTTCTTCACCACCATCTGGCTGCCGTAATAAGTCATGGTGAACATCGTGCCGCCATTCTTCATCAGCGGCTCGGCGAGATGAGCCATCCGCATGAACGACCAGCACGAAACATCCATCGTCTTGAGAAAGCCGTCGCGGTCGACGTCTACCACGCGGCCGTGGAGCGCCTCCTTCGGAGAGAAGGCGATCGAGTGCAGCAGAAAATCGAGCTGGCCCCATTCCTTCGCTATTCGCTCGAACACCTGCTCCGTCTGCCCCTCTATCATGACATCCAGCGGCATGAAAATCGGGGCTTCCAGCGCCTGGGCAAGCGGCTCGACATGCTTCTTCGCGCTTGTCGTTCAGATAGGTGACCGCCAACTCGGCGCCAAGCGCGCGAAACGCCCTGGCACACCCCCAGGCGATGGATTGATCGTTGGCGATGCCGACGACCAGGCCCTTCTTGCCCTTCAGTGCAACCTTGCTGTCGGGAAATACGGGAATTCATGACACCCTCTCGTGTCTGGGATTAGGCGATGGCTTGTTCATCAGCAGCGACAACGTGTGCTGTGCGATCATCAATTCCTCGTCGGTCGGCACGACGTAGACGGGAATGAGGCTGTCGGCTCCCGATATCTGCGATGCATGTCGGGAATTCGCGGCAGGGTCGAGCGTCGACGCCGAGCCAGCCTAGCTGACCGACCACGCGCGCGCGAATGCTCGCAGAATTCTCGCCAATGCCCGCCGTGAACACGAAGGCATCCAAGCCCTGCAGGGCGGCCGCCAGCATGCCGGCATTGAGGCCGATCCGATAAACGAAATAGTCGATCGCCAGTTTCGCCTTCGGATCGTCACTCGCTCTCGCAGCTCGCGCATGTCGTTGCTGATGCCCGAAAGCCCCTTCAGTCCGCAGTCGCGATAAAGGAAATCCTGCACTTTCGATGCCGGCATGCCCTTTTCGGACATCAGATAAAGCACCACTCCGGGATCGAGCTGACCGGGACGCGTGCCCATCGGCAAGCCGTCCAACGCGGTGAATCCCATCGTGCTCTCGATGCTCTGCCCCCCCTTTATCGCACACATGGATGCGCCACTGCCGAGATGAGCGACGATCACTGAACCCTTAGCGATCTCGGGTGCGATGCGCGGCAGGGCTTTCGCGACATACTCGTAGGACAATCCGTGAAAACCGTAACGCCTTACACCTTCGGCATGAAGCTGGTGCGGGATCGCGTAATAGTCGGCGACCGCGCTGTGCGTGCGGTGAAACGCGGTGTCGAAGCAGGCAACCTGCGGCAGCGCCGGAAAGTTGGCGAGTATCGAACGGATCGGCGCCAGATTGTGCGGTTGATGCAACGGTGCAAGGCTCACGAACCGCTCCAGGCGGGCCACCACGCCATGGTCGACCAACACCGGACGCTCATAATCAGGCCCGCCATGCACGACGCGATGTCCGACCGCTATCGGCTGGATGCTACGTTCGCTCCGCAGCCAGTCACCGGCGATGGCCATTGCGGCCGGAACGTCCGGGACAGCCTCGATCGGATAGGCGCGATCGGCGAGCTGATCGCCGCTCGCGCCAGTCGCGCGCAATCGCGGACGGCTGCCAATACCATCCATCTGCCCCTTGATCTGGCGCCGCAACGCGCCCTCTCCCTCCACGGAGAAGACCTGGAACTTGACGCTGGAGGAACCCGCATTGACGACGAGGATCGTAGCCATGGCGCTTCACGCGGATACGGTTGGAGCGCCCTGACGTCGTGCGTGGGCATAAAGCCCCGCCACGGCGCAGGACGCCATGCGTGAACGGGCCGAGTCCGCGCGTGAGGTCAGAACGATCGGCACCCGGGCGCCGAGCACAATGCCGGCGCCGTCGGCCTTGGCGAAATAAGCGAGATTCTTTGCCAGCATGTTGCCGGACTCAAGGTCTGGAACAACCAGTATCTGGGCGCGGCCCGCTACCTCGGACTTGATGCCTTTGATTCGCGCGGCCTCCGGGTCGATGGCGTTGTCGAACGCCAATGGTCCGTCGAGCAAACCGCCGGTAATCTGGCCGCGATCGGCCATTTTGCACAGCGCCGCCGCCTCGATTGTCGAAGGAATCGTTGTGGTGACGGTTTCGACCGCCGACAAGATCGCCACCCGCGGGGACTTGCCGAATCCGGCCTGGTTGTAGAGATCGATGGCGTTCTGGATAATGTCTTGCTTGGCAGCCAGATCCGGAAAGATGTTGATCGCCGCGTCCGTAACAAAGATGGTCTCGGCATAGGCCGGCACGTCCATCACGAATACATGGCTGATGCGCCGGGCGGTACGCAAGCCGCCCGCCTTCGCCGTCACCGCTCGCATCAGCTCGTCGGTATGCAGGCTGCCTTTCATGAGCATTTCGCCCCTGGCTGCGTGAATCAGCTCGACGCTTTTGGCGGCGGACGCCTCGCTATGCGCAGCATCGACGATCTCGAAGCCGGAAATGTCGAAATCGTGCTTGCTTGCGATCTCCCTGATCTTCTGTTCGGGGCCGACCAGGATTGGCCGGATGATGCCGGCTTGCGCACTGTCGACGGCGCCGCGCAGCGAGGTTTCGTCGCAGGGATGCACGACAATTGTCGGCACCGCCGGCACGGCCTTGGCCGCCGCAATCAGCCGGTCATATTTGCTGGGAGATTTCGTTTGCGTTGTGTCGGCGGACATGACGTCGCTCCCATTCGTTTGAATCTGCGTTACGATGCTCTCGCCGTGGGATCGAACGGGGCAACTTTCGACGCCCTCACCTCCCCTGCATCCACACCGAACAATCCGGCTATTCGCTCCAGACGGCTCGCCCGTTCGCCCGTGATTTCACCGCTGGCGGACAACACCTCACGCATGGCCGCGAAGACCGAGCGCTTCTGTCCAGCGTCCTTGGGTAACAGCTTCGGAATTGCAGCCAGGGCCCGTTCGGGATCGAGCAGCAGCATGAAGAATTGTTCGCGTACCAGCATCTTGAACTCGGCCAGCGTCAATCTCGCGCCGGTATGATCGCGCCGAACCTGGCGCAACGCTTCGATGCTTCGCTCGTCGACCATTCCGCGCGCCGAACCGACATAAAGCAGCGCACGCAAGCTCGCTTCAGGCAGGCCCCCTTTGCCGATATTCGATTTTAGTTCGGCGATCCGCTTATCGAGCATGGCACGGTGTTCAGCCGACATCTCCCGGCGCCTTGACGGTTCCGACTTCGGATCGATGCCGACGGCCGCCTGCAATGCCGGCGAACCGTACACGTTGAGGAACATCGCCTCGCTCAACGCCTCCTGCGAATCGCGCCAGCTGTCCAGCATATGAACGATCTGCTTGGACATCTGCTCCTGAAATGCCAGGAAGGGATTGTCCTCCGAGACCGGTCTGCGGTTCTCCTCGATGGCTTCCGCGGCGGATTTTACCGTCCTCATCCAGGGATTTTGGCTACCGAAGGCTTCATACTGCATTCGCAGCGGGTGCAGCTTGCGCATCGATTCCGCCATCTGCGGCGTCACCATCTTCGAGAGCCAGGGCTGAACGTACTTCTGGTAGGCCGCGAGATTCATCTCCGAGACACGCTTGGCGGCAGCGAAGCGCCGTTCGTCCTCCGGGGAATTGCCACCCATGGCCCTGATGTCATCAAGCGTGCGCGCCTCGCAGCGCATCACCCATTGGCCGACGACAAGATCGGCACTCGCGGTTTCCTCGCCCTTGGCCTCGAACGTCGCTTCGTAAAGACCCGGCGGCAGCACGTCGATCAGGTCGATATTGCTGGAAAATTCGGCGTGCTCTTTCTTGGCGACACCGCCGGACACGAAAATGCCGAGATGGCCGACGCTTTGGTGAACCGTGTAGACGATCGTCTGCCCATAGGCTCTGATTTCGTCCACGTCAGCATAGCAATCGAGTATCCAGTTCAGCGCCTGTTGCGGCGGGGTTACGTTGTCGCCCTCCGAGCAGAATACCAGGATCGGCGATCTGATGTTGCGCAGGTCCACCTTCTGGCCGTCCGACATCTCGATCTTGCCGGCCGCGAGGTTGTTTCCGATGAAGAGCTCGTCGACGATGAACTGGATCTCTTCGGCGTTCAGGTTGACGTGCCCGCCCCACCAGCGTTCGAATTCGAGATAACGATCCGCCTCGGTATCGATGTTGGAATAGACGTTGTATTGCTTGCTCCACAGTGTGTTCGAAGGGTTCTGGCTCTCGAAATTCTGCACCAGCCAGGCGCCGTCGAACTTCCCGCCGCCGAGATCGCTGGTCAGCGCGGTGAGCCAGCTACCGCCCATCAGGCCGCCCGAATAACGCATCGGATATTTGCCGTGCACGCCTTCCCAATAGGCGAGCGGCGCGCCTGCGATGATCAGCGGCCCGAACAGTTCCGGCCGCAACGAGGCCAGGATCATGACGGCCCAGCCGGCCTGACAATTCCCGATCACACAGGGCTTGCCGTCCGCCTTTGGATGCAGGCTGATGACCTTCTCGATGAACTGCGCTTCGGCGCGAGCGATACGCTCGATGGTCTGTCCCGGCATCGGGTCTGGCAGGAAGCCGATGAAATAGCAGGAGTGACCGGCCTGCATCGCGACGCCGATTTCGCTGTCCGCCTTGAAACCACCGATTCCCGGACCGTGCCCGGCGCGGGGGTCAACCACGATGAACGGCCGCCGTCCCGGATCGATTTCGACGCCCTTGGGCGGGATGATCCGAACCAGCGCGTAGTTGACGGGCTCGTCCAGCTTGCGGCCATCGATGATCAGTTCGGCGGCATATTGCAGGACGTGCGGCGCCGTCTGGGCGACGTGTTCGCGATACTGGTCGCCGCGCTGTCGCATGACATCGAGGAACAGCATGCTCCTCTGCCCGGCATCGACCATGTATTCTACCGCCGAGGCGACCAGCCCGGACATCGGTCCACCCGGCAGTTTTGGAGTTCCGATCGACATGTTCTGACCTCATCGTCGCGCAAGCTCATTCAAGGGGCTTCGCGGCGCACAGCGTTGATTTAGGTCAAGGGTCCGCAATCGATCCTGGCGCCGGCTTGGATCGATCCTCGCGCATCCATGCTGCGATCAGCTCCCAGGCGACCGACAGGATGATCGGGCCTATGAAGAGGCCGACGATACCATGCGCGAGCGCTCCCCCGATCACACCAATGAAGATGACAAGCGTCGGCGTGGTCAGGCCCCGCCCCATCACCAGCGGCTTCAATATGTTGTCGATCAGGCCGACGATGCCGAGGAACACCGTCAACAGCAGAGCAGTGGTAAAATCCTTGTCGATCCAGATCCAGATGATCGCGGGAAGCAAGACGACCGCTGCGCCGATCTGCACGATGGCCAGCAGCATGACGGCAAACGCCAGCAGGCCGGCATGGGGTATACCCGCCATCTTGAAGCCGATGCCCGCCAATAGCGCCTGCACGACCGCGACGCCGATCACACCTTGGGAAACAGCACGGATTGTCGCACCCGCCAGTTCCAGAAAATGTTCGCTTTGCTCGGGAACGACATGCGACAGCAAGCGCCTGCCGCCCGCTACCAGTTGAGGGCCATAGGGAAAGAGGAAGCCGGCCACCAGGACGGACAGGAGAAATTTGAGAGTTCCCACGCCGGCGCTGCCCGCAAGCGCGAGCATCGTCCCTGCCAAGGGCTTCAAATACGGCGCAACCTCGCGCAAGACCGCTCGGATGTTGCTGGATGCATGGCTCCAGAGCTCGTAGAGCTGGGGCCCGACCAACCGCCATTCCTTGATCTGTTCGGGCGGTGACGGAATGACGAGGTCGCCTGCGCTCAGCTCACCGGCAAGTTGCCTTACCCCGTCCACCGCACTTACACCCAGCCATGTCGCTGGCCCGATGATAATTCCAAGATTGACGATGGTAAGGATGGCCGCGGCCGTCCTGGGGCGGCGGCCAAGCAGTTTGGCCAGCCAGTTAAAGACCGGATAGAACGCGACGGCGAGGACGGCGCTCCAGGCCAGGATCGGTATGAACGGGCGGATGACGATGAAAGTCCAGATCACCAGCAACGCCAGCAATGCCAGCCGAACCACAAGCTGGATGACGTCGTCCCCCGATAGGAGCTGGCGGATTGTTCTCACATACGCGCCTTGATGTGGCTGCAGGCTGCTCAAGGATAGCTGCCGCTTTCACGCCGTGGTCTTGATCCAGATCAAGCGTCCGCCGGGCAGTCGCGGCTTGCTCACGCTGGGCCGAGCCGGTCGGCCGGTCGTCACCACCGAGATTCGTATGTCCGATATTGCCACCTACGCCGCAGACGACCACTTGCGTGATGGTGGCCTGGCGAAAATCCGCGCGCTTCGGCCCGAGGATGAGGCCGATATGCTCGCCTTGTTGGAGCAGGCCAGTGCGCAGTCGCTGCAGCGCCGCTTCTTTGTGATGAAGCGCCACTTCTCTGACAAAGAACGCACTTTCTTCATGGACATCGATTTCAAGGATCATGTCGCCCTCGTTGCGCATGCCGAAGAAGCCGGCCGGAACGTCCTGGTCGGCGGTTGCCGCTACATCGTCTCCGAGCCCGGTCGAGCCGAGATGGCCTTCATGGTGGCCGACGCCTGGCAGGGCCGTGGCGTCGGCTCGATCCTGATGCGTCATCTCGTCAAGATCGCGAGTGAAGCCGGACTACAGGAATTGACGGCGGAAGTTCTGCCCGAGAACGCAGCGATGCGGAAAGTATTCAGCAAGTTTGGCTTCAAGCCAGCGGCGCGGCGAGATCAGCAGATAGTCCATCTGGTGCTCAGCCTCGCCTAGATGCCCCGTGAAGCAAGTAGAGCACACCGATGTGGATCCTGATGTACGTTTTCTCCTACTCCGTCAGTCCGGCCGCGACAACTGACAGGGCGGAATGGAGGCTCCTCCCGACCGTGGTGTTTCAGGAGTTCTCGAACGAAGAGCGATGCAAGGCGGCCAAGTCGACACTCGAAGGCAGCTTGAAGGAGGCGGGAGCCAAGCTGAAAAGCGGTTTGGATGACCTGAAGAGCATTGGTAAGGGTGACCCGGCGCAGATCATCATCGCCTTTAATGTGGAATGCCTTCCGAAATAAAGTCGATGGCAGATTCAACAGCAGATCATGACACCGGCAGGTCGTCTCGGGACATCTTCGGTTGGCAGATGAATTGCCACGCTCCATCAGTAGAATTTCGCTCGCCCCGCGCCCGATAACATCGCGCAGCTTCCCCCACATTCCGGGACCAGACACCTAGTCGGGCTTGCGCGATTGCCGATCAAGGCGCAGGCGCTGCGCTCTCATTCGCTTTATTTCTTCATTCAGCGCGTCGGCTTTTTCGTCTCGCGAAGAAGCATCTGATTTTATGTCGCTTTCACGCATCTTTTTCAGGGCCTTCTCCACGGAGAGCTTGGGTGTTTCGGCCATTTTGAACGCTCCCAATGCGAAAACCGCAAATTCGAAACGAAGGCATGATTTGTATCGGTGGCTAACGAACTTGCAGGCTCGCACCACCGATCGTTTCGAGCTCCGCCGTCAACGAGAGAAAAGTATAATCGCGACCAATGCGACCGGAATCACTCCGGTGACGATTACCGCTGTCGTGATGATAATTTCATTGCCGAATACGCCATCAATCCACCGATCACGTGCACGGCGGATAGCCGTCCTCGATGTTTCCGGCCGTTGAAATGGCGCCGAAGCTTCGAATCTGATCCTGCCAAGGGTGGAATGCGTCGAACCATCACTCGGCCGCAGTCGGCCCGTCCTGCCCGCGCGAACAGCAGGGGATTGCGAGACAATCGGGTGATGCCCGAAAGTCTGTGAACGCCGACGCCTCGGTCCAGTCTCACGCGTGCGCATGCGCATTTTTCCCGACTGGAGAACTTTGTGCCAAGGCCGGCCCGCCTGCAAGAGCATTCCGCAGCCGCATTGCATTTTGGCACAAACTGCAAGCGGGGCTATTGCGACCGAGGATACCGGGCCACCGGGATCGGGGCACCGCCGCTGCCGGCTAGGTCGTAGCGAGCGCGCTTCGCACGTTCGGCCCAGGGGACGGCAGCCCGCACAAGCCCGAACGATGCTTGATCTAGGTCAAGCATCGGGAGGCCACCCGGCTCACCATGCGTCATCGCTGCCCTCTCAGAATTCACTTCATCGGGCACGCCAATCGAAAAAACACACGGATGGGAGGCGTACCATGACAGCAACTGCTGTTCGCAAAACGGAAGCCGACACCGGGGATTGTTGGAAGGGGTTCCAGCCGGGAGGCTGGCAAACTTCGATCAACGTCCGCGATTTCATTGTCCGGAACGTGACGCCTTACGCGGGCGATGAGAAATTCCTGGCCGGCCCTTCGCAGCGCACAAAAGCAGTGTGGGCGAAACTGCAGCCTTACTTCGCGGATGAGAGAAAGAAAGGCGTGCTTGCGGTCGATGCCGCCTCTCCTTCAAACCTGCTGGCGCACAAGGCAGGCTTCATCGATCGTGACAACGAAGTCATTGTGGGCCTGCAGACCGATCAGCCCTTCAAGCGGGCCATCTTCCCGTACGGCGGCCTCAAGATGGTCGAAAACGGCTTGAAGGCGGCCGGTTTCGAAGCTGATGCGCGTGTACACGAAGCATTCACGAAATACCGCAAATCGCATAATGACGGCGTGTTCGACGCCTATACGCCCGAGATCATGCGCTGCCGTAGATCCGGGATCGTCACCGGCCTGCCCGACGCTTACGGCCGTGGCCGGATCATCGGAGATTATCGCCGGCTGGCGCTCTACGGGACCGACCGCCTCCTTGAGGTCAAGAAGGCAGAACGGGCGCAAATCGACGACATGTGGCCGACCGACGAAATCATTCGGACGCGCGAGGAGCTAGCTGAACAAATGCGCGCGCTCGCCGATCTCGCGTCCATGGCAAAGCTTTACGGTTGCGACGTATCCAAGCCTGCTGCGAACGCAAAGGAAGCATTCCAGTGGACCTATTTTGCGTATCTCGGCGCAATCAAGGAAGCCAATGGCGCCGCGATGTCGATCGGCCGCATATCGAGCTTCCTCGATGTCTACATCGAGCGCGACCTGAAAAACGGCGCTCTGGACGAAGCGCGGGCCCAGGAGCTTTGGGACCAGCTTGTCCAGAAACTTCGCATCGTCCGTTTCCTCCGTACGCCCGACTATGATGCGCTGTTCAGCGGCGATCCTTATTGGGCGACAGAATGCGTCGGCGGCATGGATCTGGATGGTCGGACCCTGGTGACCAAAAGCAGCTATCGGATGCTGCACACCCTTTACAATCTCGGGCCGGCGCCCGAGCCGAACATTACGGTGCTTTGGTCGTCCAAAATGCCCGCGCCCTTCAAGCGGTACTGCGTGAAGGTGAGCAAGGACACCTCCGCGCTTCAGTACGAGAACGACGATTTGATGCGGCCGCACTGGGGCGATGATTACGCGATTGCCTGCTGCGTTTCGGCGATGCGCCTTGGCAAGCAGATGCAATTCTTCGGCGCACGCGTCAACCTGGCGAAGGCGTTGTTGTACGCGATCAACGGTGGCCGGGACGAAGTATCTGGCGATCAGGTGGCGCCTCAGTCGATGCCCGTCGAGGGTGAATTCCTCGACTACGACGACGTCATGGCCAAATTCGACATCACGATGGAGTGGCTCGCCAAGGTCTACGTCCACGCCATGAATTGCATCCACTATATGCACGACAAGTATTTCTATGAGCGGTTGGAGATGGCGCTCCACGACCGCGACATATTGCGGACAATGGCGTTCGGAATCGCCGGCCTTTCAGTGGTTGCCGACAGTCTCGCCGCCATGAAGTACGGCAAGATCCGCGTCGTGCGGGACGCCACTGGACTGGTGGTCGACTACCAGAATGAGGGCAACCAGTCGACGCCCCAGTTTGGCAACAACGACGACCGCGTCGATCAGATCGCGGTCGGGCTTGTCACGAGCTTCATGGAGAAGATCCGCAAGCATCCGACCTACCGGAACGCAACGCACACCCAGAGCGTGCTCACGATCACGTCCAATGTCGTCTACGGCAAGGCCACCGGAAACACCCCCGACGGACGGCGGAAGGGGGAGCCGTTCGGACCCGGCGCCAACCCCATGCACGGACGCGACAGCCATGGCTGGCTCGCTTCCTGCCTGTCAGTGGCAAAACTTCCCTACAAGGATTCGCTGGACGGCATCAGCTACACCGTCTCCGTCGCTCCCCAAAAGGCGCATCTGTCGGAAGGCGCGCTTGTCGATGAGGCGGTCAAGGCGTTCGACCTCTATTTCGATCGCGGCGGCTTCCACATGAACCTCAACATCATCGACAAGGAAGTGCTCGAGGACGCGATGAAGAATCCGGACAAGTATCCGCAGCTCACGATCCGGGTCTCGGGCTACGCCGTAAACTTCGTCCGGCTGACGCCGGAGCAGCAGCGAGATGTGATCAGCCGTACCTTCCACGGCCAGATTTGAACGAGGTGCACCATGTCGACGGTGCAGGCACTGGAACCCGGAAATCGTCACGATCTCCGGGTCGGGATTTCGCCCGACGCGCCCGATGAAGACAAGGTCAAGGACGAGGAAGGCGCGTTCGGATATTGCCATTCCTACGAGACGTCATCGCGCTACGACGGCCCCGGTCTGCGCGTCGTGCTTTTCACCTCGGGTTGCCTTCTGCGGTGCACTTATTGCCATAACCCGGACACCTGGCACCTCAAGGACGGCACCTATGTTTCGGCCGAACACGTACTTCGCCGCCTGGCCGACTTCGCGCCTTCCATCCTGGCCCTTGGCGGCGGGCTGACCATCTCGGGCGGCGAAGCGATGGTGCAGCGAGCATTTACCCAGCGAATATTCGCCGGCGCCAAGAAGATGGGTCTGCACACGGCCATTCAAACCTCGGGTTTTCTCGGCGATCGCATGCCGGACGAATATCTCGCCGAGATTGACCTCGTGCTTCTCGACGTCAAGAGCTCGGATCCGGACACCTACAAGCGGGTGACTGGCCGCGACATCGCGCCGACGCTTCGTTTCGCCGAACGCCTGGCCGCGATGGGAAAACCGGCCTGGATCCGCTTCACTCTGGTCCCGGGCGAGACCGACGACCCCGTCAATGTCGACGGCATCGCGCGCTTCGTCGCCCCCATGAAGAACGTCGAATGGGTCGAGGTGCAGCCTTTCCACCAGATGGGCGCGTTCAAGTGGAAGGCGATGGGTCTCGAATACAAGCTCGAAGACACCCCACCGGCCAGCCGGGATCTGGTCGAACGCGTGCTCGGACAGTTCCGTGCGGCGGGGTGCCGGGCACGCTGATTAAACAAAAATCCGGCTGATCCGGGGGGGAGCACAGACACATGTTGGATCTTGCACGCGACATCATCGGGAGCCAGCCGATCCTGACGGCCTTTTTAGCAATCGGGGTTGGCTATCTCGTTGGTCAGATCAACATCTTTGGATTCTCGCTCGGGGTTGGAGCAGTTCTCTTCGTCGGCCTGGCAATCGGCGCTTTTGCGCCCAAAGCCCAGATCATCGGCCCGATCGGCCTGACAGGCTTGATCATGTTCCTCTACGGAATCGGCATCCTGTACGGTCGGCAATTTTTCGAAGGAATGGTCGGCGCCGGGCAGAAATACAATCTGCTGGCTCTTGTTGCATGCCTCGCCGGCCTGGGCGTCGCACTCGGGCTGGGGCACATTTTCGGCATCAAGATTGGTCACACGCTGGGTCTCTATGCCGGATCGATGACGAGCACCGCAACGCTTCAGGCCGCGCTGGACGTCATGAAGAACAAGGACCCGTCGATCGGCTATTCGATCGCATACCCCTTTGGGGTCATCGGTCCGATCCTGTGCATCTATCTCATGACTCAGATCGTGAAACCCAAATTCCCGTCGAAAACGCAGCGCTTCCATATGGGCGAGATCTCGATCAGCCAGACGTTTGCCGGACGAACGCTCGACGAACTGACTGCCAGCGCACTCGCCGATATCCAGGTCACGATGGTCCGAAAGGACGGACGCAACGTCGTTCCGACATCTGGTACGGTTTTGTCGGCGGGCGACGCCCTCCTGGTGGTCGCGGAAAGCCAGGAGGCGATCGCCAAGGCGGCAGCACAGCTCGGAAGCCTCCAGCCCGGCCGATTGGTAAGTGACCGCGCAGATCTTGATTACATCCGGGTCTTCGTCGGAAAGGCCAACATGGTCGGAATACCGCTTGCGAGCCTTCCGATGCCGGCCGGCTATCCGACGCATCTGCTGCACGTCCGGCGCTACGATGCCGATCTGGTGCCGTCACCCGACCTCATGCTGGAATTCGGCGACCGGGTCGGCGTGCTGCTGCCGCCCGACAAGAAAGAGGAGATCCGACGTCTCTTCGGCGACACAGTCAAGGCGGCTGCCGAATTCAGCTATGTCTCGCTCGGACTTGGCATGGTCATGGGTGTCCTGCTCGGGCTTATTCCGATTCCAATCCCGGGCGTCGGTGTCGTGACGCTCGGCATCGGAGGCGGCCCGCTGATCGTTGCGCTCATTCTAGGCAAGCTCCGCCGCACCGGGCCGATGCTTTGGACCATGCCCCTGCCCGCCAACATCGTTCTTCGAAACTTCGGTCTTGCGATGTTCCTCGCAACCGTTGGCGTGAATGCCGGACAGCCATTTGTTCGAACGGTGGCCGAGTCAGGCTTCACGATGCTGTTCATCGGCGTGGCCGTGCTCCTGACCACGGTGTTCATCGTCCTGGTTGTCGGCCACTACATCATGAAGATCCCATACGACGACCTGGTCGGTGTGGCATCGGGCGCAACGGGAAATCCCGCCATTCTGGTCTACTCAACCAAGATGGCGCCGACCGAACGCCCGGACATCGGCTACGCCATGATCTTTCCGTCGATGACGCTCGTGAAGGTGATCGCCGCGCAAATCGTCGGACTCCTGGCAACAGGCGCCGCGGGCGGATAGTGGAGCTATCGGTTGCGAGCGAGGATACGAAATGTCTGACCGAATGTCCGCGCCGCAACCGCCTATCTTCAATCTGCAGGCTTACAGCCCTGCCGAGATCAAGGAAGCTGTCGAAAACGTCGGGGTGAAGAAGGCCAATCTGCCGCCTATCGCCTCCTTCATGCTGGCGATCGTCGCAGGCGGCGGCATCGGATTCGGCGCGCTTTATTACACGATCGTTGCAAGTGATCCGGCGCTCAGCTTCGCCACCGCGCGCGTCGTCGGCGGTTTGGTATTCTCGCTCGGATTGGCGCTCGTGCTGGTGGGGGGCGCCGAGCTGTTTACGGGCAACAACCTGATCGTGATGGCCTGGGCGAGCGGAAAGGTTTCCACCGGGACGATGCTGCGCAACTGGATGATTGTCTATCTGGGCAATTTTCTCGGAGCGCTTGGGCTCATTGTCCTGGTCTTTTTTTCGCATCATCTCGACATGAACGACGGCCGCATCGGGCTTTCCGTATTGAGTACGGCTGCCGGAAAGATCCGTCCCGACATGATGACGCTGTTCATCAAAGGTATTCTTTGCAACGTGCTCGTGTGCGCGGCGGTCTGGCTTGCCTATGCCGGCCGGTCGGTCACCGACAAGATGGTTGCGGTCATATTGCCGGTTTCCGCGTTCATCGCCGCCGGGTTCGAGCACTGCGTCGCCAACATGTACTTTCTGCCCTTGGCGTGGTTGCTGGTCCAGACGGGCCACGCTCCGGCGAATTTCGACGCTTCGTCCATCACCATCGCCGGGATAATTCACAATCTCGTGCCGGTAACGCTCGGCAATATCGTCGGCGGTGCCGGCTTTGTCGGCGCCGTCTACTGGGCAATCTACCGGGCGACGTTTGGTCCGCCTAATCAGGACGAGAGGTAATTATGCCAAGCTTAACAACCCGCACCATCGCTATGCTGCCCTCTCAATAGATTCCCGTTAAATAGAAGAAGCCGATCGCAACGAATACCGCCGCTGTTTTCGTTAATGTAATCACAAACACGTCCTTATAGGCCTGCCTGTGGGTGAGGCCTGTAACAGCAAGCAACGTGATGACAGCGCCATTGTGAGGCAATGTATCCATGCCGCCGCTCGCCATGGCCGCGATGCGATGAAACACTTCGAGCGGGATATTTGCGGCCTTGGCGGCGGCGATGAAATCGCCAGACATCGCGGCAAGCGCGATGCTCATACCGCCGGAGGCGGAGCCCGTAATGCCGGCCAGCACCGTCACGGTGACGGCTTCATTGACGAGCGGATTGGGGATCGCCTTGAGCACGGCAGAAACCGCCGCAAAGCCGGGCAGTAGCGCAATCACCCCACCAAACCCGTACTCGGAAGCTGTATTGAGCGAAGCCAGCAACGCGCCTGCAACCGCCGCCTTGCTGCCTTCCGCGAACCTTGCAATCACGGGCCGCCAGGCGAATGCGAAGACCGTCAAAATTCCCAAAATCAGCGCACCCTCGACGGCCCAGATCGCCGCCACCGGCCCGATCTGCGTCACGATCGGCTGGCTGCCCAGCGTGATCTCGTATTTCGAGCCGTAGGCGCGCGGTATCAGCAACGTGAATGCGAGGTTTGCGACACCCACCACCAAGAGCGGCAGCATGGCGATCCAGGGATTCGGCAACTCCTTGTCCTCGAACGGCTCCGGCTCGTTCACGAGGTTCGTGCCATACCCCTCCCCGCGCTTTTGCGCCGCTCGCCTGCGATTCTCGATATAGGCGAGACCCACAACGAGGACGAAGGCGCTGCCGACGAGCCCCAACACCGGCGCGGCCCAGGTCGTCGTGTTGAAAAACGTCGTCGGAATGATGTTCTGGATCTGCGGCGTTCCCGGCAGGGCGTCCATCGTAAAGCTGAACGCACCGAGCGCGACCGTGCAGGGGATGAGCCGCTTTGGAATATCGCCCTGACGGAACATCTCGGCCGCGAATGGATACACCGCGAACACCACGACGAACAACGACACGCCGCCATAGGTGAGGATCGCGCAGACGACGACGATGGACAGGACGGCCCGCTCCCGGCCCAACACCCCTATCACGGCTGATACGATCGATTTCGAAAAGCCCGAGAGCTCGACGACCTTGCCGAACACGGCGCCCAGCATGAAGACGGGGAAATAGTTCTTCACGAACCCGACCATCTTTTCCATGAAGACGCTGGAAAACATCGGCGGTACCAGCGCCGGGTCGGTCAGCAACACAGCGCCAAGCGCGGCAATCGGGGCGAACAGGATGACACTGTAGCCGCGGTAAGCGACGAACATCAGAAAAACAAGAGCGGCCAGCACGATTAAGAGACTCATGCGAAACTCCCCCTGGATGCCTTTGGCTAGCCGTGTTTCGTCAGGCCGTCGATGTGACCATGGTCAACCGTTCCCGTTCCAGTTCGCCGATGACCCTGGTGTGATGCGCAACCGCTTCGCTCAACAAGTCGCGAACTGAAATCACCCCTACCAATTCGTCACTTTCCATCACCGGCAGATGACGAATTTGGTGTTGATGCATCAGGTTCAGACAGTCGACAAAACTACCGGCAATGTCGGCCTTGATGACGTTGCGGACCATGATGTCCGCGACCGATGTTGCCGCGGGAGGTTTCCCGGCGAGGACGAGGCGTCGCACGCAATCGCGTTCGGAAACAACGCCGACGATCGCCCGGTGCTCCAGGACCACCAGAAGACCGACATTCTTGTCGGCCATGAGCTGCATCGCCGAAAGCGCATTGTCCCCGGGACCGACGGTCCACAGAGCCTTGGGCTTGGCGGCAAGGATCTGTTTCAGCGATCGGTAGGCAAGGATTTGTTCGGGACGTCGGAGTGGATGATCCATAATGCGTCACCGGCACGATTGTACGAGCTTGGAACGTAACGGCGTGGTCTGAGTGCTGGAGCTATGGAGCTGAATGCCGTAGCGCTTTTGATCTATGTCAACCGCGTGGCCGTCCGATCGATGTGCACCGCAACAATGCTTGGTCGAACGAGCGCGAAAAACACCCTGCAAGGCAGCGCGACTG
Source organism: uncultured Alphaproteobacteria bacterium (assembly GCA_963742935.1). GTDB lineage: Bacteria > Pseudomonadota > Alphaproteobacteria > Rhizobiales > Xanthobacteraceae > Bradyrhizobium. Next base: position 45,238 of record CAVUOI010000028.1, on the reverse strand, counting down.
GAGATAGGATCGAGCCGTTAGTGGCGTTGTTCGTGGGAGGTACAGATGGGAAACCCGTCCTTGCAAAGCGATCCCTCAGCCTATCTTGAAAACCTGATGCGGGCCGGCCAGGAGGCAACCCAACATTTCGACGACGCGCTTGCCGCGGCCATGGGCGTCGTCGGCAGGCCGGCAAATAGTGACGGGAAGTCACCGGTTGCGGTCACGGCCCTCGTGCCCCAGTTATATTGGTCGCCGATCCTGGATTTCTGGCGAGGCTTCCTCGATGGCAAACCCGCGGCAGATGCGGAGCCGCCTGTTGGAGCGTCGCGAGGGGATCGGCGCTTCAAGGATGAGGCGTGGAGCCAATCGCCTTACTACGATCTGCTCAAGCAATCCTATTTGCTGAACTCGAAGCAATTGACGGATTTTGTCGATCAGGCGCAGGTCGACGACAAATCCAAACTGCAGCTTCGTTTCTATGCGCGACAATTCATCGACGCGATGAGCCCGTCGAATTTCCCGGCGACAAATCCGGAGGTTATTCGGACCGCTATCAAAACACGTTCTGCCAGCCTGGCGACCGGGATGCAGAACCTGATTGAGGATCTACAGAAAGGGCGCATCACGCGAGTGGATGAGGCCGCTTTCGAGGTCGGCCGCAATCTGGCGGTTACCCCCGGAACAGTCGTGTTCGAGAACGAGCTGATCCAGCTCATCCAATATACGCCGCAGACGGTTGAGGTGGAGAGGACGCCGCTCCTGATCGTACCGCCCTGCATCAACAAATACTATCTTCTCGATCTCGGCACGGGAAACTCGTTCGTTGAATACGCCGTCGCCCAAGGCCACCATGTCTTCCTGATTTCGTGGCGCAGCGCCGTTGCCGAGACCCAATATCTTACCTGGGATGACTATTTGACCTTGGGACCGTTGAAGTCCATCGACGTCGTGCGCGAAATTACCGGGGTCGACCGAATTCACGCGCTGGGGTTTTGCGTCGGCGGCACCATCCTGAGCTGCGCGGCCGGCGTGCTTGCCGCCCGCGGAGAGGACAAGCTGTCGACCATGACGCTCCTCACCACGATGATCGATTTCGCCGATACCGGAGAAATCGGACTTCTCATCGATCACGCTTCGGTGGCGCTGCGCGAGGCGACGATCGGAAGCGGCGGCATTCTGCCCGGCAAGGAACTGGCGTTTACCTTCGGGACCTTGCGGGCCAACGATCTGATCTGGCGCTATGTCGTCGAGAGTTACATGAAAGGCGCCAGCGCGGATGCGTTCGACCTGCTGTACTGGGATTCCGACAGCGTCAGCCTGCCCGGCCCGATGTATTGCTGGTACACTCGGAATACCTATCTCGACAACAAGATCAGGCAGCCTGGCGCGACCACGCAATGTGACGTGCGCGTCGACCTCTCAAAGGTCAAGGCACCGCTCTATCTGCTGGCATCGCGCGAGGACCACATCGTCCCCTGGCAGAGTGCATATCGCTCCAAGGGTCTGATTGGAAAGGACCCAAGGTTCGTGCTCGCTGCCAGCGGGCACGTGGCAGGCGTGATCAATCCGCCGTCACGTAATAAGCGCAACTACTGGACCAGGGACGATCTAAGCGGCGACGCCGCGGACTGGCTGGAAAAGGCAGAGGAGAAACCGGGAAGCTGGTGGCCTGATTGGGACAATTGGATGAAACGCCATTCGAGCGGTACGGTCCCTGCCCCAACACAGCCGGGCAATGCCAGCTATCAGGCTATCGAAACGGCGCCCGGGAGGTACGTGAAGCAAAAATCCAACTGATTACGGATTCTGCGGGCGACCTCGCGCCGTTCCATTGTTTTGCAGGCCATCTCGCATAGCGGCAATGATTTGGTTTTCCGCCGGCTCACGACGGTGGCGTATGGCTGGCGCATTGGCGATCCAACGCAGAGAAGCAGAGAAGAAGGCGGCGGTCTGACGGCGTTACCTCAGATCGCGCCAGATCTCTGCGGGCGACAGAAGTTGGGTTCGCGGTTCGGCCGCCTGGGCAATCCGCGATCGACGATCGAAAGTGGATCGTTGCAGCGTGCGCTCTCTCGTCCTGGACAGCCTGTCATCGTCATCTCGCGCGAAATGCTCGTGCGGGGTTTTGGCAACCTCATTTTCAATAGCCATGATACGCAACTCCACAAAATATAAACAACGCAACGTTTACAGTATCTTGCAGATAAAACCATGTAAATATGGCCGTCGAATTAAATGCAGCCGATGCCGAGAATTAGTCGGCATTTAATTTTGCTCGAACCTCGCGAAGCCGGTGAGACCTACTGCGGAAACACCGCGGCACAGGCCGGGCTCAAGCTCGCCTTCTGCCGGCGCAGGCAGGCGGTAATGGCGCGGACATTCGGGATCTCGCCGGCGCAGAGGCGGTAGACATCCGGCGTACAAGCCTTCCGCTGTTCCGCCGTGCCCTGCTGGGCAACGGCCGAGCCGCTTGCGCTCAGGACGAGCAGGAGACCGAGCGCCGAAGCCCGGCGGTAACGAAAGAGAACTTCCGCAAATCGCGCAAATCTTGCCATCATCGCCGCCTCTCCCTGGATCATGCCCGCCTTGACAAGGCAGGCGTCATCCCGGCGAATACGCGAACTAAATTTTGCAAAAAGTGATTTTTCTCACACTTCTCCGCAAATGCACGGGGTTACTGTTCGCGCGGGGAACTCAATACTTTAGTAACCAGCTTTGCCGCGGCGGCCGAATCCCTAAAATTCGAACGATCCGCTCAATCTGGAAACAAAATCGATTTGCGAACATCGCCTCTGGAACCCCGGAGAGCGCGATGAGCGAAGTTGAATACGATTTGATGCTGGAAGCCGTCGAAACGGCCATTGCGACAGCCCCGGAGGATGATTTCGTGGTCCAGACCCAGCGCCTTTATCCGTCGCCGCGTGCTGCCAACGACAACGGGGCCCGGTGGCCGCTGGTGCCGTTTCCCGAGGGCTGGTACGCCGCCTGCTGAGCGCGACCGACCCCTCCGGCGACCTATCGGATTTCCAGCTAAGCCATTGATTATATGGATGGAGGCCACGACCAGAATTGAACTGGTGTACACGGTTTTGCAGACCGTTGCGTAACCACTCCGCCACGTGGCCCCATTTCCAAAAACGTCTTATCAGTCGTTAGTTAGCAGGTAATTTCACCGTTCCCCGCTACCCGCACCAGGTGCGGACGAAAACGGCACAGCTCCTCAAAGTCCCGCACCTTCAACGGCGATCTCAGGCGCGAGGCCCCGCAATTATAGCGACGCGGGCGGCGGGTCAATCCCGGGACTGCGAGACAGCCTGTGGTGCGATGGCGCCACACCCAGCATCATTTCCCGAGCGACCATCTCATAGTGCCTTGGTTCGGACGTAGCCTGAAGGCACCATGGCGCGACCCGATGGTGTCTATCGGGGCATGTCACATTCGTCGAATTACCGAACGACTAGATTTTGAGTTTGCCTTGGATGGCGCGTAGCATTGCAGGCGCGCGTTTGAAGATCGAATTCCGGGTTTCCGGAATCGTAGATCCATATTTTCTTTGTTGTGTGGGGTGTCTCAATGAAGACTCTGATTTTGAAGACTTGGTTTTTGAAGACTTGGATTTTGTCCGCCATTGTAGCCTCAGTACTGAGTGCCCTGTCTCTTCCAGCACAGGCCCAGTTCGACGGGTTCATCGGTTTCGGGGATAGCTCGCTGGACAGCGGCTGGTTCAAGGGTGCGCAGACCGGTCAATGCGGCGCGGTTACCGCGCCCTGCAACACGGGTGCCCCCGGCCGCGACGAGCGCATCGGCAATGCGATCGAAAGGGGTGGCACCGGCGCGCCCGTCGGCGTGGGTCTCATGCATTCGGAGGTGTTGGCCAACAGCTTCGGTTTGACTGCAGCCCCGGCCAATCAGGGCGGGACCAATTATGCCATCTCCGGATCGCTATCGAATACCGTGGCGGGCACGGGCGGAAATCTTCAGCCCAACCAGAACCTTCCGTCCACGGTCCAGCAGATTACGGGCTATCTTGCGACCCACCCAACGATCAGCAATCAGGCCTTGATCATGATCGGATCGGGCGGAAACGACGTCAGCTATGCGCGGGATACGTTCGGCGCGGACGTGACCGGCGGACGTGCCTTCCTCGACACCCAGATCAGCCAGTTGGTCCTCGCTATCTCCCAACTGCAGAGTGCCGGCGGAAAGACTCTTCTGATCGACAGCCTCCAGGGCAATACGGGCTATGCGGCCTATTTTAATCAGACCTTCAAGGCCAGCCTCGACGCCGCGGGTATCACTTACGTTTACGCGGACGTCTACAATCGGATCGCGGACATCAAAGCTAACCCGCTGGTCTACGGCCTCGATCCGCTGCGCCTCGAGCCGGGGATCGCGGGCGCAGGTTCGGCAACGACCTCCGCATGCGTCGCCGGAGCCGGCGCCGTGGGCTGGGGTCTCTTTTGCGCCAATACGACGACGTCGAGCCCGCCGGGCGAGCCATATTCCCATCTGCGTTCGGCTGACGCGGAGGAAACAAGCCTCTACTCGGACGATCAGCATCTCTCCGCCAAGGGACAGCGGCTGCTGGCCGAGTATGAGTACGGCCTGCTCCTGGCATCAGCGGTCCCGGAGCCATCCACCTGGGCCATGATGATGCTTGGCTTTGCAGGCGTTGGTTACATGACTTATCGCCGCAAGCGCCAAACGGCTGCCTTGGCACAAGTATGATCGGCATGCCGCCGCTCTGCCGGTATCCGACGCAACCGTCATAGTGCAGGCGAAACACAGCCGGGCAATCGCCGCGGCCTATCGGGAGCGCGGCTTTGCCCCCTTGGCACCCTTGCGCCGCCAATCCCGCTTCTTCGGCTTCGGCGCGAGTTCCGGCATTTCAGCCTGAACTTCCCGATACCGCGCCAGCATCCGGTCAAAACTGGCGTTTAGCGCTTCCGCAATGTCCGGCCGCTTCTCGAGCCCGGCGAGCAGCAGGCCTGCCGCCTCGATGGTGGAGAGGCCATCGCCACGCGGCTCCTTGCGAAGCTTGCCGTAGCGTGAAGGCCGCTTCGGTCCGAGGATGACCCGCTGGCACTTCAGCATCCAGGCGTTCCGCCACCACAGCGCCTTGGCCTGGCTCCAGGTGCCGTCGAGCAGCACGATACCCTCGATATCGGACAGGATGGCGCGCTGGTGCGGCTCCACCTCGCCCTTGCGGTTGATCGCGACGATCTCCGCGTCGGTTTCGAGATCGGCGACCTGGGCCGAGCCGAGATACAGCACCGCCCAGCGCGAGGGATCGTCGACTTTCCGGCCCAGCGCCTTGGAAAGGCTTGGCCAGGACAGGCCGATCTTGAGGACCGCATGCTCGAAGTGCATCGCCGTCAGCCGCGCGGTGCCGAGCGTCCTGTCCTGCTCCTGCGGATGTTGCAGGATCAGGAGCGCGGTCCTGCTTTTGATCGGCGTGATACTGTCGCAGATGCAAAGCGGCAACGGCTTGCCGCAATGCGGACAGTCCGGGACCATCTCGTCGGAGACGCCGGCATGGAGATCGGGTTGTTCTGACATCTTCTCGCTATACGCTTCGTGGGGAGTAATTCAACTATTCCGCGGGCACGGGAAGCAAATCCAGCCGTTCGTAATGAGCTAGAGCGTTTTCCAGCGAAGTGGACCCGGTTCGCGTCAAGAAAACGCGTCAAACAAGGAATCTAGAGCCCCGTTTCGATTCAATCGAAACGGAAAAGGCTCTAGTCCGGTGCGGATATCGAGCAGATTTTTCTGTCAATTGCACGACCGTTGGTCGTGGTGATAAACAATCGAGATTGCAACTGGAGATAACTGGAATGTCAGCGAGTGAGATGGACAAGACGGCAGCACAGTCAACGCAGGGCCCCTCGCCCTTAACGGCCTTTTTCGTGAAGCTCGCCGCGATCACTTGCGTGTTGCTCGTGTCCTTTTATGTGGTCTTCACTCTCGTTACCGGCTTCATCGAAGAGAAGATGGAGGAACTCGCGATACTAAAAGGCGGACCGGCATTTTGGGCAACGGCGGAAGAAAAATTGTATAAACTTGCCGCCGCTCCGGATTTGCCGCCCGAGAAGAAAGAAAAAATCGTCAATGCCCTGCGAACGCTCTCCCTTCGCTACAAGCCGTATGTCGATGCCCTCGCTGGCGAAGCGAAAAGTCCGCCGCAGCGCTGAGGCCCGCGAGAACTATTCGGCCGGCGCCGCGATCGGGACCGGCCGCCATCGCTGCCGCAGCCGGTCGATCAGGAGATAGATCACCGGCGTGGTATAGAGCGTCAGGATCTGCGACACGAACAGTCCGCCGATAATGGTGATACCGAGCGGCCGACGCAACTCGGTGCCGGGGCCGGTGGCGATGACCAGCGGGATGCCGGCAAACAGCGCCGCCATCGTCGTCATCAAGATTGGCCGGAAGCGGGCGCGGCAGGCTTCGAAGATCGCGTCCGCCGACGACAGGCCGCGATGGCGCTCGGCATCGAGCGCGAAATCCACCATCATGATGCCGTTCTTCTTGACGATGCCGATCAGCAGGATGATGCCGACGAAGGCGATCACGGTCAGCGGCGTGTTCGTCACCTGCAGCGCCAGCAGCGCCCCGAGGCCGGCGGACGGCAGGGTCGAAATGATCGTGATCGGATGCGCAAGGCTCTCATAGAGCACGCCGAGCACGATATACATCGCCACCAGCGCGCCCAGGATCAAGAGCGGCTGCCGCCCGCTGGTCTTGTTGAAATCGCCGGCATTGCCGTCAAAACTGCCGCGGATGCCTTCCGGCATGTGCAGTTCCTCGACCGCGCGCTGGATGTTCGAGGTCGCTACCTCCAGCGGCACGTCGGGCATCAGATTGAACGATACCGTCGTCGAGGGAAACGATTGCGAGTGATAGACCGCGAGCGGCGACAGGCCGCGCTGGTAGCGCACCACGGCCGACAGCGGCACCTGGGCATCGTTGGCGCCGGCCACGAAGATGCGCTCCAGGTTGGACGGGTCGGCCTGGAATTTCGGGTCGATCTCCAACACCACCATGTACTGGTTGCGCTGGGTATAGATGATCGAGATCTGCCGCTGCGCAAACGCGTTGTTCAGGGCGTTGTCGATATCCTGGACGCGCACCCCGAGGCTCGATGCGGTCTTGCGGTCAATCACCAGCGACAATTGCAAGCCGCCGGGGTCGCGGTCGCTGGAGATGTCGGTGATCCCTTCCACCGTCTCCATCCGCTTGGCGACCAGTGGGGCCCATTTCTGCAGCAGTTCGAGGTCGGTGCTCGACAGCGTATACTGGTAGTCGGAATCGCTCTGGCGACCGCCCGCGCGGATATCCTGCGCCGCGAACATGAACAGGCGGATTCCGGCGACCCGGTACAGATTGCGGCGTAGCCGGTCGATCACCTGCGCGGTCGTCATGCCCGCCCGCTCCTCCGGCGGTTTTAAGCTGATGAACATGGTGCCCCGATTGGAACCCCCGCCACCGGGGCCAGCGGTGCCGCCGAGCGAGGAGCCGATGCTGGCGACTGCCGGATCCGCCATCACGATGTCAGCCAGTTGCTGCTGCAATCCCAGCATCGCCTGGAACGAGGTGTCGGGCGACGCGCGCGTGGCGCCGATTACAAACCCGCTGTCGTCGGTCGGGAAATAGCCCTTCGGCGTCTTGATGTAGAGCACCACGGTCAGCGCGATGGTGGCGAAGAACACCAGCAGGGTCAGGAACGGAAAACCCAGCACCGCCCGCAGCGTCCAGGTGTAGAACGATACGATGCGCGACAGCGTGCCTTCGATGACGCGATCGAACCAGGTCGCGCGGTCGGAGGTCGCTTCCTTGATGTAGTGCGCGCAGATCATCGGCGTGACCGTCAGCGACACAACGGTCGACACCACGATGGCAAAGGTCAACGTCAGCGAGAATTCGCGCAACAGCCGCCCGACGATACCGTCCATGAAGATCAGCGGCGTAAAGGCCGCAATCAACGAGAGGCTGATCGACAGCACGGTGAAGCCGATCTGTTTGGCGCCCTCGACCGCCGCCGGGTACGGGGCCATGCCCTGCTCGAGGTTGCGGTACATGTTCTCGATCATGACGATGGCGTCGTCGACCACGAAGCCGACCGAGATCGCGAGCGCCATCAGCGACAAATTGTCGATCGAAAAGCCGGCGAGCCACATCCCGGCGCAGGTGCCGGCCAGCGCCAGCGGCACCGAGACGCCGGCGGCGATCGTCGGCGTCAACCGCCGCAGGAACACGAACACCACCAGCATGACCAGGAACGCGGTCGCCAGCAGCGTGTACTGCATGTCGAGCACGCTGGCGCGGATGGTGCCGGTGCGGTCGACCAGCGTCGAAATCTCGACGCCGCCCGGCAGCCACTGCTTGAGTTCCGGGATCAGCGCCCTCACCCGGTCGACGGTATCGATCACATTGGCGTCGCCCTGCTTGGTGATCTGGATCAGCACGGCAGGCTGCTTGTTGAACCAGGCGATCGAGCGGCTATTGCGGACGGAGTCCTCGACTTCGGCGACGTCGGCCAGGCGGACGAAATTCCCGGCCGAGCTCTTGATGATGATATCGCGGAATTCGGCCGCGGTGCGCATCTGCTTGTTGGTCGAGATCGTCTCGCTCTGGCGGCCGCCGTTGAAGATGCCGACCGGCCCCAAGGGATTGGCGTTGACGATGGCGAGCCGCACATCGTCGGTGGCGATCCCGGCATTCGACAGCGACACCGGGTTGAGCGCGATCCGCACTGCCGGCTGGTCGGCGCCGGTGACATTGACTTCGCCGACCCCCGGCACCTGCGAGATACGCTGCGCGATCACGGTATCGGCGACGTCATACATCGCGCTGGTCGTCAGCGTCTTCGAGGTCAGCGCCAGCACGAACACCGGGGCGGCGGAAGGGTTGGCTTTGCGGAACCGCGGCAGCGACGGCAGATCACTCGGCAGGTCCGCCAGCGAGGCATTGATCGCCGCCTGCACATCGCGCGCCGCGCGGTCGATATCGCGACCGATCGCGAATTGCAGCTGGATACTGGTCGAACCTAGCGAACTGGTCGAGGTGATCTGGTCGATGCCGGAAATCTGGCCGAGCCGCCGCTCCAGCGGCGCCGCAACGGTCGCCGCCATCACGGAAGGGTCCGCGCCCGGCCGCGTCGCCGAGACCCGGATCATCGGGAAATCGACGTTGGGAACCGACGAGACCGGCAGGAAGACATAGGCGACGATGCCGACCAGAAAGAGCCCGATCGCCAGCAGCGTGGTGCCTACCGGCCTGCGGATGAAGGGCTCCGAGATCGATGCCATCTATTGCATCCCCTCGGTCGCGCCGGCGACCGTTGGCCCCGGAGGCCCGGGGTCCGGCACCGCCTTCTCGATTTTGCGATTGAGCCGGTCGAGCGCCAGATAGATCACCGGCGTCGTGTAAAGCGTCAACAACTGGCTCAGCAGCAGGCCGCCGATGATGGAAATGCCGAGCGGAAAGCGCAATTCGGCGCCGGTGCCGCTTTCGATCGCCAGCGGCAATGCGCCGAACAGCGCCGCCAGCGTCGTCATCATGATCGGGCGGAAGCGCAACAGGCAGGCCTGCACGATGGCTTCGTCCGGCGACATGCCCTGATGCCGCTCCGCCTCCAGCGCGAAGTCGATCATCATGATCGCGTTCTTCTTGACGATGCCCATCAGCAGAATGATGCCGATCAGGCCGATCACCGAGAGGTCCTGCCCGAACAGCATCAGCGCCAGGATGGCGCCTACGCCGGCGGACGGCAGCGTCGATAGAATGGTGATGGGGTGGATGTAGCTCTCGTAGAGCACGCCGAGCACGATGTAGATCGTGACGATCGCCGCCAGGATGAGCCAGGGCTGCCCGGCCAGCGACTTTGAAAACTCGGCCGCATCGCCCGAATAGACGCCGACGATGCTGCCGGGCATCCCCATATTGGTCTCGATCTTCTTGACCGCCTCGACGGCATCGCCCAGGGCCTCGCCGGGCGCGAGGTTGAAGCTGAGCGAGACGGCTGGAAATTGCGCGAGATGCGAGATCGCCAGCGGCGCCGTGGTGCGGGTCAGCGTCGCCACCGCCGACAGCGGCACCTGGGCGTTAGGCGTACCGGCGGTCGTACTCGCGGACCCCGGGAGATAGAGTTTCGACAGGATCGAGGGATCGCGCTGGTAGATCGGCATCGCCTCCAGCACCACGCGGTACTGGTTGGCCTGGCCGTAGATCGTCGAAATCTGCCGCTGCGCAAACGCATCGTTGAGCGTGTCGTTGACCGCCTGGAGGCTGACGCCGAGTTGGCCGGCGCGCTGCCGATTGATGTCGAGCGCGGCGCGCAAGCCGCCCTCCTGCGCTTCCGACGAGACGTCGCGGAACAGCGGGTCGCGGCGCATTTCCGCAATCAGCTTCTGCGACCACAGCGAAACCTGCGCGGCATCGGTGCCGGTCAGCGTATACTGGTACTGCGAGCGGCTCGACTGGGTCGAAATCTGCACGTCCTGCACCGGCTGGAAATAGATGGTCATGCCGGGGATCGATGCGGTGCGCTGCTTCAGCCGGTCGACCACGGTGGAAATATCATCGTGCCGTTCGCCGCGCGGCCGCAGCGTCATCACCAGTCGCCCGACATTGGTGGTCGGGTTGACCGCGCCCGCCCCGATTACCGAGACGACGCCGACCACATCCGGATCGGCCTGGATCGCGGCTGAAGCCGCAGCCTGCCGGCTTTGCATCTCGGCAAAGGAAACGTCCGCACCGGCCTCCGTCACCGCCGTGATCGACGCAGTGTCCTGCAGCGGGAGAAAGCCCTTCGGCGCGATCACATACATCAGCAGGGTCGCGGCGATGGTGGCGAATGTCACCACCAGCGTCGCGCGCTGGCGCTGCAGCACCCACAGCAGCGTGCGATGGTAGAGGTCGACCGTACGGTCGATGAAGCGGCTGACGGCGGCGAGCCCGGGCACCGTCATCTCCTCGCCGGCGTGCTTCAACAACCGCGAGCACATCATTGGCGTCAGCGTCAGCGAGACGACCGCCGAGGTCACCACCGCGATGGTCAGCGTGAGCGCGAATTCGCGGAACATGCGTCCGACCAGCCCGGACATGAACAGCAACGGGATGAAGACCGCGATCAGCGAGACCGTCAGCGAGATCACGGTGAAGCCGATTTCGCTGGCGCCCTTCAGCGACGCCTCCATCACGGACTCGCCGTTCTCCATGTGACGGACGATGTTCTCGATCATCACGATGGCGTCGTCGACCACAAAGCCGGTGCCGATCGTCAGCGCCATCAGCGAAAGATTGTCGAGGCTGAAGCCCGCGAAATACATGATCCCGAAACTCGTGATCAGCGACAGCGGCAGCGCCACGCCGGCGATCAGTGTCGCGCGCAGCGACCGCAGGAACAGCAGCACCACCAGCGTCACCAGCACCACGGACAGGATCAGCGTGAACTGGACGTCGCGGACGGAGGCGCGAATGGTGACGGTGCGGTCGGAGACGATCGTCAGATTGACGCCGGCCGGGATCGCGCGCTGCACCTTGGGGATTTCCGCACGGATCTGCCTGACCACCTCGATCACATTGGCGCCGGGCTGCCGCTGGATGTCGATGATGACAGCCGGCGTGCCCTGGTACCAGCCGCCGGTCCGATCGTTTTCCAGCCCGTCGATGATGATCGCAACGTCGCCGATCGTGACCGGCGAACCGTTGCGGTAGGCGATGATGATCGGCTTGTAGGCCTCGGCCACCGCGATCTGGTCGTTGGCTGCGATGGTGTAGGCCTGTTGCGCGCCGTCGAGCGATCCCTTCGGCCCCGATACGTTGGCGCCGGCGATGGCGTTGCGCAGGTCCTCCATCGAGATGCCGTACGCGGCAAGCCGGGCCAGATCCGCCTGCACCCGCACCGCAGGCTTGAGCCCGCCGAGGATCGCCACGCGCCCCACACCGGAGATCTGGCTGAGCCGCTGGCCGAGGATCGTGTCGGCGATGTCGCTCATGGCGCGCAGCGAAATCGTCTCCGACGTCAAGGCCAGCGTCAGCACCGGCGCATCGGCCGGGTTCACCTTGGCGTAGGTTGGCGGATACGGCAGGTTCTTCGGCAGAATTCCGGCGGCGGCATTGATCGCGGCCTGCACGTCCTGGGTTGCACCGTCGATGTCGCGGTTGAGGTCGAACTGCAGCGATATCTGGCTGACGCCAAACGAAGAAGTCGACTGCATCGACGACATCGACGGAATCTGGCCGAGCTGGCGTTCCAATGGCGCCGTAATCAGCGACGCAATCACGTCGGGGCTGGCGCCCGGCAATTGCGTCGTCACCTGCACGGTCGGGAAATCGACCTGCGGCAGCGCCGACACGGGCAACGCCCAATAGCCGAGCGCGCCGCCGATCATCAGCGCGATCCCGAGCAGCGAGGTCGCGATCGGCCGACGGATGAACGGTTCTGAGACGCTCATGGTTGCGTTCTCACTTGGTGGCGCCGCCCGCCTGCCCGTTTGCCGGCGCGGGTCCGGTTTGTCCCTTCTGATCGCCCTCGCCGCGCTCGCGCTTGCCGCGGCCTTCCCTGGTCTGGCCTTCCTTGCTCTGGCCTTCGCTGGGTTGAGCGCCCTTGGCATCGGGGCTGCGGCCGCGCTTGCGCGGTGCGAGATCGGCTGACGGTGCGCGGTCGTCGGTGCCGATCAGAACCTTGGCGCCGTCGGATAGATTGGCAAAACCCGTGGTGACGACGCGATCCGACGTGGTCAGCCCGCTCGCAATCACCGCGTCGTTTTCGTTCTGCTGCGTCACTACGACGGGCTTGGCGGTCGCGACATTGTCGGGCCCAATCACATAGCTGAACGTGCCGGCCGGCCCACGCTGCACCGCCGAGGTCGGCACCACGATCGCCTTGTCGAGCGTCTCGACCTTCAGTCGCACATTGACGAACTGTCCGGGCCAGAGCTGGAATTTTGCATTGGGGAATTCGGCCTTCAGCTTCAGCGTGCCAGTGGTCGGATCGACCTGGTTGTCGATGCCCTTGAGCGTACCGGTATCGACGACAGTGACGCCGTCATTGCCGAACACGTCCACCGCCAGCACGCCCTTGGCGGCAGCGGCGTTGACCCGCACGATCTGCTGCTGCGGCAGGCTGAACTGCACGGCGATCGGCTGCAACTGGGTAATGATGACGAGGCCGGTGGCGTCCGAAGCGCGGATGATGTTGCCCTGGTCGACCTGCCGCAGGCCGACGCGCCCCGTGAGCGGCGCGATGACCTTGGTATAGCCGAGCATCGCACGGGCATTGTCGATCGCGGCCTGGTCGGCCTGCACCAGCGCTTCCTGCTGGGCGACCACCGCGCGTTGCGTATCGGCCTGTTGCTTGGAGCCGGCATTGGACGCGGCGAGTTGTTGATAGCGCGCCAGATCAAGCTTCTGGTTGGCAAGCAGCGCCTCATCCTGCGCTTTCTTCGCCACAGCCTGATCGTACTGGGCCTGATAGATCACGGGATCGATCTCGGCCAGCACGTCGCCCTGCTTGACGTCCTGGCCCTCGACGAAATTCACCTTGATCAGTTTGCCATCGACCTGGGCCCGCACGACAACATTGTTCAGCGCGCGGACCGAGCCGACCGCGTCGAGATAGACCGGAACGTCCTGCATCCGTGGAGTCGCCGCCAGCACCGGCACCGGGAGGTCGGGGCGTGCGTTTGGCGCCGCCACGGCCGGCCTGCTTCTGCTGAAACGCGTTCCAGCCGAGATAGCCGAGCCCGCCGAGGATCAGCAGCGTAACCGTCAGCGAAACGAACCGGCGGCCAATGCCGCGCGCGACGCGTTTGCCCGTCGTCTTCGCGTCGTCTGGTTCCGGCTTAAAGAGCATCGACCGGCCTTTCCATCCTGGGCTCCCAGCCGCCCCCCAGCGCCTGATAGAGGCTGACGATCGCCAGCAGCCGGGCCAGTTGGGCCTGTACCAGCGCATCTTCAGCCTGGAATAGTGTCTGTTGCACGTTTAGCACAGTTACGATGTCTGCCGTTCCGGCGCGCATCTGGTCACCCGCGAGTTCAAAAGCCCGCCGCGACGCCGCCACCACTTCGCGCTGTAGCCGCAGCTTCTCGGTGGTCTGGCGGATCGACATCAGGGCATTATCGACATCGGCAAAGGCCTGCACCACCGTCTTGCGGTAGGTCTGCAACAACTCGTCCTGCCGCGCCTTGGTGAGTTCGAAATTGCCGAGGATCCTGCCGCCGTCGAAGATCGGCTGGGTCAGGCTGCCGACCATGCTGAAGAACGCCGCGTGCGGCTGGAACAGCGAGGCCAGCGCGGAGCTCTGATAGCCGCCCTGCCCGGTCAGTTGAATGCTCGGAAAGAACTGCGCGCGGGCGCTGCCGACATTGGCGGTCGCCGAGGCCAGCTGGGCTTCCTGGCGCCTGATATCGGGACGCTGCGTCAGCAGTTCCGACGGCAGGCCGGGCGTGACGCGTGGCGACGCGATCTGGTTGAGCGACCCGCCATTGACCCGCACCGCTTCCGGCGGCCGCGACACCAGGGTCGCCAGCGCGTTGATGTTCTGGTCGAGCGTCTGCCGCAGCGGCGGCACCAGCGCGCGCTGGTTTGCGAGCACGCTCTCCTGCTGGGCGACGTCGAGATCGTTGCCGGTGCCCGCCTGCAGCCGCTGCTTGATCGCATCGAGAATGCGCGTGGCGCTGGCAATGTTTCGCTGCGACGTGCGAATCCGGTCCTGGGCGGCCAGCACCTGGAAATAGGCATTGGCGACCGTCGTCAGCGTAGTCAGCGCGACGACGTCGCGGTCGAAGCGGTTGGCAACCGCGGTCTCTTCCGCCGCCTGCGCGGCGTCGCGGTTCTTGCCCCAGAAATCCAGTTCGTAACTGGCGCTCAGCGACGACGAATAATTGACCACTTCGCGGCCGCCATTGGTCAGGCCGCTGGAGCTGGAGCCGGAGGTTCGGGAATAGCTCTCCTGCCCCGTGCCGCTGAGACTGGGCAACAAGGCAGCGCCCGTGATCCGCGCCTGCGCATCGGCCTGTCTGAACCGCGCGGTGGCCGCCGCGATATCCAGATTGACGGTCTGCGCCTCTTCCATCAGCACTGTGAGTTCGCGCGAACGAAATCCTCGCCACCAGTCGAGCGTCGGCGGTGCGTCGGCGGCCTTCGAAGGCCGCGCCGCCGACTTGTAGCCTTCGGGGACGTCGAGCGCGGGATCCGGCAGATCCTTGGTCAGGATGCAGCCCGTGCAACTGGTGACGAGGCCGAGCACAGCTATCAGCCGCAACAAGCGCCTGCCGCCGGGAACGTGCGTGGGCCAACCTCCGAACGCCGCGATTGCAATCCGATCGGTCACACCCGTTCTCCACCAGGCAGATCCCGGCCCGGCGCACGACGAACGATTTTCCTGATGGCCTGCGACACGTTCACGAGGTGATGCTTCCGTTGGAACCGGACCGGATACTAGCCGTGCGGCCGGGAGGCGGACAGCCCTGCGCAGCCGTTCGCCATTGGTCCGTCAGGGTCGCTAAAACAGGCCGCAAAGTGCTCTATCCTCCCTGTTTTATAGGCTCCGGAACCAAGTCGGGAGGCGGCGGGACCGCCGAAATCTTACGAAGATTTCATGCGGCTTTTCCCCTGTTCTGACATCCCGAATCAGCCCTCGCGCACAGCTATGCCGCGCCTGTGGGCGGTTTGAAACCCCGGGAACAGCCCCCCGTATCTTGCATTGTGCTCTGGAGGGCCAAAAATGCGGGTTGCGGTGGTCGGGACGGGAATCAGCGGCAATGCCGCGGCCTGGACCTTGTCGAATCATTATCAGGTCACCGTCTACGACCGCGAACTCAGGCCCGGCGGCCACAGCCACACCGTCAGCATCGACTATGACGGCACGCGCATTCCTGTCGACATCGGCTTCATCGTCTACAACGAACTGAATTATCCGGACCTGACGGCGCTGTTCGCCCATCTCGGCGTCGAGACCGTCGAAAGCCGCATGAGCTTTGCGGTGACGGCAGATACCGGCCGCTTCGAGTGGAGGGGCGGCGGCAACAACTGGTTCGAGACCGCATGCGGACTGTTCGCGCAACCGCGCAATCTATTGTCGCCGTCCTATCTGTGGATGCTGCGCGACATCCTCACCTTCAATCAGCAGAGCGTCGAGGATTATGCGGCCGGAAAGCTCGTCGGGCTGACGCTCGGCGAATATTTCCGCAAGCGCCACTTCGCGCCGCGGCTGTTGACCGATTATCTGGCGCCGATGGGAGCGGCGATCTGGTCGGCGCCGTCGAGCGAGATGCTGGATTTTCCAGCCGAGAATTTCGTCGCCTTCTTCGCCAACCATCGCCTGCTGCAATATGACCGCCCGGTCTGGCGCACCGTAAAGGGCGGCAGCCAGCACTACGTCGACAAACTCACCGCTTCCTTCCGCGACCGGATCAGGCTTGGCTGCGCCGTCACCGCCATCGAGCGCACCTCGCATGGCGTCGTGATCCACGACAGCCACGGCAACGCCGACAGCTATGACCACGTCGTGATCGCTTCCCACAGCGACCAGGCGCTGGCGATGCTGTCGGACGCCGACGACCGCGAGCGCGCCATCCTGGGCGCGATCGGCTATTCCCCCAACACGATCTATCTGCACCGCGATCCCGCGCTGATGCCGAAGCGCCGGCGCGCCTGGGCTTCGTGGAATTTCCTGCGCTGGCCGCGTCAGAAAAACTTCGATAACGACGTCTCCGTCACCTACTGGATGAACGAACTGCAGGGCATCGATCACGACAAGCCGCTGTTCGTCAGCCTCAACCCGCCGGTCGCGCCCGATCCCGCGCTGACTTTCGGCAAATACTTTTGCGAGCATCCCCAATATAACGCCGCCGCCTTTGCCGCCCAGAAGCGACTGCCCGAGATTCAAGGCAAGCGGCACACCTGGTTCTGCGGCGCGTGGACCGGATACGGTTTCCACGAGGACGGGTTGCGCTCGGGCCTTGCGGTCGCCGAGGCGCTCGGCGCGGTCGCGCCATGGCGACAGCCGACGCCGGCGCTGGCCGAAGCGGCGGAGTAATCATGCGTGCAACATCCGCACAGCCCGCCGAGGCCGCCGCACTCTACGTCGGCGACGTCATGCATGCGCGGCTGAAGCCGATGGGCCATCGCTTCAGCTATCGCGTGATGAGCCTGCTGATCGATCTGGACCGGCTGGCGGAGGCGGACCGGCAATCGCGGCTGTTCGGCGTCAACCACGCGGCACTCTACAGTTTTCACGAGGCCGATCATGGCGAGCGGGATGGATCATCCTTGCGCGCCTACGCGCAACGCTGTGCGGCCGAGCGCGGCATCGACCTCACGGGCGGACGGGTGCTGCTGCTCTGTTATCCCCGCCTGCTCGGCTACACTTTCAATCCGTTGTCAGTTTATTTCTGCTATCGCGCCGATAACGAGCTGGCGCTGCTAGTCTACGAAGTGCGCAACACTCTTGGCGATATACATCCTTACGTCCTGCCGGTCACATCGAGCGACATCACCGACGCCGGCGTACGGCAGCAGCAGGACAAGCTGTTCTACGTCTCGCCGTTCATCGAGATGGCGATGCGCTACCATTTTCGCGTGCGGCCGCCGGGCGCGCGCGTGCAGTTGCGAATTCTGGAAACCGATCGCGAAGGCCCCCTGCTCGCGGCGACCTTCAATGGCAGCCATCGCGCGCTCAATACCAAGGCGTTGCTGCGCGCGTTCTTCGCGCTCCCGCTGGTCACCATCAAGATCATGGCGGCGATCCATTGGGAGGCGCTACGGCTCTGGCTCAAGGGTGCGCGGCTGGTGCCGCGGAACGACGAAGCCTCCAATTCCGGCTTGGCGAGCAGGAAAAGCAACGATTATACTCCCGGAGCGTTGTCCGCCCGTGCCAAGCATTGAAGCTGCGTCGATCGACCATGCGAGGCAGGGTAGACCGCTATTCGGTGGATCGCCCATGTCCGAGTTGATTTCGGTCACATCAGAAACCGTAGACGCGGCGTTTCCGGAATTACCCCGCTTGGTCCGGCTGGCGCTGGGTTTCGGTTCACAACTGCAGCGTGGCACGCTCGACGTGACGCTGGCCGACGGCCGCATGGTCCGCCTCGGTGGCAACGCACCGGGCCCCGCAGCCGCGATGAAGATCTGCGATTACGGCTTCGCTTCACGCCTGCTGCGCGGCGGCGACATCGGCATCGCCGAAGCCTACCTGCGCGGCGAATGGGACACGCCCGACCTCACGCAATTCCTCTATCTGTTCTGCGTCAACCAGGACTGGATGCAGGCCATGCAGGTCGGCAACCCGCTGACGCGCACGTTCCAGGTGATCAGGCACTGGCTCAATCGCAATACCAGGCGGCAGGCGCGCCGCAACATCTATGCCCATTACGACATCGGCAACGCATTCTATTCGTCCTGGCTCGATCCCAGCATGACCTATTCATCCGCGCTGTTCGAGGACGATACGGCAGACCTGACCGCAGCCCAGCATAACAAGTACCGCCGGCTTGCCGAAGCCATCGATCTGCGGCCCGGTCAGAAGCTTCTGGAGATCGGCTGCGGCTGGGGCGGCTTCGCCGAATACGCCGCCAAAACGTATGGCGCCAAGGTCGTCGGCCTTACGATCAGCAAGGAGCAGCGCGATTTTGCGCGGGCGCGCATTCATAATGCCGGCCTGAGCGATCGCGTTGAAATCAAGCTGCAGGACTACCGCGACGAGCGCGACCGCTACGATCGGATCGCCTCGATCGAAATGATCGAGGCGGTCGGCGAGCAGTTCTGGCCGAACTATTTTTCACAGTTGCGCGACCGCCTGCTGCCCGGCGGGCTCGCCGGCATCCAGACCATCACTATCCAGGACAGCCTGTTCCAGGCCTATCGGCGCGAAGTCGACTTCATCCAGCGCTACGTCTTCCCGGGCGGCATGCTGCCTTCGCCGCAAATCCTGAAAACGCTGGGCGAACGCTTCGGCGTTCCCGTCATCCGCGAGCGCATTTTCGGGCAAGATTATGCCAGGACGCTGGCGATCTGGCGAAGCAATTTCCGTGCGGCCTGGCCGCACCTGATGCCGTCAGGCTTCGACGACCGCTTCCGGCGGCTGTGGGAGTATTACCTCGCCTATTGCGAGGCCGGGTTCCTGTCCGGAAATATCGACGTACGTCAGGTCGTGTTCGCAAAATCGGGCTGATCCGCCCTGTTTCCGCTGGCTTGTATGCCCCGCGGCGGTCCTTTAGGGTCGCCCAACGATTGGGCAACAAACCGGCAATTTCAGACCATGGCTTTCAACAAAGACGTCATCGAAGCGATTGGCAACACCCCGCTGATCAAACTCAAGCGCGCCTCCGAAGAGACCGGCTGCACCATTCTCGGCAAGGCCGAATTCATGAACCCCGGCCAGTCGGTCAAGGACCGCGCGGGCAAATGGATGATTTTGGAGGCCGAGAAGCGCGGTGACCTCAAGCCGGGCGGGCTGGTGGTGGAATCGACCGCCGGCAATACCGGCATCGGGCTCGCGGTCGTCGCCAGCGCGCGCGGCTATCGCACGCTGATCCTGATCCCGGAAACCCAGAGCCAGGAAAAAAAGGACATGCTGCGGCTGTGCGGCGCCGAACTGCTCGAGGTGCCGCAGCTGCCCTATGCCAATCCGAACAACTACCAGCATGTCGGACGGCGGCTGGCCGCGCAGCTTCGCAAGACCGAGCCGAACGGCGTGTTGTTCGCCGACCAGTGGAACAACCTCGACAACGCCAAGGCGCATTACGAGTTGACGGGGCCGGAGATCTGGGAGCAGACCGGCGGCCAGATCGACGGCTTCATCTGCGCGGTCGGCAGCGGCGGCACGCTGGCCGGCACCAGCCGCTATCTGAAGGAAAAACACCCGGGCATCGTCAACGCCTGCGCCGATCCGCACGGTTTTGCGATGTACAACCTGTTCAAGCACGGCGCCGCCAAATCGACACCGGGCGATTCGATCACCGAAGGCATCGGACTCGGCCGCGTCACGCCGATCATCGAGACTGCGAAGGTCGACGACGCCTTCCTGGTTTCGGACGAGGAAGCGGTGACGGTGCTCTTCGATCTGGTCCAGCACGAGGGCCTGTGCCTCGGCGGTTCGAGCGGCATCAACATTGCCGGCGCTATCAAGCTCGCCAAGCAGCTTGGACCGGGCAAGACCATCGTCACCCTCCTGTGCGATGCCGGCAACCGCTATCAGTCAAAGCTGTACAATCCGGCGTTCATGCGAGCGAAGAACCTTCCGGTGCCGGAATGGCTGGAGCGGCGCCCCAAGATTGACGTGCCGTTCGAGAAGGTGTGAGCGTGAGCTACCCTATTGACCCTCATGGTGAGGAGCGCGTCTTCGCGCGTCTCGAACCATGTGGCCCGCGGCCCATCCTTCGAGACGGCGCTTCGCGCCTCCTCAGGATGAGGTTGGTGGCTTCTCAATGCCGTAAAATCTGACTCAAGAACAATTTCGTCCGCGCGTGTTGCGGATTGGCGAAGAATTCCTGCGGCGTGTTCGATTCGATTACCTGTCCCGCATCCATGAACACGACCCGGTTAGCGACTTCGCGGGCAAATCCCATTTCGTGGGTGACGACCAGCATGGTCATGCCTTCCCTGGCGAGATCGACCATGGTGTCGAGCACTTCCTTGACCATTTCCGGATCGAGCGCCGACGTCGGCTCGTCGAACAGCATCACCTTCGGGTTCATGGTGAGTGCCCGCGCGATGGCGACGCGCTGCTGCTGGCCGCCTGACATCTGGCCCGGATATTTGTTGGCCTGATGCGGGATCTTGACCCGCTCCAGGAATTTCATCGCACTCGCCTCGGCGTCTTTCTTGGGGATGTTACGCACCCAGATCGGCGCCAGCGTGCAGTTCTCCAGCACGGTCAGATGCGGGAACAGATTGAAGCTCTGGAACACCATGCCCACTTCGCGGCGGACCTCGTCGACCCGCCGCAGGTTCGGCCCAAGCTCGATGCCCTCGACGACGATCTGGCCTTCCTGAAACTCCTCCAGCGCGTTGATGCAGCGGATCAAAGTCGACTTGCCCGAGCCCGAGGGGCCGCAAATCACGATGCGCTCGCCCTTGGCGACATCGAGGTTGATGTCGCGCAGCACGTGAAAGTCGCCGTACCATTTGTTGAGCGCGTTGATGCCGACGATCGAGTTTGCAGTCATGGTCATGTACTCAGTTGCGACGATGGGCGTTCAGCCGGTTCTCGACGAACAGCGAGTAACGCGACATCCCGAAGCAGAACACGAAATAGATCATCCCGGTGAAGGCAAAGCCGGTGAACAGCGTCGTCGGCGTCGACCAGACCGGATCGGAGAAGGAAGCGCGCAACTGTCCGAGCAGGTCGAACAGCGCGACGATCGAGACGAGCGAGGTGTCCTTGAACAGCGCGATGAAACTGTTGACGAGACCGGGGATGACGTGGCGCAGCGCCTGCGGCATCACGATCAACGCCGTGGTCTTGGTCCAGGACAGCCCGAGCGCGCTCGCCGCTTCCGCCTGCCCACGCGGGATTGCCGCGAGGCCTCCGCGGATTACTTCGGCCTGGTAGGCGCCCGCGAACAGCGCGATGCCGATCAAGGCCCGCATCAGCCCGTCGATGGTGAAGCCGGCTGGAACGAACAGCGGCAGCATGTAGGTGGCGAAGAACAGCACCGTGATCAGCGGCACGCCGCGCCAAAACTCGATGAAGGCGATCGAGAAAATCCGGATCAGCGGAATGGTCGAGCGCCGGCCGAGCGCAAGCGCGATGCCGACCGGCATCGAGGCGACAATGCCGACGACCGAAACCACGAGCGTGACCAGCAAGCCGCCCCACAGCCGCGTATCCACCTCGGGAAGCCCGCCTCGGTCGAGGCCCATGATGGCGATGACGGCGGCGATGCCGGCGAAGACCCCAAGATTGACGGCAACCGCGCGCAGACCGCCGGTCAGCCAGAAAAGCAGCGCCGATACGATCACGGCAGTCGCCGCGAGGTCGTACCAGACCGGACGTCCGGACCCCTGAACGTAGTCGCGCAGCCAGATCAACGGCACCAGAATCCAGCTGACGATCGTGCTGATCAACATGAGCAGCTTGCCGATCGCCCATAGCAGCGATCCGACGACGGCCGTCGTCTCGCCGGAGGCCACCAGCTTTCTGCCGCCCTCCAAGATACTGTCGTTGAAGCCCGCAAGAAGCCCGGCCGTCCAACTCACGCCGAAGCCGCTCACTCCGCCGCCGCGCAGCAGGAAGAAGGCGACAACAGGAAGCGCCACGAAGAACAGGATGGCATTCGGACCCTTGGCCGGCAGCCGCGGAATCAACAACGGCACCAGCAGGATCGTGGCGAGAAGGAAGGTCAAATTGACCCGCCAGCGCTCCGGCTCCGGGTAAAATCCGTAGATGAACTGCGAAAACTTCGCCTGGATGAAAGGCCAGCAGGCGCCGACCACGTCGCCGGGATTTTTCGGCAGGCAGGCGGTGCGGTCGTTGCCGGTCCAGACCGCATCGAACAGCACGAATCTCAGAGCCGGAACGACGATGAACCACAGCAGCAGCGCACAGACGATGGTGATCAGGATGTTGGTCGGTGAATTGAACAGCCGCGTGCGCAGGAAGCCGACGAAACCGGTGGTCTTCACCGGGGCCGGCCGCTCGGGCACGAGATCCTGGCGGACAAAGACGGATGGAGTTGCGTCGCTCATCCGCCCATGCTCCGGCTGATCCGCCATCCATAGAAGCTCATGATCGCACTGGTGACGAGCGAGATCAGGAGATAGACGCCCATGGTGATGCCGATGATTTCAATCGCCTGCCCGGTCTGGCTCAGCGTGGTCCCGGCGAACACCGAAACCAGGTCGGGATAGCCGATCGCCACCGCCAGCGAGGAGTTCTTGGTCAAATTGAGATACTGGTTGGTCAGCGGCGGCAGGATCACGCGCATCGCCTGCGGGATCACGATCAGCCGCAGCACCGAGCCGCGCTGCAGCCCGAGCGAGGAGCCGGCTTCCATCTGGCCCTTGTGCACCGAGAGGATGCCCGCGCGTACGATCTCGGCGATGAAGGCCGCCGTATAGGTCGACAGCGCCAACGTCAGCGCCACGAACTCCGGAATGACGCGCGAGCCGCCGGCGAAGTTGAAACCCTTCAGGGCCGGAATCTCGAACTTGACGGGCGCGCCGAAGATCAGCGCCGCGAGCAGCGGAAGGCCGATCACCATGCCCAGCGCATACGGCCAGACCTTGATCACCTTGCCGCTGTCGAACAATTGCCGCCGGGAATAACGCCACAGCGCGATCGCGGCGACGATAGCGATCAGCAGCGCTAACACGAACGGCTCGAAACCCGGCTCGCCGACCGGCCTCGGTACCACCAATCCGCGATTGCTGAGAAAGAAGCTGTCGAAGAGCGAGATGCTCTGCCGGGGATTGGGCAGCGCGGCGAGCACCGCCAGGTACCAGAACAGGATCTGGAACAGCAGTGGCAGGTTGCGGATCAGTTCGACATAACCGCCGGAAATCCGCGACAGCAGCCAGTTCGGCGACAGCCGGCCGAGCGCGACGATGAACCCGATCAGAGTGGCGAAGAAGATGCCGATCACCGACACCAGCAGCGTGTTGAGCAGTCCGACCAGGAACACCCGCGTGTAGGGATCGGATCCCGAATACGGAATCAGGCTCTGGCTGACGTCAAAGCCCGCATTGTTGGCCAGAAAGCCAAAGCCCGCGGTGATCCGCTGCGCCTGCAGATTGGCGCGGGCATTGGCGACGATCTCGTAGGAGATCCAGGCGAGGGCCGCGACGAACAGGAGCTGGAGCACAAAACCGCTCCAGCCTGCCCGGCCACCCAGCGTCCGCTGCAGTTTGGGAATGAACTGTGACGGTGGGTTTCGGGGTTCGATGGCCATCGCCGCAGCCCCTCGCGCCGGCGCTTAGCGGATCGGCGGCGCGTACTGGATACCGCCCTTGCTCCAGAGGTTGTTGAGGCCACGGGCGATGGCGAGCTTGGACCCGGAGCCGACGTTGCGCTCAAAGGACTCGCCGTAATTGCCGACCGCCTTCACGATCCGCACCAGCCAGTCCTTGGTCAGGCCGAGTTGCTCGCCCAGATTGCCGTCGGTGCCGACGGCGCGCTTGATCTCGGGCTTGTCTGACTTGGCGATCTCGTCGATGTTCTTCTGGGTCATGCCGAGTTCTTCGGCGCCGACCATCGCGTACAGCGTCCACTTCACGATGTCGAACCACTGGTCGTCGCCATGGCGAACCATCGGTCCGAGCGGCTCCTTGGAGATGACTTCAGGCAGCACGACATGATCGGCCGGGCTGGCGAGCTTGAGGCGCTCGGCGTAGAGCTGGGAGACGTCGGAGGTGAAGACGTCGCAGCGGCCGGATTCATAGGCCTTGACGGTTTCGTCGGCGGACGCGAACGCGATCACCTCATACTTCATGTTGTTGCCCTTGAAGTAGTCGGCGAGGTTCTGCTCGGTCGTGGTGCCGGTCTGCACGCAGACCGACGCGCTGTTCAGTTCCAGCGACGAATTCACCTTCAGCGACTTCTTCACCAGAAAACCCTGGCCGTCATAATAGGTAACGCCGGTGAAGTTGGCGCCGAGCGAGGTGTCGCGCGACAGCGTCCAGGTGGTGTTGCGCGACAGCACGTCGATCTCGCCGGACTGCAGCGCGGTGAAACGGTCCTTGGCCGAGAGCGGCACGAACTTGATCTTGGTCGCGTCGTTGAAGATCGCCGCTGCAATCGCCCGGCAGATGTCGACGTCGAGCCCGGTCCAGTTACCCTTGTCGTCCGGGGTCGAGAAGCCCGGCAGGCCCTGGCTGACGCCGCAGGAAAGCTGACCTCGGTCCTTGACCGTCTTGAGGGTTTGCGCCGAGGCGGCCTGGGCAGTGAAGCCGGCGGCCAAAGCGAGGGTAACAACCAGAGATACGCGTTTCATGGGGCTGGGCCTTTCAAGGAGATCGTGCGGAGATCGTTTTTTAGGCAACGCCTGACGTTGTGGGGCCAACCCGCTGATCCCTCGCTGAAAAGCGTCCTTCCGGCCATGCAGTTTGACCTGCAGTCCGGTCGATAGTGGATCTGACATCGCGGCAGGCCCCTCAACTTGCAGCGACTGTTAGTTAGCGCGCATCTCAGAACGACTGGCGTGCCGGGTCAAGGGGTTGACTGCCGTCTTCTGCGTCCTGTTACCAAATTACCCGGTCCACGCCGCGGTCCGGAGGCGTTTTCGCGATCAAGTTGTGGCTGCGGCATAACGTCTTGGACGATGCAAGCGCGTCAGTCTTTGGAGCAGCAGCCCGTCCAACCCGCGCTGAAGGCGTCCACGCCAATCATCCGAGGCCCCCGCCGGCTGCCCCCTCGCGGACTTTCAAAGCCTCGCGCGGTCGTCGCCGGCCTTTTGCGGACGGGTTGTTCGGGACGCTAACCACCCGTTCACCATGACGTTGAATCCCGCCATCCAATCAACCAAAAAATACACCTCTCAAGTTCCCTTATACCATTCATGCCTAGTCATGCCTGTGGGGATGACGGTGGTTGCCGTGAAGTTGGGACGCCCTGCGTAAGAGTTGTAAAAGCGTATGAATATCGCACGTGTCTTCGTTCTGATCATCGCCTTGAGTGCCGGCGGTGTCGCCGCCTACCTCGCCCGTGGCACCGAGGAAAAACCGCGCCCGGCGGCCGAACCGGTGGCGCAGTTGCCGACGGTGGAAGTTCTGGTTGCGAAGTCCGATATCGGGCTCGGCCAAGCGGTGAAGCCGGAGGATCTGCAATGGCAGGCCTGGCCGGCTTCAACCGGCAATAATCTGATCAGCCGCGCCGGCCGCGCGGAAGCCATCCAGGAAATAGCCGGTTCGATCGCACGCTCGCCGATCTTCGCGGGCGAGCCGATCCGCGAACTGAAGCTGGTCAAGGCCAACGGCTCCGGCTTCATGGCGGCGATCCTGCCGACCGGCATGCGGGCGATCTCGACCGAGATATCGCCGGAAAACGGCGCCGGTGGCTTCATCCTGCCCAATGACCGCGTCGACGTCATCCTCTCCAAGCGTGTCAACAATCCGGAGCGCAATGGCGGCGATGCCGTCCAGACCGAAGTCGTCCTCTCCAATGTCCGCGTGCTGGCGATCGATCAGGCGCCGAAAGAAAAAGAGGGCAGCAACACCCTCATCGGCCGCACCGCCACGCTAGAACTGAAGCCCGAGCAGGCCGAGACGCTGGTGCGCGCGCGACAGAGCGGCACGCTCGCGCTCGCGCTGCGCAGCATCACCGATTTCAACGCGGCGGCCAACGGCCAGTCCGACGAACAGGTCAAAAGACGAGGCGAGACCGTCAACGTGATTCGCTACGGGATCGCCAATCAAACGACGGCACAGAAGTGACCGAAAGGAAGTTCGAGATGAAGTTTGGGGGAAATCGGTCGGCGATGCGAACCGTAGCGGCGCGCGCCCTGTTGTTGTCGGCCGCCGCCGCGCTGACGCTGGCGCCGCTGCTGCCCGTCGTCGCAGCCGAAGCTGAAAAGGATAAGGATCCGGTCACGACATCTGCGATCGGCCCGGCCAAGATGCGCTTCCTTTCGCTCGGCATCGGCAAGTCCGTGGTCGTCGACCTGCCGCGCGACGTCAAGGACGTGCTGGTCGCCGACCCGAAGATCGCCAATGCCGTCGTTCGTTCCGCGCAACGCGCCTATATCATCGGCGGTGCGATCGGCCAGACCAACGTCGTGTTTTTCGATGCCGACGGCCAGCAGGTCGCCTCCTACGACATCGCTGTCAAGCGTGACCTCAACGGCGTACGCGCCACGCTGAAGCAGTCCCTGCCCGGCATCCAGATCGAAGGCGTCGGCGACAGCGTCGTCCTGACAGGTTCGGTTTCCTCGCCGGTCGAGGCCCAGCAGGCCGCCGAGATCGCGGCGCGGCTGGTCGGCGGTGCCGAAAAGGTCGTCAATTCGATCGTCGTGCGCGGTCGCGACCAGGTGATGCTCAAGGTCACCGTCGCTGAGGTACGGCGCGACATCGTCAAACAATTGGGTATCGATCTCAGTGCCAACATGAATTACGGCACCGCCCAGGTCGTTTTCAAGAACAGCAATCCGTTCACCGCCAACAATGCACCGCTCGTCGGCGACAACGGTTTGGTCGGGGCGGCCTTGAACAAGGCTGGTCTGCCGACGGTCACCGCCACCCTGCGTGCGATGGAGAGCGCGGGCGTGGTGAAGACGCTGGCGGAGCCGAACCTGACGGCGATCTCCGGGGAGTCCGCGACCTTTATTTCAGGCGGCGAATTTCCCATCCCGACCGGCGTAAGCTGCCAAACGACGACGGCGGGCGCGATCGGACAATGCGTGCAGACGGTCAGTTTCAAGAAGTTCGGCATCTCGCTCAACTTCACACCGGTCGTGCTGACCGAGGGACGGATCAGCCTGAGGGTGATGACCGAAGTGTCGGAAGTCTCGACCGAAAACGCTTTGCAGGGTGGCGCCGGCGGAACCACGATTCCTTCGATCAAGACACGGCGTGCGGAAACCACGCTGGAAATTCCCTCCGGCGGCTCGGTCGCGATGGCGGGCCTGATCCAGGAACAGACCAAGCAGGCCATCAACGGATTGCCCGGCGCGGACCAGATACCGATTTTTGGGCAACTGTTCCGGAGCCAGGACTTCATCAACCACCAGACCGAGCTGATGGTCATCGTGACGCCCTACGTCGTTCGGGCGGTGGCGCAGAAGGAATTGTCGCGGCCCGATGACGGCTTTGCGCCGGCATCCGATTCGCAATCCGCCCTGCTCGGCCGGATCAATCGGATCTACGGGGTTGCTGCCCGTGTCGACCCCGTCGGCGGGATGCAGGGCAATTTCGGTTTCATCATCGATTGAGATGCAGCGCTGTTCACCGAGTGGGGACGAGGACAGAACGATGACAACAAAAATTCAGCGCCATCGCGCCAAGGCGTTAAGCACGCTCGGCGCCCTGCTCGGCCTTTCGGCCGCGCTCGGCGCCTGCATACCGCACACCACCGAAGTCACGACCTCCAGCATCGACTACCGGCAACGTCATCCGATCGCAGTGACCGAAGCCGATCACTCGATCGTGGTGTTCGTCGGGCATGCCCGCGGCGGCCTCTCCGGTCCGCAACGCACCGATGTGACTGGACTGGCGCAGAACTGGCAGCGCGAGGGCACCGGCGCCATCATCGCGGAAGTCCCGATCGATACGCCGAACGCGCGTGCGGCGGCAGCCTCGTTCCGCGAAATCCAGTCGGTGCTGATGGCGGGCGGCGTGCCCGCACGCGCCATCACGCTGCGTCATTACCGGCCCGACGATCTCCGGTTGCTGCCGACGATCCGGCTCAGCTACCCGAAGATCACGGCGGTGGCGGGGCCTTGCGGCCTGTGGCCGCAAGACCTCGGACCGAACATCGACAACGTCGATTACAGTGAAAACCGCCAGTACCACAATTTCGGCTGCGCCACCCAGCGCAACCTTGCCGCGATGATCGACAATCCCGCCGATCTCGAACAGCCGCGACCCGAGAGCCCCGCCTATTCGCCACGGCGGGACACCACCTTCGACAAATACCGCAAGGGCGTTGCGACGACGACCATTCATCCCGAGTCCGACAAAGCCAAACTGAGCGATACAGGCAAATGATCAGCCGCGTGTTTCAGAATTCAGACGATCACATCGACGATACACCGACCCAGCCCGAGGAATACATCTCGCCGGCGCCGCGCGTATCGGTGCAGGCCTATTGCGCCAGCGTCGCGGTCGCCACCGCGGTGCGCGCGGCAAGCGAAGACCGCCGCCTCGGCAAGGCCCATCTCTCGGTCCACATGGGCGGCATCGCCGCGGCGATCGACGCCTTTCATACCGCGCCGACGCCGAACGTGATCCTGCTCGAGACCGAGCTGGGTCGTGATATCCTCGAAGGGCTCGACGAACTCGCGTCCGTCTGCGACGCCGGAACCCGCGTCGTCGTGGTCGGCAACGCCAACGACGGCACGCCCTATCGTGAACTGGTGCGCCGCGGCATCAGCGACTATGTGACCGGACCGGTCGAGCCGATCGACATCGTGCGTACGATATGCGGCCTCTACGCCGCTTCGGAGGCCGTGGCAGTCGGCCGGATCGTCGCCGTGGTCGGCGCCAAGGGCGGCGTCGGCGCCTCCACCGTCGCGCACAATGTGGCCTGGGCGATCGCGCGCGATCTCGCGCTCGATTCCGTCGTGATCGATCTCGACCTTGCCTTCGGCACCGCCAGCCTCGACTACAACCAGGATCCGGTCCAGGGCATCGCCAATGCCGTGTTCCAGCCGGAACGGCCGGACTCCGCCTTCATGGAGCGCCTGCTGGCGAAATGCACCGACCGCCTCGATCTGCTGGCGTCGCCGGCCAGCCTGGACCAGGTCTATGATTTCGGCGCCGACGCCTTCGACGCGATCTTCGATACGTTGCGCATGACCACGCCCTGCATCGTGCTCGACGTCCCCCATCAATGGTCGGCGTGGACCAAGCGCACGCTGGTCGGCGCGGACGACATCCTGATCGTCGCCGAACCCGATCTCGCCAACATGCGCAACGCCAAGAACATGCTGAACGTGCTGAAGGCAGCGCGGCCCAATGACCGTCCGCCGCTCTATTGCCTCAACCAGGTCGGCATGCACAAGCGTCCGGAGATTTCGACGCGCGAATTCGCCAAGGCGATCGAGAGCCAGCCGATCGCTGCGATTCCGTTCGATTCAAAACTGTTCGGTACGGCCGCCAACAACGGCCAGATGATCGCGCAAATCTCGGCCAAGCATCGCACCACCCAGATGTTCCTGCAGATGGCGCAGCGCCTGACCGGCCACGCGGTGACCAAGCGGTCGCAATTCGCGTTCCTGGAGCCGATCATGAAGAAGCTTCAGGGCACCAAGGCGCGCCGGGCGTAAGCGTTACCTCGTTGTCGGCTACTCGGTACGTCCGGCGGCCGCGATCGGCAGCTTGCCGCCTTCGGCCCGCGCGGTCTCACGGTCCTTGCGCGTCAGGAGCTGTTTGAGCTGCGTGACATTGGCGGCGGCCTCGGCGGGCGGCAGGTCGGCCCGCACGATCTTCTCGGCTTCGGCAAGGCGGCCCTGCAGGCCGATCGCCAGCGCAAGATTGGCGCGCACGCGCGGATCGGCCGGCGCCTGTGCATTGGCACGCCGCAGCGTATCCTCGGCCCTCGGCAATTCCTTCGAAAGCACGTAGGACAGTCCGAGATTGGTCAGCACCGAGGGATGGTCCGGTACGATCTTCAGCGCGCTCGCATAATACTGCCGCGCTTCCTCGTAGCGGCCGAGCTGGTCCAGCGTCGCGCCCTGCGCCGACAGCAGCCGCCAATCCGGATCGTCGGGACTATGGGCGCGGCCGAGCACCTCGAAGGCCTGCTGGAAGTTGCCGTTGTCGGCCAGCGCGCGGCCATAGGCGGCGAGCAGCTGCTTGTTGCCGGGATGAGCGATGGTGCCCTGTTCGAGCACCGCCACCGCCTGCGCCCGCTGGCCTGACGCGCGCAGGGCCTTGCCGTATTTCAGCGCGGCGTCGGCGTCCTTCGGATTGGCGCGATAGCGTTCCTGGTAGAGCTCGGCGTCGCGGCGCGGATCGCCGGCGCGGCCGACGTCGGCCTTATCGTCGATCGAGCCGGTGATGTCAGATAGCCCCGGAGTTTGGCAGCTGCCGAGCCCCAACGCAAAAATCAGGGTCGACGTGCACGCAAGAAGTCGCGTAACGCTGAACGAATAGAGCAACTTCTGTCGCATGTAGCTGGACTCACGGCGGTAACGGTCCAGGAACAGTCACAGCTTAACCCTAAGTTCAGGTTAAATTGGTCCGGTTTTGCGGTATTCGGCGACCTTTGCGGGCCGCCACGCAACCTCCAGGCGCGTACGACCTGCCCGAGCCCTCACCTGCCCGAACAACTGGCGGCTAATCGAGGAATTGCGCGCCGAATTCGCAGCCGATCCGCCAGGCCAGCCGGCACTGGCGCGGCCGGCCTTCCGAGAAGATCACCGTAAATTCCGTAGGAATTTCGGGATATTCGGCGATGATCTTCACGCCGCCGTCCGACATGTCGGAAATCATGCAATCGCGCGGCAGACCGCCGGTTGCAAACTGTATTTTTGCGAAGCTTGTGCACGCCCGACGTACGCTGCTTCGGCGGTTAGCATACATGACAATCCCTGACCCTGCTCGATGTTAGTCCCTATGGCGGATCAACCTAACGGGGAATTATTGGAATTCGCCTAGCGCGGCGGCTTGCAATGTAGCGGTTGTATTCGAACTCCGTTTACCGAACCCGCCGCCGCGCGCGGAGCGCCAAGGTTCTGGGAGGTGGAGCGCAGCCTGCAGCGGCGGCTTGCTGCCCAATTTTCGGTAAATTAAAGGGTTGATCCCCCCTCGTTAGGCGATAGCCTGACCCCTTCGAACTCGATTTGGCGGAACCGAAAGCGCATGGGAAGTCTGGTTCTTCTCGACCTGATGGGCGGCGTCGCGTTGCTGCTGTGGGGCCTGCACATGGTCCACAG
Organism: uncultured Alphaproteobacteria bacterium; assembly: GCA_963742935.1. Lineage (GTDB taxonomy): Bacteria > Pseudomonadota > Alphaproteobacteria > Rhizobiales > Xanthobacteraceae > Bradyrhizobium. The sequence continues at coordinate 13,720 of CAVUOI010000028.1, read as the reverse complement.
CGGGATTCTGCGCGCGTTCGGCTCTGATCTGCGCCTGTTGCTGGCGAAGGCGCTGAGCAATCGCTTCACCGCCTTCGGCGCCGGCCTTGGCCTTACTGCCCTGCTGCAGAGCAGCACCGCGACCGCCCTGATCACGAGTTCGTTTACATCAGAGGGGATTGTCAGCCTCGTTCCGGCGCTCGCCATCATGCTCGGCGCCAATGTCGGCACCACGCTGATCGTGCAGATCCTGTCGTTCAACATATCAGCCGTCGCGCCGGTGCTGTTCATCATCGGCCTGGTCGCCTTCCGCAGCGGGCCGCGTTCGCGCGTCAAGGACATCGGCCGCGTCTTTATCGGGCTCGGCCTGATGTTGCTGGCGCTGCATATCCTGCTCAACACGCTGGCGCCGGCGGAGAACGCGCCGGGCGTGCGCGTGTTCATGAACGCCATCACCGGCGACCCCGTACTCTGTATCCTGTTCGCCGCGATCGTGACCTGGCTGGTGCATTCCAGCGTCGCGAGCGTGCTGCTGATAATGTCATTGGCTTATGCGCATTTCGTCACACCTTACGCGGCGCTGGCGCTGGTGCTCGGCGCCAATCTCGGCAGCGCCATCAATCCGCTCGTCGAGGGTGCGCGGCGCGACAATCCGGCCAGCTATCGCCTGCCGCTCGGCAACCTCGTCAACCGGCTGGCCGGCATCCTGCTGGTGCTTCCGCTCCTGCAGCCGATCGCCGATCTTCTGATCGCGTGGCAGCCGGATATCGCCAAGGCGACCGCCCTGTTTCACATCGCCTTCAACGTGGTGACCGCAGCCCTCTTCATCGGCCTGCTCGACGGCATGGCGCGGCTGCTGAAGCGGCTGCTGCCCGAGCGCGTCAAGGAAGCGGATGCGGCAGGACCGCGCTATCTCGACGAGAGCGCGCTGGAGACGCCTTCGCTGGCGCTGGCCGATGCCGCCCGCGAGACCCTGCATATGGGCGATCATGTCGAGATCATGCTGCGCAAGGTGATGGCGGCGATGATGACCAACGACCGGGCGCTGGTCGACCAAGTCTCGCAGATGGATAATACCGTCGACAGTCTCGACGAGGCGATCAAGCTCTATGTCACGAAACTCACCCGCGGCAGCCTCGACGAGCGCGAGGGGCAGCGGGCGATGGAAATCGTCTCCTTCGCCATCAACCTCGAGCATATCGGCGACATCATCGACAAGAATTTGAGCGAGCTCGCCACCAAGAAGATCAAGCGCCGCTTCCAGTTCTCACCCGAGGGCGCCGAGGAACTGTCCGCCTTCCACAAGCGCACCATGGATTCGCTCCGGATCGCGTTCGGCGTCTTCATGTCCGGCGACGTCAACGAGGCGCGAAAGCTGCTGGCCGAGAAGTCCGCGCTGCGCAATGCCGAACTGGCCGCGACCGAACGGCATCTCGACCGCCTGCGCGAAGGCCGGCCCGAAACCATCGAGACCACCTCGCTGCATCTCGACGTGCTGCGCGACCTCCGGCGCATCCACTCGCACATCTGCTCGGTCGCCTATCCGGTGCTGGATGCCGCGGGCGAATTGGCGGCTTATCGTTCGACGGAGCACGATCTGGTGGCGTTGACGGCGCCGGTGGCCAGCCGCAGCTAGATCAGCGATCCATCGTCTTCGACGCCTTGCCGCGATGCTTCACGATCAGCATGATGTTTCTGATGTAGATGATCGTGGCCATCGCCTGGCCGACGATGATCACCGGTTCGCGTTTGGCGACACCGTAAATCAGCGTCATCAGTCCGCCGCCCATCGAGAAGAACCAGAACGCAATCGGGATCACGCTGCGTCCGGCGCGCTCGCTGGAAATCCACTGCACCAGGAAGCGCGCGGTGAACAGCAATTGCGCGATCAGGCCGAAAGCCAGCCAGAAGTCGAACTTGGCTACGAAGACGTCGTAGAGATAATCGCCGAGCGCCTGCCCGAACTGGATGAACATCAGAAAACCTCGGTAACAGCGGGCGTCGGCTTCTTGCGGCGGATCAGCCACCACACACCGGCGAGATCCATGATCCCGATCCATAGCCGGTCAAAGAAGCCATAATTGGACACGCCGGAATGGCGTGGGCGATCGATCACGTCGACATAGGCGATATCGAGACCTTCGCGGCGGACCAGCGCCGGCAGGAAGCGATGCAGCCCGTCGAAATAGGGCATCGACAGGAACACTTCGCGCGGGAACGCCTTCAGGCCGCAGCCGGTATCGCGGGTGCCGTCGCTCAGAATGGTCTTGCGCACGCCGTTTGCAATGCGCGACTGCAGTTTCTTGAAACCGGTGTCCTTGCGTCCGACCCGCTGGCCGGCCACGAGGCCGACGCGCCCGCCGCCCTTTTCGACTGCCGCGATCAGGTCCGGCAGGAACACCGGGTTGTTCTGGCCGTCGCCGTCCAGCGTCGCCACGATCGCCCCGCGCGCGGCGCGCACGCCACTGCGCACGGCGGCCGATTGACCGGATGAAACCGCGTGCTTCAGTTGCCGGAGCTGGCGGTGCTGCTTCATCAGATCGGCCAGCCGCTCGGCGGTCGCGTCCGTCGAGCCGTCATTGACGTAGATGATCTCGTAGACCCAGCGCCCATCGAGCGCGCTGATGATTTCCGCCACCAGAGGTACGACGTTATCCGCTTCGTTGCGCACCGGCACAACGATGGAAACGGCGACCGCATCTGTGTCGGAAGGTGGCAAATCGGCACTCGTCTGGTTGGTTTGGGAGGCACCTGGAACCCGGCCTTTCCGGCCGGCTGGCGGCGTCCGCTTTTATGGGGCGAAAGCCCCCCGGGCAACCCTTTTGAGACGCCCCGGGGATGGCCCGACAAGGGACACAATGCTGCCGTCGCGCTGGATCGCGAATCCGAGTCGCCGGGCCGCAAACCAGTAGCGCACGAACACCGCACCGACGATCCCGACCATCGCACCCGCCACGACGTCGCTCGGATGATGGGCCAGCAGCACCAGCCGGCTCACCGCAATGATCAGCGCATAGATGGCCATCGCGACACGCGCCTGCGGCCACACGGCGGACACCGCCATCGCGAGCGCAAAGGCGGTCGTGGCATGGCCTGACGGAAAGCTGTAATAGGCCGGGTTGCCGGCGAAGTGCGAGAAGTGGAAGGGGTTGGCCTCGCCGCCGACAAATGGCCGGCCGCGGCCGATGCAATATTTCAGCACTTCGGTGACCAGATTGGAAAAAACGACCGCGCAGAAGATGAACTGCAGACGCGTGCCGAGGCCGAGCAGCAGCGAGCGCTGGATGCCGCGCAACGCAGGCGAGACGATCGCAATCGCGATCAGCATCACGGCCAGCGCCGCCAGCACATATTCGTCCTTGCCGAAATCGGTGACGATCCGCAGCCACCACAGCGAGGGCGAGCCGCGCTTGGGCATCTGGGCGATTTCCCAGGCATCGATCGCAAACATCAGCACGATGATGGCGACACCGAGAGCAGCCGACAGCCACAACGCATGCCGCGCAGCGCGGCGTGCCGCCTCGGCGCGCCGCGAATGCGACGGCGAGCGCACGAGCTGAGCCAGCGACAACCACGCCAGCGTTGCGAAACGCGAAGCATAGTTCCTGGAATCGACCACAGAAGGGCTCGCGGCCATCTTATTCCGTGCCTTCCGAGCGGAAGATGGCGATCGAAATCGCCTTCCCTTGCGAGATATTATAGCCTTCGATCCGCTTGGCCACGTCGTAGCGCAACCCGATCGCCTCGGCGCGCTGAACGAAGGCGCGCTCGGTGCGCGATTCCACCAGCGCGAAACGGCAACTCCCCTGCCCGAGGAAATCGGCCGCACCTGATCCGTCGGTCAGCCGCGTGTCGGTTCCGGTCATGAAGACGAGGCTCGGTTCATGAAAACCGGCGGCCGCGGCTTTCGGCCCGACGCAAACGACGTTGCGAAGCGCGCGCGCGACCTCGGCGCTCGGAAACACTGACGTCAGCGACGGCAGCACGATGCCATAGACCGCAACCGCCAGGAACATCGCCGCGACGACCGCATTCAAGAGCGAGCGCTCGGCGCGGCTGTCCTCGAACATCCACCAGGCGATCAGGCCAAAAATCATCGCTGCCGCCAGGAACGGCCAGGCGGGAAACGCCGGGTAATGCGTCAGCTTGATGGCGCCGATCACGGCGATCACGGCCGCGCCTGCGGGAACGACGAACCACCAGGCCGCGCCGCGCGTCAGCCAGGAGCGCGACAGCACGCGGCGCTCCAGCGCGCCGGCGGTAAGGATCGCAATCGCCGGATACAGCGGCAGCACATAATGCGGCAGCTTGGTCATGCACCACCTCGAACACGACCCATGACGGAATCAGCCACGCCAGCAGATATTGCGCGCCGGGCTCGCGCCGCGCGCGCCATACCGCCGGCGCCGCCATTCCCGCCAGGGCCGCGCCGGGCCAGAACGTGATCCAGAACAGCAGCAGATAGAGGCCGGGCGGCGCGCCGTGGGATTCCTGCGCGCCGAGCTTGCTCAGCATGTCGCCGCCGAGCGAATTGGAAAAGAACGCCTCGCCGGCGCGCCAGAAGATCGCGACGAACCACGGCAGCACCAGCACCAGCGTCCATATCAGGCCCCAGACCGGGCGCAGCCGCCACAGCCATGCCGACGAACGGTCGAGGATTGCGAGCGCCAAAATAGTAAGGCCGACGAACATCAGGATCAGCGGGCCCTTGAGCAGGATACCGCCGGCGAGCGCCGTCCAGAACACCGCCGGCACCGTCCAGGACGGGCGCTCCGGATCTTCGCCGCGTTGCCAGGACAGATAGATCCGCGCCATCGCCCCCATCGCGGCGACGACCGCCAGCAGCAGCATTGCGTCCGTCTTGGCGAGCCGGGCTTCGGCGCCGAGCAGGACGGAACTGCACATCATCAACGCCGCCAGCGCGGCCCCGCGCCGTGTGACGAAGGCAAGCGCCGTCCAGTAGGTGAGCAGCACCGCGCCGATGGCGCCGATCAGCGAGGGAATTCGATAGAGCCAAATCCGCAATTGCGCCCGCGGCAGGCCGAGCGCCGAGGCGGTTTCCACCACCGCCGCCTGCATCCAATAGATGCCAACCGGCTTCTTGTAGCGGACGTCGTCCTGGAAGCGGATGTCGACGAAATCGCCGCTCTCGACCATCTGCTTGGTCGCCTGCGCGAACCGCGCCTCGTCGCGGTCGATCGCCGGAATATTGAAGAAACCGGGCAGGAACAAAACGATGCCGCAGAGCACCAGGAATACGACGGCGCGAAAATGGTTTGCTGTCGCGAAGTCGAACGCCATGGCCAGCCTGCGGCCGGAATGCGCAGGTTTTACAGGCTGTTGGCCCGCTCCAAAGCGTGGGGGTTGGTAGGTTTCAACCATCTTGCTCGCATACGCCGAAACCGCACTGCAAACAACACCACAATTCCGCCTTATCCCACTGCCCGCGGTCGCTTTTTTCTTACTGTACCCGGATCACAACGGTATCGGCCGCCCCGGTCGCATCGATCACGGTCAGCCGGGCAAAACCCGGCCCGGGCGGGTCCACCAGCCGCTGACGCCGGCTGTCGATTTCACCCACGGAAGTCCCGTTCAGCATCACGGTCAGCGGCAGCACGCCGCCCGCGACCTTGACCGGCATCGGCGCGGCCTGCCCGCCACTGGTGCGGTCGACATCGATCCGTGAACCGTTCAGCGGAAACTGGATACGCGGCATCTGATCGTTGCCTATGCGGATCAGTTCGCCGACGGGGCGGAAGCGCTTGAGCGGCAACGGCAGCTTGGCATTGGCTGATATCAGCGCGCCCTTCGGCGGCCTCGGCAGCGCCGCCGGAATTTTTCCGGTGCGAGCGAACGCGTCGAACAGGATCGGCGCCGCGGCGGTGCGGCCGACCAGGCCGGGCACCGGCGCGCCGTCGGGACGCCCGACCCACACGCCGATCGTGATACGGCCATCGAACCCGACCGACCACGCGTCGCGATAGCCGTAGCTGGTGCCGGTCTTGAACGCTATTTTGTTGTGCACGCCGTTTTCCGGCGGCGGCGTGCCGAGCAGCACATTGCCGACCTGCCAGGCGGCGGCCTGATCCATCAGCCGCATCGGTTCGCGATCGTCTGTTGCCAGCATGATCTCGCGCAACGGCTTCGCCGCGCCGAGCCGCGCCAGCCCCGCATAGAGCTGCGCCAGATCCTGCAAGGTGATGCCGACGCCGCCAAGGCCCATCGCTAGGCCTGGCGCTTCGTCCTTCGGCAGCACGAGATTGCCGCCAGCCTGCTTCAGGCGCGACGACAGCCGGCTGGAGCCGACGCGGTCGAGCAGCGCGATCGCCGGCACATTCAAAGAAAGTTGCAACGCCTTGCGCACCGGCACCGTGCCCTGGAACGTCATGTCGAAATTTTCCGGCGCGTAGGAGCCGAAGCGGATGGGCCGGTCGTCGATCAGACTTTCCGGGTGCACAAAGCCGTCCTCGAAGGCGAGGCCGTAGATGAACGGTTTGAGCGTCGAGCCCGGCGAGCGCACCGCGCGCGTCATGTCGACCTGCCCGGCACGGCGCTCGTCAAAATAGTCGGAAGAGCCGACGCGCGCCAGCACGTCGCCGCTCTCATTGTCGACGGCGATGATGGCAACCGAAATGTTCGGCCCCTGCGCCACCGCGCGGTCGCGCGCCAGCGTCTCCAGCGTCTTCTGCAGGCTCGAACTCCAGCGCGAGCTTGATGACCGGCGCATCCTTCACCGTCGCCATCGCGGCATCGGAAGAATGCGGCGCGAGAATCGGCATCGGCTTGCGCAGCCGCGGCACCGCGACCGATTCGGCCTGCGCCGCGTCCTCTTTCGACACCACGCCATCTTCGACCATCCGCGCCAGCACGCGGTCGCGGGCGGCGTGGGCTACTTCCGGATGACGGTCGAGCCGGCGGCGCTCCGGCGATTGCGGGAGCGCGACCAGCAAGGCGGCCTCGGCCAGTGAAAGCCGTTTTGGCTCCTTGCCGAAATAGCCGATCGAGGCGGCGCGAATGCCTTCGAGATTGCCGCCGAACGGCGCCAGCGCCAGATACAGATCGAGGATCTCGTCCTTATTCAGTTGCCGCTCGATCTGAACCGCGCGCACCATCTGCCGCAGCTTTGCCGAGAGCGAGCGCTCGCGCCGCGGCTCCATCAGCCGCGCCAGTTGCATCGTAATCGTCGAGCCGCCGGACACGATGTGGCCGCGCGTTCCGAACTGCAGCGCCGCGCGCCCGAGCGCCAGCGGATCGACGCCGCCATGCGACCAGAACCGGCGATCTTCATACGCCAGCAGCAATTTCAGGTAGGTGGGATCGACTGATGTCTTCGCATCGACCGGCAGCCGCCAGCGTCCGTCCGCCATCGCATAGGCGCGCAGCAGTTTTCCGTTGCGATCGACGATCGAGGTGGAGACTTTTCGCGACTGTTCCAGCGGCAACGGACCGAGCGAAGCGACCCAGCCCGCGAAGGCTGTGGTCATGACAATGAGAACAAAGGCGAGAGACAGCGAGATCCGGAAAAAGCGGCGGCGCTCAACGCCACCACCGGCGTCATGGCCGGGCTTGACCCGGCCATTTACGTCGTTTTGTCGCTGGCGCACTTCTTCGCTCATTTCGCCGCGCGTACCTCCACCGTGCCCGTTCCGGTGCGGCCGTAGCGCGAGGGGTTGTACATGTCCTCGACATAGGCTTGCGGCAGCACGTATTTGCCCGGCGATACCGCGCGCACGATGTAGGCCACCGTGAACACCGACTTGTCGTCGCTGGCGCGGTCAATCGCCGCCGTAAAGCGGTCATCGCGGAACTCGGTATGCTCCGGCTCCTCGCCGTCCTCGATCCAGTCCAGCGTGCCGCTATCGCCCGACGACACCAGATGCGGGTTATCGATCTCGAGGCCTGCCGGCAGATAATCGGCCACCATGATGTGCCCGTATTCCGGCTTGGCCTCGGTGATCTTCAGCACCACCGCGAAGCGATCGTTCTGCTTGGCCTTGCTGACATCGGCCGGCTTGCCGTCGAGCGTGAAGAAACTGCGCTCGATCTTGAAGCCGTTGGAGGCCGCCGGCTCCGGCGTCACCGGCGATCCCGAGACCGAGACCACCGCCTGCAGCGGCGCATCGCCGGTGTTGGTAAGCTTGACCGGCTTGCCAGCTAACGCCTCGGCCTTGTAGCTGCGGTACACGGCGGCCTTGGCAGCGGTGCCATCGATGTCGAGGGACAGCGTTTCCTTCGACAGCGCGCGCGATGCCAGCACCAGCCACGCATTTTCCTGCGTTGACGTATAGGGCGAAAGCCCCCTCGCCACTTCGACCCGCTGCACGGCTTGCGTCAGCGTCGTTCGCGGCGCGTTGCCTTCGCTGGCAAGCGAGACCAGCGCCGCCGCATCGCGTAGCGCCGAGCCGTAGTCAGTGCGGCCGAACTCGAGCACGGGCTTTGGCGACAGCGCATCCAGCGCCGCGCCATAGACCCGCTCCGCCCTCGCCTTGTCGCCGACCAAGGCTAGCGCCGCCGCGAGCTGCGACTTCGCAATCGGCGTGGCGATGTTGGAGAGCTTGGTATCAGCGAGATAACGCAGATCGCCGATCGGGGCCGCGCCGTTGCGGGCGAGCACGTAGAGGCCGTAGGCAAGGTCGCGCCCGCCGTCCTTTTCCGGCTCGTTGGCATTGACCACGGCGTTACGGATGCGGTCGAGCGCGCTCTTGAACAGCACGTCCGGAACCGCAAATCCCTTTTCACGGGCCCGGGTCAGGAAGTCGGTCACATAAGCATCGAGCCAGGAATCGTCGCCGCCGGCCGACCACAGGCCGAATGAACCGTTCGATCCCTGGCGGGCCAGCAGCCGTTCAATCGCATCCTTGATGCGCTGGTCGACCGCCGTATCCATCGCCAGATGCGCGCCGGCCGCGAGATCGTTGACATAGAGCAGCGGCATGGCGCGGCTGGTGATCTGCTCGGAACAGCCGTACGGATAACGATCCAGCGCCTTCAGAATGGTCGCCGCATCGAGCGCGGTGGAAAGGCCGACGGACAGCGATACGCCGCCGGTGCCCGGCACCAGATCGGAGAACATGTCCGGGGTCAGCGTCAGGCTCTCGCCTTTTGCCAATGTCCGGATCGAACGCCGCGCCAGCACCTGCGTCGCCGCCTTGACGTCGAGCGCATAGTGCCGCGCCAGCGTCAGCCCGTTCGGGCCCTTGATGTCGACGTCGAGATTGGCGGTGCCCGCGCCGGCGGCGTCGAGTGCAAGCGCCATCGACGTCCGTTGCCTGGCAGCGAGTTTCACTGACGTCGTCGGATTGCCCGTAACCTTCACCGGCCCCGACGTTTTCACGCTGATGCTGTAATCGCCGGGCGCGCCCTCGACATTGTCGAGATCGAAACTCATCGTGCCCTTGTCGCCATTGAGCAGGAAGCGCGGCAGTGTCGCGGTCAGCACCACGGGATCACGCACCGTGACATCGACAGTCGCCCGGCCGAGCTTGGTCGCCGTCCACGCCACCGCCATCACCCGCGCGGTGCCGGCGAATTCCGGAATATCAAAACTGACCTCGGCGGTGCCGTCGGCGCCCACCGTGACGATCCCCGAATAGAGCGCCAGCGGTTTTTGCGTGGGCGGCGAGCCCTGAAGTTCGGCGCCGGCGGAGTCGCCACCGGTCCGGATCTGGCCGCGCGTGCCCTGCATGCCGTCGATCAGCTGCCCGTAGAGATCGCGCACTTCGGCGGTGAGACGGCGCTGGCCGAGATAGTAATCGTCCGGCGCCGGCGGCTTGTAATTGGTCAAATTGAGAATGCCGACATCGACCGCGGCCACCACGATCTTGGCGTCTTCGCCGGGATTGAGCCCGCCGAGTTTTACCGGGATCTTCAGGCTGGTGCCGGGCCGCACCAGCGGCGGCGGCGACAGCGCGACGGCAAGCGTGCGCGTCTTCTTGTCGATGCCGAACCATTTCAGCCCGATCGCCCGTCCTGGCATCCGCTGTGCCGCCGCATCGAGCGGCCGCCGCAGCGTCGCCAACACATAGGCGCCGGTGCCCCAGTCCTTGCCGACCGTCAGCTTGACCTGTTGCGTGCCCTCCTTGACATCAACGGTTTGCGTGGTCAGCAGGCGGTCGCCGAGCACGTTAATGGTGAGCTTGCCGGCGGTGCGGGCGTTGACCGACACCACCATGCTGTCGCCGGACGCATATTCCGGCTTGTCGACCGAGGTCTCCAACAGGTCCGGCGTGTCGGCGCTGCCGTCGGAGTACCAGCCGACGTCGAACTGCACCGACGTGACCGGGCCGTCCGCTTCAACCGATTTGACGTCGAGGCGATAGCGGCCGGGCTCCGGCGAAACCGATACCCGCGCGGCCTTGTCCGCTGTCAGCGTCAGGTCGCCATCGGAAACGCGCTTGGTCGATTTGACCGGCTCATATTCCCACGAGGAGTTCTGCCGATACCATTGATAGCGCAACTCCATCTTCAGGAGTTCGTAGCGCAGACCGTCACGTGGCAGTTGCTTGCCGTCAGCGCCGACGAAGATGACGTCGAACTCGGCCTTATCGCCTTCGGCCACGCTCTTGTCGCCGAACAACGGCTTGACGCCGATCAGCGCCACCTGCGGCACTACGGGGAGCACCAGCTTGCGTTCGACCGCCCGGCCGCCGGTCTCCACCATGCGGATGAAGATCTGCGCCTCCTGCGGACGGGTGGATGTCGGCGCCTTGGCCAGCGATACCGGGAAATTCGCCACGCCATTGGCGTCGGCCTCCGGCAGGTTCTCGATCGGGGTGCGCTCGTTGGAAGCGGTCTCTTCGTCCGCCACGCCGAACTGGTAGCCGGGATAGCCCGGTCGCCCGGAGGCTGCCGGCGCCACCAGCATGTCGCCCTCGAGTTGCAGACCCGAGGCAGGCGCGCCGTACAGGAACTTGCCGGCGACCTTGAGCTCCACGGGAACCTCGGCCTTGATCGACTTCTCCTTGGCCGAGATGTCGAACTCGATCCGCTCGGGGATGTAGTCCTCGACCATGAAGGTGGTCTCGCCGACCGACGAGCCCTTGGGGTCGGTGAAGGCGCGCACCCGCCAGGTCCCGGTCGGGACCGCCGAATTGAGCGGAACGACCATGGAGCGGCCGCCCGCGCCCTGGTCGGGAAGCTGGGCGCGGCGGAACTCGACGCCGTCGGGCCGCTCGATCACCAGCGTCAGCGGCCCGCCGGCCATCGCGTTGCCCTGCCCGTCGCGTAGCAGCGCGGTCAGATAGACGGTTTCGCTGGAGCGGTAGACGCCGCGCTCGGCATAGACGAAGGCGTCGGCACCGGCCGGCACCACACGGCCCGACACGCCGCGGTCGGTGAGATCGAAGGCATTGGTCTTCAGGCTGAGGAAGGCGTAGTCCGCCTTGTCGCTCATGACCGTCAGCAATGCAGGCGAAAGTCCGCCCTCACCGCGCGCCAGCCCTGCCTCGAACAGCACGTGGCCGGCATCGTCGGTCTTCCGCGTGGCAAGGATTTCGTTGTTGCGCGCGACCAGCCGCACCTCGGCTTTCGCAACGGCTCCCGTCGAGGCCAGCGAATTGACGAACACATGGATGCCGTCATTGCCGGAAAACGCCGATAGCCCCATGTCTGACACGATGAACCATTGCGTCGCCAGCGAGCCGTCGTCATCGCCGCCGCTGCCGGGGCCCTTTGCGGAGGCCGTCATCACATAGACGCCGGGCTGCAGATCGCCGAGCGCCTGGTCGACCGGGAACGCCGTCACGACGTCCTGGTTCAGCGTGCTCGCGGTCGCCAATTCGCCGGTCCACACCTTGACGCCGCGCTCGTCGCCCAGGCTCGAGAGCTGGTAGCTGGAAAGCGTCTTCTGGAAATCGCTGTCGACCACCGTGTTGATCAGGTTGCGGTCGCCGATCCGGAACACGTTGACGTTCACCGACGGCGTGTTGACGCTGACCAGCGGAATGCCACGCTGGCCGGTGCGCGGCAGCACGTAGGCGCGGCCGGTGAAGCGCACGAACGGTTTGCGGTCGCGGACATAAATGTTGAACTCGGCCGACTTCGGCAAGGACTCCTTGACCGTGGACGGCAGCCCGGCGCGCAAATTGATGTTGTAGCGCTCGCCATGCTTGAGCCCGTCGACGCAGAGTTGCTTGCCTTCGCTAGTTAGCGCCGGCTTGTCGGTGCCGGCCAGCGCCAGGAACGGCGCGAAATCGACCCGCTTGGCGAGGTCTTCCGAGAACTGGAAGCAGGCCCGCGGCGACGCCCCGTCGGAATCCACGGTGTAGTCCAGCAGCCTAAACCCGTGCTGGTCGCGCATCTTCTCATACTGGCCGCGGACCTCGGCAACCTCGCGCATGTCGAGCGACAGCCGCAATGCATCGAGCGCCGGACGCCACAGCTTGCGCTCGGACATCGCCCGGCCCAGCACGGCCAGCGCGTCGGCCTCCTCAGCCGCGTTGCCGGCGCGCTGATAGGCGATATAGGCCGCGGTCGAGGCGCGCTCGTACAGGAAGGTCTGTTCGCTGGAACTGGCGGAGCGGATCTGGAAGATGGTTTTGGCAAGTTTCAACCAGTTGGAGCTGTCCTCGGGCATGGTCGCGGCGATCTGGCCAAGGATCTGCAGGCCGACCCGGAAATCGGACCGCCGGAAGGCGGCGTCGGCGTCATTGCGGAGCGTGGTGGAGGATTTGGCCACCGGCCCCGCCTCGCTCTTGATCTGAGCCTCCAGTTTCACCGCCGAATCGGCCAGCTCGTCGCGCTTGAACGCCTTGTCGGCGGCGCCGGCCGCCGTCAGGCCAAGCGCCAGCGTGGCGCAAATCACTGTGGCGCGAACCAAACCGATCATGATGGGCTCCTTGCCGCGGACATCGGCCGCGTAACGTCGAAAAGTGCGCGAAAAAGTGACGGACTAATGACAGTGATTTTGGCTTGCGAAACGGTCGCATGCATGGCGCTGGAAGTCCAAACGGTCCCGGCCCCGCCTCAACCGGCGGGGCGCCGGCGGCTGGCTTTATCTCAAAAGCGGACCACAGACGATGGCCCGCCGTCTGCCTTCGTCGCAAAGTCAAAGAAATCGGTTCGACCGTCTTGGCGGAAAGGCGGATTTTTCATATTGGCAATGCTAGATAAGGAAAGCCTATAAGGCGGATACTCAGGGCGCGGTACCGCCCGGACGGTCCCATAGCTCAACTGGATAGAGTAACGGATTTCTACTCCGTGGGTTGCAGGTTCGAATCCTGCTGGGATCGCCAATTCGGGCCAATCAGGCCCGGCTTCCGCGTTCGTCGACCTCGTTCGGAACGTTTGGCGGTCACTGGCATTCAGGTTGATGAATGCTGGCGTGCCAACGCCGTCGACGCGCGCGTTGGTACGCCGCAGGCATTCTCTGCCCGGAGGACATTGCCCATGCGGTTGATCACGTCGATAGCGCTCGCTATATCCGTCTTATCCGTCTTGCCCGCGTTTGCCGATCGCCAGGTTACCGAAGAGGAACGCGCAAAGCTGTCCACGGCCGTCCAGACGGAGGGTTGTTCCGGCGGCAAATTCGAAATGGATGAAGACGATCAGCAGTTTGAAGTCGACGATGCCGTATGCGCGGACGGCAAGAAATATGACCTCAAATTCGATATGCAGATGCGGCTGAAGCGCAAAAATCTGGACTGAGACTAGCACCGGTCGGGCATCGACGAATTGATGTGTTGCAGGAAGGGCACGGCAGACCAAGCCCTTGAACTCCAGAGGCGGATCCTGGCTCTATCTT
>CAVUOI010000027.1:0-231735 GCA_963742935.1 uncultured Alphaproteobacteria bacterium | reverse complement strand
TCCTTACAGCCCACTTGTCGAATGACGGCAAGGGGTTGCGGCCTTGATGAACGCCATATTATCGCTTTCCTGATGCCGCCTTGTTGGCTAGACAGATGCGGCCTTCCCGACAGGTTCAACCGAAAAGAAGCTGACATGAGCGAAGCGATCAAAACCGATGTGCTGATTATTGGCGCGGGTCCGTGCGGCCTGTTTGCCGTGTTCGAGCTGGGCCTTTTGGACATGAAGGTGCATCTGGTCGACATCCTCGACAAGCTCGGTGGCCAGTGCGCGGAGCTCTATCCGGAGAAACCGATCTACGACATTCCCGGCATTCCGTTCGTCACCGGCCAGGGCCTGACCGAAGCGCTGCTCGAACAGATCAAGCCGTTCAATCCGACCTTCCATCTCAACGAGATGGTGGAGACGATCGAGAAGATCGGCGATCCCTTGTTTCGCGTGACGACCGACGCCGGCCAAGTGTTCGAATGCAAGGTGGTGGTGATATCAGCGGGCGGCGGTTCGTTCCAGCCGAAGCGGCCGCCGGTGCCGGGCATCGAGGCCTATGAGGGCACCTCGGTGTTTTATGCCGTGCGCAAGATGGAGCAGTTCCGCGACAAGAACATCCTGATCGTCGGCGGTGGCGATTCCGCGCTCGACTGGACGCTCAACCTGCATCCGATCGCCAAGCGCGTGACGCTGCTGCACCGGCGTGACGATTTTCGCGCAGCACCCCACAGCGTCGAGCAGATGCGCGCGCTGGTGGCCGGCGGCAAAATGGACCTGAAGATCGGTCAGGTCACCTCGCTGGAAGGCGAGGGCGGAAAGCTTTCCGGCGCCATGATGAAAGACAACGCCAACGCCATCTCGAAAGTCGACTGCGATACGTTGCTGCCGTTCTTCGGGCTCACCATGAAGCTCGGCCCGGTGGCGAACTGGGGCGTCGCGCTCGAGAACAATCTGGTGCCGGTCGACACCGCGGCGTTCGAGACCAACATTCCAGGCGTCTTCGCGATCGGCGACATCAACACCTATCCCGGCAAGCTCAAATTGATCCTGTCCGGGTTCCACGAGGGTGCATTGATGGCGCAGAAGGCGCACCGCTACGTCTATCCGGACAAGCGGCTGGTGTTCCAGTACACCACCTCGTCGTCGAGCCTGCAGAAGAAGCTGGGGGTCAACTGATTCCCAAAATGTGACAACCGGGCGCGCGATGCCGTTTCGGCGCGCGCGGACGATGGTTACTGGAACAGTCCGCGAAATGGCCTTAGTCTGCGGTCATTGGTTTAAGCAATTGATCAGGTGATGACGATGCGCAAGCCGGCCGGATTTCAACTGATACTCGCCATCGTGATCGGGATCGCGTTATCAGGCGAACTCGCTGCACAGCCCGTGGAACCTTCCGCTGCCGGGTTGTGGGAGAAGGTCGAGAAGGGCAAGCCGGTCGGCTGGTTCCTGGTGGTCGATCACGCCGGTGTCTTCGAAGGCGTGTTCGCCAAATTGTTTCTCGATGCGAGCGATCCGCCTGTTCCGACCTGCGCGAAATGCGTCGACGATCGCAAGGACGCGCCGTGGCTCGGCATGTCCTTTATCCGCGACATGAAGCGCGACGGCCTGAAATACGAGAACGGCAACGTGCTCGATCCGCGCGACGGCAAGATCTACAAGGCCAAGATGACGCTGAGCGCGGATGGCCAGACGCTGACGATGCGCGGCTATCTCGGCATCTCGCTACTGGGCAGGGATGAAGTCTGGACCCGCCTGCCGGATACGTCGCTGGCGCAGATCGATCCGGCGATTATCGTAAAGTATCTGCCGGCGCAGGCGGCGGCGATGAAGCTGCCGATGGCTCCAGGTCCGGGGCAGGGCCCGGCCAAGGCCGCGCCCGCGGCGCCGAAGAAGGCCACGGCACCGGTAACTGCGCCTGCGCCTGCCAAGTAGTTTCAAAAATGATCCCGGTTACGCCGACAAGTCGGCGTAACCGGACGACGCATCGCAGGAGACCGAGGGAGATCAGTTCGCTGCGAACCGCGGCGTGGTGCAACCGCCGCAGACCCACGGCCATGACCAGTCGGCGACCTTGCCCTTGTTGGCTTCCACGTAGGGGCTCCAGGCATTCGGCGGCAATGCCTTGCTCTTGTGGACGATGCTGAACTGGCCGTTGGCCTGCACCTCGCCGATCATGACGGGCTTTGCCATGTGGTGGTTGCTTCCCATCACCACCTCGAACCCCGACGGCGATTTGACCTTCTGTCCGATCATCGCTTGGCGAACCGCTTCGACGTCGGTGGTGCCGGCCTGCTGAACGGCCTGAACCCACATATGGAACAGGATGTAGGCCGACTCCATCGGATCGTTCGTCACCCGCTTGGGGTTTTTGGTGTAGGCGCGCCACTTGGCGATGAACGCCTTGTTCTCCGGAGTATCGACGGACTGGAAGTAACTCCAGGCGGCAAGATGCCCGACCAGCGGCTTGGTATCGACGCCAGCGAGTTCTTCCTCGCCGACGGAGAAAGCGATCACCGGGATATCGATCGCCTTGACGCCCTGATTTCCGAGCTCTTTGTAGAACGGCACGTTGGCGTCGCCATTGACCGTCGAGATCACCGCCGTCTTCTTTCCGGACGAACCGAACTTCTTGATCGCCGCCACCTCCGTCTGCCAGTCGGAGAAGCCGAACGGGGTGTAGTTCTCCATGATGTCCTCATCCTTGACGCCCTTTGAATTCAGATAGGCGCGGATGATCTTGTTGCTGGTGCGCGGATAAACGTAGTCCGTACCCTCGAGCACGAACCGCCTTACCTCGCCGCCGTCCTTGCTCATCAGGTATTCGACGGCGGGGACCGCCTTGTTGTCCGGCACGGAGCTGCCGTAGAAAATGTTGTAGGAGGCTTCCTCGCCCTCATATTCGAGCGGATAGAACAACAACCCGTTGAGTTCCTCGAACACCGGCAGAACCGATTTGCGGGACACCGACGTCCAGCAGCCGAACACGGCCGCTACCTTGTTCTTGGCGAGCAGTTCGCGCGCCTTCTCGGCGAATAGCGGCCAGTTCGACGCGGGATCGACGACGACGGGTTCGATCTTCTTGCCGAGCAGTCCGCCCTTGGCGTTGATCTCGGCGACTTCCATCAGCATCAGGTCCTTCAGGATGGTCTCGCTGATTGCCATGGTCCCGGATAGCGAATGCAGAACCCCGATCTTGATGGTGTCTTCTGCCTTCGCCGTTCCGGTGCCCGATGTGGCGGCGATGAGGATTGCGGCTGCGGCGTAAAGCCAACGATGTCGAGCTTTTCTCATAAGGTCTCCTGTTGGTTCGTGTGGATCGATAAGAGCTTCCTGACGCGCTCCCTTGCGCCCCCGGTCTATGGTTCGGACGCTCGCATGCAGGGCTCCGGCTACCGAGTGCCACTGGTGTAAAATGCAATCGGTCCATCGGCTGATGTCCCGATGGGCGCGGTTCTTCTCGCATTGCCCAGGGGTTGGACGGCTGTGCCGGATTTTGGGCAGCGCCTGCATTGGTCGTGGGCAACGGCAGGCGGCTGCGAGCCGGAATGAGGCCAGTTGCCGGCAAAGCAAGGGAGCCAGTTCGATTCATCCGACAAACTGGCTGACATGATCGAAAAACCGGTCGAAGATTGCGATCGAAGGAGAAGGCCGGCTCCTGGTGTCGCTCAAGCAGATCCAACCCGGTGTGGCGAATATGCAGATCTCAGTTCTCCTGGATCGATCCCGGCCCGAGTCGCTGACGACACAAATGGTCGATCAGATTCGTGAGGCGATCCGTTGCGCGAGGATTGCGCCCGGCACGCGATTGCCATCGTCCAGGCGCCTGTCCGAGCAACTGATGATCTCGCGCAATACCGTCGTGCGCGCTTACGATCTCTTGCTGATGGAGGGCATCGTCGAGTCGCGCCCGGCGTCCGGAATCTATGTGGCCGAACAGCTCGCCCGCCAGCCGGTTCCTATCCACGCGCCGCAGGAATTATCCGATCGCGGCTTGCAGATTCGCATGCCGTTGCCGTTGCGTCAGGGACGCGTGCAAAGCGGCTTGCAGCCGGCCCGTAATCGCCTGCTGTTCGATTTCTTTCCGGGCCGGCCCAGTGCGGAATTGTTTCCGCTCAAGACCTGGCGCCGTTTGCTGCAGGCCAACCTGTCCCACGGCGGCGCGGCGGGCTTGACCCAGTACGGCGATCCGGCGGGGCTTCCATCGCTGCGCACGGCGATTGCCAATCATTTGGCGGCATCGCGCGGCATTGTCGCCGACCCCGCGCGGATCGTGATCGTCTCCGGGGTGCAGGAAGGCCTGGCGATCGCGGCGCGATTGTTCCTGGCCCGCGGATCGCTCGGCGTTGTCGAAGATCCCTGCTATCAGGGCGCCGCCTCGGCGTTCGAAGCTTCGGGAGCCGAAGTTGCAAGTGTGGCCGTCGACCGCGACGGCTTGATTGCGGATCGATTGCCTGACCGAACGACGTCGCTGCTCTATCTGACGCCGTCGCACCAATATCCGACCGGCGGCACGCTTTCGGCTGGCCGGCGTGGCGAGATCATTGCCTGGGCGCGACGATATGGCTGCTACGTGCTCGAGGACGATTACGACTGCGATATCCGCTATGAGGGCTCGCATCTGCCGCCGATCGCGGCGCTGGCGCCCGATTGCACCATCTATCTCGGGACGTTCTCCAAGTCCCTCGGCGGCGGGTTGCGCGTCGGTTACATGGTCGTTCCCGGACCGATCGCCGAAGCGGTGCGGTCCGAAAAATGTCTGCTCGGCAATGGCACCCCGTGGCTTGAGCAGGCAACGCTTGCCGACTTCATCCGCACTGGCAGCTACTCTGCGCATTTGCTTCGACTGCGCGCGCATTACAAAGAGAACCGCGACTGTCTCGTGGACGCGTTGCGTCGCAATTTCGGCGACGTCGCGGTCGAGGGCGACCAGGGAGGGCTGCACCTCGTCTGGTATCCGCCGCCAGGCATTCCGGACGCCGTGACGGTGGAGGCAACCGCGCGGCGCGCGAGGGTCGGTGTCTATTCCTTCGCGACCGCCGGCGTTTCGGTGTGCGCGCCGACGGCGCTGACCGGCCGCGCCATTCTGCTCGGCTATGCCGCGCTGTCGCGCAAGCAGATCGAGAAGGGGATCGCGCGGCTATCGGACGCCATCGACGATGCCATCGACGATCCCGCCACCGACATGACGGCCTATTTTTCCCAGCAGTCCACGGCGGCTGCCGCGCTGCCGCATCCGGCGCGCAACCCGTCATCACGAATGCTGGCACCCAGACTTCGGCAGCAACCGGCTCTACGCCGGGCGGCGCCTCCTCGTGCACTGTCGGCGCGGATCACCGCACGACAAGGTAACGCACCGATGCCCGTCCTGAAGAATATCTACCGCTATCCGATCAAGGGATTGAGCGCGCAGCCGCTGTCCCGGGTCGAACTGGAAGCCAGGAAGCCGCTTCCCCACGACCGCATCTTCGCGCTGGTGCGGCCCGGGGCTCCGTTCGACACCAGCGATCCCAGATGGGGCAAGAAGGGGCTGTTCGTCATGCTGATGCTGGAAGAAGCATTGGCGCGCGTGCGGACGACGCTGGATGTCGAGACGATGCAGCTGACGATTGCCCAGGACAATCATCAGCTCCTGATCGCCGACCTCAGCGACGCTGCGGCGCGTGCCAGGGTCGAGGAATTCTTCTGGCAACTGGTTCCGGCGCTTCGCAGCGCGCCGACGCTGGTGCGGGCGCAGAACGGGCATTTCATGGACAAGCCCGACAACGTGATCTCGCTGATCAACCTCGCCACGGTGCGCAGCCTGGAAGAACAGTGGGGCTACAGTATCGATCCGCTGCGCTTCCGGGCCAATTTCTACATCGATGGAGCAAAACCGTGGGAGGAGTTCGAGTGGGTCGGCAGCGATATCCGGATCGGAGACGGGTTGTTTCGGGTCGACCGGCGCAACGGCCGGTGCGGCGCGACCAACGTCAACCCCGAAACCGGCCGCCGCGACCTCGATCTGCCGGCGTCGCTGCGTGCCGCCTTCGGGCACAAGGAACTCGGCATCTATCTTGTCGCGCGTGAGGGTGGGCAGGTGGCCGTCGGCGATGCCGTTTCCGCTCCCATGACGACAGGCGGCACCAGCGCGGCGCGGCCGTTCGCCCTTCATCGCCCGGCGGGCCGCCAACTCTTTATCTGCGGCGGATGCTATTTCATCTACGACCCCTCCGCCGGATTGCCGGACCAATCGATCCCGGCGGGGACGTCGTTCAGCAGCATTCCGTCGAATTGGCGGTGCCCGGATTGCGGCACCGACAAGACGACGTTTCGCCCTCATGTCGAAAGCCAGCGCAAGCAGATCGTGGGCTGAGGCGTGCGACCGGCTTAACGCGTGCCTGGCGGGATCGCGGCCGGCGCCGATGACGCGGGGCATGCGCGCTCAACGTTTCGGGTTGCGCCCGCGGATGTTGTCAAAGCCTTGCTTGATTGCGGCGAAGCGCGCTTCGATCATCGGCTCAAATTCGAGGTCGGTGAAGATATATGGCCAGTCCTTTTCGACGCCTTCGCGGACGAGTTCACCGGCATAGATGGGATCAATACCCTGAGAGACGCGTTCCCGGATCATGCTGATCTGCTCGGCAAGTGGGCCCGAAGTCGGCAGGGTACGGACCTCCCCCTCGAAGCGCTTCGGGAGATTGCGCCGTGAGTTCATGATTTGCGTGCGGATGAACCCCGGACACAGCACCGATACGCCAATCCCGCGGGGCGCAAGTTCACGCCGCAGTCCCTCGGACAGCGCGACAACGCCATACTTGGAAACGTTGTATGCATTGCTCTGCCCTGAAATGAGGCCGGCGATCGAGGCTGTGGAGACGATGTGTCCACCCTCGCCATGCTGCTCGATCAACGGCCCGAAAATCTCGATCCCCCAAATGGTCGCCATCAGGTTGACACCCATGGTCCAGTCCCACGACGCCTCGGTCCAGCTGCCATAAGGCCCACCACCGCCGACGCCCGCGTTGTTGACGAGGATATGCACCTTGCCATAGCGGGCAGTCGTGGCTTCGGCGGCCGCCACGAGTTCGGCTTTGAGTGAAACGTCCGCTTTCACGCCGTCGACATCGACGTTGGTGAGCCTCAGTTGCTCGAGCGCTGCGGATAGAGCCGCTTCTTCAATGTCGCAAAGCATGACTTTCGCCCCTGCTTGGGCGAAGGCGGTCGCGATCCCCAGTCCAATGCCTGACGCTGCACCGGTCACGAACACGGTCTTTCCAGCGAGCTCCTTCATGCGCATTCTCCCTCGTGCAAGCGGACACCCCGCCCCAAAACGCCAAGTGCCCCCCGAACCCATCTGACCGCGTTTTCGAGCGATTGGGAAGCGTGCCGGATGTCCGCATCTGGTACTTTTCATACGTGCTGCGGCGCTTGTCGATGTCCGCTGTCGGATGTCAGTTGCGACCATTCCAACCGTCCATCGCTATCAGATATCGACATCCCGGACGCCTAGCGGATCGCAACCTCGATGCGAAGCGAGGTAGTCGATCTCGCCGCGCGTAATACCGATATCCATTAGCTCCCTGTCACTCAGGTCGCACAAGTTGGTCAGCAATCTCCGGCGTTTGCGCCACTTCTGAAATGCAATCCAATATATTTCGAGAGGACTGTAGACCTGCCGCCTTGCGGTTACCGGTCCGAGTTCAGTGGTCCCACGGATCGTGCTCATGAGGGTGTGTCCTGTCTGACTGTTCACCAGGCAGAAGTTGCGGCAAGCTGCGCGGGCGCGCTTAATTGGTGGCTTACATTTCTCTTACCGGCGGCTTATTCTTCATGCGCTAGTGCAGAGGCGACCCTGAGAAGGAATGCAGCTTGCGCTATCTTTTCGAGGAATACGCATTCGACACCGACCGGCGCGAGCTGCATCGGGGCACCGATGCGGTGTCGATCGCGCCGCAGGTTTTTGACCTGCTCGATTACCTGATCCGCAACAGGGAGCGGGTGGTCAGCAAGGACGACCTCATCAAATCCATTTGGAATGGGCGCAGCGTATCTGACGCGGCGCTGACAACCCGCCTGAATGCAGTGCGGGGTGCAATCGGCGATTCCGGCGAGGAACAGCGCTTCATCAAGACACTGCCGCGCAAGGGCTTCCGCTTCGTCGGACAGGTGCGGGAGGCGCGAGACGTTGCGAGCCCAAATCCGGGCGAGGCGCCCGAGCGCGCTCCTGCAGTTCCTGACAAGCCCTCCATCGCCGTGCTGCCGTTCGCAAACATGTCTGGCGATCCCGAGCAGGAGTACTTCGCGGACGGGATGGTGGAGGAGATCACGACCGCGCTTTCGCGGTTCAAATCGTTGTTCGTGATCGCTCGAAATTCGAGCTTTACCTTCAAAGGCAAAGCGATCGAGATCAAGGAAGTCGGGCGCAGGCTTGGCGTTCGCTATGTCCTTCAGGGGGCGGTGCGCAAGGCGTCGGGGAAAGTTCGCATCACCGGCCAGTTGATTGAAGCGGCTTCGGGCGCACACATTTGGGCGGACAAGTTCGAGCGTGACATGACAGACATTTTCGCGTTGCAGGACGAAGTCACGCTCGCCGTTGTCTCGGCTATTCAGCCAAAGTTGTTTCAAGCACGAATTGCACTGGCGACGCGGCGGCGACCGGAAGACCTCACCGCGTATGATCTTTTTCTCCGGGCTTTACAGCAAGCCATCCGATCGACCCGCGAAAGTTTGGCCGAGGCACTCCGGCTGGTCCAGCGCGCCTTGGAGCTTGACCCTGGGTTTGCTGCTGCGGCAGCTTTGGCATGTGACTGTCATATGGAAAACGTGCTTAGGAGCTATGCGATCGACCCACAATTCGAACGCAAGGAAGCCGCTCGGCTTATGCGCCTGGCATTGAGCCTCGACGATCATGATCCAGACACGTTAGCGACCGCTGCATTAAACTCGGCCTTGTTGATCGGCGATTGTGAGGCTGAGATTGCGATGGCCGATCGGGCGGTCGCGCTCAACCCAAATTCATTTCACACATGGAACCGCAGGGGCTGGGTCTATGAGATTGCGGGGCAGCCGGAGGAAGCGATCCGGAGCTTTGAATGTGCCATTCGCATGAGTCCGGTAGACCCGCAACTATATTCAACGTTTCTCGGGATGGGATTTGCCTTTATTGAGCTTCGTAGCTTTGACGAAGCCATCGTTGCAGGGAAGAAATCCCTGCGTCGGAACCCTTCCATTCCAGGACCATACCGCTGCCTCGCGTCTGCTTTCGCCCATCTCGGACGGCACACTGAAGCCCGTGAGGCGGCGGCTCGTATGCTTGAGATCGATCCCGATTTCACGATATCGGCGTGGATCGCTCGGAGCCAGGTATCAAAAACTGCGAAGCTGATGATTGAGGGTTTTCGCAAAGCGGGATTGCCCGAGTAACGCTGCAATGTCCGCGAGGCGATCGAATAGCGACGCAAATTGCGAACGGCCCAGGCAGGTCGGTGTCAGGGTTCTTCATTTCTGGCGTCCCCGACGGTTGTGCCGTGCCGCGATCGGCCTGATCATTGCCGCCCCCAGACCAGCAATGAAGTCCCTTCGACGCATCGTTCGCTCCCGAACCGCTCTGGCTACAGCATATTGCGACCAAACTCGCATGGAAACAGAGCCCGGTTCTGATTCAATCAGAACCGGGCTCTGGAATTCACGAATGGGACAGGCAGCGTCCGTGCGCAGGGTGGTCCGCACTTCGCCGGCAACGAGCCCGACAATCGGACAACAGAATAGCCGAGGATGTGAGCTAGTTCACTTGTCGAGCGCTCCACCGTCACACACTATTCTGGCGCCGATCATCCGGAGGATGCGAAGCCACGCTTGCGCTTCATCGATGGAACGGTCCGGATGACACGCGAGGGAGGATCCTGCGATGGCTTTCCATGCGACCAAGCAGAGAGTTCTCAATCGAGGCATCCCGCCCGAAGGTTTTCTTCAGGAATTGATTGCCTGGGGCAGAGCGGCGTCCGACGACATCTTCGCCCCGAACGAGAATGCGGACGTTTATTCGAGCGTGGTCGAGGTACTCGGCCCCTGGCAGGGGCTCGCGCATCGTCGCGCCGCCATGTTGGAAGTGATGCGCGTCCTCGCGGGTTTCGAGTCATCCTGGCGCTGGGACGCGGGCGTTGATACGACCAATCCGACGTCGAATACGCCGACCACGATGGAGGCTGGGGCCTGGCAGGTCAGCGCGAACTCCATGAATTTCGGGCAGGAGCTCAAGGCCCTCGTTCGAGCGAGGGTCGGCTCGCTGGATGGGATCGCATTCCAGAGAGCCATGAAGCGCGATCATCTACTGGCGATGGAATACATCGCTCGCCTTCTGCGCCGCACGGTCAACCATAACGGCCCCGTCAAGCGCCACGAAATTGACGCGTGGCTGCGCAGAGACGCCGTACAAGAGTTTCTAACCCTGTTGGGGACACCTGCAGTGACCATGACGCTGGGATTGGAAAGCGTGGCGGCCGGCATTCCTGCACTGAAAGCAGAGGCGGCAGCGGCCGGGATGCTTGGGTTTGACGCGAACACCAAGCTGACGGCGACGACAGCCAGGGCTTTGAGAGATGCGGGATTCAAGTTCGCGATCCGCTATTTGTCGCGCAAGGCGAAACCACCTGCCAAGGATCTGACGGCCGACGAACTCAATATCATCCTGGACGCAGGGCTTGCCGCCATGGCGGTCCAGCATGTTGCTCCTTCAGGCTGGATACCGTCCGACACGCTCGGGGTCGAGTATGGCGGCAACGCTGCCGCACATGCCCAAGCCGTTGGATTGCCGGAAAAGTCGAGCGTATGGCTCGACCTGGAGGGAATAGCGGCGGGAACGCTGGCGAGTGCGGTCATCGACTACTGCAATGCCTGGTTCAAGGAGGTGGAGAACGCCGGCTACACAACAGGTGTTTACGTGGGCGCGAACAGTATCCTGTCTGGGGATCAACTCTACTTGAGCCTCAAGACGGCGCGCTATTGGAAGTCCGGCAGCAACGTGCCCGACATTCCGCACCGCGGCTACTGCATGGTGCAGCACATCATCCCGGACGACAAGGTCGGCGGCGTCAGCATAGATCGCAATGTGACTTTTGTGGACGTATTCGGCAACGCGCCGATGCTCGTCACCCGGGGGGCAGCCATGGACATGGCGGCCCTTGCTACCCCCTTTGCGGCGGAAGCTGTTGCCTTCAGCGATCCCGCTGTCGTCGGCCCTGCTGTCGTCGCGCGCGGCAACGATGAGGCGATTTTGCGCGAACTGGCAGCCGGCCAGAATCTATCCGCGCCGATGGAAGCGTTGATCAATTTCAGGAACGACCATGGTGCTCCCATGTCGGCCCGGTACTGGGCGATTGCCGATTTCGACCGGAAATCCAGCCGGCCCAGACTTTTCCTGTTTGACGTCAGGGATAACCGCGTCAAGTCCTATCTCTGCGCACACGGCAAGGGATCTGAAGGCCCTACGGACGACGGCTTTGCGAGCGTCTTCTCCAATACAAGCAGATCGAACTGCACGTCGCTCGGTGTTTATCGTTGCGCCGAGACCTATAACGGAAGCCACGGCTTTTCGATGCGCCTCGATGGCCTTGAAGCGACCAACTCCAACGCCAGAGCGCGCGCCGTTGTCGTGCACGGCGCAGATTACGTTTCACCGGAGATGATCGATCTCACGGGGCGGATCGGACGGAGTGACGGATGTCCCGCCGTCGAGAACCGGTTTGCCACGGAAGTCGTCAGCGCGCTGACCGGAGGCTCTCTGCTCCTTGCCTGGTCTTCGCAAGCCGCGCGGCCTGCTGCCGTTGCGCTCAACCTCGCAGACGTCGGAGCGGAGGAGATCTGGAGCGAGCTCGAGCCGCCTGCCGCCCATGCCGCGGCAGGCGCCGACGAAACGGCAGCGTCCCTGGCACAGCGGATACAACAGTCGCCGAAGATTGTGCTCGCCCGCGCGCACGTCTCGCGCATCCAGGACAACGCCACGGCCTTCGACAACATCAATGACATGGCCGACGGACGGATGGCGCACCGCAGTTCCTACGGAAACGCGCCCGGCGGTGTGGTCAACCTCGATTCCCGAATGCTTGCAGGCATGCTCGATTTGGCGGAAGCGTTCGAATTCTCGGTATCGGAGTTTTGTGGCGGCAGCCACAACAGGAACTCCCGGCACTACGCCGGTTGCACCGCCGACATCAACAGGATCAACGGCCGGCGTGTCGGCGCCGACAACCCGTTCGTTGCTTCGTTTCGGCAACGCTGCCGCGAGCTTGGCGCAACGGAAGTGCTCGGGCCCGGCGATGCCGGGCATTCGACTCATATTCACGCCGGGTGGCCGCGACCTTTGAATTAGCGGTAACTGTTTGATCGCCAGATTACAGGCGCAGATCGGAAAAGCCCCGCGAGCCAGAGCAGATGCGTGATGTGATGTACGAGGGGTCAGTCGTGGTCGTTGGGGGCCGCGACGACGTCCGTCGGGGCGATGTCGTGCGCCGACCCGTCTGTCGCATGCTCGAAAATTGAGTCGGCCTAATTCAACCCCGTCCTGCCGGTCGGTCGTGGCGGCGCGTCCGGCGCGCCTTGGATCGGCGCCATCGGTTGCGAGCTGACTTCGGGCACCCCGGCATCGAGCTGCAGCACGGCTGCGGCGGCCGGCACGGCGGCATCCGCCATCGCGGCGTGGCCCTCGGCGCTCGGATGTACCGCGCCGCCATAGACCGCCGACAACACGCCCCAGGTCGCGTCATGGATGTCGGCCGGCTGCTGCGATGTCGGCAGGCCCTGCGGGTAGGTCATCGCCGCGAAGTAGCTGTCGTTGGCGTCGCGGATCCAGCGCGCGCGGGGCAGATAGGCGCGGTACTCGCTGGCGCCGCGGCCGCACATCATCGGCTGGCTCGCCGCTGTGACGATATCGGAATTGAAGCTCTCGCCGTTCGCCGCGAAACACTGCCGGTCGAAGTCGGGATCGCTTTCGGCGCGCGCGCAAAAACCGTGGTTGGCAAAGCTGGCCTGATGGCTGTCGACGAAGGTCATGCGGTCGGCGCGCGGGTTGCGGCACAGGATGCCGCCTTCGCAGAGCGCCAGCGCTTTCAACTGCGGCAGGAATTCAGCTTCGACGAAATTCGACACCGCGGCGAGCCGCTGCGGCTGCGCGTTGAAGGAGGGATGAATGTCAAAGCCGGCGCGGCCGCCGGGGCAGGGCGCGCCGCCATTGGCCACCGTCGGGTTGGCGTAGGAGGTGTAGACCACCCGCGACAGGTCGCCGACCAGCGGCTTCAGCGCTTCGCGCAATTTTGCAAATCCCTGCGGCAGGTCGCGCGCCAAGGCGTTGCGGGCGTCGTCCACCGTGGCCATCACGGCGCTGCGCCGGAACAGCGCGCGCTCGGTCGCATTGTCGACGATCACGTCGGCGACGAGGCCGGAGAAATAGATATCGTTGGCGCCGACCGACAGCAGCACCAGATCGAGCTTGCGATCGGGCTGGCGGCGTTTCGCGGCGGTCAGCGCGTCGCGCAGCTCGGCCAATTGCCCGTTGACGGTGCCCTGGCAGGCGCCGCTGCCCGATTTCGACGGCAGGCAGTCGCGGGCGCGCTGCGAGCCGAACAGCCCGTCGGCGATGGTGGCGCCGGTGCAGGCCAGCGGCAGATAGGTCACCGCGATGTGCGGATAGCGCACGGCGAGCGCAATCGCGGTGCGGGTCTGGTAGCTGTACAGCGAGCGGTGGCAGGCCGGATTGAACCACAGCGCGCTCTGCCGCTGCCACACCGACAGCAGATCCGGCGCCTCGCAGGCGCGTCCGCCTTTGTAACCCGCGCGGCTCGGCCGGTAATATTGCGCGGCGGCCGTTCCGAGATAGGAGCGGAAGCAAAAACCTTCATCGGACAGCGCGACCGGCCGGTCCGGATTTCCCTCACCGGATGCGACACTGTCGCCAAGGCCGGCGATGAGAATGTCGCGCACCGCGACCTCGGTGAAAACGCGCTGGCTGCCGTCCGAACTGGACACGTCGGCGGTGACGACGGTGGTGCGGCCGTAGCGGACCCGGAGATTGACCGGCTCGGCGCAGTCGAAGGTGGAGGTCTGCGGGCCGTCGCCATCGTCGACGGTCCAGGCGCAGGTGGCGCCGACCGGGACCGGACCGGTGAGGCGGATCACGACCGGATGGTCGATCGGCGTCAGGTAGCTTTCCTTGACGTTGTCGCGGGTGCAGGGCTCGCTGACGCGGCCGGCGAGATCGATGCAGAGCCTGTTCACCGTGTTGCGCGCCCAGCCGCGGCCGTCGCTCTGGACGGCAAGCGCCTGCTCGGCGGCCAGCACGCTGCGGCCGCGCCCGCTTTCGGCGTGCAGCAGGAAATCGCGCTCCTCGCGGAACAGGCGGAAGCGGTTACGCACCTCCCAGGAAATCTGCAGCCCACCGTAGCCGGGGCCGCCCTGGGCTTGCGCCGGGGATGCAGGCAGGCCGGCGAGCGCGGCGGCAACCAGCGCGACCGACAGCATTGAACGTGCGAAAAGTGCGACCATGGCGCCGTTTGACGTTAGCGGTGAGGCGGAAATAAGAGAATGCGGCGGCTCTGCGTCAAAAGGCCAGACGGCGCGGATAACGAGGGCGTTACCGGCCGCCCGATTGCCGGCGCTTGACCGGCGGCTGCACCCGCGCCTCGACCCGCGCCTTGGCGGTGCAGGCCTCGCCGAGCCGGCGCCGCTCGAGCCAGGGTTGTATGACGCTGAGCCAGAGTTCGCGTGTCCCCATGATCCCGATCGAGATGCCGAACGGGATCAGGAAGTACAGGATGCGGAACACCACCAGCGTCGCCAGCAACTCCTCCCGGCCGAACTGCTGCAGCGCCAGCAGCATTGCGGCGTCGAACACGCCGATACTGCCGGGGGCGTGGCTGGCAAAGCCGAGCAGCGTCGCCAGGATGAACACCACCGCCAGCGAAACGAAGTCGATATACGGCGCCATCGGCATCAGCAAATACATCGCCAGCGCACAGAAGCCGAGATCGACCACGCCGATCAGGATCTGCAGCAAGGTCAGCCGCGCCGAGGGCAGCACCACCTTCCAGCCGTTCTGGCCGAGTTCGCGCCGTTTATCGCCCGTCAGCAGCCAGACGAAATAGGCGCCGATGCCGGCAAGGCAACCGAGCCCGATCAGCCGGTTCATCGCGTCCGGCAGCAGGTCCATCGCAGACGCCGCCTCGGGATGCCAGGCCATGCCGCAGCCGAGCACGAAAAGGTTGCCGAGCCAGAAGGTGAGGCCGGAGAGGAAGCAGATCTTGGCGACGTCGATCGCGGTCAGGCCGTAATCCGAATAGATCCGGAAGCGGATCGCGCCGCCGGTGAAGACGGTGGCGCCGATATTGTGCCCGATCGTGTAGCTGGTGAAGCTCGACAGCGCGGCGATGCGATAGGGGATGTGGGTCTTGCCGATGGTTCGCAGCGCGAAGAAATCATAGAAGGTCAGCGTGCAGAACGCGCCCACCACGCACAGCGCCGCCAGCCCGATGCGATGCGGGGCGATCTCGGTGAGCGCCGTCAGGATGACCCCGGTGTCGACCCCCTTGAGGGTGCGCACCAGATGGGTGATCGCCAGGCCGATGATGAGCAGACTCGCCGCGATCCCCAGCCGTTTCCAGCCGATCTTCTCCTTGAAGCCACGCCCGAGCGTGGTCAGCAACCGATGCATTCATCCTCCCGGCGGGGGGCAACAACGTAAACATGGCCTGTCACCAAAGGTGACAGTCGACGGTCAGACGCACCGTGCGCGAAATCCATAAGCTAAAACCGGGCCGTTGTGCAGCCCTTGACAAGCATCCCTTTTGGCTACGTCCGCCACCCCCGTCATACGCCGTACATATGTCGCCGCGTTAACGATTTTGAGTCGCAACCGGGTCCGTTCCACGCGTGTTTTTTGCCGTTATCACCGTTCCATCGCGGCGTTTTCAAGGCCCTTAGGAACATCCTTTTTGCGAGCCGGTTAGCCCCCACAAGCCTCGAACATCAAGCGTTGCGCGCCGGGCCGCACGGGCCTGCGCCGGCATGTTCAAAACGCGAAGGAAGACCGCCATGGGACTGTTCACCAAAGACATCAAGACGATGAACGACCTGTTCATCCACCAATTGCAGGACATCTACTACGCCGAGAAGCAGCTCGTGAAAGCGCTGCCGAAAATGGCCGAAAAGGCCACCGACAAGCAGCTCAAGCAGGGCTTTTTGACCCATCTGGAGGAGACCCGGACGCATGTGGAACGGCTGGAGGAAGTCTTCCGCATGCACGGCGCCGAGGTGAAGGCGGTCAATTGCCCGGCGATCGACGGCATCATCAAGGAGGCCGACGAGGTCGCTGGCGAGGTGGCGGACAAGGCTGTGCTGGACGCCGCCCTGATCAACGCGGCGCAGGCCGCCGAGCACTATGAGATCACCCGTTACGGCAGCCTGATCGCATGGGCGCGCCAGCTCGGCCGCAACGACTGCGCCAGCGTCCTGCAGAAGACGCTCGACGAGGAAAAGCTCACCGACCAGAAGCTGACGTCGCTGGCGGAAGGCAAGGTCAACCTGCGGGCCGCAAGCTAAGTTTTCCGGAGTTGAGGCAAAACGCCGCGCGGGCAGCCCGCGCGGCGATTTTTTTGTGCCAACGGGATGTCGGTGCGGGCCATCAGTTCGGTGGCCCGCTGCGGCGGCCGGTTCCGCTAAGGTTTTTGTTCACCATTTTGCCGATTCTTCCCGCGCGGGTTACCGTACATCCACCAATACAACTGCAATTACGGGCCCATTGAGGGGTCTGTAATGTACCAAGTCCTGAATTGCCTCGTGACCGAGCATGACTGGCGACTGGTCCTGCTCGCAGGCGCAATTTGCGCGTTTGCCAGCACGGTTGCCATCAGCCTGTTCCATCGCGCCAGGGCCTCGCAGGGCCGAACGCGCGCGATCTGGGTTTGCCTCGACGCGGCCGTCGGCGGCTGCGGGATCTGGGCAACCCATTTCGTTGCGATGCTGGCTTACGATCCCGGTGCCGGCGCCGGATACAACGTACCCGTCACGCTTTTGTCGCTGCTGTTCGCGGTGTGCATTGTCGCCCTCGGCCTCTGCGTCGCATTGTTCAGTGCGCGCCAGTCGGTCGTTGCGATCGGCGGCGCGATCATCGGCGCCGGCGTTGCGGCGATGCACTACACCGGCATGACGGCGCTCGAGCTCCCGGCCTACATTGTGTGGGACCGCGGTATCGTTGCGGCTTCGGTCGTTTTCGGGAGCGCATTCGCGGCGATGGCAATGCTCGTTGCCGTGCGTCGCGACGATTCTGCGCACACCGTGGCTGCCGCTGGCCTGCTGACGGTCGCAATCGTTTCACATCATTTCACCGGCATGGGCGCCATCACGCTCGTTCCCGATCCGACGCTCGGATCCGACGCGCTGACGGTTTCTCCGGCCGCGCTTTCGTTTCTGACGTCTGTCGGCGCCTTTGCCATTCTCGGCATTTCGCTGCTGGCGGCCACATTCGACCGCCATGCAAAGAGCGCGCTCCATGAACAAAAGATCCTGCTCGATTCAGCCATCACAAACATGTCGCAGGGACTTTGCATGTTCGATGCAGACGGCAGAATCCTCCTGTTCAACCAGCGCTACGTCGAGCTCATGGACCGGAGCGGCATGCCGCTTCAAGGCCGCCTGCTGCTCGACGTCCTGCGCGAGCTGAAGGCGTCGGGCGATTGGGACAAAGATCCCGATGAGTTCTTCAATCTGCTGGTGGAGAACGCCAGGGCCGGCAGGGTTGTGACCAGGACGATCGATCGCGGCGGACGTTCACTGCGCGTGGTCGAACAGCCCATGAAGGGCGGCGGCTGGGTTGCCACCTTCGAAGACATCACGGAATGGCAGGCCGCCCAGGAACAGATCTCGCACATGGCGCGGCATGACGCGCTGACCAATCTGCCGAACCGGACGCTGTTCCGCGAGCAGCTCGAAAAGGCCTTGCGGCTGGTCAGGCGCAGCGATCAGCTTGCGGTGCTCTGTCTCGATCTCGACCATTTCAAGGACATCAACGACTCGCTGGGCCATCCGGTCGGCGACGCGCTGCTGAAAGAGGTCGCACGGCGTCTCAGCGAATGCGCCACCGAGCACGACACCGTGGCGCGGCTCGGCGGCGACGAATTCGCCATCGTGCAGTTCTGCAGCGATTGCGAGCCGTCCGCGGTCGCCATGCTCGCCAGCCATGTGGTCGAGAAGGTTTCCGCCCCTTACGAAATCGCCGGTCACCAGCTCGTCATCGGCGTCAGCATCGGCATTTCGCTGGCGCCCGAGGACGGCAAGAATCCCGACGAACTGCTCAAGAAGGCCGATCTTGCGCTCTATCGCGCCAAAGAGGATGGCCGCGGCACCTACCGCTTCTTCGAGACCGGAATGGACGCGCGCGCGCAGGCGCGGCGGCTTCTGGAACTCGATCTGCGCGCGGCGCTGAAGCGCAGGGAGTTCGAGGTCTACTACCAGCCGATCCGCGACGTCGCCGAGGACGTGGTGGTCGCCTTCGAAGCGCTGGTGCGTTGGAACCATTCGCTGCGCGGCATGATCTCACCGGTCAATTTCATTCCGCTGGCGGAAGAAACCGGCCTGATCGTTCCGCTCGGTGACTGGGTGTTGCGCCAGGCCTGTATCGACGCGGCCGGCTGGTCGCAGGATGTCTGCGTCGCCGTCAACCTTTCGCCGGTGCAATTCAAGAATCCCAACCTGGTCTCGACCGTGAAGGAAGCGCTGAAGGCCTCCGGCCTTCCGGCGCACCGGCTCGAACTGGAGATCACCGAATTGGTGCTGCTGCAGAACAGCGAGGCAACGCTGGCGGTTCTGCACGAGCTTCGCGGCTTTGGCGTCAAGATATCGCTCGATGACTTCGGAACGGGATATTCTTCGCTGAGCTATCTGCGCAGCTTTCCGTTCGACAAGATCAAGATCGATCGCTCGTTCGTCACTGAACTGGCGACGCGCGAGGACTCCATGGCGATCGTCCGCGCGGTGACCGGCCTCGGCAAGAGCCTCGGCATCGTCACCACGGCCGAAGGCGTCGAGACCGACGCGCAGTTCGAGCTGCTGCGCCGGGAGGGCTGCACGCAGGCGCAAGGCTATCTGTTCAGCCGCCCGCGTCCCGCCGCCGAGGTCGAAACCATGTTGATGCAGCCCCGCCAGCGCCTGACCGCGTAGCTGTTCTGCGTCAGGTATTCGATCCTCATCCTGAGGAGCGGCGCCTTCGCCGCGTCTCGAAGGATGCAGGCCCGGCTGTTGCCTCATGGTTCGAGACGCGCGGAGCCTGTCATCGGGCCGCGCTTGGCGCGGACCCGGTGGCGCTCCTCACCATGAGGGACCTATGACGCAACAAGACCTGGCAGGTCCTTCCCTCGAAAGCGCTCACGCTTTGCGCAGCGCGAAATGCGCGCCGCAGAACGCCATCGCCGCGCCGAGGCACAGCGCCGCGAGGCCGGCGAGCACGCCTGAAATGGTCGGCACCGCGCTCGGCGCCGAGGCGGCCTGTCCGGCGCCGGCCAGCACCAGCACGCCGACCGCGATCAGGAACTGGCGCATCCTGAGCGGAATCTGGCCCGAGGCCGCGCTGTGCATCAGATTGGCGGTGAAATAACCGCCGGAGAATCCCACGGTCGCGATCAGCCACCACGCGATCGCCGCACCCGCCGGCATGAATTCGCTGGTATCTTTACGCCACAGGCCGCCGAGATCGAGCCCGTAGCGCGCGCCCAGCATGTGCACCGCAAGCGCCAACAGCACTCCGGAAACGATCGCGCCGGCCAGAATCAGGCGGGGCGGAAAATAAGTCGTCTCGGCCATGGCCCGCTTGTAAGGTAAAGCCGGCGCGCTGCGCAAGCAGACGGCTTCAAACAACGCGGGATATCCGGGATTGCCGACATCACTGCCGAACCAGGCGAGCGCGGACGCGCGCCCGATCAGCTACACCTACAAGGCGTCGCTGGTCTCGTCCGCGCAGCAATTCGAACTGACGGACGCTGGATTGTCGTGGCGGATCGGCCGCCGCTCCGGCGTGTGGCCCTATGCCGACATCGCGTCGGTGCGCCTGTCGTATCGTCCGATGTCGCTGCAATCCCGCCGTTTTCGCGCCGATATCGCAAAAACCGGCGGCGGCCGTATCGCCATCGTGTCGACCACCTGGCAGACCGTCTCGCTGATGACGCCGCAGGACCAGGGCTACCGCGCCTTCATCACGGAGTTGCATCGCAGAATGCAGGCGGCGGGCAGCACCGCGGCACTGACCGGCGGCATCGGCATGGTGAGCTATGCCACGGCGGTCGTGATGCTCGCGCTGCTGGCGATCGCCATGATCGGGCTTCTCGTGCGGGCGCTGGCGACCTCCGAATTCACCGGCGCGTTGTTCCTGATCGGCATCTCGATCTGGTTCGCCTGGACCATCGGCGGCTTTGTCAAACGCAACCGGCCGCGACGGTATTCGTTTGACGCACTTCCCACGACATTGCTGCCGTAAAGCGTTTTCGAGCGAAGTGGACGCCGGTTCGCGTCAAGAAAACGCGTCAAAAACAAGAATCTAACCCCGTTCGCAATCAAGCGACACCAAATGTGATTTCGCAAAGCGCCGCAGGGCACGGCACGCTGCGGCATTCCTTATGGAGGCGGTTGCCGTGACGACTTCGACGCAATCACCGACGGAAGCCGAGATCGCCGCGATCAATGCACAGCATCTGATCGAGACGCCGCTGCGCCCGGCCGACCTGCTGTTCGTGTTCGGCACGCGCGAGGACGTCGGCATCCGCGTCGATGAAGCCTGCCGGCTATGGCGCGAAGGTTTTTTTCGCTGGGCGATCGTCAGCGGCGGCGTGACGCCGGGCTCCGAAATGTCGGAATGCGAGATCATCGCCGGTGCGATGGTCGCGCGCGGTGTGCCCGCCGACATCATCCTGCGAGAAGATCGCGCGAAGAACACCGGTGAGAACGTGATCTTCTCGCTGCCGATCATCGATGCCGCGCTCGGCCTCGCCAGCATCCGTAGCGTGATCTGCCTCGGCAATAGCTGGACCGCGCGCCGCTACCCGATGACGCTGCACCGGCACTGGCCGGAGGTCGAGAAGATGCTGGTCACGGTCGACAGTTACGAGACGCCGCGCTCGCTCTGGCACACCGATGCTGAGTTTTCGCGCCGCATGCTGCATGAATGGCGCAAGATCGAGCCGTACAAGGCGAGGGGCTTTATCGCGGAGTGGCCGGTCCGCGAGGGAGAAGAGTCGTAGCGCTACTCGGTCGTATCGAGATCTTCCCTCGCCGTCAGCATTCCCGATAGCGTGCGCAGCGCCAGGTCGAGCTGTTCGTTGCTGGGCGCACCGAGCGCCAGGCGCACCGCGTTCGGCGCATGGCCGGGGGTGACCGCAAAAGTGGTCGAGGGGGTCAGCGCGATATCACGGCGCGCCGCTGCCGCAACGAAGGTTTGCGAGCGCCAATGCGGGGGCAGGGTGAGCCAGAGATGGTAGGACTTTGCATTGGCCTGGATCTCGAAGCCGGCGAGATACTTCGCCGCCATCTGCTGGCGCCGCGCCGCATCGATCCGTTTCAGGCGGGAAAGTTCTGCCACCGTGCCGTCAGCCATCAGCCGTTGTCCGGCGGCGAACGCAAATCCGGACGCCGTCCATCCGCCGGATCGAACCGCAGCCATGATGCGCTCGCGCAGGCGCGGCGGCGAAACGATGAAGCCCAGCGCAAGACCGGGCGCCACCTTCTTCGACAGGCTGTCGAGCGTGATGCAGCTATCCGGCGCGAGCGCGGCCATCGGCGTTTCCTCGTCGAGGAAGCCGTAGACGGTGTCCTCGATCACGGGGAGGCCGAGCTTCTCGACGACGCGCAGCAGGTCGGCCCGGCGCGCCTGCGGCATGGTCATGCCGAGCGGATTTTGAATCGTTGGCTGGATGTATAGCGCCGACAGATGCGCTTCGCGGTGCGCCTTCTGCACGGCATCGGGGCGAACGCCTTGCTCGTCCATCGCGAGCGGCACCAGCGTGACGCCGAGTCGCGCGGCGATGTCCTTGATGAAGGGATAGGTCAGCGCCTCGACGCCGCAGCGGCCGCCGTTCGGTACCGTCGCCGCCAGCGCCGCGGCGATGCATTGCCTGCCATTCGCGGTGAATACGAGCTGGTCGGGGGCCGGCGACCAATCCTCGTGGGAGAGAAATTCCGCAGAGATGATGCGCGCCGCTTGCGTTCCCGTCGTGGTCGAGTGCCGCAGCGCCAGATCGAGCACTTCGGGACGTTCGAGTCCAGCAAGGCTTCTGGCGATCATCACCGATTGCGTCGGCAGGATCGGATAGTTCACTTCCAGATCGATGCGCGCGCCGCGCGGCTCGGTCGGCATGGCGATGCCGCGTCGCGTCTCGCCCGACACGAACGTGCCGCGTCCGACTTCGCCGACAACGAGGCCGCGGCGCAGCAGCTCGGTGTAGACGCGGCTCGCGGTGGAGACGGCGATCTTCCGCTCATAGGCAAAACTGCGCTGCGGCGGCAGGCGGTCGCCGGGCTGGAGCGCGCCATTGGCGATCTCGGCGGCGACGGTATCGGCAAGCTTCAGGTACTCGAATTTTGACATAATTGCACCGAGAGCAATGTTTTCCTTGCACCGAGGAATGTATCGGATCATTTAAAGCCCATCAAGCCAGAGATTGCACTGAGAGGGGTGCAAGACAATCGGTCCATCAGGGTGCAAGCGCTCTCGCAAGCGTCTGCGCCGGCGGTAGCGGCTTGGCCCGCCTGAAAGCAAGGAGAAGCGCGATGACGACGATATCCAGAACCGCAGGTCAACCTGCGATCCAAGACGTGACCCAAGGTGCGATGGGCGGCTTCTTCCGCCTGCTCGGCAAATGGGTAAACGGAATCGTCAACCATCTCGCGCGCCGCCAGGCCATCCAGACATTGCACGAACTCGACGATCGCGCGCTCCGCGATATCGGCATCGAACGCAGCCGGATCGAATTGGCCGTGCGCGGCGCCGTCGATCCGGACTTCGGTCGGATCATGTGAGGCGATTGCATTGAATGCTCCGACATCGTCGGTCCGGTCGAAAGACCGGGCCGATTTGCTTTGCCGGGCACAAGTCCGGTCCTCCGCGTGACCAAAATATCTCACCCGCCTCAATAGGATTGAAGCGAACGGCCTTCTCCTTGGTTCCTACGACGCAGGTTGTGCGCGCGATCGGTAACTCAACGGTCAGCGCGGAATTGATCGAACCTGGAGATGGCCCTCGTGTGGCGTTCCGAGCGAGCCGTTCTGATTGAACCACGTCGCTGAAAGCGAGCCGATGCCGAAACCGGCGCCACTATCTTGCGTAGTTCCTGCATCGCGATGGCGGTCAGGTGCGCGACAACCTGTCGATGATCTGAATTTTGTGCAGCGGGAAATATCGTGTTGATCGTCGCCATCGCCAAAATCCTCGCGATCTGGACTGCCTTCTCGGTGCCCCTCGGCTTCCTGATCGCACCGGCGTTTTCGCGCCGGTTGCGAAACAGGTACCGTTTTCCGAAAAGCGCGCGAATTCGCCGGCCAGTGTTCGTTGCAGGGCCGTCAAGGCGACTGCTGCGGCCCGGTCAGCCGATATCGATCGCTCTGTCGCATTCGCGTCGCCAGCGCGGGTCGCGAGGGGTGACTGAAATACCCCATCTCCCGGAATAGAGCGGAAGCGTGTGGCCGCCTCCTAGGTTTGGAGGACGCCGATCACGCGGCATGGATGGTAGTTGCGAAACGGCACTTCCGATTATCAGCCAATCTTGCGCCCGGGCTATCGGATCGGCGGCGGCCATCCTCCAATCGGAGGATGGCGGTTATTCCGAAAAAAATGTGCGGCCTCGTCAAAAAAATTTGAGCGGACGAGACGCTCGCATCATCGGAAAAACTTAAAGTCGGCTCATTGCTCACGTCGTAAGAAGATATTTTGGCAAGAAGATATTTTGGAATGAAGACGGTGTTTCATTTGCGATCGGTTTCTGAACGGGCCGCGTCAGGCGATTTTCAAGATCAGCAACAGCTCAGCGACCTGATTGGCGTCGTGTACGATGCGGCGATCGATCCCACGCGTTGGGAGGGCGCCATCGAAAGGGTCGCGCAATTCGTCGGCGGCGCCGGAGGCGGGCTGTTCTGCAAGGATGTCGGAGCTGTGCATGCGTCGATCCCGCACCGCGTCGGTTTCCAGATGCCGCTGCCGGTTGCGCTGTTTCAACAGATCTATCCGGCCGCCGAGGGGCACTTCCTCGGCGATCTCGAACAGCCGATTGCGACCACCGACCTGATGTCATCAGGCGAACTCGCCGAGAGCGAATTGTATCGTCAATGGGCCGAGCCGCAGGGCCTGGTCGATTTCCTCAGCGCGGTGGTGGAGAGATCGACGATCAGCGCGGCGATATTCGGCGTGTTTCGCCATCGGCGAAACGGCGTCGTCGACGACCAGGCGCGCCGGCAAATGAAGTTGATCGCGCCGCATATCCGGCGGGCGGTCTTGATCGGCCGGATGTTCGAGTTCAAGGCGGCGGAAGTCGCGACCTTCGTCGATGCGTTCGATGGGCTCAGCGCCGGCATGTATCTGGTCGATGCAAACGGGCGGCTGATTCATGCCAATGCCACCGGTCATGCGCTGCTTGGTGCGGGCGATATTCTCAGTTCCGTGGCCGGCCGGTTGGTCGCCCGCGAGGCGCAGATCGATCGCGCCTTGCGGGAGGTCTTCGCGGCCGCGGGGCAGGGCGATGCGGCCCTCGGCACCCGGGGCATCGCCGTGCCGCTGACCGGAAAGGACGGCGAACGCTATATCGCCCACGCGCTGCCGTTGACATCAGGCGCACGCCGTCGCGCCGGCGTTGTCTCCACCGCGGCAGCGGCGTTGTTCGTTCGCAAGGCCAGCCTCGCGGTGCCTTCCGCGTCTCAGGCCATCGGCAGCGCCTTCAAGCTGACGCCGACCGAACTTCGCGTCTTGATGGCGATCGTCGAGGTGGGCGGCGTTCCGGAAGTCGCTGCCGCGTTCGGCATCGCCCACACGACGGTCAGGACCCACGTCACCCGCCTGTTCGAAAAGACGGGCACCTCGCGGCAGGCCGATCTCGTCAAGCTCGTTGCAGGATATGCGACGCCGCTCACCGATTGAGCCGCACGGCGATCCCCTCCGACGTTCCTATGACGACACCCGTAAGACGATTGTTCAGCATGCGTGCGTCCGGCCGCAGCGCCGTGGCGGCGCAGGCGATCCGGCACTCGATGTCGCCGCGCTTTGGATCGAGCACGGGACCTGCACGCCATGGGCATGGAAGTCGTTCTGAGCAAGGCGCTGGCGGCAAGACCAGCGCAGCGAACCGCGACGGCCAGCAGGGCGGTCATTTGCGCATTCGCCGCCACGAGCATCCTGTCGACCAACATTTTTCTACCGTCGCTGCCGGCGATGGCTGCCGACCTGTTCGTCTCCAGCGCGGCCGTCACGTCGACCATCACGGTGTTCCTGGCGATCGTCGCTGTCGGACAATTGATCGCCGGTCCGTTGTCGGATCGGTTCGGGCGGCAGATGCCGATGCTGGTCGGGCTCTGCATCTTCGTGCTGGGAACGATCTGGTGCGCCTTCGCCGGCGACCTGCCGGGGCTGTTGATCGGCCGATCGATACAGGCGGTCGGCGCGTGTACCTTTGCCGTGCTCGCGCGCGCCATTGCCCGCGACCTGTTCGATGGCGAGCAGCTTGCGAAGACGATGGCTTCGATCACGATCGCAACCGCGGCGGCCCCGGGGTTTTCGCCGCTCCTTGGCAGCGCGCTCGATCACCTGTTCGGCTGGCGCGCCGAATTCGCCTTTGTCGCGGCCTTCGCCATCGGCGCCGGGGCGGCGTATGTCGCGTTCGTCGGCGAGACCAAGCCGTCCTCCGACCCCTCCGTGCGTCCGCTTGGGATGGCCGGCACCTATCTGGCCCTTGTTCGGGACGCACGGTTCGCAGCACCGGCCAGGACCGCCAGTCTGATGATGGCCGGCCTGTTCGCGGTGTTCTCCGGCGCGCCGCGCATACTCCTCGAAGGTTTTGGCTTGTCGCCGGTCGAGCTGGGTTTGCTGTTCGCGGGTGTTGTGTTCCTGGTGTTCGGCGCAGGAATGCTGGCGCCAAAACTCTCGGCATGGTTCGGCCTCCATCGTGCGACCCTGATCGGCTTGGTGACGGCATGTGCCGGAGGGGTTGCGCTGCTGCTCGCCGTTCTGCTCGCGAGGAATTCGCTGCTGCCGTTTCTCGTCACCGCTTCGATCTTCCTGTTCGGCCTGGGAATCGTGAGCCCGCTGTCGAGTGCCGCTGCGCTATCGCCGTTCGGCGACAGGGCCGGCGCGGCCGCCGCCTTGTTCGGCTTCTCGCAAATGGCGGGCGCGGCCTGCGGCGCATGGCTCGCCGCCGTTCTCGCCACCGACCCGGCGATTGGGCTTGCAACCGTGCTGGTGCCGACGTCGTTCGTTGCGCTACTGCTGCACGGCTGGAAAAGTACAATAAATACAATGGATTAAGTTGGATTTAGGCTGGTCGCCGTCTACTTTGCATGGGGTTGTTTTCGATATTTTGGGTCTAGTGCCGCACCACCAGCACCGAGCACTTGGCATAGCGCACGACATGGCCGGCGTTGGAGCCGAGGAAATAGGTCCGCATCGCCGGCCGGTGCGAGGTCATCACGATCAGGTCGGCATGTATCGCCGTCGCCTCTTCGAGGATCTCGTGATAGATGCCGCCTTGCCGCACCGCGCTCGTGATGCGCGCCGCGGCGATACCGGATTCCTTGGCCACGATGGTCAGCGCTTCCTCCGACGCCCCGCGCTGCAGCACATCGAAATCAGCCGGCACATATTCCGCCAGCATCGCCGGCGTCATCGGCTGCACATTGAGCAGGCGCACCGTGCCGTTCCAGGTCTGCGACAGCGTCGCGGCGGTGGCGATCGCGGGTTTGGCCAGATCGGTATCGGCCAGATCGATCGGCACGAGTATGGACTTGAACATCGGCGCCTCCTGTCGTCCGCCCAATCGGGCGTGATTTGTCAGGATCGGGTGCTAGCCTTTTGTTGTTCTGACGTTTTCGTTTTACGCGAACTTGTTCTGAATTCGCTCGAAAAGCACGTCACCGAGCTTAGCACGGCGGCGCGGAGATGTCCGTGCGCCTCAATCGTCCAGCGTCTGTTTCAGCAATTTGGGGCTGGTGAAGCGCACGAGGTTGCCGCGGCGAAAGGCGACCTCGTTCCAGTCGTCGATCGCGAAATCCAGGATGGCCAGCCCGCCGGTTGGCAGATTGTGTTCAAGTGCTTTCTTCGCCGCCGCGTCGCCGCTGCCGGCGAGCATCAGTGCCAGCTCATGCATGCCGGGATTATGCCCGATCAGCATCAAGCGCGCCGGATCGGTGGCCGCGGCCATCCGGATGATCCGCAGCAGCTGCGCGGTTTCAGCGCCGTAGATTTCTTCGAGCCATTCGACGTGTGGCTGAGGGGCTTGTTCCGGCGCGGCACCCTTGATCGCATCGCGCGCGATCTCCCAGGTCTGCTTTGCCCGCACCGCGGTCGAAACCAGCACGGCGTCGGGCAGCGGCGGATGCTGGCCGACCCAGGTTCCGATGGCGGCGGCATCGAGCCGGCCGCGCTCGTCCAGACGGCGGTCATGGTCATGGCCCGAAGGCGCGTCGTGTTCGGTCTTGGCGTGACGCAGCAGCATCAAACGGCGCATGGGCGCGATCTCGATTCGGTCTTAGTCTGAACTAATCTACAAGCTCATGTCGCCGACAAGGTGACAAGCGCCGCAGCGGCCCGTAAGAAACGCCATGCCCGAGACTTTCACAAGTGCGACCAACGGCCCCGACGACGCGCCTTTTCGCTCGCGCCTGTCTTTCGACCTGGATGTTGACATTTGCGTGGTCGGAGCAGGGCTTGCCGGCCTTACGGTGGCGCTGGAGGCCGCGCGCATGGGCGCCAGCGTGGCCGTGCTCGAAGGCCGGCACGTCGGCTGGAACGCCTCCGGCCATCAGCTCGGCACTGTCATGCCGGGCTACAGTCTTCCGATCGGCGAATTGATCGAGCGCGTCGGCCTCGAGGACGCGCGCGAGCTGTGGGCGCTGTCGAAAGAGGGCGCCGATTACGTTCGCGCCGCCGCCACCGAGGAGGCGATGCCGGGCATCGCGCTGACCGAAGGCGCGCTGGAGGTCTCC
This sequence comes from uncultured Alphaproteobacteria bacterium, assembly GCA_963742935.1. GTDB lineage: Bacteria > Pseudomonadota > Alphaproteobacteria > Rhizobiales > Xanthobacteraceae > Bradyrhizobium. Next base: position 203,559 of record CAVUOI010000027.1, on the reverse strand, counting down.
ACCGTCGACGCCGGCGATACGCTGATCAGCCGGCTGCAGACGCTGAGCGAGGATTTCGAGACCGAGGTCGAGGGCTGGCAGGTCGATCGCGTGCGCGATCAGCTCGGCACGGCCCGCTATTTCCACGGCATCCATTATCCGCGCGCCTTCCAGATCGACGGCCGCAAATACGTCCACGGGTTGGCCGCGCTGGCGCGGCGGGCGGGCGCGCGCATCTTCGAGGATACGCCGGTCGTCAGCATCGATTTCTCAGGCATTCGCAAGCGCATCGTGACGCCGTCGGCGCGGCTGCGCGCCTCGCATATCGTGCTGGCCGGCAACGTGCACCTCGGCGCGCCGTTGCGCCGCCTGTCCGATACGCTGCTGCCGGTCTGGCGCTATGCCGCGATCACGGAGCCGCTCGGCGAGCGGCTGGGCGAGATGATCGCCTTCAGGGGATCGATCGCCGACAGCGACGGCATCGATCATTTCCGGATCGTCGACGGCGACCGGCTGCTATGGGCCAGTCCGGAAACCACCTGGGAGGCGCGGCCACGGCGCTATGCGCCCGCCATCCAGCGCCGCATCGCTACGATCTTCCCCCAATTGGGCAAGGTCGCGATATCGGACGTGTTCGGTGGCGCGGTCGGGCTGACCGTGCACGGCATGCCGCAGATCGGCCAGCTCCGCAAAGGGCTGTGGGTCGCCTCTGGTTTCGGCCGCCATGGGCTGAACACTTCCGCAATGGCCGGGCAGGTGATCGCGCGCAGCATTTTGTGGGGCGAGGAACGCTGGAAGCTGTTTTCGCCGTTCGAACTGGTCTGGGCGGGCGGCGCCACCGGCCGCGTCGCCGGCCATCTGATCGGCATGTGGGGGCGGGGCCATTCTGCCGCGGCGGGCGCGCTGGCCCGTTACCGCGAGGGCGCCCGCGCCCGGGAGCAGGTGCGCGAGGCGCGCTTGGCGGAAGCCAACCGGCAGGCTGGAACCCGGCCGCCCGCCCGTTCACCGGCCGGACCCCGCCCGGCGCGTCCGCAGCCGCCACGGCCCGCGGCGGTGCCGGACGGCGGGGTTTCGCCCGTGCCCGCGCCCTCGCAGGAAAGTGAGATCATTCGAGGCGGTTCCGTGTAACGTCGGGGCATCCGGGCCGTACCTGATGGCGAACCGTTACGTCCTGCCTCGCACGGAGATTTACATGATGGACCGCCGTATTCTGCTCGCATCCGTGGCCAGCCTGTTTGGCCTTGCCGCCTTCCGCTGGCTGCGCGCCACGCCGGCACAGGCTGCCGAGAAGTTCGAGGTCGAAAAGACCGACGCCGAATGGCGGGCGCAGCTCACGCCGCAGCAATATGACATCCTGCGCAAGCAGGGCACCGAGCGGCCGGGTTCGAGCCCGCTGCTGAAAGAAAAGCGCAAGGGCATCTTCGCCTGTGCCGGCTGCGATCTGCCGCTGTTTTCCTCGGAAACCAAATTCGAAAGCGGCACCGGCTGGCCGAGTTTCTGGAAACCGCTCGACAATGCCATTGGCGAAACCAAGGACTCGACGTTCGGGATGACGCGTACCGAAGTGCATTGCCGCCGCTGCGGTGGACACATGGGTCACGTCTTCGACGACGGGCCGAAACCGACCGGTCTGCGCTATTGCATCGACGGATTTGGGCTGGTGTTCCACCCGGCCGGACCGCAGGCCTCCTAGGCGGCGCTGCCCGGCAAATGTTGCCCGCCCGGCAAATGTGCCCCGGTCCTCGGACCGGGGCTTTTTTGTCAAGCTATTGATTTTTATCGATTTTGGAGTCTGGCACAGCGCTTGCGACATCTTCTCCCGACGCGGCTCGGTTTCCTTGGGAACGGCGAGCCGCCCGGATCGAATGTGGAGAACATGTCATGGGTATCTTCGGCGCACTTACCACCGCGGTCGGCGGCCTCCGCGCCAACTCCTACGCGCTCGAAAACGTCTCGGGCAATATCGCCAACTCGCAGACGACGGCGTTCAAGCGCGTCGACACCTCCTTCCTCGATCTCATTCCGCAGACTTCCGTTACATCGCAGCTCGCCGGCGGCGTGACCACGCAGTCGCGCTCCACCAACTCGGTGCAGGGCGACGTCCAATCGGCTTCGGTCGCGACCTTCATGGCCATCAACGGCAACGGCTTCTTCGCGGTGCAAAAGCCCGGCACCTTCACCGACGGCACGCCGGTGTTCGACGGTGTCGATCGCTACACCCGCCGCGGCGACTTCCAGATCGACAAGAGCGGTTATCTCGTGAACGGCGCCGGCTATTACCTGCAGGGCGTGCCGATCGACCCGACCACCGGCAACCCCTCGGGCAGCTCGCCGCAGGTCCTGCGATTCCAGAACGACTTCCTGCCGGCGCAGGAAACCACCCGCATCGACTACCGCGCCAACCTCGCCAGCTATCCGCTGACGACCAAGCACGACGTTTCCGTTCCCGGATCGGAATTGATCGCGCCGGGGTCATACAGCGTCGGACACAATCCGCTGGCGCTCGGCACACCTCCGGCACCCTATACCGACGCCTTCGTCAACGGCACCTCGCAGAGCAACAAGGCGACGCCGTCGGTTGCGAACACGCTTACGACGGTGCTCAACGGTACGGCGCCGAGCAACTCGATCTCCGCCAACTTCCTCGCGGGCGACACCATCACGCTTAACAGCCAGACCATCACCTTCATGGCGTCAGGCGCGGTCGGCAACAACCAGGTCAACATCACCGACAGTATCGGAACCTTGCTGGGCAAGATCGACGCGATCACGGGAACGGCAGTTTCGTCCGGTATCAACGGTGGCTCGATTACGCTGCATTCCGGCTTGATCTCCAACCTCTCGATCAGCAGCTCCAACGCTGCGGCCTTTTCCGCGCTGGGCTTTACCGGCACCGTGACCGCAACGCGCGGCGGCGGCGGCGGCACCGGCACCGGCCAGGTCGTCGGCAACGACAACTCGACATTCCTCAACGAGTCGGTGGCGGGTGGTGCAGTCACGACCTACGACGTCTCGGGCGCGCCGGTGAACCTGCAGTTTCGCTGGGCCAAGAGCGACAGCTCCACGCTTGGCGCCGGTCATACCGACACCTGGAACCTGTTCTACCAGGTCAATCCCAACGCGACGGGCAACCAGGTCTCCTGGCAGAACGTCAACACCAATTTCACCTTCTCGGCCTCGGGCCAGATGTCGCCGGCCGTTCCCTCGGTCACGCTCACCAACGCCGTGGTCAACGGCGTCGCGCTTGGCAACCCCGTCATCAACTTCGGCACCGGCGGTGTCACCCAGTTCGCCGATGCCAACGGCAACGTGCAGGTCAACCAGATCCAGCAGGACGGCTTCCCGGCCGGCCAGCTCCAGTCCGTCGGTGTCGGCGCCAACGGCCGAATCGTTGGCAACTATTCCAACGGCCGAAACCTCGACCTTGCGGAAATCTCGGTCGCGACCTTCAACGGCACCAACTTCCTCAAGCGCGTCAACGGCGGCGCGTTCGAGGTCACGGACGGATCGGGACAGGCCTTGTACGGCAAGTCCGGAACCATCGTCGGCTCGTCGCTGGAAGGATCCAACACCGATATCGCCGACGAGTTCACCAAGCTGATCGTGACCCAGCAGGCCTATTCGGCCAATACCAAGGTCATCACCACGTCCAATACGATGGTGCAGGATCTCCTGAACGTGCTGCGATAACTAGCCGCGACGTTCGCGATGCGATTTGAGATGGGCAGTCAGTCATGGGTTTGAGTTAAGCTCTCTCCACCGCGATGTCCGGCCTGCGTGCGACGCAAGCCGCGATCTCGCTGGTCGGATCTAACGTCGCTAACTCGGAAACGCCGGGCTACGTCAGGAAATCGATTATCCAGGTCGCCGGCACCAACGGCGACTACGGGTCGAGCGTTCTGCTCAACGGCGTTGATCGGCAACTCGACCAGTATCTGCAGACGCAACTGCGGACGGAAACCTCTGGTGCGGCTTATGCCGATATCCGCTCGACGTTCCTCCAGAATTTGCAGAACGTCTACGGAAATCCGTCCGAAACCGGCACGATCGAGGACTTGTTCAACAAGCTTCTGACCGCATTCCAGGGCCTGTCGACCAGCCCGGACTTGCAGTCGGCGCGGATCAGTGCGGTCAGCGCGGCGCAGTCGATGGCGCAGACGCTCAATGCGGCGACGCAGGGAATCCAGAGCCTGCGCGCCAACGCCGAAATGGGTATCAACGATTCCATCGTCACGGCGAACAACGCGATGTCGCAAATCGCGTTCATCAACAATCAGCTGCAGAACAACGGCAAAACCGACGCGGCGACCGCGTCGCTGCTGGATCAGCGCGACCAGTACATCACGCAACTATCGAGCCTGATGGACGTCAGAACGGTCGTCAACGACCTCAACCAGGTGACGGTGTTCACGAATTCGGGCGTTCAGCTCGTCGGCACCGAGGCGGCGCAGCTGAGTTTCAATCCTCAGGGCACGATGACGCCCAACACGCTGTACAATAGCGATCCGACCAAGAACAACGTCGGCACCATCGCGATCAATTTCCCGCATGGCGGCAGCTATGATCTGGTGTCCACCAACTCGATCCGTTCGGGCAAGATTGCCGCCTATCTCGAGCTGCGTGACAACACGCTGGTGAAGGCGCAGGCGCAGATCGACCAGTTCGCGGCATCGATGGCGAGTGCGCTATCGGACAAGACGACCGCGGGTACGGCCACTCCCGCGTCGACGCTGCCGCAGGCCGGGTATGATCTCGATCTCACGGGACTGCAGTCGGGCAATGTCATTCACGTCAGCTACAAGGACAACACCACCGGCGTCACGCACAATCTTTCGATCATGCGCGTCAACGATCCGAGCGTGCTGCCGCTGAGCAACACCACGACGCTCGATCCGAACGACGAGGTGCTCGGCGTCGATTTTTCCGGCGGCATGGCTTCGGTAATTACCCAGCTCAACGCGGCGCTTGGGGCGAGCGCCAATCTGCAGTTTTCGAATCCATCCGGCTCGACGCTGCGCGTTCTGGACGACGGTGCGACAAACCGTTCGGACGTCCTGGCGGCGTCGGTTACGACGACCATGTCTTCGCTGACCAGCGGCAACCCGCAGCTTCCGCTGTTCACGGATAATGGCGGGCTGTTTACCGGCGCGCTGACCGCCAACGGTTCACAGCAAACGGGTCTTGCCGGCCGCATCAGCGTCAATCTCGGGTTGCTCGGCGATCCCTCGCGCACCATCGTCTTTTCCACCAGCCCATTGACCGCGGCGGGTGACACCACGCGTTCCGACTTCATGCTCACGCAGCTGCAGTCAGGGAACTATCGCTATTCGCCGCAGACCGGCATTGGCACCACCGGCGCTCCGTTTACCGGCACGCTGACCAATTTCGCCAAGCAGTTCATCAGCCAGCAGGGCGAAGCCGCGACCGCCGCCAAGCAGCTCTCCGACGGCCAGTCGGTGGTACTGAATACCCTGCAGAAAAAGGTGACCGATGCCTCGGGCGTCAATATCGACGACGAGATGGCGCATCTGCTTGCACTGCAGAATGCCTATTCCGCCAACGCGCGTGTCATGTCGTCCATCAAGCAGATGTACGACACGCTGATCCAGGCCATGTGAGGATTTCATGTCGATCGATGGCGTTAACGGCAGAACATCCTATATCGGGACCACGATCCTCAATATCCGCGCGCAGCTCGATGATCTGACGCAGCAGCTCGCCAGCGGCCGGATCTCGACGACCTATGCGGGGCAGGGCGCCAATCGCGGCTTTGCGCTCAGCTTGCGCGCGCAGGTCAGCAGCATCAATGCCTATGCGGACACCGCGACGAACGTCAATACGAGGCTCAACGTCGCCAACCTTGCGCTGCAGGGATTGTCGGACATCGGCTCGTTGGTAAAGAAAGCGGCAGGTACGTCGACCATCGTACTCAACAACAATGGTCAAACCTCCGGTCAGATCACGGCGCAGGCCGCATTCTCGAATGCGGTGTCGTTGCTCAACAGCCAGACGGGCGATCGCTATCTGTTTTCCGGACGCACCACTGACACACCGGCGACGGTGTCGGCCGACGTGATGCTTGACGGTTTCGGAACGCAGGCCGGGTTGAAGCAACTGATCAACGAACGCCGCCAGGCCGATCAGGGCGTCAGCAACATGGGCCATCTGACGGTCGGGTCGCCCCCGTTGACGACCACCGTGACCAGTCTGGCCGAGGATGGCTCGTCGTTTGGATTGAAGCTCAGCGCCGTCAGTTCCTCGCTGACCGGAGCGACCGTTACACAGCCGGCCGGCTCGCCGCCGGCTGTCACCGTCGATCTCGGCGCCACCAATCCGAACGATGGCGAAAGCGTCACGTTCAACTTCAGTCTCCCTGACGGAACCAGCGAGTTGATCGTGCTGACCGCGACGACGAAGAATCCGCCGCCGACAGGGTCGTTCCTGATCGGGGTCGATACGACCGCAACCACGGCGAACCTGCAGGCTGCACTGACGCCTGCGATCCAGACGCTGGGCGATACGTCGCTGGTCGCCGCATCCGCGATCGCGGCATCGAACAATTTCTTCAATCCGTCCGCGACCGCCACGGGGACCGCGGTCAACAACCAGGCCACCGTGCCGGGGCCGATCACGGGCGCCACGCTGTTGTCGGGCGCTGCCGGAACAGACTCGCTGGCCACGAGCTTTGCCGCGGGCGACACGATTACGGTCAATGGCACGCCGATCACCTTTGTCGCATCCGGCGCGACCGGCAACCAGCTCAACATCACCGACAGCGTGCAGACGCTGCTCGCAAAGATCGATTCGATCACCGGCACTTCTACGCCCTCGACCATCACCGCCGGCGTGATTGCGCTGCATGGCGGCGACGGCGACAGCCTGTCGGTTTCCAGTTCGAACACGGCCGCTTTCGCGGCACTGGGTTTCAACGCCCCGGCGAATGCAAATCCGGCGCCGTTACGCGTCAATGGTCCGCCGTTTGCCACCGCCACCAATCTGATCGGTGGCACACCGGCCAACACCGTCTCGTGGTACACGGGCGAACTCGGGTCCGATTCGGCGCGCGGCACCGCGATCGCGCGCATCGACCAGTCGATCACGGTGCAGTATGGCGCACGCGCCAACGAGCAGGCGTTGCGCTATCAGTTGCAGAACATCGCGGTGTATTCCGCGGTCACGACCAACGCTTCCAACCCGAATTCGAAGGCGCAGATTAACGCGCTGCAGCAGCGGATTTCTGCAAACCTGGCGCCGCAGACCGGCCAGCAATCGATTCAGGACATGCAGGCAGAGTTCGCCGGCGCCCAGAATGCCATCAAGGCCTCGGGTGATCGCCAGACCCAGCTCAAGGGAATGGCGCAGACCATGCTCGACCAGATCGAAGGCATCAACCAGGACGAGGTCGCGACCAAAATCCTGGCGCTGCAGACCAGCCTGCAAGCCTCGTATCAGACCACCTCGATGCTCTACCAGACCACGCTGACCAAGTATCTGCCGATCTGACGAAAGCTCGTCAGACCGAAATGGATTGGCCTCCTTACGGAGGCCTTTTCATTTCAGGCGATGCGATCGTTACGCGGATTTGCGATCGGCTTCATCGGACGATTGCATTTTCCGGGCGGTTTCCAGAATTTGCTCTTCATGGCCGATCAATTTCTTCGATTCTTTCAGCGCGTGGTAGAGATCACCGTTCAGAATGTAGTTGTTGATCCCTTCGATGAAGGGCCACGCGCTTGGCATCGAGATCAGGACGTCGCGCACCAGGCTGAAATAGGTCGGATGATTCGCCATCGGATCCGGTGACAGGTACATCAGCTGCACTGCGAGATAGACGAGTTTGGCGGGTGTATCGGCGGTCTCGGGCGTGAGGATGTCCTTCTCGCGCAGGATCGGGATCCTGTCGCCGTCGATCAGCAGCCTGGCGCGCTGATCGGTGTTGGTGACCACGCAGGCGCCAATGATGATTTGTTCGTGCGGTTTGAGCTCGACTTTCAAGGCCATGCCTGTTCTCCGTTTTGACGCTTTCGGCGCATTGTCGTGCCCGCCGGCAGGTTGGCATCCTTTCCGATGATGGTTAACCAATGGTGAACATGCGAATAGTGCCCGTCTGACGGGGGTTTTTGTGAACGACCCGTAGGAATACCGACTGGATTCCGGCCTGGCGGATTAATTTCAAATTCATCGTCTTTACGGGCGTCTTTTTCCGACCAAATTCATTTTTTCTTAGAGACTTGGTTTCAAAGTGAGCCGTCGCCTGATCGAGAGGTCGGGTAGTGGCTTGTTTTAATTTCACACCAGAAAGGTATGAAAGATGTCCGGTATTGTTCTCTCGGCTTCTGTTCGCCAGAACCTCCTTTCGCTGCAGTCGACCGCCGATCTGCTCGCGACCACGCAGAACCGCCTCTCCACGGGTAAGAAGGTCAACACGGCCCTCGATAACCCCACCAACTATTTCACCGCAGCTTCGCTCGATGCGCGCGCGGCCGACATCAACAATCTCCTCGACGGCATCGGCAACGGCGTGCAGGTCCTGCAGGCCGCCAACACCGGCATCACCTCGCTGCAGAAGCTCGTCGATTCCGCCAAGTCGGTCGCTAATCAGGCGCTGCAGACCACGGTCGGTTTCTCGACGAAGTCGTCTTTCACGTCCGTCGTGATCGATGGTGCAACGGCCGAAAATCTTGTCGCCGATCAGGCCTCGACCAGCGCCGCATTCACTGGTGCCGCAGCTCCGCAGCGTGCCGCGTACACCAGCACGACGGTGGCTACCCCGGGCGGCCAGCTCGAGACGGCCGGCCCGGTCAACGCGACCGCTGGGACGCTTCTGTCGGCCCTCACTGTTCCGGTCGCTGCTGCCCAAACGCTGGTTGTCAACGGCAAGACGATCACCTTTGAAGCGGGCTCGAATGGCCTCGTCGGTTCGGGCAACGCCTATACGCTGGGCATCGGCAGCACGCTCAACGATCTGGTCACGGCGATCGACACCTTGTCGGGCAACACGACCCCGGCCAACGCCTCGACGGCAACGGGCGGCATCATCACCCTGAAGTCCGGTACGGCTGCCGACCTCGTCGTGACCGGTACCGCGGCCGCCGCGCTCGAAATCAACACCGTCGCTCAAAGCACGGCTACTCGTGGCGGTGGCGTCGTGTCGGCTGGTGCTTTGGCCGGTACCACCAAGCTCAGCGTAGGCGACGGCACTGCTGCTTCGCTGTCGAGCGGTTTCGCGGTGGGTGACACCGTCACCGTCAACGGCAAGACGCTGACCTTCGTGGCGGCGAACTCGACCAGCAACGATCCGAACGAAATCAAGGTCAACAGCGACGTCACCGGCCTGCTGGCGAAGATCGACGGTCTGACCGGCTCGTCGACGCTCTCGACGATCACCGGCAGCAAGATCACGCTGAACACCGGCTCGCTGAGCGATCTGTCGCTGTCCAGCAGCAACGCTGCAGCTCTCACCGCGCTTGGTCTGCCAGGCGGCGTGACACAGGCTCGCACCACGGTCCCGGGGGTGCTGGAAGGCAAGACCCTGAAGATCGATGCGACCGGCGGGGGTGTTGCCACCGACATCGTGTTCGGTGTGGCTCCCGGCCGCATCTCGTCGCTCAACCAGCTGAACGATGCCCTTGCCGCCAACAACCTGCAGGCCACTTTCGTGTCCGGCAAGTTGACGATCACCACGACGAACGAAGCGGCTTCGGCCACGATCGGTGCGATCACCGGCTCCGCGGTTGGCGCCAGTCAGGCGTTCGCTACTGGCACCACGGCTCCGGCTCCGGTCGTTGACGCGGCGGCCAAGCTGACCCGGGACAATTTGGTCACTCAGTACAACAACATCATCAATCAGATCACCACCACCTCGCAGGACTCGTCCTTCAACGGCATCAACCTGCTCGGCGGTGACACCCTGAAGCTGACCTTCAACGAAACCGGCAAGTCCACGCTGAACATCCAGGGCGTGAACTTCAACCCGGCCGGCCTCGGCCTCGACATCCTGAGCACGGGTGCCTTCAAGGACAACTCTGCGATCAACGACATCGTGACGGCGCTGAGCGGCGCATCGTCCACGTTGCGCTCGCAGGCTTCAGCCTTCGGTTCGAACCTGTCGATCGTGCAGATCCGTCAGGACTTCTCGAAGAACCTGATCAACGTGCTGCAGACCGGTTCTTCGAACCTGACGCTGGCCGACACCAACGAGGAAGCGGCCAACAGCCAGGCGCTGTCGACCCGCCAGTCGATCGCGGTGTCCGCGCTGGCGCTGGCCAACCAGAGCCAGCAGAGCGTGCTGCAGCTGCTCCGCTAACCGGGACGACGATCTCAACGGGTAAAACGGCGGGGGAAACCTCGCCGTTTTTTTTGTACGAGAGATGAGCATCGGTCGCGTAAGGAAAAAGTACCGAAACAAAAAATTTGGGTCTCGATCTTAATTCCATCAGAACCGATGCCGGGCATGGTGGTGAAAATATGGATTTTTCGGCGGACTTCCGACACAAGCCGTAACAGCTGCTAACCATATTTAAAGGCACTATGTGTATGAAAGTTGGGCAGTTTCTCCGAATTCCCCGCGGTCGCCGTGCGAGCCGCTCTCACCGAGGTTAGTGAATGTCTAATGCAGCCCAGGCCTACGCTCGCACGTCGCAAAACACGTCGTCGCCCCGTGAAATCGAAGCGCAGGCGTTGTTGAAGGCCGCACGACAGCTCCAGGAAGTCCAGACCAACTGGGCCGGTCCCGGCCAAGCCATGGAGAGTGCGCTGCTGTTCAACCGCCGGCTCTGGTCGATCTTCATGAGCGCGGCGCAGGCGGAGGAAAATCAGCAATCGAAAGAAGTGCGCCAGAACATCGCCAACATCGGCGTGTTCGTGATGAAGCAGACGGTAGACATGCAGTTGAATCCGGATCCTGCGAAGTTGAAGCCGCTGATCGACATCAACTGCAACCTCGCCGCCGGCCTGGCGGGCCGCGGCTAACGGCTTGACGGCGGAACGGGAGACATAGCCATGGCCGACATGATGAGCATCATTGCGGCCAACTACAAGACGGTCGGGACGATGACCCCGACCAAGACGCCCTATGTGGCGGTCGATCCGACGCTCTACGAGGGCAGTTGGACCGGAAAATACGCCAACCAGAAGACGTTCAAGATCACGGTTTCGAACATCACCGGCTTCCGCGCCAAGGTGCAATACCAGAGCGACGGCACCAGCAAATTTCAGGAAGTGCTGATCAAGGACAACGCGTTCAGGGTCGGCGATACGAAGTTCGCGCTCACGGGACTAAATAACGCGGTGGTCAAGAACGTCGTCACCGATGCCGCCAGCGGGCAGACCTACCTCGATCAGGCCTACGCGAAGCGTTCCTGAGCGGCGCCGAATTCCGCGCAGCGACCCTTCATCCAGTCGCTCCTGCGGTCGACCAAAACCCCGATAAGGTTCAGGCGCTACGGTCGGTGGCGGCAAGGCGCTGCGGAGCGTCCTTGGTCAAGTCGAGCGCGTGGAAATAGGCGCGGCGGCGCAGCACGGCTTCCTCGGGAAACTGGTTCACCACCTGGCTCGTCCTGGTATCGATGACCTGGTAGACGACGGCGCGGGTGTCGCGGTCGATCACCACCTGGTTGGCCACGGCAGCATTCGAAATGGAGATGCGGACAGCGGCGGAATTGGTGCTGGCGCGCGCGCTAGTATCCACCGCCGCGACGCTCTGGCTCGCCGGCAGTACGGTCGCGACCGCTTGTTGTGTCGCCTCGCTCACGTGCTGAACGATCGGCGCGGCAACCGGTGCCCCCACCGGTTTGATGCTGAAATCTGTACTCATGGCAGCCTCCTGGCTTGCGCGAGTCAAATCCCAACCCCTCGTCGAGGCAATCTAGTCCCGCACCTCTCAATGTCGAGTTAGCGAATACGCTCAATTCCGCGCTGAAGCGGACGTGCAAATATAGATAAAATTGTACGGAATTACCGCCTACAGCGAGCGGCTGACCGAGAGCGGGGTCATGTTGCGCGGTCCCGGCGTCGCGCGGTGTCCGGAAGCCGTATAGGTGTTCGGAATGTTCTTGCGCTGGATCTCGGTGTTGACGCCGCGCACGATGCCTTCGGACACCGCGTGCGCGGTCGCAAGGACGGTGAGGTTGATCTGCAGCATCGCGCGGAAAGTGTCGTGATGGTTGCGCAGCGTGGTCAGCAGCTCCGGCGATACCTGCGCCAGGTATTTTTGCGCATTCTTCAGATTCTCGACCGCGACCATGTAGCGGCGCGACAGCTCGCCTTTCTGGTCTTCCAGCCGCATCGCCTCGCGGATATCGCCGGCGCGAACCAGTTCGGTTTCGCGTTCGATGATGCCGAGCAGGCCGCTCATCACGTCCATCAGATCTTCGGCGAGCTTGCGGGCTTCGGCCGGCGTCGAGATCGCTCTTGCTGGAGCCGGGGCGGGGCTGGGCTGGGGACGCGCATTCATGTCGGATTTCCTTCTGGATCAGCCGGCGCGGTTGGCCTGCTGCAAAATCAGGGTGCGGAAGACGTCATTGGAGATGCCGATGCCGCCGGACTTGGCAAAGGATTTGGAATATTCATCCGTCAGCATCGAGCGCCAGGCGCCGGTGCCGGTGGTGTCGCCGAACGGCCCGTCGCCTTTGACGCCGGTGGTCATCTGCGAAAACATCGAGTTGAGGAACATCGCCTCGAACTCCTGGGCCTTGGCGCGTGTTTTCTTCTGCGCTTCGGGCGAAATTTTCGTCAGCGCCTCGGCGAGCTGCGGATCCTTGCGGCCGTTGACCAGCGAGGCCTTGTCTATACCGTTCATCACATCACCTCGATGTCGGCCTGGATCGCGCCGGCGGCCTTGATCGCCTGCAGGATGCTGATGAGGTCGCGCGGGCCGATGCCGAGCCCGTTGAGGCCGTCGACGAGCTGCTGCAGCGAGACGCCGTCCTTGACGACCGCGAATTTCTTGCCGTCTTCGGTGACGCTGACCCCCGTCCGGGGGGTCACCACCGTGCGGCCGCGCGACAGCGGGTTGGGCTGGCTGACCTGCGGGCTTTCGGAGATGGTCACGGTGAGATTGCCCTGCGCCACCGCCACGGTGGCGACGCGGACGTCGCGGCCCATCACGATGATGCCGGAGCGCTCGTCGATCACGATCTTGGCGGCCAGATCCGGCTCGACCTGCAATTGCTCGATCTCGGTCAGGAAGGCGACGACGTTGCCCTTGAATTCGGCGGGGATCGACAACTGCACCGTGGAGGGATCGATCGGCTCGGCGGTCTTGACGCCGAGGAAATCATTGACGGCGGCTGCGATGCGCTTGGCGGTGGTGAAGTCGGCGTTGCGCAGCGCCAGGCGGACATTGGGCAGGCGATTGAGCGCGAATTCGATCTCGCGTTCGATGATGGCGCCGTTGGCGATGCGGCCCACCGTGGGCACGCCGCGGGTGATGCTGGCGGCAGCGCCTTCGGCCGCAAAGCCCGAGATCGCAAGCGAGCCTTGCGCCACCGCATAGACATTGCCATCGGCGCCGAGCAGGGGGGTGACCAGCAGGGTACCGCCGGTCAGGTTCTTGGCGTCGCCGAGCGCGGACACCGTGACGTCCATCCGCGTGCCTTGGGTGCCGAAGGCCGGCAAATTGCCGGTGACCATGACGGCGGCGACGTTGCCGGTGCGGATGGTGGCGCCGCGGATGTTGACGCCCATGCGCTCGAGCATCGCCTGCAGCGACTGCTTGGTGAACGGAATGTTGTTGAGGGTGTCCCCGGTGCCGTTGAGGCCGACCACGAGGCCGTAGCCGATCAACTGGTTCTGCCGTACGCCCTCGATATTGGCGAGATCCTTGATCCGCGAGGTCGCGCCCGCGGGCAGGGGCGACAACGCCAGCGCCAGCAGCGCGGCGCAGGCCACCCAAATCAGTCTTGCCGAACGGATGCCGGGCATCCTGTGCTCCCCTCGAGGTCTTCAACCGGACCGCTGACGCCACTCCCATGACGGCGATCCACGATTAACTATGCGAGGGTCGTGCCATGTCGTATTTCTCAGGCAATGGATTGATATTGCTGACTGTTCGCCGGGGGCATGCCGCGAGGCGGCTTCACCACGACGGGCGAAACTGCCGTGCATCGGCAGATTTTGCCGGGCTATTTACGCGTCATTAACCATAAGGAGGCGAAGGTCTCAGCTATTCTCACGGCGAGATTCCCACAATGCGCATCTACGGACCCAACGGCACCACGGTTGGATCGCCCGCAAGCCAAACGCGGCGAACCAGTTCGACCGGCTTCTCGCTGCCGGAAGCGCCGTCGACTCCCGAGGAGCCGCGCTCTGCGGCCGCACCCAGGGCCGCCGGCAACATCGATGCGCTGCTCGCGCTGCAGGGCGTCGAGGATTTCGACCGAGCGCCGCAAGCGTTCGGTGGCGCGGGGCAGGGGCGCGCTCGACGTGCTCGACGAGCTCAAGATCGGGCTGCTCTCCGGCAATCTCGATACTTCCACCGTGAACCGGCTGCGCGATGCCGCGGCCAATCTGAAGTCCTCCTCCGGCGATCCTGGCCTCGACTTGGTGCTGTCCGAGATTGAACTGCGGGTTGAAGTCGAACTGGCAAAGGCCGGCCAGACTTAGCATTTTGACGCATGTCACCGGGTGAGGGCGGCGCAACTCAGGCCGCGATATCCTTGCGCGCGGCGTCATAGCGGCGCTGTGCGGTTAATACTTCCTTCAAATTCTGCTCCGCCCAGGCGCGTAACGGATCAACGGCGTCGGCCAGCGTCGCGCCAAGCGGCGTGATCGAATACTCAACCGTGACCGGCACGGTCGCGATCGCGCGTCTGCGGATCAGTCCGTCGCGTTCGAGCGATTTGAGAACCTGGCTGAGCATCTTTTGCGAGATGCCTTCAATCGCGCGCCGTAACGCATTGAAACGCATCGGCTCGTCGCGCACGAGAAGCAGGATCAACACCGCCCATTTGTCGCCGACGCGATCGAGGATCTGGCGCGTCGGGCAATCGGCCGAATAGGCGTTCGGAATTTTCGAACTGGCGGCTTTCACGGCGGTTACTCCGGCGTAATCAGGTGACCCGAAAGTGCTCTCTTAACACCTATATCCCTTTCGCTATCTAGTCACCATTGGATACCGCATCCGTGTATCGCAAGGGAGACTTCATGAAAATCGCCGTCATCGGCGCGTCCGGCAATGCCGGTTCGCGTATCACCGCCGAACTAGCCCGCCGCGGCCACCAGGTCACCGCCATTGCCCGCAATCCCGAAAAGATCGCCCAGCACGCGGGCGTCACGCCGACTAAAGGCGACGTGATGGATCAGGCCGGTCTTGCCCGGCTGGTCGCCGGCCACGACGTTGCGATCAGTTCCGTCCACTTTCTGGCCAGCGATCCGGTCAAGCTGATCGCCGCCGCCAGGGAATTGAAGGTTGGCCGTTACCTTGTGGTTGGCGGCGCCGGCAGCCTCGAAGTGGCTCCCGGTGTCCGGCTGGTCACCACCCCGGGCTTTCCCGTGGCATACAAGGCCGAAGCCGAGGCGGGCGGCGCCTTCCTCGACCTCCTTCGGGTCGAACGGGAACTCAACTGGACCTTTCTGTCGCCTTCCGCCTTGTTTGTGGCCGGCGAGCGAACCGGCAAGTTCCGCCTTGGGATCGACCAGCTTTTGACTGCTCCGGACGGCAAAAGCTCGATTTCCTTCGAGGATTTCGCAGTTGCACTCGCCGACGAGATCGAGCGGCCGGCCCATATCCGGCGGCGTTTCACGGTCGGCTACTAGCGGACAGCCGAACTGATACGTTTGCCTATGCAAGGCCTTGGGGAGCCATCCCCAAGGTGGCCAGCCTATATTGTCTGTCACAACCCGCCGCTATATAAGGCCCGCGCGGACGGACAATTTTCCGCCCCGCCTTGTACGTGAAGATGGGTTGGCCTTGGAAAAGTTGAAGAACTATCGACCTTCCGAAAAAGAGCCTTTCATGAACGAGCGGCAGCGCGATTATTTCCGCGCCAAGCTGCTGGCATGGAAGGACGAGATCCTGAGGGAATCGAAGATCACCCTACAGACCCTCCAGGAAGAGAACGTCAATCATCCCGATCTGGCTGATCGCGCCTCTTCCGAAACCGACCGCGCCATCGAACTGCGCGCCCGCGACCGCCAGCGCAAGCTGATCTCCAAGATCGACGCCGCGATGCAACGCATCGAGGACAACACCTACGGCTATTGCGAGGAGACCGGCGAGCCGATTTCGCTCAAGCGGCTCGAAGCCCGTCCGATCGCGACGCTGTCGGTGGAAGCGCAGGAACGCCACGAGAAGCGCGAGAAGGTTTACCGGGACGAATAGGGCATCGACGGGCGGCTGATCGCCCGCGTGCGGTCATCGCCGCGCCTCGCAAACAGAAAGCTGCCGCTGATGGACAAAATTCTCGCGGCCGCACAGGCTATCGCCACCGCCCGCCGGACTGGTGCGCCGCTGGCCTCGCTGCCGCCTGATCTCGTACCGGCCGACGAGGCGGCAGGATATCAAATCCAGCGCGCGGTCCACGACCTGCTGCTGCCGCAGACCGGCGGCCTGGTCGGTTACAAGATCGGCTGCACCAGCCCGGTGATGCAGCAATATCTCGGCATCCCCCATCCCTGCGGCGGCGGCGTGTTCGCCAAGGGCGTTCACGACAGCGGCGCCGCGCTGCGATCGGGCGATTACGTTCGCGTCGGCGTCGAATGCGAGATCGCGGTGCGGCTGGCGCGCAGCCTGTCGCCTGGCGAAGGGCCCTTCACCGCCGAGTGGATGATGGAGGCGATCGAGGCCTACCATCCCGCGATCGAGATCGTCGACGACCGCTACGTCAAATGGGAGGCGATGGGCGCACCGACGCTGGTCGCCGACGATTTCTTCGCCGCCGGTTGCGTGCTCGGCGCGGCGGTGCCGCGCAACGAGGCGCCGGACCTGCTCGCGATCAAGGGGCGCGCCATCGTCAACGGCGAGGAAGCCGGACGCGGCACCGGCGCCGACGTGCTCGGCCATCCCCACAACGCGCTGGCCTGGCTCGCCAATCATCTCGCCGACGAGGGCAGGGGATTGCATGCCGGTCAGATCGTGCTGACGGGCAGCCTCGTGAAGACGGTGTGGCTCGAGGCGGGCGACAGTGTCAGGATGGAGCTGGATGGTTTGGGTGCGGTCGAAGCGACATTCGTGTGAATTGTAGATTCGTAGGGTGGGCAAAGGCGCGAAGCGCCGTGCCCACCATTAGTACTGCGCTCTTGATGGTGGGCACGCTCCGCTTTGCCCACCCTACGGGATGAATTTGATGGCAGAAAGCGTTCCGTCGGTTCTCGAATTGGAAGCGCGAGGTGAGATCGCCGACATCTATGCCGACATCAGAACAGTTCTCGGCACCAGCGTGGTCAACCTGATCTGGCGCAACCTCGCAACCATGCCGGGCGCGCTGCCATGGACATGGTCCACCGTCCGTCCGCTCTATCTCGGCGACGCCCCGCTACATGCCGAAGCGATCAGGCAAACCATCGCGCTGCCGGACTGGCCCGGGTTTTCCACTGACACGCTGCTTGCCGCCGGCGTAGACGCAAGCGAACGCACGCGCATTCACGACGTGCTCGACAGCTATCAGCACACCAACGCGTTGGCGCTAGTCGTGTTGTCGGCGCTGCTGGCGCATTGCGAGCCAAGGCCTGCAGATGCGGTGAAGCCCGCCGGCACCGCTCCAAAGCCGCCGGGCGCCAAAATACCGGAGTTGCCGCCGATGGATGCGCTGGACCCCGAAGTGGCGGCGCTGGTCGAGGAATTGAATGGGTTTGGGGAAGATACCGAGCCGCAACTGATCGCGAGCATGTACCGGCATCTGGCCTATTGGCCGGGCTACCTCGCGCTGCTGCGGACCATGCTGGTGCCGTTGCAGCGGGAAGGGCTGCTGAACGCGTTGACGCTTTCGACTCGCGCGCTTGGCCATGCCCATGGCGCGGTTCTCGCTTCGCAACTGAAACCTGCCGCGCCGCCGGAGACGCTGCAGCGCGCGCTCGCGTCCTGCCGGCTGTTCGTCGAGCATCCGATTGCGCGCATGACGGGGCTGTGCGCGCTGATCCGGCGCGCAACACCGCGGTGACGCATAGAGCGTTTTCAAGCGAAGTGGAGACCGGTTCGCGTCAAGAAAACGCGTCAAAACAAAGAATTTAGTCGGAACACTTCAGTTCGGATTTGTCCCAGAACGCCTTGACGGCGGTGAAGGGTATGGAAAGGCGCTCCCGCGAGCCCATGAGCCGCAGCAAAACCTCGAAGCGGTCTTCCCTGATGTTCAACTGCTCGAAGTCATGCTGCAGGATGATGGTCATGTCATCGGGATATTTCGACTTGAGGCCAAGCGAAAGCTTTACGCCTTCGGCGTGAGTCCGGAAGGTGATGTTGATCGGCCGCTGTTCCGAGGCCTGCGGCAGCGCTTCGACGATCTTGGCGCGCGCGGTCGGCCTGCTGCACGGTTCGGCGGACGCAGGCGAGGCCGGGATGAACATCGCGAGCAGGATAAGCCCCAACGCATAGGCGATGGCCATACCCCGCACCTGCGGGGCAACCGCTACGCCGCGACCTGTCGTTCCCATCACTAATGTCTCTGGAATACTCGATCGCCTGCCCGGGCGATCGAATGACAACTGCGTGTTGCGTTGCCGCAGCCCATTCACCACGGGATCATGCTACCGCTTTCCCTCGAAAAAGAAAGAGGCGCGGGGGGAGACAGATCGCCCTATCACCAGCAGCCCGGGCTAATCGGCGGGAGGCACCATGCCGCTTGTGACGGGGATGAATGGTTAATTGGCGACGCGGCCGGCAAGGACAAAGTTTGCGCTACGCGGCGCAAAGTGACGGGATGCCCGACCTCGCCATCCTCGATCGCGTTAACCAATCGCACTAAATCGAAGAAGTCGTGCGCGACGTGATGCTGCGGGCAGCCGGTCCTGCGACAAACTTGCACACCGACACCGGCCCCGGCGGTAGGTCACCAGAGCGTGGGTGCGTTTGTCAGCGCCTCGTCTTCACAGGCTGATGACGTAGGCGCTCATCGCCAGCAAAACGGCGACGCTTACGGCGATAATGACCAAGAAGAACTTTCCCATGCTCTGCCTCCACGGACCCATAACGCGAAACAGCGGAAATGGTTCGCTGCGGGCGGGCGAATGTGCTGGCAATCTCGGAGGGCTCGCCTCGAAGCGAGCCCTCCATGGGTCAGGTTTGCATGCGTCGAGGTTTGACCGCGATCAGATCGCGACGCCGTAATAGTCGTTGACGGCGCGGGCCCGGGCCGGGTCGCCCCAGTTCCAGGCGTTGTCATTGCCATAATGCGGCGCGCTCTTGAGCTGGGCTTCCGTCACGCCGGTGACGTAGCCGCCGAGCGAGGTGTCGTATTTCAGCGATTGCCAAGGCAGCGGGTAGTGGTCGTCGCCGATGCCGAGAAAGCCACCGAACGAGAGCACGGCGTAAGACACCCGGCCGCTCTTCTTGTCGATCATGACGCGCTCGATCGAGCCGATCTTGTTGTTATCGGCGCCGTACACCGCGGTTCCCTCGACCTTGTCGCTGCCGATCAGGTTGCCGGTTTCGTTTGCTTCCAGAGACATGGTTTCTCCTCCATGGGGGTTGACGAGGAGAAACGACAGGTGCCGAGAAACGTTCCTGACGGGGAGGGCCGCGGATCGACGCAACCGCCGCAGCCGTTTCGAACGTCACTGCGTCTTGATCGCATCCTGCGGCTGAGGACGCGCGGCGACGGCGGCGCCGTTGCCGAATATGCCGGCGAGGCTTCGGGTGCGCCCGGTATCGATGCTGACATAGGCGGTCATGCCGGCGCGCAAGGGCGGCTCGCCGGGACGTTCGACCAGCCGCAGCCGCACCGGCAGGCGCTGCACGACCTTCACCCAGTTTCCGGAAGCGTTCTGCGCCGGCAGAATTGCGAACTCGGCGCCGGTTGCCGGGCTGATGCTTTCGACCTCGGCATCCCAGGTGACGTCCGGATGCATGTCGAGCACGACCTTTGCTTTCTGCCCGACGGTGACGTGGGTGAGATCGGTTTCCTTGAAGTTGGCCTCCAGCCAGGGCCTGCGATCGGCGACCATCGCAAACAGCGAGGTCTGCGCCTTGACCTGTTCGCCGAGCTGGAGGCGGAAATTGACCACGACGCCGGCCCGCGGCGCCTTGATCTCGGTGTAGGCAAGATCGAGCGCTGCACGATCGCGCAGAGCCAGCTTCTCGCGGACCGCGGCAAATTCGTCGGTCGGCCGGTCCGGCTTGCCGCCGAGCGACGCCTCGACGCGGGCGATGCGCTGATGCAGCACCGCGGCGCGATCCAGGCCTTCCTGCTCCTCGCTGTTGGTCTGCTCGAGCTTCACGGCCGACGTCACGCCGCGTCCCGACAGATCGCGCGCCCGTTGGGCCTGCGCCTGCAGGAACGTCAGCTTGTTCTCGGCTTCCTTCGTCTCGGCCCTGATCTCACGCAGGCTCGCCTTGAGCTGTTCGACGGCAGAGCGTGCGGAATCGGCGTCGGCCTCAGCCTTGGCCAGCGCAAGCTGATAGGGAGCGGGATCGAGCCGCACCAGCAGTTCGCCCGCCGTGACGATCGAGTGGTCCCTGATCCGCACCTCGACGATACGGCCGGGAACTTCGCTGGCGATCTGGGTGATGTCAGCCTTCACGTAGGCGTTTTCGGTGGTGACGTGGCGGCCGCCCTGTAGCCAGACGGCAAGCGCGCCGGCAATCACGAGCACGGGCACGCCGATCAGCGCCAGTTTTCGCATGTGCGGCGTCACGACGCGACCCTGCCGTTGAGGCGGCGCATGCCACGCGAAGCCGAATTTCGCCCGGCTGTGACGACTGAGGCTCTTGCCGAACCGTTGGCGCCGGAAACCAGCGTCTCCTTGACGCGCTGCAGCAATGCGAACAGCTGCTTGCTTTCCCGCGCGGACAGATCGGCGAGTGCGGCATCAACCGTGTCCTCGGCGACCCGCCAGATCCGCTTGTGCACGCGCTCGGCTTCGGACGTCAGGTAGACGCGCTTGACGCGGCGGTCGCCGGGCTGGGCGCGGCGTTCGACCCAGCCATTGGCCACCAGGCGGTCGATCATGCGGCCCGCGGTCGCCTTTTCGACTTCCATCATCTCGGCGAGTTCGGAATGCGATGCTCCGGGCCTTCGGTGCAGGCGGGTCAGCACCAGCCACTGGCCGCGGGTGATCCCGAGCCGGCGTACGCGGCGATCGAATTCGGTGCGCAGCAGGCGGGCGACGTCCGAGATCACGACGCCGATATATTCTTCGGTGTTAGGCATGGCAGGCCATTGTAGCTGCGGCGCAATTGGTAAGCTAGGTTATTAAATGGTAAGCTAGGTTATCATCGGGTTGCGCGATGCCACAAGGCAAGCTGCGGCATGGCAAGCTGCGGAAAGGGAGCTGAGGGAGCCGGCCGTGAGCACCGCCGAAATCAACGCCGACGAAGCGGCCGCATACTTGCCGCCGGCGCAACGCTATCTGACCATGGCGACCGTCGTGCTGGGGTCCTCGCTCTACGGCACGGCGCTGCTGACGACGTCCACCATCCTGCCGCAGATGCAGGGCGCGCTGTCGGCGACCCAGGACGAGATCGCCTGGGTGATGACCTTCAACATCCTCGCCACCGCCGTGGTGACGCCGATGACCGGATGGCTGGTGTCGCGCTTCGGCACGAGGCGCGTCGTGGTCTACTCGATCGGTTCGTTTACGCTGGCGACGTTGCTGTGCGGCATGGCGCAGTCGCTCGAGATGCTGGTGCTGTGGCGCATCCTGCAGGGCGGGGCGGGGGCGCCGATCGTGCCGCTGTCGCAGTCGATCCTGTTCAATACGTTTCCGCGGCGCCAGCACACGATGGTGATGTCGGTGTTCGGCATGGCGGTCGCGGTCGCGCCGGCGTTCGGTCCCGTGATCGGCGGCTATCTCGCCGAGATCTATAGCTGGCGCTGGTCGTTCTACATGCTGGTGCCGATCGGTGTCTGCGCCACGATCGGCATGAGCTGGACGCTGCGGCCGGACACAGACCTCACCAGAGTGCGATTCGACTGGACCGGCTTCATCGCGCTCGCGGTGGCGCTGGCCGCCGTGCAGCTGGTGCTGGCGCGCGGCGTGCGGCTGGACTGGTTCGATTCGACGGAGATCGTGATCGAATGCCTGATCGCGGGTCTCGCGTTCTACATCTTCATGGTGCACAGCCTGAGCGCGCGCGAGCCGTTTCTGAACCTCAAGCTGCTGGCCGACCGCAATTATGCGATCGGGCTGGCGCTGGTGACGATCTACGGCATGCTGAATTTCACGCCGATGGTGCTGCTGCCGCCGCTATTGCAGCAGCAGGCCGGCTATCCCGATGCGCTGGTCGGGCAGGTGATCGGATGCCGCGGCGTCGGCATGCTGGTCGGGTTCATGACCGCCGGCTTCATGAGCCGGATCGATCCTCGCATCAGCATGGCGTTCGGTTTCGGCCTGCAGACCGCGGCCGGGCTGTGGATGCTGAACTTCGATCTCAACGTCACCATGGAAGTACTCGTCATCAACAGCGCCATACAGGGCTTTGCGGTCGGTGTCGTCTGGGTGCCGATCACGGCGGTGGCGTTCGGCACGCTGGACCCGAAGAACTATGCCGAGGCCTCGGCGGTGTTTCACCTGTTACGCAATATCGGCTCCAGTTTCTTCATCTCGCTGTCGATCGCCGAGATCGTGCGCGCGTCGGGCGCCAATTACAGCCGCATGACCGAGATGATCACGCCGTATAATCGCGCGCTGACGACGCCCGGCATGACCGGGGCCTGGAACTTCGAAACGGTGCCGGGACTGGCGCGGGTGGCAAAGGAAATCCTGCGCCAGGCGACGATGATCGGCTATCTGAACGCGTTTGCGATGTACACCGCGACGTCGGCGCTCGCCGTGGTTTTCGCGCTGATGGTCCGGCGTCGCAAGGCGTGAGGTGCGACAGTAAAACGACTGCGGCCCTCGCCAGGGGAGCTGACGAGGGCCGCGTAGTACATCTCCGTCGCGCCTAGGTTCGCAACGAGATGTGGGAGCTCTGAATTGGCTAGAACGGCAGCAGCACGTCCATCACCTGCTGGCCGTAGCGAGGTTGCTGCACGTCGCTGATCTGGCCGCGGCCGCCGTAGGCGATGCGGGCCTGCGCGATCTTGCTGGAGTTGATGGTGTTGTCGCTCTGGATGTCTTCGGGGCGGACGATGCCGGCGACGATCAGTTCGCGGATTTCGAAGTTAACGCGGATTTCCTGCTTGCCTTCGACCACGAGATTGCCGTTCGGCAGCACCTGCGTGACCACGGCAGCGACGTTGGTCTGCAGCGCTTCCTGGCGGTTGACCGAGCCCTTGCCGTCGCTGGAGGAGGTCGAGTTCGTGGTCAGGAGGCGGCCGGGCAGGATCTTGTTTGCCTGGGTGATCGTCTGGGATCCGATGAAATCGGTGATCCCTGAGTCTTCCTTGCTGGAACGGCTGCGCTGGGTCTCATTCGACAGATTGGCCTTGTCGGTGATGTTGACGGTCACCGTCAGCAGGTCGCCGATCCGCGCTGCGCGCTGATCCTTGAAGAACGCGCGAGAGCCGTTCCGCCACAGCGAGTTGGCGTTGTAGGAAGCCTGTTCCGGCTTCGGCATCGGCATCTGCACCGGCTTGTAGCCGGGCTGCGTGGTCGGGTTTTCGATCTCCGTCAGCCTCGGCTTTTCGCCGATCTGCGACAGGCGGTCGATCGAGGAGCAACCGCTGGCTAAGGCGGCCAGCGACAGCACGGCGCCCGTGAGAACGATGCGGTTGAGACGGATGACTGACATCTACATTACTCGGTTTTTGGAGCGACTGGAGAACTGACGGTAGCGACCGCAACGGGCGCGGCTTGCGGTGCACCGAGCGAGGAGGTGGCATCGCTGGTCTGCGGCAAGCGGGCCGCCACCGGCGTAATCGAAACCTGGCCGCGGCCGATCACGGTGCCGGACACCGTGCGCTTCGACTGCAGGTTCATGACGGTGACGACATCGCCTTCGGTGCCGTTATCCAGTGCCTTGCCGCGCACGGTGAGATAGAGCCCGACCGCCTCGTAGATCAGCGTGACGTTCTGGTCGCGCTGCACCAGATCGGGCTTGACGAGGTCGGCGATCTTGATCGCCTGGCCGGCGCGTAGCTGGCGACGGGCCTGCATGCCTACCGCGCGGTCGCGCGTGGTGGCGTCGGCGCCGACCTCGGCTTTCGGGCGGCGCTCGATCACCACGTCGGATGATTTCACGATCTCGTTGCGCTCGACATTGCGCATCAGCACCGCGGCTTCGACGGTCTCGATCGCCGTGCCGGTGAAACGCAGCTTGGCCGCGGCGGCGCCGTTCTCGTTGCCGATTTCAAAGGTGACGTCGAAGCGGCCGTTGCGATTGTCGTAGCGCACGATGGTTGCCTGCATGGCGCCGCTGAAGCCGGCGTCCAGCCTGACGTCGCCGGGGTCGCGGTCGAAGGTCATCGACAGGTTGGCGGCGTCGCCGAGACCGTTGCGGCGCTCCAGCGCGCGGCCGACCTGCAGTTCGATGTCCTTGCCTTCCAGCGAGCGGGCCAGCCGCGTCACCGAAATTTCCTTCAGACCGCGGGTGTCGACGCCGATCACTTGATGGGCGCGAAGGGTGTTGAGCACCTGCGCGACCGGCAGCAAACCGGTGGCGCCGAGATCCGGTGCGCGGTAGATCGCGACCTGGCCGGCGCTGCCGGCGTTGTCGATGACGTCGCCGATTCGCACGAGATCGGCCGTCACCTGCACGTTGTCGCGGAGTACGGGCGCGGCGATCACGTTGCGGCTCGCGAAAGTATCCCGGGTCTGCGCGACCGCGGCCGCGCTCGATGCGGCAATCAGGGCGGTGGCCAAGAGAAGGGAGTGGAGGGCGCGGGCGATCATGGCCAGTCCTTTAGCGGAACATGTTGTTGGTGGATTGCAGCATCTGGTCGGCCGCGCTGACCACCTTGGCGTTCATTTCATAGGCGCGCTGGGCGGCGATCAGGTCGGAGATTTCGGTCACCACCTCGACATTGGCCTGTTCGAGGTTGCCCTGCTGCATGTCTCCGAAACCGTCGGTGTTGGCGACGCCATCCTGCGGCGTGCCGGAGGCCGGCGTGTCCGTGAACAAATTGTCGCCGATCGGATTGAGGCCGGCCTTGTTGATGAAGCGGGTCAGGCCGATCTGGCCGACCAAAGTCGGCGTGGACGAGCCCGGCACCACCACCGTGACCTGGCCCTGCGGGCTGACGGTGATCTGCGAGGAGTTTTGCGGGATGGTGATCGTCGGTTGCACGGGGTTGCCCTGCGCGGTGACGACGCGGCCCTGCGCGTCCATCATGAAAGAGCCGTCGCGGCTGTAGGCAAAGGTGCCGTCGGGCACCTGGATCTTGAAGAAGCCTTCGCCGCGGATCGCGACGTCGAGGTCGTTGCCGGTCGGCGACAGCGTGCCCTGGCCCATCAGGCGCGGCGTGCCGACGGTCTTGACGCCGCCGCCGATATCGACGCCGACCGGCACGATGGTGCCCTGGTCGGAGGCCTGCGCGCCGACGCGGCGCACGTGGTCGTAGATCAGGTCCTGGAACGCCGCCCGCTGCTTCTTGTAGCCGGTGGTGCGCATGTTGGCGATGTTGTTGGAGATCACCTGAACGTTGAGTTCCTGTGCCGCCATGCCGGTCGCTGCTGTGTAGAGTGCGCGCATCGATCAATGCCTTACGGTTATGCCGGAACGTCGGCGAGTTTCTCGACTGCGGTTCGGTGCAACTCGTGCTGCTGCTGCAGCAGCGCCGAGATCTGCGTGTAGGTGCGCGTGATCTCGATCATGCGGCTCATTTCGTGGACGGAATTGACGTTCGACTTCTCAATGAAGCCGGCACGGACGCGCGAGGTGGTGTCGGGCTGGGCGGCGATGCCCTGGCCGGCGGAGTAAAGGTTGCCGCCGTCCTTCACGAGCTTCTGCGGGTCGGCAAAATTGACCAGCCGCAGCTTGCCGCGGACCGAGTTGGTGCGGCCGGTGCCTTCGAGCACCGTGATGTTGCCGTCGGCGGCAATGTTGATCGCCTTGTCGGTCGGCTGGAACACGATCGGGCCGGAGGTGCCGAGCACCGCATCGCCGCTCGCGGTCACGAGCTGGCCCTGATTGTTGATCTGCAGGCCGCCGTCGCGGGTGTAGCGCTCGCCGGCGGCGGTCTGCACTACCAGGAAGGCGTTGCCGTCGATTGCGACGTCGAGCGGGTTCTTGGTCTGCTCGGAGGGGCCGGCGGCGAAATCGTGGAAGGTGGCGCGGTCGTGCACGAACGAGACGCGGCGGTCGGCACGCACGAAATTGTCTTCATGCGCCGGCGAACGCAGAAATTCTTCGAACAGCGACCGGTCGGCCTTGAAGCCGGTCGTGTTGATATTGGCGACGTTGTTGGCGACGACATCCATCTGCCGTTCCAGCGTCATCTGCCGTGAAAGTCCGACGAGAAGCGTATTCTCCATCGGTTGGTTCTCCCCTTGATCGATCCGAAAACCGGCTCTCCCAAGCCCGTGTCCGGATCCGTCATAAACCTTTGGGCTCTCCCAAGCCGGCAGGTCACGCCAACTACTCAGCGAAAGCCGTGCCAAGTTGGGAAGTTCTGGATTTTTAAGGGGTTAGCTATTTTTCAGGGAGCGGGGCGGGCGGCAGAAAGGTGTTGTTGACCATGTTTGCCCGGCAGATTTTTCCTACTTGGGCGCTAACGGGAAAGGTTCCGTTAACCATTATTACCCTAGCGTTGCACGTGTGGAGAGCGCGTGTGCGCTGGCGGCTTTTGTTTCGCGTAGTGGGGATATCGTTACCCAGGCTGGTGGCAACCGCGTTCGTTCGATGAATCGAAGCGGGCGGGGCAATGGCTGAGAACGAGCAGGCGGAAGGCGCAGACGGCGCAGACGCCGCACCGGCGAAAAAGGGCAAGCTTAAGCTGATGATTGCGGCGGCCGGTTTCGCCGTCATCCTCAGTGCTGGCGCCGGCTGGTTCTTTCTGATGCGCGGCCATGGCGAGGAAAAGCACGCCGAAGCGCCACCGCCGAAGCCACCGTCTTTTGTCGAAGTGCCCGACATGATGGTCAATTTAGTCGGTGCTCCCGGCGAGCGGGTGCAATATCTCCGCGTCAAGGTCGTGCTCGAGATCAAGGAAGCCAAGGATGTCGAGGCCATCAAGCCGAACCTGCCGCGCGTCACCGACCTGTTCCAGACCTACCTGCGCGAACTGCGTCCCTCCGACATCAACGGTTCGGCCGGGCTGTTCCGCCTCAAGGAAGAACTGACCAAGCGGGTCAACAACGCGGTGGCACCACAACAGGTGAGCGCCGTGTTGTTCAAGGAAATTGTCGTGCAGTGATGGAACGGATCTAGCATCATGGCCGGCAATCAGGACCAGATGGACCAGGACGCGATTGCCGCCCAATGGGAGGCGTCGCTCGATTCCGAGGATCCCGCGGCAGCTGCGGAAGAAGCCGCCGCCAATGAACTCTCCGAAAGCATGGCGCTGCAATGGGCGGCCATGGTGGAGGATGGCGGCCGCGAGTTCGGCAACAAGAATTCCGGCGAACGGGTTCTGTCGCAGGAAGAAATCGATAATCTGCTCGGTTTCACCGTCGGCGACGTCAACCTCGACGACCATTCCGGCATTCGCGCCATCATCGATTCCGCGATGGTGTCCTACGAGCGTCTGCCGATGCTCGAAATCGTATTCGACCGCCTGGTGCGGCTGATGACCACGAGCCTGCGCAACTTCACTTCCGACAACGTCGAAGTCTCGCTCGACCGCATCACCTCGGTCCGCTTCGGCGACTACATGAATTCAATTCCGCTGCCGGCCGTGCTCAGCGTGTTCAAGGCGGAGGAGTGGGAAAATTTCGGTCTTGCGACGGTCGATTCCAGCCTGATCTATTCGATCATCGACGTGCTGCTCGGCGGCCGCCGCGGCCAGACCTCGCTGCGCATCGAGGGCCGTCCCTACACCACGATCGAAACCAACCTGGTCAAGCGGCTGGTTGAAGTTATTCTCGCAGACGCCGAACAGGCTTTCCGCCCGCTGTCGCCGGTGACCTTCTCGATAGACCGGCTGGAAACCAATCCGCGCTTTGCTGCGATCAGCCGTCCCGCCAACGCTGCGATCCTGGTGCGCCTGCGCATCGACATGGAAGACCGCGGCGGGATTGTCGAACTGCTGCTGCCTTACGCCACCATCGAGCCGATCCGTCCGGTTCTGCTCCAGATGTTCATGGGCGAAAAGTTCGGCCGCGATCCGATCTGGGAAGGGCATTTCGCCACCGAAGTAGCGCAGGCCGAGATCTCGGTCGATGCCGTGCTGTACGAAGCCGACATTCCGCTCAAGCAGCTGATGAAACTGAAAGTCGGCGATACGCTGCCGCTGGAAATGCGCCCTGAAGCGCTGGTGCAGGTCCGCTGCGGCAAAGTGCTTTTGACCGAAGGCCGCATGGGCCGGGTCGGCGACCGCGTCGCCATCCGCGTCACCAAGCAGTTGCGCAAACCCAATACCACCTTCGCGATGTTCGAGAAGGCCGACGAGCAAACCAAGTTGATGGAGGCACAATGAGTCATTCCCTTGGCGTTGTAATCGAGAGTTTGGTGGCGGTGCTGCTGATGCTCACGATCGGCTACTGCATGGTGCTCAACAAGCGGCTGCAGCGTCTGAAGGCGGACGAGCATTCGCTGAAAGCCACGATTGGCGAACTGATCACCGCGACCGAAATCGCCGAGCGGGCGATCGGCGGCCTCAAGCACACGGTGCGGGACGTCAACGAGAATCTCGGCAGCCAGCTCACGGCGGCGACGCAGATGGCCGGTCATTTAAAGAGCATGCTCGCCGAAGGCGACGGCGTCATCCGCCGGCTGGGCAAGATCGCGATCGCGGCGCGGCCCTCGCAGGAGGCCGAAGCCGTAACTCCGGCGCCCCAGGTCTCGGCCGCCAAGGCCGTGGCCGCGGCCGCTGAAGCATTCTCCGAACGCAGAAGGGCCGCTGGCCTCGCCGCATGAAATCGTTTCGCGATATCCGAGTCATTCCGGTCGTACTGGTCGCGATCTTCGGCCTTGCGGTGCTGAAGATCGCCGGCCTCGTGATCGATGGCGGATACGTGTTCGACTATCAGGTCAGCCAGCCGGCCAAGCGCTCATGGGCGCAGGATAATTTCGGTTATCCGAACAGCGCCAAGGCCGATTCCGCCGACATCACCGGGTCGGTCAAGAAGGAAGAGAAAAAGGAAGAGCCGGCGCCGGCCGCCGACGCGCCGAAGCCGGACGGCGTGGTGGTGTTTCCCGACCAGAACCCGCAAACGGTGTCGCCGTCGGAGCGCGCCATCCTGGAACGGCTGCAGGCGCGGCGCCAGGAACTGGAGCAGCGCGCGCGTGAAATCGAAATCCGCGAAAGCCTTTTGAAGTCCGCCGAGAAGCGCATCGAGGGCCGCGTCGAGGAAGCCAAAGCCACCGAGGCCAAGATCTCGACCGCGACCGGCCAGAAGGCGGAGCAGGACGCCGCCCGCTTCAAGAGCATCATCACCATGTATGAGGGCATGAAGCCAAAGGACGCCGCCAAGGTGTTCGACCGGCTGGAAATGTCCGTGCTCTACGACATCGCCTCGCAGATCGCGCCGCGCAAGATGTCCGACATTCTGGGCCTGATGCAGCCGGAAGCGGCCGAGCGGCTGACCGTCGAACTGGCCCGTCGCGCCGGCACCGACAAATCCGCGTCCACGGCCGACCTGCCGAAGATCGAAGGCAAGATCCTGCAGCAAAAGCCCTGACGCGGTGCGCACTGCCCGCGCAGGGATCTCGCTATGGGCTCAGAACCGGCGCGGCCCCTGCGCAACGAACGAGCGGTGGGCTACCGAGATCGCGCCGCGTTCGTTGGTCTCGAGCGCGATCTTCTGTGCCAGCATGACATCGCCCGCGACAAGGTCGCCATCCGGAACGAAGCACCATTTGCAGACATGTTGACCGGTGTTGCTGAGTTCCTCGATGTTCGTCTGGTTGCCGTGGTGGATCCGATAATTCGTCCCGGTGTCGCTGCCGACGACGTCGAAATATCGAAAGCGCTCGTAGCAGGCGCGCTGCTTCGGCGAGAGCCATTCCTTCAACAAGGTCAATGCTCTTGCCTCGGTTTCGAAGCGGAACGTTCTGGCGCCGGAGCCGGACCGCGCCACGACCAAAGAGAGCGCCGAGAGCAGCAGCGTTCCCAACAGGGCCATGGCGAACGAGCTGATCGCGAGCACGATCTGCTGGGTCACCGCCTTCAGCCGCCAACGAGCCGCGGATAAAACAGCGTTTCTTCCGCCGTGGGATCGAAGGCGCGGATCACCCGCTGCTCGCCGGGCCCGGATCGGATCGCGGCCGTAAAGCCCGCGCCTGTCAATTCCCTGAACCGCCGCTCGGCCTTTTCGACGTCAGCGCGATCCTGGACGTCGAATGTATGGCGGGTGTCACCGGTACGATCCATCACGATCTGGGTTGCCATTGCATGCACTCCGAATTTGGCTGCCTGAGAAAAGCTTGGGCAGGCCCGGGAGCTGGTTGCGGGAGTTGGTTGATCGAGTGCCGGCCCGCATCCCGGGTCTAGCTCCTTAAACGGGAGAGCCGGGGTTGGTTCCATCGGATTTGCGATAATGATGCGCGGCGACAATAACGTGATTGATGCAGCCGCGAGCCCTCTGCGTCCAGGGGATGAGAGGGCGCATTCGCATACCCGGCGGCCGTGGCACGCGCGAGCCGGGCGCGCCATCGAAATCAATGAGTTGGCGTTAACAAAGCCTTAAGTCGGCCACTCCAAAATTCAGATCCGCAGGCGAGCGCGCTTCGCCGCAGAATCATTGAGGCCGCGAGATTACCGGGATGGGGCAAAGGGCTGCCGCTGGAACTGGGTCGCAGGGCCGCGCTTTGGCGCGGGCGGCCCGGCTGTGGCTCGTCCGGCCGCTGGCCGCCGCCCTGCTACTCGCCTCCCTGGTGGCTTCCCAGCCCTGCCGGGCCGAGGATCCGGTTCGGGGGGAGGCGACGTTCACCTCCGGCGGCGGTTTTGCCCGGCTGGTGCTGAAACTGGCCGAGGACGTCGAGTCCGAGGTTTCGACGGCCGGCTCGATCATCATCATCAACTTCAAGCGTCCGGTCGACATTCCCGTCGAGAAGCTGTCGGACGCCGTTCCCGATTATGTCGGCTCGGCGC
This sequence comes from uncultured Alphaproteobacteria bacterium, assembly GCA_963742935.1. Taxonomy (GTDB): domain Bacteria; phylum Pseudomonadota; class Alphaproteobacteria; order Rhizobiales; family Xanthobacteraceae; genus Bradyrhizobium. Next base: position 172,357 of record CAVUOI010000027.1, on the reverse strand, counting down.
GGCGCGATCCCGACGGCACGGCGATCCGGCTGTCGCTGGCGCGGCGGGCGACCGTCAACACCATGACGGCGGGCGAGCGCATCTTCATCGACTTTTTGCCCGATAGCTGGACCGGCCCGCCGCCCGCGCTTCCCGCGGCGGTGGTACGCGAACTGGCGGAACGGGCGCGGGTCGCCGAACGCGCGCTTCGGGCGCAGCTTGCGGCCAGCGCCGCGAAGAAGCGGCCGCCGGTGCGGGTCCGCGCCTCGGTGCAGCCGACTTTCGTCCGCTTCGTGTTCGAGATGCCCGAAGGCGTCAGCGTATCCTCGGTGCTGAACGAACAGAAGCTGACGCTGCAGTTCACCAGCGTGCTTAATTTCGATCTCGCCGATGCCAAGGTCGCGGCGCCGCCGAACGTCGCCTCGATCGGCCAGCGCGCCGACGTGGATTCCTCGGCCGTCGACATCATCCTGATCGGCGAGGTCGACGTGCATTCCTTCCGCGAGGAAAAGAACTATGTGATCGACGTCGCCTTCCAGCAGCCGGACAAGCCGGCCGTGCCTGAGCCGCCGGCCGCGGCCAAGCCGGCCGCGCCACCGGCCAAGCCCGGGCCGGCCCCACGGATGTCGCGCGACAAGACCTCGAAGGAAGCGCCGCCGCCGCCAGCGCCGCAGGCAGAAATTCCACCTGTCACATCGGAGACTTTTGCCGAACAGGCCAAGGTCGAAATCAAGCCGGCCCAAACGGCTGAAGCGCCGGTCATGGCCGAGGCTTCCGCTGAGAAGAAGCCCGCCGCCGAAAAAGTGACGTCGGCCAATGACAGCGCACCGCCCGCGGCCGAGAAGGCCGTCGCCGCGCCTGAAAAAACATCGCCGCCGGCGGAAGCCGCGAAAGCGGCCAGGCCAGCCGAACAGGTTCAGGCCGCGGCTGCGGAAGCGCCGAAGGCCGCGGCGCCCAAGCCGGCTCCATCTCCCGTTGAGCCGGCAAAGCAGCCCGCACCGGCAGCATCCGCGCCGCCGCCGGAAAACGCCGCCAAGGACAAGGCTGCTGACAAGGCCGCCACCGTTGAGGCGAGACGTGACAGTGACGGCCTGCGCGTCATCTTCTCGTTTGCCGGGCCGACCCCGGCCGCGCTGTTCCGCCGCGCCGATGCGGTGTGGCTGGTGTTCGATCATGCGAAGCCGATCGATGTCGAACCGATCCGTGCCAAGGGCGGTGCCATCATCGGCGATGTCAGCGCGCTGCCACTGGAAAACGGCCAGGCCATCCGCATCCGCCTCAACCGGCCGCAAATTCCTTCGCTCGAAAGCGAAGGCCGCGCCAACGGCGCCGAGTGGACGCTGACCTTCGCCGACCGCGGCCAGGCCACGCCGCTGCCGCTGACGGTGCTGCGCAACATCACCGAGCCGGCGCTCGCCAATGTCACCGTGCCGCTGGCCAATGCGGGCGCGATGCACCGGCTGGTCGATCCCGACGCCGGCGACACGCTGCTGGTCGTCACCGCGCCGCCGCCGACCCGCGGCCTCATCAAGCGGCAGGATTTCGTCGAACTGTCGCTGCTGGAAACCGTGCACGGCGTGGTGGTGCATCCGAACTCCGACGACGTCAAAGCCGAAGTCGGCTCCGACAAGGTGATGCTCGGACGACCCGGCGGATTGACGCTGTCGTCCGCCGACGTTTCGGCCGAACGCGCCACCGCGGCGGTGCGGCCGCTGTTCGACGTCACGGAATGGCGCAAGAACCGGGAAGAGAAGTTTTTCCCCAGGCTGGACGCGCTGATCAAGGCTGCGGCTCTCGCTGGGCCTGAACAAAAGGCGCAGGCCCGGATCGACCTTGCCAATTTCTACATGTCGCGCGGCATGTATCAGGAGGCGAGGGGGGTCAGCAACCTCATCATCTCCGAAACCAATCAGGGCAATGAGGACGCCGCCGTGCTGATGGTGAATGCGGTCGCCAGCATCCTGATCGGTCATCCCGAGCGTGCACAGAGAGTCCTCGCAAGCCCCGCGATCGGCAACGGCCACGATTCCCAGCTGTGGAAAGGGTTTGCGTTCGCCCGCCAGGAAAAATGGGGCGATGCACGAGAAAAGTTCAAGAACGCCGAATTCTCGATCGCCGCGCTGCCGCTGGAGCTGCAGCGCATCGTCACCGCAGATGCGATGCGGGCCTCGCTCGAGGTGAAGGACTATGGCGGGGCGTCGCGGCGGCGCAGCGAGCTCGATGTGATCGGCATCCCCGACGAGATGAAGCCCGAGATCGCCGTGCTGCGCGGGCGGCTCGCCGAGGCGCTCGGGCACGACAAGGACGCGATCGACGCCTACCGCTACGCGGCGCAATCCGCCGACCGGCAGGCGTCGTCCGAGGCGAACCTGCTGGAGGCCCTGTTGCGCAGCCGACGCGGCGAACTCAATCCGGCCGACCTCACGCGCGAGCTCGAGACGCTGGCGGTCACCTGGCGCGGCGACGCGATCGAGTTGAAGACCCTGAACAGGCTGACCCAGGTCTACGCCGAAACCGGCCGCTATGCCGACTCGCTCTCCGCGGCCAAGACCGCGACGCGGATGCACCCCAATGCCGAATTGTCGCGGCAGAGCCAGGATGCGGCGGCTGCGCTGTTTAGCGATCTCTATCTCGGCTCGAAGGCCGACGACATGAAGCCGGTCGACGCGCTCGCGATGTTCTACGAGTTTCGCGAATTGACGCCGATCGGCCGGCGCGGCGACGAAATGATCCGGCGCCTGGCGGACCGGCTGGCCGCCATCGACCTGCTCGACCAGGCTGCCGAACTGCTGCAATATCAGGTCGACAAACGGCTGGAGGGGGCCGCCCGTGCGCAGGTGGCGGCGCGCCTTGCCATGGTCTACCTGAGCAACCGCAAGCCGGACCGGGCGATCGCGGCCTTGCGTGTGACACGGATTTCCGATCTCTCCGGCGAACTGCGGCAGCAGCGCCTGCTGCTGGAGGCGCGGGCCCAGAGCGACGTCGGCCGCCACGACCTCGCGCTCGACATCATCTCCAACCTCACCGGCCGCGAGGCGATCCGTTTGCGCTCCGACATCTATTGGGCGTCGCGGCAGTGGCGGGAGGCATCCGAACAGATCGAACTGTACTACGGCGAGCGCTGGCGGGATTTCAAACCCTTGAACGCCAACGAGAAGAGCGACGTAATCCGCGCCGTAGTCGGCTATGCCCTGGCCAGCGACGCGATCGGGCTGGGCCGTTTCCGCGACAAATACGCGCCGCTGATGACCGGCGAGGCCGATCGGTCCGCGTTCGAGATCGCGAGCAAGCCGGCCGGCTCCAACAGCGCCGAATTCTCCCTGATCGCCAAGATGGCCGCCAGCGTCGATACGCTCGATGGCTTCATCCGCGAAATGAAGCTCCGTTTCCCCGATGCGACGACGGCGCGCGCACCGCTGTCGCCGGGAATGTCCGGCGCCGAGCCGGTCCATACCGGCGCCTTGCCCACGATACCGGCCATCCGGCATATCGATCTGAAGAAGCCGGCGAAGTAGCGGATTTGGCCGCAGGTTCGGCCAAATTTTTGACCAGTTGACGCATTAGGCAGGACGTCGCCGCCGCACTGGCGCTCGCCATGATCCTCGCTTGCTGAAGTCCAAGACTGGCCCTCCGATGCCGCTGACCCGGGACCGAATTATTGGACACGACATCGAACGCCTGGCATTCAGGTTCACCATGTTGAACGGCGGCGATATCGTCGAGTGCCAGATCAGCGACGCCGCGATGGACGAATTGGGTGGCACAAAAGGCACCGAAAGCATGGCCCGGCAGGCGCAATTCGTGACGCTGAGGAATGCCGTCGAGGGAGTTGCATCCGAGATGTTCGACAGGGTGCCGGTCGTCAAGGGCCGCGTCATCAGGATATTCACCAAGCACGTCCAGAAGTCGCCGCCGTCGCCGGCCGAACGGATCGCGACCGGCGTGGAGCCGGGTGCGGACAACGCCGCTTCGCTGCGGATCATTGTCGAAACGAGGCCGACGAGCACGGCGCGATAATGCTGCGCGCAACGATAGACTCGGCGAGTCACCGCATCCGCATCACGGTCCCGGCGTTACCCAGGCGTTTACAATCACTCCTTTCGAGTCCAGCGTAATCCGCCAGTGCGACGCGCCATTTTCGTGCCTGACAGTGTAGACATCCTCGCCTTGGGTACCCACGCCCAGAAATCTGACTGACTCGATGGCGCGTAGTTCGGCAAGGCTAGGCCCCAAGTTTGGCAATTGCTGGCGGGTTGCTTCGGCGAGCGTCACGCTCATTTCGTCGTAATTGGGCTTGCCGCTGATGATCCCGTCAATCAGCCGGCGAAGGGCTGTCTCCGTCCCAGGGCTGGCGGATTGGCTTTTCACTTTTTCTTCGGTCCGGCTGACAATCTGCTGCGCGGTTGCTGCGTCGATGCGGGGCATTGGATAGCTCACACCACGCTGGTGCAGGATAAGGGATGCTGCCGGCCCTCGTTCATTCGGGACGAAAGTAATCTGCGCGTGGACAACGTCGCTGAAAAATTCCGTGGGGCTCTGCGCATGGAATGCGACGCTGATTTGCCCAGTCAGACGAGTGAGCAAATGATCGGCCTCGCGCGTCACGGTGAAAGTGACGCCGTCGTTAAACTGATAGAATCCGACGTAGTCGTCGAGGATCGCGGTCGCCACGGCAATTTTCTGACGCGCAGATTGGCCGGAGGGAATGCTGGCGGGCGGCGGTGATTTCGCCTCCTGCACCGATGCAACGCTGCTGGACGCAATTCTGGCTGCCAGCGCATTCCAATCCCGAAAGCCGAGAATTTTGGCGATCAATTCCAGGGACTCGCTGTGGGTGAGGGAAACGGATTTGGCGTTCAGCGCTTCACGTAGCGTTTGCGCCATAGCTTTTGCGTCGCGGAAATCGCGCATGGTGGATCCTCTGCATCGAAGAACGGAGATACGTCAGGGGCTTGCGTTGCTGACCCGTTCGCTCGGGCATGAGGAAGCCTTGAAGCGCGGCCTGATACATTCGCCATACCCGGGAGGGTGCAAGCAGCGGGTCGTATCCACCCGTCGAATTTTGCGCCGACGATCCCGGTTTTGTCAATTGCCGCGCGCGAGCGATGAGATGGCGCGTCGTTGCGTCACCCTCGACAGAGCCCTGTCAAAGCGGCAACCTGCTGCGCAAGCAACCTGCCGGAGGACGCCGTCATCATGAGCAAGCCCGCCAAAACCGAAGCCGAACTCATTGCGATGGCGCGCGCCGAGTTGAAGGTCCACGCGGATTGTCCCGACGGCATCGCGATCTCGGTGCTTCGCGACGGCGGCAGTTGGGAATTCCGCGCCCAGGCCAACGACGCCACGATCGCCAAGCCGGGCTATCCCGAATGCGTCGCCATGCTGGTGCAGATCGGCGACCATCTCTGCAAGCAGTATGACTTCAAGGAGTAGGGCGGCCGGCGCGGCCTGATCGCCCGAAACGCCTTCACATCGTGAAAATCCGCCCGGGATTCAGAATGTTCTTCGGGTCGAGCGCGCGCTTGAGCGAGCGCATGGTTTCGATTTCCTCTTCGGTGCGGCTCATCTTCAGATAGGGTCGCTTCAGGATGCCGATGCCGTGTTCGGCCGAGATCGAGCCGCCGAATTCGCCGGTGAGGTCGTAGACCAGCTTTTCGAACTCGTCGTGCTTGTCGGGCGTATGCTCGTGATAGACGCTCGGATGCAGATTGCCGTCGCCGACGTGCCCCATCACGATGGTGAAGGCTTGCGGATCGATCGCCTTGACCCGTGCGTCAAGCGTATCCGCATATTCCTCCATCCGGTCGATCGCGATGCTGACGTCGAACCCCATCCTGGCTGCGAATGGAAAGCTGCGGCCGAGCTCGACGCTGGAATCGCGGATGCGCCAGATCGCGGCCGCGGATGCGTTCGAGGTCGAAAGCGTGGCGTCGAGAATCATATTATCATTCATCGCCGCTTCCAGCATTTGCTCGAGGCTGGTCCGCATGCGTTCGGCGTCGGTTCCCGAGGCCTCCAGCAGCACGTAGAACGGATGATGGGTCGGCAGCGGGCCAACCACGCCCTTCACACGTTCGACGGTCTGGCGGTAGTAGGCGTTCCACATCACCTCGAACGCGGTCAGTTCGCCGCCGAGCGATCTTCGCGCCAGCTTGAGAAAGGTCATCACCTGCCCGAAGGAGGGCAGCGCGCACAGCGCCACCTGGCGTTCAGCGGGTGCCGGAAATATCCGAACCGCGGCGCGCGTCACCACGCCCAGAGTGCCTTCGGTGCCGATATAGAGGTGCTTCAGATCGATGCCGGTGTTGTTCTTGATGTATTTTCGCAGGCCCTTGAGCACCGTGCCGTCGGGGGTGACGACTTCGAGGCCGAGGATCAGTTCGCGCGTCATGCCGTAGCGGATCACGCGGTTGCCGCCGGCATTGGTCGAGATGTTGCCGCCGATGGTGCAACTGCCGCGCGCGCCGAGATCGAGCGGAAACATCATGCCGTCCTGCTCGACCCGCTCCTGCAGTTTCTGCAGCGGCGTGCCGGCCTGCGCGATGGCGACGCCGCCCGAGACGTCGACTTCCTCGATCGCGTTCATGCGCTCCATCGAGAGCACGATTTCGTCCGCGTTCGGCAGCGTGGCGCGCACCAGTCCGGTCATGCCGCCCTGGGTCGTGACCGGGACGCCTTCGCGGTGGCAGAGCCGCAGCAAGCGGGAAACATCTTCCGTCGTTCTCGGGCGGACGACGGCGCGCGGCTTCGGCGCCGGATTGCCGGCATTGTCGTGATGGTAGCGTGCGTCGATGTCGCCGCCAGTCAGCACCGCGCCCTTGTCGAGCGCGTGGCGTAGTTCATCAATCAAGTCCCCGGACATGCCCCTGCCTCTTCTTGGTTGGAAGTTCGGCGGAAGCTTTACACGCGGCGCGACCGGGAGGAAGCCCGGGGCGCGATGGGGGAGATGCGGTTTTGGATGCGATCTATTGCAATCAGCGCCGTGGCCGCCGGATCGTCGTCACCCGGCGACGAGACGTGTCGTCCTGCCGCCCCGGCTCGACCGACGTGATCTGGTTGCAAGCGTCGCACTTGTAGACATAGACGAGCGGGCGCAACCCGATCGGCGGTAATTTTCCGATTCTGACCGTGCCGATATCGCAGATTTCGCAGCGCGGCGGCAGGAGGTTTTCTGTAAGCGGTACGGACATATGGACTATCGCTGAACACAAAAGAACATTGAGGAAGCTGGCAGCCGATTGCATCTTAATCGTGGAATAAAGTTCCGTAAGAATACGAGGTTCTGGGCCAGTTTCGCTTTTGCCGTCGATCTTTTGCCACCAAATCGACCGCCGCCGGGCATCCAAACAACATACTGGACGGCGCAAACTCGCAACGCCAGCGCGTGACCCCACGGCCATTCCACCGGATCGAGTCCCGCGTGGATGCCAATTTGCAAGGCGTGCAGAAATGTCTTCCACCAAGGGTCCGAGCATATCGATGCAAGCGGCGCTGGCGGCCCTGGAGGCTGTGGCGTCGCATCCATCGCCCGCCGACAGGTTCAACATCGACCGCGACGGACCGGCGAAACGCGCGATAAAGCTGCGCGCGCTGCAGCAGCGCTTTCAGAAGCTGAACGAGTATTGCGATGAGGCGGCCGCTGAAATTCGCGCGTCGCTCGAACGAACGCCCCGTTAGAGCGTCCGCGGGCAACAGTGGTTTTTGTACCGAGCGGCTCTATCCGGAGGGGGCAGTTTCGGTTTCGAGGCCCGGATCACAGCTATTCCGGGCCTCGATTTTTTTCCTGAAGCGAGATGATATGATTGTCGGGATGTCGCTTTGGCGACGTCTTACTTCTTGTCGATCTTGGTGACCGCTTCGGCCCTGTCGATCTTGGTGATGGTCTTGGTCCCCGCCGCGTCGCTCACGGCAAAGCTAACCCTGTCGCCTGCGTGCAGGGCATTCAACTTCGCGCCGTCCTGCACCTTGAATTCTTCGGTCGCGGCGCCGGCGTTCGCACCGGTGGTGCCGTCTGGCATGTCCCTGATCGAAACGGTGCCGCTGATCCGATCGATCCTCGTCACCATTCCGGTCCGCATTTGCTGGGCAAGCGCCGTCGTGCCGGCGATGCCGAGGGCCGCGATGGCGGCCAGAATCGTCCCTGCGATCTTCATGAAATTACTCCCGGCTGTAGGGCGTCTGCGATAAGCCGGGATTGCGGCAATAGTTCCACTTCGAGCAGGAATCCCTGCTTTTTCTTCCGCCTGATCTACAATGCGAAGGGCCAATGCATCGAGACGGGGTAGCCCGAAATTAACCAGTTTCCGATGAAGCGCTGTTCTAGGCCGCGCCGGCCTCGGGCTCGAGTTCGGTCTCCGTCACCGTGCGGTTACGGCCGAGCCGCTTGGCCTGGTAGAGCCCGCGGTCGCAGCGTTCGATCATGGCGTCGGCGGATTTCGGCGAGGCGGAACTGCGCCACGCCGATCGAGACCGTGACGCTGCCGATTTCCTTGCCCGTCGCCCGGCGGGTCAGTTTGGCTTCGGAAATGCGGCGGCGAACGCGCTCGGCGACCATCGAGCAGGCCTCGAGATCCGCTCCCGGAAGCACCGCGATCAATTCCTCGCCGCCGTAGCGGGCTGCGAGGTCGACTTCGCGAACGCCCTCCTGCAGGACCTTGGCCACCAGCCGAAGCACCTGGTCGCCGACCTGATGGCCATAATCGTCGTTGAATTTCTTGAAGTGATCGATGTCGATCAGGAAGACGCTGAGCGCCTCGTCCTTTTCCATCGCCGCGATCTGGGCGAGGCGGAGGAATTCATCCATCGAGTGGCGGTTGGCGAGGCCGGTGAGCGCATCGGTATTGGAGCGCTGCTCGGCGGCCTTCAGCGAGTTGCGGATGCTGTCCAGTTCCTCGGAGGTCGCGGCGAAACTGGCCTCCAGTGCCGAGGCCCGCTGCGTCGCCTTTGACAATTCATCAACCAGTTTCGCAATGAGCGGCCGTGGATCGGAGGCGGAGGCCGCTTCGGACGATACCTCGCCGAGCACCTTGATGTGGGTCTGGTTGTCGGTGACGGCGGTATTGAGGAACTGTTGCGCGCTGTCGATCAGGCCGCCCAATTGATCGGGCAGGTCGCTGAGCGGGTCGCGTCCGGTCTGCTGTGGTGCGATGTAGGTAATGTAGAGTTCGGCGTTGGTCGCCGCGTCGAACTTGCGTTTGCCCTGAATTAGAATGTCGATGATCTTGCGCAGGGCCGGCGAATTGCCCAGCGAATATTCGAACCAGACCGAGAAGTTGTTCGGAGTGGGCGGCACGGATTGCTGCGTCATCAACCGCATTGCCCGGTCGGCAATCGTTGTGGCGTATTCGGCGTCCATATCGCCGATAGGCTGGCCTACCATCGTTCAATCCGGTGATGCGTTTGCTGCGAAAACTCAGTTCCCTATCGTCCCCCCATTGTGCACGAAGGAACTAATCTGACCTTAAACTCCCGGGAAAAGTCCGCGGCAAATACGTACCTAATGTTGACCTATTGGTCCGTGGAACTACGGAGATTTGCCATTAGCTGCCCCCATAGCTCTGCACCAGGCTTCCTGCCACCAGCGACCAGCCGTCGACCAGTACAAAAAAGATCAACTTGAACGGAAGCGACACCACAACCGGCGGCAGCATCATCATGCCCATCGACATCAGCACCGACGCCACCACGAGATCGATGATCAGGAAGGGCAGGAACAGCAGGAAGCCGATCTCGAAGGCGCGTTTCAACTCGGAGATCATGAAGGCGGGAACCAGTATCCGCAGCGACAGGTCATCCGGCGTCGCCGGCGGGGCCTCGCCGGAGAGGTCGATGAACAGCTTCAGATCCTTTTCGCGAACGTTTTTCTGCATGAAGCCGCGCAATGGCACGGAGGCCTTTTGCAGCGCTTCCTCGACCCCGATCTGGTTGGCGACCAGGGGCTTGATGCCGTCGTCGTAGGACCGCTGCAGGACGGGGCCCATCACGAACGCGGTCAGGAACATCGCCAACGCAATGATCACGGAGTTGGGCGGGGCGGTCGCGGTGCCGAGCGCAGTGCGCAGCAGCGACAGCACGACGACGATCCGGGTGAACGACGTCATCATGATCAGGATCGACGGCGCGATCGACAGAATGGTCAGCAGGGCGATCAGCTGGATCGCGCGCTCGGTGACGCCGCCGCCGCCCTGGCCGCCGAGGTTGATGCTGATATCCTGCGCCAGCGCCGGATCGGCGAGCGATCCGGCGGCAGCCAGTATTAAGAAAAATAATACTCTACGCGGAGAAGCCGGCAACCTCACGAAGGGTTCTTTGGACGGCCGAGCAGGGACGCCATCTCGTCTTCGAGATTTTCAAACCCGCTCTTTTGCGGAGCGGGGGCCGGGGCCGGCGGTTCGCTGCGGGCGGCCCGCGCAGGCGGTGTTTCCGGTGCCACCGGCGGCGCGACGGGTTCGGCCGGCCGGCGCAGGGCGGCTTCCAACCGCTGCGCCATTTCGGCCAGATTCTGGTCCGCGCTCGACGGGGCAGGGGCCGGTGGAGGGGGCGGCGGCGGCGGGGGGGCTGCCATGCGTTCGGGGGCGCGGGCCGGCTCACGAACCATCGGAGCGTCACGGACCGGCAGGACCTCGCGGATGGGCGGCGCCTCGCGGGCCGTCGGTGCTTCCCGCATCGGCAGCGGCGACGTTTCGCGAACCGGCGGGACCTCCCGAACTGGCGGTGCCTCCCTAACCGGCGGTGCCTTGGCCAGCTCGCGCTGCGGCCGCGGCATCAGCGGCTCGCCGCGCGGCATGCGCGGCGGAGTTGGTTCCGCGCGACCGCCGCCGATCGATTCAGGCGTAAAGCCCGTCAACGGATCGCTGCGGCGTTCCGGCATCTGCGGCGGCGCCGGGCGGCGGACGTCATCGGCGAAAGACGGCCGCGTGGGGCGCGGCGGCGGCTCCGGCATTTGCGGCTCGGTATGATGATCGAAGCCCTCGGCGGACCGCGCGTCGGATTTTGCCGCCTCGTCGTTCCAGGCCGCATCGGGCAGCGGCGCAATCCGCGGCGGCTGTTCGCCCACCGCCGGTCGTGGCGCCATCTGCTCGCGGTTGGGCATCGCGCGCACGATATTGGGTTCGACCACGATGTCGCTCGGGCCGCCGATCATCAGGAGATGTTCGACATTGTCGCGGCGGACCAGCACCAGGCGTCGGCGGCCGTCCACGGCGGCGGCGTCGATCACGGCAAGCCGCGGCATCCGTCCGCGCTGGGTATTGGCGCCGAGACGGTTGTTGGCGAAACGGCGAACCAGCCATGCGGCCACGCCGATCAACGCCAGAACGGCGATGAATGCGAAGAGGAATGTCAGTGTCTGCATTCTTTAGTCCCCGGCCACGGGCCGTTCTCTTGGTGCTGGCTTCGACGGGTGCGGTCCGGGGTCCTGCCGTCCGAGCACGTTCCCCGGGAACACGATTCCCGTCATCCTGACCAGGCTCCGAAGCAATCCGCACACGGCGAATCACGCCCGAGATCAGCCTTATTCCTTAATTCCCCGCGGCGAGTGCCGCCGTCCGGTTAATTAATAGACCAAGAATCGCGCGAGCCAAAACGACTTCTGAGCGCCTCATGCCCCGGCTGCTGCTGCTGGTTAACGCGGTACCGTGGCGAAATGCGCTCGTTTTGCCGATGTCAGTACCGGCGAAGCGCAATCTTAACCAGCCGTTAACCATACACCGGGCAAATTCTGCCTACCTCGCGGCGTCTGCCAGAGGTTAACGGGAACCGCCTGCGATGGCCATCAACGATCTTCCGCTCCTGTCGGCGCTACGCACCAAGATGCAGTGGCACCAGGAGCGCCAGCGTGTGCTCGCTGAAAACATCTCCAACGCCAATACCCCTAATTTCCGGCCGACCGACCTAGTCGAGCCCAAGTTCGACACCAAGGGCGCCAATATCGGCGGCGGCATGGGCTCACTTGGCGTGATGCGCACCAGCGCCACCCATATCAGCGCCGCCGGCGGCGCGCCGAGTTTCAGGGGCGACGGCGGCCGGAGCGGCTTCCTGACCAAGCCCGCCGGCAATGCCGTCAACCTGGAAGACCAGATGCTGAAGGTATCGGCCAACCAGATGGACTATGCGGCCGCCACCTCGCTCTACACCCGCAGCCTCGGCCTGCTCAAGACCGCCATCGGCAAACGCTGACGTGGGCCGCGATTAGGAGAACCGGACCATGGCAGATGAAGCAAGCGATTTCGCCCGCTCGATGAGCATCGCGACCTCCGGTCTGCGCGCGCAGGCGGGACGGATGCGGGTGATCTCGGAAAACATCGCCAACGCGGATTCGACCGCGCCGACCGCCGGCGGCGATCCCTATCGCCGCAAGGTGCCGACGTTTTCGTCGGCGCTCGACCGCACGCTCGATGCGAAGGTGGTGACGCTCGGCAAGATCAGGCCCGACCAGTCTGCGTTTCGGGTCAAGTATGAGCCGAGCAATCCGGCGTCGGATGCGACCGGCAACGTCAAATATCCGAACGTCAATCCGCTGGTCGAAATGACCGACATGCGCGAGGCACAGCGGTCCTACGAGGCCAACCTCAACATCATCTCCGCCACGCGCCGCATGATTCAACGCACGCTCGACATCCTCAAGGCCTGAACAGGAACCATAGAAAATGGCTTCACCGACCGTTGCAGCAAACGCCTACGCCGCGCTTTCGCGCATTGTGGAATCCGGCGGCGCCGAGAAGGGCGGCCCGTCCGCCGGCGGCCCGTCCTTCAGCGCGCTGCTCAAGGACGCCGTGGGAAGCGTGCTGGATGCCGGCAAGAAATCCGACGCCCAAACTTTGGCGATGACTTCGGGCAAGGCCAACGTCATGGACGTCGTGACGGCAGTCGCCGAGACCGACGTCGCGGTCTCGACGCTGGTGTCGGTGCGCGACCGCGTGATCCAGTCCTACGAAGACATCATGAAGATGCCGATCTGACCGGTCCTCATCCTGAGGAGCCGGCGCAGCCGGCGTCTCGAAGGATGGGCCGCGGGCTTCATGGTTCGAGACGGCGCGATGCGCCTCCTCACCATGAGGGGAGAGAGAAAAGGAAGTTGCAATGACCGGTGCTGAAACCCTCGACGTGGCGCGCGATGCGATCTGGACCATCGTGGTGGTGTCGTCGCCGCTGATGGTGATCGGGCTCGTGGTCGGCGTCGTGGTGTCGCTGTTCCAGGCGCTGACCCAGATCCAGGAGCAGACGCTGATCTTCGTGCCGAAGATTTTGGCGATCTTCGTGACATTATTGCTCGCCTTGCCGTTCATGGCCGATTCGATGCACGGCTACATGATGCGGATATCGTCGCGAATCATCGGCGGCTGATGCATTGTCGATGAATGCGCATCGACATATCGCTGCTGCCGGCCCTGGCCGCCACCTTCATGCTGGTGTTCGCCCGCGTGGGCGCCATGGTGATGCTGTTGCCGGGATTTGGCGAAAGCAACATCCCGGTGCGCATCAAGCTGGCGATCGCGTTGCTGCTGACGTTGATCATCCTGCCGCTGCACCGCAATGCCTATCAGGTCGACCTGACCTCGATGTCCGCGCTCGGGGTACTGATGATGCACGAGATCGTCATCGGCATCGTGCTCGGCGCCACCGCGCGCGTGACGCTGTCGGCGCTGGCGGTGGCGGGCTCGGTGATCGCCCAGCAGCTCGGTCTCGGCTTCGTCACCGCGGTCGATCCGACCCAGGGGCAGCAGGGGCTCTTGATCGGCAACTTCCTCACCATTCTCGGCATGACGCTGCTGTTTGCCACCGACAGCCACCATCTCGTGATCGCGGCGGTGAACGAGAGCTACCGGATTTTCTCGCCGGGCGAATTGATGCCGAGCGGCGACGTCGCGGCGCTCGCGACGCGCGCATTTGCCACCGCCTTCAAGATCGGCATGCAGCTGTCGGCGCCGTTCCTGGTGTTCGGGCTCGTCTTCAACATCGGCCTCGGCGTGCTGGCGCGGCTGATGCCGGCGATGCAGGTCTATTTCGTCGGCGTGCCGCTGTCGATCATGGTGGGCTTTTTGATCTTCGCCTTCGTCCTCACCGGCATGATGGCGACCTATCTCAACTACTTCGTCGGTGTGATGCACGAGCTGACGCCGCTGAAATAGATCAAGGCTAGGGCGCCGCGATGGCCGAGGATACCGACGACAAAACAGAAGACCCTACCCAAAAACGTCTCGACGATGCGCTTGCGAAAGGTGACGTCGCCAAGAGCCAGGAGGTCAATACCTGGTTCATCATCGCGGGCGCCACGCTGATATTGTCGACCTTTTCTGGATCGGTCGGCGGCGGCATCCTGACGCCGCTGCGCAACCTGATCGCCAATGCGGGCCAGCTTCGCACCGATGGCGCCGCTCTGCTGGCCCTCGGCAACACGTTGGGCTACGCCATAATCGGCGCCATCGGCGTGCCGTTGTTGATGCTGATGCTCGCCGCGATCGCCGGCAACATGATCCAGCACCGCCTGGTATGGTCGGCGGAATCGTTGACGCCGAAATTCAGCAAGGTATCGCCGGGCGCCGGACTGAAGCGCATCTTCGGCAAGCAGGCGGTGGCGAATTTCGCCAAGGGCCTGTTCAAGCTGATCGCGCTCGGCGCCGTCATGATGGCGGTGCTGTGGCCCGAGCGCCACCGCCTGGAATCGTTCCTGATGTTCGATCCTTCGGCGATCATGGGCGTCACCACCAATCTGACATTGCAGTTGATGGGCGCGGTGGTGGCGATGCTGGCCGCGGTCGCGATCGCCGACTACTTCTTCCAGTACCGGCAGTGGTTCGAACGGCAGAAGATGTCGCTGCAGGAGATCAAGGACGAGTTCAAGCAGTCCGAAGGCGACCCCCACATCAAGGCCAAGATCCGCCAGTTGCGCCAGCAGCGCATGAAGAAGCGCATGATGGCTGCCGTTCCCAACGCCAGCGTGATCATCACCAACCCGACCCATTATTCGATAGCGCTGCGCTACGACCGTGGCATGACGGCGCCGGTCTGCGTCGCCAAGGGCGTCGACAACATCGCGTTCAAGATCAGGGAAATCGCCAAGAAACACGACATTCCGATCGTGGAGAACGTGCCGCTGGCGCGCGCGCTCCATGCCACCGTCGATATCGACGAGGAAATCCCGGTCGAGCACTATCACGCGGTCGCCGAGATCATCGGCTACGTGATGGGCCTGAAGAACGGGCTTTCCCGGAGACGATGAAAGGAACCACTGGAAATCCCCGGGAAATGCCTTCAATTTATCAAATAGCCGCCCGACGGGCTTGCGCTTGCAGGGCCGATTCAGGCACTCAGGAGGGGCGCGCCAGCCGAGCGCGGGGTTGCCCGCGGCCGGCCGATTCCGTGTGGCGCGTGATTTCCTCGCCGAAGGGCAGCGTCGTTTCCTATGACCGTCGATACTGACAGCCATCCGTCGACCGAGCCGCTTGCGGCCCATGAACCGGCGCGGCGGGGCGGTAGCATCGTGCTGGTGCTGCTGGTGGCCGCCGGCATCGTGGCGGTGGCGGTGGCGCTGATGACCATCGGCCGCGCCCAGGCCCAGCCCTATATCCTCGGCGTGCTGGCGCTGCTCGCCATGGTCGGCCTGTTCAACCTGTTCGCCTTTGCCGCCGGGATCATCCGCTTCACCGACCGCACCGCCGACGACCCCGTGATGGGCCGCATCGCCGATCACGCCTATGACGGTTTGGCCGTGACCGACCCGAAGGGCCATGTGGTCTATTCGAACGCCGCCTATCTGACGCTGACCGGCGCAGCGGGCCTGCAGGACGTTCGCCCGATCGAGCGCGTCTTCATCGGCAATCCCGACGTCTCGGAGGCCGTGTTCCGCCTGCTCAAGGCCGCCCGCGAGGGCAAGCGGCAGCAGGAGGAGGTCCGCATCGCCGGCTCCGACGGCGCACAGGGGCGTTGGTTGCGGATGCGGGTTCGCCCGCTCGGCGAGAGCAAGCGCGAAGCAAAATACGCAGTGTGGTCGATCGCCGACATCACGCGCGATCGCGAGCGCCAGGAGGACGTGTTCCGGGAGCTGCAGCACGCCATCGAATATCTCGACCACGCGCCATGCGGCTTCTTCTCGGTCGCTCCGGCCGGCGACGTCATCTATGTCAACGCCACGCTGGCGAACTGGCTCGATTACGACCTCGCCGAGATCGGTTCGGGCGGACTGAAGCTCACCGACATCGTTTCCGGCGACGGCGCGGCGCTGTTGACCTCGATCGTGGCGGTGCCCGGCGAGGTCAAGACCGAGGTGTTCGACATCGACCTGCGGATGCGCGGCGGCAAGACCATGCCGGCGCGGCTCTACCACAAGCTCGCCTTCGGCGCCGACGGCTCGCCCGGTTCGTCGCGCACGCTGGTGATCAGCCGCACCCGCGACGAGCATTCCGACCCTGAGCGCGCCGCCGAAGTCCGTTTCATGCGGTTCTTCGACCATACGCCGATGGCGATTGCGACGGTGGACCGCGGCGGCGCCGTCGTCCGCGCCAACGCCCGCTTCGCCAAGCTGGCGCAGAGCCTGAGTCCGGACGGCGCGGCCAACAAGTCGATCTTCCGTACCGTGAATGCGCGCGACCGCGGCAATCTGATCGCGGCGATCAACCAGGCAGCGGAAGGACAGGGCGACATCGCCCCGGTAGAGGCCATGCTCGACGGCGCCAAGGAGCGCTGGGCGCAATTCTTCGTCACCGCAGTCGAAGAGGATGAGCGCGACACCGAAGCCGCCATCGTCTATCTCCTGGAGACCAGCGAGCGGCGCACGCTGGAAAACCAGATCAACCAGTCGCAGAAGATGGAGATGGTCGGCCAGCTTGCCGGCGGCATCGCGCACGACTTCAACAACGTGCTGTCGGCCATCATGATGGCGAACGATTTCCTCTTGAACGCGCACAAGCCGACCGACCCGTCGTTCCAGGACATCATGCAGATCAAGCAGAACGCGACCCGCGCCGCGACGCTGGTGCGGCAGCTGCTCGCGTTCTCGCGCCGCCAGACGCTGCGGCCGCAGGTGCTCGACCTCGGCGACGCGCTGTCCGATCTCACCATGCTGCTGCGGCGGCTGATCGGCGAGAAGGTCAAGCTCGACCTCGTGCATGGCCGCGACCTGTGGCCGGTCAAGGTCGACGTCTCGCAGTTCGAACAGGTGGTAGTCAATCTCGCGGTCAACGCCCGCGACGCGATGGCCGATGGCGGCAAGCTGACGGTGCGGACCGCCAATGTGACGGTGGATGAGGCGGCCCAACTCGCCTACAAGGGCATGCCGGCGGCCGACTATGTGCGGATCGACATTTCCGATACCGGCACCGGCATCCCCACCGACATCGTCGACAAGATCTTCGAGCCGTTCTTCTCGACCAAGGAAGTCGGCAAGGGCACCGGGCTCGGCCTCTCGACGGTCTACGGTATCGTCAAGCAGACCGGCGGTTTCGTCTATGTCGACTCGGTGCCCGGCGAGGGTACCTCGTTCCGCATCTTCCTGCCGCGGCATCGCCCCGAACTGGAAACCCAGCCCGAAGCTCAGGCGACGAATGGCGCGGCAAAGGATGCGGCGGCCGAGCCGCCGAAGCCGCGGCCGGACATGACCGGGCAGGGCACCATTCTGCTGGTGGAAGACGAGGACGGCTTGCGGTCGCTGAACGCACGCGGCCTGCGCTCGCGCGGCTACAGCGTGATCGAGGCCGCCAACGGCGTCGAGGCGATGGAGGCGCTAGAGGAAAAGGACGGTGCGGTCGATCTCGTCGTTTCCGACGTCGTGATGCCGGAAATGGATGGCCCGACGCTGCTGCGCGAAATGCGCAAGCGCAATCCCAACCTGAAGATCATCTTCGTCTCAGGTTACGCTGAAGAAGCCTTCGACAAGAGCCTGCCGGAGAACGAACAATTCGCCTTCCTGCCAAAACCGTTTGCGCTGTCCGCGCTGGTCGAGAAGGTCAAGGAGACCATGACGGCATAGCGGCAGACCGATCCGTTTCGGGGCCTCGGTCGCCGGGGCGGTCTGGGGGACCTGCGGTGGCCTGGGGACCTGCGGTTAAGGCCAGGTAACGAGCCCACAGCCATATCGTCACATCCCCGCGACCGAGGGCCGCAGCGGTGCGTCTCTATGGCGGCTTCACTTTTGAACGGGTCTGCCCATCTTAGGAGCACGTCCCCATACCGGGGAATGAGGAAAAAGACATGAATTTCACGCAGACTGCGCGCGGAATTGTTCGGATGATCGCGCTGGCGATGGCGGTAGCGGTTCCGCTGGCGATTACGATCGAAGCGGCCGACGCCCGCGTTGGCGGTGGCGGCAGTTCCGGCTCGCGGGGATCGCGTACCTATTCGGCGCCCCCCAGCACGTCCACGTCGCCCGGCGCGGCGCAGCCGATGAACCGTACCTTCACCCAGCCGGGCGCTCCCGGCGCGGCCGCACCGGCTGCCGGCGCGGCCGCCAAGGGCGGCTTCTTCAACCGGCCCGGAATGATGGGTGGCATGCTCGGCGGTCTCGCCATGGGATTCCTTGGCGCCGGCCTGTTCGGCATGCTGACCGGCGGCGGGTTGTTCTCCGGCCTCGGCGGTATCTCGTCGATCATCGGCCTGCTGCTGCAGATCGGCCTGATCGTCATCGTGGTGCGGTTGGCGATGTCGTGGTGGCAGCGCCGCCATACGCCGGCCAGCGCTTACGCGACGGGACCTGCTCCTGCCGCTGAAGGCCCCGGTGCGCAGACCAGCTTCCGTTCCGGCCTGAGTGGCTTTGGACTGGGATCGAACCAGCCCGCGCTGGAAATCCAGCCGGCCGACTATGAAGCCTTCGAGCGTCTGCTCGGCGAAGTCCAGGCCGCGTGGTCGAACGAGGACGTCGCCAAACTGCATACGCTCGCGACGCCCGAGATGGTGTCCTACTTCTCCAAGGATCTCGAGGAGAACAAGGCCAACAACGACGTCAACAAGGTGACCGACGTCAAGCTGCTGCAGGGCGACCTCGCCGAAGCCTGGCGCGAGGGTGAAACCGACTTCGCCAGCGTGGCGATGCGGTTCTCGCTGGTCGACAAGACCCTGGAGCGCGCCACCAATCGTGTGGTCGCCGGCAGTGACACCCCGGTCGAGGCCACCGAAGTGTGGACCTTTGCCCGCCGTCGCGGCGCCGATTGGGAACTCTCGGCGATCCAGCAGACCAGCTGATCGCCCAAGCATGACGAGGAAGGCGCCGCGGTTCATTCCGCGGCGTCTTTTTCTGTTTGGGGTAACCTGATCGCGTGTCCTGGACGCGGTGCAGCGTTCTCCCGGCGATGCGAAGCATCGTCCGGTACGCTGCTCCGCAGAGCCGAGACACGAGAAGTTCCGTATTCCACGTCATGCGGTTGCTGGAATATTGGCGGCCGTAATGGGTTGATAACAAGGATCCATAAAAACAACAGGGAGACTTCGATGAACAGTTTCGCTCGAACTCATCTTGCCATGCTTGCCCGCATGCTTCGCCGTTGCGGCCATCTCGGCGACCGCCAGCACGTCCGCACAGGCGCAATCCGCCGACACCGGCTTCTTCCTGACCAGCAACGGCATCGGTAACGGCGGCAATCAAGGCGGGCTCGCCGGCGCCGACAATCACTGCCAGACACTGGCGCAGGCGGCCGGAGCGGGCGGCAAGACCTGGCGCGCCTACCTCTCGACGCAAGCCGCCGACGGTCAGCCTGCCGTCAACGCGCGCGACCGCATCGGCAAGGGACCGTGGAAGAATGCCAAGGGCGCGGTGGTAGCCAAGGACGTCGCCGATCTGCACGGCGCCAATGGCCTGACCAAGCAGAGCGCTCTCAGCGAGAAGGGCGAGGTCATCAACGGCCGCGGCGATACACCCAACCGTCACGACGTGCTGACGGGATCGCAACCGGACGGGTCGGCGTTTGCAGCGGGCGAGGATCGCACCTGCAAGAACTGGACGAGCTCGACGCAGGGCTCGGCGATGGTCGGCCATTCCGACCGCATCGGTTTGCGCGACGATGACGCCTCGAAGTCCTGGAACTCCTCGCACCCCTCGCGCGGCCCGGACGGCGGATGCTCGCAGGCCGATCTGAAGAGCACCGGCGGCGACGGACTGTTGTATTGCTTCGCGGCGAACTGACGCGAGTTGATCGATTGCCGTAGCCGGGTGAAGCAAACGGATCGCGCTTCACCCTGGCTACGTATTCCCGCTAGGCGGCCTTTTTCTTTGTGCGCTTCTTCGCAGTCTTCTTGACCGTCTTCTTCGAGGCTTTCTTCGAAGTTTTCCTGGTGCTCTTCTTCGCCTTGCTGCCGGTGAGGTAGGCGCCGACGTTCTTTGACGAATGCCCGACGGCGGCTACCGCGGCTTTCAGTCTGGCAGGCGTGACCTTGAATTTCTTCGACCAGTAGCTGACCTCGTAGGCTTGGCTTACTGCGATCCGTGCACGGTCGGCGGCCTTGTGCTTCTGCAGTTTGAGATAGGCCTCGACCTTCTTCGCGGAGCGCCCCGCTTTCTTGACGGCGGCTTTCAGTTTGGCGGACGTGATCTTGAATTTCTTCGACCAGTAGGCGACCTCGTAAGGCTCGCCCAGCGCGATCAGTCCACGATCGGCCTTGCCGCGCTTCTTTTTGTCGTCCGCCATCCCGTTCTCCTGTCGTGTTGAAAAAAACCAACGCCTGAAGACGCGCGCAGCGTAACACGCTCTCTCGCATTCGGACAGTTTGGGGCTTTTGGGGACCCGTGCGATCGGCCTATGCCGCCGCCGCGGCGGGGACTTCGGCCCCGGCCGGTGGCGGCTCGCAAACGAAGCGCGCGGCGGCCTCCAGGCTACCGGTTTGAGAGGAAGCCCGTTGCCTTCACCACGTAGTTCGACCGGGAAACCGATAACGGTCAGCGCCGATGTCGACCAAAAACAGCAACCGGTCTAATTTGCGCGAAGCTGTCGCAAGACCAAAAACCCTATCAACGTCACGATTGCCAGGTGTCCAAATCCTATCCCCCAGCCGAGCAATGCGTTGTCTCCGCAAAGATCCAGGGAAAGTCCGACGCCGAGCGGGCCGATGAAGCCGCCGGCATAGCCGCACATGCTGTGCAGTCCCATCGTGGCGCCGCGCAGCTTTGGGTCGGCGGCTTGCACGGTGCCCGCCGTCAGCGCTGCGCTGTCAATGAATATGGTCGCCATCCAGACAACAATCAGTGCGGCCGACAGCAGCATCGATGTGCCGAGCGTCCATCCTGTCACCAGCGCAAACGCTGCTGCCGCGCAGAATGCCAGCGAAACCACGCGAATGCGGCCATGCCGTTGAGCCAGTTCGTTGCCGGAGACGGAGACGGCGATACCAACGAAATTCGCGATCGAAAGCAGTATGGTCGGCGCGGGTAGCCACGACGGGGGCGCGCTCTGCACCGCAGCCGCGGTCAGGAAAACGACACCCCAGGCACGTAGCGCCGCCATCTCCCATGTGTGGACGGTGTAGCCGGCGATCCAGGCCATGGCCGGACGGTTGCGGAATACGGGACGGAAATCCAGCAATGCGCGTGGATCGGCCGACGTTGCGTGCTTCGGCGTGGTGCCCGGCATGACGACCCATGCAATCGCAAGTGCGATCAGTGCGGCAGTGCCGCCGAACAGAAATGCGGCTGACGGACTGAACCAGGCAGCGAGCAGCCCGGCAATACCGAATGAACTGGCGCCGGCGATGCCGACGCCGGCCGCATGCATCGAGACCGCGCGCGACTGATCGTTGCCCTCCAGCGTATCGGCGATCGCCTTCAGACCCGGCATGTAGGCACCGGCCCAGCCCATGCCGGCGAGTGCCCGAAAGATCAGCGCGGACCAGAAACCGTCGGCAAGCAAGGCAAAACCAAGATGCGAGGCGGCGGTGAGGCTCGCACCGACCGCGTAGACATAGCGCGTCGGTACACGATCGGTGAACGACACCAGCAGCGGTACCGCGACCACATAGGCCGCGAAGAAAATGCCAACCAGCCATCCAGCGTCGGTTTTCGACAGGTTCCAGGTGGCGATGTAGGTGGGTAGCAGCGCCGGCAGGCTGAACGCGCCGGTTTGCACCAGCATTTGTGCGATCACGATAGCCCAAATGAAGCGACGGCTTTCGCGCGACATGGCTGGCGTTTGGCTCATGCCTTGCCCGTGCGTAACAATAGCAACGCCGCAAACGCGGACAACGAAAACAGCGCGCTAACCCATAGCGCGCCGGTACCCATGACCTCTGCCATAAACCCCACGGCCAGCGGCGCCAGCGCGCCGGTCGCGCGGGCCGGCAGAGAGATCAGGCCGACGCGCCGTCCAAATCCCCTGGGGCCGAACAGTGCCAGCGGCAACGTGCCTCGTGCGATGGTGAGGATGCCGTTGCCGGCGCCATAGAACACGGCGAAGGCCGGAGCCATGAGCGGTCCACCGATCGCAAGGACCACCACGCCGATCGGGTTGGTTAGCGTCGCGAGCCGCGCTGAGAGGAGGGGGTGGTAGCGTGCCAGCCAGCCGGCTTCGATAATACGCGCCGTGACCTGCGCGGGTCCGATCAGCATGCCGGCGAACAACGCGGCTGACGGCGTCGCGCCGAACTGGACGAGCATTGTGGGCAGCAGCGCCGACAGTCCTGAACTGACAAACCCGGTGGCGGCGAAGACGTAGGCGACGACCAGCATGGCAAAGGTTTCGTTCTGCACCATGCTTCCATTGCTGGATGTCGATGCTCCGCCTTGGACGCTGACGTGATCCTGGGCACGAACAGATTGAGCGGCACAGCCATCAGCAAATGCACCGCCGCCCATACCTCGCAGGCGACACGCCAGCCGTAGTGCGCCTCGAGCCAGGACGTGACCGGCCAGCCGACGGTGCTGGCAAACCCCGCGATCAGCGTGATGCCGGTAATCGATGATCGCGCCGCGCTGCCATAGATCCGCGTCAGCGTGGCGAACGCGGCCTCGTAGAGGCCCATTCCCATGCCGATGCCGAGCAGGAGCCATGAAGCGCCGAGAAGTAGTGGGCCGTGCGCGAACGACAGCAGCAACAAGCCTGCCGCCAGGACCACATTCGAAATGGCTAGCAGACCGCGTCCGCCGAACGTATCGATGAAGTGTCCGACGCGCGGACCAAGCAGCCCTGAGATGACAAGCGCGCCGGACAGCGCGGCGAAAATGACGGTCGGTGTCATGCCGAGGTCGCGAGCGATGGGGGCCGCGAGGATCGCCGGCAAATAATAGCTGGATGCCCAGGCGATTGTCTGGGCCGTGCCCAGCGCCAGGATGACGCCAATGGACCGGGAATGGCCTGGAGCGTCCTGCGCTACGTCATTCATGAACACCCGCAGCCGCTGGTGCCCGCCTTCTTCGCGCTCTCGTCGTCGGCGCAGCAGGCCGAGACATCGACCTTTGCGGGTCCGCCGCAGCAGCCTGCTTCCTGCGATGTCGCAGGGCCGCTGCAAACACCCGTCTCAGGCAAAATCAGTTCGACGCGTCGCGCTGATTCGACGTCGCCCGCAATCTCAGCGGCGATCGAGCGGACCTGCTCGTAACCGGTAAGCATCAGGAATGTCGGTGCGCGGCCGTACGACTTCATGCCGGCAAAGTAGAAACCCGGCTCAGGTTGCGCCAGCTCGCGCGCCCCATGCGGACGCACAGTGCCGCAGCTGTGCAGATTGGGATCGATCAGCGGCGCGAGCGGCACCGGACTTTCCACGGTTGGATCGACTTCGATTCGCAGCTCGCGCAGGAAATCGAACTGCGGCCGAAACCCGGTCGCCACGATCAGTTCATCGACGATCACCTGCCGCGTCGCGTCGTCCGCGCCGATGACGAGGCTCGCTCCATCGAGCGCGACGTGGGAGACGCGGAACTGGCGTTCGATCCCGATCTTGCCTTCGGAAACCAGGCGAGCGAACGCGCTGCCCAACTCACCGCGCGCGATCAGCTTGTCGTTGGCGCCGCCGCCGAACGCCTTGGCGGGATCGTTGCCGCGCAGCAGCCATAGCGGCCGCGTGTTCGGTTCTTGTTGGGCGAGCTGAGCAAGGTCGATCAACGTGCCGATGGCGGAATGTCCCGCGCCGAGCACGGCGACCGTTTTGCCGGCATATCGCGGCCGATCCCTGCCGAGCACGTCAGGCATACCGTAGGCGACGCGCCTCGCCGCTGATTTTTCGCCGATGGCGGGCAGGCCGTTGGCCCCGGCGGGATTGGGCGAGTGCCAGGTGCCGGAAACGTCGATCACCGCATCGGCGCGCAAGACCTCCGGACCCTTGCCGTTCTGGTACCTGATCTCGAACGGCGCGTCCGCGCGTCCATGACTCTTCAGTTTGTCGAAGCCTGCGCGGCTGATATCGGTTACGCGGCTCGATGTGCGAATGTGAGCGGCGAGGGCGGTTCGCGTGGCGAGCGGTTCGAGGTAGCGCTCCACCAACTCCGCGCCGGTCGGATACTGCTGCGGGTCCGGTGAATTCCATCCTGTGGGCCGGAGCAGCCGCTCCGCCGCGCGATCGATACTGTATTCCCAGGGCGAAAACAGCTGGACGTGTCCCCATTGCCGAACCGCATGGGCGATCTTGTCGCCGGCTTCCAGAACAATCGGTTTCATCCCGCGTTCGAGGACGTGCGCCGCCGCAGCAAGGCCGACCGGGCCGGCTCCGACGATGGCGACAGTTTTCGGCTCGCTCATTTTGCTTCTCCCATAATACTGGAAATATCGAAATTCAGCGCACAGCAAAGTCACGCCGCGCTCTTTGCACTTCCGCTTTCGGCAGACTCGGCGCAGCACTCGGCGACCAGGTAGGCGACGAGTTCACGCATGACATCGTAGTTGGCATGGCAGACCAGGGTCGTCGCTTCGCGCACCTGTGTCACCAACCCTGCCACCACGAGCGCCTTGATGTGATGGGAGAGAGTGGACGGCGCGATCTTCAGCCTGTCCTGCAAGCGCCCGACCGGCATGCCGGCTCCGCCCGCACGGATCAGCGTACGGTAGATTTTCAGCCGGGTCGGATTGCCGAGGGCTTCGAGATGGACGGCGGCGTCATCGAGTTTCATGACTGTCAACATAGTTCGAGCCTGCGCGCCGTCAACTGTATTTCTAGAATTATCGAAATACGGCCGCGCGTTTCCAGGTTGACGTGAGGAAAACATATCCATATATCTAGATATATGGAATCTGAATCCGCCATCCTCGCATTGGCCGCGCTGGCGCAGTCCACCCGGCTCGACGTGTTCCGGCTGCTGGTCAAGCACGAGCCCGAAGGGCTTGCGGCCGGCGAGATCGCAAAGGCGCTGGCCGTCCCGCAGAACACCATGTCAGCTCACTTGTCAGTGCTGTCGCGGGCAGGGCTCGTCACCGCACGCCGTATCAGCCGCTCGATCATTTATCGCGCCGATCTGGCCCGCTTTCAGACCGTGATGTCATTTCTCGTGAACGACTGCTGCGACGGGCGGCCGGAAATCTGCGCGCCGCTGATCGAAAGCATCACGCCTTGTTGTCCGCCGAAGCGGAAGGGGAAAACCAATGTCCGATCGCACGTTTAACGCTCTTTTCCTTTGCACCGGAAATACCGCGCGCTCGGTTCTTGCCGAGTTGATCTTGCGCAAGGAAGGCCGCGGGCGCTTCAGATCATTCTCGGCCGGAAGTCAACCGAAGGGGATGGTCAACCCGTTCGCGGTCAAGGTTCTCCGTGACATGGACTATCCAGTAGACGATCTTCGCTCGAAGAGCTGGGAAGAATTCGCGCGGGCTGACGCGCCGGTGATGGATTTCGTCTTCACGGTTTGCGACAACGCTGCGGGCGAGGCTTGCCCGATCTGGCCGGGGCAGCCCATGACGGCGCATTGGGGAATCGAGGACCCCGCAGCCGTCGAAGGCACGGACCTCGAGAAGGAAGCTGCTTTCGTCAAAGCGTTCCGCTACCTGAAAAGCCGGATAGCGGCCTTTGCCAGCCTGCCGTTCTCCAGCATCGACTCCCTGTCGCTCGGCACCAGGCTGCGCGACATTGGCCGCATGGACGGCGCCACGATCGAGCGGGGAAAGGCCGGCTGATGCCCGAATTCGATTTGCCGCGGCGGCTGACGGCTGAACTGCTGGGCACCGCCTTGCTGGTCGCCACCGTCGTCGGTTCCGGCATCATGGCGGAAACCCTGACAAAGGACGTGGCGCTTCAGCTGCTCTGCAACACGCTGCCGACCGGCGCCATTCTCGTGGTGCTCATTTCCATCCTCGGCCCGGTCTCGGGCGCGCATTTCAATCCGGCGGTCTCGCTGGTGATCGCGCTGAAGGGCGATCTTCCGAGGGGCGAGGCGGCCCGCTATGTGGCCGTGCAGATTCTGGGCGGCATCTCCGGCACCGTGATCGCGCATGCGATGTTCGGCATGCCGCTTTTCGATTTCTCGATGAAGGTACGGACCGGAAGTGCGCAGTGGCTGGCCGAAGCCGTCGCCGCCTTCGGCCTGGTCGCCACGATCCTCGCCGGTGTCCGCTTCAACCGGCCGGCCGTGCCCTGGCTGGTCGGCCTTTACATCACGGCCGCGTACTGGTTCACCGCTTCGACGTCGTTCGCCAATCCGGCAGTCGCGATCGCGCGGTCTCTGACCAACACGTTCTCAGGTATTCGTCCGGTCGATCTTCCCGGCTTCATAGCAAGTGAACTTGTCGGCGCGGTGATCGGATTGATGCTGATGGGCTGGTTGCTGCGCGGTGCACATGAGATCGCGCAGGCGCAATCCGCGACGCCAGCTTCCTCTTGACCAGCAACGGCATCGGCAATCATGGCTGACAGGAAGTCGGAATCGAGACGATACTAGTACCCGAATCACAGATCGGTATTGCGGCCATCCTTCGAGACGGCCGCTTCGCGACCTCCTCAGGATGAGGTCTAACTTGTTGAAACACAACAACCTCATGCTGAGGAGCGAGCGACGCGAGCGTCTCGAAGCATGGGCAGCAAGCGACTCACATATCTACGATAGCCAGTACTAGCGCGATGTGCGTGTAGTGCCTTGCCCGGCGTCAATCCATTCGACCCCAGGTGCCTGGGTTTGATGCAAGGTAGTCTCGATAAACCTGACAAACAGGCCTCTCACTGACTCGGTCGCATTGGTCAGAGGAAAATTTCCGGACGAGATGATCGAGCATGTGAGATAGACCGGCGGCTCGATCGCCTCGGGCTCGCCGAGGTCGTCGCCCGACATGTCGGAGAGATCGCCCTTCGGCAGCACCGAGCCGCCGACGCCCGCCCGTACCATGGCAATGATGTTGGCCACGACATCGGCTTCCATTACGACGTTCGGTGAGAGCTTTGCTGCGGCGAAAGCCTGATCGAGCGCGGTCCGCGTCATGTTCGGAGGAGGCGGCAGGACCAGCGGCATCGACGCGAGATCGGTGAGCTGCACCGGCATGCCTTTCGAGGCCGCGCGATGGCGAATCAGAAACAGCCGCTGCCGGAACAGCGGTGTGCGTGCGAATGTCGGCGCAAATTCGTCTTCCAGCACCAGCCCGAGGTCGAGTTCATGCTCGCTCACGCGGCGCTTGATCGTCGGACTGTCGGAGACCGCCATCCGGAGGACGACATCGGGCAAGTCCATCTTGCATTGCTCCATGAACGCCATCGGCGCTGTCGTCAGGAAGGTCGACGACATCCCGAGCCGCACGATACCCTTTGCAGGCCCGGTGCCGGACCGCACGATGCCGGGAAGCCCCTGCAACCGTCTCAGAATGGACGATGCCTCCCGATAGAGCACTTCGCCTGCGGCGGTCGGGCGAACGCCGCGCGCGCTGCGCAGGAGCAGGCTCACACCAAGCTGCTCCTCGAGTTGGGCGATCTGCTGGCTGAGCGCCGGCTGCGCGACATGGACGATCGATGCCGCGCGTGAAAAGCTGCCAGCCTCGACCACGCTGACGAAGTAATGCAGGTGACGGTACTGCATCATTCGATCAGCTCCGCGCCGGGCCGCGTATTCGCCGCGATCTGGTCCTTCATGAAGCGGATCAGCTCGTTCTTCACGGCTTCGCCGGCATGCGTGAGCGGAAAATCGCTGGAAGAAACCAGCGAGCACGTCAGGAAGATCGGCGGCTCGATCAGCAGCGGCTCGGCGAACGCGCCGGGATAAACGTTCTCGAACGTCCCGGCGTTGAAGATCGAATATCCGACCCCCGAGCGCACCGCGGACAGCTCGCTCAGTCCGGCATCCGTCTCGGCGACGATGTTCGGCGTCAGCCCCGCTTCCGCAAAGGCGCGGTCGATGACGACGCGCCGGTGCCTGGGGAGGGGCGGGAGCACGAGCGGCAGTTTGGCGACCTGCTCGAGCGGAATCGCGCCCCGATACCCCGCCAGTGGCTTCTTAATCACCAGATACAGACGTTGCCGATAAAGGGGATGGCGTGAGAAATTCGGCCTGAAGTAATCTTCGAAGACCACGGCCATGTCGAGTGTTTGCGCCTCGATCCTGGCTTGCAGAGCGTCGCTTTCGCCGTCGGAGAATCTCAGCGTTACCTTCGGCAGAGCCTGCTTGCATGCTGCGACGGCGGGGCCGGCGAGGGCGCCCGCGATCGCTACCGTCATTCCGAAGTTGACGATACCCTCGACGTCGCCGCTGCTCGATCGCACGATGCCGGGAAGCTGCTCGAGCTGGCGAAGAATTTCGCTGGCCTCGGAAAACACGATCTCGCCAGCGGCGGTGGGACGCACGCCGCGCGAGCTTCGCTCCAGCAGCACGAAGCCCAGCCGTTCTTCAAGCTCTCCGATCTGCTGACTGAGCGCCGGTTGCGCAACATGGATCTCTGCGGCGGCACGTGAAAAACTGCCGGCCTCGACGACCTTCACAAAATAGCGCAGATGACGAAACTGCATTGCCGCGCGCCGCCCCGATCGCTTTCCTGGCCGGCCTGAAAGCCGTTCGTCCCGTTCCGGTTCGGTACCGGACGTGCCGGTTACCAATCTTGCACAGGGCGGGCGATCCGGCACCTGCAAAGATGCCGCGATAATCGATACGCGATACGCGATGTCGGCATGGCAGGCGTGTCGATTGACGTCCCGAAAGGTTCAATTGAATAAAATCACGAACGCTTGACGGATTGATCGGCCATATCAGCCGCCGATACCTCTATATCGAGGCCATATTTGTTTTCGATGCCGGTCTGGATCATTTGTCTGCCTGCGCTGGCGGCGAACCATTCCCGATGCCCCAGCAATGAAGGGGCAGGAAGATGCCAAAGCTTGTTTACCGTGTGGTCTCGGCCTGTGGCGCGCTTGGCTACGGTTATCCCAAGGAGTTGCTCGACGCGGCTCTGCAAGGCCAGGTCGACGCCATCATCTGCGACGGCGGCTCGATGGACGCCGGTCCGTACTATCTCGGCACCGGCACCGAGTATTTCGAGACCGAAGCGGTCAAGCTGGATTTCCGCCACATGGTCGAAGCCGGTGCACGGATCGGTTGTCCCGTCATTCTCGGCAGTTGCGGCATGGCCGGCGGCGACCGCAATCTCGACTGGATGATTTCGATCGCCAGGGAGGTCTTTGGCGAACTTGGCATCCAGAATACGAAAGTTGCGGTCATCCGCTCCGAGATCGATCCCGAGATCGTCATCAGGGAATTCCGGAGCGGCAGCCTGCGCGCGACCGGTGTCGGACCTGATGTCGACGAGGATGCGCTGCGCGAAAGCACCATCGTCGGACAGATGGGCATCCATCCCGCTGATCACGGCGCTGGAGAGCGGCGCGCAGTATATTCTTGCCGGCCGCAGCTGCGATGTCGCGCTGTTCGCGTCCGACATGATTCGCCGCAACATCGATGCCGGCCTAGCCTACCATGTCGGTCACGTGCTGGAATGCGGAGCGCTGGCCTGCGATCCCGGTTCGCCGTCCGATTGCCTGGTCGCTGAAATCTACGACGATGGATCGGCGGTCTTCACTGCGCCCAATCCCGCCCGCCGCTGCACGGCCTATTCCATCGCCGCACACTCGCTCTACGAGGAAAGCCATCCCCAGCTTCAATATTATCCGGAAGGCATTCTCGTCATGGAGAAGACGCAGTTCTTCTCCCGGGACAGCCGCAGCGCCGGCATTCGCGGCAGCCGCTTCATTCACGCCGGAAAGCCGTGGCCCTGGAGCATCAAGCTCGAAGGATCGCGCCGGGTCGGCGCCCGAAAGGTCTCACTGATCCATCTCGATCCGGCGGATCTGGCGAAGATCCCGGCCGACATCCTGGTCTATGGCCGCAACGGGGTGCAGATACAGCCGGTCGGCGACAAGCAGCAGGAACTCGGCATCATTGTCGAGGCCACCGGCAACACCCGGGAGGCGGCGGTTTTGCTCGCCAGCCTGCTGACGCACTACCTCATTCACTACGGTTATCCCGGCCGCAAGGCGACCGCCGGCAACATTGCCTATCCGCTGTCGCCCAATCTCGTCAGCTTCGAGCGGGACGACGGTTCGTTCGGGGCGGTCGTGCCGAGCGGGACGCGCGATCCCGTGTTCTTTGACAACTACGCCGCGATCAAGGCGGCCGTGCTGAAGCTGATCGCAGACGAGTTTCCGGATGCGCTGCAGAACGCGACCTATGCCATCACCGACGCGGACGCGGCCCATCCGGTCGCGCTGCTGCGCACCGTCGATCGCGATGTCGAAAAACTGGCGCAGCGGCATCAGCAGGAAATCGAGCGCATCACAGGGGTCACGAAGCCCGGTCCGGGTTCGCTGCTCAATCTGGACGCGCCGGATGCCTATGCGTGGTCGCTCTATCACCTCCTGCAGAACGAGGACGTGATCAAGAACACCATGTTCCCGATTACCTATTTTGCGGCCGATGGCGCCGACTGGACCGAGCAGGGTTCGGAACGCCCGCGTTATTTCGACATCGGCGAGCGCAACTATCGCGGCAATGTCGACGACCGGACGCTCTCGCTCATTGCCGATCATCCGCCGGCCGGTACGCCGATCGCATCGCACCGTCTGCTGGACATGGCCGTCGTCATTCGCAGCAAGGATGCCGGCATCAACCGGCTGACATTCGATATCATCTTCACGTCCGGCGAGAACTACGAAGCCGCGCTGCATTCCAATATGTTCACCCGCTCCAGCGTGGCGAAGTTGCTCAATCTGCCGGTGGAACGCGTGGTCGGCAGCTATTTCGTCGACAGTTGCAATGCGATCAAGATTTCGGTCGACCGGCCGAATATCTCGGCCTCCATCGACGAGCGCGACGTCTTCGGCGCACAGCAGCAGGCGGAGATCGAGCGGATGGTCGTCCCGATCCACGCCGCGGCGCTCGCAAAGGCGTCCTCGTTCTAGGGCCGCCTGATCTTCCGGTCTCACTTGAAGGTTCAGTGTCCCCGCAACCATTTGCCGCAAGAAGGCGGCAATTCACCATCCGGTCATTTCACCGGCCCCTCACGTCTACAAAAAGGAGAATTCAAAATGCGTAAAATTTGCTTCGGTGCCGCAGCCGTCATTGCGGTCATCCTCGCTACGGCGCTTGCCGCCACGCAGCCCGCGGAAGCGCGAGACGGCTGCGGTGCCAATCGGTACCGCGGGCCGGGCGGCGCCTGCCACATGTTCGGCACCGGCCCCTATCCGGGTGGGTTCTACGGTCCGCGCATGGCCTCGAACGGGTGCCCTCCCGGTTACTGGCACGGTCCGTGGGGTCATTGCCGCGATACGCCCTATCACGGCCGGCTACCCGGCGGCGGCTGGCAGTAACGGTCGCACGGCCTGCGATGCGCCAAGCCCGACGCATCGCCTCCTTTATTCATTCAGGTCAACGTCATGTCGAACCGAATTACCATCCGAACCCGCAGGGATAGCCTGGCTTCTCACATCTTGCCGGTATCGGGAACGATGATCGGCGTCTGCGCGACCTTGATCGGGCTGGCCAAGCTCGCGGCGGCGAGGCACGGCGCGTCGCATGTCGACGAATATGCGGCCATCGTGGCGGTGACGTTTCTGGCGAGCGCGCTGGCGTCCTATCTGTCGATCCGCTGGTCGGATCGATTGCGATTGAGCGTCCGGATCGAGGGCATTGCCGACACGATCTTTCTTTGCGGCCTCGTCGGTATCACGCTCGTCGCGACGCTGTTTGCCTATGAAGTTATTTAAGCCGGCGCTCGCCTGCGCGATGCCGACACCCCGCAGCTCATTTCACGTTCACGAAATAACGAGGCGACCATGACACATCAGGTGAAATCCAGGACGGGCGGGTGGCGTGCGATGCGCTATCTGGCGGCGTTGCTCTGTGCGGCGGCATTCTCGCTTCCGGCCGGAACCGCCCGAGCGCAAACACCGTTCTATCACGCGACGGCACAGGAACTTGCCGGCCCTCCGGGTTCGCTGATTCGCTCCGAACCGATGATGTTTGCGCCCGCGGGCGCGCAGGCCTACCGGGTGCTCTACCGTTCGGTCGGCATGCGCGGCGAGCCGATTGCCGTATCGGGCGTCATCGTCGTTCCGCCCGGACCGGCACCTGCGGGCGGACGGCCGATCGTGGCCTGGGCCCACCCGACCACCGGCGTGGTGCCGCACTGCGCGCCGTCGCTGGCGATCTTCGTGTTCCAGCAGATGGCGGGATTGCGCCAGCTGATCGAGCAGGGCGCCGTGGTCGCCGCTACCGACTATCCGGGACTGGGCACCGCGGGCCCGCATCCTTATCTCGTTGGCGATAGCGAAGCGCGGTCGGTGATCGACTCGGTGCGCGCCGCACGCAGCCTGCCGGGCGTCGGCGACGGCAACAGCTTTGCGGTCTGGGGTCATTCGCAAGGCGGGCAGGCGTCGCTCTATACCGGCCTGATCGCGAAGACCTATGCGCCGGAGCTTCGACTGGTCGGTGTTTCCGCCGCGGCGCCGGCGACCTCGCTCGTCACCCTGATGGGTGACGATTTCAAGAGCTCGGGCGGCAAGAACCTGACGGCGATGACGCTGTGGTCGTGGTCCCGCGTCTATGGGGCACCGATCGACAAGGTGGTTCTTCCCGAGGCGATGCCGACCGTCGACCGGCTATCCAATGAATGCATCGAATCGATCTTCGACATCCTGGAGCGCCGACAGACCGAGAAGCCGCTGGAGCAGACCTTCCTCTCGGTGCCGAACATCGCCACCGTTGAGCCGTGGCGCTCGCTGGCGATCCGCAACACGCCCGGCACGCTGTCGCCGCAGATCCCGCTGTTCCTGGCGCAGGGCACCACCGACACCATCGTCCGGCCGGAGGTCACGCGGGCCTACATGCAGCGGCAGTGCAAGGCGGGCGGCAAGGTCGCGATGAAGTGGGTGCCCAATGTCGGCCACGGCTTCGTCGCCCGGGACAGCGCGGATGCCGCTGTGGCCTGGATGATGGACCGGTTCGCCGGACGGCCGGCGCCCAGCGATTGCGGCAGCGCTTCCGCCGATGCCTCGGCGCAGTGAGCGGGAGTTCGAGTGATGTCACGCCTGGTGCTCGAGTTGGTCCGGCCCTATCGGGGCTGGCTGACCATCGTATTTGTCGCCATGCTGGTCGAAATCGGCACCACTCTTGCCGCACCGTGGCCATTGAAGCTGGTGATCGACGACGCGCTTGGAAGCCATCATCTGCCGCAATGGCTGGAATGGGCGCACGACTACGGTTTTGGCAAGCACACGCTCGGTGTCGCCTTGTTTGCGGGCGCGGCGACGCTGGTCATCGCCGTCGTCGGCGCGATCGCGGGCTATATCGATAATTACTATACGACCAGCGTGGGACAGTGGGTCGCCAACGATCTGCGCCTTCGCATCTACGAGCACCTGCACCGGCTGTCGCTCGGCTACTACGATCACGCCAAGATCGGCACGCTGGTATCGACCATCACCAGCGACGTCGCCACGATCCAGGATTTCGCCTCGTCGTCCACGCTCGATATCGTGGTCGACCTTCTCACCATCCTGTTCATGGTGGGGCTGATGTTCTGGCTGGATTGGGATTTCACCCTGATCGCGGCCGCCTTCACGCCCGTCCTGCTCGTATTCATCTTCCGCTTCAAGAAAGCAGTGAAGGAAGCGGCGCGCGCCGTCCGCGTCCGGCAAAGCGAGGTGCTGTCCATCGTCCAGCGCGGGCTGGGTTCGATCAGCTCACCAAGGCTTTCGGGCGGCAGGATCTGGAACTGGCGCATCTGGAGGCGGCGAGCCACGCCACCGTCGAAGCCGCCCTGCGTGCTCGAAAAATCAAGTCGCTGATCTCGCCCGTGGTTGCCATTGTGGTGGCGATCTGCACGGCGATCGTGCTGTGGAAGGGAACCTCCCTGATCGTCGCAGGGACGATGACCGCCGGCGCGCTGACCGTCTACCTCGCCTACCTGAAGCAGTTCTTCAAGCCGGTGAAGGATCTCGCGAGCATGACCAGTACCGTCGCGCAGACGGCGGTCGCGCTGGAGCGAATTCAGGCCATCCTTTCCGCCGACGACGTCATCGAGGAACGCGCCAACGCGATCGATCCGGGGCGGGTGCGCGGGGCCATCCAGTTCGATCGTGTCAGCTTCGGTTACGATGATACCCACGTTTTGCACGACGTCTCGTTCAGCATTCAGCCTGGACAAGTGGTCGGGATCGTCGGCTCGACCGGATCGGGAAAATCCACGCTGCTGAGCCTGCTGCCGCGGTTCTACGATCCCACGCTTGGCCATATCCTGATCGACGGCGTCGATATCGCCGACTACAAGGTCGCGGCGCTGCGGTCGCAGATTGCGTTCGTCATGCAGGACACGGTGCTGTTTCCGGGCACCATCCGTGAGAACATCGCCTATGGCCGGCCCGACGCGACCGAACAGGAAATCATCGCCGCGGCCAGAATAGCCAATGCCGACGAGTTCATCACCCGGATGACGCGCGGCTACGACGCCCTGGTGGGGGAGCACGGCAATACCCTCTCCGGCGGCCAACGGCAGCGCATTGCCATTGCGCGCGCCGTCGTCCGCAACAGCCCGATCCTGGTGCTGGACGAGCCGACCGCGGCGCTCGACCCGCAATCGGAACACCTCGTCATCGAGGCCCTGCACCGGCTGATGCGAGGCCGCACGGTGATCATGATCGCGCATCGGATGAATACGCTGGTCGGCGCCGACAAGATCATCGTGCTGCAGAACGGCATGGTGGCGGAACAGGGCGGCTACGACGAACTGATCTCCCGCGGCGGCGTCTTCGCCCACCTCAATCGCATTCAGCACCAGACCGATTCGGTCCATGCCGCCAGCGCGGCCTGAGCGGGCCGGCAATCGAGAGCACAATCCATGTCCCACCGCCTGATAGTTCTTCCGGACGACACCGCGGACGCCATCATCGATCCCATCGACGGCGCCGCACACAGCCTCAATGTCCGGATGTTCCTGTTTACCGATCCGAGCCTGCTCCATGCGGTGATCGCCGCGAAGCGACGCGGCGTCAACGTTCGCGTCATGCTCAATCCGGCCCGGCGCGACGGCACCAGCGAAAACGATGCTGCGCGAAAGGCGCTGCTGGCTGCAGGTGTCTCGGTCAAGGACAGCAGCACCGAGTTCGCCGTTACCCACCAGAAATCGATGGTGATCGACGACAAGATCGGCTTCATCGAATCGCTCAACTGGGAAACGCGCGATCTGACGGAAACGCGCGACTATGCGGTCAGGACGACGGGCAAGCGTGAGGTAGCAGAAATGGTTCGCTGCTTCGATGCCGATTGGGCCGGGCGGCCGTTCGCGGCCGAAGCCGGCTCGGAACTGATCTGGTGCCCGAACAACGGCCGTCAGCGTATCGCGGACTTCATCGACGGCGCGAAAGAGACGCTCTGGCTGCAGAACGAGCGCTATCAGGACATGGTGATCATCGAGCGGCTGGTGCGCGCCGCGAACCGGGGCGTCCGCGTCCGCATCATGTCGCGCACGCTGCACAAATTGAAGGGCAAGAAGCTGTTTGAGGGCGTCAGCGGTCTTCGTATCCTGCACGACGTCGGCGCGAAGGTCCGGAACCTGAAGCATCTCAAGCTCCACGGCAAAGTCATGATCGCTGACGACAGCCGCGCGATCGTGGGCTCGATCAATCTGAGCCCGGGCAGCTTTGACGACAGGCGGGAACTGGCGATCGAGACCTCCTCCGAACACGTGGTGCGCCGCCTCATGGAGACCGTCGCGCACGACTGGAAGCATTCGCGCAAGCTGCCGCTGTCCGACGAGGCCGTGCGCGCCGATCTGGATGGTCGCGGCCTGGACGAAGTTCGCCAGCTCGCCCTCGGCGGATCCTGACCCGTCCAGGCTTCAGCCGTAGGCATGCCGCCGGCCGAAAAGCACATTCATGTGAGCGTTGTCATCGCTACTACACGGGCGCGCTCGAAAATTTGCGTTTCTTCGACCGCGCGATCCTTTTCAAACCCGCCATAGCGAGCGCCGATACCAGCATATGAAAACCGTATTTGTTTCTGGAGCCTCTCTGGATCATTTGTTCATCGCGTTAAGGGGCGAGCTGATGCCGCCCGATCAAGAACTTTTCCATCACTCAAAGGAATCGCGACCATGAAAACGATCACGACTAAATCATCTAAACATCTTCTCTCCAGAACGGCCCTGGCCACCTGCGCCGCGATTGCGGTTGCCGGGCTCGTCGGCCTATTCAGCGCATCGGAAGCGCAAGCGTTCTCCTGCCGCAGCGACTTTTTCGGCGCCGGTTGTGCCGGTCCCCGAGGCGCTGTGGGCTTCAACCGGAACGGCGCGGTGGCCGTCGGTCGCTATGGCAACGTCTATGCCTATCGACGCGGCTCCGCCTGCTTCTGGCGCAACAACCAGCGCATTTGCCCGTAAGCGCATCGCTTCATTCAACAGGCACAAAAGTCGGTGCGCCGCCCAGATGCGGCGCAGCGGCGAGGGCGCCGGATTCTTCAGCCATTTCGGTGGCGGCAGACATCGCTTCTGACATCTACCGAAACGAACGATCAGCCCATATCCACACATCGAGGCATATCATGAATTTCATTTCGACATCCTGCGTTCAGCGCAATCAAAACGTTCTCCGCTGTTCGAGCCTGGCCGGCCTTGTCGCGCTCGGCTTCATCGGTCTCTCCTCGGCGGCACATGCGGCGGACAAGCCGCCGCTGGCGCCTGACACGGTCGCACCGTTCAGCACCAACTCCCGGCTGTCGGCCGGGATCGAGTTCGGCCTGCCGGCGCTGGCTGCCGATATCGAGCGGGATATTCCGCAGCGGCTCGCCAGCATCGATGAAAAGATCGAATGCGTGCATCGCCGGATCCTGTTCTGGAAGGTCAACGCCGATTGTGACGTCTGGGGCTATGTGGAACGGTCCGGCGGCGTCTCGCTCTATGGCCGCGGCGACCACGTCTACGGCTCGGTGCCGATCCACGGCGTGCTCGAGGGCCAGGGCGCCAACCGCTTCACGGCGCGCATCCACGGCGAGACGGAGGCCAGCGCCACCATCGAAGTCACGGCGCGTCCGCAGCTCAGCCGGGACTGGTCGCTCGACCTCAATTTTGGCGACGGTTTCCGATGGAGCGAGCCGCCCATGCTGCACGTGATGGGCCGCGAGATTCCCGTCGCAAAATACGCCGAGCCGCGGATCCGCTCGCAGCTCGCCGTGGTCCGGGAGCATGCGCTGGCCGCAGCCCGCCGCCTCGATCTGCATGACAAGGCCGCAACGGCGTGGCGGCATGCGTTCGAGCCGATCCAGCTTTCGGAAAGTCCGGCGGTCTGGCTGCAGATCACCCCGCAGAACGTGAACTTTGCAGGCATGCGCGCCAATGCGAAAACGCTGAGCGGATCGATCGAGCTTTCCGGGACGGCACAAACCATCATCGGACAAAATCCGCCTGCCGTGACCCCAACGGCCTTGCCGATGCTTGGCGACGACGTCAGTGCACCCGGCGCGTTCGATGTCATCCTGCCGGTGCGGGTCGGCTATGATTTGATCAAGGAGAAGCTGGCCCAGGCGATTGCCGCGATGCCGCAGGTGCCGGGGATTTCCGTCAGGGATGTCGACGTCTATCCGTCATCGGGCAAGCTCGTGATCGGCCTGCGCGTCGCCAGGGCGGCCGATGCGGACGCCGGACGCCGGGAAATGGGTGTATCTCTCGGGTATGGTCCAGGCCGATGCAGGCGGTCGCGCGATCCGGCTCTCCAACGTCGGCGTGATGACATCAGATGAAAGTCTCTCGCCGCTGGTTGACCCCATCGCCGCGCAGCTCGCATCGAAGGTAAATGTCGATTACGGCATCGCCTACGACAATCTGCTCAATGCGGCGAACGCCAAACTCAATCGGCCGTTGAAGGATGGCTTCCGCATGGAAGGCAAGCTATCCGCCGCGGAATTGGTGAACGTCTCCCTGCCAGCCGATGGCGTCACGATCGCCCTTCGCGCCAGTGGCGATCTGAAGATCCTGTACGGCATGTGAGCCGCTGCTGCCGCTGCAAGCTCCGGCTTGCGGCGGTGGGCCCAACCTATTTTCAATTCAATATCTGGAGATATCGATGTCGCTGCAAACTTTGGCGTGGCTGGCGATGGCCGCATACGCGCTTCACATTATGGAAGAATACACTTTTGATTGGCGGAACTGGGCAAGAGCCGTCATCAAGCTGCCCGTGGAGTGGAGTGACTTCTACGTGACCAACGCCATCGTCATTGCCTTGGGAATTGCGCAGGCGGAATTAGCTCCGGCGCTGCCGTTCGCGCCGTTGATGTTCGCTTCTCTCATGCTGATCAACGCCGTGTTCTTCCACATCCTGCCCGTCGTGCGAACCGGCGGTCGATTCTCGCCGGGCCTTGTCACGGCCGTGATGCTGTTTTTCCCGGCAGGACTCGCCGTGTGGTGGCGGGCCGCGGAGGACGGGGCGTTAAACTGGATGACAGTGACGTCGGCGGTGGCCGCCGGCGCCTTGCTGATGGCCTATCCCATCGTCATGCTGAACCTGAGGGGTCTACCGTATTTTCGGCAGAGTTCCGGAGAGCCGGATAACGGGATCACGCTTGAGCCCCAAGGCCGGCACGCCATCAAAAAAGCACTGTAGCATCAAGGTCTTTTCTACTGTGCATGGGGTTGTTTTCGATCTTTTGAGTTCAGCCCTACGCTATGCCGCCGCAGTCGCGGCCGGCGTCGTGTCGCGAACGAAGCGCGCGGCGGCGTCGATCGCGGCCGGCAGTTGCGCAAGGCTTACCGGCCTGGCGAACAGATAGCCCTGGCCCTTGGCGCAGCCTGCGCGGGCGAGGAACTGCCACTGCGCTTCGGTCTCGATGCCTTCGGCCAGCACGGGCATGCCGAGGCTCTCGCCCAGCGCCAGCACGGTGCGGACGATCGCACCTGCGGCGGCATCCTCCGGCAGCCGTTTGACGAAGGACTGGTCGAGCTTGATCTTGTCGAACGGAAACGCGTGCAGCGTCGCCAGCGACGAGTAGCCGGTGCCGAAATCGTCCATCGAAACCGAAACGCCCATGGCCTTCAGCTTGCGCAGGAGATGCAGGCCGCGGCTCTGGTCGGACATGATGGTCGATTCCGTCACCTCGACCTCCAGCCGTCTTGGCGACAGTCCGGTCTCCAGCAGGATGGCATGGATGGTGTCGGCGAGATCGTCGCGGCCGAATTGCACCGGCGACAAATTGACGGCGACGGTGCCCGGGATCTTGCCGGCGGCGGCGTCGCGGCAGGCGGTGCGCAGCGCCCATTCGCCCATTTCGATAATGGCCTCGGTTTCTTCCGCGAGCGGGATGAATTCGGCCGGCGAGATCAAGCCGCGCTTCGGGTGCCGCCATCGCATCAGCGCCTCGGCGCCGCAGATCTTTCCGTCGGAGAGCGTGGTCTGAAGCTGGTAATGCAATTCGAGTTCGCCGCGCTCCGTGGCCAGTTGCAGGTCGCGCGCCAGCGCGCGGCGGGCACGCGCGGTGTCGTCCATCTCGCGGTGGTACTGGCAGATCAGGCCGCGCTGCTTGCTTTTTCCACGGTGCATCGCGAGCTTGGCGTTGCTGAGCACCTGGTCGCGTTCCGGCGTGTCGATGGGAAAGATCGAGAAGCCGATCGAGGCGGTGAGCGTCACCTGCTGGTCCTGCACCTGAAACGGTTGCGCGAACACGCCGGCGACGCGCTCGGCGAATGCCTGGGCGTCCTGCGGGTGGTTGCCCGACATCTGCAGCCCGAGAAACTCGTCGCCGCTCTGGCGCGCCAGAAACTCGCCGGGACCGAGCATCCGCCGCATCCGGTCGGCGACCTCGATCAGCAAGAGATCGCCGGCGCCGTGGCCGAACAGATCGTTGACGTCCTTGAAGCTGTCGAGGTCGATCGAGAACGCCGCGAGCTTGTGGGCTTTCTCATGGGCTTCGGCGGCGTCGAATGCCAGCCGTTCGTTGAAGGCGATGCGGTTCGGCAGGCCGGTCATGGTGTCGTTGAACGAGAGCTGATGGATGCGGTCGGCCGATTCCGTCCGCACCTTCAGGTCGATGACGTAGGTCGAGAAGCCCGAGCCCATCACCAGCAACACCGCGCCGACTACGGCCAAGCCTAGAACATGTGCCGGGATCAGATAGGCCGGGAGCACGACGGAAGGATCGGCGACCGCCGAAGTCGAGGCCGTTAGCGCGTAGTGCATGACGCAGATCATGAACGCCAGCACGATCGCGGCGCCATGGCGGCACCAGCGCGTGACCGGCCGGTTGGCGCGGTTGACCGCCAGCGCCGAGAGGCTGAGGCCGAGCAGGAAGGTGACGACCACGCCGAGCATGTTCCATTCAAAGTGACCGGCGATGTGCCATCCCCTGAAGGCGATGAAATGCATCGCCAGAATGCCTGCGCCCATCACGAGGCCGCCGGCTTCCGGCGCCAGCGTAAAATGCCGGCTGCCGATCTCGAAGCCGATCAGGCAAGAGACGATGGCGACGAGAAGCACCGCGCCGGTCGCGAGTGGCTCGAAGCCCGAGTTCAGCGAGGGGTCGAGCGCCAGGATCGAGATAAAGGTCGCGGCCCACAGCGCCGCACCGGTGCCGACGGAGGCCATGAACAGCCAGCCGATCCGGGTGGTGCCTGAGGTCGCCCGGGCGCGGGCGAAATGGCGCATGCCGACCCAGGTTCCGAACAGGCATACCGCCCCCGTAATCGCCACAAGCAATTGGTGATACGCGAACGCATAGGTGGTGGTTTCTGGCATGGCCGTTTCCCCGTCTTGGGAAAACTACGGTGGGACTGTTAATCGGTTGCACTGATTTGGCGCGGCATGCGCCGTGTTGCGAAATACCGTTGAGGAACCGTAACCGCGCAGTGACCGGGGCCGTCAGGCGTGACGAACGCAAAGCGGAATGATTTGTTAAGCGCTGTTCAACAGGCAATGGGAGGCCCCGCCGATGCGTTACGAGCTCTATTACTGGCCGATGATCCAGGGCCGCGGCGAATATGTCCGCCTCGCGCTGGAGGAAGCGGGCGCCGGCTATGTCGACGTCGCGCGCCGCGGCAACGGCATGGCCGCCATGACGCGCATGATGGAAGCGGGGAAGGGAACACCGCCCCTTGCGCCACCGTTCCTGAAGGCCGGAAAACTCGTGATCGGGCAGACCGCCAACATCCTGCTGTATCTGGGATCGCGCCACGGGCTGGCGCCGAAGGCGGAAGCCGGCAGGCTCTGGGTCCACCAGTTGCAGCTCACGATCGCGGATCTGGTGCTGGAAATTCACGACACCCATCATCCGCTCGGTCCGTCGCTGTACTACGAGGACCAGAAGGCGCCGGCGAAGAAGCGCACCGATGAGTTCTGGAAGCAGCGCGTGCCGAAATATCTGGGCTATTTCGAGGAGCTGCTGGCTGCCAATGGCGGGACCTACGTCACCGGCCGCCGCCTCACTTATGTCGACCTGTCGCTGTTCCAGATCGTCGAGGGACTGCGCTACGCGTTTCCGAACCGCATGAAGGCGTTCGAGCGCAAGATTCCGGGCTCGTCGAACTGCGCGACCGTGTGGCGTCACGGCCGAACATCAAGGCGTATCTGGCGAGTGATCGAAGGATTGCTTTCAACGAGGAGGGGATTTTTCGAAGGTACAAGGCGCTGGATGCTTAATCCGAGCTCTAACTCTCTCCGCGTCATGGCCGGGCTTGACCCGGCCATCCACGTCTTCCGCCTCGCACGGTCGTAAGCAAGTCGTGGATGCCCGGGACAAGCCCGGGCATGACGAGTAGTGCTGCCCTCACATGCTCCGCCCATCCACCGGCGTCATCTTCAGCTTCGACAGTTCGATGCCGTCGATGCAGCTCACGTTCAGCGCCACGACGTCGCTGCCGTCAGGCTTCTTGCCGCGCGCAAAGACGTCGACG
Source organism: uncultured Alphaproteobacteria bacterium (assembly GCA_963742935.1). Classification (GTDB taxonomy): domain Bacteria; phylum Pseudomonadota; class Alphaproteobacteria; order Rhizobiales; family Xanthobacteraceae; genus Bradyrhizobium. Next base: position 130,154 of record CAVUOI010000027.1, on the reverse strand, counting down.
CCGCAATCGACGCAGAGCTGGTGGTGGATGGCGTGCTTGTTGAAGAGATATTCCTTCAGGTTTTCCTCGCCGGCGCGAAGCTGAAAGCTCTTCGGATCGAGAAAGATGAAATGCAGCCCCTTCTTGGTGCAGATCGAGCAGTTACAGGCGGTGACCATCGCAAGGTCGCTGGTGCATTCGAAGCGCACCTGGCCGCAATGGCAGCCGCCGGTATAGGTCTTGCTATCGGGCATTCGATCCGCCTCTCTCACCAAAGTCCGGGCACCAGACGATAACGTACGCGCGCGGCGTAGTCAGCATAATCAGGAAGTCCTTCGGCCAGCGCACGTTCCTCGATGCGGGTGCGAAAAGCGAAGAGGAGAAGAAACACCGGCGCGATCGCCAAGCCCCACCTGGATCCCAACAGCAGCGGGACGCCCACGAAAAACAGCATGACGCCGCTGTACATGGGATGGCGGTCGGCGGCCGGCTGGTCGGCCTGAAACGTCGGCCGCAGGCGTTCGGCGAGCAGCGCCGGGTCGGTCTTCGCGAGCCACAATCCGCAGGCGGGGCCAAGGGTCGCGCTGACGAACAGGAATACCCACGCTGCCGGCCAGGCCAGCGAACAGGCTGACCCGAACAACAGCGCGCCGAACAGAAGGACGAAGAAGGTGTTTTGCAGCAGCAGCTTTGCGATCATGCCCGGGTTCCATCGCCCCGCGGCTACATGATCGCGCTTTTTTTCGGCAAACTTGCGGCGCCGGCCCTGCGCAGGGCGGGCTGCGAACCGTCAGGCCAGCCGGTCGATCCGTGTTCCCTGACCCGGCGGCAGGGGAGCGACCTGCGTCGGCTTCGACGTGCGCGTGCCGTCGGCGGGGGCGCCGTTCTGGACGTCGGGGGTTTTGTCGGGGGCCTTGAACACGGGGACTTCGGGCGCCTTGACCACCACGGTCGGTGGGACAGCAGAAACGTTCATCGGGAGCATCCTTTTGGTTGCCCCCGACACTGGTCGGCTTGAAACGAACGATTGGTGAATGCGGCGCGGCCGGCGCCGTCAATCCCGGCCGATGGTGAACGGGCAACTCGCGGAATCGTTAGAATGCGACGGATCGAGAGCGGCCTACTCGTCCTTGCCGCGGGTCACCACGATCGAAGCCTCGGTCTTGGTGCGCGTGCATTCCATGTTGAGGCGGCGGAAGCGCATGGAGACCTTGTCGCCGCGGAGCAGGCCCATGCGCTTGATGCAGCGCGAGGTGCCGGTCAGCGCGTCGGGTTTCGGTATCGTGAAAATGATGGCGCCGGCCGTGGCGATCAGGTCGAAGAATGGCGGCTTCGGTTTGCGGTCGGCCTTGGCGTAGAGCTCGACGGAATAGTTGCGGCCGCGGCATCCGAGCGACAGCTCCTTCGCCGCCGGATGTGCCAGATAGATCACGTTGCCGGTATTGACGCTGATCTTGAGCCCGTCGATCTGGTTCCTCAATTCCTTGGCCGTATCCTCGCAACGGTCGGCCCGCGCCGGCGAAGCACTGAACGCGGCGAGCATCGCCAGCGTGGCGGCAAGCAAGGTCGATCGCAGAAATTGTATTCCAAAAGCCATATTTGAATGCCCCTTTACGCCATTGAACCCTGCGCGCCGATTTCCTGCAAGGGGCGGGCGCGGAAGTCAACTCGCGGGCGGCAACCGTCAGGATATGGAGGGAAGAGCCGTCCAGACGGCTGCAGAATACCCGGAGCTTCCCCAAGCTTCCTTTTGTCCCAAAAATGCTTAGAACGGGTCTATCGCCGCAGCGCCGTATTGGGTCGCTGCCGGCTTCCAAACCCGAGATCATTGCCATGAACGCCCCGACCGCCTTTCCCGACCAGAAGCCCGTTCCGCCCTACAAGCATACGCCGCTGTTTCCGCTCGGTGCCGACACCACGCCCTACAAGAAGATCACGGCCGAGGGCGTGCGGGTCGAGAAGGTGCTGGGCAAGGACATGCTGGTGGTGTCGCGCGAGGCGTTGCGGGCGCTGTCGGAGGCCGCCTTCGGTGACATCAATCACTATCTGCGACCGGGGCATCTGAAGCAGTTGCGCTCGATCCTGGACGACGAGGAGGCCAGCGACAACGACAAGTTCGTCGCCTTCGACTTCCTGAAGAACGCCAACATCGCCGCCGGCGGCGTGCTGCCGATGTGCCAGGACACCGGCACCGCGATCATCATGGGCAAGAAGGGCAGCAACGTCATCAGCGACGGCGATGACGAGGCCGCGCTGTCGGAAGGCGCGCGCGACGCTTATCTGCGCCGTAACCTGCGCTATTCGCAGGTGGCTCCCTTGACGATGTACGAGGAAAAGAACACCGCCAACAACATGCCGGCGCAGTGCGAAATCTATGCCGAGGGCGCTTCAGAAATAACCGCCTACAAGTTCATGTTCATGGCGAAGGGCGGCGGCTCCGCCAACAAGAGCTTTCTGTTCCAGGCAACGCCGTCGGTGCTGACCAAGGATCGCCTGCTGGCATTTCTGAAGGAGAAGGTGCTGACGCTGGGCACCGCGGCGTGTCCGCCATATCACCTCGCCATTGTGATCGGCGGCACCTCGGCCGAACTCTGCATGAAGACGGTGAAGCTGGCGTCCGCGCGCTATCTCGATGCGCTGCCGACCCAAGGTTCGGCCGACGGCAACGCCTTCCGCGACCTGGAGATGGAGCAGGAAATTTTGAAAATGACGCAGTCGCTCGGCGTCGGCGCGCAGTTCGGCGGCAAGTATTTCTGCCACGACGTGCGCGTGATCCGGATGCCGCGGCACGGCGCGTCGCTGCCGATCGGGCTCGGCGTATCCTGTTCTGCGGATCGCCAGGTGCTCGGCAAGATCACAAAAGACGGCGTCTATCTCGAGGAGCTCGAGCACAATCCGGCGCAGTATCTGCCGGCGGTCGAACAGTCGCTCGGCGGCGAAGTCGTCAAGATCGACCTCAACCAGCCGATGAAGGAGATTCTGGCGACGCTGTCGCAATACCCGATCAAGACGCGGGTCTCGATGACTGGCACGATGATCGTGGCCCGCGATTCCGCCCACGGCAAGCTGCGGGAGCGGCTGGAGAAGGGCGAGCCGCTGCCGGACTACTTCAAGAACCATCCGGTTTATTACGCCGGTCCCGCCAAGACGCCCGACGGCTACGCGTCCGGCGCGTTCGGCCCGACCACCGCGGGCCGGATGGATTCCTTCGTCGACCAGTTCCAGGCGGCGGGCGGATCGATGGTGATGGTGGCCAAGGGCAACCGCGCGGTCGCGGTGCGCGAGGCCTGCAAGAAGTACGGCGGCTTCTATCTCGGCTCGATCGGCGGCGCCGCGGCGAACCTCGCCGAGCACTGCATCAAGAAGGTCGAGGTCGTCGAATATCCCGAACTCGGCATGGAAGCGATCTGGCGCATCGAGGTCGAGGATTTCCCGGCCTTCATCATCGTCGACGACAAGGGCAATGATTTCTTCAAGGAATTGAATCTCGGGTAGTCACAACATGGTCGAGTGGTTCGAGGACCTGAAGGTCGGCATGCGCTTCAAAAGCGAAGCGGTGATGGTGTCGAAGGACGACATCATCCGCTTCGCCAGGGAATATGACCCGCAGCCCTTTCATCTGGACGATGAGGCGGCGAAGAAGACGATCCTCGGCGGGCTGGCTGCGTCGGGCTGGCATACGGCAGCCCTTGCCATGCGGCTCGCGGCGAGCACGCAGCCATTCGGGCCGCATCCGCTGTTCGGTGCCGGCGTCGACGATCTGCGATGGCTGAAGCCGGTGCGGCCCGGCGATCACATTCATCTCGAAGGCGAGATCGTGGAGCTGGTGCCATCCCGCTCGAAACCGCACGGCGTCGCTCGCGTCATATGGACCGCCTATAACCAGCATGGCGAGGCGGTCTACACTTTCAATCCGATCGCGATTGTACCAAGCCGGCCGAAGTGAGCGCGCAGACCTGCTGCCGGGTGCTCGGCCTCGATGGATACAGCAAGGGCTGGGTCGCCGTGCTGCTTGGCGGCGACGTTCACGAGATCAGGTTCTGTCCCGACATTGCCGGTGCGCTCTCTACGGAGTTCGACCGGGCTGCGATCGACATTCCTATCGGGATGACCGATGACGGCGAGCGGGCCTGCGATCTGCTCGCCCGCGCGAGGTTGCGGCCGCACTCATCGCGCGTGTTCACCGGCGCGCGGCGCTGGCTGTGGACGGAATTCTCCGATCCTGACGCCGCCAATCGAGACGCGTTGCGCCGCGGCCAGAAGCGGGTATCGCGCCAGCTCTGGCATCTCGGGCCGAAAATCATCGAGGTGGATAATTTCGTCCGCGCCAATGGTTCGCGCGACATTCGGGAGGCGCATCCCGAACTGGTTTTCCTGCGCCTGAACGCAGGCACGCCGTTGCCTTCAAAAAAGTCCGAGGATGGCATCGAGCTTCGCCGCAAGTTGCTCAAGCGGGAAGGGATCAGGGATATCGACAAATGGCTCACCCGCGACCGTATCGGTACCGGCGCCAAGCAAGACGACGTGCTTGACGCTTGCGCCGTGGCGATTGCCGCGCGCGACGTCGCCGGCTGCGTTCCGGAAGGGGAGCCGCCGCGCGATGCTTATGGGCTGGCGATGCAGATATGGTCGTAAGGCAGGCGGCTGTGCCGACATCTACCTCGTGCATGTAGGGGAACGAGGAGGCACTACGGCCTCCTCGCCATTGCGGTCAGGCCCGCGATCCCGTGAAGGGGAAGCTGCCCATCGGGCCGATGCCCATATCGCCGGACATGGTGTCGCCGGAAACCTTGCCGATGAACTCGAGGGTCAACGGCATCGGGTTGGTGATCGAGACCTTCCAGTTGACGGCGTCGCCGCTGATGGCGCCGTCGAAGATCTCGGTGGAATTGCCGTCGGCGCCCTGCGTACCCGTCAGCGTACCGCCGGAGGCCAACAGCGTCAGCGTTGCCTTGCGCTCGCCCATCGGCGTGCTCATGGTGAGGTTCCAGTTTCCGTCCACGGCCATCTTTGTCTCCCCGACATTGCTTCCCGGCAAACCGGAATGGCTTGCGAGATCCGCCAAACTCGATCGGCGGTATAGCCCATCTCGCCATACAAGCCCAATCGCCTCAAGCGTCCTTTTGACGCGTATTCTTCAGGCGCGCTGGGCGGCGGCGCGAAGCCGGCTGCCGACCAGAACACGAAACGCGATGTATTGAATTGCGAAGGCGGCGATCTTGGCGCCGACCAATACGACGGTCACGTAGAACGTCCACAGCTTCATGTCGCCGGTCATCGCGACGGCAATGGTGCCGGCGCCGAGCGCGAAACACAGCGCGGCCCAAGCATAGCCTGCGAAAGTGACATATTCAGGAATGGTCTGCGACACGATCGGCGGCATGTAGCGCAGCATCCAGCCGCGCTTGAGCATGATGGCGCCGATCGCAAAATGCCCGATCGCGGGCTTCGCCAGCACGAAGCGCGGATCATGGGTGAGTAGTGTCGCGCTGCCGAGCACGATGACGAGCGCGAGACTCGCCCAGGTCATGTAGCCGAGCTCCTTGCCCTTGACGCGCGAGTAGATCACCTGCGCGATCGCGCCGGCGATGGCGACACCTGTCGCCAGCAGGACGTTGTCGGTAGCGAGAAAGATCACGATGAACAGGATGGTGGAGAAAAAGTCGGCGCCCAGTCTGGCGAATACGTCCTTCATCGGCTTGCTTTCTGCTGATCGTGTTGCGGTTGAAAGTCTGGCTCAGTTGGTGCCGGGCAGCGCGTTCGCAGGCGGCGTACTATACTTGGCCTTGCAATATTGAGGATACCACGTCGTGAAGTAGGCGGCACTGTTGCGGGCGGCGAAGGCGATCACCAGGCCGGACCACAGCGGCAGGCCGGGCACATAGATCGTCAGCGCATTGCCGATGATCATCAGGACGCAGGCGCCGGCCCAAGCCCAGGTGATGATGTAGGTCGCCTCCATAAAGCCGGGCAATTTGGCGGTTTCGGCATCGACTTCCTCCAGTGCGTATTGCAGCACGAACGGCTTGCGAACGATGAGCGACGCCAGCGAGATAGCAAGCACGCCGACATCGGTCGCAATTTTCACGGCCGAGTGGCTCAGGTTCGGGTCGATCGAGCGCGACGTAGGCGCCGATGCCGGAGAAAACGACGACGCTGCCGGCGCCAAGCATCTTGACGGAGCGGCCACGCGCGACGTCGATACCGATGACGGCGAGGCAGATCGCCGCCGATGTGAACAACGCGATCTCGGATGAGGTCACCAGCATCAGCAGCGCGAACGAACCGAAGGGGGCTAGGATCAGGAAGATGGTCATGGCGGCCTCTCGGAGTTATCTTTACATCGTAAAGATAAACTAGGGGCGGGGCCGGGAGTCGTCAAGAAAAATCTTTACAGTGTCAAAATTAAAGCTGACGAAGAGGAAAACGTTTTTACTTACAGAGTATTACGGGGATTTAAACGCCCGTTGCGGCGCGCCACAGGATCGTCAGGGCGCTGGCCAGCAGTAAAACCAGCGTGATCGTGATGCCGCCGACCCGGCCGATGCGAAATTGCAGCGTATTGGGCGCGGCGTACATGCCGAGCGGATGCAGCAGCCGCGAGATCAAGAGCGCGCCCATCAGCAGATGCACAGAGATCGCCGCGAGCCCGGACATTTCCAGCATCGCCACCATCAGCGCGATGATCGGCACGTATTCGATGAAGTTGGCATGGGCGCGGATCGCACTGCGTAACGAGAGGCTTCCGTTGTCGCCGAATGCGGCGCGGTCTCGCTGGCGCAGCCGCCCGACCTGAATGGCAAGCACGCTATAGAGCAGGGCGAGAACGGCGAGATAGACCGATGTGATCGAGGGCAGGTGCATTTGTGTCTCCTCCATCGACGATGTCATTCCGGGGCGATGCGATAGCATCGAACCGGAATCCATTTATCCGCGCGCATGTGGCTCGATGGATTCTCCGATGTGCACTCGCACATCGTAGTTCTCGCTTCGCGAGCCCCGGAATGACGAGCGTGTGATGCTTACGCCGCGCCGACCCAGTTGCCGTGAAATCCGTCAGGCACGCGATGGCCGAGATGCACCAGCGCGACGGGACCGGCTTCGACATCAAGCGCGTTGAATACCGCGAGATCGCTGCGGTTCTCCTGCGCGCGCCAGACGGCCGCGAGCAGCCAGCCATCGCCCTCAGCGGCGTCAGCGCCGCGTTCGACGAACACCGGCTCGGAAATGGTGTCGCCGGCAGGCAGCAGATAGTTGCCGAGCCGCTTGCCCTTGCCGTCGACATGCACGAGGCCGGACAGCGCGCCGAACATCGGCAGATCCGGATTGGCGCAGGCGTACCAGCCATGGCTGTTGGCAAAGCCGGCGCGGCGGTCGTCGATGCGCGGGAATTCGCCGGTGAGGTCGTCGAGATAGGTTTGCGTAAAACGGTCGGTGTTGCCGGCGAGGTCGAAGGTCCAGCGGCAATAGCGGGCGCGGGATTTCTGCGGATCGGTCTTCGAGCCGTCGGGATGCGGAAACAGCGGCGCCTCCTCGAACTGCATCACGTCGGCAATAATACGGCTGCCTTCCTCCCACGCATTCATGACATGGAAAACGTAGCAGCTTTCGGCACGGAACCAGACGATGTCCTTGGTCGAGCCGTTGCGCTTCATGACGCCGACATAGGCGCCTTTCTCCGGCTCCCAGGCGTAGGGCGGCTTGCCGCGCATCGCGCGCTCCATGCTGCCGGTGATGGGCAGGATCGGAAACAGCATGTGATTTTCGGTGACGATGAAGTCGTGCACCATGCTGGCGTAGGGGGATTCGAAGCGGTCGAACCGCGTCACCACGCCTGCTGCGTTGACCGATCCGAAGGAGAGGGCAGGAGTGAGCGGTCCCGCAGCGTTATAGCCGAAGAACACCATCTCGCCGGTCACGGGATCGATCTTCGGATGCGCGGTGAACGGCCCCTTGATGGCGCCGTTGTAGTCGCAATAGCCCGTTCGCTTCAGCGAGCCGGGCTCGATCTCGGTCGGCAGATGGCCTTCCTCCAGCGCCAGAAGCTTTCCGCCGTGAAAGATGATGTTGGTATTGGCGACGCCGCCATCGTCGGTGACCTCTGCCGGCGCGCCCGGCAGCTTGCGGCCGAAGCCGCCGAACAGCGCGCGGCCGGCGTCGTGCTCGGCCAGCCATTTCGGGGTGCGGACCCAGCGGTTGCGGTAGCTGGCGTGGCCGTTCTCCAGATGAAACGCGTGCAGCATGCCGTCGCCGACGAACCAGTGCGCGCCGGGAGCATCGAATTGCGGGTTGGGGCCGTTGCGATAGAGCGTGCCGTTGAGCTCGCGAGGCAATTCGCCGGTCACCTTGAGATGCGGCGCGTCGCATTCCATCGGGATCGGCGCCAGATTGGTCCGGGCCACCTCGGTCTTCACCTGGTCGAGCATCTGACGTCTCCTCCCGTTGATATCTTTACATCGTAAAGATATCCGTAAGGATGTTCCGGCCAGTCGTCAAGCAAAATCTTTACAGTGTAAAAATTGCGGCTATAAGGATTCGCATGGCAAGAACATCGCGAGAAACCCGAACGAGCCGTCCCGCCGCACGGCGCAGGCCGGCGAAACCCGCAGCGGAAAGGCCGGCGAGCCGGCGGCGCAGGCCGGCCGGCGAGACGCCTTATCATCACGGCGATCTGCACGATGCCTTGCTCGCCGCCGCCGAGCGGGTGCTGGAACGCGACGGATTGCCGGGCCTGACCTTGCGGGCGGTGGCCCGCGAGGCCGGTGTGTCGCATGCCGCGCCGACCCATCATTTCGGCGATCTGACCGGGCTGCTCAGCGAACTCGCAGCCGTTGGCTTCCGCCGCTTCAACGAGGCCATGGTCTCGGCTCGCAACAGTGAAACCCACCCGCTGATGAAGGGGATGGCCAACGCGAAGGCCTACGTCGCCTATGCGCAGGCGCGTCCCGGCATGTACGGGCTGATGTTCCGTACCGAGCGGCTCGACATGTCGCGGCCGTCGCTGCATGAGGCGGCCACGGCTTCCTTCGAAGGCTTGGCGAGCGCGGTCGGCGCCGGGCGCAACGAGAAACTCACGGGCGAGGCGCCGGAGACTCTTTCGCTCGACCAGGCCGCGGCGATCGCACGCGCATGGTCGCTGGTGCACGGCTTCTCCATGCTGTTGCTGGATGGAAGGCTGAAGGACATTTTGCACCGGCTGCCGGAAGGCACCGGCGTCGACCAACTGCTGCATGCGATGCTGCTCTCGACCGTTGCGCGGCCGGCGGGGATGAGCTGAGCGAACCAATGGAAACTCTCGCCGGGCTCAGGCGTTGAGTTTGCATGGCAAGAGCACCGCGCGCTCCCTGGAAACGGTCAAACCCGCGCAAACGCGCAGGGAAGCAATCCAGACATTTGACGCCTTCGCAGAAATCGACGGCGAAGGCACGTGCGCGTCGGGCCGGGCGTCCGTACCCCAACCTCGTGGACAACATGCGCATGGCATCGAAAGCGAAGAAAAAGAAAGCCGCAAAGAAGCGTCCGGCAAAAAAGACCGCACGCAAACGTGCCGTCAAGAAAACCGCAAAGAAGGAAGCTTCCAAGAAACGCGAGAAAGATCCGAAGGGCGGCCTGACCGCCGCCGGCCGCTCGGCGTTCGCTCGCAAAGACGGCTCGCATCTCAAGCCGGGCGTGACAAAGTCGCTGTCAGAGATGACGCCGCAGGACATGCGCCGCAAAGGGAGTTGGGCGGTAAGATTCTACGGCCGCAAGAGCCTTCCGCCATTGGTGGATGATCGGGGAAGGCCGACGCGCCACGCGCTGTCAGCCCATGCCTGGGGCGAGCCCGTTCCCAAAACGGTCGCCGCCGCACGGCGCATTGCTGCCAAGGGTGAACGGCTGCTGCAGCGCTATCGGCGGATCCAGCAGAAGTCCTGACGTCTGCGCACCGGCTAGAGCCTTTTCCGTTTCGATTGAATCGAAACGGGGCTCTAGATTCCTTGTTTGACGCGTTTTCTTGACGCGAACCGGGTCCACTTCGCTGGAAAACGCTCTAGCCGCTGAGATCAACAACCTTTGCAAATCTTGGTCTGCCGCGCCAGACGGGCGTCGGCTTCCGTGTCTTCGTTGGGTCTCCGCTCCCAGTTGTCATACTGCGCCTTGGCGTCCGACTTGGCTGGAACTCCGTTCAGTGGCCCGAGGACAATCTCGCGGCTGCGGGTCGTTTTGCGCTTGGCCGGCCGCTGTTCCTCGCCGGGCGCATCACTCGCCGTCGGCGGTTCACCCAGTCCGTCCCAGGCCAGCGGTGTCCCGGCTGTCGGCGTCGTCGAGCAACCGGTGCCGGACACGCAACAGCCGGTCAGAGCGGTGCCGGCGACGAGCAGAACCATGAATCTCGTTAGCATCATTGCTCCGGTGAGGCTGCCGTTAAAACCATGACGTGAGACTATCAAACAACGAAGGCTGTAGCTTTGACGTTAATGCGGCGAAAACACGCCGGATAGCGGCTTCATCAGCGCTTCGCAAGGTTCACGGCCGCGCCTTTTTCACCGACCAGTTTCACTTCGTCCTTGCCGCACTTGAAATCACGCGCGAATTCGTCCGCAGCCTGGCGCGCGACTTCGTTGGCGTTGCGGTTGGCCTGGCCGTCGATATAGGCGACATGGCAGACCGGCCCCGGCGGTAATCGCGTCACGGCCAGCAACGGTTTTGCCGTCGGTCGTCCGTTCTTGTCGGGATCGGCATTGTCGGCGATCAGCCAGCGCTGAATGACCGCGAATGGCTTTCCGTCGACCGCCCGCCATTCGACGGTATGGGCGGTCGAGTTGAACGGACCGAACCCGGCTTCGGAGGCCGGTTCCTTGCCGGCAACCATGTGATTGCGGCCGATCGAGACGGTTTCGCGTAGATCGTCCTCGCTGATCAGCACCACGAGGCCCGATTTGCCAGGGCATACCCGAGTGGTGCTACCGTCAAGGCCGCTGGGCTTGCCGATCGTACGGCAGTCCTTTGGCGCCGATGAGGTGTAGCTGCTGCTGAATGTTTGGGCGTTTGCAGGCAAAATCGCGCCGAGCAGCGCGAGAACGGCCGATGCGATCAACAAACGGGGGACACGTTTCATCCGGCCGATCTTCGTCTTCGGGGAACCTCGATGGTCAGACGCGTGCAATCTGGGGAAGGTTCAACGGGAACGCCGCGAAATACCTGACATCGTCTTGGAATCGTCCTAGAAGAGCGGCTTCATCATTCCCTCGTCTCCCGAGCGTGCAGTCAACAATCGTCATGCCCTCCATTCCCTCGAATAAGCCCTATCGCGTCGGCCGCTCCCCCACCGGACTTGGCCTCTTCGCCACCAAGCCGATCAAGAAGGGCAGCAAGATCATCCGCTATTTCGGGCCGCTTCTGGATTCGAAGAAGAAAAAAGAAGATGCGATCGAGAACAAATACCTGTTCGAACTGACCAACCGCTGGACCATCGACGGCTCGGTGCGCAAGAACGTCGCCCGCTACATCAACCACGCCTGCAAGCCGAACGCGGAATCCGACGTCAAGCCGCGCAAGCGCAAGGTCGTCATCCGCGCCATCAAGAACATCGAGCCGGGCGAGGAGATCAATTACGACTACGGCACCGATTACTTCAAAGCGTATCTGAAGCCGATCGGCTGCAAATGCGCGGCTTGCGAAAAGAAGCGCAAGAAGAAGCGCGCCGAGGCGCGGGCCGAGAAAGCCCGCCTGAAAGCCAAGGCTGAGCGTAACAAGGCGCTGAAGAAGGCGGGGAAGCTCGCCGGGGAACGGCAAACGGCCGAAGTGAAGCTGAAGGATAAACTGAAGGCGAAGGCCGGGCGGAAGGCGAAGAAGGCGCTCAATGGCCATTCGCTGAACGGCAAGGATCTCAACGGCAAGAGCCAGGTCCGTGTTGCCGGCAGGAAACCGGCCGGCCGGAAGCGTTCCGCCGCCGCGCCGGAGCCGGCCCTTCAGGCCTAGACCTCATCAGCCGGTTTTGTGCGCCGACTTCGGCAACAACGAATCGCCGAAGTCGACCGCCGAGCGTTGCAGGATTGCGCCGGTTTCATCAACCACGATGCGAAACCGCCGGTGTTCGGAGAAGAACGACAGGCGATGCCGGCCGCGGTCCTCATCGATGCCGCGTTCGGCAACGCTCGTGATGCGGCCCGCACGCATCTCTTGCTGCAGTAGGGACGGCGCCAGGCCGAGACCTTCGGCGACGATGGCGGCGTCGATCTGCACGGCGCCATTTTCAAACTCGATCGGTTTCATGCGTTGCACCTGATGCCTGGTTGCGACGGTCATGCGGGCACCGCGCTGCGCCTGGCCGGCGCGGGGTAGGCGCATTCGGCCAGCGTGGTGGTGTCGAGTTCGCGCATGAAGGCTTCGCGCGCGGCGGCCAGCCTTGCTTTCAGCCGGCAGCGCGGCTGCAGCGCGCAATTGCCGCCATCCTCGCGAAAACATTCGACCAGCGCCGGCCCCTCCAGCGCGCGCACCACTTCTCCAATGGTGATCGACTGGGCAGGGCGGGCGAGGATAAACCCGCCGCCGACCCCGCGCTGGGTCGAGATGAAGCCACTGTCGGCGAGGTCGCGCACCACCTTGGCCAGATGGTTGCGGGAAATGCCGAACTCGGCCGCGATCTCGTTGGTCGCAAACGAGCGGCCCGGCTCGCCCGCCAGCCGCATCAGCGCGCGCAAGGCAAAATCCGTAAACGATGTCAGGCGCATGGGAGCCCTTTCAAAATCAGCTTGCAAATCTTCTATAGCCGTTTAAATAGGTATTTGAAATGCCTATTTAGAGAGAAGCTGCAAAAATGGAAGCAATCGTGGCAGGGCCGGCGCGGCGTGAGCGCCTGACGGCCGAAATCATGGAGCGGACCGGCATCGACGAGGCGATGATCGAGCGGCTGGTGCACGGCTTCTACGTCAAGGTGCGCGCCGACACGGTGCTGGGACCGATCTTCGAGGCCCGCATCACGGATTGGGAACCGCATCTGGCGCAGATGCGCGCGTTCTGGTCATCGGTCGCGCTGATGACCGGCCGCTACCACGGCACCCCGATGGTCAAGCACCTGCCGCTACCCATCGATGCCGGACATTTCGACCGCTGGCTCGAACTGTTCGAGCAGTCCGCCCGCGAGATTTGTCCGCCTGAAGCCGAGGCGCATTTCGTGGAGCGGGCGCGGCGGATCGCCGCGAGCCTCGAACTTGGCATCGCTGGCGGGCAGGGCGTCATGCTCGGCAACGGGGAACGATTTCACCGCAATCAGGCAGGAGCAGAGTAATGGCTCATCATGCGCATGTCGTGACCAAGAAGGAGCAGGCTAATCCCTACGCCGGCAGCAGCCTGGTGCCGATGCTGGTCATCGGGTTGGTGCTGACTTTTGCGGGGATGATCGCGGCGGTGATGTTGAGTTGACGGTGGAGACTGTCATTCCGGGGCGATGCGGAGCATCGAACCCGGAATCCATTGGGCCGCGTAACGTATGGATAGTTGGATTCCGGGTCTGGTGCTAACGCACCATCCCGGAATGACGCTGAGACTTACGCCGCCACCGTCGCACCGCTCTTGCGCAGCCCGATGAACTGCAGCTCCGCAAACACGCCGGTCGCAATCGCCTGCGCCACGATGAAGGCCTGACCGAGCAGGTTCGGTGACACCGCGCCGGAGAACAAAAGCGCGATGCTGCCGAGCGTCCAGGCGGCATTGCCGACGATCACGAGCAACACCAGCGCCTTTGGCACCGATGACCGCGCGGCCAGCCAGCCGACCAGCGCCGTGTAGGCGATCAGGAACAGGCCGCTTTCGCGCAGCAACGCTTCCGGCAGATTGAGCAACGGCGCAAGCGCGCCGGCGCCCACCGTCAGCACGATGGCGGCGACGCCGCTGAAGATGGCGTCGGCGAGGAGGGCGCGGTTCAGCAATGTCGATGGATGGATCATGTCAGTTCTCCTTTGCTTCGGGGGTAGGCTCTGAAAGGTAAGATCAGCGCTGCAGCAGCGACCGGAGCCGATGCAGCAACCGCATCGGGCAGAGCGCCTTGCCAACCCTGTTCTCGATCGTCTGCACCTGCGCGAACACGAAGACGCCGGTGTCATGCACCAGCGGCTGCGGCATGTTCAGCGAGCGCGCCAGCAGCCAGGTGACCAGGTTAAGCGTCCACGGGATCGCAGCAGCAACGAAGCGGAACAGGGAAAGCATCAGCATGGGTCATCTCCTGTGCCGCCGAAGATGACCCGGCCCGTGACCCGTTTCGATTACCTCGGACGTAATGGAACGGGCGAAATTCGCATGGTAGGTTTTCCACCATGAACGCACATGCTTCCGCGGCCCGAGCCGAACGAACCCAGCCCGTCCATGTCGGCGATCATTTGCGCGAATGGCGCCAGCGCCGCCATTTGAGCCAGCTCGATCTGGCCGGCGACGCCGAGATATCCGCGCGGCATCTCAGCTTTGTGGAAACCGGACGCGCCGCGCCGTCGCGTGAAATGGTGCTCAAGCTTGCCGAGCGACTGGAGGTTCCCTTGCGTGAACGCAACGTACTGCTGGTCGCCGCGGGATTCGCGCCCGCTTTTCCGCAACGCTCGCTCGACGATCCTGCGCTGAAATCGGCGCGGGCCGCGATCGATCTGGTGCTGAAGGCGCATGAGCCCAACCCGGCGCTGGCCTATGACCGGCACTGGAATCTCGTGACGGCGAACCGCATGGTGGCGCCGCTGCTGGAGGGCTTGCCGCCGCATCTGCTCGGGCAACCCCTCAACATCCTGCGCCTGGCTTTCCACCCCGAAGGGCTGGCGCCGCGCACGGTCAATCTCGCCGAATGGAGCGCGCATCTGTTGGAGCGGTTGCACCGGCAATGCGAGGCGACCGCCGATCCCGAACTGCTGAAACTCTATCAGGAACTGAAGGCCTATCGGATGCCCGCGCGTTCAGGGCCAATCTCGGCCGACAACGTCGCGATCCCGTTCAAGCTGCGCCGCAACGACGAAGTGCTGAGCTTCATCTCGACCACCATGGTGTTCGGCACGCCGGTGGACATCACGCTGCAGGAGCTGGCGCTGGAAACCTTCTTCCCCGCCGACGATCTGACCGCCGAGCGGATGCGGCAGATGGCGGCAGCTTTGACGTGATGCGTAGGATGGGTAGAGCGTAAGCAAGACCCATCAGTGTCATCATCGGTATCGATGGGTGTCGCGGAGCCTGTCATCGGGCGCGCATTCGCGCGACCCATTGGCTGTACCCATCCTGCAAAACCGAAAAGCTTCAGCTCGTAAGCTCTTTGGTTTCACCTTCGGCTTTGGCCTGAGCTATAATCTTTTCCCGCATTTCAATGCAGGTCTTGCGGACCTCCGCCGTCACCAGCGAGCAGTTCTCGATGTGAAGGAAGACGCGCTTGGCTTCCTCGCGGTATCGCCCCGCGGTTTCCTTCAGCTCCTCGATCACGGTGAGTGCGTCGCGGGTCATCGCCTCGCATTTCTTGACGTGCCCGACCAGTTCGGCGCCGAGGTCCTCGATGTCTTTTGCCGCGGCTTCATATTCGCGGACGACAGCTTCCGCCGACAGCTTGCCGATCTCGGTGGCGCCGTCCCGATGCTCGACATAGTCCGGCATCGCCAGCTGCGGCGCGTTGACGGTCGGCTGGGCGTCGCGATGGGCCGGAAGTTTCCGGAATTCTTCTTCGATCTCGCGCTCGATATCGACCACGTCGAAGATCGGAGGTTTTGGTGACTGGGCCATGGCAATGCTCCTTTGCGAGCAGGTAAGTAAAGTTTTCAATAATGCAGCCAAAACCGTTAGTTGCTTGGCAGAATCGAGCAACCGAAACCAACGGTTAAGCTTGCCAGTTAAGCTTTATGTCCGCGGCGAAGGTTAATTCTGGAACCGGCAGCACCCCGCCATTACAGGCGGGCGGGTCTCAGTGGTAGCCTAGTGTTCGGATATGGTTACCGAAATCGGCCAGGTTGTGCGGCCGTTCCGACGCGTCCGTAACCGGTTTTTGACTGGCCGCTCCGGTTTTGCGTTGGACGGCTCAGGATGCCTGCGCCGCGCGCCGCTTGAACGCCATGGCCTGCAGCACCTCGGCAAATGCGCCCCGGCGATCCCTCAGGCTCGCCATCGTCAGCCCCGCGCCGGTGCGTTTGCGCGAGCGGATCAGGATCCATTCGCTCTCCGGCCGCCGTCAACCGCTCAGGTTATGTGATGTGAGACATGCGGCCGGCGGACTTGTGCGGCGGCCCATTCGGCTTACCTTGCGGACACCATTTTTGCCCCTGAGAGCCCGAGGAGACGCCGATGAGCACCTTGAAGCCGCTGAAAATCGACATCGTCTCCGACGTGGTCTGCCCGTGGTGCTACATCGGAAAACACCGGATCGAGGATGCCCTGGCGCTGGTGCCGGATGTCCCCGTCGAAGTGCGCTGGCGGCCGTTCTTCCTCAACGCCTGGGTGCCGCGCGAAGGCATCAGCCGCGACGAATATCTGACAACCAAGTTCGGCTCGGTCGAAGCCTACAAGGGCATCGCCGGCCGCGTCGTGGCGGCGGCGGGCGAGGAGGGGCTGACTTATCGCCCCGAACTGGTGAAGCGCCAGCCCAACACCACCGATTGCCACCGCCTCATCCACTGGGCGGATGCACAGGGCAAATCCGCCGAGATGAAGCAGCGCTTGATGGAATTGTACTTTCGCGACGGCGGCGACCTGACCGACGTCAACGTGCTGGTGCAGGCCGCGGCCGATGTCGGTCTCGACGCCGACGACGTCCGCAAGCGCCTCGCAACCGATGAGGACGTCGCGCTGATTTCCGGTCAGGCGCAGGAGGCGTCGGACAAAGGCATCTCCGGCGTGCCGACATTCGTGTTCGCGCAGAAATACGCCGTGTCCGGCGCGCAGCCGGCCGAACAACTCGCCCGCGCCATCCGCCAGGTGTCCGGCGAGATCAACGCGCAGGCGGCGGAGTAGGACATAATTGCTTCGTCATGCCCGGCCATGACGATCGGACGAAATTATCGGCAACAAAAAACTGGGGAGGCATCATGATCTACGAACTGCGAACCTACACCGTAAAGCCCGGCACGCTCGGCGATATGATCAAGGCCGCGAGCACCATTTCGCGCGATATCCGCAAGGACGATTACGGCAAGCTCGAAGGCTATTGGTCGACCGAGATCGGGCCGCTCAACCAGGTTTTGCACATGTGGAGCTACAACAGTTTCGACGAGCGCGCACGGCTGCGGGCTGAACTGGCGAAGAACCCGCGCTGGACCGGCGAGTACGTGCCGTTGATCCGGCCCCTGCTGGTGCGTCAGGACGTCCGCCTGATGAACGCGGTGCGGCCGCCGGTGGCGCCGGCTTCGTCAGGCAATGTCTATGAGCTCCGCAACTATCGCGGCAAGGCGGCGGGCGGCCTCAAGCAGTGGCTCGATGCCTTCACCGCGGTGCTGCCGGAACGCGAGAAATATTCAAAGATCGTGGGCCTGTGGACCACGGAAGCAGGGCAACCGAACGAGGCCTGCCATATCTGGGCCTATCCCAGCCTGAACGCGCGCGCCGAAGCCCGCGGCAACGCGATGAAGGATCCGGCGTGGCAGGAATTTTTGGGGAAGGGGCCGGGCTTCCTCGAGGAGATGCACTCGACCATCATGCTGCCGGCGCCGCATTCGCCGCTGCAGTAGTCGTCCGCGTAGCCCGGATGGAGCGCAGCGTAATCCGGGATTCTTCGCATCTCATGTGCACCGGCCCCCGGGTTGCGCTTCGCTCCACCCGGGCTACAAGTTATGCGTCCTTCAAATAATAATTCGCACGCTTGCCGAGCGCGATCCGCCGCAGCACGCGGCGCATCGCCATCGAGGCGCGCAGCGGTTTGATCGCCGTCGTCACCGTGCGATAGAACGCCAGTTTCAGCGCATCGCGCATCGGCTGCTTGCCGGGCGGCTGCTGTGGCAGCCCGATGCCACGCAGCATAGAATTGAAGAAGTGCAGATCGTTCATCCGCCGCACTTCGCGCGTCTTCCAGGTGATCGCCATCGAGATCGAGAAAGAGCCTGCGGTGCGCACCCAGTGCGGCCATTGATATGGCACGTAGCAACCGTCGCCGGCGAACAGATGGAATTCCTGGCCGCGCGGCGCAAAGCTATCGTCATATTTCAGGTTGCGATGCTTGGTCATCGAGCGCTCGATCTCGTCGTCGCTGACGATCGAGCGGTCGGCATTGTCGAAAATCGTGAAGAACTTTTCGCCGTGGATGTGGACGAAGAAATTGTCCTCGCTGTCGAGATGGAACGGCGTGGTCGAATTCGGCGAGGACACGAACAGAAAGCCCTCGACCTGCTCGAAGCCGGCGTCGAGCAGGCTGTTGAAACCGCGGGCACGGGCGACCGACAGCAGGACGTCCTCCAGCAGGCTGCGATAGTCAGGCGAATTCTCCACGCGCTTGAGCACCATCCAGGCACCGGCGGTCTCGATGCGCTTCACCACTTCGACCGGATCGAGGTCGACGGAGGGAATCGCGTCCGGGTCCTGGCTGATCGCGACCTTGCCTGAATTGTATTCGATCAGGTCGCGCGGCAGTTCAGATGCCAGTTGTGCGATGCGCGGCAGCGTCAGCAGCGGATGACCGGCAAGCTTGTGGCGGATTGCAAACGGTTTCAGCGGAAAGTCGCGGCGAAGCGCGTCGCGGTCGGCGGTAATCACGGGCGCAATGGCGGTGAGCGTGTTCATCTAGGATTTCTCCTGCCGTGCTCTGACGGAATGAACGATGCGGCGTAGCGGCTCGCGGATCGCGCCGCGCAAAGCGAGCGCGGCGCGGATCAGCGAGACGACCGGATCGCGCCGCCGTAGCGGTATCAACACGTCGCCGATCGCAAGGCGTCCGCGCCAGATCGGGTTGATCATGGGATGGTCGGGGGCCGCGGTGGAATCCACCAGGCGAATGGCCGGATCCGCGCAAAGATGTTGCGTCAGGTCCAGCGTCAGTTGCACGCCCGGCGAAAATTTTGCAAAGCGCTCGTCGACGCCCAGCTTGAAGTAAAACGCGCGGTCTTGATGGCGGAGCACGATGGCCGATGCCACCGGCGTTTGCCCGGCCCGCAGCGTCACGATCGCGCACTGGCCGTTCCCGCCGAGCGCCGTGGTGGCGCGGCGAATGAAGGTCGCATCGCCATCGTCCTGGCTGAGCGCGGTGCCGCGCTGGCCCTTCCAGCCGCTGGCCTCCAGCATCAAGAACGTTTCAATGGCGGTAGCGATCTCAGCAGGCGTGCGCGCTATGTCAAATTGGACGGCGCCGTGTTCATCCAGACGATTACGCTGACGGCGCAATTCTTTCAGCTTCTTCGCGCCCAGCGCCTCGCGCAGCAATTCGTCGGCATCGCCCGTCGCATCGAGGCAGGCGCGGACATGCGATTGCAGCACCAGCGGCGTGATACCGACGCGGCCAAGCACGTCGGTAAAGGCTTTCATGGCCGCGCCGTCGAGCGAGATGGCGCGGAAGATCAGCGCATGGGCGCCGGCCCGGCGGGCCTGTTGCAGAATGCCGGTGACGGCTTCCTCTGCCAAGTCGCGGTCGAGCAGCGGCGTGCAAAGCGTGCCGTAGGGATCGGCGCCGACCAAAGCTGGCAGCGGGATCCTGTAGGCGCGCCACATGGAGATGACAGGCACCAGGCCGATCAGGGTCGATGCGTCGCGCCACGCGCCGAGCGCGTCGGCACCGACGCGGCCCCGCGCGGACGCGTTCACCGCCAATTGCCATTCGGGCAAATAATAGCCGTTCGGCTCAGCGGCGCGCAGCGAGAGCGCGCGCCATTGGGCCGCGGAAATTCCGGCAAGCGGCGTCAGCGCCGCGCCTGGCGCATGCGCATCCGTGCTCGACGTACGGCGAACCGTCGATGTGTCGGTAATGTCAGCCACTTCCCCGAATCCCCGTTCGCGATTTATCAGGCTGACGGCATTTGAGAATGCCGCCTGGCCGTCGCGTTCACGAGGCAACGCTAGTGGAAAGAAATGGAAAATAGCGTTGTCGCGAAGCTCTGATTTGAGCGGTTCCGTTAACGGATCGTTTAGATCGAGCGGGAGACCGGTGGCGAAGGGCTAAATCGGCTCGAAATTTTCGGTGGTGCAGGTGTCTTCCGGCTCGACCTTTTGGCGATCGGCGATCACGCCGCCGGCGATCTCGACACGGTAGGTCTGCGTACCCAGCGGTTTGCCGGTCACCGAAACCACTTCGGCCTTGACGCAGGCAGTCCAGCCCGGCCCACGCAGATTGGGGCGCGGTTCGGAAACGCGAACGTTGCTCGGTTGCGAGGCCGCCGTGAACACTGCGTCGATCTTTTCCTTCAACATCCGCTTGATGTCGGGCGCCGGTTCGAGCGGCGGTGGTTCAGGCGCCTTGGCGCGCAGGAATTCGGGCAGCGGCGAGCGAACGTCGCCAAAGCCGCACCCCCCAAGCGTCAACGCCGCGCCTACCATCAGCGCTATATAAAACCCGATCCGCCGCATCGGAGGTTGTTTTAGCGCGAAGACGCTCGATCGGACAGAACATTGCCACGTTCAGAATAACGATTCCGCGACTGTGATTCAGATCACTGCGCGGGCGTTTACGCCTGCGACAAGATCGCAGTCAAATCAGCTCTTTGGCACGCTCCACATAGATCCGCCGACTTGAACCCGTTGGCTTCGGGACGTGACCAACCCGTAAGCCCGCATTGCCCGGAGATCGCCTCATGTTTCGTCACGCGCTGCTCAAGTTCATGGTTCCCGCTGCGCTGCTTCTGGGTGCCCAATCTGCATCCGCCGAAAATCGTCTCGCGCTGGTGATCGGCCAGTCCGCCTATCGCTCGGTGCCGGCGTTGCCCAACCCGGCCAATGACGCCAGAGCGGTGACACAATTGCTCACCGATTCCGGCTTCGAGGTTTCAACCGCGTCCGATCTTTCGCAAGGCCAGATGCGGGAAGCGGTCAGCGACTTCGCCGGCAAGGTCGCGGCCAAGGGCGCCGATACCGTAGCGCTGGTGTTTTACGCCGGCCATGGCTTGCAGATCGACGGCGAGAATTTTCTGGTTCCGGTCGACATCGATCCGAAGCGGGAAGCCGACATTCCGATCCAGGCGGTGCGCCTCAACGACATTCTGAATACGCTGACCTCGGTGCCGAGCAAGATGCGCATCCTGATGCTCGACGCCTGCCGCAACAATCCGTTCCCGGAACTCAAGTCCGCGGGCAGCGGGCTTGCCATCGTCGATGCGAAGATCGGCGCGCCCGGTACGTATCTGTCATTCTCGACGTCGCCCGGCGCGGTCGCCGAAGACGGCTCCGGCAACAACAGCCCCTATACCAACGCGCTGCTGGCGGCCGGCAGGGAACAGAACATTCCGATCGAGGAAACCTTCAAGCGGGTGCGGCTTGCGGTCAACAAGGTGACCGAAGGACGGCAGACGCCGTGGGACAGCTCGTCGCTGACCGAGGATTTCCGTTTCTCGGGCGCTTCGGTTGCCGGGCCGAAGCTTGCGGCGGCGCCGAAGAAGTCGGTCGCCGAGTGGACGCGCGATCTGAGGGGCAAACCGGTCGAGGCGGCCAATGAACTGATCGTGGCCGACGGCACCGATGAATTGTATGAGGCCTTTGCCGGCCTCTTCCCGCAGACGACGCAAGGGCGCTTGGCGCGCGACTGGCTGGTTCGGCACCGCCGCATGGTGGCGTGGAACGAGGCCGTGCTGATCAACACTTCGTCCGGATATCGCTCGTTCCTGGAGAAATTCCCCGACACCGATCTTTCTACGACCGCGCGTAAGCTCGAACTGCGGCTGCGCAACCGTCCCGAGTTGACGCCGGCCGTTGCCGCCGCCAACGCCGCCGTGCCGCAGAACGTCGCACTCGGGCCGACCTGTCCCTGCAACCTGCAGCCGCCGGCAACGCCGCAGCCGCTGAAGGTCAATGCGCCGGTGCGCCGCGTCGAGCCGGATCCGCCGAAAAAGAAGGCCGACCGCAAACCGCGCCGGCCGGAGCCGCCGGATGACGATGATGTCGTGGTCCGCCGTCCGCCCCCGCGCGTTGTCTACGACGATCCTCCGCCGCCCCGCGTGTACGCGCCGCCGCCGGTCAGCATCGGTATCGGCATTGGCCTCGGCGGTTTTCGCGGCGGCAATTACGGTGGCGGTGGTTACGGCGGCGGCGGATACGGCGGCCGGGGTAGATAGTGAGATAATGATAGGGTAATCGATCCCGCAAGCGTTACGCTGCGCTTGCGGGGTCAGGATGCGAAATCCGGTTCGTCTGTTCATCGCCATCTTCTGCATCGCGATCTCGCTTCCGGCCTCCGCCTGGGAGCATTGGGGCGGCGACCGCGGCGGATCGCGGTTCTCGCCGCTCAATCAGATCACGCCCGACAATGTCGGCAATCTCGTTCGCGCCTGGGAGTTTCGCACCGGCGATCTCGATGCCCGCGCGCCCGAGGTGATGAAGCGGACCAAGTTTCAGGCCACCCCGCTGCTGGTCGAAGACAGCCTCGTCTTCTGCTCGCCGTTCAACGAGGTCATCGCGCTCGATCCCGGCAGCGGCGCGCCGAAATGGCGCTACGATCCAAAAATCTCGACCGCGCAGCGGCCGGCCAATCGCTACAATTGCCGCGGCGTAGCCTATTGGGTCGACGCGCAGGCCGCCGAGAACGCCGCCTGCCGGGCGCGCATCCTGGTGGGTACCAACGACGCGCGCGTGATCGCCCTCGACGCGCGGTCCGGCATTCCCTGCGCCGATTTCGGCAGCCATGGCGAAATCAAGCTCGCCCTCAGCCCGTTGGACTGGCCGGGCGAATTCCAGATCACGTCTGCGCCGGTGGTGGCGCGCGGCGTCGTCATCGTCGGCTCCGCGATTGCGGACAATCGCCGCGTCGATGCGCCGCCGGGCACGGTGCGCGCTTTCGATGCGCGGACTGGACAATCGCGCTGGTCGTTCGATCCGCTGGTGCATGGCGGCATCATCGCCGGCCACGCCAATGTCTGGGCGCCGATGTCGGTGGACGAGGAGCGGGGTCTCGTGTTCCTGCCGACGTCCTCGCCGAGCCCGGACTTCTGGGGCGGCAAGCGGCCCGGCAACAACGACTACGCCAATTCGGTGGTGGCGCTGCGCGCCGAGACCGGCGAGCGGGTCTGGTCGTATCAGACCGTGCATCACGATGTCTGGGATTACGATCTGCCGGCGCAGCCGACGCTGGCGCGGATCGACGCCGGCGAGGGGCCGCGCGACGTCGTGATCCAGCCGACCAAGCAGGGCTTTGTGTTCGTGCTCGACCGCGACACCGGCAAGCCGGTGTGGCCGGTGGAAGAGCGCGCCGTGCCGCAAGGTGGTGCCGAGGGCGAGCAGCTCTCGCCGACGCAGCCGTTTCCAACCCATGTGCCGCCGCTGCTGTCGCAGCAGATCTCGGCCGATGATGTGTTCGGCCTGATTCCGTTCTGGGAGCGTAACGCCTGCCGTGCGCAGGTCGCGGCCGCGCGCAACGAGGGCCTCTACACGCCGCCATCGACGCAAGGCACGGTCGTGTTCCCGATGACCGGCGGCGGCGTGAACTGGGGCGGCGCGGCGTTCGATCCCGTCAACCAGATCCTTTATGCCAATGTTTCGCGCGCGATCCACATCGTCAAACTGCTGCCGCGCGCGGCGGTCCCTGACGGATTTAACCCGCCGCCCGGTCACGATTTCGGCCGGCAGCAGGGCGCGCCGTTTGCGATGACGCGCGCGGTCGCGCTGTCGCCTCTGGGCCTGCCGTGCAACAAGCCGCCCTGGGGCGAGATGGTCGCGGTCGATTTGAAGGCCGGCAAGATCCTCTGGCGGTCGCGGGTGGGCACCACGGAAGACCGCGCGCCGCTCGGCATCGCGCTTGCCTTCGGCGCGCCGCTCGTCAATGGCGTTGCGATCACCGCCGGCGGTCTGGTCTTCACCGGCGCCTTGGACGCCTATCTGCGCGCGTTCGATGCGCGATCGGGGCGGGAACTGTGGCAGGGCCGGCTGCCGGTGCCGGGCGTCGCCAATCCCATGACCTATCAGTGGAAGGGCGAGCAATATGTCGCGATCGGTGCCGGCGGGCACTCCGAGTTGGGCACGACCATCGGCGACAGCGTGGTCGCGTTCCGCCTGGCACGACCAGGCGAATCGCCGTCGCTGTGGTCGCGCACCATCGACCGGCCGGGCGGGCGGTTCATGGGCGGGGCGACCGCGGCTGCGGTCGTGGTGCTGCTGATGGCGATGTTGCTCTGGCGCTGGCGGCGGAATCAAAAACTGCGAAAACAACCCCATGCACAGTAGCTCATGGGGCAGCTGAACCTTGGCTAAAGCATTGCGAATGCGCTCGAAACCATCGCCACCGGCTTGTTGTCAGAAGCCGACGAGAGCGTGACGCGGCCGAAACTCATGGTGCGGCCGAGACGGACTACGCGTGCATCGGCCAGCACGTCGGAGGCCGAGACCGCGCGCATGAAATGGGTGGTCTGGTCGACCGTCGTCATCGGGCGATAGCCGCGATTGGCGGCGAGGTTGGCGATCACCATCGCCGTATCGGCAAAGGCCATCAGCGCCTGGCCCGACACCGTGCCGCCATTGCGGCACAGCCGCTCCGAAAACGGCAGGCGCAGGATCGCGCCCGGCTGCCAGTCGGCCGCCTCGGCAGGCGGGGTAAAGTCGAAGCGCTCGATCGAAAGATTGAGATCCATCACCCAGGGCGCAAATATCTCGCCAAGCACTCGCCTGGCTTCCGCGATGCCGAATTCCGTTTCTTGTTGCTGTTGCATGAACGCCCGCTTCCCCGCCTGATGTTGTTTGCCGGCATATTAGTGGCCATTGCGGCCAAGGGAACAGCGGCGGCAGGCCGCAAATGGGGCGCGAAACCTCGCGTAACCAAAGGCTGAGGCCCTCATGCTTGGCGCGGCGGTTGAGCAGGTGGTATCGTGGCCGGAAACGCAAAGTCAGCGTCCCCTTGATCATGATGCGATTTGAAGAAATCGCATCATGATCGTATCTTTTTGTTTGAGCATGATCTTTTCGGAAAACCGGTCTCCACTTTTCCGGATCATGCACAAAGGAGAGCGTCATGAGAATGCTGAGCGCGGCCGCGGTCGTGGTGCTGTTGACGGCACCGGCCTACGCGCAGACCCCGAACATCAACCTGATCCCGGAACTGCAGACCAAGTCGCCGGAGGAGCGGGAGCAGGAAGCAGCCAAGGATAAGGCCTACAAGGACTCCTTGCGAAAGATTCCCGACGCCAAAGCCTCTTCCGATCCCTGGGGCACGGTGCGCAGCAACGATGCGCCGAAGGCCGCGGCGGCGCCTGCCAAGAAGAGCAAGACCGGCAGCGCCAACCAGTAAGCCGACCCGGCGGGGCCGAGTAGGATTTGGGTCCCGCTACCCTTATATTCGGGCCTGTCGTCATGCTGTCTGGAGTTACGACATGGTCTTTCGTCCGCGCGATCTCGCGAGCCGGATGGCCGGCCGGCGCAAGCCGGTCGATGGCTATCTGCGCGAAACCTTTACGCTGCCGCGCGACGAGGCGAGGGCGAGGGCGCGCGACTTTCTCGATCGCTATCCCAAGGCGGCCTATATGAGCTCGGTCGAGAGCTGGCGCGAGCTGCCCGGCGGCGATATCGAATTCACGATGCGCCGGCTCACCAGCGCCGACTAAAGCGTTACCCCCGTTTTTGCCGAATTCCGATAACGAGGTATTCAGGTATTCCGCCTAGATCTCCCCGCGCAGGAGAAATCATGGCGAGAGACCGCAAAGATCTGGGTGCCCGCAAGTTCGTCCGAATCGACTTGCGGAAGAAGGGATTTCTGATCCCGGCGCCGGATGCGCCATGGATCGAATGCTATGTCCTCGACATTTCCGAAAACGGCGCTTGCCTGGATGTGGGCGAGCTCGCGGTTCCCAAGATGTTCGGCCTTTCGCTGACCGCGGGCGGCGAGGTGCGCCGGGTATGCGCGTTGATCTGGCGCAAGGGCGAACTCGTCGGCGTGAGATTCATCTCCGCCCGGGAACTGCGGAAGGGTGCCGGGCCGGTCGCCGAGGCGAACGCCGCTCCCAAAAAGGCGAGCGCTTAGCCGACCGTCTGTTCCCGGCAACGCCGGCTATCCGGCAACCTGGCTTTCGGCATTCATTCCCGCTCGGCTTTTTTCAGCTCGCGATCGATCCGAAGCTGGACTCGCCGGATCGCCAGCAGATTGAGCTTGGCTTCGGTTTTGCCCGCGATGACCTTGTCGCCGATCAGGAATTGCCATTTCCAGATGCCGGGGGCGACCGCCGTCACCGTGAATTCAACGCCCTTGTAAGTCATATAGAAATCCCGCCGAACGGACCTCCCGATTCCAATTCAGGACTGTACTTAAAATTGCATATGTAAAAGAATGCAACTATTAATATTTTTTATCCAGAGGCCAGCGGGCTACCGGGAGATATGGAGAGGGACGGGGAAGTATCCGGGGAGCCCCACCATCACGCCAATATCGATGCATCGTATCGTTCAGCTACGATCAATCACCAGACCGGTTGCGGCCATGGCCAAAAATATTGGCGGCCAAAAAATAGCGGCCTTGCACAGTTTTCCCGAACTTTGCCCGGCTGAGCAGAACGCAAGGTTCCTTGTTTCCTTCAAGTGGAGTTTATCCCGCCGTGCACGCCGTGCGAAACGTTACTCACCTCGGGCGTCAACCGCGGGAGACCCGTCCAAATTCCGGTGTCGGCTTAAGTCCCGCCGAAAAGCGTTGCGCCGCGCAAGCGGAATATTTTCGCTTGGCGGCGCAGGCCTAATCCCCGAGTGATGCAATGTCCCAGGCAAAGTTAAGTCTGGATGGAAAGAAAAAGGTTCAACGCCCGGGGAGATCGATTTGTCCGCTGAAACGGGAGTTTGCGACCGGCGTATCTGATGGCGAGGGCGGGGTGGTCCTCCAGATTTTCCCTGCCGTCAGCGACCTCGCCGCGTAGCCCCATGCGGCGGGGTCGTTTGGACCGTTTTCCGGCGAGGCGGCTGCGGCGGTCGGCCGGGGTTTATTCCTGCCGCGAGGGATAAGGCTGGCGCGGCGGAAGATGCGGCCGCGACGGCCCGTCCTGCGGCCGGTCCGGCAGCGGCATCCGCGACGGTTCCGGTGTTCGGCTGAGGCTCACGAGCCACCTGAGGAGATCGGCGCCATGCTGTTGAAGCATCGGCAGGATGGGGGCTGGGGATAGGACGACCTGTGTGTGCATGTTCGATGCATAGCGGGTACGTCTTGATGGGCGGTTCAGAAGGAACCGCAAGCACGCCTAAAATTGTAGGGATGCCGCCGGCGCTGTTTGCGGCTCGGCTGAAAACGCTGAGGCCGCCTGTCGGCGGCCTCAGCGCGAGAGCTAGCTTTGCGCCTGCTCTACATCAGGCGGCCGGGGGCTGGCATCCGGCGCCTGCTTACTCCTGGCCTGAAGATCGACGGCCTTTTCGAGAAAGCCCGCAGCGACATCCGGATCCGTGGCGGCCATTGCAAACTTCAAACACGTCGCCGCTTGCTCCGTCAGATATTTCTTACCCGGCACAATCTGGTTCCCCATTACTACCCGTTATTGGAGCCTTTTGCATTCCGACAGAATCGGAACGGAAAAGGCCCGAGGTTTTTTTGACGCGTTTTCTTTAGCGAACCGGTTCCCACCGCCGGATCAAGTCCGGGGCAGGCCTTCGCTTGAAAATGCTCTAACCGCCGCTCCCGATGCGATTACGCACCGCAACGGAATCCGTTCCGGCGGGAAATGTACAAAAGTGAACTCAAGGCGCGCTCGTGTCCGGAAGGGCACACGGGCCGGCCGGCGACGTCAGTCCTCACCGAGCAGTTTGCCGGTTTCCTTGTGGATGAAATGAAGCCGGGTGCAGGCGAGACAGATCACCGACGCATAGGAATTGGCCTCGTCCGGTGGCGAGATTTTCGGCAGCCAATGCTGCACGGCGGTGCCCAGTCGCGGGCATTTGAAAAGGATATGTCGGCCCATCTCCGGAGTATGCGCAGACATCCTCTCCGGTCACCTCCGTATGTTTGCGTAGTTCGGCCTGCCGGCTGCCCGGTATGCCTGTGCCCTGACATGACGGTCGTCTGGATGAAAAACGACCGCCCGGCCGGGCGGTCGTCGGAAGAAGGGTGATGTCTTGCGGGCTCTCTTGCAGGCCCTCGCGGGCGCGCAGATCAAACAAGAAGCGGAGGCCGGCCATCGATGCCGTGCCGTTTCGCCCTCATAGCGCGGTGACCAGAATGACGTAGATCAGACCGCAACCCAGGACGGCGCACCAGACGATCGAGGCGGCCAGCAGCCAACCTTCAGGCGTCGCCCAAAGCTCGGCCAGCTTCGGATAACGTTTCGCCAGAATGCTTTCACGGAGCATTTGCGCTTCCCCTGGCTGTGCAGGCGGAGCACGACCGATCTCTCAGGCACCGGCGCCTACAAAACGATATTCTGCCCGGTGACAGCCACGTAACGCGGCGGCGGGCAACAAGTTCCCGGTTATTTTGAAGCGGCCGGCCGTTTAATGCTGGCCGCCGGATTGGTCTCGACCAACGACGGCTGCGCGCCGCGCACCATAACGCACCGGTTGGGAGATCTCCGGCACGGTCTTTGCAAATATTTACGGCATGCTCAATATTCCGCGCCGATATAGCCACTTCGTTTTTGGGATTATTCAATCCGGCCTTACCTGCTTCATTGCGGCGGGGATCGCCAGTTACCCGTCGATCGTTCATTGGCTCGTGTCGTGGCTGATTTCCTGGGTTGCGATGCTGCCCGTCGTGGTCCTGGCGGCGCCTGCAATCAGGACCCTCTCGCTCGCCCTGACACGGGATGACGTTGCGCCCGCAGAGCGGGGAGACGGTGTACGAACTTCAAAAGGCACTTAAGCGCTCGGGATCGCGGTCTTACTCGGGCCGGCGCAAGCCGGGCGATGTCAGCCACTCGGTCATATGGGAGCCACCGCCAAAATCGGACTAGGCCGATCTAATCCGTAACTGTCCCTCGTAGTCGCCCTTTCCGATCGGCACTCCCCGCGTGCGCAGGATGTTATAGGCGGTGACGACATGAAAATAGAAGTTCGGCAGTGAATACGTGAGGAGGTAGGTCTCTGGCGTTAAGGCCAATGTCCGCGGGACCCATTTCGAAGTCGAGGCATTTTTCTGGTCGAGCGGTCGAAAGAGTTCAATGTCCAGCTTCTTGTCCGACCAGCTATTGACTTCATCGGGGGTGAGCGCCTCCAACGCAGTTACGGCCCGACCGACCATGGCCTGCAGGTCGGCGAAAGGCATCGCGCCGACCAGAGGCGGTGAGGCGAACACACCGGTTTTCACGGCCTCCAGACCCCATACGGCGTGATTCTTCAGGGACTCGATCTGAAAATGGAAGGGCGCCATGTCTTCGAAGAGCCGGGCCTCAACGAAATCATTGGGATCGGTGCCGATTTCAGCGCAGTGCCGCACCGCACGGTCGAGCAAGCTTCCAACGGCCCTTGTGGTTTGCAAGAAGGTTGGAACACTGAGGTCGTAGAGCGATATCGTCATCGGGTTTTCCATTTGGGCTGGCCGCTGAGAGCGGCCAACGAACCTACCGCAGAGGACAGAGTACCAACTACCTCACGACCGTCGGAGATGAGGCCGCCAACTGAGGCAATTTAAGAATGACAGCGCAGCGAACGTGGGTGGCCTTCTCCCAACTCTTGGCCATTTTTGAGATGCTTCTGTTCATCGCAGCCGGATTGTCGGCGCTTTTCGCTTGCTTGGTTGGGAGCCATCCGCGGGGCATTCAATGGGCCTTGTTCGCGGTAGCTGGACTGGCGGGCGCTGCCGGGGCGGCACTTGACGTTCTGCGTCGGCTTGCGGCGCGGCGTGGAGAGGCCGCCCACTGAGGCGGCCTTACTTTTAGCTCGGGGATTGTAATCCGGGAGATGAAAGCCACTGGCTCATATGGGATGCCGTCTCCAGCTGCCGGATTTTCTTTCGCAACGAATCCATCTGAGGGCCAGGTCTTAGCTGGGCAAGTTGCGCCTCCAGCTTGGCTTTCTCGGCTGCGATGTTGTCTTCAAAGGTGTGGGGAATTGACCGACGACGCTTCATGACACCACCTCGTTGCTTACGGGTCCTGACCGTAGGGTTTGCAATTTCCGATCCTAATATGCCGACGCCCGGGCTTCAGTTCCAAAGTGAACACAATC
Source organism: uncultured Alphaproteobacteria bacterium (assembly GCA_963742935.1). Taxonomy (GTDB): domain Bacteria; phylum Pseudomonadota; class Alphaproteobacteria; order Rhizobiales; family Xanthobacteraceae; genus Bradyrhizobium. The sequence goes on along the minus strand of CAVUOI010000027.1, from coordinate 100,007 downwards.
CAAATCAGGCCACTGCTTTTTTCAAACCAGGCCACCGGGGGATAAATCAGGCCAGTACCCGTTTTCCAAAAAGAACATATTGCGAACATGGAACAAAGGTGGTACAAACTTGCCATACGCCCCAACCGAAACTTTGAATTCACAACCTGCCAACGCCGTTTGTACGGCCCGCGAATCCCCGCCATAAGGAGCATCTGATCATGTCCGCTACTGCCCTGCGTATCGTCGAAGGATCCTCCATGGATAAGACCAAGGCCCTGTCTGCCGCGCTCTCCCAGATTGAGCGCCAGTTCGGCAAGGGCTCGGTGATGAAGCTGGGCAAGAACGACCGCTCGATGGATATCGAGACCATTTCGTCGGGGTCGCTCGGGCTCGATATCGCGCTTGGCGTCGGCGGGCTGCCGAGGGGGCGGGTGGTCGAGATCTACGGGCCGGAATCCTCCGGCAAGACCACGCTGGCGCTGCATACGGTGGCGGAAGGCCAGAAGAAGGGCGGCATCTGCGCCTTCATCGACGCCGAACACGCGCTCGATCCGGTCTATGCGCGCAAGCTCGGCGTCAACATCGACGAACTCCTGATCTCGCAGCCGGATACCGGCGAGCAGGCACTGGAAATCTGCGACACGCTGGTGCGCTCCGGCGCGGTCGATGTGCTGGTGATCGATTCGGTGGCGGCGCTGGTGCCGAAGGCCGAACTCGAGGGCGAGATGGGCGATGCGCTGCCGGGCCTGCAGGCGCGGCTGATGAGCCAGGCGCTGCGCAAGCTCACCGCCTCGATCAACAAATCCAACACCATGGTGATCTTCATCAACCAGATCCGCATGAAGATCGGGGTGATGTACGGCTCGCCGGAAACCACCACCGGCGGCAACGCGCTGAAATTCTACGCCTCCGTCCGCCTCGACATCCGGCGCATCGGCGCGATCAAGGAACGCGACGAAGTGGTCGGCAACCAGACCCGCGTCAAGGTGGTGAAGAACAAGCTGGCGCCGCCCTTCAAGCAGGTCGAGTTCGACATCATGTATGGCGAGGGCGTTTCAAAAATGGGCGAGATCCTCGACCTCGGCGTCAAGGCCGGCATCGTCGAGAAATCCGGCGCCTGGTTCTCCTATGACAGCCAGCGGCTCGGCCAGGGCCGCGAGAACTCAAAGGCCTTCCTCAAGGCCAATCCCGACATGGTCGCCAAGATCGAGGTGGCGATCCGCCAGAACTCCGGCCTGATCGCCGAGCAGATCCTGGCAGGCTCCCCCGAGCGCGACGCCGACGGCGAGGAGCCGGCGGACGGAATAGACTGCAGCGTTTCGGGGGTTAAGGCCCGAAGCGTGACAGACGGGCGCTGCGGACGTTGAGTTGCCGACGTCTTCAGCGCCCGTTCTGTTGTGTGGGGGTGTGGACGCGAACGGTAGGATGGGTTGAGCTCTTGCGAAACCCATCATGCGCCCGCGCAAGGAATTGATGGGTTTCGCAAGAGCTCAACCCATCCTACGAAAATCACTCCGCGGCTTGCGCGTAGTCCTCGATCGGCGGGCACGAGCACACCAGATTGCGGTCGCCATAGACGTTGTCGACGCGGCCGACGGGGCACCAGTATTTGTCTGATCGCGAGGTGCTGGCCGGGAAACAGCCGGTGGCGCGGCTGTAGGCGCGGTTCCACCCATCATCGACGATGTCGTGCACGGTGTGCGGGGCGTGACGCAGCGGCGAGGCCTCGACCTTCCAGCGGCCGATCTCGATCTCGGTGATCTCGCTGCGGATCGCGATCATCGCGTCGCAGAAGCGATCCAGCTCGGCTTTGGATTCCGATTCGGTCGGCTCGATCATCAGCGTACCTGCGACCGGAAAGCTCATGGTCGGCGCATGAAAACCGTAATCGATCAGCCGTTTGGCGATGTCGTCGACGGTGACGCCGCTGGTCGCCTTGAGCGGGCGCGGATCGACGATGCACTCGTGCGCGACGCGGCCTTTCGCGTTCTTGTAGAGCACCGGGAAATGCGGATCGAGCCGGCTCGCGATGTAATTGGCGTTGAGGATCGCCACTTCAGTGGCGCGCGTCAGGCCTTCGCCGGACATCATCAGGATGTAGATGTAGGAGATGGTCAGGATCGAGGCCGAGCCGAACGGCGCTGCCGACACCGGCCCGACCGGCATGCTGCCGTCCGTTGCGGGATGACCCGGCAGGTATGGCGCCAGATGCGCCTTGACGCCGATCGGTCCCATGCCCGGGCCGCCGCCGCCATGCGGAATGCAGAACGTCTTGTGCAGATTGAGGTGGCTGACGTCGGCGCCGTAATCGCCGGGCCGCGACAGGCCGACCTGCGCATTCAAATTGGCGCCGTCGAGATAGACCTGTCCGCCATGGCCGTGAACGATGTCGCAGATGTCGCGGATGTGCTCCTCGAACACGCCATGCGTCGAGGGATAGGTGATCATCACGGCGGCGAGGTTTTTCGAATGCTGTTCTGCTTTGGCGCGGAGGTCGTCGACATCGACGTCGCCTCTGATGTCGCAGGCCGTCACCACCACCTCCATGCCGACCATGTGCGCGGACGCCGGGTTGGTGCCGTGCGCGGAGGAGGGGATCAGGCACACTTTGCGATGCGGCTCGCCGCGCGCTTGGTGATAGGCGCGGATCGCGAGCAATCCGGCATATTCGCCCTGCGCGCCGGAATTCGGCTGCAGTGAGACCGCGTCATAGCCGGTGATGTCGCACAGCCATTGTTCGAGGCGCTCGAACATCGCGTGATAGCCCCTGGCCTGATCGGCGGGGGCGAACGGGTGCAGGCTGCCGAACTCGGGCCAGGTCAGCGGAATCATTTCCGTGGTCGCGTTCAGCTTCATGGTGCAGGAGCCGAGCGGGATCATGGCGCGGTCGAGCGCGAGGTCGCGATCGCTGAGTTTTCGCATGTAGCGCAGCAGTTCGGTCTCCGAGCGATGGGTGTGGAATACCGGATGGGTGAGGAACGCGCTGTCGCGCTTCAGCTCGAGGGGAAGCGTTTCGCGCGCGGTCAGTTCGACCTCGGCATAGGACAGCTTGCCGCCAAAGGCGCGCCACACCGCCTCGACGGTTTCGGGCGTGGTGGTCTCGTCGACGGCGATACCGAGCGTGCCGTCGCCGATCCGCAGATTGATCTTTTCGGTGAGCGCGCGCGCCACGATCTCGTTCTGCTTTGCGCCGGCTGAGACTGTGACCGTATCGAAGAACGCCGGCGACTGCGGCGCAAAGCCGAGTTTTACAAGTCCCGCCGCCAGCACCACGGCGCGGCGATGCACGGTGCGCGCGATGTGCGTCAGCCCTTCGGGGCCGTGATAGACCGCGTACATCGAGGCGATGACAGCCAGCAGCACCTGCGCGGTGCAGATGTTGGAGGTGGCCTTTTCGCGGCGGATATGCTGCTCGCGGGTCTGCAGCGCCAGCCGATAGGCAGGAGCTCCCCGCGAATCCACCGACAGGCCGACGATGCGGCCGGGCAGCGAGCGCTTCAGCGCATCGCGCACCGACATGTAGGCCGCGTGCGGGCCGCCATAGCCCATCGGCACGCCAAAACGCTGCGCCGAACCGATCGCGATATCGGCGCCGAGTTCGCCGGGGCAAGCGATCAGCGTCAGCGCCAAGAGATCGGCCGCCAGGACCGCCAGCGCGCCCTTGGCGTGCAGCGCCGCGATCGCCGGCCGCAGGTCGCGCACCGCGCCCGATGTGCCCGGATATTGCAGCAGGCCGCCGAACACCTCGGCATTGTCGAGATCGGTGAGGGGATCGCCGACGATCAGCTTCCAGCCGAGCGGTTCGGCGCGGGTGCGCAGCACGGCGAGCGTCTGCGGATGCACGTCCTTGTCGACGAAGAAGGATTTTGATTTCGCCTGCGCGGCGCGTTCCGCCAGCGCCATCGCTTCCGCCGCGGCGGTGCCTTCATCGAGCAGCGAGGCATTGGCGACATCGAGCCCGGTGAGGTCGCAGATCATGGTCTGGAAATTGAACAGCGCCTCCAGCCGGCCCTGGCTGATCTCGGGCTGGTACGGCGTATAGGCGGTGTACCAGGCGGGGCTTTCCAGAATGTTGCGCTGGATCACCGCAGGAAGGATCGTGCCGGAATAGCCCTGGCCGATCAGCGAGGTGAACACCTGGTTTTGCGCGGCCAACTCGCGCATATGCGCCATCGCCTCGGTCTCGCTGAAGGCGCGGCCGAGATCGAGCGGCGCCTTCTGCCGGATCGATGCGGGCAGCGTCTGGCTCATCAGCTCGGTAAGGCTTTTCGCGCCGACGGTCTCCAGCATCGCGGCGATGTCGCGGGGCGATGGGCCGATATGCCGGCGGACGAAATCGGTGGCGGCCTCGGCGGTGGTTTTCAGCGGCGCGTTCATGGGTGTGTCCTCGTTATTTCGTCATTCCACGCAATGGCTGTCATGCCCCGCGAAGGCGGGGCATCCAGTACGCCGGGAAGCTCGCGATTGAGCCGACAGGCCGCGGCGTACTGGATCGTCCGCCTTCGCGGACGATGACAGTGAGTGTGTGGTCGCAAATTGCCTCATATGCTCACGCCGTATGTGCCGTGTACGCAGCCTCATCCATCAGGCCGCCGAGTTCGCTCTTGTCTGCAATCCTGAGCTTGAAGAACCAGGCCTTGCCGCCGGCGTCGGAATTCACCAGCGCGGGTTCGGCGACGAGCGCCTCGTTGACCTCGAGGACTTCGCCGGAGATCGGCGCGTAGACGTCGGAGGCGGCTTTGACCGATTCGACCACGGCGGCGGCCTCGGCCTTCTTCAGCGTGCGGCCGACCTTGGGCAGTTCGACGAACACGACATCGCCGAGCTGCGATTGCGCGTAATCCGTGACCCCGATGGTGGCGACATCGCCCTCGATGTGGAGCCATTCGTGGTCAGTGGTGAACAAGGTCGTCATGAAAAATCCTCTGGTGATCTAGCGTTTATAGGTATTGGGAACGAAGGGCATGGCAGCGACCTGCAGGGCCAGGCGCTGGCCGCGCACTTCGGCGAACACTTGCCTGCCGTTGACGGCAAGCGATGTCGGCAGATAGCCCATCGCGACCGGTGCATTGAGGCTCGGGCCGAAGCCGCCCGAGGTGACCTTGCCGAGCGGCTCGCTCGAAACGGCGTCCGCAAACAGCACCGCGCCTTCGCGCACCGGCGCGCGGCCTTGCGCGCGCAGGCCGACACGGCGGCGCGACGCGCCTTTTTCAAAATGGGAGAGGATCTTTTCCGCGCCCGGGAAACCGCCCGCGCGCGCCCCGCCACTGCGCCGGCTCTTTTGCACCGACCATTCCAGCGCGCCCTCGACTGGCGTCGTCGTGGTGTCGATGTCGTGGCCGTAGAGACAGAGGCCGGCTTCGAGCCGCAGGCTGTCGCGCGCGCCCAATCCAATCGGCAGCACATCGGGGTTTTCCAGCAGCGCCGTTACCAGCGCCTCGGCCTGCGCGGCCGGGACCGAAATCTCAAAGCCGTCCTCGCCGGTATAGCCGGAGCGCGAGACGAAGCAGTCGAAGCCGGCGACCTGGCGCGGCCCGGTATCCATGAACCGCATCGCGGTGACATCAGCAGAAAGTTTCGCCAGCGCCGATTCGGCTTTCGGCCCCTGCAGCGCGATCAGCGCGCGATCGGTCAGCAGAATCGATGACGCAGGCTTCGGAAAGATGCGCGCGCAGATGCGCCTCGTCCTCGGCCTTGCAGGCGGCGTTGACGACCAGAAACAGATGGTCGCCGAAATTCGCCACCATCAGATCGTCGAGAATGCCGCCGTCGTCGTTGGTGAACTGGGCGTAGCGCTGCCGTCCCGGCGCCACCGCCACAATATCCTGCGGCACCAGCCGCTCCAGCGCTAATGCCGCATCCGCGACCTGGCCTGATTTGGGACGCAGCGCGAGCTGGCCCATATGCGAGACGTCGAACAGCCCGGCGGCGCTTCGCGTATGCAGATGTTCCTTCAGTACGCCGGCCGGGTATTGCACCGGCATCTCGTAGCCGGCGAAGGGAACCAGCTTGCCGCCGCGCGCCACATGGAGCGCGTGCAACGGGGTGCGTTTAAGGGAGGATTCGTCGCGCGTCAGCATTCAGGGACCCTCAAGGGCTCGGGGACCAGCCCCCGAAAACCCGAAAGAAAGCCCCATCTGTCGCTGTGCCTGAGAGTATTATCCCGTCGGCGGACGCCCTGGGCCAAAAGCCCGGCGTCACTTTCCAGATGCTAGTTCGTCACGAGGGTCCGTTTGCCTGAGAGTTTCCGGGGCGGTTGCTCCTTCGGCGCCGGCGCTTAAGCCGATCTCTCCCGACGTGACGTCTTACGGGGGTAAGGAAACACAGCCCGGCCAAGCCTGTCAACGCAGCCGCAGCATTATCAACGGGAAGTAAGCCGCCCAATCTGTGTGCTGCGGCAACCCTATGATCCGGCTGCACAGTTTCTGGACAGTGCAGGCGGCCTTGTCTAAAAGCGTTCCGCCGGAAGGTTAAAGGCTGGTTGCCGCCTGACCCGGCCCTTTTTTCCGATTGGATGAACATGAGCGGCGTCAACGAGATCAGGTCGAAATTTCTGGATTTCTTCGCGGAGAACGGCCACGAGATCGTGCCGTCGTCGCCGCTGGTGCCGCGCAACGATCCGACGCTGATGTTCACCAATGCCGGCATGGTGCAGTTCAAGAACGTCTTCACCGGCGTCGAGAAGCGGCCCTATCAGCGCGCCACCACCTCGCAGAAATGCGTGCGCGCCGGCGGCAAGCACAACGACCTCGACAATGTCGGCTACACCGCACGCCATCTCACGTTTTTCGAGATGCTCGGCAATTTTTCGTTCGGCGATTACTTCAAGGAACGCGCGATCGAGCTTGCCTGGAAGCTGATCACCAAGGAGTTCGGGCTGAAGAAGGACAAGCTGCTCGTCACCGTCTACCACGACGACGACGAGGCGGCCGGCTACTGGAAGAAGATCGCGGGCTTCTCGGACGATCGCATCATCCGCATCGCCACCTCGGACAATTTCTGGGCGATGGGCGATACCGGACCGTGCGGCCCGTGCTCGGAGATCTTCATCGATCGCGGCGAGCACATCTGGGGCGGACCTCCCGGCAGCCCGGAAGAGGACGGCGATCGCTTCCTCGAATTCTGGAACCTCGTCTTCATGCAGTTCGAGCAGGTGACGAAAGAGCAGCGCCAGCCGCTGCCGCGTCCCTCGATCGATACGGGACTGGGGCTGGAGCGGATGGCCTGCATCCTGCAGGGCGTCGACAGCGTGTTCGAAACCGATCTGTTCCGTAACCTGATCGACGCGACCGCATCCGCGCTCGGACAAGGACCGAAGGAGCAGACGGTGGCCTCGTTCCGCGTCATCGCGGACCATCTGCGCTCCTCGGCGTTCCTGGTCGCCGACGGCGTGCTGCCGTCGAACGAGGGTCGCGGCTATGTGCTGCGCCGGATCATGCGCCGCGCGATGCGTCACGCGCAATTGCTCGGCGCCGGCGAGCCCTTGATGCATCGTCTGGTCTGGGCACTGGTGCGCGAGATGGGGCAGGCCTATCCGGACCTGGTGCGCGCCGAAAAGCTGATCGAGGAAACGCTGCGGCTGGAAGAGACACGATTTCGCAAAACATTGTCGCGCGGCCTATCCATCCTCGACGAAAAAAGCGCCGGCCTGAAGAAGGGCGACATGTTCGACGGCGACACGGCGTTCACGCTGTACGACACCTACGGCTTTCCGCTGGATCTCACGCAGGACGCGCTGAAGTCGCGCGGCATCAGCGTCGACCAGGCGTCGTTCACCGATGCGATGGAGCGGCAGCGCGTCAAGGCGCGGGCGTCTTGGTCGGGCTCGGGCGATAGCGCCAGCGAAAACATCTGGTTCCCGCTGCGCGAAAAACTCGGCGCCACGGAATTCCTCGGCTACGACACCGAGAGCGCCGAGGGCGTGATCACCGCGCTGGTGAAGGACGGCAAGGACGCCGACAGCCTGAAGACCGGCGAGACCGGATCGATCGTGCTGAACCAGACGCCGTTCTATGCGGAGTCCGGCGGTCAGGTCGGCGACACCGGCGTCTTGACCGGCGAGGGCGTCAAGTTCCGCGTTACCGAGACGCAGAAGAAGGTGGGCGATCTGTTCGTGCATGTCGGCACGGTGGAGCAGGGCACGCTGAAGGTCGGCACCGCGCTGCAGCTCGAAGTCGACCATGGCAGGCGCTCCTCGATCCGCGCGCATCACTCGGCAACGCATCTGCTGCACGAGGCGCTGCGCCAGGTGCTCGGCGATCACATCGCCCAGCGCGGCTCGCTGGTGGCGCCGGATCGTTTGCGCTTCGACTTCGTGCATCCGAAGCCGATCACGGCGGAAGAACTGGCTCGGGTGGAGGACATCGCCAATGAGGTCGTGCTCGAAAACGACGAGGTCACGACGCGGCTGATGGGGGTCGACGACGCCCGCGAGGCCGGTGCACGCGCGCTGTTCGGCGAAAAATACGGCGACGAGGTCCGCGTGGTCTCGATGGGCAAGGGCCCGCGCGAGCAGGGGCAGAACGCGCTCGGCTGGTCGGTCGAATTGTGCGGCGGCACCCATGTGCGCCGCACCGGCGATATCGGGCTGATCTCAGTGACCGGCGAAAGCGCGGTGGCTTCCGGCGTGCGGCGCATCGAGGCGCTGACCGGGCGTCACGCGCGTAAGCATGCCAACGACACGATGACGATTGCGAAGACTGCGGCGTCGGAGCTGCGCACCTCGGTCGACGAGATGCCGGCGCGCATCGCAGCCCTGATGGAAGAGCGCAAGAAGCTCGAGCGCGACCTTTCGGACGCGCGCAAGAGGCTAGCGATGGGCGGCGGCGCGACCAATGGCGGGGCGGCAACGGCCGGCGTGCGCGAAGCGGGCGGCGTCAAGCTGCTGGCGCGCGCGGTCGAGGGCGTCGAGACCAAGGACCTCAAGAGCCTGGTCGACGACGGCAAGAAGCAGATCGGCTCCGGCGTGGTCGCGATCGTCGGCGTCACCGAGGACGGCAAGGCCGGCATCGTGGTCGGCGTCACCGCCGATCTCACGGCGCGTTTCAACGCGGTCGAACTGGTGCGCAAGGGTTCCGAGGCGCTCGGCGGCAAAGGCGGCGGCGGCCGCCCGGACATGGCGCAGGCCGGCGGCCCCGACGGGGCCAAGGCCGACGCGGCGCTGTCGGCGATCGAGCAGGCGATGGCTGGCGCCTGAGCTCAGACAAGCCAGGGCGTGGCCTGATAAGCGCGTAGCCCGATGTGGATGGCTGTCAGTTTGATGAGGGGGACGTAGCTGCTCGCGAGTTTGTCACCTAGCAAGGCAACGGTCATGACCAACTCACATTCACCGAGCCGTGCGGCTTTTGTCGACGCCCACGCTCATCTCTATGACAGTCGTGTCATTCGCTACGGGATATTCGAGCACAAGGATCCGGTTTTCGAGGCACTGGTCGGGAACTATTCCGCGCTTCCGCGAAGCTATCTCCTCGATCAGTATCTCCGAGCAACCAGATCGAGGAAGGTGGAAGGCATCGTCTGGCATGAGTTCATATCTGACGACGCATTGAAGGAGATGGCGTGGGCCGGGAAACTGGCCGAGGCTTCAGATGTGCCGATGGCTCTCGTCGGGCTCGTCGACCTTGCTGAGCCCGGTCTGCCGCATCGGCTGGATCTCTATCAAGCCATTCCGAACCTGACCGCCATACGCCAGCATCTGGGTTGGGACGTGCACCATCCGCTTCGCCGCATGACTTCCCGGCCGGATCATATGACCGATCCCGCCTGGCTGAGGGGGCTCGACAGCCTGATCGGGCAGAATCTGCGCTGCGGATTGGAAGTGTTCGCGCCGCAATTGCCGCAGCTCCTTGCGATCGTTCGCGCATATCCGAACATTGCCTTCACTATCGCCGTTATGGGGTGGCCGACTGATCTCGGTCCCGACGGCTACACGCGTTGGCGGTCACACATCAATGACCTTGGCAGATGCGAGAACACCTGCGCTTCCATTTCTGCCGTCGAGTGTATTTTTGGCTTGAATTGGACTGAAGAGCAGATCGAGCCCTGGATTATTTCCGTTGTCGAAGCGTTTGGTCCCACGCGATGCATGTTCGGCAGCCACCTGCCAATTGACGATCTTTCGCACGGCTTCGACCGCCTCTACGATGCCTATGAGCGCATCGTTGCGGCATTCTCTGCAGACGAACGAGACGCCATTTTTCGTCGAACAGCCTTGAACTGGTTTCGTGTGCCGACGTGACGGATTCGCAACCGAGGAGTGCTGCTGCCTCAGCCAGAGAATTTGATCGCAAGTTTGTCGACGATCGTGTCGAAAGTCGAAAAAGCATGCGCCCGGAAAATATCCCAGACGTTAGCCGGCGCCGTATGGACGACGTATCTCGGAGCCACGAGATAGGGGCCACGGTCTTTTATTCCGACTCGCGTGCGGGAACTTTGAAGCCTGCAAAAAGTTTGCAAACTGAAAATTTATTGTTGAGAGGGTGACGATGATCCGCCCGTTATTCGCCGTTTTGGCGCTCAGTTGTTTGTCCGCGCCGGCATTTGCCGAATCCTGTATTGCTTCGCACTATGGCTACGGCGGCGGCCGAACTGCGTCGGGCGAACGGATGAATCCAAATGCAATGACCGCGGCGCATCGCGCCAGACCCTTCGGCTCCCATGTCACCGTCACCTCAAAATCAACCGGGCGGAGCGTCACCGTCCGGATCAACGATCGTGGTCCGTTCGTGAAGGGACGGTGCATCGACCTGTCGACCGGCGCCGCCCGCGCGCTTGGCATGGGCGGGACTGCGATGGTCTCGCTCCACTGACTCTCCTCATGCCCGCGCAAACGCGCGAAGCATAGCTTAGCGCCGCCGGTGTCTCCGAAGGCGCGCTCAACCTTTGCGCAGAAACACATAATCCGCGGAGTAGGGCGCGTTGCGATAGGTACCCGCTCTGTCGCAGTCGCCGTCGAGTTTGCCGCCCGCGGTGTTGATCCGCTGCACCGTGGTGACGCCGGAGAGGATGCCGGTGCCGCGCCCGGACGTTACGGTCAGCTTCAGCCATGGAATATCGTTCGCCGTGGCGCCGGGGGCGTTGCCGGCCGCCTTGCCGACGACGGCGCTGCTATCGATGTGCTCCCAGTTCGGTCCCGCGTAATGCCGTCCGACGGTCTTGCCATCAAGCAGCAAGCTCGCGGTCGGCTCACGGAATGCCCAGGTCAGTTTGCCGTCAGCGCTGGCCTTGCATTCGTAGATCTGCGCGCCCTCGGCGTGAAGCGTGAGCACGACCGTCTCGCCCGGCGCCGCGATGGCGTCGGGAAGCGGGGTCTGGGCAGAGGCGCTCAGAACGGACGCGGACGACAACAGCAGAGCGAGTGTGACATTCCGGACAATCGGCATCATGAATCCATGGTGTTGGCCCCGAAGGACCAACACCATCGTCAGCCAATTATGCCATCGCCTTGGCGAAGAACGGGCGTCTTGGGCGTGTACTCACGAGACCGACTGAAAAGTCACCCAGTGGCCGCGATAGCCAATGTCCGCTGTTGGGGTAAGGCGGAAGTGACCCGACCCGACGGCGACTTCCGAATTTGACCCAGAGCGGTCATTTGCGGGCCACGAATCTTGGGCGCCGCCTAGGATTACGATCCCTCGATAGCGAGGTATCGTACGCGCTTATAGCTCCATATTGATATCGTCTTTGTTGTAACGGCGGCGGTTGGCTATGACACCTTCAAGCCAGACCGAGCGCGGACCGCATGACAAGGCAAGACGTCAATTCCGCGCCAGACTGTATTTAACTAACTAATGACCGCGGATTGGCTTCGCCAAGGCATCGCAACGAAGCGCTGCAAGAACCCCTTATATTTCATTGCAGGAGCAGGAACATGAAGTCCCAAGTATTGATTGTTGGTGCCGGCCCGGTTGGATTGACGATGGCAGCGGAGCTTGCACGATATGGAATATCGGTACGAATTGTTGATAAGGCGGCACAACGAACCGATAAATCCAAGGCAGTCGTCCTCTGGAGCCGCACTCTCGAATTGCTCGACCGTGCCAATTGCGCAGAGGCTTTCGTTGCTGCCGGAAACAAGGTCGATGCCGCAAATATCATCACCAGCAAAACGGTCATTGGCCATGTCAATTTCTCGGAAGTCGACAGCCCTTACCCATTTGCACTGATGCTGCCGCAGTCGGACACCGAGCGGTTACTCGAAGAACACTTGGGTCGTCTCGGGATTAATACCCAACGCCAAACCGAACTTTCGAGCTTCGAGCAGAACGAAAGTGGCATCACGGCGGTCTTGAGGAATGCCGAAGGGCTAGAAGAAGTCGTTAAGGCGGATTGGCTGATCGGCTGTGACGGTGCCCACAGTGCGGTGCGTCACGGCCTGGGCCTCTCATTTCCGGGCAATACGTTGCAGAGCGACTGGATTTTGGCAGACCTCAATCTCAGCGGGTATCCGTTGCCCACAACAGAGATGGTGACCTATTGGCATGAGGACGGCGTGCTACTCGTCATTCCGATGTCCGCAACCCGCTTTCGCATCATTGCCGACCTGGGCCTTTCCGCCGGAGGTCCTCCCGTCAATCCCACGTTGGATCAGGTCCAGACCATCATTGACAGGCGAGGCCCGGGTGGCATGACGACCACAAATCCAATCTGGCTTTCAGCATTCCGGATCAACGAACGGAAGGTCAGCGACTATCGCGCTGGTCGAGCGTTCGTGGTTGGCGATGCCGCGCATGTACATAGTCCGGCCGGCGGGCAGGGCATGAACACCGGAATGCAAGATGCATTTAATCTGGCATGGAAACTGGCGCTGGTTTGTCGCGGCGAGGCTGCTGAATCGCTGCTAGACAGCTTCAGCGTTGAACGTAGCGCCGTTGGTGCTGAGGTACTAAAGGCGGCGGGCCGACTGACGATGGTCGCCACGATGCGAAACCACACGGCCCAAGCGGTCCGCAATCTTTTCGGCCGCCTCCTGCTGGGACTGGCCCCGGTTCGCAAAGCCATGGTGGATACCATGAGCGAGGTTTCGGTCGGATACGACCACAGTCCGCTCAACGGTCCTGCGCTTCGCCGAGGCAAAATCCCTGCTCCCGGTCGACGTCTAGAGCCAGTTGCAAGACAAACGCCTGTTGGTTCTGGAAATACTCCGCGCTTCGCCTTGTTCGCTGCGGGAAGCAGCAAGATAAGCGCTTTGGCCATAAAATTCTCCGACCTCATCGACACCGACATTCGGGCGCCTCTCGATCCCGACGTAATCCTGTTGGTCCGGCCAGACGGCTACGTGGCATGCGCAGCACAAGCCGACGATCTCGGCGTTATCGTCGATTATTTGGGAGCGATCGACGTAGTGAAGGCTCTGGCCGCTTAGCCTTTCGGATCAACAGACTTGCGCGGCAAATGTCTGAATTTGGCCCCTTAGCCGACTGCCTGATGCGCCAATCAGTGTCCGCTTTTGGGGGTAAAGCGGACCCCGGTTCGACGCCCGCCGAGGTCCGCTAATGACCTAAACGAGACATCGGCCTCTTCCATTATTCTCGCCTTGTGCCGTAGTTTCTAGCACGCTCCTATTGATCGCAGGTGCGTCGAAAACCCTTTGAGGCATCGTCACGGGAAAGAGCGCACCCCAAGGCGCTGACGGGTCACCGCGCCCTGCGTCTAGTTCTTGACGACCACCGTGGTTCCGACGGAGACCCGGTCATAGAGATCGACCACGTCCTCGTTGGTCATGCGGAAGCAGCCCGACGAGCCCGCTTGTCCGATCGTCTCCGGCTCGTTGGAACCATGGATGCGGTAAAGCGTCGAACCGAGATAGAGGGCGCGAGCGCCGAGTGGGTTCTCGATCCCGCCTTCCATGTAGCTGGGCAGATCGGGCCGGCGGCGGCGCATCTCCGCGGGTGGCGTCCAGTCGGGCCATTCGCGCTTGGCACTGATGCGGTGCACGCCGCTCCAGCGAAAACCGTCGCGGCCGACGCCGATGCCGTAGCGGAGCGCCGTGCCGCCGGGCTGTACCAGATAGAGGCGCCGCTCGGCGGTATTGATGACGATCGTGCCCGGCGCGTAATTGCTGGCATAATAAACGCTGGTGCGCGGAATGGGGCTGACGCCGCCAGGGCTGAAGCGACGGTCGCCTCCATAGAAGCTGGTCCCGCCATTCAGGAAGTCAAAGTATTTTTGCGCCTGCGCCTGACCCGCGCCGGCCAACAGTGCCGCCGCGGCAGCCAAAATGATGAATCTTCGGGTCATTTTCCCTCTCGCCCCTAATATCCAACCGCGTTAACGAGAGTGACTGCAACCGTCCGGTTTCGCAAGCATGGCCTCGCGAACGGGAGCGAAACGATGAACGGTGCGGAAAGTCTGGTACGGACCCTGGTCGCTGGCGGCGTTAACATCTGTTTTCCGACCTGCCACGCGCAAGCCGCCTTTACACGGTCAGATGACGGAATTTGGATGTCGGGTTTTGACCCTCAGCGACATAAACCAGTCGTCTTGTTGTGATGCACAATGTAGACCATCATTGGTAGGCTTCTGCAGTAGTGGAGGTGGCCCACTATTCGACCGAAGAGCAACGCCTCTGCCTGCCTTTCGGCGATGCCTGGCGAGATCATTCGCGTTGAGCCATTCGTTGATTGCGGCATGACGGCGCGGGCCATATGGCCATTGCCGCAACTTGCCCGATCACAGCGCCCTGGAAATGCGGAGCCAATCTTCGAACGTCAGTGCCGTGTTTGTCTTGATCCACGTCCAGGCGGCCTCGGCGACTTCGATGGTCTCTTCAAAACCACTGTCTGTGTGAACTCGCGAGTAAGACGTACGCTCCGACCACAAACCAGAAAGCGTTCGCGCTGAAAAGCGGGATAAAACTGAAGACGCTGATGATCGAAATCGTCAGCGTAATAAGGGAGAGCGCAAACCAAACATGAAGACGCATGGCACACCTACTGTAACGTGTAACCAAAAAAGCAGTCTGCTGACCGAGAGGCGCAACGGCCTTAACGATCCGCGCGAGATCGCACCTCGCCCAAGCACCGGTGATGCTGTTCTTAAATGGTTAGCAATTCGTTACCAATGAACGCGATTGACCACATGCCGTGCCTGCGATTGGCTTTCGACCTCTGACGGTCCTAATCGGATTGCGGCGAGCTGGGCTGCCCGAATGACCATCGCTCGCATTTGGCGACGTCGAGTACAGGCGCATTTTATGGTGCACGAGTCCGGTTCTGGCCCGTTGCTGACCTTTCGTCGAAGCGCCGCCATGTCGGTTTCCGGGCAATTGGATTGAGTTGCCGGATTGTGCTTTCCGCTTGCGAACACTTCTCTATCGCTTTTGAGTGAATGGTCAGGATCGAGACTGAGCGATAAGGGTGCGCAGCGAGCACTCGATGTCTGGATGTGGCCCAAAGCGGACCTGCCGACCTGCCGCCTGACTGATGTCCGCTTCGGGGGATAAAGCCGACATGTCGACGGACGCACCACCTCCAGGGATTTATGAGTACACGCCCTACTTCCCGTCCAGAAACGGCGCCACGACTTCCCGCGTTTCCTTGCTCGGCACGACCGGGACGATCTCGAAAGTCATGCCGAGATCGCGGTTGTTGGCCAGCACCCATTGCTGCAGCAGGCGCAAATCGTCGCATTCCATCAACTGGAAGCAACGATCGAAATTGGGCTCGATCCAGCTCCCGACATAGGTCAGCCCTTCCGGAAATGTGATGCCGGGATCGCGCACGCGCTTGTAGACCGGGATCGGGTCCTGATTCCTGAAGCGTTCGATCACCATGAACAGCATCGATAACCTCCGGATGGCAGCGTCCTGTCAGCCCTTGCGCAGGAATACGTAATCGGCCGAGTAGGGGACGCTTTCGTAGGTGCCCGGCTTGTAGCAGGCGCCTGTCAGCCTTCCGCCCACTGTGTTGATCCGCTGCACGGTCGTCGCCGGACTGAGGACACCGTTGCCGCGCTTCGAAGTCACCGTGAGCTTCAGCCAGGGAATGTCCATGGCGACGGAGCCCGGGGACGTGCCGGCGACCTGGCCGACGATGGCGCTGCCGTCGCCCAATTCCCAGGTCGGGCCGGCATAATGCCGGCCGACCGTCTTGCCGTCCTGGACGAGCGTTGCGATCGGCTCGCGAAACACCCAGGCGAGTGCGCCATCCGTGCCGGACTTGCATTCGTAGACCTGCGCGCCTTCGGCATGCAGCTTGAGGACGGCGGTTTCGCCTGGAGCCGCGATGGCGTCGGGAAGGGCGGTCTGGGCGGTCGCGCCGATGGCCGACCCGATGAGAAAAATAGCAGTGAGTACGGCGTTCTTGAGTAGGGCGTTCTTGAGTACGGCGTTCTTGGGGGAAGACACCTTAATGCTCCGTCGTTGGTTCTTTATCATTGCGAGCGGTCGGGCCCGCGCGAATGCGCGCCCGATGACAGGCGCCGAACAATCCATCGTGCCCCCAGCGGACATGGATTGCTCGTCGCTCTGCTCCCCTTGCGCAAACGCTTCGCGTTTGTCGCAGGCCATGAGGTGGAGGGAAGTAGCGAGGGCCGGCTTACGCCGGCGCCATTGCCTTGGTCAGGTTTTCCGCGACCTTGTCGAGGAAGCCGGTCGTGGAGAGCCAGCGCTGGTCGGCGCCGACCAGGAGCGCGAGGTCCTTGGTCATGTGGCCGGCTTCGACGGTTTCGACACAAACCCTCTCCAGCGTGGCTGCAAACTTCGCCAGCGCTTCGTTGTTGTCGAGCTTGGCGCGGTGCGACAGGCCGCGGGTCCAGGCGAAGATCGACGCGATCGAGTTGGTCGAGGTCTCCTTGCCCTTCTGGTGCTCGCGGTAGTGCCGGGTCACCGTGCCGTGAGCGGCTTCGGCTTCGACGGTGTTGCCGTCGGGCGTCATCAGCACCGAGGTCATCAGGCCGAGCGAGCCATAGCCCTGCGCCACGGTGTCGGACTGCACGTCGCCATCGTAGTTCTTGCAGGCCCAGACGTAGCCGCCGGACCATTTCATGGCGGCCGCGACCATGTCGTCGATCAGGCGGTGTTCGTAGGTGATCTTCTTTTCGTCGAACTTCGACTTGAATTCCTTGTCGAAGATGTCCTGGAAGATGTCCTTGAAGCGGCCGTCATAGACCTTGAGGATGGTGTTCTTGGTCGAGAGGTAGACCGAGTAATTCTTCGCCAGGCCCATGTTGAGGGACGCGCGGGCGAAGTCGGCGATGGAATCATCGAGGTTGTACATGGACATCGCGATGCCGGAGCCGGGAGCCTTGAAGACCTCCCGCTCGATCACGGTGCCATCCTCGCCGACGAATTTCATCGACAGCGTGCCCTTGCCCGGAAACTTGATGTCGGTGGCGCGATACTGGTCGCCATAGGCGTGGCGGCCGATGATGATCGGCTTGGTCCAGCCCGGCACCAGCCGCGGCACGTTCTTGCAGATGATCGGCTCGCGGAACACCACGCCGCCGAGGATGTTGCGGATGGTGCCGTTCGGCGACTTCCACATTTCCTTCAGGGCGAATTCCTTCACCCGGGCTTCGTCCGGGGTGATGGTGGCGCATTTGACGCCGACGCCGACCTTCTTGATGGCGTTGGCGGCGTCGACCGTGACCTGGTCGTTGGTTTGATCGCGGTATTCCATCCCGAGGTCGAAATACATCAGGTTGATATCAAGGAACGGGTTGACCAGCTTATCCTTGATGTACTGCCAGATGATCCGGGTCATCTCGTCGCCATCGAGTTCGACGACGGGGTTGGTCACCTTGATTTTTGCCATGTGGAAGGGGCCTTTTCTCGGAAAACCGCGCGGTTCGGCGGGGTGGAGTGATTATACGCGGCCTATAGCACTGCAAACCGGCCGGCGGAAGCCAAGCCGCTATGCAGTTTCAGCCCATCTTTTAGGTAACAATGCCTTAAGGTCAGAACGCGGCCTGGGTCGCCGTCCCCGCCACCACGTACCAGGTCACCAACAGGCCGCAGATCAGCGCGCCGGGCAGGCTGGAGCCGGTCCGCCGCCAGGTAAAGGTCGAGATCACGGCGCAGATCGCCAGCAGCGGAACGAACTGGATGGCGACGATGGTCGACAGCGGCACGAAGCCGGGGTCGGGCAGCGGGTTGAACAGCTTTCCGGTGAGCCACAGGATAGCGTACTGCCCGCCCACCAGCACGATGAAGCCCAGCGTCAGCGCCAGGATATTGGTCAGATAAAGCGCCCCTCGGGGCGCGGCCATGGTCGAGAAATTGCGGTGCAGGACATGTAGCGCGATCACGAAAAACGCCGTGAACGGCACGAGATAGATCAGGAAGATCAGGAATTGCTTCGCGCTCATCAGCTTCAAGGCGACGATCCAGAACCGGAAGTCGATCTTGAAGGCGAGGTCGGCGAGCCATAGCGCGGCGTAGCCGATCGCCACGGAAGCGACGGCGATCACGGCCGATTGCAGGACGATGCCGTTCCGGCTGGCGCGTTTCGGCGCGAACCGCATCAGGCCGAGCGTGATAAGGCCGTTGATGACCGCCCAGACCAGGATCTGGTTGGTGATGCCCTGGGGCAGGAAGGCGGACGGCTTTACGAAAGTACCGCCGAGCGCGAACGCCGGATAATAAGTCAGCGCAGGGATGAAGGCGGACAGGATGAAGGCCGTGGTCCAGCGCCGGCCGCTGGCTGCTGTATGCTCGGGCATGGTGCCGTCGGCAATCTCCGGCAGGCGCAGCCGGGAATACATCGGCGCTTCCAGCAGCCCGTCGAAAGCGCCGATCAAAAGCGCCACAAAGCCGAGCAGCGCGATCAGCGTGCCGATCTCCTTGCGGAACCAGATCTGGTCGTCGACCGGGCGGGGCGTGCCGCCCTGCAGGGTTTTGGCGAACCAATCAAGGCTGTGGCCAATCGCCTGGTGGGAGATGTGCTCGGCCGGATGGGTGATGGCAGGGGTATAGAGCACCCGAGCCGTGCCCTGCGCGATGTCGCCATAGACTTTGCCCGGTTCGACCGGGCTTTGTGTGCCGAACAAGCCCCACAGTTTCGGGCTCTGCGTGACGTCGCGGGCCTTCTCCACGCCCCACATCAGGGTCGAGAACTCTTCATATTGGGCGAACACCAGCGCCACGTTGCGCGGCCAGGCGGGCGTGCCGTCGGCGGCGAACGGCTTGCCGGTCGAGGAGCCCTCCAGCACCATCGACTTGTAATCGTTGGGCGCGGCGGTAGCGGCCGCCAGCACGGTCCAGCCGCCCATCGAGTGGCCTTCAAGCCCGATATTGTTCTTGTCGACGATTTCGAGGCTGCGCAGATAGGCCAATCCATCGGGGCCGCCGAAGCCGTTGGCGAAGGCGGGCGGGTCGCTATAGCCATGGCCGGTCTGGTCGAGGGCGAGCACCACATAGCCGCGGCGAGCGAACTCGATGGCAAAGCCGTCCTGGGTTTCGCGCGAATTGATGTAGCCGTGGACGGCGAGGATGCCGGGGGCGGGGATCTGCGGCGTGGCGTTCGGCGGGATGTAGAGCAGGGCGCTCATGGTGTTGCCCTTGGCGCCCTTGAACCTGACGTCCTCGATCCGGATGCCGCCTGCGGTCTGGGTGAAATGGGCGAGCAGGCCACCCGCCAGGATCAAAACCACGCCCACTATCGCCAACGACCACCTGCCGCGCATGGACGTCTCCCTCTTTGATTCCCTCGCCGTTGAACCGGCTTTCGGGTTCGTTTGCTGCTTCGCTTTGTTTGTGATTGTTAGCCTATCCGAAAGTCGAATGCGGGCAAGCGGCGGTGGGGGCAAAGCTTCATTGAGGCTTTGAGCGAACCGTCGGAAACGCTAGTAAGCCTGTTATCGGGTTGGAGAATTCCGGCCGTCTTCGGATAACGCACAAGCATTTGAAGCGCGCGCACACTGCGCGCAGGTTCAAAATCTTCCGACGTTAAATCAGGTTTCGAAGTCGAATCAGAAAGTGAAGTTGCAAATGTCCGGTTCGGGCACCGATAAAACCAAGTCTGGTTTGGACTTAACCGGACCCATTGTGATCCTCGTGGAGCCGCAGCTCGGCGAGAATATCGGCATGGCCGCGCGCGCGATGGGCAATTTCGCGCTGTCGCGCCTCAGAATCGTCAATCCGCGCGACGGCTGGCCGAACATCGCCGCGCAGCGGGCGGCGGCCGGCGCCGACCAGATTCTCGAACAGGCGCAATTGTTCGACACCGTCGAGCAGGCGGTCGCCGACCTGACGCTGCTGTTCGCCACCACCGCCCGCGCCCATGACCAGGCCAAGCCGGTGGTCGCGCCGGTGGAAGCCGCAAGCGAGATCGTGGCCCATGTCGACAGCGGCGGCGGGGTCGGCATCCTGTTCGGCCGGGAGCGCTACGGCCTCCAGAACGAAGAGGTCGCGCTCGCCAACCGGATCATCACCTTTCCGGTCAATCCGGGTTTTGCCTCGCTGAACCTGGCGCAGGCGGTGCTCTTGATCGGCTACGAGTGGTTCAAGCGCTCGACCGGCGGTGACCTCCCGTTCGCGATGCCGGAACGCTCCGAGCCGGCCTCGCAGCACCAGATGCAGGCCTTCTTCGACAATCTGGTCCGCGAACTCGACAAGGTCGAATTCCTCCGTCCGCGCGAAAAACGCGAGACGATGCTGGTGAACCTGCGCAACATCTTTACGCGGATGGACCCGACCAAGCAGGACATGCACACGCTGCACGGCGTGGTGATGGCGATCGCGGAAGGCCGCAAGGGCCCGGCCAAGGGCGGCGTGCTGGATGGCGAACAGGCGACACGGCTGCGCGCCCTATTGGCCGAGCACGGGCAGGGGCCGGCGGCGCCCGGCGACAGCTCGACCGTGCGCGGGCTGGCCCGGCTGCTGCGGCGTAACCCGACCGATGCCGAGCGGATCTTGTGGCAGGCGCTGACCCGCGACCGCCGGTTCGCCGGGCAGTTCAAGCGCCAGACCCCGGTCGGTCGTCACATTCCGGATTTCGTTTCGTTCGTGCAGCGGCTGGCGATCGAGCTGGTCAATGCCAACGAGTTGGAGGCCATCGTCGCCGACCGTGCGGGACGGAGGACATGGCTGGAGGCGCGCGACTACCGCGTGATCGAGATGCGGGTCGGCGACGTCGAGGGCGATCTGGCGGCCGAACTGGCGCGGCTTGAGTCGAGCCTGCTCGAAAGCCGTTAGAATTCCTCCAAGGCTGCGGGGCGTGCTGCAGTTCGGCCTGCGAATTTCGCAAGCTCGTCCGGGATTAATTGGGCCGCCGTAGGGTTCAACAGGGCGGGACACTTTAACCCCCAAGGGAGGCTAATAACATGCGTCGTGTTCGTCTTGCCGTGCTTGCATCTCTGTCCGTTCTTGCCACTTCGCCCGCGCTGGCGCAGGCCCCACAGGTCGAGAAGAATGTTTCGATGGGCATGGCGCTCGCCATTATCCAGGGCACCATCGAGCAGTGCACCAAGGATGGCTACAAGGTCTCGGTCGTGATCGTCGACAAGGCCGGCAATGTCGCGGCCTCGGTTCGCGGTGACGGCACCAATCCCCACACCATGGAGTTCGGGCGGCTGAAGGCCTACACCTCGCGGACCCGTGGCCAGACCTCGCTGGAGTTCATGAAGCTGACTTCCGATCCCGCCAATGCCTATCTCAAGCAGATCCCGAACACGGTCGCGGTCGGCGGCGGCGTGCCGATCAAGGCTGGCAACGAGGTGATCGGCGCGGTCGGCGTATCCGGCGCGCCGGGCGGCGAAAAGGACGAGGTGTGCGCCAATGCCGGGATTGCAAAGGTTGCGGATGCGCTGAAGTAGGGGCGATGAAATCAGTAGGGTGGGCAAAGGAGCGTAAGCGACGTGCCCACCATCCATCAGCGAGCACGCTGTGAGGTGGTGGGCACGCTTACGCTTTGCCCACCCTGACGGCACCTACACTGCGGCGAGTTGTTCGCTTGTGCTCGCTCGCTTCGGCTTTTTCACTTTCGACGGTTCATACAGATTACCGGCGGCAAGCCCCGCGGTATCCGCCACGCCGGGATCGCGCGACACCATGGCGGCGACGATGGCGCCGTCGATCAGCAGCGCGAGCTGATGCGCCAGCATTTGCGGCTCGGCCGCGCCCATGTCAGCCGCCAGCTTTTCGATATGCGCCAGCACCACCTTCTTGTGGCGTAGCGCGATGTTGCGGAACGCCTTGGCGTCCTTGTCGTGCTCGGCGACCGCGTTGATGAAGGGGCAGCCGTAGAACCGCTCCTCGGCGAACCAGCGCTTGAGCGCCGGAAAAATCCGCTTCAGTTTTGCCTGCGCGTCGCCGCCGCCGTCTTCCATCGCGCCGATGAACCATTCGCGCCACGCCTTGCCTTCGCTTTCCAGCACGGCGTTGACGAGGTTGGTCTTCGAGCCGAACAATTTGTAGAGCGTGGTCTTGGCGGTGCCGGCCTCGTCGATGATAGCGTCGATGCCGGTGGCGTTGATGCCGTTCTTGCAAAACAGATGCGTCGCCGCGCCGAGCAGGCGCGCGCGGGCGGACTCTTCGTCGCCGGTGACGGACTGTTTCTTCTTCGGAACCGATCTGCCCATGCGCGCCAGTTAATCCAACCGCGGCGCAATCATCAAGTCGCATCTTTGCGCGGAAAGTAATCGCACCCATGCGGCAATTGCTTCGCGCCTGTGCAGCGCGGCGCTGATCAATTTCCGGGCAGCCACCGCTAAGCGGCGAGAGAAGTTCGGCTTTTGATTTTGGCCGGGTCTGGCACGCTTCATGCAGGAAACAGAACGTTCGGTATCCTACCCTAGGGAGAGAAAAGATGACCGCGGTCGCTCAAAAAACGGTGCTTACAGGCTGCCTGGCACCAATCGACAAGGACGGGCTGGAACAGCTCATCGTCAACAGCAAGGCCAACCCGAAGGTCATCAAGACCTTGAAATGCAAGACGGTGGCGGAAGGCAAGTTCCGCCACGCCAACTACATCCGCAACCTCGCGCCTTACATCGTCGACGAGCCGCCGGGTCTTTTGGGTGACGACACCGCGCCCAATCCGTCGGAGGCATCACTGGCCGCGCTCGGCTCGTGCCTTGCGGTCGGCCTCCACGCCAACGCCGTTCACCGCGGCTGGATCGTCAACAAGCTCGAGCTCGAGCTCGAGGGCGACCTCAACATCACGGCCGTGTGGGGCACCGGCGACGTCAGCGAAAAGCCGGTCGGCTTCACTGATGTCCGCGTCAAGGTCGACATGGAATGCGAAGGCGTTCCGAAGGCCGAGATCGATGCGCTGGTGACCCACGTCAAGAAATGGTCGCCGGTCGCCAACACATTTACACGGCCCGTCAATCTCGAAGTCAGCGCGTAGGGCAATCACGCAAGGCAACGACGTACGCAAGGCCAATGGGGTGTGGAGGGTTTGATGGGTTCACTGGCGGTATCCCGGCTCGCAAGCGACGAAACCCTGCCATCGGTGTCGATCGCCGATCAGGTCGCGATGATTGCGCGCAAAGAACTCGCACCCCACGTCTTGGCGATCGACGAAGGTACGCTCTACCCCGATGTCTTGCTGCGAAAGCTCGGCGACGTCGGCGCATGGGGCAGCCACCAACCGGAGAATGGCGCAGCCGATCTGCGCTGCGCCATTCAATCGATCGCCTCCCTCGGCGAGGTCTGCGGCGCCACCGCCTTCATGGCGTGGTGCCAGAACACACTGGTCTGGTACGCGTCGAACTCGGACAATCCAGCACTCGTCAACAAATTCGCCGGCAAGTTCGCGAGCGGCGAGATCCTCGGCGGCACCGGGCTGTCGAACCCGATGAAGAGCTTTTTCGGGATCGAGAAGCTGAAACTGAAGGGCCGCAAGGTCGAGGGCGGCTATGTCGTGCGCGGCGCGCTGCCCTGGGTGTCCAATCTGGGCGCGGATCATTACTTCGGCACCATCTTCGAACGCGAGGACGAGGGCGGCGGCACCGCAAAGGGCGGGCCGGGCACTGTCATGTTCCTGGCCGATTGCGCCAATCCGGCGATCACGCTGCAGCCCTGCAAGCCGTTCCTCGCGATGGACGGCACCGGCACCTATGGTGTGCAGTTCCGCGATGTGTTCGTGCCGGATGAATTGATCCTGGCTGAACCCGCCGGACCTTTCGTCAAAAAAATCCGCGCCGGATTCATCCTGCTGCAGGCCGGGATGGGGCTCGGTCTGATCAAGGATTGCATCCAGATCATGGACGAGGTCGATGCGCCGCTCGGCCACGTCAACCGCTATCTGCCGCAGCAGCCGGTGCAGTTCCGCGAACTCCATGCCGAGTTCGAGAAGGAGGCGATGGCGCTGGCGCGCGACCCCTACAATGCCGACGACAGCTATTGGCGGCGCGTCGTGGCGCTTCGCCTGCGGCTCGGCGACGCCAGCGTCGCGGCCGCGCATGCCGCGATGCTCCATTGCGGCGCGCGCGGCTACCTGAAGAGCCATCGCGCCCAGCGCCGGCTTCGCGAGGCCTATTTCGTCGCCATCGTCACCCCCGCCACCAAACAGCTCCGCAAGATGCTGGCCGGCGACGAGCGCTAGAGGGATTTTCCGTTTCGACCAACCAGCAACCACCTAAACAGGAGAGGCCTGCCATGACGGACGTTCTGATTACTGCCGGCGAACTCGCGGAATTCCTCACGAAAGAGCCGTGTGTCGTCATCGACACCCGCAATCCCGAAGCCTACGGCGCGGGGCATCTCCCGGGCGCGGTCAACGTCCATGAGATCTTCACGTATCTGGCGACCTCGACGCCGGAGGGCATGGCCGAACTGAAGACGAAATTCGCCGATGCGTTCGGCGCCGCCGGACTTTCGGGCAAAGAGACCGCGGTCATCTACGAACAGTCGATGAATTCCGGCTTCGGCCAGTCCTGCCGCGGCTACTATCTGCTGACCATGCTCGGCTATCCCAAGATCAAGGTGCTGCATGGCGGCTACGACGCCTGGGCGGCTTCCGGCCTGCCTGTTACCACGGACGTGCCGTCGCCGGTGAAGGCATCGTTCTCGGTTCTGCCGGAGGCGGGCGACATCCTGATCGACGCCAAGACCATGCTCGCCGCCGTCGGCAAGCCCGGCATCGCGCTGCTCGACGTGCGCGACATCGACGAGTGGATCGGCGAAAGCTCGTCGCCGTACGGCAAGGACTTCTGCCCGCGCAAGGGACGCATTCCCGGCGCGGTGTGGCTGGAATGGTACCGCATGATGAAGCCCACGGGCGAGGGGCCGCGCTTCAAGTCGAAGAACGAAATCCTGGCCGAGTGCGCCACCGTCGGCATCACGGAGAATACGCCCGTGTATCTCTACTGCTTCAAGGGCGCGCGGGCCTCGAACACGTTCCTCGCGCTGAAGAACGCCGGCGTGAAGGACGTGCGGATGTATTTCGGTTCCTGGAACGAATGGTCGCGCGATCCGTCGCTGCCGATCGAGGAGGGACTGCCGACGGAGGCCAAGCTGACCAAGGCGGCGTAGTGGGAGTTCCTCATGGTGAGGAGGCGCGTTAGCGCCGTCTCGAACCATGAGGCCACAGGCGGGCCTACATCCTTCGAGACGCGCTGCGCGCTCCTCAGGATGAGGATCGAATAGCTCTGAGAGAGCAAAACGGTTGCAGTCCAATTCGATGGAATCGGACTGCAATTACCTCGATGCAGCGTCGCCAATGGTGGAACCGCGCCATCGCGCCGCTCTGGCGTTCCCGACGTCACCTGCGTATAATCGCGGCGCTGTCGGGTGGTCGCGCGGATGTCGATGTTCTCACGCAGATTTGGTTTTGTATTGATCGTGGCAGTGTTGTGCCTGGGTGCGCGAGCGGCCCACGCCCAAACCGCGCCGGTGAACTACTGGACTCCGGGCTGGCCGATGGGTTTCAGCGGCGATGCGGGCGAGGGCGCCAACGCTTACGGCACCTTTCCGAGCTTCGACTTCCGCGACCTCGGAAATGGCTCCGCCTACGCGCGCTACAATTTCTCCAATGGCTTCTTTGTCGGCAGCCAGCGCAACACGATGGGTTTTGGCGGCCTCAGCCAAAGCGCGTTCGGCGGCTTCGGATCGATCTATAGCGAAGGCACGCAGTTCGGCTACAGCCTGAAGAACGCCGGCGGTCCGCCGGTCACGTTCTTTGCCGGCTTCGATACGCTGAAATACAATTCAGGCATCGGCAGCAGCGCGTTCGCGCCGTTCGATTCCAAATCCGGCACGTTGCCCGTTTCCAGCGCCTATGCCGGCGTGGAATTCCAGCCGACGTCCAATCTCAGCCTGTCGCTCGGGGTAGGCGTCGTGCAGCAGACGGGCCGGATCGACAGCGAGATCAACTCGCTGCCGGGCGCCTCGTCGTTCTCGGTGGGCGGCCGCCGCTACTAGAGCCTTTTCCGTTTCGATTGAATCGAAACGGGGCTCTAATTCCTTGTTTGACGCGTTTTCTTGACGCGAACCGGGTCCACTTCGCTGGAAAACGCTCTAGCGACTATTCCGATGGCTTGACGCCGAGATCGCGCAGGATGCGGAGCATCACGTCGCTGTCGCGCTTGAAGATGCGATTCGTGGTTTCGAAATCGGCCGGCGACGACAGGATGAAGTTGTTCAGCATCTGCTGGACCTTCGAATCGGTTCCTGCCTGGATCAACAGCGGCGTGAGCCGATCCACGATGTCCTTTGGCGTGCCTGATGGTACGGCGAAGGTGGTGAAGGCGCGCAGGTCGTAGAAGTCGCCGACGGCGCCTTGCTCGGTCATGGTCGGCGCGTCCGGATAGGGCGGCAGTCGGGTGCCGACCACGCCGATCAGGTTTCCGGTGCCGGCCTGAATGACGGGCGCTGCTGCGGCATAGCTTCCGGCGGCGCCATCCAGCGTCTGTCCGGCAACGTCATTCCACATCGGCGCCTCGCCGCGATACTGGATGACCTGAACCTTGATGCCGTACTGCTTCGCGATCGTCTCGATCAGGACGTGCGGCGTCGACCCCACGCCATATGATCCCCAATTTATGCTGCCGGCCTTCTTGCAGTATTCGATGAACTCGCGAAGGTTGGTCGCGCCGGTCTTCTTCGCCGCCACGACAGGACCGCCGGCGCCGCTGACCATCGTCAGGTAGACAAAATCCTTTTCGGGATCGTAGGGCAGGTCCTTTACCGTGACGCGGTTCTGGATCAGCGACGACGAGATCGTGCACAGGATGGTGGTGCCGTCGGGATCTGCGCGTTTCGCTTCCGTGACGCCGATGACGCCGCCGGCGCCGCCCTTGTTTTCAACGATGACCGTCTTTCCCACCTGCCGCGCCAGGAAGTCGCCGAAGGCACGCGCGATGCCGTCGGTCTGGCCGCCGGGCGGATAGGGCACGATGATTCGAATCGATTTTGACGGCCATGCGGATTGCGCCTCGGTCCTTACAGCCGGCGCGTACAACAATGCGGCCGAACCCATCACGAACGTTCGCCGTGTCAGCTTTCTCATTTTCCTGCCCTTGGTCTTTGTTGTTTCTTGTCGAGTCGCGAGGACCGATTGGGCAGAAGCTAGCGCAGAACGTGCCGCGTGGCGGTGCGGCACTGTGTCCGCGAGGAGTCAGGTGACTTCCGCCTCGCGGAAAACGCAAACGGATGGCGGCCAGACCTCAGATCGCTTCGGTCCAGCTTTCCGAGAATGCCAATGCCGACGTCGAGAATGGCCGTCCCTCACGCTCCCGCGCCCAGGATCGCCCCGCTGCCTCGACGCCGTTGCGGACGAGACGGGTACCGAGCGCCGGGATCAGCACGGTGCACACGCCGTAGCGCCGGTCCGGAATCTGGTTCGGCTGCGAGTGGATGAGGAGCGGCTCGCCGATATCGAACCAGGTCAGCGAGATGTCTTCGCCGTGCGACTTGACGTGCTCGGTCCAGAAGTAGCGCGGATCTCCGGTCTTGGAGAATTGCGCGTCCGCACAGGGGATCGTCGTGTCGGAAAGCTCGGCATTGAGCATGCCCTGCACGGTCGACTGCAGCCACCGCGCCATTGCGATGTTGTCGGAGTAGATGCGCCAGCGCCGCTCGGTCAGTTCGCTTTTCAGATAGAGCACGTGACCAGGACCGGCCGGCGAAAAGATGATCCGCCAATAGCTCGCCTCCGTCGAGTTCGGCTCGCCGTCCTTGTGGCTCAAGCGGATAAAAGGGTTTTCGCCCGTCAGGATCGTCTTGTTGGGATCGGCTATGCTCATTGGTAGTGGTTTCCTTTCAGCTTCTCATGATCCGTTTCGCATTGATGAAACGGCGCGCTTCGCCCCATCGCCGTCGTCCCGGCGAAGGCCGGGACCCATAGCCACAGGCTACGGTTTCGTGCGCGAGACCAGCCTCGTGTCTCATCGAGATATTCCGCGGTATGGGTCCCGGCTCAAGGCCGGGACGACGACGAATGCTGTGCGCTCGCTGTGGCATGTCTCCAGCTCCGGCGCGGAAACGCTCGATTGGTCTCAGCGCTTCACCATCGGGCAGGCGCTCTCGCTCAGCGGGCGCGCCGCTTGCTCGGCCGGCACTGTGGCCAGGAGCTTCAGATAATCGTACTGGTATTTGGATTCCGAGGGCTTCTTGACCTGCAGCAGATAATAAGGCCGCATCACGCGTCCATCCTCGCGCACCGTGCCCTTGGTGTAGAAATCGTCGATCGGCAATTCCTTCATCTTGGCGACCACCTTGGTCGCATCGGTCGTGCCGGCTGCCGCCACCGCCTTCAGGTAATGCAGCGTCGCCCCGTAGGTCCCTGCATGGATCATGCTGGGCGGTTTCCCGGCATTTCGGGCGACCAGGCGTTTGGTCCAGGCGCGGGTCGCGTCGTCGAGGTCCCAGAAGAAGGTCTCGCTTGCGGTCAGCCCTTGCGCCGCTTCGAGGCCAAGCGCGTGGGTGTCGGGAAACTGCAGCAGGAGTGCCGCCACACGCTGGTCGCCTTTGCGGCCCAGGCCGAATTCCCCGGCCTGCTTGATCGCGTTGATGGTGTCGCCGCCGGCGTTCGAGAGCGCGACGATCTTCGACTTCGAGGCCTGCGCCTGCAGCAGGAAGGACGAGAAGTCGGCGGTATTGAGCGGATGGCGCACGGCGCCCGCCACTTTGCCACCGGCGGCCGTGACGAACGCCGAGGTGTCTTTCTCGAGCGCATGCCCGAATGCGTAGTCGGCGGTGATGAAGAACCAGCTGTCGCCGCCCTCTTTCACCAGCGCCTGGCCGATCGTCGCCGCAAGGCCGTAGGTGTCGAAACTCCAGTGCACGCCGTGCGGCGAACAGGCTTTTCCGGTGAGATCCGAGGTGGCGGCGCCGGTGTTGATGTCGACGGCGTCGCGCGTGCGCGTCACCTCGCGCACCGCGAGCCCCACGGCCGAGTTAGGAACGTCGAGGATCAGCGTGACGCCTTCGGTCTCGATCCACTGCCGCGCGATGTTGGCGCCGATGTCGGGCTTGTTCTGATGGTCGGCAAAGATGACTTCGATCGGCCGGCCCAGCACCTTGCCGCCGAAATCCTCGACCGCCATGCGCGAGGCGTGGACCGAGCCCATGCCGCTGAGATCCGAGTACAGTCCCGTCTGGTCGTTGAGAACACCGAGCTTGACTGGCTGCTGCGCGACTGCGGAGGCGGTCAGCGCTGTGCCCCACAACAGAAGCGCGGACGCGGCAAAAATGTTGCGACGCATGAAATCCTCCCCTTTGACGTAGCGACCGGTTGATCCGGTCGTCTTGGGGCGATGCTATAGGGGAAGGGCAATAGTGGAAAGACGGCGGTGTGCTTTTACTTTCGCGAAATGCACCGGCCCGATGTTCCGAAATCGCTTAGGCACCGCCGCTATCTATCATGCAAATTTTTCTA
This sequence comes from uncultured Alphaproteobacteria bacterium, assembly GCA_963742935.1. Taxonomy (GTDB): domain Bacteria; phylum Pseudomonadota; class Alphaproteobacteria; order Rhizobiales; family Xanthobacteraceae; genus Bradyrhizobium. The sequence goes on along the minus strand of CAVUOI010000027.1, from coordinate 70,263 downwards.
TCAGCTATCACTGCGGTAACTGACCGCACTTCCCCAACACCATCCATTACCTTTATCGGTTCTGCATGGCGCCGCAGACGCATTTGGCGGTATCGGCCAACACCACTCGAGTCTGTTCTCCGGGGCACAGAGGTATCTGTACGGCTCCTCGTTATGAGGCAAATACCAACGCCTTCCTTTCCAAAGGTAGATATCGTGTCCTTGCCAGTTTTCGGCACAAAGAGACGGTTTCGGATAAGCGCGCGGATAGCTCGCCTGGCTGAGCGCTTCGAAACGATCGTACGACTCGTGCGTACGTTGCGGCGCCGCATACCGTTGTGGCGACACATACGGCCGTCCGCTCGGCGCGCTACTCGCTAATGCTTGCGGCAAGCGAGCTTGCTGCAGCCAGGACATCAATGCATCGTCCGATCGCATCTGCGAAAGCCAGGGCCAGGCCAGATACAGGAAGAGTCCCAACGCCAGGAACGTCGCGATGTGCCAGAGCCATCTCCAGATTCGATACAGGAGAAGGGCCAGGACCACGATCAGCGTCACTGTCAACGCCATGCCCAACCCTTTCCTCGCGCGAGCGCTGGGGCTTGTGTGCACGAAAGAAATCTTACCAGAAGAAATGAAGGCGGGCGCTACTTTGTTCCGCCGGGACGCCTGTCTCGCTTTGCACAAACTGTCCCGGGAGCGCGGTCCGCACGTCGGGCAGGTCGACGCGCAGCCGGCCGTTCCGGGCGAGGCAGGTTCAAAGTCGCATCGCAAAAAGTGCGCAGACCGCCGCTCCGGGTGACGAACCTCACAGAATTCGTTTCGCCGCTTGGGCAGAAAGCACGAAGGGATCCGGGTGCGTCCCACAACGACGACGCAGGGCACTCCCTTAACGAGAGGACTTCACCATGTGTGGAATTGGCAATTACGGAGCCGCCTCTGAATTTCACGAGGCGCGGCAAGATTTTCGCGAGGCTCGGCAGGAGACCCGCGAGGCGGGGCAGCACTTCGCAGAGGCGCGGGAGCAGTTTTCGGAGGCCCGCCAGGACTTCGCGCACGGAAACATTCTGGGCGGCATCGCGCACACGATTGCGGGACGTCGCGAGCTCGCCGAAGGGCGCCAGGATCTCGCCGACGCGCGTCAGGCTCGCTCCGAAGGGTTTCAGCACCTTGCACAGGGCTGTATGGACCAGGCCCTTGGCTTCGGTGGCCTCGGCGGCTTTGGTGGCCCCGGCGCCCTCGGCGGCTTCTTCGGCGGCCTTGGCCCCAACATCGATCCCGGCTTTATCCCCGCCGGCCTCGGCGGCTTTGACGGACCGAGCTTTGACCCCGGCTTTATCCCCGCCAGCCTCGGCAACTTTGACGGACCGACCTCTGACCCCGGGTTTACTCCCGGAACCGCGGAAGGCACCGCCGGCGAGGCCGACGAGACTCACGACGGCACCTTTGGCGGGCTCTACCCAGAGGAAGAAGAACCCGCCTTTGGCGGGCTCTACGAATAGGAAGACGTGTAAGCAGCCTTGCCACAACGGAGATCCCGATTTCCATCGAGTCCGGAGGCGGCGACGCTGCCGCCGCCCCGCAGCCGGTAGAGATGGAGTCTTCCGTTGTAAGCGCGATGTTCGACGGTTTCGGGTGGTTTCACACAGCCAGGGCCCCGATCAGCCGCTCACTCAAGGCGCATTCGCAATCCCCAGCGCCTTGAGACGCGAGGCCAGCGTGGTCGGCTTGATGTCGAGCATCTCGGCCGCGCCGCCGGGGCCGAACACTTTTCCGGCGCAGGCCGCAAGCGCGGCCTCGATGTTGGCGCGTTCGTGGGCGCGCATTTCCGTCGATGTCATGACAGCAGGACGGCTGTCTTGTTTGGCACGCGCTGTAGCCGGAGAGGGCGGCGCGCCCGGCACATCCGGCAGGTCGATGCGCAGCCGGCCGTTCTGCGCGAGGATCGCGGCGCGCTCGATTACGTTCTGCAGTTCGCGGACATTGCCGGGCCAGTCGTAGCGCGACATTTTTCGCGCATCACCTTCGGACAGCCGCAGTTCGGATTTCAGCGCCTTGCTGGTCAGAAAATGCTGCGCCAATAGCGGAATGTCCTCACGCCGCTCGCGCAGCGGCACGGATTCCACCGGAAACACGTTGAGGCGGAAATACAGATCTTCGCGAAAACGGCCGCGCTGCACTTCCTGCTTGAGGTCGCGGTTGGTGGCGGCGATCAGGCGGACGTCGACCGCGCGGGTGCGTTCTTCGCCGACGCGTTCGAAATTTCCCTCCTGCAGCACGCGCAACAGCTTGCCTTGCAGTTCGAGCGGGATCTCGCCGACCTCGTCGAGGAACAGCGTGCCGCCGTTAGCGAGTTCGAACCGCCCGATACGATCGCGCATCGCGCCGGTGAAAGCGCCGCGGACGTGGCCGAAGAACTCGCTCTCGAACAGCTCGCGCGGGATTGCCGCGCAGTTGACGCGGATCAGCGGCCGGTCGCGGCGGCTGCTCGCCTCGTGGATGGCGCGCGCTATCAGTTCCTTGCCGGTGCCGGATTCGCCCGTGATCATCACGGCCGCAGACGTCGGCGCCACCAGTTTGACCTGGCGCAGCGTCGTCTGGATCGCCTGGCTCTGGCCGATGATGCCGCGCGGGTTGGTCTCGATGCGGATTTCTTCCTGCAAGTAGGCGTTTTCCAGTTCGAGCCGTTCGCGCAGACGGTCGACCTCAGTGAGCGCGGCGTGCAGTTTTTCGTCGGCCTCGCGCCGCTGGCTGACGTCGCGGAACACGATGACGGCGCCGACCACCACGCCGCGGTCGCGGATGGGAGTGGATGTGTATTCGACCCAGACCGGCGTGCCGTCCTTGCGCCAGAACACCTCGCCATCGACCTGGTGCACGGCGCCGTCGCGAAACGCCGCATAGATCGGGCAGTCGTGATCCGGATAATGCCGTCCGTCATGATGGGTGTGATGGACGATCGGGTGGATGGCCTTGCCGACCAGTTCTTCCGCGCCCCAGCCCAGCATGCGCTCGGCGGCCGGATTGACGAAGGTGGTCTTGCCTTCCGCGTTGACGCCGTAAATGCCTTCGCCGGCGGCGCGCAGGATCAACTGGTTCTCGCGCTCGATGTCCTGAAACACCCGCTCGACCCGCTGCCAGGTCGCGATCCCGCCGCGCATGTGATCTTCGGCCGCGGCATCGACATAGCGGCGGCGACGCGCATCGAGGTCGCTCAGGGTGAGCAGCACCAGCGGGCGGCTGTCGCCCGGCAGCAGGGAGCCGGCATATTCGAGGCGAAGGCTTTGTCCGGTGGCGTGGCGCGGGGTCAGCGCGTTGGTCCAGTAGGCGCCCTTGTCGAGCACGGCCTGTGTGAACACGATCAACGCGGACACTTGTCCGCCGTGCAGCGCGCTGACTTTGGTCTGCCGCAGAAGTGCACGATCGTAGCCGAGCAGGGTGCAGGCGGCCGGATTGGCGTCGAGGATCAGGTCGGCGTGCGGATCGAGCAGCAGGGTCGGCTCGATACCAAACTCGAACGCGGCGGCGCGCAGGCCCGAATCTTGCGGCACGGCCGTCGAACTCAACGCCAGATCCATCGGTTTCACTCCGAAAAATCGTAATTCAACTACGAATTCTCGTATATCACGAAATCTCGTACTGGCCAAGATCCGGCCAAATCCCTGCGACATCAGCGCAATCGCCGAGGAAACGGGCTGGCATGTGCCTTGCTTAATTAGGGGGCAGCACCGGTGCAGGAGGCCTCATGTCTACCTTCGATAATCCATTCGATCCCAATCGCCGTCTTCGCGCGGGAGGCTGCCATTGCGGCCAGCATGTCAGCGAGGCCGAACACGAACATGCGGCGCTGGCGCTGCGCTGCGAGCCTCAGCCTAGCGAGGAAAAGCGCTACGAGGGCGTCGTCGCTTCGGCCGTGATGCGGGCGATGTTTCCCAAGGATGCTGCGCGGCGCGCCTTCCTGAAATCGGTCGGCGCTTCGACCGCGCTGGCCGCCATCTCGCAGTTCTTCCCGCTCAAGACCGCGACCGAGCTTTTCGCGCAAGGCGGGGTGCCCGAGAAGAAGGACCTCAAGGTCGGCTTCATCCCGATCACCTGCGCGACGCCGATCATCATGGCGCATCCGCTCGGTTTCTATTCCAAGCACGGCCTCAACGTCGAAGTGGTGAAGACCGCCGGCTGGGCGGTCATTCGCGACAAGACCATCAACAAGGAATACGACGCCGCCCACATGCTGGCGCCGATGCCGATCGCAATCTCGCTGGGGCTGGGCGCCACTGCGATTCCGTTCACGGTGCCGGCGATCGAGAACGTCAACGGTCAGGGCATCACGCTCGCCATGAAGCACAAGGACAAGCGCGATCCGAAGGACTGGAAGGGCATGAAGTTCGCCATTCCGTTCGACTATTCGATGCACAATTACCTGCTGCGCTATTATTTGGCCGAACACGGTCTTGATCCCGATACCGACGTGCAGCTTCGCTCGGTGCCGCCGCCGGAAATGGTCGCGAACCTTCGCGCCGACAACATCGACGGCTTCCTCGCGCCTGACAACATCTGCCAGCGCGCGATCTATGACGGCGTCGGCTTCATGCATATCCTGTCGAAGGAAATCTGGGACGGCCATCCCTGCTGCAGCTTTGCGGCGAGCCGCGAATTCATCACCAGCTCGCCGAACAGCTTTGCGGCGCTGACGCGGGCGATCGTGGACGCGACCGCCTATGCCTCGAAAGCCGAAAACCGCAAGCAGATCGCAGAGGCGATCGCGCCGGCGAACTACATCAACGCGCCCGTCACCGTGCTGGAGCAGGTTTTGACCGGCACCTATGCGGACGGGCTGGGCGGGGTGAAGACCGACGCCAAGCGCGTCGACTTCGATCCGTTCCCCTGGCAGTCGTTTGCGGTGTGGATGCTGACGCAAATGAAGCGCTGGGGCCAGATCAAGGGCGATGTCGACTACAAGGCGGTGGCCGAGCAGGTCTATCTCGCGACCGACACCAGGAAGGTCATGACCGAGATGGGATTGGCGCCGCCGGCGACGTCGTACAAATCCTTCTCCGTGATGGGCAAGACGTTCGATCCGGAAAAGCCGGACGATTATCTGGCGAGCTTCAAGATCAGGAAGGCGTCGTGAGAGGGCGGCTGCAATTGACTGCGTCGTCCCGGCGAACGCCGGGACCCATACTCTGCGGCGGAAGTAATGAAGGAAGGTCTTTGACGCCGTCCCTAACATCGTCGGCACGGCGTATGGGTCCCGGCGTTCGCCGGGACGACGGGCTGAGAGACTGTCCGCCATGACCTTCTCCCTTCGCTTCCGCGCGGCCGTGGTCTCCATCGCGCTGTTCGCGGGCTTTCCTCGGCATCTGGCATCTCGCCACGCGCTCGACGGCCGCGACCACCACGATGTCGCCGGAATACGCCAAGCTGATGGGACTGACGGCAACCCAGGGCAAATCGGCGATGCCGGGTCCGCTCGATGTCGGCGCGAAATTGTGGGAGCACCTCAAGCAGCCGTTCTACGACAAGGGGCCGAACGACAAGGGCCTCGGCATCCAGCTCGGCTATTCCATCGGCCGCGTCGCTCTTGGCTATCTGCTGGCGGTGCTCGTTGCGATTCCGCTCGGCTTTTTGATCGGCATGTCGCCCTTGATCAGCAAGGCGCTGGATCCGTTCATCCAGGTGCTGAAGCCGATTTCACCACTCGCCTGGATGCCGCTCGCGCTCTACACCATCAAGGATTCCTCGATATCCGCGATCTTCGTGATCTTCATCTGTTCGATATGGCCGATGTTGCTCAACACCGCGTTCGGCGTTGCGGCCGTGCGCAAGGAATGGATCAACGTTGCGCGCACGCTTGAAGTCGGGACCATCAGGCGCGCCTTTACGGTGATCCTGCCGGCGGCGGCGCCGACCATCCTCACGGGTATGCGGATCTCGATCGGTATCGCCTGGCTCGTGATCGTCGCGGCCGAAATGCTCGTCGGTGGCACCGGCATCGGCTACTTCGTCTGGAACGAGTGGAACAACCTTTCGATTACCAACGTCATCATCGCCATCCTCCTGATCGGCGTCGTCGGCATGCTGCTCGACCAGATCCTCGCGCGGTTCACGCGCATGGTCACGTTCCCGGAGTAATGCGATGATGGACAAGTTCATTTCCATCGAAGCGATCGGCAAGCGTTATCCGGGCGCCAGCGGCGGCGAGATCGCGGTGTTCGAGAATCTCTGGCTCTCGATGGCGCGCGGCGAGTTCGGCTGCGTGATCGGCCATTCCGGCTGCGGCAAGACCACGGTGCTGAACATCCTCGCCGGGCTCGACGAGCCCAGCGAGGGCGCCGTCATCGTCGACGGGCAGGCGATCGAAGGCACCAGCCTCGACCGCGCCGTGATCTTCCAGAGCCACGCGCTGCTGCCGTGGCGCACCGTGCTCGGCAACGTCGCCTATGCCGTCACCTCGAAATGGCGCAAATGGGACAGCGCCAAGGTCAAGGCGCATGCGCAAAAATTCATCGATCTGGTCGGGCTGACCGGCTCCGAACACAAGCGGCCGTCGGAATTGTCCGGCGGCATGAAGCAGCGCGTCGGCATTGCGCGGGCATTGTCGATCACGCCAAAGATCATGCTGATGGACGAACCGTTCTCGGCGCTGGACGCGCTGACGCGCGGCACGCTGCAGGACGAGGTGCGCCGGATTTGCCTGGAGACCGGGCAGACCGCGTTCATGATCACCCATGACGTCGACGAGGCGATCTATCTCGCCGACAAGATTTTTCTGATGACCAATGGTCCCGGCGCCGTGCTGGCGGAGATCGTGGAGAACCCGCTGCCAAAGGATCGCGGCCGCATCGATCTGCATCGCCATCCGCTCTATTACGCGCTGCGTAACCACATCGTCGATTTCCTGGTCAGCCGCAGCAAGACGTTTACCGCGACGACGCCGGATCACGATCCCCGCAACGTGCCGGTGGTGCGGATCGGCTTGAGCGAACCGACCATCGTTTCGCCGCCGAGCCTGGTCGAAGCCAATTCTGCCCACAAGATCGCGCGCTAGATATTCAACAGGAGACCATCCATGAAACGCGAAGACCTCACTGAAAAGCTGCTCGACATCAAGCGCGAGAAGGGCTGGAGCTGGAAGCATATCTGCGCACAGATCGGCGGCTATTCTGACGTGCTGATCGTCGGCGCCATCTTGGGCCAGATGAAGCTGACCAAGCCGCAGGTCGCCAATGCCGGCGAACTGTTCGGCCTGTCGAAATCGGAAATGGCGATGCTCAACGAGGTGCCGATGCGCGGCGCCGGCACGCCGATGCCGCCGACCGATCCCTTGATCTATCGCTTCTACGAAATGGTGATGGTCAACGGTCCGGCCTGGAAGGCGCTGATCGAGGAGGAATTCGGCGACGGCATCATGTCGGCGATCGATTTCGACATGGCGATGGAGCGCGTCGCCAATCCCAAGGGCGATCGGGTCAAGATCACGATGTCCGGCAAGTTTCTGCCATACAAATATTATGGCGCCAGCGGCAACGTGCCGGAGTATGGGTTCAAGGAGGAGTGAGAGGATGGCGAATGGCGAGTGGCGAATGGAACGTCCGCTACTCGCTATTCGCTACTCACTATTCGCCCGTTACGAACGCCGCCCTGACCTCCTTCATCGGCGCCATCTCGCGCACGAAGGTGAACGCGCCCTGATCCTTCATCTCGCGGGCGCTCTTCAAGAACGCGGCAAGCGCGTAGCGCGCCATCGCGCCGCCGACGCTGATGCGCTTGACGCCGGCTTTAGATAGCTGATCGAGCGTCAGTGTCGGGTCGGCAAAGCCCATCACCAGATTGAACGGCTTGCCGATCGACGACACCACGGTGGTGATCGTGTCGATGTCATACAGCCCGGGCGAATACAGCACGTCGGCGCCGACAGCCTCGAACGCCTGCAGCCGCTTGATCGTGTCGTCGATATCCTTGCGGCCATACAGGTAATTCTCCGCCCGCGCCGTCAGCGTGAACGGGAAGGGCAGCGCGCGCGCCGCTTCCACCGCCGCCTGCACGCGCTCGACCGCGAGCGAGAAATCGTAAATCGGCTCGCGCGGATTGCCGGTGAAATCCTCGATCGAGCCGCCGACGCAGCCTGCCTCGGCCGCGCGCGCGATCGCTTTCGCAGCGGTCTTCGGATCGTCAGCGCCGCATTTCTCCAGATCGGCGTTGACGGGCAGGTCGGTCGCGTCAGCAATCGTCCGGCAGTTCTCGATGATGGCGTCCAGGCTGATGGTGACGCTGCCGAGCGTGTTGGCAACGCCGAGGCTCGTGGTCGCGAGCGCCTCGAAGCCCATCGCCGCGAGCAGTTTGGCTGTGCCGGCGTCCCAGGGATTGGGAATGATGAAGGCGCCGGGGCGCGCATGCAGCGCGCGGAACGCTTCGGCTTTTTCCATCTGGGTTCGCATCGACAATCTCCGCTTCATTGGTTGGCCGGTTCCGGCTGGCGGCCAAGCTAGCGGGCTGGCCCCCATCAGCCAAATTTGTTATTTCTCTATGCATCATCAGGTTTTTGCATGGAAGAAACATGGACAGCGATGCGCTTCTCACCTTCCTGACCGTTCACCGCCGCGGTGGCATTTCGAGCGCGGCCAAGGCGCTGCACCGCTCGCAGCCGGCGATCTCGCGGCGTATCGCTCTGCTGGAGCAAGAGCTCGGCGTGCCGCTGTTCGAGCGGATCGCGGGTCGCACGATGCTGAGCGACGCGGGGCGGGTGATGGTGCCGTATGCCGAGCGCGCGGTCGCCGCCGCCCAGGATGCGGAGAATGCGGTTCGCGCGCTGGCCCAGCCGAACTCAGGGCCGATCTCGCTCGCGGTGGTCGGCACGCTGGCCGGCGGGCGATTGTCGGCGATCTTAAAACGCTTCGCGGCCGGCCATCCCGATGTCGAATTGAGCCTGCGCACGGCAACCAGTGCGGAGGTCAGCGACCTGACCCGGCGCGGCGAGGCGACCATCGGCCTGCGCTATGACCACGACCGCTCGCGCGATCTCGATTGCGAGTTGCTGTTTGCCGAACGCTTGCAGGTGGTGTGCGCGCCGGATCATCCGCTCGCCGGCCGCCGTATCGCCAAGCTGGCCGAATTGCGCGGCGAGCGCTGGATCGCATTTCCCGTGCTGCCCGGAAGGCGCGAGGTCACGGCATCCCACGTGTTCGCGCTGTTCCAGACCCATGGCTTGGGTGAAGTCGACTGGACGCCGGTGGACAGCCTTACCGCACAGAAACGCCTGGTCGAAGCCGGTCTTGGCATCGCGCTGCTGTCGGAGAGCCACGCGGCCGAAGAGCTGCGACACAAGACGATCGCGACCATCGGCGTTCGCGATCTCAAGGCGAGCCACGACGTGGTGACGGTAACGCGCCGTGGCGGATTTTTGACCGCGGCGGCGCGACGGTTACTGGAGATCGTTCGGAGGGAATATAAACAGGCGCGAATGGCGAATGGCGAATAGCGAATGGAACTATTCGCTATTCGCCACTCCCTATTCGCTTCTCACGTCCCCGCCTTCACCTGGGCGACCGCTGCCGCCATCAGCTCGTCCATCTTGACGCGGACCTCGGCGGAGGTGACGGCGATGCTCTTGGCGGCAAAATCCTTCAAGACCTTGTTCTGGACATCCTGGTCGCCGGCTTCCTCGAAATCGGCCGCTACCACTTCCTTGGAATAGGCCGTGGCGGCATCGCCGGTCAGACCGAGCTTTTCGGCTGCCCAAAGACCGAGCAGCTTGTTGCGGCGCGCCCCGGCCTTGAACGTCTGCTCCGAGTCGAGGGCGAATTTCTTCTCAAAACCTTCCTCGCGCTTGTCAAAACTGGTCATTCTGCGGTTCCCCGGAAATGGTAGGCAGGGCTGCGTTGTCGCGGCCCGATCGACTACCTAGATAGAGGGCGCGAATCGGTAAAACAACGGGCCGTTAGGCCGCAGGGCAATCGGGATAAGTTGGGCCGAATTGGGCCGGGTCGATTGTGCTGGATGGACCAATCAGATAGGTTGCCATCAGGCTAGGTTCTTGTTCTGTTTCCGGTCGCTCTGTTCGGAATCTGGCCTTCACGGCAGCTCCGTCGTGGTCGCAAACCCTTGTCATCCGGAGCACACCAGTTTCATGGATTTCAACAAAACACGGTACATCCCAATGAGCCGTCGACGCCGTATTTATGAAGGCAAGGCCAAGGTCCTGTATGAAGGCCCGGAGCCGGGAACCCTGATCCAGCACTTCAAGGATGACGCGACCGCGTTCAACGCCAAGAAACACCAGGTGATCGAGGGCAAGGGCGTCCTCAACAACCGGATTTCGGAGTACCTGTTTCAGCACCTCAACGACATCGGGGTGCCGACCCATTTCATCCGCCGCCTCAACATGCGCGAGCAGCTGATTCGCGAGGTCGAGATCGTTCCGCTGGAGGTGGTGGTGCGAAACGTCGCCGCCGGCTCGCTGTCGCAGCGCCTCGGCATCGAGGAGGGCACCCAGCTGCCGCGCTCGATCATCGAGTTCTATTACAAGAACGACCAGCTCAACGACCCGATGGTGTCGGAAGAGCACATCACCGCGTTCGGCTGGGCCACGCCGCAGGAAATCGACGACATCATGGCGCTCGCCATCCGCGTCAACGACTTCCTCACCGGCTTGTTCTTGGGCATCGGCATCCGCCTGGTCGATTTCAAGATGGAATGCGGCCGCCTGTTCGAGAACGAGATGATGCGGATCATCGTCGCCGACGAGATCTCGCCCAACTCGTGCCGGCTGTGGGACATCAAGTCGAACGAGAAGCTCGACAAGGACCGCTTTCGTCGCGATCTCGGTGGGGTGCTGGAGGCCTATACCGAGGTGGCGAAGCGGCTTGGCATCCTGATGGAGAACGAGCGTCCGGCCGGTACCGGCCCGGTGCTGGTGAAGAGCTGAGGCAAATTAAAATTAGCTTGGGGCAAGTCTCGTGAAGGCACGCGTTACCGTTACGTTGAAGTCGGGCATTCTCGACCCGCAGGGCAAGGCCATCGAGGGCGCGCTGAAATCGCTCGGCGTCGATGGCGTCGCCAGCGTGCGCCAGGGCAAGGTGTTCGACATCGAACTGTCGGGCGCCGACAAGGCCAAGGCGGAGGCGGCATTGAAGGATGCCGCCGACAAGCTGCTGGCGAATACGGTGATCGAGAATTATGCGATCGAGGTGAAAGTTTAGGATACACGAAAATGGCCGACGTCACACCGGAGCTCATATTTGAAGTGTTAAAGTCGGTTCAGGCCCGGCTTGTGCAGGTCGATGGCAAGATCGACGAGCTCAAGCAGGAGATGCAGGCTTCGCGCACGTCCCAGAATGGAATTCGTCAGGAGATCACAGGTGTCTTCCAAGAGGTTTCAGGGATTCACGCGACGTTAGTCCGACACGAAGGTCGTCTGGACCGCATTGAGCGGCGGCTTGAACTTAGCGATGCTCCGAATCTGACATGAAATCAGCCGTTCTCGTCTTCCCCGGAATCAATCGCGAGCGCGATATGGCGCGGGCGTTGAAACTCGTCTCCGGTCAGGAAGCCGCGATGGTTTGGCATGCCGACACCGCGCTGCCTGACGGCACCGATCTGGTGGTCGTGCCCGGCGGGTTTTCCTATGGCGACTATCTGCGCTGCGGCGCCATTGCCGCCCGCGCCCCGGTGATGGACGCGGTGCGCAAGTTCGCGGCCGATGGCGGCCTCGTGCTCGGCGTCTGCAACGGTTTTCAGATCCTCTGTGAAGCCGGCCTGTTGCCCGGCGTGCTGATGCGCAACGCGCGGCTGAAATTCATCTGCAAGGATGTCCATCTGCGGGTCGAGCGCTCGGATACGCCGTTCACGCGCGGCTACAATGCCGGCCAGGTCATCCGCGTGCCCGTCGCGCATGGCGAGGGCAATTACGAAGCCGACGAGGAGACCGTGAAGCGGCTGGAAGGCGAGGGGCGGGTGCTCTATCGCTACTGCTCCGCCGACGGCTTGGTCGACGAGGCCTCCAACATCAACGGCGCCGCGCAGTCGATCGCCGGCATCGTCAACGAGCGCGGCAACGTGCTCGGCATGATGCCGCATCCGGAAAACCACGTCGAAGACATCATGGGCTGCACCGACGGCCGCGGGCTGTTTGCGGGCCTTGCCGCGCATCTGGAAAAGGCGGCGTGATTTTGGGTGGGGTGAAATGGCTGGCCCTGCTGGCGGCGCTATCGCTGGCGGGCGTCGCCCACGCACAGGACTATCCAAAACGCCCCATCAGCATGATCGTGCCGTTCGCGGCCGGCGGCACGTCCGACGTGATCGCGCGCGTGGTGGCCGAGGAGATGGCCAAGTCGCTCGGGCAGCCGATCGTGATCGAGAATGTCGCCGGCGCCGGCGGCTCGACCGCGCTGACGCGGGCGGCGCGCGCGGACGCCGACGGTTACACCATCGCCATCGGCAATGCCGGCACCAGCGCCGCGGCCTATACGATCTATCCTAAGCTGCCGTTTTCGCCGGAATCCTTTGCGCCGATCGCGGTCATTGCAAAAACCTTCGGCATCGTCGCGCTGCGCAAGGATTTTCCGGCAAAGAATCTGCAGGAATTCATAGCGTACGCGAAGAAGAATCCCGGCAAGGTCAATCTCGGCCATGCCGGCATCGGCTCGTCGAATTTCCTGATCTGCAAGAGTTTTGAAAATGCGGCCGGCATCGAGGTGACGCTGGTCGGCTATCGCGGCGCGGCGCCGGCGCTGACGGACGCGATCGGCGGCCAGATCGACGGCGTTTGCGACTCCGCCGCCTCGGTGTCGCAAGCGATCGACGACAAGCTGGTAAAGGGCGTCGTCGTCGGCTCTACGGTGCGGCTTGCGACCTTGTCCGAGGTGCCGACTTCGGCGGAAGCGGGCCTTCCTGATTTCGAGGCGCAGGGCTGGAACGGCCTGTTCGCGCCAAAGGGCACGCCGGCCGCGGTCATCGCAAAACTGAATGCCGCGGCGAAGGCCGCCGTCGAAAGCGAGGCGGTAAAAAAGCGTTTTCACGATCTCTCCACCGTCGCGCCCGACGCCAGACGAGCTCGCGCCCGAAGTGCTCGGCCAGCTGGTGACGCGCGATGTCGCGAAATACAAAAAGTTGCTGGAAGAGAAGAAGTAGCAGCCGGCGATGAAGCGAACGAAAAAGCCCCGCTTGTGCGGGGCTTTTTGTTGTCGGCCAGTGATTATCGGCCGCCGGGTGCCGGCGTCAGGGTCGAACCGCTGGGCGAGGGATTGATCAGCGTGTTGCCCGACGGGTTCCGCCCGCTGTTCGCTCCGGCCGCGGAGCTGCCGGCGCTATTGGACATGCCGGGGCTGGTGCCCGTTGCATTACCCGTCGTCGTGCCGGCCGCGGGAGATCCGGTCGTCGTGCCGCTCGCGGCCGCGCCACCCGTGCTCGAGCCTCCGCCGGCCGAGCCGGCGCCGGACTGCGCGAGCGCATACGTGCTGGTGAGGGCAAGCGCCGTCGCCAGTCCCAATGTTGCGAGTTTCATGATTGCTCCTTGTCGTTGCTGCATAACGGCTAACGAGGTTCGCCAGCATTACGTTCCTGCGGAACGATCACAGTCGTTGCTGTTCCGCTGAAGTTTTGCACGGCCACCACACGTCGCCAGCCGACACAGCCCGTTTCAAAACATCTCAAGATTGTCCGATTGAACTTGTCGCGCCATCGACGTCACCAAGGACAGACCGTCATGTTCGTTACGGAAAACGCGCGCCCAGATATCTGCGCGAGGCGCAGGCCGAATGGCTTTCGATCGCTGAGAAGCAGTTGTCGAACTGAAGCGCGGTCCGACATGGCCTTCATCCAGCTGCCGAATTTTTGTTCAACGGTCGGAACTTGGCTGGCCTGATACTTGCTCCAGTCTCCTGATCCCAAACGCGGATTTCCCGGTCGTCGGGACGGAGATAGATCATGCCCATTCGCAAGGCTTTTTGCACGGTTGCGCTGCTGACCGCGCTCATGTCGTCGCATCCGGTGGCGGCCGAAACCACGCTGCGCATCGCCATGACGGCGTCCGATATCCCCACGGCGACCGGACTGCCGAACAACGGCTTTGAGGGGATGCGCTTCCTCGGCTATCCGATCTTCGAAGGATTGGTGCTCTGGGATCTCACCAAAACCGACCAGTTGGCGACCTTGCGTCCCGGGCTCGCGGAGAAATGGGAGCAGGACCCCGCCGACAACAAGACCTGGATTTTCCACCTGCGGAAGGGCGTCAAATTCCACGACGGCACCGATTTCAATGCCGACGCCGTGATCTTTAATCTTGACCGCTATTTCAACAGCGAAAGCCCGCAATTTGAGCCGGCGAGTTCAGCGATGTCGCGGGCGCGCGTGCCCGTGATGGGCAGCTACAAGAAGATTGATGACGCAACCGTCGCCATCACTACCACGAAGCCCGCGTCCTATTTTCCGTACATGGCGGTGTATCTGCTGTTCACCTCGCCGACATCGTTCGAGAAGGCGGGCAAGGAGTGGGCCAAGGTCGCGACCTTGCCGGCGGCGGGCACCGGGCCGTTCCGCATCACCAAGGTGGTGCCGCGGCAGGAAGCCGATCTGGCGCGCTTTGACGGCTATTGGGACCCGAGCAGAAAAGCGAAAGTCGACAATGTCGTGCTGATGCCGATCCCCGAGGCGAATTCGCGACTGGCGGCGTTGCGCTCCGGCCAGGTCGACTGGATCGAAGTGCCGCCGCCGGATGGCATCGGCTCGCTGAAATCCGCAGGCTTCACCATCACGACAGGCTCCTATCCGCACGTCTGGCCGTGGTTCTACAACATCGGCGCGGCCAACAGCCCGTTCAAGGATGTCAGGGTTCGCCAGGCGCTGAACTATTGCATCGATCGGGAAGGGCTGGTCGCACTGCTCGCCGGCACGGCGGAGCCGTCGGTCGGCTGGCTCAAGTCCAGCGATCCTGATTTTGGCGCGCCGGTCAATCGCTACAAGACCGACCCTGCCAAGGGCAAGGCGCTGCTCGCGGAAGCCGGCTACACGCCGGCGAAGCCGCTCGCGTTCAAGGCGCTGATCTCCAATTCCGGCTCTGGGCAGATGCTGCCGCTGCCGATGAATGAGTTTCTGCAGCAGAATCTGAAAGAGGCCTGCGGCGTCAACGTGGAATTCGACGTGATCGAATGGCAGGTGCTGCTGACGGCGGCACGCGCCACGCCCGACAGCCCAAATCTGCGCGGCGCCATGGTGCTCAATATCAGCTCGCCCTCGTCGGACGCCGGCGTCATGGCGCGCTATTTCCTGGCGGCGAATTTCTCGCCGAATGGCTTCAACTTCGAGCAGTGGAAGGACGATGACTTCGAGGACGCGCTGAAGACGATTTCGGAGGCGACCGATCCGAAAGTGATCTCGACCGCCTACAAGAAGGCGCATGAGCGGCTTGTCGACAATCCGCCCTGGCTCTACATCGTCCACGATCTCAATCCCCGCGCGATGAGCGCGAAGGTCAAAGGGTTCGTGTCGCCGCAGTCGTGGTTCGTGGATCTGACGCTGGTGAGCGTGCAGTAGGGCGCGGCGGTATAGGTCCCTCATGGTGAGGAGCGCGAAGCGCGTCTCGAACCATGAGGCCACAGACGGGCCTGCATCCTTCGAGACGCGCTTCCGCGCTCCTCAGGATGAGGGTCTGAGGGCGCGTACGGCTCAGCCGCCACGACGCCGCCAGCGCCGCCAGGCGTCTTTCGGCATCGTCATGGCGGCGACGCCGGCCATGACGAGCACGAGGCCGAGCGCGAGATTGGCCGGGACGGCTTCGCCGAGCAGCAGCACCGACAGGCCGACGCCGATCGGGATGCGCAGATAACCTTGCGCGTTGGTGGTGAGCGTGCCGAGCCGCGTCAGGCACATGTAGAACAGCATCAGGCCGAGGGCGCTGGAGAAGATGCCCATCGCCACCGTGGCTGCCAGCGCGTCCGCCGTCGGCCGCAAGGTCCAGGGGTGGTCGATCAGAAGCGCGAACGGCAACAGTATCATGCCGCCGTACAGCAGCGAGCCGGCGGCCACCACCATCGGGTCGTAATCGGTCAGCCGCAGGCCGAAGATCGTCGCGCATGCGAACGAGATGGTCGCGATCAGGATGACGATCTCGGCAAAGATATTGGCGTCGAGCGTGGAGAGCGCATCGAGGCCGATGATCACGGCCGTTCCGGCCAGACCCAGAATGGCGCCGGCAAGCTTCAACAGCGTCGCGGGTTCATGCCGCGTGATGCCCCAGGTGATCAGGAACGCAAAGATCGGCGTCGTCGAGGCCAGCACCACGGTCGATGACGCCGGCACGTATTGCTGCGCCCAGGTGATCAGCAGAAACGGAAAAGTGGAATTGATGGTCTGTTGCTGCGCGAACAGCTTCCAGGCCTTAGCGTCCGTCGGCATCCGTATCCCGCGCAGGCGCAGGATACAAAAAAGGAAGGCGGCCGCGATCAGCGAGCGTGCCGAGATGAAGGTGATCGGCGGGAACGACCCGAGGCCGATCTTGGTCAGCGGATAGGTCGAACTCCAGCAGCACGCCAGCGCGAGCAGCAAGCGCATAGTCGCGCCAGCCGCGACGGACCTTTCGGCGTTTCAGGTAGCAACGGCGCCTGCGCCTGCAGGCTTCTTCTTCACCCGCTTGATGGTGCCGGAGAAGGTGAACAGCGGCCGTTCGCCTGACTTCAGCACCCCGCGCAGGAAGATCAGCGAACCGCCGGCGCGGGTGATTTCGCCGTCGCATTCGATCAGTTCACCCTCGCGCGCGGCGTCGAGGAATTCGCAGGAAAAAGATACCGTCACGCCTGGCCCCTGCAGCACCGAGGAGGCGATCGCAAACAGGGAATAGTCCGCAAACGACATGAAGCAGCCGCCGTGGACGTTGTGCTGCCGTTGAGGTGCTTCTTCTCGACCCGGAACGCGCATTGCACTTTGCCGGTTTCGTCCATCCGGTGCCAGAACGGGCCGGTATGGGTCTCAAAATTGTCGCGGGTCCAGGTGCGCCAGCCGGCGAATTCGCCCTCGGTTTCGGTGTAAAGGTCGGGACGGCGGTGGAATGCGTTTTGGGGAAGCTCGTTCACTAAAAATGGCCTTCAACTGGAATGTTCCAGCCCTTAAATCCGTTTCCGGCGCGATGTGCAAACGCCGATCCTGCAAAGCGCCCCTCGCAAAGCACTGGACAGGCCGAAAATGCCCCCTAAAAGGCCTTTTCGCGCCCTGTCGATCTCCCTATTAAGGCAGCCATGACCGAGCCCCAGATCACCCCCGAACTCGTCGCCAGCCACGGCCTGAAGCCTGATGAGTATGAGCGCATCCTCAAGCTGATCGGGCGGGTGCCGAGTTTCACGGAGCTCGGGATATTCTCGGCGATGTGGAATGAGCACTGCTCGTACAAGTCCTCGCGCATCCATCTGCGCGGCTTGCCGACCAAGGCGCCATGGGTGATCCAGGGGCCCGGCGAGAATGCCGGCGTCATCGACATCGGCGACGGGCAGGCGGTGGTGTTCAAGATGGAGAGCCATAACCACCCGAGCTATATCGAGCCCTACCAAGGCGCGACCACCGGCGTCGGCGGCATCTTGCGCGACGTGTTCACGATGGGGGCGCGGCCGATCGCCTGCCTCAATGCGCTCTCCTTTGGCGCGCCGGAACATCCCAAGACGCGGCACCTGGTGTCGGGCGTGGTGGCCGGCGTCGGCGGCTATGGCAATTCCTTTGGCGTGCCGACGGTCGGTGGCCAGGTGCGCTTCCACACCCGCTATGACGGCAACATCCTGGTCAACGCGATGGCGGTGGGCCTCGCCGACACCGACAAGATTTTCTATGCGGCGGCCTCCGGCGTGAACATGCCGATCGTCTATCTCGGCTCCAAGACCGGCCGCGACGGCATTCACGGCGCCTCGATGGCCTCGGCGGAGTTCGACGACGATTCCGCCGAGAAGCGGCCGACGGTGCAGGTCGGCGATCCCTTTGCCGAAAAGCTGCTGCTGGAAGCCTGCCTCGAAATCATGGAAGCCGATTGCGTGATCGCGATCCAGGACATGGGCGCGGCGGGGCTGACGTGTTCGGCGGTCGAGATGGGCGCCAAGGGCGATCTCGGCGTCGATCTCAATCTCGATGCGGTGCCGACGCGCGAGACCGGCATGAGCGCCTATGAGATGATGCTCTCCGAAAGCCAGGAGCGCATGCTCATGGTGCTCAAGCCCGAGAAGGAGCAAGAGGCCGAGGCGATCTTCAAGAAGTGGGGGCTCGACTTCGCCGTGGTCGGCTACACCACGCCGAGCAAGCGTTTTGTGGTCAAGCATGGCGGCGCCGTCATGGCCGACCTGCCGATCAAGGAACTGGGCGACGAGGCGCCGCTCTATGACCGCCCGCATGTCGCCTCCGCGGCGCTGCCGGTGGTGCACGCGCGCGAAGTGACTCCGCCGCTCGGCATTTCGGCGGCGCTGGAAAAACTGATCGCAACGCCCGAACTGGGCTCGAAGCGCTGGGTCTGGGAGCAATATGACCACGTCATTCTCGGCAATACCGTGCAGCGTCCGGGCGGCGATGCCGCCGTGGTGCGCGTCGAGGACGGGCCGAAAGGGCTCGCGCTCACCGTCGACGTGACGCCGCGCTATTGCGACGCCGATCCGTTCGAAGGCGGCAAGCAGGCCGTCGCCGAGGCCTGGCGCAACATCACGGCCGTCGGCGGCCGTCCGCTGGCGATCACCGACAATTTGAATTTCGGCAACCCCGAGCGCCCCGAGATCATGGGCCAGTTCGTCGGCTGCCTGAAGGGTATTTCCGAAGCCTGCACCGCGCTCGACTTCCCCGTCGTGTCGGGCAACGTCTCGCTCTACAACGAAACCAACGGCCGCGGCATTCTGCCGACGCCCTCGATCGGCGGCGTCGGTCTGCTCGACGATTTCACCAAATCCGCCACGCTGGCGTTCAAGGCGGCGGGCGAAGCGATCCTGCTGATCGGCGACACCCAGGGCTGGCTCGGGCAATCCGTCTACCTGCGCGATATCTGCGGCCGCGAAGAGGGCGCGCCGCCGCCGGTCGATCTCGCCGCCGAAAAGCGCAATGGCGACGTGGTGCGCGGCATGATCCACGCCGGCACCGCGACGGCCGTGCATGACATCTCCGACGGCGGCTTGCTGATTGCGCTGGCCGAGATGACGATCGCCAGCGACATCGGCGCGCAGCTATTGGCCGCGCCGAACTCGATCGTGCCGCACGCGTATTGGTTCGGCGAGGATCAGGCGCGCTATATCGTGACGGTTGCGGCGGCGGATGCCGGCCTGGTGCTGGCCAAGATGAAAGGCGCGGGCGTGCCGTGCGCGCGGATCGGCACCACGGGCGGCGATGCGATTGCGGTGGCGGGCGAAGCGGCGGTTTCGGTGGACGCGCTGAAGTCGGCGTTCGAGCGCTGGCTGCCGGATTATATGAGCGGCAAGGCCAAGTCGCGTAGGCTCTTGTAGCCCGGATGAAGCGAAGCGAAATCCGGGGCTGCTGCCTGCGCGAATCCCGGGTTGCGCTGCGCTCCACGCCGGGCTACGGGTTCACAGCACCTTGGTCGCGCCGGGGATTTGCCGTAGCGCGCGCGTCAGGCCCCAACTGAATGCAATGGTCAGCGTCAACCCGATCGCGACCTTGACGATTGCCGGCCAGTCGTAGTCGAACAGCCAGTATTGCAGCCACAGCGCGATCGGGTAGTGCACCAGGAACATGCCGTAGGCGTCGCTCTGCATCGGGTCGAGCAGTTTCGCCGAGCCCGATTGCCTGAATCGCTGGAAGAACGCCAGGATCAGGAACATGATGGCCACGCTGAAAACCGTGAAGCAAACGGCGTAAAGCCCTTCGTACCAGTTCGGCAGCGGCGACGGGTTGCCGAGGATTTCGCGCTTGATGGCGATCAGCCCCCACAGCAGGCAATACGGAACGATCGCCAGCACCATCCAGTCCCAGCTCACCTTGGCCATCCGGCCGTCGGCCGCGAGCAGCCCGCGGTCCATTTGCGCCACGCCGATGCCGGCGCCGAAAAAGAAGTAGCTCGCATAGAGCATGACGCGCCCGTGCTGCACCGAGAACGGCCCGAATTCGAACCAGCTGCTCGGGCCGTAGATCATCAGCCCGGGAACGTAGAACGCCGCGGTGACGGCCAGCATGACCGCGAAGAACACCGCGGGCCGGCGGCGGCCGTGCAGCGAGAGGCGATTGATCGGATCGAGCAGATTGGGCGACAGCCGGTACAGCAGGCACGCGACCAGATCAAAGGCGAACAGGACCCAGAGAAACCAGATCGGCCCGCTCGGCCACGGGCCCTTGGTGACCATATTCCACCAGAACTCGGAAAAGCCGATCTCGGGATGGTGCCGTAATGAGATCGCGTAATAGGCGAGCGGAATGACCGTGAACGCGCAGATTACGAAGGGCAGGGCGATCCGCAGCAGGCGGTCGGTCATATAGTTCAGCGGTCCCTTGCGGGCGATACCGGACCAGGCGAACAGCCCCGACAGGAAGAAGAACATCGCCATGAAGAAACTGTCGGTGGCGAGCACGATCATGTCGAAGCCGAAGAAGTACTTCGGGTCGGTGTGACCGAAATAGGTATAGGGGATGACGGCATGGTGGAGCAGCACCACCAGCGTCAGGAAGGTGCGGGCGCGATCGAGCGAAAGATTTCGCGATTTGGCCTTGGGCACGGCGCTCGCTTCGGCATGCCCTACGGTGGAAATCGATGTCATGGGCGCCTCCCGGCCAGGCTGGTTGGGCCAAATGTTGCAGCCGGGAACCTGATTCAGCAAGGTCCATTACGTATGGAAGCCGGCAATAGGACCTTTGTCCAACGCGCATTGAAGTCGTCGGCCCCTCCTGTCGTTGCGGGGGGCCAACAAGTTTACGCGAATGCAGGAGCAACAATTGCTGGCTCGCTGCTGCCCGCTACGCCACTTCCTCGATCGTCACCTTGTCCGGGTAGAACGCCAGATGGCCCGCGATCTCGGCCATGGCCGGGAAGGGCGTCTCATAGGTCCAGATCGAATTTTCGATGCTCTTGCCGTTGGCATTGATGCTGAAATAGCTCGCATCCCCCTTGTAGGGGCAGTGCGTGGTCCGCTCGGTGCGGGCCAGCAGCGCCATATTGGCATCCTCGCGCGGCAGATATTGCACCGCCGGGTAGCTGGCTTCCTTCAGGGTCAGCGCATGGGTGGTGTCGGCGATGACCACGCCGCCCGCCGAGACGCGGACGCGCCTGGGGTTTGCCGTAATCGTGATCGGATGGTCGGGACCGGGCAATTTCATGATTTTCAGCCTCTTTTTCGGTCATCCCGACGTGAACGGGCGCGACCTCATCTCTCAGTGTCAAACGATCGGACCGGGAATATAGTGCGGTCAGGCGTGACCTAGAAGAGCGCACGCGCTAGGTTCGGTCCTCACGGTCGCGCGAGCAGGCCATGATTCGAAACACCTGACGGAGACATGCTGGATGCCGATGGAGGCCCACGATATCGAGTTGATGATCAAGGCAGCTATCCCCGATGCCGAGGTGACGATCCGCGATCTCGCAGGCGACGGCGACCATTACGCCGCGACCGTGATCTCGGAATCCTTCCGCGGCAAGTCGCGCGTGCAGCAGCACCAGATCGTCTACCAGTCGCTCAAGGGACAGATGGGCGGCTTGCTGCACGCACTGGCGCTGCAGACCGGAGTGCCGGAGAGCTAGGCTCAGGACGGGCGGCGGGGGCGTATCGATGACGGACAATCCGCCCGGCGCGCTGTTTCGCCCGATCGTGCCGCACAAGCACAACCGCGTCACCTACGCCGAGCTGTTCTTCGACCTCGTCTTCGTTTTTGCGATGACGCAGATCTCCCACACGCTGCTGGCGCACTTCACGCCGCTGGGCGCGCTTCAGGTTACGCTGCTGTTCCTCGCGGTGTGGTGGGTGTGGGTCTTCACCTCCTGGATCACCAATTGGCTCGATCCGGAAAAGACGCCGGTCCGGCTTCTGCTGTTTGCGATGATGCTGGGCGGGCTGGTGTTGTCGACGTCGATCCCGACGGCGTTCGACGGGCGTGGATTGTGGTTTGCCATTGCTTACGCGGCGATGCAGGTCGGCAAGACGGTGTTTCTGTGGGTTTCCACGCCGCCATCGAGCCCGCGGATACGCATGAATGCCATCCGCATCACCGCCTGGCTTTCCCTGTCGGCGGTTTTCTGGATCGCGGGAGGCCTGGCGCAAGGCGAGTTGCGGCTCGGGCTTTGGGCGATCGCGCTCGTGATCGAGTACATCTCACCGGCGGTACGGTTCTGGATTCCGCGCCACGGCGCATCGTCCGTCGCGGACTGGGTGATCGAGGGCGGCCATATGGCCGAGCGCTGCGCGCTCTTCGTCATCATCGCGCTCGGTGAGTCCGTCGTCGTGACGGGCGCGACATTCGCCGAGCTTGCCTGGTCGGCCGAAAGTCTGGCCGCTTTCGTCTCGGTGCTGGCGGGCAGCATCGCCATGTGGTGGATCTATTTCCACATCGGCGCGGAAGCCGGCTCCGAGCAGATATCGGGTTCGAGCGAGCCGGGAAGGCTGGCGCGGCTCGCCTACACCTACCTGCACATGCCGATCGTGGCCGGCATCATCGTTGCTGCGGTGGCGGATGAGCTCGTGCTGAAACACCCCGGCGGGCATTCGGATGCGAAGACCGTGATCAGCGCGATCGGCGGTCCCTTGCTGTTTCTCTGCGGGACCGTTTTGTTCAAGCAGAGCTTTCGCGGCTTCCTGCAACTGTCGCATGGAGCCGGCATCGTCGCGCTCTGCGTGCTCGCCTGGTTCGCGAGCGGGCTATCGCCGCTGGTGCTCTCGATACTCACCACCGCGATCCTGATCGTGGTCGCGGTATGGGAGACGATCTCGCTGCAATCCGATCCGGCGGAATAGCGCTAGTCGGGCAGGCGGCGCGTGATCGGCTGCATCGGCGAGGTGTTGTGCTGATCGACGACGTTTCGAAGAACGAGGTTCGACAACTGCACGACAAGCGTGCGCAGCCTGGCGTTTTCCTCGGCAAGCGACATCCGATTGATGTCAGCCGCCTGATCCCAGGCATTCTCCCTGCAAGCGGAAGATGAACTGGAAAACTGCTTCCGATCGTCGGATGCTGGATAAGCGTTGCCCATAACTGACATCCTTTGGCACGAACTTACCCCTAGCCGAGCCTGCCGCAGAAACTCGACTGAGTCCGCGTCAAAAGTTGGACATTTCAAAGGGCAAACGGAAGCGCAGATAGAACGTTTTGCGGGCGGGGCGATAAAGATGAAGATTTGTTAAGAAGTTTGTCTATAGTGAGTGCGGCAAAGGTGTAGACGCGCGGCGGCGTAGCATCTTTCCATCCGACCCAGACCAGCGCGATTAATCGGAGTCCACGGACAATACCGTGGCTGGGGAAGTACGCGCCGATGAAACAAAGTGAAGCAAGACTACGCATCATTCAGGAGTGGGACCGCTGGATATTGACGCAGGCGATCGATCCGGACGGGCCCACCGGAAAAGACTCGTTGAAGTTTTTCCATGAGCTGCAGGACGGTGGATCACCGCTGCTGGATTTCCAGTCGCGTGGCCAGGACAAGTGGCGGATCATTCACGCGTGGCTACTGGGCGCAGACCGGTTGTCCGATGACTGGATTTCAATTGCGCCGCGGATCACCCCGGCGCGCCGGCTGCGGCCGGATCGCAGGCGACTGATGAAGACCTGAGCTGCAAAAGACCTGAATAGCGAATGGCGCGAGCGGCAAGGCTCGCGCCATTTTTCATTTTGATGCCGCCAGCGCGTGAACCGAAAACATCGCTTCGCTGTCGGTCCAGGAATCCCGCACCGACCAGCCGGAAGAGCGCGCCAGCGCGGTGAAGCGGTCGAGGCTGTATTTGTAGCTCGACTCGGTGTGGATGCTTTCGCCGGGACGGAATGAAAAATTCCGCCCGAGAATGCGCACGGTCTGCGCCTTCTTGGCGATCAGGTGCATCTCGATGCGGTGCCGTTCGCGGTTATAGACCGAGCGGTGCATGAAGGCGGAGACGTCGAAATTGCCGCCGAGTTCGCGGTTGATGCGCACCAGAACGTTGAGATTGAATTTCGCGGTGACGCCGGCGGCGTCGTTATAGGCGTTGTAGAGCACGCGCTCGTTCTTTTCGAGGTCGACGCCGATGATCATCTGCGCGCCTTCGCCGAGAATGTCGCGGGCGCTGCGCAGGAAAGCCCGCGCTTCGTCCGGCTCGAAATTACCGAGCGTCGATCCCGGAAAGAAGCCGACCTTGGGCATCCCTTCGATTTCGGCGGGCAAGGCGAACGGCGCGGTGAAGTCGGCGGCTACCGGATAGACGTCAAGCTCCGGAAAATCCTTGCGCAGGGCGTTGGCCTGCGCGGTCAGGAAGTCGCCGGAAATATCGACCGGGACGTAGGCGCCGAAATCGCAGCGCTCCAGCAGCAGGCGGACCTTGGTGGTGGCGCCGGCGCCGAATTCCACCAGTGCTGCACCCTTCGGAATGATGGACGCGATCTCGTCGCCGCGGCTGCGCAGGATGCCGAGCTCGGTGCGGGTCGGATAATATTCCGGCAGGACCGTGATCTGCTCGAACAGTTCGGAGCCTGCGGCGTCGTAGAAATATTTCGGCGACAGGCGCTTGGGAAATTGCGACAGGCCATCGATCACGTCGCCCGCGAAGGCGGAGGTCGCCTCATCGAACTGATGGGTCTGGGCCAAAGCGGCAGCATGCACATTCATGATACTCTCCTGAACGCGCTTTCCGGCGCGCTTCGATCATTATTTTTTGCATGATCTTGTTCAGAAAACCGGAATCCACTTTTCCGGATCATGCGCGCGAAATCTCAGGCGTAATCGGCGAGGCGTAACCCCGTGAATTGCCATCGGTGGTGCGGATAAAAGAAGTTGCGGTAGGTGATACGGCTGTGGCCTTTAGGGGTTGCAAGCGAGGAGCCGCGCAGCACCAGCTGATTGACCATGAACTTGCCGTTATATTCGCCCAGCGCACCCTCGATGGCGCGATAACCAGGGTAGGGCGAGTAGGCGCTGCGGGTCCACTGCCAGACGATGCCGAACGCGTCGTTGAGCTGGCCGGCGCGCGCGGCGACCTCCCATTCCATCTCGGTCGGCAGATGACGGCCGGACCAGCGCGCGAACGCATCCGCCTCATAATAACTGACATGGCTGACCGGGGCCGAAGGGTCGACCGGCTGCAATCCGCCGAGCGTCATGATCCGCCACTCGCCATCGACCTGGCGCCAGTGGCCCGGCGCCTGCCAGCCCTCGTTGGTCGCCGCGGCAAAACCGTCCATCAGCCAGAGCGTGGCCTTGGCGTAGCCGCCGTCGGTCATGAAGGCCAGCCATTCGGCATTGGTGACGAGATTGCGGGCAAGGCGGACCGGGCCGACCAGGGCGCGGTGCGCCGGCTTTTCATTGTCGAAATGAAAGCTGTCGTCGCTGTGCCCGACGGTGTGGATGCCCTCGTTGAGGGTGACCCATTCCTCCACTGAGCGCTGCGACGCCGGGAAGCGCCATGACGGATCATAGGCCGGCGGGATCGGGTTCTGCGCAAAGGCGTGCAGGATGTCGGTCAGCATCAATTCCTGATGCTGCTGTTCGTGGTTGAGGCCGACCTCGACCAGTGGCGCTAGCTGCGCGAGGCGTTCCTCGCCGGCGGTCTGGAAGAACTGCACCACGGCGGCATCGACATGCCTGCGATAGGCGGTGACTTCGTCTGCGCTCGGGCGGGTGAGGTGGCCGCGCTGGTGACGGGCGTGCCGCGGACCTGCCGTGACATAATAGGAATTGAATAGAAACGCGTAATCAGGGTGGAAGGGTTGGTAACCCTCGCAGTGCTCGCCGAGCAGGAATTGCTCGAAGAACCAGGTGGTATGGGCGCGATGCCATTTGGCCGGGCTGGCGTCCGGCATCGACTGGATCAGCTGGTCCTCGGGGCTCAGCGGCGCGGCCCGCCGCTCGGTCTCGTCGCGGACCGCAAGATAGGCTTCCACCAAATTCTGGGCCAGCGTGCCGGAATCGGAGAAAAGTGACGGAGTGGGGGTCGCAAACTCGGCGGCGGCTACTGATTTCGTCACAGGTGTCTCCGGTCAAGGGGAGAGAACGTCAGTCCGGCGAACTGGTTCCTGGCGGGCGGTCCGTCCTAGATAGGGGCTACTTCCCGGGAAAAAAGCCTTCGCCCGGTATGATATTGATGCCGTCAGACTATGGCGTCGCGGTCTGGCCGGGCTCTCAAGCCAGCTTGCGCATGCCAGCTCCTCGCCATTTTACTTTGGATGCACAACGGTTTGGGCTACATATATGACCAGTGACCGGGTTACATGAATGAGTCAGTCCGTCAGGCGAAGCCGCAGGGGGCTGTGCGCCCTAAAAGGAAGCAAAGATGAGCATCGAACAATTCATCGCCAACGAAGTGAAGTCGAACGACGTCGTGCTGTTCATGAAGGGCACGCCGCAGTTTCCGCAATGCGGTTTCTCGGGGCAGGTGGTCCAGATCCTCGATCACGTCGGCGTCGGCTACAAGGGCCTGAACGTCCTGGAATCCGCCGATCTTCGCGACGGCATCAAAACCTATTCAAACTGGCCGACCATCCCGCAGCTCTACGTCAAGGGCGAGTTCGTCGGTGGCTGCGACATCATCCGCGAGATGTTCCAGGCCGGTGAACTGCAGCAGCTGTTCGCCGACAAGGGCGTCACCCTCAGCGCAGCAGCGTCCGCCTGAGGGGGCTTGCGCGCCGGGTCGGCCAGGCGCGGCTGGAAGTCATCGTTGCCGACATCACCACATTGAGCGTTGACGCCATCGTCAACGCGGCCAATTCGTCGCTGCTGGGCGGGGGCGGCGTCGATGGAGCGATCCATCGAGCCGCAGGGCCAGAGCTTTTGGCCGAATGCCGGATGCTCAACGGCTGCGAGACCGGCGACGCCAAGATCACCAAGGGCTATCGGCTTAACGCCAGGCGCGTGATCCATGCGGTTGGGCCGGTGTGGAATAGCGGCACCCGCGGTGAGGACGATCTGCTCGCCTCCTGCTATCGCCGCTCGATTGAGCTCTGCCAGAAACATGAACTTGCCTCGGTGGCCTTTCCGGCGATCTCGACGGGCGTCTATCGGTTCCCCGCCGAGCGCGCGGCGGGCATCGCGCTCCGGACCGTCGTCGATACGCTCCCGGCTGCGCCCACATTGACGCATGTCATCTTCTGCTGCTTCTCCGACGCCAGCGCCCAGTTGCATCAGGCGGCTTTGGAAACCTTTGGCAGCCCTTGTGCCGACTGAGGTGCGGGTTACACTCCCTTCCGAGTTCCGGGGAGGGGTCCAATGAATTCGCGTCAGATGCTGGGTGTGTTGGCCGCTGGTGCGCTGTTGTTGGCGGTATCGCCGGTCCGTGCCGAAGGCACGTTCGATGTTCCCGCAGGCGCGCATTTCAACAAGGACAAGCTCGCCAAGATCACCGCGTTCTTCAAGAACGAGGTGGACACCGGGAAGATCGCCGGCGCCAATGTGCTGATCCAGCAGCACGGCAAGCCGGTCTATCACGAGACCTTCGGCGTGCAGGACGTCGAGTCCAAGAAGCCGATCAATGACAAGACCATCTTCCGCCTGTCGTCGCTGACCAAGGCGATCACGTCAGTCGTGGCGATGCAGTTGATCCAGGACGGCAAGATCAAGCTCGACGATCCCGTCTCGAAGTACATTCCTTCCTTTGCCAATATGAAGGTCGGTGAAGAGAAAAAGGCCGAGGACGGCAGCAAGACGCTCGAACTGGTGCCGCTGACCAAACCCATCACCATTCTCGACCTGATGCGTCACACCTCCGGCATCACCTACGGCTTCTATGGCGACAGCCTGGTGCGCAAGGCCTACAAGGAGGCCAACCTCTATGCGGGCGAATTCGACCTCGCCGAATTCGCCGAGCGGATCGCCAAACTGCCGCTGCACAATCAGCCCGGCGCGCTCTGGCAATACGGCCATTCCACCGACATTCTGGCGCGGATCATGGAGATCGTGTCCGGGAAATCATTGCTGGAGATCGAAAAGGAAAAGCTGCTCGACCCGCTCGGGATGACCGACACCGGCTTCTTCGTCACCGAACCGGAGCGGTTGGCTCGGCTCGCCCAACCGGTGCCGAACGACAGCGATTTCCGGGTCGGCCGTCTGTACCGCACCGAGGTTCGCCAGAAGTGGGAATCCGCCAGCGGCGGCATGGTTTCGACCATGTCGGATTTTTCGAAATTTGCACAGATGCTGCTCAATGGCGGTACGTTCGACGGCAAGACCTATCTCGATGCGAAGACGTTCGCACTGATGGTTTCCGATCACTCCGGCAAGGACTCCGGCGTGGCGCGCGATCATTATTATTTTCCCGGTGACGGTTTTGGCATGGGGCTCGGGCTTGCCGTGCGCACCGATCCCGGCAACGCCAAGCCGCCGCCGCCGGGATCGCTCGGCGAGCTGAAATGGGACGGCGCCGCCGGCTGCTACATGGTGATCGATCGCAAGCAGGACATGATGTTCGTGGTGCTGGAGCAGACGCCGACGGAACGCCAGCGTGTCCAGCGGACGTTGAAGCAGATGGTCTATGAAGCGCTGGAGAACTGACGGCGCCGCGAGGCGCTGGCTTATTGCGGCGGCACTCGTGCTGCCGTTTCTCTGCGGCCGGCCGGCGCTGGCCGAACCGAAGGCGCCGGACGCACCGACTTTTTCCCGCGCCGCCTTTGAGCGGATCGGCGACTACGTTCGCAACGAGGTCACCACCGGCAAGATTCCAGGCGCCGTCATGCTGATCCAGCAGCATGGCAAGCCGGTCTATCTCGAAAGTTTTGGCGTGCGGGAGCCCGGCGCCAGCCAGCCGATGACGCCGGATACGATCTTCCAGATCTATTCGATGTCGAAGGCGATCACGTCGGTTGCCGCGATGATGCTGGTGGACGACGGCAAGCTCGCGCTCGACGATCCCGTCTCGAAATACATTCACGCTTTTGCGGATACAAAAGTCGGCGTCGATCCTTCCGATGAAGCAGGCAAGCGTCCGCTCAAGCTGGAGCCGCTGAAGCGCCCGATTACGATCAGGGATCTGCTGCGGCATACCTCGGGCATCACCTACGGCTTCTTCGGCGAAACCGTCGTGCAGAAACTCTATGCCGATCCCTTGCTGTATGCCGGCGATTTCGACAATGCCGAATTCGCCGACCGGATCGCGGTGCTGCCGCTCGCCGACCAGCCCGCCGTGCGCTGGAACTACAGCCATTCGACCGACGTGCTCGGCCGTGTCGTCGAGGTGGCCTCGGGGCAGACGCTGTATCAATTCGAGAAGCAGCGGCTGTTCGATCCGCTCGGCATGTCCGAGACCACCTACCATCTGGCGGATGAAGCGAAGTGGCCGCGCCTGGCAAAGCCGTTTCCCGCCGATCGTTTCCGGGTGGCCGGCATCAGGGATCCGACTGTTCCGCGGCGCTGGGAATCCGGCGGCGCAGGACTGGTTTCGACGGCCGCCGACTATGCCCGCTTTCTGCAGATGCTGCTGAACCGCGGCAAGCTGGACGGCAAGCGCTATCTCAAGCCCGAGACGGTGGCGCAGATGACGTCTGACCAAATCGGGCCGGAGACCGGGATCATCCACGATCCCTTCTATTTTCCGGGCCCGAGCAGCGGCTTTGGCCTCGGCTTTGCCGTGCGCACCGCGCCGCCGCCGAATACGACCTGGCCGCTTGGTGAGTACCGCTGGGACGGCGCGGGCGGCGCCTTCTATTTCGTCGATCCCACGGACGACCTGCTTGTTGTCTTCATGGTGCATGCCCCGACGCAGGGCGGGCGGATTCAACTGGCGCTGAAGACCATCATGTTCGAGGCGCTGGGCAAGGGCCTGCGCACGAAGGATTGAGCCGGATTACGCCACAGCGTTCTTCGCAATCGTCTCGCGATAGAACGCCGCGCTCAGTTTCGGCGTCCGTCGCTGGGTCTCAAAGTCGACGTGGTAGATTCCAAAACGCTGTTTATAGCCGTCCGGCCATTCGAAATTGTCCATCAGGCTCCATAGGAAGTAGCCCTGCACGGGGATGCCTTCGGACGTCGCGCGCTGCAACTGCGTTAAATAGTTGCGCAGATACATGATGCGGTCGACGTCGTAGATCGTTCCGTCCGCGGCCGGCTGGTCGCTGCTAGATGTTCCGTTCTCGGTGATGTAGATCGACTTCACGTTCCACAATTTGGCGACATGGCGGGGCACCCAGTACATCGTCTCGGGGCCGGGCCTGAGCCAGTCCGCCTTCATGTGCGGGAACGATTTCGGAAATGGCGCCAGCGTATAGCCGCGTTCGTTGTCGGACGCGACGACGTAGTGATCGGGCATGTAGACGTTCAGCCCGACAAAATCGATCGGGGAGGAGATGATGCGCAGATCCTCAGCAGTGTATTTTGGACCCTCCCTGCCGGCCTGCGAAAGATACGCATCGGTGTATTTGCCCTCGAGCAGGACGGTGAGATAGCCGGCATTGAGCTCGCGCGTCGCGATTTCGGCAGCGCGGATGTTCGCCGGCGTCTCGATGGCGGGGATGCAGCTCACGGCATTCTCCGCCGGACCGACCCTGGTTCCGGCCCGCGCATTCGCCCGGATCGCCTGAACGGCGAGACCATGCCCGAGCGCGACGTGGTGCCGGACCTGCTTCACATCAGGCGGGGAAAGTTTGAGCCCCGGCGCATCGGAGCCCCATTCATGGCCGTGCTGGACGAACCGGGAGCACTCGTTGATGGTGAAGAAACGCGTCACCCGGTCGCTCAGCTGCGCCGCGACATGGCCGGCGTAATCGGCAAACGCTTTCGACGTGTCGCGCGACGTCCAGCCGCCGAAGCGATCCTGCAGCGCCTGCGGCAGGTCCCAATGGAACAGCGTCGCAAATGGCGCGATGCCGTTGGCCAGCAACTCGTCGACAAGGCGGTTGTAGAAATCGAGGCCTTTTGGATTAGGCTGGCCGACGCCATCCGGGAAGACGCGCGGCCAGGCGATCGAGAAGCGATAGGCTTTTGTACCCAGCGCCTTCATCAACTGGATGTCTTCCTTGTACAGGTGATAGTGGTCGGTCGCGGTATCGCCGGTGCTGCGATCGGAGATGGTGCCCGGCGTGTGAGCAAAACGGTCCCAGATCGACGGGCCGCGGCCGTCCTCGTTCACGGCTCCCTCGATCTGGTACGACGAGGTCGCGGTGCCCCACAGGAACCCGCTCGGAAAACTGGAGGCCGTTCGATTTCGCGTTCCGCTTTCGGCGTCCGATTGGGCCGGGGCGGACCCACTCGCCAGCATCGATGTGCCGAGCGCCGACCAGCCCGCAATCCTGCCAAACTGTCGCCGTGAAAATCTCTTGAATGGCATCGTTTCACTCGCCGCCGGGATCAATCAATTTTGAGCAAACAAGGCCCACACTTGATGCTTCGCGTTTGAAGCTCGTCTAATATCGCCGCTTCGGAGCCTCCGTGCAATTGCGTGCGTGGCTATGCTTGCCGATGGCTCGACAGGGCTGCGGCGCACCGCTAAATAGGCGAATATATTCACAGATTTGTTGGGAGCAGGACGATCGGCTTTCGCACGCCGCTGGCGCTTTTATTGGTATCGCTGGGCATCGTTGCCGCGGTGTGGTGGTGGCTGGCCACGCCGGTGGCGCTGTCGCGCGCGCCGATCGATGGTGCGGCGAAGCTGGAATGTGTTTCCTATGCGCCGTTCCGCGGCGATCAGACCCCGCATGACCCGACGCTGGTCGTCAGTCCGCAACAGATCGCGGAAGATTTGCGCGAACTCGCCAAAGTCTCCAAATGCATCCGCACCTATTCCATCGACAACGGCCTCGACAAGGTGCCGGAACTGGCGTCGCAGGTCGGATTGAAGGTGCTGCTCGGCGTCTGGATCGGGCGCGATCGCGCGAAGAACGCCCACCTCGCCGACATTGCGGTCGCATTGATCAAGGACCATCCCGGTACAGTTGCGGCTGTCATCGTCGGCAGCGAGGTACTGCTGCGCGGCGAGATGACGGTGGGCGACCTGCGTGAGATCATCCGCTCGGTCAAGCCGCGCGTGAACGTGCCGGTGACCTATGCCGACGTCTGGGAATTCTGGCTCCGCTATCGCGAGGTGGGCCAGGATGTCGATTTCATCACCGCGCATTTCCTGCCCTATTGGGAGGACGTTCCGCCGCGCGCCGAAGATGCGGCCGCGCATGTCGATGAAATTCGCAAGCAGGTGGTCTCGGCCTTTCCCGGCAAGGAGATATTGATCGGCGAGACCGGCTGGCCGAGCCATGGGCGCATGCGCGACGGCGCGCTGGCTTCCCGCGTCAACCAGGCGCGTTTCATTTCCGAAATTCTCGAACGGGCGCGACGGGACAATTTCCGCGTCAATTTCTTCGAGGCCTATGACGAGCCCTGGAAGCGGCGCTGGGAAGGCACGGTCGGCGGCTACTGGGGGCTGTTCGACGGCACGGAGCGGAAGCTGAAATATCCGGCGGGGGTGGCGATCAGCAATTATCCATTCTGGAAGCTGCAGATGGCGGGCGGGCTGCTGCTCTGCATCTGCATATTTGCGGTCGCGTTGTTCACGCCGAAGCATCGGCCGTCATTGGCGTCATGGACTGCGGTTGCACTTTCCGCGACATCGGCCGGCATCCTGCTGGGCGTCGGCGTCGGCAAGATGCTGCTCGAAAGCTATGGGCTTGGCGGCTGGCTGCTCCAGGGTTTCATGCTGATGGCTGCGGTGACGGCGCCGCTGTTGTCGACCTACGCGTTGATGTCGGGCCGGTCGCTGCCGTCGTTCCTCGAAATATTGGGGCCGCAGAAGGGCCTCACGCCGTTATTCATGACCAACATGCTTGGGATCACGTTGATCGTGACGACGCTGATCGCCGGCCAGACCGCGCTCAGCCTGATCTTCGACCCGCGCTGGCGCGATTTCCCGTTCGCCGCCTTGACCATGGCCGTGATGCCGTTCTGGACATTGGCCTTCCTCAACGGCTCGAAATCCGGCGAACGGCCGCTGGCGGAAGCCGTGTTTGCCGGGCTGCTTGCGATGTCGGCGGTCTATGTCGTTTTCAACGAAGGGTTCGAGAACTGGCAGGCGTTGTGGACCGGTGCGGTATTTGTCCTGCTCGCCAGTGCGCTGTGGCGGGCGCGTGCGCCCGCCACAGCGTGAGGCAGCCGGCGCCGTTCACGCGCCGCGAACGATCTCACGAACGAGGCCGACCGTCTCCTCGATCATGGCGGGGCTGATCTCGAGATAGGTGCAGGCGCGAATGCGGCCGTCCATCATGGCGAGCAGGACGCCGTGCTTGCGCAACGCCTCGACCATCTTGTCGCCGGGCACGCCGGCGCCATCGGGCTTGAAAAACACCAGGTTGGTCTCGGGCTCCTGCACCTCGATGCCGTCGATCTGTGAAAGCCCGCGCGCCAGCGCCCGCGCATTGGCGTGATCGTCGGCGAGGCGGTCGACGTGGTGGTCGAGCGCATAGACGCAGGCCGCGGCGGCGACGCCGGCCTGCCGCATCGACCCACCGAGCCGCTGCTTCCAGCGCCAGACGTCGTCGATGAAAGCGCGGCTGCCCGCGATTGCGCCGCCGATCGGGGCGCCGAGGCCTTTCGAGAAGTCGATCCAGGCCGAGTCCCATCCCACGGTCATGTCGCGCGCCGAGATTTTGGTCGCGACGCAGGCGTTCAGCAGCCGCGCGCCGTCCATGTGAGTGATGAGCCCGTTCGCCTTGGCGATGGCGGCCACTTCATCCAGCGCCTTTTTCTTCCAGATCGTGCCGCCGCCGATATTGGCGGTCTGCTCGACGCTGACCAGGGTCTGCGGCGGCTGGTAGCGCGAGCGCGGGTGCAGGGCGGCGCGAAACGTCTCCGGCGAGAACTGCCCGTCATCGCCCGGCAGCTGCGTGATCTGGAAGCCGCCGAGCGCCGCATGAGCGCCGCCTTCGCGCGCGATGATATGCGCCGTCGCGTGCGCCAGAAGTTCATCGCCCGGCCGGCAATGGGCCAGCGTCGCCGCGACGTTGCACATGGTGCCCGACGGCATGAACACGGCGGCTTCCTTGCCGAGCAGGTCGGCGACGCGCTCGCATAGCAGGTTCACGGTCGGGTCGTCGCCGAGCTGCTCGTCGCCGACTTCCGCCCGCGCGATCGCCTCGCGCATCGCCGGCGTCGGGCGCGTCTGTGTATCCGACAGCAGATTGATGCGGATGGGGGCCGCCTTGGGATCGCGCGGGGCAGGGGTGTAGTGCATGGGGGCTTTCTGACTCACGTTGGTATTGCTCGGCAAAAGCGCTGTCCGGGGGGACGGCGTCAAGGGATAGTGGAGTGTGTATTTATACACTTGCAATTAGCCGTTCGAGTGTGTATAAATACTCATGAATTCAAAGGGCATCATTTCTGCCTTGAAGGCAGACGGTTGGGTGCAGGTCGCCCAAAAAGGAAGTCATGTCCAATTCAAGCATCCGACCAAGCCCGGGCGCGTGACGGTACCTCACCCGCGGAGAGATATCCCGACCGGAACATTTAAGAGCATCGAAAAGCAAGCCGGCCTGAAGTTGGAATAGGTGAGATAGAAAAATGCGACAGTACATCGCCTTGATTCACAAAGATGCCGACAGCGATTACGGCGTTTCGTTTCCGGACCTTCCTGGGGTGATCAGCGCCGGCAAAACTCTTGACGAAGCCCGCGACATGGGAGCGGAAGCCCTCGCGCTGCATCTGGAAGGTTTGGCGGCCGATGGTGAAGCTGCACCCGAGCCGAGCTCTCTGGAAGAGATCATGAAGGATGCGCAAAACAAGGACGGCGTTGCCGTGCTGATCGCCGCGCCTGCGGCGGAAGTGAAGAGCGTTCGGATCAACGTGACAATGCCGGCTGATGTCCTCGATCAAATAGATCGATACGCCGAACGGGAAGGGTTTACGCGTTCGGGATTTCTTGCCCAAGCGGCGAAGAAAGCGATGGCTTGACGCTGCAGTGGGTCTTTTGAACCGCAAACAAAAAGGCCCCGGCAAAACCGGGGCCTTTGATATCTCCGAACCGTAAACCGATCAGCGCGAATAGAATTCGACGATCAAATGCGGCTCCATCTGCACCGCGAACGGCACGTCCGACAAAGCGGGGATGCGGCTGAACTTCGCGGTCATCTTGCCGTGATCGGCTTCGATGAAATCAGGTACGTCGCGCTCGCCGAGCTGGCTGGCTTCCAGGACGTGGGTGAGCTGCTTCGACGATTCCTTGATCTCGACGAGGTCGCCGGGCTTGAGCTTGTAGCTCGAAATGTTGACGCGGCGGCCGTTCACCTTGATGTGGCCGTGGTTGATGAACTGGCGGGCGGCGAACATCGTGGCGACGAACTTGGCGCGATAGACGACCGTGTCGAGACGGCGCTCCAGCAGGCCGATCAGGTTCTCGCCGGTGTCGCCCTTCATGCGGCCGGCCTCGACATAGATGCCGTGGAACTGGCGCTCGCTGATGTTGGCGTAATAGCCCTTGAGCTTCTGCTTGGCGCGGAGCTGCACGCCGAAGTCGGACAGCTTGCCCTTGCGGCGCTGGCCGTGCTGGCCGGGGCCGTATTCCCGGCGGTTCACGGGGCTCTTGGGGCGGCCCCAGATGTTCTGGCCCATGCGGCGGTCGATTTTATACTTCGCTTCACTGCGCTTTGTCATCGCGTCCTCTAAGTAGAGTGTTGAGTTTGAGGAGACGCGCCCTCCTGTGCACCGGCAGGGCCGGGGCCGACAGGTCCGCCTCGAAAGCTCGGGGAAGACCACGGGTCGCGAAACGCATCGCGGGCCGAAACCGGCCCGCGAGCAAGCGGGGTATTAGGGAGAAACCGCCGTCCTGTCAACGAAAACGGCCACTTTTCCGGGCCAAATCGCATTGGTCAGGTCGCGACCGCCCGAACCGGTTTGGGCTCGTTTTGCTGCCGATTGGTGCGCAATTCGGCGGCGATTTCGCCGTTCAGCACCTGTTCCAGCCGGTTCAGCGCCTTGGCCATCGGGGCGGCATCGGTAATCCGGTGGTCCCAGCGCAGCACGACGTCCATGGTCTGGTCGGGCTTTTCCACCCCATAGCTCAGGACAAACGGCCCGGGGCTGACGGCATGGAGCTGGCCGGCGCCATAGGCGGCCACCGAGGTCACACCAAAACTGCCGAAATAATTGGCCCGCTGGCGGCCGAAATTGAGCCCGATCGCCCAGAACAGGCGGCGCAGCGGCAGGGGCAGGCGGGTGGTTCGCAGGATCTTGCGGAATGCCGGCACCTCGTCGATCGGCGCCTCCTTGGCGTGCCGGATCAGGGCGTCGACCTCGGCCAGCGGCAATTCATCGGGGGCGGCGACCTTTTGCGGCAGCACGCAATCCTGGCCGTCCTCGACCCGGGCGATTGCCACCATCGCGACGCTGCGCGGCAGCTCGTAGAAAGCAGGCCGCGGCCACTTCACATAGAGGGTGCGCAGCACCGGCTCTTCTTTCGCCACGAGCGCGAACGCCTTGACGAAGATCGCGGCCCAGCCGGGCGGCTGCGTGGCCTGTGCGCGCGCCTCCGAGAGGGCACGGACATTGATGGGGCGCGTCAGCGAGACAAAGGGCACGCGCATCGATGCGTGCATGAGGTCGGAGACCAGGCGGCGCGGCAGTGTGATGTTTCGAACCTTACCGCGCATCGCTCCGCTCAAACTCCCTGCAACTGGCACATGAGGAACCCATCCGGGCCGAAATGAGCCGCCCGTCAGTGCCTCATCTAGCACGAACCCGGCAATTTGACGCCAGTGAGATTCGCCCTATGGCGCCGGCTTGGCCAGGGGCTCGCCGGCCTTCACGACATAGACCCCGAGCACTTTGAAGGGCTTGTCGCCGGCTTTGGCGTCGTGAACAGCGCCTTCGGGGATCTGGTAGGATTCGCCTGCCTTGATTTTCATCGGCGGTTGGCCGTCGATCACAAGCTCGAGCTCGCCCTCCAGCACATAGCCGGTTTCGGCGCCCGGATGGGTATGACGGCCCGCGGCCCCGCCGGCGGGAACTTCCGCAATGGCGGTGACGGTGTTGTAGCCGGCCGGGAAGTCGAGCTTTTGCAGCGGCGTGCGCTTGATGCCGCTCTGCTGGGCGATGGCGACACCGGCGCCGGTGATTGCGACGACGGTCAGTCCGAGCAAAAGTTTTTTGAGCATTTGTTTTCTCCCTATCGGGAAAGTCTAGCAGCGCTTGCGCGAGCTGGAAGTGGCCGCGCAGTCTCGACGTTTATCGCTTGATCCCCTCAAAGCTCGCGACGATGCCGCGCTGGAACAGCGACCAGTCGAAGCCAAGCGCCAGCGCGACATAGCCGCGCTCGATCATCCGGTTGGCCTGTTCGGCTGTCGCGGGCGACGCCGCCGATCGGTATGCCGCTTTTGAGGATGCCTTCCTCGGCACGCTTCATCAGCTCCACCACTTCGGGATCGTCGGGCAGGCCGCGCTTGTTGATGGAGGTAGCGAGGTCGCCAGGGCCGATCACCGCGAGGTCGATGCCCGGCACCGCCATGATCTCGTCGATGCGCTCGACCGCCTCGACATGCTCGATGGTGATCATGCAGATCATGTCGTCGTCGGCGGTCGCCATGTAGTCCGCCATCGATACGCCCCAGCGGAACGGGGCGTGGAACGGGCCCCACAGCCGGTCGCCCTTCGGCGGGTAGCGGACGCTGCGCACGGCCTTTTCGGCGTCAGCGCGGCTGCAGATCATCGGAAAATTGATGCCGAGCGCGCCGATGTCCATCGGCGCCTTCGCCAGCCACGGCTCGTTGGCGGCAATCCGCACCATCGGCACGCAGGGCGTGCCCGCGGTGGCGGTGATCATCGCATGCGCCGAGCCGAGATCGATCGGCCCGTGCTCGAGGTCGACGATGATCCAGTCGATGCCGGAGCGCGCCATGATCTGGACGGTCTGGATCGAGGGAATGGTTGCGATCGCGCCGAAGGTCGGGCGGCCCTCCCGCCAGAGCTGGCGCAGACGGTTGAGCGGCGCGGGTTTTGCGGAGGTCAAAGGCGGAGGCTCCTCGATTGAACGCCAATCCGGGAATGGGTGACCGGCATCATATGGATAAATCTTGTATGGATAAATCATTGGCCCATCGAGCCACAAAACAATTCGAAGCCGTCGTCGGAAGCCGGGCGCATGATGGGCCGTCGCTTGGGCTCGTGCCCACGCACCTTCCGTGCGTTGCGCGCGCCTCCGCCATGCGCGCGCGATGCCATTCGGGACTCAACGAAGTGCGGGTGCTAAT
The DNA here is from genome assembly GCA_963742935.1 of uncultured Alphaproteobacteria bacterium. GTDB lineage: Bacteria > Pseudomonadota > Alphaproteobacteria > Rhizobiales > Xanthobacteraceae > Bradyrhizobium. Next base: position 32,013 of record CAVUOI010000027.1, on the reverse strand, counting down.
CTCATGACACGACAGGCCGACGCGTATGCGCCGTGTCGGTCGCCGTCTTCGAGTGGGCTTAAAACAAAAAATAGCTTCGGGAGAGCTGCGCGGGCACCGCTCGCGTCAAGCGCAACAGGGAGGCTTCCATGTATAAAAAGACCGCCGAAATTCTCTTCATCATGAGCGTTGGAGTTGCTGCGTTGACCGGAACTGCGAGTGCACAGAATTCACCAGGAAGTGTGGCCCTTGACGCGAGCTTGCGCGCCGCGGTCGAGCGCAAGGACGTACCGGGCGTGGTCGCGCTGGTCACCGATCGCGACAAGGTGCTGTATCGGAGCGCATTCGGAGTTGCCGATGTCGCGACCGGACGTCCGCTCACAGCCGACGCGCTGTTTCGAATTGCCTCGATGACCAAGGCGATCACGTCGGTGGCGTTGATGCAGCTGATCGAGCAGGGTCGCCTCGGTCTCGACGACCCGGCCGAGAAATACCTGCCGGAGCTCGTGGGACTGAAAGTCATTGAGTCGTTCGACAAGACGACCGGCGCCTACCAGGTCCGCCCGGCAGCGCGACCGCCGACCGTCAAGCACTTCCTGACCCACACGTCCGGATTGGCCTATCCGTTCACCAGCGAGATCTGGCGCGATCTCAAGCCGCGCGCCGGCGAAACCTATCCGTTCGGCGGACCGCTGCTGTTCGATCCGGGCGAGCGCTGGCACTACAGCACCTCTACCGATGTCGTCGGCAAGCTGGTCGAGGTGGTGTCCGGCCAGAAGCTCGAGGAGTATTTCCGCCAGCACATCTTCGCCCCGCTGAAGATGGATGACACCTCCTACAACGTGCCGGAAACAAAGGGGCCGCGCCTCGTCGCCCAGCAGCAGCGCGGCGGCGAGCGGATGGACGGCGCCGTCGAACTGCAGAAGCCGCAGCTCGGGCTCACCATCGCAGCACCGATCGGCGGCGGCGGGCTGGCCTCGACCGCCGAAGACTACGGACGCTTCGTGCGCATGTTCCTCAACGGCGGCGCGCTGGACGGGGCGCGGGTGCTCAAGGCCGAGACGGTGGCGCTGATGGGCCAGAACCACATCGGCGCGGTGTCGGTGCCGGCGTTGAAGAGCGCGCTGGCGCGCAGCGCCGATTTCACCTTCATCGCTGACGGCCGCGACAAATGGGGACTAGGCTTCCTCATCACGGTCGATCAGGTGCCCGGCAAGCGTTCCCCCGGCAGCCTGAGCTGGGGCGGCATCAACAACACGTTCTTCTGGATCGATCCGTCGCGCGGCATCGCCGGCGTGATCATGATGCAGTATTTGCCGTTTGCGGACGCGAAGGCGCTGGCGGTCTACGACACGTTCGAGCGCGGCGCCTATCAGCTCGTCAACGCTGAACGGTAGAAAACTGCGATGCGGGGTCGGCTTCATGCCGGCCCCGGCAGGCGATGTTATGCCGGCACGCGCCCGCCGAAAAACGGTATCAGCGCCAAGCTTAGTGTGTGGGGGCGCTGCGAGGTGAATATCATCTCTGCGCCAGCCCGATCGCTTTCCCTGCCCGGAGACCCGAGCAGGTCGGACACGCGCCGGGCGATGGCGGGGGCCGGATCGATCCAGTCGACCGGCCACGGCGCGAGCCTTGTCAGCCGGTCGAGCAGCAGCGGATAGTGAGTGCAGGCCAGCACGACGGTGTCGGTGCGGTCCTTGCCTTCGCCGACAAAGCAGGGGGCGAGTTCGGCGGCGATATCCTCGTCGCGCACGTCGTTGCCGCTGAGCGCGGACTCCGCCAATGAGGCGAGTTCCGCCGATCCGACCAGTGTCACCTCGCAGCCATGGGCGAAATCGTCGATCAGGCGTCGGGTGTATTCACGCTTCACCGTGCCCTTGGTGCCGAGCACCGACACGCGTTTGCTTCTGGAACTGGCGCAGGCCGGCTTGATGGCGGGCACGGTGCCGACGAAGGGCACGCTGTAGGCGCTGCGCAAATGCGACATCACGAGCGTGGAAGCGGTGTTGCAGGCGATCACCACCAAAACGGGGGCATGGCGCGCGATCAACTCGCCGACCAGCGGCACCACACGGGCGATGATCTCTTCCTCGCTGTGATGGCCATAAGGAAAGAACGCATCGTCGGCGACATAGACGTAGTGTGCGTCGGGCCGGGCGCGGACGATCTCGCGCAACACCGTGAGCCCGCCCAGGCCGGAGTCGAAGACGAGAATGGTGGGCGGGGCTGACACGCTGCGACCTTAACCGATCTGCGGTTACTGGTAAGTTGCTTTAATGACTGCCGGCGGGGTCTCGGAGATTGTCGGCGGCGCTTCGGACAATTTGGAACAATTCAAATCGCCTTGGCAAGACCGGAAAGCTACGACTTCCGGCCCCTAACCGGCACACAAGCCCCGTGCCGGCCCGCGTGGTTCCGAACGGCGAAAGGCTCGCACTGCATGATACGAAATACCTCGTCCGCATGGGGCAGCCCGGCGCGCTGGCTGCACTGGTCTCTCGGCGCCGCGATCATCGGATTGATCGCTTTCGGCTGGTGGATGAACCACATTCCGGCGCGCGGGGATCGTTTCTTCTATCGTTCGATCCATGCCGATATCGGTTATCTCGTGGTGCTGCTGATGGTGTTGCGGCTGATCTGGCGCGGCCTCAACCCGACCCCGGCCTTGCCCGCGGACACGCCGCGCTGGCAACGGGTAGGGGCGAGCGTCAGCCATTGGTCGCTCTACGCCGTGACCATCCTGGTGGCAATTTTCGGCTGGGCGCATTCCGGCGCCCGCACGCCTGACTATTCGGACTGGTTCGGGCTGTTCCACGTTCCGCAGATCACCTCGCCGGACAAGGAAGCGGCCCGGGCCTGGGAGGACCGCCATATCCTGTTCGCCTATGTGCTGCTGGCGCTGATCGTCATCCACTTTGGGGCTGCGCTGTGGCACCACTTTGTCCGGCGCGACCGCGTCACCGCCCGGATGATCGGCAGCGGGCCGGAGCCCGACGCTCAATAGCTGGTCCAGTAAAAAGTGCCCCGGCGGAATAATCAGCTCTCGCCGAACACCCGCTTGAAGATCGTGTCGACGTGCTTGAAGTGATAGCCGAGATCGAACTGTTCCTCGATTTCGGCATCGCTCAGATGCTTCTTCACGTCGGGGTCTTTCTTGAGCAGCGTTTGAAAATCGCCTTCGCCGCGCCAGACCGGCATGGCGTTGCGCTGGACGTATTTGTAGGCGTCCTCGCGGCTGGCGCCCTTTTGCGTCAGCGCGATCAGTAGGCGCTGCGAATGCACCAGCCCGCCGAGGCGGTCGAGGTTCTTCTGCATGTTGGCGGGATAGATCAAGAGTTTTTCGATCAATCCTGCGAGGCGCATCAGCGCGAAGTCGAGCGTGACGGTGGCGTCCGGCCCGATCATGCGTTCGGCCGAGGAGTGCGAGATGTCGCGCTCGTGCCAGAGCGCGACGTTTTCCATCGCCGGCATCGCATAGGCGCGCACCATGCGTGACAGCCCGGTGAGGTTTTCCGACAGCACCGGATTGCGCTTGTGCGGCATCGCCGACGAGCCCTTCTGGCCCTCGGAGAAGAATTCCTCGGCTTCCAACACCTCGGTGCGCTGCAGATGGCGGATTTCGATCGACAGCCGCTCGACGGAGGAAGCGATCACGCCGAGCGTGGCAAAATACATCGCGTGGCGGTCGCGCGGGATCACCTGGGTCGAGACCGGCTCCGGCACCAGCCCCATCGCTTTCGCGACGTGTTCTTCGACGCGCGGATCGATCTGCGCAAAGGTACCGACGGCGCCCGAAATCGCGCAGGTGGCGACTTCCTTGCGGGCGGCGATCAGGCGCTCGCGGGCGCGGGAGAATTCCGCATAGGCATAGGCGAGCTTGAGCCCGAACGTGACAGGCTCGGCATGGATGCCGTGGGAGCGGCCGATGGTCGGCGTCATCTTGTGCTCGAAGGCGCGCTTTTTCAGCGCGGCGAGCACCTTGTCGATGTCGGCGATCAAAAGGTCGGCGGCGCGGGTGAGCTGCACGTTGAAGCAGGTGTCGAGCACGTCGGAGGAGGTCATGCCCTGGTGGACGAAGCGGGCCTCGGGGCCGACGATTTCGGCCAGATGGGTGAGGAAGGCGATGACGTCGTGTTTGGTCTCGCGCTCGATCTCGTCGATCCGCGCCACGTCGAAGGTGGCATTTTTGGCTTTGGCCCAGATCGTCTTGGCGGCTTCCTTGGGGATGGTACCGAGCTCTGCCAGCGCATCCGCCGCGTGCGCCTCGATCTCGAACCAGATCTTGAAGCGGGTCTGGGGCTCCCAGATGGAGGCCATTTCCGGGCGGGTATAGCGGGGGATCATCGAAAACTCCGGACGAGTTGGGCGGGGCGTTAAGGCGATCCCGGCCGATTTGTTTTTTACGCCGTGCTGTAGCAGATCGGGTGCCGGGAAACCACCCGTGGGGCTCCGGTCCGGGGGAAAACTGCCGGGCTTCCGGGGCGTCGCTACAGGCTGGCCAGCCCGCACTCCACGGCCAGCCGGACCAGTTGCGCGTCCGTACGCATGCCCGTCTTGGTCTTGATCAGATAGTGGTAGTTTTGCACGGTCTTGAGGCTGAGATTGAGGTTGGAGGCGATCTGCTCCGCGGTAGCGCCCGCAGCCAGTTGCCGCAGGATCTCGATCTCCCTTTCCCCCAACTGGTCGAGCGCCGATCCCGACGGCGACAGGCTTTCCATCGCCAGGACGTGGGCGATGTCGTCGCTCATCGCATGTTCGCCGCGCGCCACGGCGCGGATCGCCTTGACCAGCGCGGCCGGCTCGCTGCTCTTGGTGACGTAGCCGCTGGCGCCGGCGCTGAAGGCGGCCTTCACCAGCGCGGCCTCGCTGTGCATGCTGAAGACCAGGATGCGTGAGCTTGAGTGCCGCATCCGTATATTGCGGATGGCTTCGAGGCCGCTGGCGCCGGGCATCGATATGTCCATGACCACGATGTCAGGGGCATGGGTCTTGAACGCGCGGTACGCGGTGGCGGCGTCGTCGGCCTCGGCGACGATGCGAAAATCGCTCTGGTGCTCCAGCACGCGCCGGTAGCCCTGCCTGACGACGGGATGGTCGTCGACCAGCAGAATCGAAATGCCCTTGGTCTGGGAAGCGGTCATCCTGATATCACGCTGCGAGCGGAATTGTGGCGGCGACGCTGACGCCGCTTCGCGCGCGCGCGATCGAAAGCGAGCCGCCAAGAGCGGCCACGCGCTCGCGGATCCCGGTCAGGCCAAAGCCTTCGGACTGTTCGACCTTGGCGGCATCGCCGCCGCCGTCGTCCTCGACGCGGATCAGCAGCGTATTTTCCGTGCCCGTCCGCCGCTCGATCCGCAGCACGATCTCGCGCGCGGCGCTGTGGCGCAACGAGTTGGTCAGGCATTCCTGGGCAACGCGGTAGGCGGTCGCGGCGACCGCGCCGCGAACGTCGGCAAGATCGCCCTGCAGATCGAGCTGGATCATCGGCTGAGACGCATTCTGCGAGCGCCAGCTATCGACCAGGCTGACGAGGCAGGCTTCCAATCCGAGTTCCTCGGCCGGCGGATGGCGCAAGCGCTTCAACGTATCGCGCAGGCAGGCCATGATGCGATGGGTGGCTTGCGAGATCATCCGCGCATCCTGCGCGATATCGGCCTTGGCCTTGTTCTCGATTTCGTTTTTGGCCTGTTCCTGCACGCCGGTCGCCTCGATCATGCTGGCGAAGGCGAGAATGGCCGAAAGGTTCTGTCCGAACTCATCGTGCAGTTCGCGGGCCAGCACCCGCCGTTCGTCGTTGCGGATTTCGAGCAGGCGCCGGGTCAGCACCGCGCGTTCTTCGGTGGCCTGCGCGAGGCGTTCGCCGAGATCGCCGACGGCTTGCCCGATGATGGCGAGCTCCATCGATCGGAAGCGCGGCAGCGGCGTCCGGTACTGGCCGTGCGCCATGCGTTGCAGTGCGGCGACAATCTGCTGTGCCGGCGCCAGCGTGTGCGCAATCGCAAGCGAGGCGAAGAAGGCGATGGCGAGCGCCATCAGCAGCGCGACATGGATGTTGTCTGCGATGTGACGCCAGGCCAGCGATATCGCGGCATCGGGATCGGCGACGGCCGAGACGGTGCCCGCAGTTTCGCTGCGCAGGCTGATCGAGCGGGCGACCGCTGCGTGGGTACCAAACAGGGTCTGCACGGTGGCGGCGAACCACCAGGGCGGCGACGCGCCGATCCCCTTGCTTTGGCCGCACAGCGGCTTCTCGAATGCGCCCACCGGCTCGAACTGGACGCAAATGCCCGGTGAAATCAGCTTCATCGTCTCGATGGTGCGCCAATCGGACACCGGCATGAGATGCTCGCGGCTTCGATTGCTGCGCAACAGCAACTCGCGCCAGTACAGCGCTTCCAGCGCCTGCGAGACCCGTTCTGCGGATGCGGCGGTGGCGCGATCGACGCTGCGATAGGCGTCGATGGTGGCCCAGACGGTCGCGGCTCCCAGACACAGAGCGACCACGACGAGCAGGCGGGCGACGAGCTGAAGCACGAGGCGCATGCGATCACTCCACGGCTTGCCGATGACGCCAGAGCCTTTTCCGTTCCGACGGAAATTGCAAGCGGGGCGACGAAGTGAGGATTGGGAAATTTTCCCAGCCACCTCCGGGCATATGTCTTTGGACCGTGCCTGCGGCCTCTGATCTAACGAAGGTGAGGGGCCTTTTTGGCGGGCGGGCTTCGGCGCAGCAGCCCGCCGGGGAGCTAACGCAGCATGAGTGCCATCGGTGCCGAGACCGCATTGCCGGACAGGGATACGCCGGAACGCGGCGTTCTGCTGCTCTGGATGATCTTCACGGGGTTATCGGTCTTTGCCGTGTTCCTGCTGTGGCGCTACGGGCTGATCCATCTCATGGTCGCCTCCGACCGCACCTATATTTCGAGCCTGATTGCGGTTCTCTACCTCATCACCTGCGCCCACTGCTTCTGGCGGACGCGCGCGATCGCGCGGGAAGGCGAGGTCGCCAGAAGTTGCCGCGCTATGCTGTCCGCACCGGATGGCGCGAGGGCACTCCAAGCCGATGCGCGCGGTCTGCCGGGCGGGCTGGTCGCCGATCACATCCGCAGCCTGGTGACCAAGGCGAAGGCGCAGGCCACCGGCCGCATCGACCAGACGCTGCTGCTGCGGACGCTGGCCGACCGGCTGCGCGGTTCCAACGGCTTTGGCGCATTCGTGTCCGACACGCTGATGAAACTCGGCCTGCTCGGCACGATCATCGGCTTCATCATCATGCTGGCGCCGATCGCGACGCTGGATGCGGCCGACAAGGCCGCCATGAAGACATCGATGGGCCTGATGAGCGACGGCATGGCGGTCGCCATGTACACGACGCTGGCCGGCCTGATCGGCTCCATCCTGGTCCGCATTCAATATTACATGCTCGACGCCGCCACCCAGCGGGTGTTTTCCGACACCGTCATGCTAAGCGAAACTCATGTAATCCCGGTACTGGAAAGCCGTCCTGTAGTGGAACGTCCTGGAATGCCGCCATGATGGACGACTTCGGTCTCTATCCGCGCGAGGAGGCGTTCGATCCGCTCGGCGTGATGCTGTTCAAGGCGCTGCAGGTGATCGCCTTCCTGTTCTTCCTGGCGCTGCTGGCGGTTTCGCCGGACGCCAAGGAAGGCAAGATCGATTCCAAGGCGGAATTCCTCATCACGATGGACTGGCCGGACAGTCATCCTGACGATTTCGATCTGTTCGTGCAGGACCCCGCGGGCAACATCGCCTGGTACCGGCGGCGCGAGGCCGGTTTCCTGACCCTCGACCGCGACGACCGCGGCGGCGCCAACGATTTCATCGTCGTCAACGGCAAGAAGATCCTGTCGCCGATCCGCGAGGAAATCGTCACGGTGCGCGGCATCGTGCCCGGCGAATACACCGTCAATGTCTCGCATTTTCAGGCCACCACCGGGCTGCCCGTCACGGTGAGCGTCAAGGTGCAGAAACTCAATCCGGCCGCGCAGGTGATCTATGACAACAAGCTGACGCTGGATCATACGGGCCACGAAAAGACAGCGGTGCGCTTCTGGCTCGACGCCGCCGGCAAGGTGATCGACGTGCAGGAACGGCAGAAGTCGCTGATGGAGACGTTCCGCAACGCGTGGAGGAACGGTGCGGATCTGGACCCGAAAACCGGCGTCAGGATGCCGCCGCCGTGAGTAACCTTCAATCCGTCATCCTTACCCTCGCAGTCAGCTACGCGCTGATCGGCTCGCTGCTGCTCATCGTACTGGTCTATGCGCGGTTGCACTGGTCGGCCAAGGCGGTTGCCGTGGTCGTGACCAGCGCATTCTATATTGCAAGCTTCGCCGGGGTACGCGGATTGCTGGGCTTTGCGACCATCGACAGGCTGCCGGCCGCGTTCAAACTGCTGCAGGCCCGAATCGTCGAGCCGCACACGCTCGAAGGCGATCCCGGCTCGATCTATCTGTGGGTCGAGACGCTGGACGACGGTAACCGGCCGAGTGGCGTCCCCCGGGCCTACCGGCTTCCGTACCGCGGCGCGCTCGCCGAAAAGACCGACAAGGCGATCAGCGAAATCGCCGCCGGACGTCCCCAAGGCGGCCGTGCCGCCGACTTCGGCACCGGCGAGGGTGGCCTGCTGGCGGCCGCCCGGGAGTTCATCACGCCGAATACCATCATCCAGACGGCGGGCGGCGATGCCTCCACTGGCGGTGACCTGATGGCGACCCCGCGCCCCGGCGACGAGGTGTCGTTCACGCCGCTGCTGCCGCCGCGGATGCCGCCCAAGGACGTGCTGCAATAGTCCGAAATGGGCGCTGAGCGGGGTGGTGACCAGGCGGACGGGCGCGTTCGGAGACCTCGGACACTTTTTCGGCCCGCCATCAGCTTGGAAAAAGCACAATCTCACGGATTATTGACTGACAGATATTGAAATCTGTCAGTGAGACATGCTATATCCATTGCCGACGCCGGAATCAGGCGTCACCCGGCTCGACGGTTTGAGCGCGGGTACTTGCAAAGGACTACGCTATGACGACCCAACTCATTCATCTGACTTCTCAAATCCAGCGCTGGCTCAACCAGAGCGTTGCCCGTCATTTGGCCGCCCAGGCCGAGCGGCTGGAGCCGGCGACGAAACATTAACCCGCCAAGGGGATTACCCAAGGGAACTACCAAGGGGGATTAGATGACCACCCGTCCGATCGCATCAAAGGTGCGCGCATGAACGAAGTCGTGGTTCTGACCCCCGAACGGATTTTGGAGGTTACCGAGGACGTCCTGCGCCGTTACGGGCTGGCCAAGGCAACGGTGGTGGACGTGGCCCGTGCGCTGGATGTCAGCCACGGCAGCGTCTATCGCCACTTCCCCAGCAAGGCCTCTTTGCGCGAGGCGGTGGCCAAGCGCTGGCTCGACCGCCTCAGCGCACCGCTTTTCGAGATCGCGGAAGCTTCCGGCCCGGCGCCGGCGCGGCTGGAGAAATGGCTGCGCACGATGTTTGCGATCAAGCACAAGCGTCTCGGCGACGACCCCGAGATGTTTGCAACCTACCTGACGCTGGCCCGCGAGGCCTGCAAGGCCGTCAATTGCCACAAGGATTGCCTGGTCGATCAGATCGCACAGATCCTGTCGGACGGTGTGAAGCAGGGCGCGTTTGAAGTCGCCGACGTCAAGGTGACGTCGCGCGCCATGTTCGATGCCACCAGCCGCTTCCACCATCCCGCGCACGCCGAGGAATGGAACGAGCCGGGTGCCCCGGCGCGGATCGACGCGCTGCTGGCGTTGCTGCTTAGGGGGTTGGAACCGCCGCGCAAGCAGTGATTCTTTCGACGCACGATTGTCGCTTCTGCCGGCCGGAAGATTTCCAACGGCCGGTCCATCTCGCCTTCGAAGTTGCCGCTCGCACGCGGCCTGTTGTTTGATATCCCTCAAGGCGCGCGCAGGCACGGGCGCGATGATGGACGGGGAGGAGACGCGTGCGGCTGGCCATCTTTGCCGATATCCATGCCAACCGGCAGGCGTTCAGCGCGTGCCTCGATTTCGCGCGCGCCCGCGGCGCGGAGCGGATCATCTGTCTCGGCGATATCGTGGGCTATGGCGCCGATCCGGAATGGGCGGTCGATACGGTAATGGGCCTGGTCGATAACGGCGCCATCGCCGTGATCGGCAACCACGATCACGCCATCAGCACCCCGTCGGAAAGCATGAATGCCGTGGCCACGGCCGCGATCGAGTGGACGCGCGGCAGGCTCAGCGCCCCGCAGCGGCGTTTTCTCAGCGAGTTGCCGTTGACGCGGCAGGAAGACGATCTTCTTTACGTGCATTCGGAAGCCTCGCACCCGGCGCGATGGCACTATGTGCGCGACACGCCGGACGCCGCGCGCAGCATCGCGGCCACCGATGCCCATGTCACCTTCTGCGGCCACATCCACCGGCCGGCGCTCTATTCGATGTCGTCGGCGGCGAAGATGACGAGCTTTATCCCGACGTCGGACGTGCCGGTGCAACTGCTCGGCGGCCGGCAATGGCTCGCGGTGCTCGGCTCGGTCGGGCAGCCGCGCGACGGCGATCCGGCGGCTTCGTTCGCGATGCTCGATACGACATCGCGCGAGCTCACCTATTGCCGCGTGCCGTATGATATCGAGGCGGCGGCGGACCGTATCCGTGCCAACGGGCTGCCGCACTGGCTGGCCGATCGCCTGCTCGTGGGGAAGTGAGCCATGGCAAAATCCTCGATCGAGCCCGGCGCGGAACTGGACGGTTTCACCATCGGAGAGCGCGTCCACCAGGGCGGCATGGCCACGCTGTGGACGGTGACCCATCCCGGCATCAATGTTCCGATGTTGATGAAGGTGCCGCGGGTTTCCGAGGGCGAAGATCCGGCGGCCATCGTCAGCTTCGAGATGGAGCAGATGATCGTGCCGCGGCTGGCCGGCCCGCACGTGCCCGGATGTTTCGGTACCGGCGATTTCGAGCGGCAGCCCTATCTGGTGATGGAGCGGATCCCCGGCAAGACGCTGTACAGCCGGATCGACCAGCTGCCGATCCCCTATGAAGAAGCGCGGGTGATCGGCGGGCAGATCGCGACCGCGCTGGCCGACCTGCACCGGCAGAACGTCATCCATCATGACATCAAGCCGAGCAGCATCATGTTCCGCCCCTCAGGCGAAGGCGTGCTGATCGATTTCGGCCTGTCGCATCACAACCAGTTGCCGGACCTGCTGCAGGAAGAATTCCGTCTGCCCTACGGCACCGCGCCCTATATGGCGCCGGAGCGTCTGCTCGGCGTCCGCGACGATCCGCGCAGCGACCTGTTTTCGCTGGGCGTGCTGCTGTATTTCTTCACCACCGGTGAGCGGCCGTTCGGCGAGAGCGAAACCTTGCGCGGCATGCGGCGAAGGCTGTGGCGCGATCCCTATCCGCCACGCAAGCTGAGGAGCGACTATCCGCCCTGGCTGCAGGAAATCGTGCTGCGCTGTCTCGAGATCGAGCCGGCGTGGCGGCATCCGACGGCGTCTCAACTGGCGTTCGAACTGGCCCATCCCGACCAGGTCAAGCTGACGGCGCGCGCGGAGCGGCTGCAGCGCGATCCGCTCTCGACGGTGTGGCGTCGCCGTTTCAACCAGGGCGTGGCTGTCCCGCGTGCGAAATCCGATGTCTCCGCACAACTGGCTTCGGGCCCGATCGTGGTGGTTGCGATCGATACCGAGGAGGCGTCGGCAGCGCTCAACGAATGCCTGCGCCGGACCGCCGCGCAACTGCTGTCGACCCTGCCGTCGGCGCGGCTTGCCTGCCTGAACGTTCTCAAGCTCGGGCGTGTCACCATCGACCGGACGCTCGACGAGCAGGGCAACAACAAGCACATCGACCGACTGGTCGCGCTGCGGCACTGGGCGCAGCCGCTGGAACTGGATGAGGGCCGACTTCACCGCGCATGTGCTGGAGGCGGTCGATCCCGCCGCCGCGATCCTGGAATTTACCCGGGTCAACTCATGTCGATCACATCGTGATCGGCGCGCGGCAGAACTCGATGATGCGCGCGCTGCTCGGCAGCGTGTCGGCCAAGGTCGCGGCCGAGGCCGCCTGCACCGTGACCGTGGTGCGCCCACCGCCATCAGCGTCCGCGCCGCTACAGGAAGGGGGTTAGAGGTGCTCAGTTCAGGGTCTGGACGGGCGGCAGCTTTTGGCCGGAACGCGGCGGGTTCGGCGCGGGATTGCTGGTGACGCGGGTGCTCCGTTCGGAAACCGGCGCCGCGCTTGTAGCTTCCGCCCGCGCGCCGCGCACGCTGTCCCGCGAAGCCTGCCTGCGGTTGCGCGACGACCTTGAACCTTCCAGTCCCCACGACCGCGAGATCGAAGGCCCGGCGGTGTAGCCGACGAAGGCGCCGGCGACGGCTCCCACCGGGCCGAGCACGACAGCTCCGGCCACCGCGCCCAGCGCGGCGTCGCCCGCGCGCTGTGCCATCGCGGACGAGGGCACGAGCACCAGAAGCAATGCGGCTGTGATGTAGACCTTGATCATCCCGGCGTCCCCACCATGAAAGGACGGATGTTGACCCGACTTTATGGCGAGATGCGCGACGCTTTGTGGCCGGAGCGTGGACTCTTGGGTTCCGCCAAGCGCGGCGCCGGAAGGCGTTGTCCGCGTCAGATCGCTTCGCCGCGCGCCAGCGCCGCTGCGTTGCGGATGGCGGAAATGTTGGCCTTGTAGGCTTCCGTCGTGCCGCCCTTGAATACTGCGGAGCCTGCGACGAAGGCATTGGCGCCGGCGGCGGCCAATTGTCCGGCGACGTCAGGGGCCACGCCGCCGTCAACCTCGATGTCGATCGGGCGCCCCGCCGTCATCGCCCTGACGTCGCTGACTTTGCCGAGGGCGGACTTGATGAAGGCCTGGCCGCCGAAGCCGGGATTGACCGACATGACGAGCACGAGGTCGATCAGGTCGATGACATATTCGATCGCGCTTGCCGGCGTGCCCGGATTGAGCGAGACGCCGGCCTTCTTGCCGAGCGCGCGGATCGCCTGCAGCGAGCGATGCAGATGGGGTCCCGCCTCGGCATGGACGGTGATGTGATCGCAACCGGCCTTTGCAAACGCCTCCAGATAAGGGTCGCAGGGCGAGATCATCAAATGCGCGTCGAAGATTTTCTTCGTATGCGGGCGCATCGCCTTGATGACGTCGGGGCCGTAGGAAATGTTGGGCACGAAATGCCCGTCCATCACGTCGAGATGAATCCAGTCGGCGCCGGCGGCGTCGACGGCGCGGACTTCCTCGCCCAGTTTGGCAAAATCCGCCGCCAGGATCGACGGCGCGATGACGAGGGGACGCGACGCGAATGGCTGGGACATGGGCGCTTTCCCAAAGCTCTTTGAGGGGGCGGAATGGCCCCGCGTAACATGCAGCTGGGCCGGGGGCAATGCGTCGCCGGACGTCTCCTGTGGGCGGAAAAATCTGCCGGAGCGGGCAGCTATTGCCGGGTTTGGTGGGCCGAACGACATGCGAGAAAGATTGGTTTTATTGGGTTTTTCCGCATGGCACGGCGCTTGCTGAGAACATGCACACGAACGAGCTGTCGGCCCGCTGTCAGCGTGGCCTTGTTGGAGTTCTGTCATGTTCTTTGCTCTGGGCGCTGCGTCATCGGCCATCGATGCCCTCAAGGCGCTGACATCGTCAAAATCGTCTGCGCAGACCAATGGCGCCAGCCAGAACGCTGCAAGCGCGTTTGATCTGCCATCCACGAGTTCGTCGGCTTCGGTCGGCTCGGGAACCGGCTCGGGCGGTAGCGGTGCATCTATCTCGCCCCAAACCATGAGCGCGCTGCTCGACGCACAGAGCCAGTCCTCGTCGGGGTCGGCGACCACGGCGTCCAAGAGCCGCTCGTCTGCCCTGAAGGACCTGTTCGCGCAGATCGACGGCGACGGCGATGGCAAGATCAGCAAATCGGAATTCGAAGAGGCGCTCGGCGCCGGCGGCACCAATCTGGCGAATGCCGACAGCGTGTTCGGCAAGCTCGACAAGGACGGCGACGGCTCGGTCAGCCTCAAGGAACTGGCGTCTGCGCTGAGGCCCAAGGGGCATCACCACGATCGCGATAATGCAAGCGAAGGCAGCGAGTCCGGCTCCGATCCATTCACGCAGGCCTTGCAGGGCGCCAGCACCAATTCCGTCAGCAACAGCGATGGTTCGATAACGACGTCGCTGACCTATGCAGACGGCTCCAAGGTCACGATGACATCGCCGGCGAGCGGAAGCTCGTCCAGCGCAGCCACATCGTCCTATAATTTCATCGAGCAGATGATCCAGCGTCAGGCTCAAGCCATTTCATCAGCCGCCACCGCATCGCTTTCGGTCAGCGTCTGAGCACGAGACCCGGCGAGATCCCTTCGGAATGCGACCTAGCCGAAGCGATCGCTCCACGCCGGTAGCGCACCCAGAAAGGGTAGCGCGGTCGCACTGTAAACGCCGCGCGCGATCGCACGCGTGACCGTATTGGCGGCTACCATCCCGAGTTCGGTGAGGCCGTAGCGCGGATCGATCGGCTTCCTGCCGGTCGCGGCGGCATACACCACGTCGCCATCCGTCGGGGCATGGACGGGGTAGATGGCGCGGGCCATGCCGGTTTGCGCGATCATTGCGAGGCGTTTGGCCTGCGATTTCGTCAGTACGGCATCGGTGGCCACGACCACCAGCGTGGTGTTTTCCGAAGGCGTCGCTTCCGGACCGCCCTTAAGCCGCGCGCTGAGCATATCGGGCGTGAACGAAGGCGGCAGTCCGCGTCCGCCAAATTCGTTGTTCAGTTCGAACGGCGCCGCCCAGAACCATGGCCCGTCGCCGACGGTCACGCTGCCGACGGCGTTAACGACGGCGAGCGCCCCGACGGTGACGCCGCCGCCGGTCTGCGCAGACGCGGAGCCGAGCCCGCCCTTGAAATTGGCGGTCGTCGCGCCGAGCCCGGCGCCGACGCTGCCCAGTTCGAAATCGCTGCTCGCAGCACACGCCGCGGCGTAGGCGAGATCGCGATAGGGCGGGAAGCGTCCCCAGGCCTTGTTGCCGCCGTTGAGCAGATCGAAGCAGATCGCACCCGGAACGATCGGGATGACTGCCTCGCGGATTCTTAAACCCCGGCCCTGTTCGGCAAGCCAGGCCTGGACGCCGCCCGCGGCGTCAAGCCCGAGGGCCGAGCCACCGGATAGTGCGATGGCGTCGATCTCCTGGACGGTGCTTTCGGGCTTGAGCAGGCCGTCCTCGCGGGTGCCGGGCCCGCCGCCGCGTACGTCGATCGAGGCGACTGCGGGGGAATCGAAGATGATTGCCGTCACGCCGGAGGCCAGCGCTGCGTCGTCGGCGTGGCCGACGCGAACGCCGGATATGTCGGTGATGAGATTTTTCAACGCGCCGTTCCGTCAGGCCGCTGGGCCTCTCTCCACGGATATAGCAGGCGCGCGGAATGCTCAACCGGCAAGCGCCACCCGGATCATCCTGACGAGTTCGGAGAGGAACGGGATGAGCGGTAACCCGGGTTACCGTTCGGCGCGTCGCAGGCCGTTGCCGTCGCCGACGGTCTCGACCAGCGAAACCGGCTCGGCGGCAAACTGTCGTTGCGGCAGGGGGACTGTCAGGCAGCAAACGAGCCCTTCCGGGCGCCAGTCGAATTCGGCCTTACCGCCGAGCTGCGATTCGATGCTGGCGATCACGCTTCTGGTTCCGAAGCCGCGCGACACCGGCTTCTCGACCGCCGGCCCGCCGGTCTCCACCCATATGATCTTGAGCAGACCTGCGTGGTCTTCTTCCCATCCCAACGCCAGCCTGCCCGACAGCGCCGAAAGGGCGCCGTACTTCGCCGAATTGGTAACGAGCTCGTGGAGCGCCAGCGCCACCGTCTGCGCCGTCGCCGGCTCGAGCTGCACCTCCAGGCCAGACAGTTTGATCTGCTCGCCGGTGGAATAGGGCGCCAGCTCCTCGTCGATCAGTTTTCTGATCTCGGCGCCTTGCCAGCTCGACAACGAAAGCACGGTGTGCACCCGTGCGAGCGCGTTGATCCGCCCCTCCACCGAGCGGACATAGGTCTTGACGTTTTCGCCGCGCGTGAGCCGGACGATGGATTGCGCCAGCGCCAGCGCGTTCTTGGCGCGATGGTCGACCTCCCGCGCCAGCAGGTTCTGCCGCACCTCGGCCTGCTTGCGCTCGGTGATGTCGACGGTGACACCGGAGACGCGGATCACGTGGCCGGCCTTGTCGAGGGTGGCGGCCGCCGTGCCGACGCACCAGCGCACCTCACCATCGGGACGGATGATCCGGAACTCCGCCTCGTACGATTGGTTGCCCTTTGCGAACTGGGCGATGGCCCGGCGCAATTCGTCGGTATCGTCAGGATGCAGGAATTGCTGGACGTTCGACGGGGTCACCACGAACGTCTTGGCATCCAGTCCGAAAATCTGGAACTGACCCTCGTCCCACATCCAGTCGCCGTTGATCCAGTCCCAGTCCCACGATCCCATCTTGCCGGCGGCGATCGCAAGGCTGCGGCGCTGCTCGCTTTCCAACAGCCTCGTGTGGGATTCCTCGAGTTCGGCGGTGCGGGCGCGCACGCGATCCTCGAGTTCGGCATTGAGCCGTTCGAGCTGGCGGGTCTTGCGGTGGAGCTCGGCGAACACCTTGATCTTGGCGCGCAGCACCTCCGGCACGACCGGCACCGGAACGTAGTCGACCGCGCCCATCTCGTAGCCGCGCAGCCGGTCGATGTCGCTGACCTGAATGGCGGAGATGAAGATCATCGCGATCTTCTGGAATCGCGGATGTTCCCGAATCATGGCCGCGAGTTCGAAGCCGTCCAGTTCCGGCATGCAGACGTCGACCAGAATGATCGCGACGTCGTTCTTGAGCAAAAACTCCAGCGCTTCTCGCCCGGACGAAGCCTTGATCAGGTTCTCGCCGAGTTCCTTAAGGATGACCTCATAGGCGAGCAGCTTCGCCGGCTGATCGTCCACCAGAAGAATGTTTACCTTGTCCTGATCCATCATCTGATTACGTCGGTCACCGGTGCAGCCACATTCGTATCGCGAGCAGCAACTGCTCGGTATTGACGGGCTTTGCGAGATAGTCCGAAGCGCCGGCTTCGAGACATTTTTCGCGATCACCCTTCATCGCCTTGGCGGTCAGCGCGATGATCGGAAGGCGGCCGAACGACGGGTTTTGCCTGATGACGCCGATGGTCTGATATCCGTCCATTTGCGGCATCATGATATCCATCAGTACGATTGCGATATTGGGTGTGGACTCGACCAGCGCAACGGCCTCGTGGCCCGTCGTCGCCGTCAGTACCTTCATCCCGCGTCTTTCGAGAACGCTCGACAGCGCGAAGATGTTGCGCGCGTCGTCGTCCACCAGGAGCGCGGTCTTGCCAACCAGATCCTCATCGGAACTATTCAGCTTTTCGAGCATCCTTTGCTTCTCAGCGGGCAATTCCGTGATCACACGGTGCAAAAACAGCGACGTTTCGTCGAGCAGGCGTTCCGGCGATTCAACGCCCTTCACCACGATGCTTCGCGCCATGGTGTGAAGTTCCGCATCTTCCTCGGCGGAAAGTTCCCGCCCCGTGAACACAACCACGGGCACATTCGACAGCGTTTCGTCCTTGCGCAGCCGGTCGAGCACCTCGAAGCCGCTCATGTCGGGCAGCCGCAGATCCAGCACGACGCAATCGCAGGGTTGGTTCCGCAGCGTCGACAGCGCGTCGGCGCCGGTTCCGGCGGTGAGGATCTCGATGTCGTCGTGGCCGAGCAACTCGGTGATGCTCATCTGCTCGGCGGCATTGTCCTCCACGATCAGCAGCCGCTTGCGGCGGGGCTTGGCGTATTCCTTGATCTGAGACAGCGCCGCGCTGACGCCTTCGGTCGTCGTCGGCTTGTTGACGAAGGAAAACGCGCCGCGCGCCAATGCGTGCTGGCGGTCTTCGTCGAGCGTGATGATCTGCACCGGAATGTGCCGCGTCAGCGGATTGTGCTTGAGCTGGCTCAGCACGGTCCAGCCCAGCATGTCCGGCAGGAATACGTCGAGCGAAACCGCCGATGGCTGGAACTGCTTGGCGAGTTCGAGCGCCTCTGCGCCTCGGTTGGCGACCAGCACCTTGAAGCCCTTGTCGCGGGCGAGATCGATCAGCACCCGCGCATAATGCGGGTCGTCCTCGACGATCAAGAGGATGGTGTCTCCGGGTTCGAGATTGAGCCGGTCATCCGGCAATTGCTCGATGACGCGCTCCTGCGTCGCAGCGGCCTGCAGCACCGGCGGTGCGCTGAAGGACGACGACCGGGCAGGGGCTCGCGGCGCGACCGTGGGGCCGGAATATTTCAGCGGCAGATAGAGCACGAAGGTAGAACCCTTGCCGGGCGCGCTGCGCAGGTGGATTTCGCCGCCGAGCAGACTTGCGAGTTCGCGGCTGATGGCAAGGCCGAGACCGGTGCCGCCATATTTGCGGCTGGTGCCGGCGTCGGCCTGCTGGAATGCCTCGAAGATCAGTTTCTGCTTCTCCAGGGGGATTCCGATGCCGGTGTCAGTCACCTCAAAGGCGATGACGGCCGGCGCGTGGTTGAGGATCGGATGCTGGGTGCTCCAGCCGCCGACGGCGGCTGATACGGTCATCTTCACGCCGCCCTCAGCGGTAAACTTGAACGCGTTCGACAGCAGGTTTTTCAAAACCTGCTGCAGACGTTTCGAGTCGGTGACCATGCTGCGGGCGAGGTTCTCGTCCACCTCGACGCTGAACGAAAGCTGGCGGTTCTCGGCTTCATGGCGGAACGGGCGTCCAACCGTCTCGAGCAGGCTGGAGGTCAGGATCTCCTCGGCATCCACGGTCACCGTGCCGGATTCTATCTTCGACAAATCGAGGATGTCGCTGATCAGGTTGAGCAGGTCGGTGCCGGCGCCGTGAATGGTACGGGCGAACTCGACCTGCTTTGCCGACAGATTGCCGTCCGGATTTTCGGTGAGCTGCTGGCCGAGGATCAGGATGCTGTTGAGCGGCGTGCGCAGCTCATGCGCACATGTTGGCGAGGAATTCAGACTTGTATTTCGAGGTCAGCGACAGCTCGGTGGCCTTTTCCTCCAGCGCGCGGCGCGCCTGTTCGATTTCCTGGTTCTTTCGCTCCACCTCGACGTTGCGCTCGGCAAGCTGCTGGGCCTTCTGTTCGAGTTGCTCGTTGGTCTGCTGCAGCTCCTTCTGCTGCGTCTGCAGCTCGCCGGCGAGTTGCTGGGATTGCTTCAACAGACCCTCGGTCTGCATCGTGGCCTCGATCGAGTTGAGCACGATGCCGATGGAGTCGGTGAGCTGTTCGAGGAAGGTCATCTGCGAGGTCGTGAACGAAGAGATCGAAGACAGTTCGATCACCGCCTTGACCTGGTTCTCGAACAGCACCGGAAGCACGACGAGATTTTTGGGAATGACGCGCAGCAGCGCCGAATTGATCGGGATCGCATCGCCGGGGATATCCGACACCAGCCGCTGGCGCTTGTCCATCGCGCACTGGCCGATCAGTCCGTCGCCGAATTGCACGACCGGCGCGTGCGGGTTGGCCCCGTCGCCGGCATAGGCCGAGAGCAGGCGCAACTGCGGGCTATCGGCATTCTCGGTCTGATAGATCACGCCCATATGGGCGTTGATCAGCGGTGCGAGTTCAGTGAGCAGCAGCCGGCCGACGGTGGTAAGGTCGCGCTGGCCCTGCAGCATGTTGGTGAAACGGGCGAGGTTGGTCTTCAGCCAGTCCTGTTCGGTGTTGACCTGCGTCGTCAGGCGCAGGTTGCCGATCATGGTATTGATGTTGTCCTTGAGTTCGGCGACTTCGCCGCGGGCGTCGACCTGGATCGAGCGGGTCAGATCGCCCTTGGTCACGGCGGTCGCCACCTCGGCGATGGCGCGCACCTGCGAGGTCAAATTGGCGGCGAGCAGGTTGACGTTGCCGGTGAGGTCCTTCCAGGTGCCGGCGGCGCCGGGCACGTTGGCCTGGCCGCCGAGGCGTCCTTCGACGCCGACTTCGCGGGCCACGCTGGTGACCTGATCGGCGAAGGTCGCCAGCGTCTCGGTCATGTTGTTGATGGTGTCGGCAAGGGCTGCGACTTCGCCCTTCGATTTCACGGTCAGGTTCTGCTTGAGGTCGCCGTCGGCGACCGCGGTCACGACCTTGACGATGCCACGCACCTGCTCGGTCAGGTTGGCCGCCATGAAGTTGACGGTGTCGGTGAGGTCCTTCCAGGTGCCGGCGACGCCGGGCACCTCGGCCTGGCCGCCGAGCTTGCCCTCGGTGCCGACTTCACGCGCCACGCGCGTCACTTCGCCGGCAAAGGCGTTGAGCTGGTCGACCATCGTGTTGATGGTGTTCTTCAGTTCGAGGATTTCGCCCTTCACGTCGACCGTGATCTTGCGCGACAGATCGCCGCGCGCCACGGCGGTGGTGACTTCGGCGATGTTGCGGACCTGCGTGGTGAGGTTCGCGGCCAGCAGGTTGACGTTGTCGGTGAGGTCCTTCCAGGTGCCGCCGACGCCGGGCACCACGGCCTGGCCGCCCAATCGTCCCTCGGTGCCGACCTCGCGCGCCACGCGCGTCACTTCGGCGGCGAACGAGCGGAGCTGTTCGACCATCGTATTGAGGGTGTCTTTCAGCAGCAGGATTTCGCCGCGCACGTCCACCGTGATCTTCTTCGACAGGTCGCCGCCGGCGATGGCGGTGGCGACTTCGGCGATGTTGCGGACCTGCGCGGTCAGGTTCGAGGCCATGAAGTTGACGTTGTCGGTGAGGTCCTTCCAGGTTCCGGCGACTTCAGGGACCTGGGCCTGTCCGCCGAGCTTGCCCTCGGTACCGACCTCGCGGGCGACGCGCGTCACTTCGGAGGCGAAGGCGTTGAGCTGGTCCACCATCGTGTTGACGGTGTTCTTCAGTTCGAGAATCTCGCCCTTGACGTCGACGGTAATCTTCTTCGACAGGTCGCCCTTCGCCACCGCCGTGGTGACTTCGGCGATGTTGCGGACCTGGCCGGTCAAATTGCCGGCCATCGAGTTGACGTTGTCGGTGAGGTCCTTCCAGGTGCCGGCGACGCCGGGCACGTTGGCCTGACCGCCCAATCTTCCCTCGGTGCCGACCTCGCGCGCCACGCGGGTGACTTCGCCCGCGAAACGGTTGAGCTGGTCGACCATCGTGTTCAGCGTTTCTTTGAGCTGCAGGATTTCGCCGCGGACGTCGACCGTAATCTTGCGCGACAGGTCGCCGCCGGCGATGGCGGTTGCGACCTCGGCGATATTGCGGACCTGGGCGGTGAGGTTGCCGGCCATCGAGTTGACGCTGTCGGTGAGGTCCTTCCAGGTGCCGGCGACGCCGGGCACTTCGGCTTGTCCCCCGAGCTTGCCGTCGGTGCCGACTTCGCGCGCCACGCGGGTCACTTCGCCGGCAAACGCATTGAGCTGGTCGACCATCGTGTTCAGCGTTTCCTTCAACTGAAGGATTTCGCCCGAGACGTTCACGGTGATCTTCTTCGACAAATCGCCCTTCGCCACCGCGGTCGCGACTTCGGCGATGTTGCGGACCTGGGCGGTGAGGTTGCCGGCCATCGAGTTGACGTTGTCGGTAAGGTCTTTCCAGGTGCCGGCGACACCGCGCACGTTGGCCTGGCCGCCGAGCTTGCCCTCGGTGCCGACTTCGCGCGCCACGCGCGTCACTTCTCCGGCGAACGCATTGAGCTGGTCCACCATCGTGTTGATGGTGTCCTTTAGCTCCAGGATTTCGCCGCGCACGTCGACCGTGATCTTCTTCGACAGGTCGCCATTGGCCACCGCGGTGGTGACTTCGGCGATGTTGCGGACCTGCGCCGTCAGGTTGGACGCCATCGAGTTGACGCTCTCGGTGAGATCCTTCCAGGTGCCGGCGACGCCGAGCACGTTGGCCTGGCCGCCGAGCCGTCCCTCGGTGCCCACCTCGCGCGCGACGCGCGTCACTTCGCCGGCGAAGGCGTTGAGCTGGTCGACCATGGTGTTGAGCGTCTCCTTCAGCTGAAGGATCTCGCCCGACACGTTTACGGTGATCTTCTTGGAAAGGTCGCCGCCGGCAATCGCGGTGGCGACGTCGGCGATGTTGCGGACCTGCGCCGTCAGGTTCGAGGCCATGAAGTTGACGTTGTCGGTGAGGTCCTTCCAGGTGCCGGCCACGCCGGGCACCTGAGCCTGACCGCCGAGCTTGCCTTCGGTGCCGACCTCGCGGGCGACGCGCGTCACTTCCGAAGCAAAGGCGTTGAGCTGATCGACCATTGTGTTGATGGTGTCCTTCAACTCGAGGATTTCGCCGCGCACGTCGACCGTGATCTTGCGCGAGAGGTCGCCGCGGGCCACCGCCGTGGTGACGTTGGCGATGTTGCGGACCTGGGCGGTGAGGTTGCCGCACATCGCGTTGACGGAATCGGTGAGATCCTTCCAGGTGCCGGCGACGCCGGGGACGATGGCCTGGCCGCCGAGCTTGCCGTCGGTGCCGACCTCGCGCGCCACGCGCGTCACTTCGGACGCGAAGGAGCGGAGCTGGTCCACCATCGTGTTGATGGCTTCCTTGAGCTGCAGGATCTCGCCGCGGACGTCGACCGTGATCTTCTTCGACAAGTCGCCATTGGCCACCGCGATGGTGACCTCGGCGATGTTGCGGACCTGGCCGGTGAGATTGTTGGCCATCGAGTTGACGCTCTCGGTCAGATCCTTCCAGACGCCGGTCACCTCAGGCACCTGGGCCTGGCCGCCGAGCTTGCCCTCGGTGCCGACCTCGCGCGCCACGCGCGTCACTTCCGAGGTGAACACGGAAAGCTGCTTGATCATCGTGTTGACGATGTTGGCCGACTGCAGGAATTCGCCGCCAAGCGGGCGGCCGTCGACATCGAGCTGCACGGTCTGCAGCAGATTGCCCTGCGCCACGGCGGCGACGGCGCGCGTCACTTCGCGGGTCGGCCACAGCAAATCGTCGATCAGCGTGTTGACGGAGCCTTCCATGTCGGCCCACGACCCGCTCGACAGGTCGAACTTGACGCGCTGCCGGGTCTTGCCCTCGCGCCCGACCACCTGGCCGACATGCTCCAGTTGCTGCGCCATGCGCTGGTTGGCGGCGACGATTTCGTTAAAAGTGTCGGCGATCTTGCCCTCGATGCCGATGTGATCGCCGGTCATCCGTACCGAGAAATCGCCCGCGCGCATCGCCTGCAAGGCGTGCAGCAGATCCTGCATCGGATCGGACGTGCCGTTGGTGGCTGGTTGTTTGGGTTTGGCGGCCCGGCGAACGGAGGGTGATGCCCCGGGGGAAAGATCACTCATGGTGTTTCCTCGGCCAGTTCAGGCCAGCTCGCGCGACTCTCAAAGGCTGAGATATTCTCACAACTAGAACTGTCCCCCATCCTCAGATCAAGATGGAACAAGGTTGTGAAATCAATGACATGGAACTCAGCCCGACTCCCACAATGCAGATGGAACCCAAATTGTTCCCGCGATCCTGTAATTATCTGGAACCCAAAAATGAAAACGCCCCGGGGCGGACCCCGGGGCGTCATGTTCTAATCCGCGAAGAAAGTGATCAGGACCCTTTAGGGTTGATCTCGGTGTAGTTGCCCTTGGCGTCCCACTTGTAGACGACGTAGTCGATCACCTTGATGTCACCCTTGGCATCGAAGGAAAGCTTGCCGAGCACGGTGTCCCATTCGCCGGCCTTGATGATCTCCATGACCTTCTTCGGATCGGTGGTCTTCGCCTTCGCCACCGCCTGCGTCCAGACCTGCATCGCGGCATAGGTGTAGAGCGTGTAGCCTTCGGGATCGATGTTCTTGGCCTTGAACTTCGCGACGATCGCCTTCGCGGTCGGCTTGTTGCGCGGATCGGGACCGAAGGTGAACAGCGTACCTTCGCCGGCCGGACCCGTGATCGAGGCGAATTCCTTGTCGTTCAGGGCGTCACCCGCCATCAACACCGTCTTGAGGCCCTGGTCGCGCATCTGGCGCAGGATCAGGCCGGCTTCCTGATGGTAGCCGCCGACGAAAACCAGATCGATATTGTCGCGCTTCAGCCGCGACACGATCGCGTTGAAGTCCTTGTCGCCCTTGTTGTAGGACTCGTTCATCTTCTCGGTGAGGCCGGCCTTGTTGAGCGCCTTTTTGGTTTCGTCGGCGAGGCCTTTGCCGTAGGTGGACTTGTCGTTGAGGATGGCGACGTTCTTGCCCTTGTAGTTCTTGACGATGTACTCGGCGGCCACCAGGCCCTGCTGATCGTCGCGGCCGCAGACGCGCGCCACGTTCCACAGCTTGCGCTCGGTGAACAGCGGGTTGGTCGAGGCCGGCGTAATCTGCAGCACGTTGCCGTCGGCATAGGCTTCCGACGCCGGGATCGACGACGACGAGCAGAAGTGACCGGCCACGAACGGGATCTTGGCGCTGGCGAACTTTTCCGCCACCGAGCGCGCCTGCTTGGGATCGCAGGCGTCGTCGCCGACCTGCAGCGCCAGTTTCTTGCCGAGCACGCCGCCGGCGGCGTTGATGTCGGCCACCGCCTGTTCGGCGCCGTTCTTCATCTGGCGGCCGAACGCGGATTCGCCGCCCGTCATCGGACCCGCCACGGCGACGGAGATGTCCTGCGCCAGCGCCGTCGTCGACAGCGCCAACGACGCGCCCAAGGCCAGGCCGATGAGTTTTAGTGATTTCATGAGATGTCCCTCGCAGATCAGTCGATTTCGGAAATACCCGGTGAGCCGGGTACGAAAATCATGCCCATTGTCGGCTGATTTTACGGCGAAGTCATCGGCAATTTTCGGGCAAATCCACGGTCAGTTCGCAGCATCTTGACGCACCATGCGGCAGGTTTGATTACTCCCGCCGGCCGCCTTCCAGATAGGCGGCGCGGATTTCCGGCCGCTGCAGCAATTCGCTGCCGGTTCCGGACAGGGTGATCAGGCCGTTGACCATGACATAGCCGCGATGGGCCAGTTTCAACGCGTGGTTGGCGTTCTGTTCGACGATCAGGACGGTCAGACCGTCCTGCCGGTTCAGCGTCCGGATCGCGTCAAAAATCTGCCGCGCGATCAGCGGCGCCAGCCCCAGCGACGGCTCGTCCAGCATCAACAGGCGCGGCCGGCTCATCAAAGCGCGACCGATCGCCAGCATCTGCTGCTCGCCGCCGGACAGCGTGCCGCCGCGCTGGGTCATGCGTTCCTTCAGCCGCGGAAACAGCGTGAAGACGCGCTCCAGGCCACTCGCCCGATCGGACTCGCTGCTGTCGGTCGCGTCGGCGCCCATCTGCAGGTTTTCCGCCACGCTCATGCGCGGGAAGATGCGACGGCCCTCGGGCGACTGGGCGATGCGCAGCCGCGCGATCTCATGCGTCGGCACGTCGGTGATGTCCTGGCCGTCGTATTCGATCTGGCCCGAGCGGGCGCGGGGCCGGCCGAAGATCGTCATCATCAGGGTCGACTTGCCGGCGCCGTTGGCGCCGATCAGGGCAACGATCTCGCCGGACTTGATGTCGATGTCGACGCCCTTCAGCGCCTCGATCTTGCCGTAGGCCGCGCGCAAGCCGCGGATCGCGAGCAGGGGTGTTGCGGATGACGCGCTCACGTGCCGCTCTCCATCACGGCGATGGCTTCTTCCTCGTCGGTGCCGAGATAGGCGGCAATCACCTTGGGATCGTCGCGGATATGTTTCGGCGTGCCTTCGGCGATCTTCACGCCGTGGTCCATGACCACGACATGGTCGGAAATCTCCATCACCACGCTCATGTCGTGTTCGATCAGGAAAATCGAGGTGCCGTGATCGCCACGGATCGAGAGCAGCAGTTCGCTCAGTGCGGCGCTTTCGCGCGCGTTGAGGCCGGCCGCGGGTTCGTCAAGACAGAGCAGCGACGGCTGCGTGCACATCGCGCGCGCGATCTCCAGACGCCGCTGGTCGCCATAGGGCAGATTGCCGGCGGCATCGTCGGCGCGGTCCAATAGCCCGATGCGATCGAGCCAGGTCCGCGCCAGGTCGATCGCAGCCTGCTCGGCCTTGCGCCAGGACGGTGCGCCGATCAGGCCGAGAAACGTCAGCCCGGAGGCGCGCATCAGCGCGTTGTGCTGCGCCACCATCAGGTTCTCAAGCGCCGTCATGCCGGGAAACAGCCGGATGTTCTGGAACGTGCGCGCGACCTTGGCCAGCTTGGAAATCCGGAAATCGTTCAGCCGTTCGAGCTGGATGGTGGGGCCGTTATCATGGGTCAGCCGCATCGCGCCGGACGAGGGCTTGTAGAAGCCGGTGATGCAGTTGAACACGGTGGTCTTGCCGGCGCCGTTCGGCCCGATCAGCGCGGTGATCTTGCGCCGCTCGGCATCGAAGGAGAGGTCGTTGACGGCGACGATGCCGCCGAAGCGCATCGCAAGCCGCTCGACCGACAGGATGGGATCGCCGTTCATCCGTGTCCTTCCTTGACGAGGTCGGACGAGATCGCCTGACTGTGCTTCAGGAACACGGTCGGCGCGCGATGACCGATCAGGCCGCGCGGCCGCCAGATCATCAACAGCACCATTGCCATGCCAAACACCAGCATGCGGAATTGCTCAAGTCCACGAAACAGCTCGAAGCCGCCGATCATGGTGAGTGCTGCAAGCGCCACGCCGAGTTGCGAGCCCATGCCGCCGAGCACGACGATCGCCAGTACCAGCGCCGATTCATGGAAGGTGAAGGATTCCGGGCTGATGAAGCCTTGTCGGGTCGCGAAGAACGCGCCGGCAAAGCCGCCGAACATGGCGCCGGTCGCAAAGGCCGTCAGCTTGGTGGTGGTGGTGTTGATGCCGAGCGCGCGGCAGGCGACTTCGTCCTCGCGCAGCGCTTCCCAGGCGCGGCCGATCGGCAGCCGTCGCAGGCGGATCGTGACCCAGTTGGTGAGCAGCGCCAGCGCGAGGATTAGATAGAACAGGAACACGATGCGGTGCGTCGGCGAGTACTCGATGCCGAGCATGGCGGCGAGCCCGTTATCGTCGTTGGTGAGGGGAATGCCGAACAGCGTCGGGCGCGGAATGCCGGTGACGCCGTTCGGCCCGCCGGTCAGGCTCTGCCAGTTGATGATGACGAGGCGGATGATTTCGCCGAAGGCCAACGTGACGATGGCGAGATAATCGCCGCGCAGCCGCAGCACGGGAAAGCCAAGCAGCACGCCCCAGAACGCGGCCAGGATGCCGGCGAGCGGCAGGCAGACCCAGAACGACAATCCGAAATTGGTCGCCAGCAGCGCGTAGGAATAGGCGCCGACCGCGTAGAACGCGACATAGCCGAGGTCGAGCAGGCCGGCGAGGCCGACCACGACATTCAGCCCCCATCCGAGCATCACGTAAGTGAGCACGAGGATGCCGAGGTCGAGAATGTAGCGCTCGTCGTAGAATAGGACCGGGACCAGAAACGTGAACACCAGCAGCGCCGGCGCGACCATGCGTCCGGCGAACGAGAGCGTGCTTTGTACAGATGCGGGGACGACCCGGATGGTGCCGACCGGTCCCCACCATTGCCGCACCAGCTCGACGACGATGCTGCCGCCGAACACGGCCGCGACCATCGCGGCAAGGTCGCCGAACCGCGTCCAGTAGGTCAGTTGTCCGTCCGATCCGGCTTCGGTGCGCACGCCGATCATCAGCGAAAACAGCACCAGCGCGACCAGCGCGCTGATCAGCGCTTTCTTGAAGATGAAGGCTGCGCCCGGAGCGCGCGAGGTTTGGGCGGGGAGGGGGGCGCTCACGGCTGGCGGCCCGTCAGACTTTTTCGACTTCAGGCCGGCCGAGCAGGCCGGTCGGAAGGAATACCAGGACCACGATCAGGATCGAGAACGCAGCGACGTCCTTGTACTCGACCGAGAAATAGGCCGACCACAGCGTCTCGATCAGTCCGATCAAAAGTCCCCCCAGCATGGCGCCAGGCAGCGAGCCGATGCCGCCGAGCACGGCCGCCGTGAACGCCTTGATGCCGGCGACGAAACCCATGAAGAAATCGACGAGGCCGTAATAGAGCAGATACATCATGCCGGCCACCGCAGCGAGCGCCGCTCCGATCACGAAGGTCATGGAGATGGTGCGGTCGACGTCGACGCCGAGCAGCGCCGCCATGGTCTGGTCCTGCTCGCAGGCGCGCATGTCGCGGCCGAGCCGGGTTCTCGAGACCAGCCAGGTGAACAGCGCGAGCAGCACAATGGTGGTGATGACGACGACGATCTGGACGTTGGACAATTGGACGACAAAGCCGGGAGCTCCATCTGGCCCGACTCCCTCATGCAGGGTATAGCCGCCGGTGATGATCGGCGGCACTGGTTTGACGCGCGCGCCCTGCGCTACCTGCGAATAATTGGTCAGCACGAATGACATGCCGATCGCCGAGAGCATCGGCGCCAGCCGGAACGAGTGCCGCAGCGGCCGGTAGGCGATGCGTTCCACCGTCCAGCCATAGAGCGCCGTGATCGCCATCGATACCAGAAGCACGATCAGCAGGATCAGCGGGATGGCGGTCAGGCCGAAGGAGACCAGGATCAGGAACGTGATCAGGGCGATGAAGCCGCCGATCATGAAAATATCGCCATGGGCGAAGTTGATCATGCCGACGATGCCGTAGACCATCGTGTAGCCGATCGCGATCAGGCCATAGATTGAGCCGAGCACGAGGCCATTGATCAGTTGCTGGGCGAAATAATCCATGCGCTGCCGTGGCTAGAGCTAGCGACGCGGCGAGAGCTCCGGCAGCCCAGGGCGACGCGTCGTGCCGGTATCTAACAGGTGGGAACCGGGGGCGGCAACAGCGCCGGCTGCGGCTAAATTGGCTTGTACAGGGCTAGTTTTGCGGCAGAGGTTCCGGATTCACAGTCCAGACATGGGCTTGCCGCGGAATGATCGCAGCGGAACCAGTGTTCCCTTGCAACGAATGCCCAAGCCCATTGTTGGTCTCGGCTACGTCTAACCAACGGAGATATTTAATGACCAATCAGAACAATCCGGGTCAGCAGAACCAGAACCCGGGACAGAAGCCCGGTCAACAGCAGCAGGGCGGCGGCCAGAAGCCCGGCCAGCAGCAGCAGGACCCGGGCCGTCAGGGCCAGAACCCCGACCGTCAGGGACAGCAACCCCCCGGTCAGAATCGCTAGCCGGATTGGTGAATGAGTAAAGAAGGCCCCGCCGAAAGGCGGGGCTTTTCTTATGTGCGTCTGCTAAGCTGATCCTTCAAACCTGATCCGGCGATTTGCCGCTGCCGGCCGCGTGGCGATACAGCACGAACAGAAACACCAGCAGTACCGCGGCCGACAGGCCGAGCGACCAGTGAATGCCGATCGCGGCGCCAGCGAGGCCTACGGTGATGCCGCTGAAGGCGCGCATGCCGAGGCCGGCCATGTTGAACAGGCCGACGACACGGCCGCGGATGTCGGCGGGTGCGTTGATCTGGACCAGCGCTTGCGCCATCGTGTTGAACGACAGCTCGAAAAACCCCGCGGCAAACAGCAATGCGATCGCCAGCGTATAAATCCCGACGGACGCGAAGGCGAGCAGGGACATGCTCCATAGAATGGCAAGCACGATGGCCGTCCGGGGATTGGGCTGGAGCCGTCCCCACGCTTCCAGCGCGATGCCCGCAAGCAGCGCACCGGCGGCGTCGGCGGCCAGCAGCACGCTGTAGGACACGCCGGGATCGCCGTGTCCGAGATCGATTGCAAAACCCGGCATCTGGGCGTGGTAGGCGTTGCCGATCATGAAGGAGGTCAGTCCGGCGAGCAGCGTCATCGAGGTCAGGACCCGCTGCGTGCCGATGTCGCGGATGGTCTGCATGATGTCGGCAAGGCCGCGGACCGGGATGCGCCGGGGTGCGGCGTCCTTGCCGCGGGTCGGCGCCCGGAACAGCCAGAGCAGCATCGGCAGATAGAACAGTGTGTTGAAAATGATGCCGTGGGACGGACCGAGCGTCAGCATGATGACGCCGCCCACGGCCGGGCCGACCAGGATGCCCAGATAGCGCGCCGTCGCGTTCAGCCGCACCGCGCTCGGCAGATCGGCCGGACCGACGATGTCGTACAGCAGCAACTGGTTCGGCGTCTGCCACAGCACGCCGGCGCAGCCATGGATGACCAGCAGCAGCATCGCGTGCCACATTTCAAGCGTGTCGGTGATGAAGAAGAAGCCCCATCCCGCCGAGGCCACGATGAAGAGCAGCATGCCGCACTGGATGATGCGGCGCGGGTCGTACCGGTCGGCCAGCGAGCCGACGGCGACCGAGAACAGCAGGAACGGCAGCCAGTGCGACAGCACCGCGAAGCCGGCCAGCGCGGGTGAATGGAATTTCTGGAACACCACCCAATAGCTGATCACGTGCTCGATATTGTCGGCCATCATCGCCAGCACGTAGGTCGTGAACTGGGCGCGGTAGGGCGATGACCTCATGGCCGCGAACGAGCCGGAAGCCGCTGGTTTCGTCTGATGTTGTGAGTTCAAGATATCACCGGGGCAGGGCTTCACCGGCTCGGCGCTGCGATGTTGCCGGTGCTTCGCTTGCGCCGATACACGCTCGCGGTCCGGCACTCAAGCCACGCGCATGCGCACACGCTCATGCAAAATAGTGGTCCTGATCGAGATCGGCGATCAGCCCCGGCTGCTCCGGCTGCCAATTCAGCGCCGACCGGGTCCGCCCGCTCGAGGCCGGCATGTCCATCGCGGCAAACCGGGCGATCCATCCGAAATGTCCGTCCGCCTCCTTTTGCGTCACGGAGACAATGGGAACACCGAGCCGGCGGCCGATCACTTCCGCGATCTCTTTGAACGGCACGCCCTCGTCGGCGACCGCGTGATAGGGGCCGCTCTCGACGCCCCGTTCGAGCGCCAGCCGGTAGAGCCGGGCGGCATCGCGCCGATGCACGCCGGGCCAGCGGTTCTGCCCGTCGCCGATATAAGCCGCTACGCCTTTTTCGCGCGCGATAGCGATCAGGCGCGGGACGAAACCGTGATCGCCCTCGCCATGAGTCGACGCCGCCAGACGCACGGTGGATGCGCGCGCGCCCCGCGCCGCAACGGCTGCAGCCGCAGTCTCGGAGGCGCGGGGAAAACCGGTCGGGGGGCCATCGGCCTCGGTTGCGATCCGGCCGGGCGCCAGCGATCCAAAGCCTGATGTCACCAGCATCGGCCGCTGGGATCCCTCCAGCACCGCGCCCATCGTCTCGATGGCGCGCCGGTCTTCCGCGCAATTCTCCAGAAATTTCGAGAAGTCGTGGTTGAACGCTGTATGGATGACCGCGTCCGCCTTGCGCGCGCCGTCGCGCAGGCTTTCGAGATCGTCGAGCGCGCCGCGGTGGATTTCGGCGCCCATGGTTGAGAGCGCGCTCGCTCCGGCTTCGGAGCGGGCGAGCCCGAGCACCTGATGGCCCGAGGCAACGAGTTCGCGGACGATGGCGGAGCCGACAAAGCCGGTCGCGCCGGTAACGAAGATGCGCACTTGAAAAAATCTCCAGTGGTGTTCGGAGACGGATATTGATCAGGCATCTGTCATGTTAAAGTAGTGACCTTATCAGGGTATAATGACCAACAGGATCAGCGTGAGCGTCGAAACCGGTAATCTGCTCGGAAGCTATCTCAGGGATCGCCGCGTCAGGCTCGATCCGGCCGCCCTCGGTTTTGCGGCGGGCCGCCGGCGGACGCCGGGTCTGCGCCGGGAGGAGGTCGCCCAGCGCGCCAATATCAGCCCCACCTGGTACACATGGCTGGAGCAGGGCCGGGGCGGCGCGCCTTCGCCTGACGTGCTGAACCGGATCGCGCGCGCGCTGATGCTGACCGACATCGAGCGCGAACATCTGTTCCTGCTCGGGCTAGGGCGTCCACGCCGAGGTCCGCTACACCGCCGCCGAAGGCGTGACGCCGCGCCTGCAGCGCCTGCTCGATGCGCTCGATGCCAGCCCCGCCCTGATCAAGACCGCAACATGGGACGTCGTTGCATGGAATCGCGCGGCGACGGTGGTGCTGACCGACTACGGCCAGCTTCCTCCCGGC